>JAXLVU010000009.1:0-157268 GCA_046328855.1 Anaerolineales bacterium | reverse complement strand
GATCTGGATAAAGTGAATCCTGGCTCGGTCATCCTCTCGGGTGAGATGATGCTGCGCTACATGGGCTGGGGCGAAGCCGCCGACTTGATCGTGAAGGGCATGGAAGGCGCCATCCACGCCAAGACCGTCACCTACGACTTTGCCCGCCTGATGGACAAGCCCACCGAGTTGAAGTGCTCTGAATTCGCGAGCGCGGTCATCAACTGGATGGATAAGGATGTTCCAGCCGAGAAGGCTGCGCCTGCAAAGAAAGCTGTGGCGAAGAAAACCGTTGCCAAGAAGGCTGCGCCTAAGAAGGCAGTGAAGAAAGCGGTCAAGAAAGTGGCTGCTAAGAAACCTGCAACCAAGAAAACAGCGAAGAAGAAAAAGAAGTAGTTCTAGAAATTAAAGACCTCGGAGGTTTCGAAACCTCCGAGGTCTTTTTTATTTATCCAAGTATTTATTTTGCTGAAAGATAGTCTGTATTGAAACCTTTGGTAAACAACCAGACCGGCATGATAATGATTTCCCATAGTGCCACGGGAACGGCAAGGATGGAGCCGGGTCCGCCAGGGGTGGGGTCAAGAAGACCAAATAATCCGACGACAGCGGCGGGTAAGAGCAAGGCATACCCAATAAAGCCAAATATCGAAATGACTCTTGGCACGAGCTTGGTTTTATAAAAGATCAAGTTGAGAATCAGCCCGCCAATGCCAAGAAATATCAATTGCAAGAGGTTCAAGAACCAATTCTCCGCTTGCTTGAGGATGGAACCGATGGTTTGTAGTGTAGAAACATCGGCTGTGCCGGCGTTGATGAAATCTCGACTCAGAGGGATGAGCATCAACGCGAAGAAGACACCGACGATCATCAACAAAGACTCGAACATGCGCATGCTTAAATATCCGAGTGCCATGCTTTCACTATGCTTCTTCAGAATCGGGTACATCAACAGACCGATGAAGACGATGCCAATGTCGTTGATCATCCAGCCGAACATGCCGCTTGTAATAGTGACACTTTTTGGAAAGACCAGGGTCAGGTAATCAGGCGCGTTGATGATGGGGTTGATCAGGCTGGCTCCGCCAATTGCGCCGGCGGCGGTGATGATCCATAGTAACGCTACGTAGATTTCCGTTTTCCGGAATGAAGTAGTTGAAGTCATTTAAGCAAATCCCTTACTTTTCAACTGCGTTGGATTTGGCAATGAACGAGGCTCCGATGCCAATGAAGGCGATGCCAACCCCGATAAACGAAACTTGCTTGCTGAGCCAGTACGCTACGATAAAGGCGATCCCAGCGAAGATGAATAAGATTCCGCTCGTTTTTTGATTTTTCGTTTTCATGTTTATTTGATTCCTTTTTTAAGATATATGGTTCATTCTTTAGAGTCTTCGGGTTGATAGGTAAAGACTTCTTCCAAGGGCACGCCGAAGACATGGGCAATTCGAAATGCCAATTCCAGCGAGGGCGAGTATTTATCCTGCTCCATGGCGATGATGGTTTGACGGGTGATACCGACTTTTTCTGCTAGTTGTTGCTGGGTCATCTCGTTGCGGAAGAAGCGCAGTTTGCGAATGTTGTTGCCGATCTTGCCTTTTTCCATGTTAGAAGCCCTTTCGGTATAGGTTAAGCCGCCAAACATCTGCTACGATCTGCGCAAGGATGCCGAAGAAGATCAAGGCGCTGAACATGACCAGGGGCGGTTGACCCAGGACAAAGGTCAGCATCGAGGCGGCGACCCCGAGCGAAGAAAAGGTGTATGCCACACGCGTCCCTTTGAGGTCGATGAGTTGGTCACGTTCATCTTTAATATCTTCAATATGTGAGTCTTCGTTCGTGCGGATCCTGTGGACGATCCCTCCAGCAATGTGGGTGAGTATGCTGAGAAGAATGGTTCCAGCGATAGCGAGGATCGCAACGATGCCCCATAACCAAAATAGATTGGGTGCGTTGAAACTTTCGGTTTGAACCATTTGAAAGACCCTAAACATATATACGAACAGGATGAGTGTGAAGGTGGATAACGAAGCGACGATATTTTTCTCTTGAAATGACATTTTTTGCCTCTTTCTATTGTGTTTTCTTTATTTTACAAATAGTAATACTATTTTTACTAAATGTCAAGTATTTCTTACATATCAAATAAACCTATGAGGAAACAAAAATGCGACCCCAAAAGGGTCGCATTTCAAAAGCAACGAATGGAATTTGAATGGAATTTAATGAATTACTTCACGTCTACCAGTTCGACATCGAAGATCAGGGTGGCGTTGGGGGGAATAACTCCGCCGGCGCCGCGTTCGCCGTAGGCGAGGTTCGAAGGGATAATGAGTTGGGCTTTACCACCGACTTTCATCAAGGCGATGCCTTCGTCCCAGCCTTTGATGACCTGCCCGACTCCGAGTTTGAAGGCGAGCGGTTCACCGCGTGGGATGGAGCTGTCGAAGACTTGTCCGTTCTGGAATTTTCCGGTGTAATGCACAAACACGGTTTTGCCGGCTGTGGCTTGGGTGCCGGTTCCGGCTTGTGTTTCAATGTATTCGAGTCCGCTATCTGTTTTCATGGGTTCTCCATTTTTTGAATTTTTATTATTGTACCTGTAACTTACCCTCACCCCCTACCCCTCTCCCAACTTGAAGAGGGATTCAAAAAAGCCGAGACAACTGTCCCGGCTTTTTGAATTAAGGTGTACGCATTACGGTGCTGGTGTGGAGAGTGCCGCTGCGTCTTCGGCGGTTTGTGGCATGCCATTCATGACCCAACGGACGAAAACGTCAACGATATCTGGGTTGAGCGCCTTTGTGGGCGGCATGACTCCGATGATCTCATTGCCATTCTCATCAAGGATGGGATGCGCTTGGATGACCTGTAGTAAGTAGGAATTCTCATCCCCTGCGATGACATTGTTCGCTGATTGGTCGCCAGTTGTGAGAATCTCTTCGTAACTTGTCATTAGGAAGTTGTTGTTGTCTTTGCCGGCGCGGTGACAGGAGACGCAATAGCGCTTCACAATGGGTTGAATGTGAGCATCATAAGATGGCACTTCGCCTTCTGCAAGCGGCGGATAAAGCGGTTTGATAACGGGCGCTTCGAAGCGGTCATCCCACATGTAGCGCATAAAGGTGATGATGTAGTCAATCTCGCTTTTGGTGAGCTCGCCGCCGTAGGTTTTTCCGAAAGGAGGCATGCCAGCGCTGGGACGTCCGTATGCGATGACTTCGCTCATGGCAGAGTCGGTGATGGTGTAGAGCACATCACGGCTGTTGATGGGTGTGATCTCTTCGCCTTCGAGTCCTTCCACGCCGGTGATGACGGACACGGAACCATCGTCACCGTGGCATTCGGTGCAATGCACGGAGTATAGGTCTTGCCCGGCGACGATCTGATCGGGCAAGGTGGTGGCAACTGTGGATTCTTCCGCTTCTTTTTCGGGAGCGAGAGCAAGAACTGTCCCTGAGATGAGGATCATGGAAACAGCAGCCAGGCTTACGGTCCAGACCATGAGGCGGGTGTTATTTTTGAAAGCGAAGAAGAGGATGTATGCGGTCAGCGGGATGAATATCCCTACAACAGTTTGAAGAGTTCCAAGTAGTGTGGAGCCATCTTCAGAAACGGTTGGAACTTCAGACATCAAGGTGAGCATCACGATGCCAGTGACCATGATGGTCATGATGGAGATGGGCAGAATGCGTTTGCTGTAATAACGGTATGGGCTCTTTTCGATGAAAGGCATGAGGGTCAGAATAGCGATGGCGATGCCGGGCACAAGCACAGTGGCGAGCCATTCAATTTTGCCGATGACCGGTAACTGACCATAAAGCGCAAGGAATTTGAAGAGAAAGAGGAAATACCATTCTGGGCGCGGGATGTAGGAGGTGTCGCTTGGGTCGGCTTTGGGTTCGGCAGGGACTCCGACAAAGGATGCCAGGAGAATCAGCAGGATGAAAATTCCCAGCGACATGATGAGGTCGCGGAAGATGGTATCGGGCCAGAAGCGTTCGCCTTTGTCGAGTTCGCGTTCGTAGCGTGCGTTGATTTTCTTTTTGGTTTCGTCGTTCATGGCTTAATCTTCCTTTTGGGGCCAGTGCGATTCGCCGTGCTTGATGACGAGGAATAAGTGGATGCCCATCAATGCTGCCAGCGTGGCAGGGATGATCCAAATGTGAGCGGAGAAGAAGCGTTGTAGGGTGAGGGCGCTGAGGTCAGGTCCGCCGCGCAGGGCTTTGAGGATGAAATCACCAAGGAAGGGGACGGTTCCGGCAATTTGTGTGCCGACGGTGGTTGCCCAGTAGGATTTTTGATTCCACGGCAGCAAGTAGCCTGTGAAGCCCATGCCAAGCGTGGTGAGGAATAAGCCGATGCCGATCAGCCAGGTCAACTCGCGGGGGTATTTGAAGGAAGCGGTGTAGAACACACGCAGCATGTGGACGAAGACCAAGACCACCATGAGGGTTGCGCCCCAATGATGAATGCCGCGAATGAGCCAGCCGAACGCCACACCTTCCATGATGTAGTTGATGGAGTCGTAGGCGTGGTCTGGAGAGGGGGTGTAGTACACAGTGAGAAAGATGCCGGTGAGCCCTTGTAAAATGAAAAGGAACATACTGGCTGAGCCGAGCGTGTTCCACCAGGTTGTTTTGGGTTCGGGGCGGTCGAGCATGGTGGTATACAGGTCATTGAGACCGATACGTTCATCGAGCCAGGCGTAGATCGTTTTCCACATGGTTATGCTCCCTTGAAGAAGATCTCAATGATGCCGTCGGCAGTGATGCGATGTTCTTCATAGATGTCGAGTGGGCGGGGTGGAGGTCCATCCAACACTTCGCCTTCCATGCCGAACTTGGCATCGTGACAGGGACAGATATATGCCTGCGCTTCAGCCGACCAGTTTACGGTGCAGGAAAGATGCGTGCAACGACTGTTGAGGATGAGCAACTCATCGGGGTTATCTGATTTGCGGATGGCGTATCCGCCGAAGGAACTGGCGGTTCGTTCCCAGCCGTTGACTTGTACCTGGGTGAAAGAGAAGGGGTATGGCGTTCCAACCTGCATATCTTCAAATTTACCGATAGGAATCCACGCTTCTTTTGCACCCTCCTGCAATGCGGGGTCGATTAAATAGAAAATGGAGGGAAGACCGACCATTGTGCCGATCAAACCTCCAACGATGCCCGTCGTTACCTTAATGAAATCCCGGCGGGATAACTCGTGTGAATCAGACATGTGCGCCTCCAAGGGGAATATATTGCGCTTGCCATTCGACTAGTGGATAAAGGTGAAACGATGCGGTATTAAGAGCTATTGGAATTGGATTATAAGGGTCTCTGTTCCCTTCATTATAGGACGGCAGGAATGAAATTGGCAGGATTTTTGTCACGTTTCAGTATTTCTGTTGAGTGAGCAGTTTGAGCGGTTTTCTTGAAATCAATCGAGGTGTGGCGTTTTAAAAGTCTTTTCAGTATTAAAAGGATGGAAGCACCTCTTTGTCCATCTTTCCACTTAAACTTTTAAGAGATAGCGAGTAGAATATGCGCTTGTAACAAAATTCACCACGGAGGCAATCATGGGCTTGAAACGGGATGTCAGCCTCTCCACAGGTTTGCATTATCGCGGACCGGCGGGGTACCTGACTTATATCCTGCACCGCATTGGTGGGTTGGGCATGGGTATTTTCATTACCTTGCACATCCTCGCTTCATTTGTCGGCGGCAGGTTTGGCGGGGCATTAAATAGTATCTATGAGAGCTGGATCTTCCAGATTTTCATTTTCTTTTGTGTGTTGTTCCATGCCATCAACGGCTTGCGCATCACCATTTTGGATCTTTTCCCAAAACTTTTGGAACATCAAACGCAAGCCATTTGGATCGAGTGGGCGGTATTCATTCCGGTCTATGGCATTTCGGTTTTCGTTATTTTGAAGACTGCGTTGGGAGGGTAACATGGCTACTGTCAATAAATCGCGACGCCTCTCTATCAAAGCCCGTGGATTAACCAACTTCGAATCCATCATGTGGCTGTTTACACGCCTCTCTGCTTTGGCGATGTATGCCTTGATCCTCTTTGGGTTGCTTGGTGCTCTGGTGATGGGTGCTCGCAACAATATGAACTTTGCCGATGTGATGCGCTGGGCATTCATGCCGAATGTGACCCATGTGCAAAGCACCGATCTGGCAAGTACCGATGCCTGGGCGACTCCGCTTTGGAAGTTGACCGCCAGCGCCTTGCTCTTGGTGGCTACGGCTCATGGTGTGCATGGTCTGGTTGTGATCGCAGATGATTACATTGCTGGTGAGACCGGGCGCAAGATTGTGCGTTTCTTTAGCATTGTAGTGATGGTTGGATGGAGCCTCATGGGGTTGTGGCTCATCTGGACTTCGTAAAGTGGACGATGGACGGTAGATGATGGACCAAGGTCTGTCGTCCATCGTTTGTGGTCCGTAATTTTTCAGGAGCAATATTTCATGGCGAATGTTCATCAATTTGATGTGGTGGTGGTGGGAGCAGGCGGCGCCGGTTTAATGGCGGGTTTGTATGCCTCGCGCAATGCCAAGACCGCCGTCATCAGCAAACTGTATCCTACACGTTCTCATACTGGCGCAGCGCAGGGCGGTATCTCTGCGGCGTTGGGCAACTACGAAGAAGATAAACCCGAATGGCATATGTACGACACCGTCAAAGGGTCTGATTACCTCGGTGACCAGGACGCGATCGAATTCATGACGACCGAAGCGATTGATGCGGTGCTCGAACTGGAACACATGGGGTTGCCTTTTGACCGTACCCCTGAAGGCAAGATCTCTCAGCGCCCGTTCGGTGGACACACCAACAACGAAACCGGTAAACCTGTGCGCCGCGCGGCTCATGCCGCGGACCGCACCGGTCATATGATTCTTCAGACTTTGTATCAGCAATGCTTGAAGAACAAGGTTAATTTCTTCGATGAATTCCAGGCTCTCGATTTCATCATGGTGGATGGTAAGGCGGCAGGAATCGTTGCCATTGAACTGGCAACCGGCGAACTGCACACCTTCCATGCAAAATCCATTGTGTTTGCGACGGGCGGTTTTGGTCGCATCTTCGAAGTGACTTCGAATGCTTACGCCTATACCGGCGATGGCGCGGCGATGTTGCTCCGTAAGGGGCTTCCGCTTGAGGATATGGAGTTCTTCCAATTCCACCCCACTGGCATTTACAAACTGGGCATTCTCATTACTGAAGGGGCACGCGGCGAAGGTGCGGTGCTCATTAACGGTAAGGGCGAACGCTTCATGCCGAAGTATGCGCCAACCGTGAAAGACCTCGCCTCTCGTGATGTGGTTTCGCGTGCGATCTACACCGAGATCAAAGAAGGTCGCGGTATCGACGGCAAGAATTATGTGTACTTGGATATTCGCCCAGAGACGGTGAACAAGTATGCCGCCGAAGATGGACGCACCAACCCAGACGGTTCTCCCTACAAGATCACCGGGGATACGGTTCTCAAGAAGATTCCTGACATTGTGGATTTCTGCCGCGTCTATCTCGGCGTTGACCCTGTGACCCAGATGATGCCCATTCAACCAACGGCTCACTATGCGATGGGCGGTATTCCGACCAACAAGTATGGTGAAGTGGTAGTTGATGATAAAGGCACAACCATCCCCGGTCTGTTTGCGGCGGGTGAATGTGCTTGTGTGTCTGTGCATGGTGCGAACCGCTTGGGTACGAACTCCCTGCTTGATTTGGTGGTGTTCGGTAAGCATGCGGGTTTACGTGCAGCGGAATATGCCAAGTCTGCGGATTGGGTGAAACTGCCCGAGAACGCTGACTCAGCCATCCGGTCCGAATTGGAGGCGTTGAAGTCCGCTTCGGGTAAGGAAAATGCGTATGACATCGGCAATGAAATGAAGAACGTCATGTTTGCGGATGTTGGTATTTATCGCAACGAGAAAGATATGAACACTGCGCTTGAAAAAGTGCGTGATCTTCAAAAACGCTTCAAGGATGTGAAAGTTAGCGATACCGGCAAGATATTCAACACAGAATTGTTGAACGCTTGGGAACTTGGCAACATGCTTGAGATCGCGGAAGTGGTTGCCGCCAGCGCCTTGAACCGCAAGGAATCCCGTGGTGGTCATTCGCGTGAAGATTTCCCTGATCGTGATGATAAGAATTGGTTGAAGCATACCTTGATCGCGAAGAAGAACGGCAAATTGGAAATTAATTACAAGCCGGTTGTCATTACCAAACATCAGCCTAAAGCAAGAGTCTATTAGAGGTCAGCATGGAAGTTACTGTTAAGATTTTCCGTTACAACCCCGAGAAAGACCAGCGCGGCAATTATGTGACCTACAAGGTCGAAGCCGACCCGAACGACCGCATTTTGGATGTGCTTGAGCATATCAAGGGCAAGACCGACGGCGCTTTATCGTTCCGCCGTTCGTGTGCGCATGGCGTTTGTGGTTCAGATGCGATGCGTATTAATGGACGCAACCGTTTGGCGTGCAAGACACTTATTCGTGATGTGGGTGAAAATATCACCGTGGAGCCGATCCTTGGTTTGCCGATCAAGAAAGATTTGATCGTGGATATGGAACCGTTCTTCAATAACTATAAGAAGGTGCTTCCATATTTCATCAACGAAGAACCGCTGCCCGAAGGCGGACGCGAACGTTTGCAGTCACCGGAGCAGCGTGCCCGCTTCGATGAAACCACCAAGTGTATTCTTTGCGCGGCTTGTACCACTTCCTGCCCGTCGTATTGGGCGAATGGTGAGTATTATGGTCCGGCTGCCATTGTTAGTGCGCATCGCTTCATCTTCGATAGCCGCGACCAGGCTGCCGATCAGCGCCTCAACATCCTCGCTGAGACGGACGGTATTGCCCGCTGTCACACCGCGTATAACTGCACTGAAGCCTGTCCGCGTGAGATTCAGGTGACCAAAGCCATCGGTGAAGTAAAGATGGCAATGATGACCGGTAATTTGGATTAAAGAATAACAGTTAGGAATAGGCAAACCGCGTGATGAACGCGGTTTGCTTTTTTAATATCTTTCAGTATTGATTGTATAAGGAGATGATATGCGAATACTTGTCGACATGGATGATGTGCTTGCAGATTTTGACGGCGAATTTCTGAAGCGTTGGCGGGGACGGCACCCGGAAAAAATGTATGTGCCACTCGAAGAGCGCAAAACATTTTATGTGAAGGAGTCGTATCCCCAAGATTTACAACCTTTGGTATCAGAAATATATCTGGAGCCCGGATTCTTTCGTGAAATGATGCCTGTAGAGGGCGGAGTGGATGCCGTGAAGACAATGCAGCAAATGGGGCTTGAAATTTTCTTTTGTACCAGTCCGCTTTATATATACAAGAACTGCGTATTGGAGAAATACGAATGGGTGGATCGTCATTTCGGCTCAGAATGGGTAAATCGAATTGTCCTTACCAGAGACAAAACCTTGGTCAAAGGCGATATCTTGATCGATGACAAACCGGTTATCACAGGCGCAGAGTCTATGCCGATGTGGGAGCATATCTTGTATGACCGTCCCTATAACCAGAATATAAACAGAAAAAGATTGACCTGGAAAAATTGGAAGAGTGTATTAAGTTTATAAATATCCAGTTTTATAGGTACACGGAGAAAGAGTGAGCGCATCTGAATGAAACATATTATTCTTAAAAATACTTTGGAGGTAATAAGATGACGAATGTATTAAGACTCGCGGCTTTTTCCCAGAACGGACAAGGCGGTAACCCGGCGGGCGTGGCTTTTTATGATGAGATGCCTTCTGCCGAAGAGATGATGGCAACTGCAAAAGAAGTGGGTTATTCAGAAACAGCGTTTTTAGTAAAACAAAATGATGACTGGCGTGTGCGCTATTTTGCACCAGAGTTGGAAGTACCATTTTGTGGACACGCCACCATTGCATTAGGAGCAGCGCTGGGGGAACGCTTCGGGGAAGGGACATATACACTGATTCTGAACAATAGCACCATTACCGTCCACGCTTCAAAATCGGACCTCGGAATGGCTGCCACACTTCAATCACCCGCAACATGGTCCGAAGAGGTTCCCGCCAATTTTGTCGATAAGGTGTTGACTGGCTTCCACATGGAGCGTAGTCAACTCGATGTGAACTTCCCCGTTCGATATGCAGGTGCAGGTGCCAAGCATTTGATCCTGTTCGTCAAAGACCGTGTCACGCTTGCGAACATGAGCTATGACTTTGATACAGTCCGCGCCTTGATGATGCAAGAAGGACTCATTACCATTAGTTTGTTATGGCAGGAATCAGATTCGGTCATTCATTCACGCAATCCCTTCGCGGCGGGCGGAGTCTACGAAGACCCGGCAACGGGGGCGGCAGCAGCGGCATTGGCTGGCTATCTGCGTGACATTGGTTGGAAAGGCTCGAAGACTTTCACCATCTTGCAGGGCGAAGATATGGGTGCGCCTTCGCGGTTGACTGTCTCATTCACAGAGAAAGTTGGCGAGAGCATTTCGGTCAGTGGCGAAGTGCGCCATATTGTGAATAAATAATGTGTTTTTGTTGAGAATTAACTGATAAGTAGATTTTGTTGAAACAGTCCATGATATAAAAACATATCAAAAAACTTTATTGGAGAGAATGGACATGACACAAAAAGATATTTACGATTTAGGCTTGCAAGCAGATCTGGCGATGGCGTCTCAATCGGGCATTACCCGCCGTGATGCCATCAAACTCGGTGCAATTGGGCTGGCAGCTTTCCTTGCCAGTTGTTCCCCCGTCAAACTGACCAGCACGCCCGAAGCGGTTGCTGGCAGTACGGATACGGCAGTGGTTCCATCTACCGCCACTTCTGGCAGTTCTTCGGCAGAAGTCTGTGTGGATGACATCCCCAGCGAAACCGCAGGCCCCTACCCCGCTGACGGTTCGAGCGCTTCCAATCAACGCTTGAACGCGCTGGCTCTTTCAGGCATCGTCCGTCAGGATTTGCGAACCAGCCTTGGTACGGGCAATGTGGCGCAGGGCGTTCTCCTCAATATAGAAGTGACCTTGGTCAACACGAATAACAATTGTGCGCCTTTGGCTGGCTATGCAATGTACTTGTGGCATTGTAATCAAAACGGTGACTATTCCATGTACAGCGCAGCCACAGTCGAAGAAGACTATCTGCGTGGGGTGCAAGTTGCAGATGCTGATGGTAAATTGGCGTTCACAACCATTTACCCCGGTTGCTATTTGGGCCGCTGGCCCCACACCCATTTTGAGGTTTATCCATCTTTAGACCAAACCACCGGTGCTGAAAATGTGATCCACACATCGCAAATGGCATTCCCTGAAGATGTGTGTGCTAGTGTCTATGAAACTTCTGGATACGAAACCAGCGCTCGCAATCTTCCACAGATCTCTTTGGCAAGCGATAATATTTTTAGCGATGGCTATGAATTGCAAATGGTGGAACTTTCTGGCGATGAAGTCAACGGATATACAGCAAAGATTACAGTAGGGGTCCCTGCCTAAACCAAATCAAAAACAAACCGCATCCTGAAAGGATGCGGTTTGTTTTTCGACAATGAGTATAATTTTCTCCATGACCAACCCTATTCGTATCGGTGTTCTCGGCGCTGCCGCCATTGTCCCGCCTGCATTGACCACCCCTGCGCGTGCTGTTCCCGAAGTGCAGATCGTCTCCATCGCTGCGCGTGACCCGAACCGTGCCGATGCCTTCGCCCGCAGACATAACATCCCGCGCACGCATCGCACCTATGCAGACCTGATCGCTGACCCCGAGATCGACGCCATCTATAACCCGTTGCCAAACGGACTCCACGCCGAATGGACGATCAAAGCCTTGCAAGCAGGCAAGCATGTGCTGTGCGAAAAACCGTTTGCAGCGAATGCAAAAGAAGCTGTGGAAATGGCAGAAGCCGCTAAAGTAAGTGGAAAGATATTAAGCGAAGCCTTTGCCTACCGCTATCATCCGCTCACGGCAAGAGTGAAAGAAATTATTTCCAGCGGCGAGCTTGGAACGATACAAAACATCGAAGCGCGGTTTTGTTTCCTCTTGCCTGTTCCTTCCAACATTCGTTTTCGCTATGACTTGGCGGGCGGCTCACTCATGGATGCAGGTTGTTACCCGGTGAGTTTGGTGCGTTATTTGATGGGAGCGGAACCCGAAATATTAAGTGCGAAAGCCAAAGAATACAAACCGGACGTCGACTCGCGTATGGAAGCCGAGTTGAAATTCCCAAATGGCGCACATGGACGTATTGTCTCCGATATGCTTTCGCCGCGTTTGTTTCACTCGTCTTTACAGGTTCAAGGCGATTCAGGCGAGATCAAAGTCTTTAGCCCGTTTCAACCGCATGTCATCCATCGTCTGAATGTGCGCACAAACAAAACCAAATGGAGCGGCGCCATCAACGGCGGGAATATTTACACCTTGCAATTACGCGCTTTTGCACAAGCCATTCTTTCCGGTGCGCCGCTCAACACCACACCCGAAGATGCCATTCAAAACATGCGCGTCATCGATGCCATTTATGAAAAAGCCGGGTTACCATTGCGCTAATGGATTTCATCCCCGCACTTTCGCAGCATCCAAACCCGTCTAATCAGCGGATTGCCTTGCGTCTGTCCACACCGGGTGAGCGTGCACTCAAGCAGGGACATCCCTGGGTTTTCGATCAATCCATCACCGAGCAAAGCCGCGAAGGCAACCCCGGCGACCTTGCCGTGATTTTCGATGACAAGCGTCGCTTTCTGGCTGTCGGTTTGTACGACCCTACTTCAACGATCCGTGTGCGCATTTTGCAAAAAGGAAAACCAGCGACCATTGATGTGAACTGGTTCGAAGAAAAAATAAAAACAGCTGCCGCCATTCGTAAGCCGCTTGGCAAAAAAGACACAAATGGATATCGCCTCATCCACGGCGAGAACGACGGCTTGCCCGGTTTGATCATCGACCGTTACGCCGAGACGCTGGTTCTCAAACTTTACACGCCCGCCTGGGTTCCGCATCTCAAGGATGTGGTTTCTGCGCTTGAAAAATCTCAAACCTTCGATCATTTAATATTAAGACTCAATCGCTCGCTCAACAAACAAGCGGATTATTTACACGGTCTTACCGATGGGATGACGCTCACGCATCAGACTCCCGAAGGCTTGATCCTGTTCAAAGAGAATGGCATCACCTTTGAGTGTGATCCCATCAACGGGCAAAAGACCGGCTTCTTTCTCGATCAACGTGAAAACCGCGAACGGGTGCGGACTTTATCCAAAGGCAAATCGGTCTTGAACGTCTTTTCCTACACTGGCGGATTCTCGCTCTACGCCGCAGATGGCGGCGCGACCGAAGTCGTCAGCGTGGACTTTAGCACACCTGCTACGCAAGCCACCTTGCGAAACATTCAACACAACCAACATCGAGAAAATATTCGCAACGCAACCTTTGAGACTCTTGACCAGGATGCCTTCGACGCGCTCGCGCAAATGAAAGCTCAAAACCGTCAATTCGACGTTGTCATTCTTGACCCGCCCATGTTCGCGCAGAATCAATCTCAGATCGAAACGGCGCTGCATGCCTATCGGCGACTCACGCATTTGGGGTTGGGCGTGCTCAAACGCGGCGGCATTCTCGTGCAAGCCTCCTGCTCCAGCCGAGTCAGCGCCGACGATTTTTTCAACGCCATTCATCACGCCGCGCAGGAAGCGGGTCGTCCACTGAAAGAGATCGAACGCACCGCTCATGCCATTGACCATCCCACCACGTATAAAGAAGGCGCGTATCTGAAGTGTTTATTTGCTAATGCGCCATGATATGTGCTAAACAGTGTCATCCTGAGCGAAAGCGAAGGATCTCTATATCCATAGTAAGAGACCCTTCGGTCGCGAAGAACGCTCCCTCAGGGTGACAACGAATTTTGAATAAGAGGTAATTATGTCTCACATCACTTTTACCAACTCACTCATCACCCCGCAATTCCTTGCCGAAAATATTTCGGCAGAGAATCTCATCATCCTCGATGCCAGCATGAAGCCGGTCACGAACATCGGTGCATCCGAACCTGCTGCGCCCACGTACATCCCCGGCTCATTGCGCTTTGATTACGACAATGAGATCAAAGACCACAACACATCCCTGCCGCACATGATGCCCACGCCCGAATTCTTTACTGAAGAAATGCAAAAGATGGGCATTCATAAAAATAGTGCCATCGTCGTGTATGACAACGTCGGTGTCTATGCCAGCCCGCGCGCGTGGTGGATGTTCCGCGCAATGGGGCATGATAACGTCGCGGTCTTGGATGGCGGACTCCCAGCCTGGATTCAAGCCGGATACGAAACGACTGCGACTCTCGCGACTCCAACATCACGCGGAGACTTCGCCTCCCATCCGCGCCCGGAGTTGATCGTTGACTCTCAAGCCGTGACCCATGCCTTAAGCGACTCCGCTTTCAGCGTGCTGGATGCCCGATCTGCGGGACGATTCACAGGTCAGGAACCTGAGCCGCGCGCAGGGTTGAGAGGCGGACACATGCCCGGCGCTGTCAACCTGCCTTTTAGTGAAACTCAAGTCAACGGCGTCATGAAAACCCCTGCGCTTTTACGTGAGATGTTCACGCAGTATCAAAATAAAAAATTGATCTTTAGCTGCGGCACCGGAGTCACGGCTTGCATCCTTGCATTGGCAGCAGACCAGAGTGGATTGAAGGATCTAGCCGTGTATGATGGCTCATGGACGGAGTGGGGCGCGGAGTCTTCTGGTTTGCCTGTTGTGAAGGATTGAAAAAGATCGTTCTGTAGTGGGATGTAAAGCATGTTGACTTTCGCTATCATGATGAGACCTCAGAAGGAGTCGCTATGCTTCAGTTTGTTGGCATGTTTCATTTGGTCGCTTCGGTCTCTGCGTTGACATTTGGTTTGTGGGTCTTGCTCATTCGCAAAGGGACATATCTGCATAAGTGGTTGGGATATGCGTATTTCTTCAATATGCTTGGGTTGAATCTTTCAGCGTTTTTTATTTACCGGCTCACGGGTCATTTCGGTCCCTTTCATGGGGCGGCAATCGCGAGTCTTATCACGTTGATCGCCGGATTCATCCCAGCGTATGTGCGGTACCCGCGTAAGGGCTGGTTGGAATTGCATTATGAATTCATGAATTGGTCGTATGTGGGCTTGGTGGCGGCTGGCGTCTCTGAAGCGTTGACTCGTATTCCTGAATCCCCTTTCTGGGGCGCGGTGTTGACGGGCTCCATGCTGGTGTTCGTGGCAGGCGGAACGCTCATCATCCGCGGACGTGGACGCTATCGCTTTGCAGATCAGCCTAAGCGGTTTGATGATCGAGGCGTGGATTGGGTCACGGCATGGAGAGAAAGACGTGCGAATTGTGGTTAAACAAAAAAGCGGATGATTTCATCCGCTTTTTTGTTTAATGAACGGTCGCTTTTGAAAAGACGTTGATCAATACAATGCCTGCCAGGATCAAAACGATCCCAAGCACACGAACCCAATCCAGCGTTTCCTTCCAGAGAATGATTCCCGCAATGACGGTTAGGATCAATCCGACTCCAGACCAAATGGCATAGGCAACCCCAATCGGCATGGACTTTAACGCAATAGACAAAAGATAAAAGGATAATCCGTACCCAACCGCCACGATGACGCTGGGAATGGGTTTGGTGAAGCCCTCTGAAAACTTGAGCGACGATGTGGCGATCACTTCGCTGAGAATGGCGAAGAAGAGGATAATGAAGGTTTTCATTTAGCGATTATCGCCATCGCCTTGAATCTTGCCGCGCGCCTGACGGTCTAATAGCTTGGCAAGGTTGGCTTCGGCGATCTCATCGAGTGGAAGGTCGAGTTCCGTGGCGACTTGCGCAATGTACCAAAGCACATCGCCCAGTTCGGCTTTGAGCGCTTCGCGTTCAGCTTCGCCGATGTTGCCTTGTTTATCTCGAAAGATTTTCTTGATCTTGCCTGCCACTTCGCCCGCTTCGTTGACCAAACCCAGTGCCGGGTAAATGACAGGGTGCCCAATGGCAGGATATTGCGCCGTGGCGCGTGATTTTTGTTGGTAATCGTTGAAGTTCATATGTATGTCTCTTTTCAATAGGGCGGGTTTGCAACCCGCCAAATATTTGATTGCAAAGAAAGTCTGGCTACATACCCTGCGGGTACATAGCCGGACCTACTAATTAAACGCCTTTGCCAAATCCTTCCACCATGCATCTTTTTCGCCGGGCACAAAAGGCGTGTAGAGTGTGAGCCTATCTGCGATACCGTTGTAGCGTTTCTTCAAGTCTGTGGCGAGGTTTTCCTGCGTGGTCATGAGACAAAATTCGTTGAGCATCTCATCGGTGATGAGCATGGGCATCTCATGCCATTCGCCTTTGGCGGCAAAGCCAGAAAGTTTTTCGGCGGTTTCGCTCCAGCCATATAAATCCATCACCGAGCGATAGGAAGGCGTGGAGGCGTAGAAGGCGATCTGCATGCGGGCGAAACCTTCTTCTTCGGGTGTCGTCGCAATGAAAGGAGTCATTGAAACGGCGATGTCGCTGCGTTTGCGTCCGCTTTTTTGAAGCCCTTCTTCAATGGCGGGCAACAAAACTTCATTCATGTAGCGCGGACTGTTGAACGGATGCGCATGGAAGCCTTCGCACATCTCACCCGCGAGTCTTGCCAAGCCTTGGTTGACACCTGCGATGTAAATGGGAATGTTCGGATTTTCGATCTTGCCGGGGTTAAAGAACGGTGACATGAGCGTGATTTTGTACTGTTCACCGCGGAAGTTTAATTTGCTGCCGTTCTGCCATGCATCCCACAAAGCGCGGATGACTTGAATCTGCTCGCGGAGTTTGCCCGTCACTGACTCAGGCCAGGTCATACCGAAACGACGCTCAATATGCGCCTTGACCTGAGTGCCCAACCCCAGAATGAATCTCCCGTTCGACTGAGCCGCCAAGTCCCATGCGGTGTAGGCGAGGTTGGCAGGCGAACGCGCAAACGACACAGCGATGGCGGTTCCTATTTCCATTTTCGCAGAATGTTCTGCGATGAGCGTGCAAGGCAAGAAGGGGTCGTGTTGGGTCTCTTGAGTCCACAAGGCGGCGAAACCAGTCTCTTCTGCTGCAGTGGCAATGGCAGGAATTTGTTTCAGTTGAACGGGAGGAATGGCGGCATCTAGTTTCATAGTAGCAAGTATACAGTTTGAGAAGAGAATAGTGAATAGGGAATGGTTTGTAGGGGCGGGGTTTCCCCGCCCCATTTAAGAAATCAAGACCTCTTAAGAAATTCGCGTTCTTAGCGTTCTTCGCGGTTAATGGTTTTTGCAAATAAAAGCCCTGCATTTGCAGGGCTTGAACCTTATAAAACCGGCTGACCTTCATCCAAACTGAGAATGAAACCCAGCAACTCACGACTCTCTTGCAGCCAAACGTTTGGCACGGTGGTGCGCTTCAAATAGCGGACGATGCCATCTTTATCCACCACCAGTGAGGCTGTACGCTGAAAAAGCAGAAAATATTTTTCAAGCTCATACAAGCTATACACTGCTCGATCGGGGTCACACAGAATCGAAAAAGGCAAACCGATCCCATCTGCATATTCCTTGGCATTGTCCATGCCTTCGCCCAGAATAACGATGACCTCTGCCCCAGCTTCTTTGAACTGTTCATACATTTTGCCAAGTTGAGCAACATGCGTGCGGCACTGCGGGCAGGTCGTTTCGCGGATGAAGAACACGATCACATTCTGCTTGCTGCGGAAATCTGTCAGCGAAACAGACTGCCCATTGGTGGCTGTCAACTTGAAGTCTGGTGCGAGCGAGCCGATCTTAGCTTCAATGGTGTCGAGGGTCATGTCCAATTCCTATTTTAAATTCTAATAATAAGGATGGTATCTCGCGCCAACTCTTTACGTTAGCGTTTGGTTAATGTTCCGTCGTAGGGGCAACCCGCCCGGCGGAAGCAAGTCACATTATGATCCTGAAGGGTCGCCCTTACTTTTCAAGCAAGTATGCCATGATCCAGTTCGTAGTCGCGTTGAGTCCATCTATGTGAGCACGCTCATAGTTGTGCGACGCGTCGATGCCGGGACCGATTAATGCCAGCGCCACATCACCGCCTGCGCGCCAGAAGGCTTCACCATCCGAACCGTAGAACGGGTAAACATCGGTCTTGTACGGAATGCCATGCTTCTCGGCAATGCCGCACATTTTTTTGTTCAAGCCTTCGTGATACGGTCCGCCGCTGTCTTTGATACACAAGGTCGCATGGAATTCATCCGACTCCTGACCAGGTCCCACCACCGCCATATCAACCGTGACCAACTCCGCTACATCATCAGGGATGCCCGCCGATGCGCCGTGACCGACCTCTTCATAATTGGAAATGTGGAAGTACACGCTTCTCGCCGGACTTTGACCTGACTCCGCCATCGACTTGATCGCTGCGACAAGATTTGCCACACAAGCCTTGTCATCGAGAAAGCGCGAGCGGATGAATCCATTCGTCACTTCAGTACGCGTGTCGAACGCCACACAATCGCCGATGTTGATTCCCAATGCACGAGTCTCGGCTTCGGATGTCGTTTTTGCATCGAGGCGTACTTCGAGATGTTTTTCGTCACGCGGCAGATCCGGTCCGCTATGGATGTGACCCGATGCCACGTCGATCAACACCGAGCCGCGAATCTTTTCGCCTTTGGATGTGAACACCCACACGCCTTCGGTTTCAATGGTCGGCCACTGAATCCCGCCAATGCGACTCAGGCGTAAACGTCCGTTGCCTTTAATCTCTTTCACCACCGCACCAAGCGTATCGGCATGAGCTGTCAATGCAATGGGAGGCAACTCAGATTTCACTTCCCACTTTGCGACCAATGCGCCTTTGCGTGTGCGGCTTAATTTCAACTGCTTGTACTTGGACAGTTCTTTCTCAACGAAGTCAATTGCTGCGCTGGCAAAGCCCGTCGGCGAGGGGATGTTGAGCAGGTCAACGAGAAAGGTGGTGAAATATTTTTCGTCAATTTTTGGGAGAGACATGTTTACAACCCTTCATACTCTGATAACTTCTTCTTCCAATCCTCCGGCACAGGAATGGTCTTCAAACCTTCGTAATCGAAAGTGACCAGCACCACTTCGCCGCTTGCCATCACTTTGCCCGTGTCGGCATTCACAACGCACTGCTCCACCGTCATAGACTTGTTTCCGATCTTGGTGACCTTTGCACCGGTTTTGATATTGTCGCCGTAGTGTGTGGGAGCATGATAGGTGATGTGGATATCTGCCACAATGACACCAATTTCCATAAAGGACTGGTCTTTGCTGAACAAGCCCAGCTTCATGAAATAGTAGACACGCGCCTGCTCGAAATACGTCAGGTATTTTGCGTTGTTGACATGTCCCTGCGGGTCTAGATCCCCGTAGCGGACTTCGGTTGGGTGGAAGAAGTTGTAATCGGTCATAAGGCGATTATAGTTTGGTAATTCTGAGTTGGGGAGTAAAAAAAGCCGCAGAGTTATTAACTCCACGGCTGTTTGACTACTTGAATACTCAACTAATCACAATATTTCGCCAACCCGGCTCTATCTTGGATGATGACGTGACCATCCGTATCGGTGGTGGCAAGTCCCTGTTCTTTGAAGAAGACCATGGCTTGGTTCACACGTTTGCGTGAAGCGCCTACAAGGTCGGCAATGTCGCTTTGAGTGAGCGCAATGCGGATCTTCACACCGCCGTCCATATCGCGCCCGTAGCGCTCTGCAAACGCCAGCAGTTGACGCGCCACCCGTCCGTTCACATCCAGTGTGGCAAGTGATTGGATCATTTGATCTGAGAGGCGCACTCGTGCCGAAAGGATTTTCACCAAATTCCGCGCTACCGGTGGAAAATTATCGAGCATATAAAAGAACGTGCTCTTATCCATCCACAGCATCAGCGAGTCTTCGAGCGTCACCACACTGGCAGAACGCCCCACACTATCGATCAGACTCATCTCACCGATGAGGTCGCCACTGCCCAAAATAGACAGGATTGCATCGCGCCCGCCTTGTTCGGTATACACCTTCACCGTTCCATGCAGGATGATGTACACCGCCTCGCCGGGCTGTTCAATCAGCATCACATTCTTGCCCGTCGGGAACACGCGCCGATGTGCGCGGTGTGCCACCCAGTCTAACTGTGCGGGGGCAAGCCCTTCAAACAAACGAATGTCTGAAAGCAAATTGCGAGTGTCGTCTTTCTTAAGTTCAACCATGCGTAACATATTTTACTGCCCTTTCCCGAGAGACTTCCGAAGTCAACCCAGACTTCGGAAGTCTGATCTCCATTCCTTCGAAAGCTGACTGCGAATCAGGAAAAATATTTTTCGCAGCACGTTCTTGCGCCGCCACCCAATCGTCCGCGTAGGCTGGGTCGTGATGGAACAGGATCAACTGTCCCGTTTCGGCAGAGGCGGCAACTTGTCCTGCCATCGTCGCTGTCGAGTGTCCATATCCTTGGGTGGATGGAAATCCAGCGAGGCATCCATAATAATGATCGTCTGAATATTGTGCGTCATGAATGAGAACATCGGCATTGCGCGTGAAGTGGATGAGCTTGCGATCCATGCCCACATAGCCTTCAGTGTCTGTGGCATACACAATAGACTTGCCTTGATATTCGATGCGATAGTGATACACGCCGCCGGGATGCGCATGTGATTTGTGAATGCGGATGATCACCGCCTCAGGACTCGGACTTGGGCTTGAATCCACAACCCGCACTCCATCCTCATCCCAAACAATGACCTGCGACTCACGCAGCGATTGAATATCCTTGTTCGACGCCATATCGCGCAATGAGATCGGGAAGGTGTCTGAAGACTGATTATGCTCGAGCACATGCTTTACCGTCTCTGCTGTGCCACCGGGACCATAAATGTGCAATTTTGCTTTCGGCATGTACGCAGGCACAAAGAACGGAAATCCCTGCGTATGGTCGTGATGCAAATGGCTGAACAGAAGTAGCAGCTCAAGATTTTGGCGTTTCACCAACTCACGCCCCAGCGGAATAATGCCCGTACCCGCATCGAGGATGATGGTGCGCCCGCCGGCGTTGACCTCCACACAAGCCGTGTTGCCGCCGAACTTAACGGTGCTTGCCCCCGGTGTCGGGTAACTTCCGCGCACACCCCAGAATTTGACTGTGAAATCTTTGTTCATGTCTGCCTCCAGTTGTTGAGGTTCTTGGAGATGACGATCTTCTTTTCGAAGTGTTGTCACCTCCAAGACACTTGTATTATGTTCCAAACTCAGTATCCTTCAAGGAAAGTGTTCTCTGGGCAGGTGAGAACTATTTCTCAGACCTCGGAGGTCTCAAAGACCTCCGAGGTCTAGAAGGTATAATCCTCTTATGCTTCCAGACCTTCAGTTGAAAGACCACCTGCGTTTGCGCAAGCCCCATCCCTGCGGCTCTTACGAATGGACCGTGGTGCGGCTTGGTGCAGATATCGGTTTGGAATGCAAAGGCTGTCAGCATCGTGTCATGCTCACCCGCCGCGAACTGACAAAACGCATGAAAACGAATTTGTCTCAACAGGAACGGGAAAAACAAAGAGACTCAGAAGAAAATAACACGTAGATAAATACAAACAAGGAGCATACATGGACCCACAAAATACAGATCTCCCCATTGGTTCACTTCGCATTGGCTTATTTACCGATACCTACGCTCCGCAAGTAAATGGCGTTTCGGTCTCGTTGCAGATGATTTCAGAAGGCTTGAAGAAACGCGGACATCAAGTCACCATCTTTGCGCCAAAGTTCCCCGGCTACAAAGACAATGAACCGAATGTAATGCGCTTGCCTTCGCTGAAATATTTGAACAATCCACCCATTTACGTGGCAGTACTGGGAACTCCGCGCTCTACATGGAAGCTCACCCGCGAAAACTTTGACGTGCTCCACGCACACAGCCCGGCAAGTGTAGGTCTATTAGCATACCTTACGGCATCTACCAAACGCCTGCCTTTGATCTATACCTATCACACCTCGATCACAGACTACACTCATTACATCAAATTCATTGGCAATACCGGCATTATTAAACACGCGGCAGCCTGGTTTAGTAAAGCTTCTACCAATCTCGGCGACCAGATCATTGTCCCTTCGCCAAAGTTCTACCGTCTGTTGTTGGGGCAAAAAGTGAAACAACCCATCAGCATTATTCCAAATGGAATTGACCTGAGCATGTTTAAGGTCGCGAAAAACCCCGGTGCTTTGCGAAAAAGGCTGGGTCTAAGTGCTGATGTGCCGATCATGCTTACCGTTGGGCGCATGGATCCGGAGAAGCGTCTTGATTTCATCGTTGAAGCTTTTGACCTGATTGCAGAACGTGTACCAAACGTTCACCTCGTCTTTGCTGGCGATGGCGGCGCCCGCAAGCATGTGGAAGAAAAAGCAAATTCTACCCGTGCCAAAGACCGTATCCATTTCCTTGGTATGGTCAACCGTGCAGACTTACCCGATATTTTGCACGATGCCAATGTGTTCCTCTCGGCATCCACCACCGAAGTTCACCCCATCTCGGTGATTGAAGCAATTGCCTCTGGGTTACCATTCGTCGCCGTGCAGGACGAAGCCTTTGAAGGCATGCTCGAAGAAGGTCAAAACGGCTATACGGTTCCGCTCGATGTGAAGAAATATGCCGATGTACTTGCCGACTTGCTCCCAGACCGTGAACGGTTACAGCGTTTCAGCGCACACTCTCGCGAACTGAGCGAAAAGTATTCCATCGAAGCACAGGTCAAAGCTTTGGAAAAACTGTACATGGAAGCCATCCTTCAAAATTGGCGCGGAACTCTCTTCAAACGCATAATTCCCAGACAGTTAAACGAAATCCCTCAAAGGATTTCGAAAGAGATCAACGAATTTCCGCAAAAGATCACGAAGGAAATTAACAAGATCCTGCCAGGGAAAAAAGACTAAATAATTACGGGTTACGTATCCACAATGCGTAACCCGTAATTTGTAACTGGCAAGGCGGGGGGTATAATTCCAACCCGATGTCCATCCTTGATGCCCACATGCTGGAATTTTTCAGCAGAAGCCCCGAACAAACACGACGAATTGGTATGCGCCTTGGCAATTTGCTTCAGGCGGGAGATGTTATTTGTTTACAAGGCAACCTTGGCGCGGGTAAAACCACCTTCACACAAGGGTTGGCGCAAGGTTGGGGTTCGTTGGATACCGTTTCCAGCCCGACGTTTATTCTAGTCAATCAATATCGACGTGCCGATGGCGCTCAACTTTTTCATCTCGACGCCTATCGGCTCGAAACCGTGCCCGAAGCGGAAGAGCTCGACCTCGACTCTATGCTCGCTGAAGGTGCGCTCATCATTGAGTGGCCCGAACGCTTGGGCGATCTCATCCCAGCCGAGCGTTTGCACATTCGGCTTGAGCACCTTTCAGAAGAACACCGTCAAATGAATTTTCATGCACACGGCAAACGCTACGACGATCTCTTAGACTCCATTCGCCAATCTATGGTGGGAGGTTAATATGCTGCTTGCAGTAGATACTTCCACAGCATTGGTTGGGTTGGCTTTGTATGATGGTGACCAAGTCCTCGGTGAGATGACATGGACTACCAAACAACATCACACCACTGAACTCTCCCCGGCTCTTTCCGGACTTTTGAAACGCTGCGGCGTGACCATGGCTTCGGTCAACGCTTTAGGCGTGGCAATCGGACCCGGTTCGTTCACAAGTTTGAGAGTCGGGTTGTCTTTGGTGAAGGGCATTGCCTTGGCTCGTAATCTGCCAGTGATGGGCATCTCAACATTGGATGTAATTGCCGCAACACAGCCTATTTCAGACACCCCATTGGTGGCAGTCTTGCAAGCCGGGCGGACGCGAGTCGCATACGGGGTGTATCAAAGTGTGGATGGTCAGTGGCAGGCTGAGGGTCCTGTAAGAAGCGGAACCCTGGATGAGATGTTGAGTCAGTTCGAGAGTGCGACTTTGATCGCTGGGGAGTTAACATCCGAAGAGAGAAAGAAAGTTTCCAAGGCAAAACATTTCCAGTTGGCGTCTCCAGTTTTGTGTGTGCGTAGACCGGCTGTGTTGGCAGAGTTGGCTTGGGCGCGCTGGCAGGATGATGATGCTGATGATGCCGTGTCGCTTGCGCCGATCTATTTGCATGTGGCAGGCACACCGATCCAGTAACGATTATGGCTGAAGTTCTAGTTCGTAAGATGATCCACGCAGATTTGGAACAGGTGATCGAGATCGATCAGATTTCTTTTTCGCTCCCGTGGCCGAAACGTTCCTTTCAATACGAATTAGATGAAAACTTTACGTCGCGTTGTTGGGTGGCTGAAGTGGATGGTCGTATTGCTGCCATGATGGTCGGTTGGATGATCATTGACGAATTGCATGTCGCAACGATCGCTACTCATCCTGACTATCGCGGGCAGGGCATTGGAAAGAAAGTACTGGTTCATGCTCTTTTGGCGGCTAGAAAAGAAGGGGTGATCCGTGCCTTTCTTGAGGTGCGCCAAACGAATGAAGCGGCTTTGAACATGTATCGCAGTTTAGGCTTTGTGGAAGATGGTCGAAGAAAAGAGTATTACAAAGATAATAATGAGGATGCCATTCTGATGTCGTTGAACGATATGACGCATCTGTAAGGAGACTGCATGTCTGCCGCTGAAACCCTTGAACGAATTACCCATGAAGTTTCTGTTTGTACGAAGTGTGCTTTGCATGAGTCACGCAAGAAGGCAGTGACGGGTGAAGGTCCAGCAGATGCAGAGATCATGTTCATTGGGGAGGGTCCAGGATTTCATGAGAATGAACAGGGACGTCCGTTCGTGGGGGCATCGGGTAAGTTTTTAGATCAATTGTTGGAACAAGCCGGTTTGACTCGTTCGGATGTGTTCATTGCGAATGTGGTCAAGTGCCGTCCGCCTGCGAACCGTGACCCGCAACCTGAAGAATTAATGGCATGTGGTGAATATTTGGATGGTCAGATCGAAGCTATAAATCCGAGTATCATTGTGACGTTGGGGCGTATTTCCATGGGGCGATATTTCCCCGGCGCAAAGATCACTTCTGTACATGGGCAGATGCAAAATATTGACGGAAGGTTTATCATTCCCATGTATCACCCTGCTGCGGCGCTTCATCAACCTGCCTTGCGTCCGGCGATTCTAGCTGATTTTGCAAAGCTCCCTGACCAACTCAATGAAGCCCGTACTGCACTAGGTAGAAAAGTAGTTGAAAAGAAAAAAAATGTGGTTGTTCAGCAACCTGAAAAGCCACAACAATTAAGTCTATTTTGAAATTGAAGGTAAAAATGTCTATCAAGGAAGATTTAATCAAGAAATTGAAAGAAAAGAATGCCAAAGTTGCGATCCTTGGCTTGGGGTATGTGGGACTGCCGTTGGCGGTGGTATTTGGCGAGGCGGGATTCAAGGTCACGGGTGTAGACCCAGATAAACGCAAGGTCGAATCGCTGAACAAAGGCGAGTCTTATATTCCAGATGTTAAGACCGAAGCGGTTGCAAATCTTGTCAAGAATGGTATGTTGACCGCCACTACTGATTTTTCAGTGTTGAAGGAAATGGATGCGGTTAGCATCTGTGTGCCAACGCCTTTACGCCAAACTGGCGACCCGGATATGTCATTCATCGTTTCGGCGATGGAAGAGTTGAGCAAGTATATGCACAAGAGCATGGTGGTCGTGTTGGAATCCACGACCTATCCCGGCACGACACGCGAACTTCTCTTGCCTAAACTTGGCACGGAACATAACCTGACCGTTGGCGAAGATTGGTTCCTTGCTTTTTCACCTGAACGTGTAGACCCTGGTCGCGAAGATTTCACGACCATCAATACACCGAAAGTGATGGGTGGTATTACGCATGCATGCGGCGAAGTTGCTACGGCGTGGTATGAAGGTGCGATAAAGACTGTCCACCATGTTTCCACAGCAGAGGCTGCAGAAATGTCGAAACTATTAGAAAACACCTTCCGCATGATCAACATTGGTTTGGTCAATGAACTGGCGATCATGTGCGAATATCTTGGCGTGGATGTCTGGGAAGTGATCGATGCCGCAGCAACCAAACCATTCGGATTCATGAAATTTACACCGGGTCCGGGCTTGGGCGGTCACTGCATCCCGATTGACCCGCTTTATCTTTCGTGGAAAATGCGCTCGTTTAATTACAACGCCCGCTTTATTGAGTTGGCGTCCGAGATCAATACCAACATGCCGCGCTACGTCGTCAGCCGTGTGTTAGAAGCGATGAATGATCTTGGCAAGACTTTGAAAGGCTCGAAGGTGTTGGTCTTGGGTGTGGCGTACAAGCCGGATATTGACGATGTGCGAGAATCCCCTGCTTTGGATGTAATTGGTTTACTGCGTAAGAAGGGCGCGTTGGTCGAATACCATGACCCATATATTCCACATATCCATCACGAATATGATGGCTGGCGAATGGATAGTGTCAAAGATATGATAAAGTCTGTGAAAGATGCTGATGTTGTGGTGGTCGTGACGAACCATAAAGCTTATGATTACAAGGCGGTGATTGAGTCTGCGAAATTTGTCTTTGATTCACGGAATGCGACCGGCAAACTTGGCAAGTTTGCCAATGTGGAACGACTTTAATTCTTTACGCATTATGTATTTAAGAATACATAATGCGTAATTGTTTAATTTGTAAAGGAGAAACATGGCTCATTATCTGGTTACGGGAGCAGCAGGTTTCATTGGTGCAAGGACTTCGGAACTCTTGATTGGGCAGGGACATACGGTTGTAGGCATTGATAACGTCAACGATGCCTATGATCCGCGCATGAAGGAGTATCGTCTTAAGAAACTTCAGGCGCTGCTGGGATTCAAGTTTCATCGCCGCGATATCTCTGATAAATCCTGTATCGAATTGTTCAAGGATGAAAAGCTTGATGGTGTGATCCATCTTGCAGCGCGGGCAGGCGTGCGCTTCAGTGTGGAAAACCCGTGGGTTTTCCTTGAGTCGAATGTGATCGGTACTCTGAATATGTTGGAAGTCTGCCGTCAGTATGGTTGTAAGAAATTTGTGATGGCGTCCACTTCTAGTATTTATGGTGAGAATCCGCCTTACCCTACGCCGGAGACCGCATCCAGCAGTGAACCGATGCAACCCTATGCCGCCAGTAAAAAAGGTGCTGAAGCGTTGGTGCATTCATATCATCACTTATATGACATCGACGCAACTATCGTCCGCTATTTCACGGTCTATGGACCTGCTGGTCGCCCTGACCTTGCCATGTTCCGTTTTGTGCAGTGGATTCTTGAAGGGCAGCCGGTGCGTATTAACGGTGATGGCAATCAATCTCGCGGATTTACCTACATTGATGATATTGCCCGCGGCACCATTGCGGCGCTTAAGCCTTTGGGATATGAAATCATCAACCTTGGCGGACATGAGGTGATTAGCATTAATGAATTGGTGACCCTCACCGAAGAGTTGACTGGTAAGAAAGCCATTGTCCAGCATGGACCACCCAACTTGGCAGATATGCTCACCAATCAGGCAGATGTAAGCAAAGCTCGGAACTTGCTTGGCTGGGAGCCGCAATTCAATCTGCGCATGGGCTTGAAAAACCTGATTGACTGGTATCAAGCCGAACGAGATTGGGCGAAAGAAGTCCTTACGCCGTAATTGTCTAAAAACTCACAAATTATTTAGTTTGTGAGTTTTTAGTTTTCTATTTGGTAGAACGATTAATGATTATTCTTTGTGCTAAAGCAGGGATAGATACTAATGTTACTATAACACTCCAATACATCATACGAAAATCACAAGCAGTAGCAACAAAGAAATACATTAATGCATAAATAAGCCCGCTACTTGCTAGTACAAACACTATTTCTAGTAGAGAATCTTCTGGACTGTTTCTTAGCTGGATGAAAGCAACTATTCCAATAGCGCCTGTGAGTAATAAATACAACCAGTTTCTATAAAGTAATCCCATTCTTAATGGTTCTATTATTGAAAATAGAAAGTTTGTTATGGGGTTTTCTGCATATGGCTTCTCTTCAGGGCGGTAATGTCCTCTTGGCTTATAGATAGTTTCTTCATAATAATAGGGAGCACAATTCTTAAGACCGTTAAAATTCATCACGTTTATGAAAACAACATTACGCTGAATTAGATAAGCTCTTGGGTAATCAATAACGGTTCTTAACCAATCTATAGCTAGATTTTTTACGTTTCTTGGGTCTTCTAAAATTTTAAATCGAATATTTGTAGAGTCGTTCCAGTAAAGATTTTTTGTGCCACGGACGCTGTATAAATCTCTTAAGTCACCCATGGATGGTTGTTCTGTAGCAGCGACATACTCAGGAACAAGGTCTTTTTTTAGCCGGAGAGAAATTCCTACTAAATCATGTAACATGATTTGTTGATATGGATACCTTTTTATATCAGTAACTGTATTGTTAAAAATACTTGCTATTATATATATAAAAACAAATAACATTCCCCCGATTGATATAGAACGCCAAAATATAGGAAGATTTTTTAGGAGACGAGGATTTTCTTTCGAATATATATATCCAACATATATTAAAAATGGCAATGCAGCTACTAAAGCATTATGCCGTAATGTCATTCCGTACCCTATGAAGAAAACACTGGCAAATAGCCAGTTTGTATTTTTTTTATAAGTTGCAATCAAAATTAGACTTGCTCCTAAAAGAAACATTACCGCCATGAGTACATCTTTTAGTACAGTTGCTAATAACATAAAAGTAGGCGGAAAAAATCCAATTAAGAGCAAGAGGCTTTTATATACATTGTGTGTATTTGTAAGACTGATAAAGATTGCAAGCCCTACCCAATAAATTATTACCTGAAGCGAAAACATGCAGATTGGACCAGGGCATACGTGCCCTACTTGCGACCAGAGCCAGGACATAGAAACTGGATGCCAATCATTGTATAAACCGTTTTGACTTTGTTGATATTGATCTGCAGAGTCATTGTCCATGTAACCGGGTTGAAAAAGAAAAATTGTTATAACAATGCAGAATATAATAGTGAGTAGAAAAAGAGCTTTTTTGTTTCCCATAGGGTAGCATTATAAGCGTAAAGCCAAGTAACCTAGTGCAATATTCTGAAACCTATATAGTCAAGTAAAATTAAAAATCAATGTCTCTCCTTTCCAAATTCAAAAACGACCCGCTCTTCGCCAAAGTAATTCGTTCCAGCGGATCATTATTTAGCAACAACACCATCTCTATGGGATTAAGTGTTGTACAGAGCATCATGGCAACCCGCTTACTGGGACCTGCCGGGTACGGTCTCATTGGGCTGGTCATGGCGTTTCCTGCAACGATCAATAGTATTTTTTCATTTCGCATGAATGAAGTCATCGTCCGCTATGGTGGAGATTACCTGAATAAGCAGGAAAAGGAAAAAGCCGCCGCTTTGCTCAAAGCCGCTGGATTAACCGAAGCCGTTGTTTCACTGCTGGCATTTTTGGTGGTGCTTTTCACAGCCAGTCTTGCTGAAACTTATTCCGCCAAGACGCCTGGCACGGCATGGATGTTCACTGTATTTGCCATTGGGTTATTGGCAAATTTCAACACAGAAACATCTACAGGCATTCTTCAGATCACTGGGCGAATTAGTCTATTAGGGGTCATTAACCTCATTCAAAGCATTTTTACTTTGCTTATCATCACAGGCGCTTTCTTTCTAAATGGCACGCTTGTTACAGTGCTGATTGCTTATTTAGTTGGCAAGACCATCCTGGGGTTGGGGATGTTTTTCACAGCGCAAGTGCAAATTCATAAAGCCTTGGGCAATGGATGGTGGCGACATTCTTTTTCGGCTGTTGATTCATGGCGTGAGATCTTTCGCTTTTCTATCAGTTCCAATATTAGCGCTACCATCATAAAGATCTTCCGCGAGAGCGAAGTGCTTTGGATCAGTTTTTTTCTCGATACCACAGCCGTTGGGTATTATCGTGTGGCATACAACCTTGTATATTTCCTTGCCATTCCTGCTGACCCGCTTATTCATGTGACCTTCCCAGAGATCAGCCGTCTGGTAACAGAAAAAGCATGGGGCAAACTCAAAAGTTTCCTCAAAAAGATCACCACGCTTTCATTGGCTTATAACATTTTGCTTGGCGCCGCTTATATCTTTTTAGGACGCTGGATCATTCTTATCTTTTCTGGTGAAAAATTTGTCAATGCCTACCCCGCTCTTGTCGCGCTGACAATAGGACTTGTGTTCAATTACATCCTCTTTTGGAATCGTCCGCTATTGCTAACGCTGGGGCTGCCAGAATTCCCCATTTATATTACGCTTGTCTCAGGAGTTATCAAACTTGCGCTTTCGTTTTGGCTGGTGCCAACATATGGCATCCTTGCTGCAGGCGCTTTACTTTCGTACTATTACATCACCTCCGTTGGTATCATGGCTCTGCGCGGAGTGAGGCAGATTCAACACAATGAAAATAGCTCTCATCACTAATTCACGCATCCCATCTCTAACTGCCAACTCGATTCAAGTGATGAAGGTCGCTCAAGCTTTGATGCAATTGGGACACGACATCAAGATGTTTGCTCCCAAAGAAAGGGATGCCGTGAATCGCGAGACTCTCCTCACGCATTACGGTCTGCGCTTCGCCCCCGACCTTGAATTGCTCCCATCCATCAGCAGACTCAAACGCCTCGACTTCATCGTCCATGCTCAGCGGGCTGCGAAGAAATTTGGCGCGGAGTTGATCTACACCTGGCTGCCACAGTCTGCAGCGTTGGGCGCGTGGAGTGGCTATCCTGTGATTCTCGAAATGCACGCGGATAATTCTGGCAAACTCGGCGTGTGGTGGATGAGACAGTTCTGGAATCAGAACACGCCCAAGGTGATGACGGTTACCACTTCAGCGTTGAGAAAGGCGTTGGAGCGCTCGACCAACTTCCAGTTTAAGGATGAAGCGCTGCTGCTCGCGCCGAACGGCGTCGAGTTGGAGAAGTATGCGGGTTTGCCAAGTCCAGTCGAAGCGCGTCGTCAATTAAATCTAAAAGAAGGACTCACCGTTGGGTTCACAGGGCACATCTACCCTGGGCGCGGCGCTGACCTTTTATTTGAACTTGCAAGGCAAATGCCTGCCATGAATTTTTTGTGGGTGGGCGGCACGCCGGAGTTGGTGGATTTTTGGAAAAACAAACTGACCGAAGCAGGCATGACCAACGTGACGATGACCGGCTTCGTGAAGCATGAGTCGATTCCGCTGTATCAGGCGGCGGCAGATGTGCTGCTGATGCCCTACTCGCGCTCCATCGAGGCTTCGAGCGGGCAGGACATTGCTGAGGTCATCAACCCGATGAAGATGTTCGAGTATATGGCTGCGGGGCGCGGGATCGTGTGCGCGGATTTAGGTGTGATCCGCGAGGTGTTGAATGAGGGGAATGCGGTGTTTTGTGAGCCGGGAGATGTTGGAAAGTGGAAAATAGAGATTGAGAAATTGCTTGCCGATGAGCCGCGCCGTTTGGCTTTAGGTGCGCAGGCTCGTTTGGATGTGGAGCAATTGACTTGGGTCAAGCGCGAAGAGCGGATCATGGAATTGTTAAACAAAAATCTCCGAGGCTAAGCCTTGGAGATTTTTGTTGTTATACCTTATTGTTCACTTGATTTTCTAATTCTTGCAAAGCAACTTTCCATGCTTTTTCCTGCCATTGCCTTGCCTCTTCCCATTCGGGCGAACTGCGCCAGCCAGAATGAATTAAGTTTACTTCTACACCTTCATTTGTTGGAATAAAGAAAATAACTACATGAGTCAGTGGGTCTGCGTTGTTTGCAAAATGCTTATATTGTTTTGGGCTGCGCCATTCGAATGAAAGGAATGTCTCTGGTTCTAGTGCGGTTATCTTGCAGCCAATTGTGCTGTTATTTTCTCTGTCTTCAGGGTCCCAAAATAACTCGTAACTTCCTCCTGCAAACGGCTCTACATGTGCAACTGTTGTCAGCCATGTTTCGAGGATATCTTCTTTTGTGAATGACTCAAATGCATAATTGGGAGTGCATCGAAGATTGACAGATAAGCTAATGATCTTGTCCAAGAGAACCTCCAATTTCAATCATTTGTTCGAGAAAAAATTATTTCTCAATAATATCATTTTTGAGGCTGGCGTTTTTTTATTCCTTCGTCACCGCTGTCAAATTCATCGTGAGCAACACACCGGGTTTGGGAAGTTCGCTCACGCCGATGACTGTCCGCGCAGGGCGATGGTCACCCATTTTGCTGATATAGGCACGGTTCATTTCTTCAAAGTCGCTCATGTGTTTGAGGAAGATATTGATGTGAACGACATGACTCAAGTCTGAGTTGACCGACTCAAGCATAACCTTGAACGAATCGAGAATTTGTGCGGCTTGCGAGAAGACGTCCTCCCCAGCGAGTTGACCAGTGGCTGGGTTCACACCCGCTGTCCCGCCGATTGTTATGAAACTCCCGACTTTTGCGATGTGGTTGTATGGTCCGATCGGAGTTGGGGTATTGGCTGGGGTGGAGGTTTCAACGCTTGGCATTTTAGTTTTCTTTTTCGATACGATAGACAAGGGTGATGTGACCATCAGGGTTTGGCTCTTCGGCGACGAATTGCATGCCTGCTTTTTCTACGATGTGTGCTGAGGCTTTATTAGCTTCTGCGATGGTGGCAAGGATATAAGTCAGTCCGCATTCGGTCAGACCGTACTTTAACATGGCAGGGACAAGTTCGCTGGCGTAGCCTTTGCCCCATGCGCTGGGATGAAAGGCATAAATGATCTCTGGTTCCTGCCGCTCTGAGTCATACACAATGCCGCTGCAACCGATGAACTCACCTGAGGCTTTTTCAATCACAGCTGAAGCGCCAAAGCCTTTGGTTGCATAGTTTTTCTGTGAGATTTCGATCCACTTTCCACAGAGTTCTTGGCTGAGAGGTTCTCCATCTCCCATCCATTTTGTTACTTCAGGCAGGCTGAAGATTCTAAACATGGCATCAACATCTGTCATTTCAAGATGCCGAATCAATAAACGCTGCGTTTCAAATAAGTCCATTTTTTGCTCCTGAAATTCACAACATATAATATTCCAGTTGAACTGGAAATATTCTCTAGAACGGTTCTGAGACGGACTTTGTTCCTGAAGTTGCATTATATACACTTAATATATAGAATTTTGCAATGGTAGAATGGAAACAATGCTGAATAAAATCTTTTCAGACCAAAAACGTATTGTGATATTAATAATTATTGCAATCATAGCTCTGTTTGTTTGTACTGTTGTTTTAATTGGCGGAGGGTGGTCAATATTGCATCGAGGTGACCTTACTCCAACTGCCACTCCTATATCTTTTGGCTATTGTGGTGCAGAATTCACAAGTTTATGTGTGGTGTCATTTGGACGCGATGCATTAGGTAATACAGTCATTAACTTATATGTACCAATAAGGGAATACCCAGTCTTTTACTTGAAAGTGGTTAGACAATCAGGAGAACAAAGATTTGAATGCGAATGGAACCGTGATGTAAAAGAAAGTGTGTATTGCACAGGTACTCCATTGAATTTAGGCGAAGGGTTCAATATTCAAATCTTTTCTGAAAAAGATGATGTCCTCCTTGCCGAAGGAGAATTTTCTTTGATCGCATTTCGCGTTACCACTCCAATGGTGGGACAAGCAGGTTCGATCAATACCCCTAGCATCCTCAATGTAGAATCAACGCCAAGTGTAGAGACGGAAAAGACCCCGACACCATCTCAGTCTATTTCTGAATCTGGTACTTTTACTCCAACACTATCTGATAGTGTTGTTGAAACTCAAACATTGACACCGCAATCTTCTTATCCAAGTTATCCATAAATGTCTGTGTGGTCTGATGGATTTTCTGCACTGTCTAGCCAAGTTTGGACTGTGTTTATTATTCTAATTTTATGTCTTTGGGGGATGCTAACCATTAGAATTTTCTTACAAAGAGGATTAGAAAAGACTCTGACGGAAATAGAAATTATTACTCTAAGTGCTGTAGGCTGGATATTTCCTCTTTTATTACTTGCTATTATTACTTTTTTGGTCGCACTATTTACGAATCTAGTTATTGCAGGCGTATTTGTTGTTCTGATATTTTTTTCTTCAACTTTTCTCATCGTTCGAGAAAAAATCGATGTATTAATCGGATTAAAATTTCTTTTGTTCTTGATTGTAGTTATTGTTTTGCGTTTTGCCTTTCTTAAGAATTTATTTTTGCCATCGTATTTTGACTCTGCAGAACATTATCGCCTCATCAGCTTGATTATTAATGCATATAAGTTTGGTGCTGTTAGTAGCGGGCTAATAGATACTTTCTACCATTTGGGCTTTCACTTCATTGCAGCGTTTTTCTCTGTTTTTCTGCAGGTTCGTATTATTGATTTTATGCTTGTATTTGGACAAATTACGCTAGCTTTTTTGAGCTCAGCCCTTTTTTTTGTGGTTAAGAGGGAGACAGGATCAAGTTCCTCCGCTGTTTTTACTTGTTTGTTGAGTACTTTTGGTTTTCATATGCCAGCATATTTGATGAATTGGGGAAAATATCCTGCTTTGTTGGGATTAACAGCAATACTTTTCGTCTTGGGGCTTGCCTATATGATTTATCGTAAAGATATATTTCAAGTTCATAAAACATTTTTTATTTTCTTGGCAGGCATATTCCTTCTTTCTGTTTTCATTCACTCCCGAACTTTTATTGTTTTAAGCACAATGCTTATTGCGATTCTTGTTACAGCATTGTGGCGCCGCTTGAATTCATTGCATCGCTTTATTGGGTTTTGTGTACTCATACTTGTAATTAGTATATTGCTCAATTCTGTGAAAAACTCTGTAGTATTAAGCCCTCTTCTCGAAAGCTATTTTCGCGGTGATGTTTGGATGTTGCTACTTGTTCTTGGGTTGACATTTGCTTCTTTATTTCATTACGCCAAACAAAGCTTTTTTTTGATTTTATGGCTGACAATAATGTTGCTATGTATGTTTTTTCCTGTGACATTACCTAGAGTAGGGGTGCAGACTCTCCTAGATCGCCCTTTTGTACAGATGTTTGCCGTAGTTCCGCTTTCTATTTTAGGTGGGTTAGGGTCTTCAGCATTGATGGCGTTGTTTGCGCGCCTCAATGTCAATCAGAAAATATTCCGATATCTGACGCTTATTATTCTAGTTGGGGCAGTGATAATGAACGTCGCACTATCTTATAATTTTTACTCTTCCTCTTGTTGCCGTTTTGTGACATTAGATGACCTTGCCGCTTTTTCATGGATGGAACAATCACTACCCGGTGAGCAAAAAATACTAGTTGCTTCTAGTAATTTATATGTAAATCTACTTGATAGTGGGCAAACACCAGTCGGCGTCGATGCAGGGGTTTGGCTTTCGCCATTGCTTTCTTACGAAACTATTTTTGCTGAACGTGGCATCTCATTCGATGTAAAAACCACCTACACAGAGCTATGTGCAAGTAACATTGATTATATTTATGTAGGTGGGATGCCTGAAAGTTTTAATGCGGAACAGCTAGATAATCATCCGAATTGGTATTCTTCTTCTTTTATTTTGCCTTCTGCAAGGATATATCAAGTGATTGGATGCGAACGCTAAACACCAGTAGATTGTTTCATGGTAAAAGTGGGGCTATGAAGACTTTTCAACAACGTGATCTTTTTTGGGGATTACTTCTATCTTTGATTGCAGGGGCGGCGCTTGCCAGCATCCAACCGGGAGTATGGCTCATAGGTTGGATGGGGTTTTCTTTTCTACTTTTTCTTTCCATTTTTCTTCTTACCTCATTCACACGTTGGGCAGGTGGCGGTAAGGCTCTTGCATGGGCGGTCTCTCTTGCTTTTCTGTTGCGCTTGGTTGGCGGCGTAACTACTTATCTGACTCTGCCCATTTTTGGTCATGCTGGGGATGAGGAACAGAGCGCAGGCTTCACCTACACCGATGCCTATCGCCGCGATGCACAGGCATGGGATCTGGCTAAATCAGACCGCCCCATTTTGGATGCATTCAGCAGTCGCTTCGCCTACGACCAGTATGGCGGTTTGCTTGCCTTTAGCGCGTTCATCTACCGTTACCTTTCGCCAGATGCTCATCGAGTCTTACTGCTGGTGCTAATCTCTGCATTGATGGGTGCACTGGGTTTGCCTTTTTTGTGGCGGGCAATTTCTTTTCAGTGGGATGAAAAAACGGCTCTTGCCGCCGGGTGGGTCTTTGCCTTGTACCCAGAAAGTTTGCTACTCGGTGGAGTTGCCATGCGCGAGCCGTACTTGTTGGCATTTAGCACATTTTGTTTGTGGGGATTTGTAGATTGGAATATCAGTCGCGAGAAGAAATCCTTAATTTGGCTTGCTCTTGGGATAGTGGGTATGTTGTTGGTTTCTCCCTCTGTTGCTTTAGTGACTCTGGTTATTCTTGGCGGGTGGTTATATTTCTCCAGCGAACGCGGACGTTTTCCGTGGTGGGCGGCTGTCGTATTAGGTATTGTCTTTATAGCAGGATTGTTCTTGCTTTCATCTGCGTTGGATCGTGGCAATTTGGGCGGAGGTGGTCCGTTAGGTGTGATTCAGAACTTCATTCGCGAATCGTTCAAATGGAATTCATATAAGATTGAGCGTGAGTCTGGTTGGGTACAGAAACTTTTCGAAGAAATGCCCGGTTGGATGCAAATGCCTTTTGTGATGATCTATGGCATTTTGCAACCCGTTCTACCAGCAATTTTTATTGCTCCCACAACCATCATCTGGAAAGTAATCGGGATTTTGCGGGCTGTAGGTTGGTATGCTTTACTTCCAGCGTTGATTCTCTCTTTCGTGGCGGGGTCAGGCACAGGCGCGGAGTCGAAGCGTAAGCTCATCCTATGGTTGAGTTTTGTAGTCTGGGCATGGATCCTTTTTACGGCGTTACGTGGGGGCGGCGATCAATGGGATAACCCACGTTATCGCACGATTCTGTTTATGTGGCAGGCAATTTTGGCGGGTCACGTTTGGGTTTGGTGGCGAGAGACGCAGAATGCCTGGGCTGGGCGTTTGGTCGCGATGGAATTTGTGTTTCTGGTCATCTTCACACAATGGTATGCAAACCGATATTTGCATGTTGGGTTCCAGTTGCCGTTCGTAGAAATGGTGGCGTTGATTTTAGGCATATGGGTTCTGATTGCAGGTTGGGGTGTGTGGCGAGATAAAAGACATAGTGTATAATTCAGCGTCTGAATTTTGAACCTAGGAGAAACAATGCCCACTGCACTTATTACCGGGATCACAGGTCAGGACGGTTCCTATTTGGCGGAACTCCTGCTTTCGAAAGGCTATCAAGTTGTTGGAATGGTGCGCCGTTCTAGCACGGTTAACTTTGAGCGTATTGAACACCTTTTAGACAATATCACTGTTTTGCAGGGCGACTTGCAAGATCAGGGTTCGTTGCTTTCATTGTTGGAAGAATATAAACCCACTGAAATTTACAACCTTGCGGCACAGTCTTTCGTACCGACTTCATGGGGGCAACCCGCTCTTACTGGCGATGTGACTGGTTTGGGCGTCACGCGTATGTTGGAAGCCATCCGTTTCGTCAACCCGAAGATTCGTTTTTATCAGGCGTCTTCGAGCGAAATGTTCGGCAAGGTTTTGGAAGTGCCACAACGCGAAGAGACTCCATTTTATCCGCGTAGTCCGTACGGTGTAGCAAAAGTATATGGGCACTGGATCACGGTCAACTATCGCGAGTCGTTTGATATTTTTGCCACTTCGGGCATTTTGTTCAATCATGAAAGTCCGCGCCGTGGGTTGGAGTTTGTGACTCGTAAGATCTCTGATACAGTTGCGAAGATCAAACTTGGTAAAGCAAAAGAACTGCGTCTCGGCAACCTCGAAGCTCAACGTGACTGGGGTTTTGCGGGGGATTATGTCCGCGCGATGTGGTTGATGCTTCAACAAGAGCAACCTGATAATTATGTAATTGGCACAGGTGAGACACATTCTGTGCGTGAATTCTGTGAGATTGCCTTCTCTCATGTGGATCTGGATTACAAAGAATTTGTTTTGGTGGATGAACGCTTCTACCGCCCCGCTGAAGTGGATTTGCTTATTTCCGACCCCAGTAAGGCGAAAAAAGAATTGAAGTGGACCCCAGAAGTCTCTTTCAAACAACTTGTGACCATGATGGTGGATTCAGATATAGCCCGCCATAAAAAATTAGGCTAGTGAATTAGGTGACAGTTTCTTGCTAAGAGACTGTCACCTGCTTTAATTATGACCTCTTTGAAATTATTCAAAAAAGAATTGCCTTCCTGGCTGCCGCTTGTTCTGGCAGGTGTGGGGGCGATTCTGTATTTAATTCAGGCGATCATTTACGCCCATACAACAGTTAGTAGCTTGGATGAAGGCTCCTACCTTATCAAAGGTATGTTCTATTTGAATGGGGTTTATAAACCGTTCGAGCCGTATGGTCCGCTGACTAATAAAGCGCCATTTGCATTTCTAATTCCGGGATTTGCTGAATATCTTTTTGGTGCAGGGTTACGAACGGGGCGGTATTTCTCCATCTTTCTTGGGTTGCTAACCATTCTTGGTGTATGGGTCACTGCTCGACGTTGGACAAATAATTGGCTGGCAGCATTTACTATTTGGGTATTTGCTCTCAGCCCCATGATTATTAAGTTGCATGCCCGTGCTGTATCAGAAGTCATTATTGCATGCATTCTTGCATGGATCTGTGTGCTCATACTTGATGTAGAACGTCCCGTGTGGCAGATTGTTCTTGCATCTGCATTATCTGCGGTTGCTGTTTTTACACGCCAGAACATGGCGCCTATTCTGCCGTTCTTGATTATTTACACCTTTTGGCAGCATGGAAAACAAAAGGGGATGTGGGCTTTTGCCACAGGTTCGTTCTTTTTTCTAATCTTTCATATTTTCTACTGGCCCCGTGTTATGACGATTTGGGCACCGTGGCTCCCAGAGAGTTTAACTCCTTTTCTTAATTCATTTCGTATTCCAACCGATTCGGTTCCAATCTGGGATCCGAATATCGATTTCTGGAATAGGCTCAATTCTTTCTTTCAAGGTCTCCGATATCATTTTATTCCCCTTGTTGGCGGACTCTTCGGTTTGATTCTTCTCCCGCCTCGTACAAACTGGAAGTCTGTTCCTGCCATGCGAGCGGCTGTTTTCCTCGCTGTGAGTTATTTTGTGTTAGCCGCTATGCACGGCTGGGCAGCGATTGCGAGCCAATATGAAAGCTATTCTTGCGTTTTTTGTTTTTCGAATTATCTTGGCTTTTTCGACCCGCTTGGGATTCTTTTTTTTGTAATTTCATTTGCCTATGCTTGGAACCAAAACCCGAACCGTGTGGTACAGATATTCTCTGTCTTTGTAGTTCTTGTTGTTGCCACAGGCATTGGATATTCGCTCTTTGAACAAGTTGGTAATGGATTGCTCAACTTGCCCATCGTGCCTCGTATTCGTTCGGGCGGCATTGGACTTGTTGCCATCGTCGATGCACTGACTCATGGGCTCGATATGCCTCTAGTTCAAGTCAAGCGTTGGATCAGTTCAATGCTTGGCTTATTTGTCGGCTTCGGACTCTTGCTTACATCATTTTTCATTTGGAAGCGCGCTCAAAAGCCGAACTTTACATTAGTTCTTGCTAACTCATTTCTTATCACTGGATTTGTCCTATCTCCTGTTTTGCATCTTGGTGAGAGCAGACTGGACTGCAATACCGATATCATCCGTGACCATGAGGAGTTGGGAACTTACCTTGCTTCGATCATACCGGCTGGGAGTCTGGTATATTGGGACGGCGGCAACGCATACACCCCAATGATCTATGTGCCAGAGGCGCGTATTTTCCCGCCGCAGATCAATGATGGGTATACTTTCCACATTGGCGGCGACCCAGATGTGCTGTATTATTTCAGTCATTGGAACGCTGAATTGGATGCTCGTTGGCGTGCCGAAGCAGATGTTTTCATCATCGAAGCCAAACGCTACGCAAATTGGAAAGATTTCTTAACTCCTCAGGAGTTCCAAGAGTTTGCAAAACCCTCTGTATCTCCTTCTTGTGTTGAAGGCGCAGAACTAAGGATATTTCAACGATTACCATGAACCTTTCTCTCATTATCCCTGTTTATAACGAACAGGATAACCTTCCAATGCTTTTTGAAGCTCTTTATGCAACAATGAACTCCCTTGGCAAGACGTGGGAAGTTATCCTTGTAGATGATGGCAGCCGCGATAAAAGCCTGTCCATCCTTCAGGAATACGCCGCAAAAGACAAAGACCATGTCCGTGTGATTTCATTCCGTCGCAATTTTGGGCAGACAGCTGCCATTGCCGCTGGTTTGGATTATTCTCAAGGCGACATCATCATTCTGTTGGATGCGGATATGCAGAATGATCCTGCTGATATTCCCATGTTATTAGCCAAACTGGATGAAGGATATGACCTCGTCAGTGGATGGCGTAAACAACGCAAAGACAATGCCATTACCCGTAATCTTCCATCAATGATGGCGAATAAACTTATCTCCATGGTCACAGGCGTAGAGTTGCATGATTATGGTTGCACTCTAAAAGCGTATCGTCGCCCGGTCTTGGAAGGTTTTCGTTTATACGGCGAAATGCATCGCTTCATTCCCGTCTTTGCCAGTTCGGTTGGGGCACGAATCACAGAAGTCGTTGTCAACCACCACCCACGCCGATTTGGAAAGACCAAGTATGGGCTGGAAAGAACCGTAAAAGTTGTCCTCGACTTATTCACTGTGAAGTTTCTAGTCAGTTTTTCATCGAAGCCCATCTACTTGTTTGGTGGAACTGGCTTAGGGTTGATGGTTATTAGTGCCCTGACTATGCTGTACTTGTTCATTCGCCGTATTTTCTTCCTTGTTGGTGTGACTGGCTCGCCGCTTTTCCAAACAAGCACTATGTTATTCATTTTAGGTTTCCAATCCATGTTGATGGGTTTGATCGCGGAGCTTCTGGTTCGCACCTATCACGAGTCGCAGCGTAAGACGACGTATACAGTTCGTACGAAGATCAATATCAACGATAATGATTAAGTGGTTGCGCGAAAATCGCCAGATGGTTGCCCGTGGATTAGGTAGCCTTCTGGCTTTGGCTTTACTTTTAGTACTAATCCAGGAAGAGGGCGATGGAGAATTATTTTCGGCGATTCGCCGGGTTTCACTTGTATATTTTTTATTTGCTCTTGTTTCTTTATTGATCTCTCGCACATTCGCAGCAACCCGTTGGTTTGTCTTGCTTCGTTCGGCTGGAGTAAAGATACCGTTATCACGTGCCATTATGCTTATGTTCACGGGTAACTTTTCTTCCAATTTTTTACCGACGACGATTGGTGGAGATGTCGTGCGCTTGGGTGGTGCCATGCAAATGGGCTATGACCGTGCAATCTGTCTCGCCTCGCTCGTAGTGGACCGTTTGATTGGGATGGCAGGAATGGCATTGGCACTCCCTTTAGGTCTGATTCCTCTATTTTCTTTAAATGGTAGTTTGGTTCAATCTTTTACATTGGTAGGTTTATTTCAAAAAGGGGTGGATTTTGGAAAGCGTACCTTTGAAGCCTTCTCTATCTGGATGAAGAAACCCTTGGGGTTGAGCGGTGCGTTGCTATCTACACTAGGGAATCAGATATTTATTTACCTGATGATCTACCTGCTTCTGCAAGGAATTGACCATCACGTCTCTTTCTGGCTTGTGGCTGGGATGTACACCCTGACCTATTTCGTCACCCTCGTACCGATCTCTATTAATGGGCTCGGTGTGCAGGAACTTTCAATGACCTTCCTGCTTGTCCAACTGGGTGGATTAACGTCTTCTGAAAGCGCGACCATTGCTTTGCTCACCCGTCTCTTGTTCATTCTCACTAGTTTGCCTGGGGCTTTCTTCTTGCCATCCATCTTGGCAGCGATGAACGAGAAAAAAGTTGAAGTACCAGAATCGAACGGATGAAGAAACATGGAAACCGTTTCTACTCGAAAATTTCTTCAAGTTTGGTTATGGGCGCTGGCGGTTGTTAGCCTGTGTGCGATTTTTCAAACCATTCAACGTACCAATGAACTAGAAATTATCCTGCTCCGCTCCAAGTGGATTGGTTTAGTGGGTGTTTTTGTATTTACGGCTCTTTTATCAGGGTGGCTGCCTTTTTCTACGTTCTTAAGTCGTATTAGTAACTGGTTCGACAATCTCGAAACTCAATCGCTATCTCCTATACGAATTGCGCTTTACACTTCACTCATCATCTTCAGCTTTGTTGTAATTATTCTCTTTCGTCTTTATATTTTCGGGAATACCCTTCCCCAGGTGATGCCTATCTTGTGGGTATTTCTATGGGCAAGCCTTATACAGACTTTTAGCTTGAAGTTACTTCGCAAACTCGAATGGGTTTCTGCTTTTGCTATAGTTGTTTTAGCTCAGGGCTTGATCTATCAAACCTACGGCATTTTTGCTGTCACTTCTTCTAATCCATTTTCAATGGGCTATTCAGAAGCAGGACGCCATTATTATGCCTCGCTATTTTTCTCTCAAAAACTGTATGGGATGGATCTTCCACTTCCGTTTCTTCATCCCTCTCGATATTTGCTTCTCTCCATTCCTTTCTTGATTGACGGTCTGCCGCTCTGGTTCCATCGTTTTTGGCAGGCATTCTTATGGTTTGGGTTGACGCTTGGTGCATCTCTGAGTTTGGCTCGTTTCTCTCGCACAAGTGGATGGAAATATATTGCCCTCACTGCTTGGGCTTTTCTGTTTTTCTTCCAAGGCGCGGTTTACTACCACTTGCATGTGATGGTGATTTTGATTCTTGTGGGTGTTTCGGTCAATAAACCTTGGCGTTCGCTTGTGTTCATCATCCTTGCATCACTTTGGGCAGGGATTAGCCGTGTGAATTGGTTCCCTGTTCCTGCGATGTTGGCAATTGCGATTTATATTTTTGAAACGCCTTTTAATAACAAAGGCTGGCGATACTGGTTTACACCTGCTGTATGGGGTGTCAGTGGAGTTATGGCAGCGCTTGTCTCCCAATTTGTGTATATTCAAATTTCTGGTAATGCCGATGTCGCTGCTTTCGGTTCGAGCTTCACTTCAGATTTGATCTGGAGGCGTTTATTACCGAACGAAACCTTCCCCATGGGAATCCTGCCGGGAATATTGCTTGTTTCGGTTCCGATGTTTGCAGCTTTATATCAAATGCTGCGCGGTAAAGTCTCTTCTCTGCATCCATTGCGTTGGTTGGTATTGGTTACTATGTTGGGGGTATTGTTCGTCGGTGGAACGGTTGTTAGCACCAAGATCGGTGGCGGCGGCGACTTGCACAACATGGATGCATACTTGGTGATGCTCTCAGTGTTGGTCACAGCTTTTTGGGCGAAGCAGGTAAAGGCTGAGTCTGATGCGAAGCCGATGTGGGGGCAGGTCAGTTGGGGTGTAGTTGCGGCTGCGTTGTTGATTCCGCTTGGATTTGCGATTCGTCACATCGGCTTTTTGCCATCCTTTGATTCAAAAGTTGCTGAAACCGATATTCAAAAATTACAAGAAGCTCTGCAAGGCGGCGGTGAAATTTTGTTCATTACCGAGCGGCAAATGCTGACTTTCAACATGATTGATGGCGTGACGCTTGTGCCTGAGTATGAACAGAGCGAGTTGATGGAAATGGCAATGTCGCGCAACCGCCCGTACCTTGAACAATATTATGCTGATCTGCAAAATCGTCGCTTTGCATTGATTGTTGCAGAAGACCAAAAATTTACAACGCAAAAAGAAGGCGCTTTTGTGGAAGAAAATGTAGCGTGGGTCCGTTTTGCGGGCGCGCCGTTGTTGTGTAATTACAAACCAATTCTGACGTTGACTTCGAATAATTTGCAAGTGTATGAGCCGCGCCCGAAACAAGTTGAATGCAAAGACCCCTTCGCTGAATAACATGCGCATTCTTACGATCATTCATGAATTTCCGCCCATCGGTGGCGGTGGTGGCAGAGCCGCGTATGATATCTGCAGTGAACTCACTGCACGTGGGCATGATGTGACTGTATTAACGGCGCACATGGATGGCTTGCCACAAAATGAAATGCAAGATGGATTCAAGCTGGTGCGGATTCCATCCAAGCGGACCGAAGCTTTCTCTGCAAGTTTTCAGACCATGCTTGCCTTCGATCTCGCCGGACTTTGGGCTGGTCTTTCCCTTATTTGGCGTTCCCGCCCCGACGTCATTCATACCCACTTCGCCGTTCCAGCTGGTGCGCTTGCTTTTGCTCTGTCTGTGTTAACGGGTGTGCCTTATATTCTGACGGCTCATCTTGGTGATGTGCCTGGTGGTGTGCCAGAAAAAACAGCACGTTGGTTTAGTTGGCTAAAGCCATTCACAAGACCGATCTGGAAACATGCTAAACAAGTTGTGGCAGTAAGTGAATTTACTCGTCAACTTGCGTTGGCACATTATCCTGTGGATATTCAAGTCATCCCCAACGGCGCAGACTTTACACATTTAACCACCGAGAATATTGAAGTAAACCAACCACCTCGTATTGTTTTTGCAGGGCGTTTTGTTTCGCAGAAAAATCCGCTGACGATTATTCGGGTATTGTCCACGCTCAAAGATCTAGACTGGACCTGTTCCATGTTAGGTGATGGACCCATGTATGAAGGGGTCAAAGCTGAGATTGAACTGCAGGGCATGACTGACCGCTTTCACCTCACAGGTTGGGTCGCACCAGCAGATGTATTGAACGAGTTCTCCCGAAGCGACATTTTGTTCATGCCGTCGCTCTCTGAAGGATTGCCTGTGGTTGGTGTGGATGCTTTGATGAAAGGGCTTGCCATTGTTGCCAGTCAAATCGGTGGCTTCCTCGACTTGGTAGATGCAGATCATAATGGCTATCTAATTGATTTGAAGAATGAAGCGGGGTTTTCATCCGCTTTGCGTGAGTTGATCTCGAACCGAGAAAAACTTGCCCAGTTTCGACAGTTTAGCCTGGAAAAATCGAAAAACTTTGATATTGGCAAGATTGTTGGTCAATATGAAGAGATTATGAATAAAGCCAAATTAAGTTAGGAGTAGGGGAATCGTAGGGATTCTCAGCTTTGACTCGCCTTGACTCTCTGGGGGAATCGTGTCAGAATTCAAATTCTGAACGCTCAAATATGACTACAAAAGTAAAACCTCACGAATATGCCCTGTTGGACGAGATCGCTCAAGATTCTCTCGTTACGCAGGCGAATCTTTCTAAGCGGCTTGGCATTGCAGTTGGCAGTGTCAATTGGTATATCAAACGCCTCATCACCCGCGGTTGGATCAAGGTTTCACATCTTGATCGGACCCGTTTGCAATACGATCTTACTTCTGAAGGCATGAAAATCTTTACCCAACGTGCCATGAATTACGCCCGTGATTCGCTTAAGGTGTACGACAGTTTGCGTGAAAAAGCAAAACTGCTAGCTACTGATTTGAAACAAAGCGGAGTGAAGCGCGTTTATCTCAATGGCGACGATCAATTAATGGATATTCTCCGCCTCACCTGCCTTGAGGCTGGATTAGAGATCAGCGACCTGCCCGAAGATTGTGTGCTTGAGGCGAATGGGCATGGATATCATGTACGTTCGAAAGGACTTAGCTGATGAAAAGATTTGGGATCATTGGCTGTGGACGTATTGCGCCACGCCATGCTGACTCTTTAGCTGAAATTCAAGGGACAAAACTTATTCAGGTATGCGATGTAATTGAGACGCGGGCGCGTCATTTTGCAGAAAAATATGATACGGAATATTGTCTTGATTATCATGAGTTGCTTGCTAACCCGAATGTTGACATCGTAAATGTTTGTACACCCAGTGGGCTACATGCTGAGATGGCGATTGCTGCATTAAAAGCTGGAAAGCATGTGATCGTGGAAAAGCCAATGGCAATGAATGTTGCTGATGCGGACCAGATGATCGCCACTGCAAAAGAAATGAAGCGTAAGTTGTGTATCGTTTTACAAAACCGCTATAACCCGCCTATGCAAGATTTTTATAACACAGTACGGGCTGGCAAGATTGGGCGTGTCCTTCTTGGAGCGGTAACGGTTCGCTGGTACCGCCCGCAGGAATACTACAACGACGGCTGGCACGGGACAAAATCCATGGACGGTGGGGCATTAATGAACCAAAGTATCCATCATATTGATGCCTTGCAATGGTTGGTAGGTGCTCCAGTAAAAAGTGTTTTTGCCTATACAGCGACCTTGGCACACCAAATGGAAGCAGAAGATGTTGGTGTGGTCACAGTGCGGTTTGAAAATGGCGCTTTGGCAACGATCGAAGGATCTACTATCACGTATCCGCAAAATCTTGAGGCATCAGTAGCCTTGTTTGGAGAAAAAGGTTCTTTGAAGGTTGGCGGCACTGCGCTTAATCGCAAAATATTCTGGAAGATTGCTGGTGAGATTGAACACGAGAAGGAATTATTGACTCGTGAAGAGGTTGATCCACCCTCTATCTATGGAGCCAGTCATCGGCATGTTATCGAGGATATGATTGCCGCCATTGAGAACGATCGCGAGCCACAAACAAATGGAGTGGAAGGACGTAAATCATTGACTTTGGTTAGTGCAATGTATGAATCATCAAAAACTTCGCAAGAGGTTTTTATTAAGTATTAAAGGATGCTATTGATGTCCTCATTTCTTAATCACGGATCCAAACAGAAAATAATAGCAGGCGAATGGCTCTTTTTGATTCTCTTAGTGTGCGGTTATTACTTTTGGCTTTCAAAAGATGCCATTTATTCTGCATCAACAAACGGGCGTTTGGTTGATCGATTTGAAACAGATGAATATCAGTTGTTTTCTGTAACGAATGAGGCTTTGGTTGAGCAAACGTTATATATCGATTGGTCTGTTTACGGACATTTTTATTTTAATATTGCTTTGATCCCACTATTTATAAAAGATTATTTTGGAACTGTTTCAGATCAATTTGTTATTTTAACCATGCGCTATGTGTCATTGATATCCTCAGCCTTGACAGTGCTTCTTACTTTTGGCATTGCAAGAAGATATTTCAATAAATTAACTGCCTGGGTAAGCGCACTGCTCCTAATGGTAATACCCACGACCTTTAACTATTGGTCTATAAAGATACACCCTGATACATTGCAAGTTTTAATGGTTGTTGCTTGTTTATTTGCTTGTTGTGAGTCTATTTTTTTAAGGAAAAAAGAATGGCTTCTCCTTGCTTCAGTTTTTGCAGGAATGTCTTTTTCTACAAAGTATGTTGGGGCATTCTTGATGCCCATTATCTGGCTTTTTTATTTTCTTTTCCTGAACCAAAAAGAAGGAGAAAGACTTTCATTTAGCCCTTCCAGTGTTAAGCCATGGGTAAAATTTGGTGTAGCAACAGGGCTTTTATTCTTTGCTACTTTTGTTGTAACCTCACCTAGTCTTCTCGTGGGTGGGCAGATCTTTGATGGTCTCTCTTTACAAATGAGGGTTACGCGTTCTGGGTACATTTTTGCAACAAATAACAACTTCTATGAATGGTTTGGCATACTCAGTTCGCCTGCTGTGCTTGGTATGACAAATAGTTTGTTTCTTGGGTCTGCCTTTGTTTCGTTTTTTGTCGAATTGTGGAAAAGCCGTTTGCATGTAATTCTTTCTATTAAAGGATTGCTTTGGTCTTGGGTTCTGTTCTACTTTTCGTATGCTCTTATAAACGTTAATCTTCGAGAAGATCGTTATTTAATGGTTATTATTGCTCCCGCTTTTATACTTACCTCACAATTTATTGCAGATTCACTTTACTGGACTTGGAAGAAGGATTCAACAAAATTAGTTTTCTGCGTTTTGTTGCTTGTTTTTATCGGGCTCGAAGGGTTTGAAATTTCAAAAAGTATTGCAAATCATAAGACATTGATAGAGACAATGGTCATTAGAGAAGTGGATGATTCTGCTATCGAGGCAGGACATTGGCTTGAGGCAAACTACCCATCTGAAACTCGTATTCTATATGATCGTTATTCCTATATTCCCCCAAAATTCACCCGTGTACAGGGTAGTTATGGGATGGATCTGCAAGTACTTTTGGACTTCAACCCAAGAGTGGTAGTTATAAACCGCAGTATTCGGGATATTTATCTTAATCCAAGCCTTGCTGATTCTTTTACTGCCGGAGCAGGCATTTATATGGCAATGCATGATTTTTATGAACAGATGGAAAATGAAATGCTTGGTTATCATCTAGTCCGTGAATTTGAAGGCATCAAAATATTTGAGAGGAATAAAAAATAAATGAATAGTGCCTTTGAAAATTCAATTATCTATCCTAACATTATTTGGGAAGGTATTTATCACCTTGATCCCTTTTGTGTAGTTGGCCAACCTTTTTTAGGAAGTGAAAATGTAGAAACGAGTATTGGAGACAACGCAGTAATTCGTTCGCATTCCATCCTTTATTGTGGTAATCGTATTGGCAGTAATTTCCAAACTGGTCATGGAGTGATGATCCGTGAGTTAAATACAATTGGTGATAACGTTAGTGTTGGTACTCATTCAATTATCGAGCACCATGTTGTCATTGGAAATGGTGTGCGAATCCATTCGAATGTATTTATTCCAGAATATTGTATTCTTGAAGACGAATGTTGGATCGGTCCGGCGGTGGTGATGACCAATGCCATGTACCCACGTTCCAAAAATGTTAAGGAAAACTTGGCTGGTGCAATTATAGAAAGAGGCGCGAAGATTGGAGCAGGCGCGGTTTTGTTGCCTGGGATAAGAATCGGACGAAATGCATTGGTTGGTTCTGGCGCAGTGGTTACACATGACGTTGAAGAAAATGGTGTAGTAGTCGGGAATCCATCCCGGTTGGTCAATCACATTACGAACATTCCTGATTATCAGTAGGAGATTTCATGACTGAAAAAATTCCATTGTTGGACCTGCGTGCCGAGTATGCCGAGATTAAAGAATCGGTTGATGCATCCATACAACGTGTGGTCGAAAGTGCCCGTTTTATTTTAGGGGATGAAGTCACAAACTTTGAAAAAGATTTTGCTGCATTCTGCCATGTAGAACATGCCATCGGTGTCGGTTCTGGAACAGATGCTTTGTATCTTGCCTTGAAGACCTGTGGTATTGAGGCAGGTGACGAAGTCATTACGACTCCAATGACCTTTATTGCAACGTCTGAGGCAATTTCATTGTGTGGCGCAAAACCTGTATTTGTGGATATTGACTTACGCACTCATAATATCGATCCAGATCTGATCGAAGCAGCTATCACACCGAAGACGAAAGTGATTCTTCCGGTTCATATCCACGGGTATCCTGTGGATATCGACCCGATTCTTGAAATTGCCCGACGGTTTAATCTGCGCGTCATCGAAGATGCTGCTCAAGCTCAGGGTGCAGAATACAAAGGTCGCCGTGTGGGAACACTTGCTGACATGGCTTGTTTTTCTTTTTATCCAGGCAAAAACCTTGGCGCATATGGTGATGCTGGTGCAATTACAACGAATAATGCCGAGTTGGCAAAGAAAGCTAGGCTGTTACGAGATCATGGACGTACTAGTAAGTATGAACATCAAGTTGTAAGTTTTAACTGGCGAATTGATGCTTTGCAGGCTGCGATCCTTCATGCAAAACTTCCATATCTCGAAGGTTGGAATCGCCGCCGTAATGAAATAGCCCTGAGTTACAACGAATTACTTAAGAATTGCGGCGCTCAGTTGCCCGTAATTGATAAGGATTTTGGTTCGGTCTGGCATCACTATGCCATTAATGTTTCAAACCGAGATGAAGTACAGAAGAAATTAAAAGAAAAGGGAATCGAGACCGGCATTCATTACCCGATTCCACTGCATATTCAACCTGCTTACCAATTTCTAGAATACGAAAAAGGTGATTTCCCTTCTTCTGAGCAAGTGGCAGAGACTACGCTCTCTTTGCCCATGTATCCTGCCATGACCGATGAACAGGTACACCATGTGGCAGAAATATTTCTTGGTGTTTTGAGGAAGGATATAGGATGAGCGAATTATCCCAGGATCAAAAATGGACGGATTTAATTAAGCCCCAACGCACCTGGTTTGATTGGCGCCTCGGTGATCTTTGGCGTGCCAGAGATTTAATCATGCTTTTTGTGTGGAGAGATTTTGTAGCTGTTTACAAACAGACTATCTTGGGTCCGTTATGGTATTTGATCCAACCTCTTCTAACTACATTGACGTTTACAGTGATTTTTGGACGTATTGCTGCCCTGTCTACGGATAAATTGCCGGATTTCTTGTTTTATCTTTCAGGGTCTGTGATCTGGGCATACTTTTCAGAGTGCTTTAACAAGACCTCTGTTACATTCATTACGAATGCAAACCTGTTTGGGAAAGTATATTTCCCGCGTTTGGCAGTGCCGATTTCTATATTGATCTCGAATTTGATCACCTTTGCCATTCAGTTTGGTTTATTTATCGTATTCATGCTCTATTACTGGCTCATTGCAGGCGTTGTTACTCCCAATTGGAGTGTGTTGTTACTGCCTGTTTATATCTTGATTATGGCAGGGTTGGGGCTTGGATTTGGCATTATTGTCTCTGCATTGACGACACGATACCGCGACCTGCAATTTTTTGTGCGTTTTGCTATTCAGCTTGTGATGTACGCGACACCTATTATTTATCCGTTATCTTCCATTCCTGAGAAATACAAAATCTTTATTCTTGCAAACCCGCTTACGCCTATTGTCGAAGGATTCCGCTATTCATTTCTGGGATCTGGCAGCCTTAATCTGTCTTCCTTACTTTATAGCACTGTTTTTATGTTCGTTGTCTTGATAATTGGAATCTTGTTGTTCAATCGTATTGAAACAACTTTTATGGATACTGTATGACAAAGTCGATCTCTATTGAAAATGTTCATAAACAATATCGTCTTGGCGCGATTGGGAATCGCACCTTGTATGAGGATATTAATCGCTGGTGGGCGCGGATGCGAGGACTTCCTGATCCGCTTATGAAAATTGGTCAGGCAGATCATGGCAATCGAGCGGATGGTCTTCTATGGGCTTTGAAAGGCGTAAGTTTTGATGTGGAGGAAGGACAGGCGTTGGGTGTAATCGGTCGTAATGGTGCAGGTAAGAGCACTCTGCTTAAGATTCTTTCAAAGGTAACCGCCCCCACTTCCGGGTTGATTAAGGTCCAGGGACGTATTGCCAGCCTTCTCGAAGTCGGAACCGGTTTTCATCCCGAGCTTACTGGTAGAGAGAACATTTACTTAAATGGCGCCATCCTCGGTATGACACGGGGTGAGATCGCCAAAAAGTTTGATGAGATTGTTTCCTTTGCTGAAGTGGAAAAATTCGTAGATACGCCGGTTAAGCGTTATTCTAGCGGTATGTATGTACGTTTGGCTTTTGCTGTTGCGGCTCATTTGGATCCGGAGATTATGGTGGTTGATGAAGTCCTTGCCGTGGGGGATGCAGCTTTTCAACGACGGTGTCTTGGAAAGATGAGCGAGAATGCAAGTCAGGGGCGGACGATCTTATTTGTTAGCCATAATATGGCGGCGATCAATCGCTTGTGTACACGTGCAGTCCTGTTAGACAAAGGGCAGTTGGTAGCAGATGGAGCAGCAACTGAGATTACTGCAAAGTATTTGTCTGTGGCAGGCGGTGAAAGCAGTAATCGGGTTTGGGATCTTGAAAATGCGCCAGGGACGGATGACCTTCGTCTGCTGTCTGTGCAGCTTATTGGCGAGGATGGGAACCTGGTTTCGGTGGTTGATGTTCATGAGAAGCTTGTATTGCGAATTGAATATCAGGTCAATACACCAGGGTTGAAGTTTCGCTGTACATTCGGTTTTAATACCCAGGGCATTTATGCGTTTGCTGCGATGGAACCTTCTGAAGAAGTCCGATTGCAGCGTGGACGCTATTTTTCAAGTATTACGGTTCCCCCGCATTTGTTGGCGGAGGGCGAGTACATTATTAGCGTCTCGATTTTTGCATCTTCTGGCGCAAAAATACATTATGTTTCTCTGCGAGATGCAATTGCGTTCCAGGTTTATGATTCTATGACTGGACCATCTGCACGTGGTGATTATGCTCAAAACTTTGCAGGTGTCGTTCGTCCGCTTTTCCAGTGGGAGGGTGGATTGCTTGAAAAGGACTTGTTGAGTATTGGTGCTTCAAAGGATCGGTAAATGAAAATTTCTGCTGGTATTAAGAATAGAATCCTCACTTTTTTGGAATTTGTGCTTCAGGTATTTGGTCTGACGGTTTTTGTTAAAAAAGATGGCAGGCATTATGTCCCAGATTACTTTGGAAAATCTGCTCATAAACAATTGGATATTAGAACCCAACCGATCTTTGGTGAGATTGCCGGGCAGGTGATTCGAGATAAGCGCGTTTCGCTTTATTATGACCGGCTGTTTACAGTTTTTCATATATTGTTTAATTGGCATATCCGTATGAAAAAAAGTGATGAAATCTTATATACGGCAGAAGTTGGTGTTTACAAGGGGGGGACCAGCTATTTCATCGCTTCCCTTGCAAGACAAATGGAGATGCCAATTCGCCATTTTTGCTTTGATACTTTTGAAGGTCATGCGGCAGAGGATATTAACAAATCAGTTGAAACTTCACATATGCCAAACATGTTCAGCGATACAAGCTTTGAATCTGTCAAAGCATATCTAAGCAAGTTTGAGAATGTTGAAGTGTATAAAGGTCGAATTCAGGATACTGCGCATGTGTTGAAGGATGCATTCATGCATTTTGTACATCTTGATATGGATATTTATGAACCTACTTTGTTTGCCCTGCAGTTCTTTAACGACAGAATGGTTCATGGCGGTGTGATTTTATTGGATGATTACGGATTCGAAACCTGCCCAGGTATTGAACGGGCAGCGAATGAATTTTTATCTGTGAATAAGAATTATTTTGGAACAGCACTACTCAGTGGACAGTATATTCTAGTAAAACTCTAAGGATTGGATAAAATGACCAGAAACCTTGTTATCAACGATATCACTATTTCCGACAATAGCGATTGCTTTGTCATCGCTGAGATCGGTAACAATCATCAGGGAGATCTGCAAAAAGCGAAAGAGATGTTCAAAGCAGCCAAAGAATGCGGTGTGGATGCAGTTAAATTACAGAAGCGAGATAACAAGTCTCTACTGACCAAAGCCGCATACGACAAACCATATGACAACGAAAACAGTTTCGGCGCCACATATGGTGAACACCGTGAGGCATTGGAATTTGGTAAAAAAGAATATGTTGAACTGAAAAAGTATGCCGATGAGATCGGTTTGACCATGTTCGCTACCGCGTTTGACATGAAAAGCGCCGACTTTCTTGCGGAACTCGATATGCCTCTTTACAAGATCGCTTCAGGTGATTTGAAGAACACGCCGCTGCTCAAACATGTTGCCAAGATCGGTAAACCGATGATCATTAGCACTGGCGGCGGTTTGATGGAAGATGTTCAGCGTGCGTATGACGCGATTATGCCCATCAATAAACAGTTGGCAATCTTGCAATGCACAGCATCTTACCCCGCTGAGCCACAAGACCTGAATTTGCGCGTTATTACCACCTATCGCGAGAAGTTCCCTGATGTTGTGGTCGGCTTGTCTGACCATGAAAATGGAATTGCCATGGCGTTGGCGGCATTTGTGCTTGGCTCACGCATGGTAGAACAACATTTCACACTTAACCACACTTGGAAAGGTACCGACCATGCTTTCTCGCTTGAACCGATTGGCATGCGCAAACTTGTCCGCGATCTGCGCCGGGTGAAAGTTGCAATGGGCGATGGCGAGAAACGCATTTACCCCAGTGAAGTGAATCCCATCCACAAAATGGGCAAGAAACTTGTTGCGGCGCGTGACCTTAAAGCGGGTCAGGTTCTGACACGTGAAGATATTGCCATCAAATCTCCTAGCGACGGCATCCCGCCGTATGAGTTGGATAATGTCATCGGCAAGACTCTCACCAAAAATTTGCTTGCAGATGACAATTTTGCCTTCGAGAATTTGAAGTGATGACTTTGTAGGTCACACTTCAAGTGTGACCTACGTGATGTTTCAAGGTACACATGCTCCCAAACCAAATCCCAAACTGGATCGGCACAACAGAACAACCTGCTCAGGCTAATGAGTGGTTTGATAAACTCAACCCCGCGAACGGACAAGTCCTCTTCAAAGTGGCTCGTTCAAGACAAGCGGATATTATCCAAGCCATCGAAACAGCAAAGAAAGCCCAGCCTGCCTGGGCGGATACGCCTGCGGTGCAACGCGGCATGATCCTGCACAAGATCGTGGTGGGGATGCAAAACCGTCAGAGTGAGATCGCTGCCATTGTCGCCGCCGAAACTGGAAAGTCGATGAAAGAGGCGTTGGGCGAAACAGGCGGAGCGATCCAATGTGGATTGTTCTACGCCAGCGAAGGTCAACGTCTGTATGGCCGCACCACCACGAGCGGCATGGCGAACAAGTATGCGATGACCATCCGTCAGCCCATCGGTGTGGCGGGACTCATCATCGCTGCGAACACGCCGATCGCGAATGTGGCGTGGAAGGTTTTTCCGGCACTCATTTGTGGCAATGCCGCCATTTTGAAAGCCGCCGAAGATACACCTGCCACGGCATGGATTTTCGGACAGATCGCAAAAGAAGCGGGCTTGCCCGATGGCGTGCTGAGCATCATGCAGGGATTTGGCGAAGAAGCGGGCGCGCCATTGGTTGTACACAATGATGTGGGCGTGATCAGTTTCACCGGCTCAACTGAAGTGGGACGTATCATCAACCGTGTTGCGGCGGAACGCTTCGCGCGCATCTCGCTGGAACTGGGCGGGAAGAATCCGCTGGTGGTGTGTGACGACGCCGATTTGGAGAACGCCGCCAAGTGGGTACTGCTTTCTGCATTTAGCAATGCGGGACAACGCTGTGCTTCGACGAGCCGTATCATCGTTTTTGAATCGGTGTATGAAAAGTTCCGTGATTTATTAGTAGAGAAAGCTGGAAAGTTGAAAGTGGGCACGGCGGACGATTGCGACTTTGGCGCGGTCATCAATGAAGGACAATTGCTTGGCATGGTCTCTGCCGTTGAGAAAGCCAAAAAGAATGGTGCGATCATTTTATGCGGCGGTGAACGCATGACTGATGCTGAGTATAAAGATGGCTATTACATGGCGCCGACACTCATTGAAAATGTTGACCCGCATGACGAGATTTCCGAATGCGAGTTATTTGGTCCCGTGGCGTTGTTGTTCAAAGTAAAAGATTTTGAGCACGCGCTTCAAATGGCAAACGATACGCCTTATGGTCTGACCGCCAGTATTCACACCAAGAGCATCCACCGTGCTACACGTTTCTACGATAAGGTTCAAACGGGTGTGGCAGTTGTCAATGCCGGGACGCATGGCTCTGAGCCGCACATGCCTTTCGGCGGGCGAAAACTTTCGGGCAACGGTTCACGTGAGCCGGGCACCGAGGCGCTCAACATTTATTCTGAATTGAAAGATGTTTATATCAACATCGACCCGACGCAGGTATGAGTAAAGAGAATCCTTCGATAATCGCTTTGATTCCTGCGCGCGCCGGTTCGAAACGCGTGCAGGGAAAAAATATCCGTCCACTGGCAGGGCATCCGCTGATCGCGTACACGATTAGCGCAGCCAAGCAGAGCGGAGTCTTCGCAGATATTCTCGTCTCGACGGACTCGGAAGAATATGCTGAGATTGCTCGGCAATATGGTGCAGAAGTTCCCTTCTTGCGCCCGGCTGAAATTTCGGGTGATCTTGCGCTCGACATCGAATGGTTGGACTTCACGCTTCACAAATTGAAGGAGATGGGACGCGATTATGATTGCTTTAGTATTCTGCGCCCGACCAGTCCCTTCCGTTTGCCGAGCACCATTCAGCGGGCGTGGAATGCCTTCAAAGCCGAAGAAGGTGTAGACTCGCTCCGCGCAGTCGAGAAAGTCAAGGAACACCCCGGCAAGATGTGGGTGATTCGCGGCAAGCGTATGATGCCTTTGCTCCCGTTCGGACCGAAGGAACAGCCCTGGCATAGCACACCATATCAGGGACTTCCTGAAGTCTATTCGCAGAATGCCAGCCTTGAAATTGCATGGTCACATGTGGTCTTTAATGGACGTACGATCGCAGGCGAAGTGGTCATGCCGTTCGTTTCGGAAGGCTATGAAGGTTTTGATGTCAATCATCCTTACGATTGGGATCTGGCGGAACGTCTCGTTGCAAGTGGAGAGGCGCAACTGCCAAAGGTAGAAAAAAACTAATTGTGTCACCCTGAGCGGCAGCGAAGGGTCTCTGAGATAATCGTAGAGATGCTTCGCTATCGCTCAGCATGACATATAAATGAATGAGGAAAACATGGTCGAACTGAAATTGATTCCCGTGGAAGAATTCAAGCGTGTGCGTAATTCATCCGCCGACAAATACAAGAAACTTCAGATCATTGCGGATATGTGCCGCGCCAACACGCTTACCGAAGTGAAGCGCGCGGGGTCGGGTCATCTCGGCTCGAGCTTCAGCGCGATGGACATTGTGGTGTGGATGTATTACGAAGAGATGAACACGCTCAAGGTTGGCTTCGACAGCCCTGACCGCGATATTTATTTTTCGTCGAAGGGACATGATGTGCCGGGCTTGTATGCCGTGCTGCATTCGCTTGGTGAAATTCCCGACCACATGCTCATGTCACTGCGCCGTCTCAATGGGTTGAACGGTCATCCTGATATCGGCAATCGCGGCATGGAAGCCAACTCGGGTTCGCTCGGCATGGGCATCTCGAAGGGGCGTGGCATGGCGTGGGCGAAGAAGTACAACAACAATGGCGGGCATGTCTTTGTGATGACTGGCGACGGTGAGTTGCAGGAAGGTCAGAACTACGAAGCCCTGCATGTCACCGCGCATCACAAGGTTGATAACCTCACCGTCATCGTTGACGACAACAAAGTGCAATCCGATAAACCTGTTGCCGAGATCATCGATCTTCGTAATCTTGTCGAAAAGTTCACCGCGTTTGGCTGGCATGTCATTCGCATCGATGGTCATGATTTCCGTGCCATCGAAAAGGCGCTTGCCGAAGCGAAACAAGTCAAAGGCAAGCCGCAGATCATCATCGCCGATACCATCAAGGGTCGCGGCATCTCTTTCATGGAGCACCCCGCCGCACTTGAAATTGGAAAAGGTCTCTATCCCTGGCATTCGGGTGCGCCGGATGATGCAGCCTTCGAGTCAGGTTTCTCTGAACTGATTCAGCGCATCAATGCGGACCTCAAAGCTGTGTCGCTAGACCCGTTGCATTTGACTCCCGTTGAGCCGGAAGTGAAAACCGCGAGTCCGTCCATGCTTGAAGGTGAACCTCTCAGCCAGGCAGCGTTGGATCGCCTCTCCGTCAAGCCGACAGATGAATTCGTCTCGCGTGCCTATGGTCAAGCCTTGGTGGAACTTGCCGCCAAACACAAAGACATTATCGTGCTCGATGCGGATCTCTCCTCTGATTGCAAAGTCCGCGACTTTGAATACACCTATCCCGACCGCTTCATCGAAAACGGAATCGCCGAACAGGATATGGTTTCCATGGCGGCAGGTCTTGCCCGTCAGGGACTCCTGCCTGTCGTCAATTCCTTCGCTAGTTTCCTCGCCTCCCGCGCCAACGAGCAGATCTATAATGCGGCGGGCGAAAAGTCCAAGATCATTTATGCCTTGCATTATGCGGGTTTAATTCCAGCTGGTCCAGGCAAATCGCATCAATCTCTGCGCGATATTTCCCTTTTCTCTGCCTTGCCGAATTGCACCATCCTGCAACCGTGCAGCGCCGAAGAAACTCGCATGGTGATGGATTACGCCGTGAATAAAACCGATGATGTGGTTGCGTTGCGCCTTATCATCGGACCCAGTCCGCGCCGGATCGCGCTACCGGCTGGGTATGAGTTCAAGCCTGGGGTGGGCTGTCAACTCACGGCGGGGAAAGATGCGGTCATGTTCGCGTATGGTCCCGTCATGCTGCACGAAGCGCTCCTTGCCAGTGAACTCCTCGCCGAGCGCGGATTCGGTTTGAGCATCATCAATATGCCCTGGCTCAATCGTGTGGATGTGAAGTGGCTCACCGAAGTCCTCAAGCCGTATTCCAATATTTTCATGCTCGAAGATCATCACCCTGCTGGCGGTTTGATGGATAACATTCTCACGGCATGTGCAGAGCATGGTTTGATGAATGGAAAACAGATGATCAAGTTTGCAGTTGAAGGGTATCCTGCTTGTGGCACGCCGCAACAAGCATTGGCATTTCACGAACTGGATGGGCTGTCGCTTTCCAAACGTTTGATTAAGTATTGTGGTTAATGAATGTCTGAAATAAAGATCGGAATTCCCCTGCACGGCAAGATGGCGGCACGCGCCTTCCATCAACCGTCCTTCCGTCAGCGTTTGACGGATGGCGGGTTCAAGCCGTTGTATTTTCTTAGCCCATATTATTTTCGTTCTTTCGATTTCGACCCCAGTCAATATTTTGAATTAAAGGTTGAGCAGTACGACGCACAATATCAAAAACATTTTTTACTGCAACAACTGCGAATGCTGCGTCGTTTTGTGGTCGTCACCGGCACAACCGACCTGCGTTTCCGCGAAACCATCGAAAGCAAGTTGTTCGATGCCACCTTGCTGGGCATGTCTGGTCAGATGGCATTTGTCAACTTTGTGCGGCGTACGCCGGGCATGGGACGTTTTCTCACATGGCTTGAGAAGCAACTTTATGCTACTCATGCCCATGATGAAAAATTCAAAGAGCAAAACATCTCATGTGTGTTGACACCTGGCATGGGTAACTTCGGGTTTTGGAACGAAGGTAACTTCGCGCGTGAAGCCCAACGCATGGGGCTGCCCGCCTTCGCCGCGATCACCAACTACGACAACATTGTCAACATGGGCTATCGCGGATTTCACCCTGCTTGCCTTGCGGTGTGGAGCAAACAAATGGCGGACGAAGCGATTAAATTGCATGGTTATCCCGCCAATAAAATAGAGATCACAGGTCCTGTGCAATATGACCGTTTCATGATGCCCCTACCAAAAAGCCGCGAGGAATTTCTGCGTTCTATCCACCTCGACCCGGTGAAAAAGACCATTCTATTTGCGGGCGGCGTCAACATCAATCACTATTTTGATATTTATCACGTCTTCGTGGAGCAGAAGGATAAGGTATGGCGCGAACCGTTCAACTTCATTGTCCGCCCGTATCCGCATCCCAAGTTGCTAGGTTCTCCTGCATGGACGGTTTTGGAGAAACTCTTCAAACAAGCAGGTGCCTACATTTCCAACCCCGGCTCTATTGATGCCAGTGGCGACCGTACTGCTGAGTTTCGTGTTGATCTTGCCTTCGATGAAGGTCCCGATGAATTGAACTACCTGCTTCGTTACAGCGATGTGATGGTCAATTATTTTTCTACGATTGGTCTCGAAGCTGCGATCTGTGATCTGCCTACCATTCACGTTGGTTTCGACCCATATATATTCGGTTTACGTTTCAGCGTAACGACCGGGTTTCTTCAAAGGCAAACTCATAACCGCCGCCCGTTGCGGTTGGCGGCGGCGCGTGTGGCAAAAAATGAAAAAGAAATCTTCGACGCGATTGAAGCCTATCTTAGTGACAGATCTCTCGAACGTGAAGCCCGCCGTATCTACGCTAAATCCGAATGCGGTGAACTTGATGGAAAGTCTGGCGAACGTTTGATGAATATGATAAAGAGTAGAATTTAGTATGAAAATTATCCATCCTCAAAGCTCTAGTTACTGGAAAAAGAATTATGTTACATACCGCCGTCTGTGGCTTGATACATGCCTCAACGCATTTGCAGATGAAATGCGCGGTATCGTCCTTGATCTTGGTGGTAAACGTGAGAACAAACGTGGCTCTTTTCAACCACCAGAACAAGAAGCTCAGGCATGGTGGTATCTCAATCTTGACCTATCCACGCGCCCTAACATCTTTGCTGATGTTACATGCGTACCTATGCTATCCAATAGTGTGAATTGTATATTATGCACTGAGGTTCTAGAACATATCCAGAATCCACAAACTTGTGTGGATGAAATTCATCGGATCCTTTTAGATGATGGGATAGTTTTTGTATCTACTCCATTTTTCTACCCTGTACATGCAGACCCTCATGACTTTCAAAGGTTTACTGAGGACGGACTTCGTTATCTGTTTCGCGAATTTAAAACAGTAGAAGTGTATCGAATGGGGGGGTATGCCGGTGTGTTAGGTTTGCTAGTTGAACTTGGCGTTATGGAGTTAAATGAGAAAAAAAATATTCACAAACTTTTACGTTGGTGTATGAAATGGATTTCGAGATGGCTAATCTATGCGGATATTTCAAAGATTGGATCTGATGCTGATTCTTTTCAGAAATTCACTACTGGCTATTTTTTGAAAGCTATACGTTAATAGTAGTGTATTTGTTAACCTAAATAGAAAGCAAAAGATGAATGAAAAGTGAGAATAAATATATTGATTTTGTCTCTTTTGTTGCAAAACAAGGATCAACAAAGAGATCTTACTTCAAACCTTGTTTCGATTTTAGGTTTATTGATGTTATTCTATGTGTTGTATTCTATTTATATAACCATCCTCCTGTATTGAATAGTAATCTACTTTTTTTATTTTTATTGATTTATCATCCGTATTATCATGGATTAACTCCTTTATTAATATAACAACTTCAAGAATCACTATTTGACAAATTATTTTTCAAGATATTCTTAATCTTTTTTATTCTTTTTGAGGTATTAAGGGATATATGTGTAAATTTTATTTTTCACGTGAACATTATGTGCTTTGATATAGTTGTTATTAACTCACTAATAAAAATATTTAAAAGCACTTTGAATAGTCTAACTTTTTCAAAACTTTTGGATATTAAATTATACTAAACTCAATCTGAGGGATTAGGTATGCATAATGATCAAATTGTGGCAATAATGCTTGTTCGCAACGAAGATATCTATGTTGATTGTGCTGTTCGTAACATAATAGGGTTTTGCGACAAAATAATTATTACTGATCATCAATCTAAAGATAAAACTTTCGAAATTTGCTCACAGTTAGCATCCAAGTTTTCGAAGATTGATCTGCGGCGTATTTCGCACCTTTCAGAATCTTCTGAAGCAATAGCGCCTTATTATGGTACTAATACATGGATATTTGCAGTAGATGGTGATGAAATATTTGACCCTGTAGGGTTAAGTGAGATGAGAGCGCGACTTTTGAATAATGAATTTTCAAAAGATTGGAATATTTTTGCGAACACCTTAAATTGCATAAAACTGGATATGAAAGCCCAAAAGGCATGGGGATATCTTGCGCCACCCTCTCGAGCAGGTGCTCGTTTATTTAATTTTTCTATGATCACGGATTGGAAAGGATCCACAGGTGAACGTTTGCATGGCGAAGATATTCAATTTAAGCCTGGATACAATTCTAACTTGCGACGTTACTTGCATCAAGAACTAGATTGGGAACACTCTTATTTTCGTTATGTGCATGCTTCTTTTTTGACAAGAAGTTCCTTGGATAAACTACGTTTGGTGCAAACCCGTCTCAACCCCGATGAACTTTTAAGGGTTGCTAACGAAAAAAATTTTCTTCGTAAATTCGTTACTGCGCTGAATGTCCGTTTTGCGCAATTCACTAAAAAAGATTGGAAGAATCAAAAATATCGACGTGGACCTATTGTCGAAAAAGATGTTTCCGTATTTTTTCCTAGGACAGGCGACTAGTTTGAGACAAAATAAGAAATTGGTACTACGAAATATAATGAATCTTGGAAAGAATGTTTCTGCAATTGTGACTTCTCAATTCTCAAATGCAGACCTATCCATCTTCCATGAATTTGAGCCGCCTCCCACCGGTGGTGGACATCAGTTCCTGCGTGCGTTTTGGAAACAGGCAGAGGCAAAAGGTTTGCGAGTGGAGAACAACCAGATTTCCCGTACTACACAAGCCTGCCTGTTGAATTCGTTTAACTTTCATGAATCACGCTTGTTAATCACTCGTCGTACGTCTGTATTGTACATTCACCGTGTAGATGGTCCAATTGATGTTTATCGTGGACGTGATGATGGCGTGGATAAAAATATTCATGAGGTGAATTTGAAATTTGCCGATAAGACTATTTTTCAGTCGCAATACAGTCTAGAAAAGCACCGTTTGCTCGGCATGGAATTTAAGAGTCCAACGATCATTCTTAATGCCGCTGACCCGGAGATATTTTATTCGCGCGATCATGTGGAGTTTTCACAAAACCGGAAGACTCGTCTGATCGCTGCGAGTTGGTCGGATAATCTCAATAAAGGTGCGTTGGTCTATCAGTGGCTGGATGAGCACTTGGATTGGGATCGTTTCGAAATGACTTTTGTGGGGCGCAGCCCGGTGATTTTCAAGAATATTCGTATGCTTCCGGCTGTCGACTCATATCGAATGGCTGAATTGTTCCGCGAACACGATATCTACATCACCGCTAGTAAAAATGATCCATGCTCTAATTCATTGATTGAAGCGTTGACCTGCGGGCTTCCTGCAATTTATTTGCAGAGTGGCGGTCACCCTGAGATAGTGAAACAGGCCGGAGTGGGGTTTGAAGCGGCGGAGCAGATTCCAGATTTGCTTGATCTGCTTATTGGTCAGTATGAAGCCTTTCAGTCCCGTATCTCGGTTCCTTCTATCAAAGAAGTGAGTGAACAATATTTGAAAGTGTTGGAATTGATCTCATGAAAGCCCTGGTACAGAGTATTGGAAAAAATATGATCAAGGCGGCTTCATGGAATTGGAAGCCGTATTCGCGTTTGCTTCTGTATGGTGATGATGCAGGCTGGGTGCTGGATTGGGAAATGCGCGAGCTGAAAGCTATTTGTGATGTATTAGATATACCAGTGATAAAGCCGCTCTGGAAACATACCCGACAGCCGCAATCTATCTTTTTTTCGAATCATTTTGTTTTAGCAAATGATGACTGGTTCAGATTTTTACCGCATCGTATTGGATTTGCTTACTTTCATGGTCTGCCCAATACAGGCGACATGCTGTTCGATAAATTCTATAACTCATTACGCAAAAACCACGAAAAAATTTCACGCGTTCAAGTCTCACATATGGAGATGAAAAGTGTTACGCTTGAAACAGGCATTGATCCATCAAAAGTGTTTCTTATTCCGATTGGGATTAATACTAATTTTTTTCCGTTTCGTACAGTAGAACAAAAAAATATTGCGCGTGCTGAGCTTGGCATTCCGCAATCTGCATTTGTGATTGGGTCTTTTCAAAAAGATGGCGTGGGTTGGGGAGATGGTATGGATCCAAAATTAATTAAAGGACCTGATGTCTTTGTGGATACATTGAAACTGTTGAAGAAAGATATTCCGGAACTTCATGTTTTGCTTTCCGGTCCTGCTCGTGGTTTTGTAAAAAGGGAATTAGATGAAGCTCGTATCCCATATACCCATGTGTATTTGAAATCCTATCCGGATGTTGCCAAACTTTTCCAGGCGCTTGATCTTTATATTGTTGCTTCACGTCAGGAAGGCGGACCTAAGGCTATTCTTGAAAGCATGGCGAGCGGTGTACCTTTAGTTACCACTCGAGTAGGGCAGGCGATGGATTTGGTAAAACATGGTGAAAATGCATTTATGACTGAAGTGGAAGATGTAGAGGCTCTTGCTTCATTCGCTTTAAAAGTGTATAGCTCTGGTACTGATACATTGTCCCCCATGTTGCAAGCAGGGCGTATTACTGCTGAAATGAATAGTTATGTAAGCCAGACTCCATTGTGGGCTGATTTTATGAATGGATTTGTTAGTTCAGAATAATTGTTAATGCTTAGAAAATTTCTCAATTCTCTTAAGAGCCGCTTGCCAGGTTTCTTTCGGATGTTGTTTTATTTGCGTGATACAGTGAAGACCATCCCTGCTCAACTTCAACTCCTTGCGCTTCAAAAAAGCGGATCGAGTCTTGTGGTTTCTTATTTGAGTTTGAATTTTCCAAAACCGCCTGCCCTTCGCAGTGAATTTGCACATGGCGGCGCGGTAAAACTCACCTATCTTGCTGAAAACCTACCGCATCAATTTCCTTTGGCGAATGTATTGTATGCGGTCAGCAGTGTCTCACATCCTTTGCAGATCAAGATTCTTGAAACCGCAAAGCGCAAAGGTTTGAAGATCATTGTTAACCAGAACGGCGTTGCCTTCCCTGCCTGGGATGGCGCAAATTATGAAGTCTCCAATCGTTCGCTGAAGCAAGTGATCAGCTTCGCGGATTTCATCATTTACCAAAGTCAATTTTGTAAAGACAGCGCGGAACGATACATTGCTCCGCCGGACGTGCCCAGTGAAGTTATCTATAATCCCGTGGATACCCGCCTCTTTTCACCCGACGCCTGTCCGGCAAAACCTGAAACATTGACCCTGCTTTTAGGCGGCAACCAATACGAAAAGTATCGCCTTGAGTTGGCGTTGCAGACACTCAAAGCCTTGCATCGTGATGTACCAAATGCAAAACTGATCGTCACCGGCAATCTCTGGCTCCCGCGTGACGAAGCCAAAGCATGGACAAAGCAAGCTTTGCACGACATGAAATTGACCGAGCATGTAACCTTCACCGGAACCTACGCCCAAACCGATGCACCTGCCTTGTATTCTCAAGCTCATCTCTTGCTCCATACCAAATATGCTGACCCGTCACCGGGACTGGTCTTGGAGGCAATGGCATTGGGTATGCCGGTTGTCCATTTAGATAACGGCGGCGTGCCGGAGTTGGTCGGGGATGCAGGCATTGGCGTCCATGTGGAACATGATTGGAACAAGATCAACCTGCCCGATCCGCAAGCGATGGCGGATGCAGTTCTGCAAGTCTATGCCCGCCACGAAGAGCTTTCGCAGACGGCACGCCAACGGGCGGTGGACTTGTTCTCGTTGGAAAAATTCGTGGAACGGCACAAAGAAATTTTTGAAAAGGTTTTGGGTGACAGGCACCTTTAATATGAAAATTTCTGTCATCATTTGCACTCGCAACCGTTTCGATGATTTCACAAAGACTCTCCCATCCGTCGCAGCGCAGACTCGCCTGCCAGATGAATTGATCGTCGTCGATTCGTCGGATGAGAAGAGACTTGAGGCATATCTCACTTCGGCTAAGTTACCTTTTCCTGTCCGTTATTTTCACACCCAGCCCGGTCTGACCTTGCAGCGCAATCAAGGTATCCGCGAATGTGCAAATGACCTGCTCTTTTTCTTTGATGATGACGTGGATTTAGAAAAAGACTATCTCGCTGAAGTGGAGAAGGTTTTTGCCAGCGATGTCGATCATACGATTGGTGCGGTTGGTGGAAAGATCGCCAACGCCCCACCTCAGACTTTGCGTATGAGATTTGAGATCGCTTTTTTCGGTTTTATCCGCATTTTTTTTGGCATCGTTGGAACCCGCAATGGTAAGTTCTATCCTTCTGGCATGCCTTCGCACCCACGCAAAAACCAGCCTAGCGGATTCATCGAATGTCTCTCCGGTTGCTGCATGGCATTTCGGCGCGAGGTCTTTGAGAAAGCCAAATTTGACGAAGCCCTGGCGTATTACGGTTTGATGGAGGATGTGGATATCTCCAAGCAAACTCTTGACGCAGGATATAAAATCTATTACCAAACCTCAGCAACTCTCGTCCATAATGAAAGCCCAATGAACCGGCTCAAAGTTCAGCAATGGGCGGAAATGAGCGTTGTCAATTATGATTATCTCTTCCGCAAGAGTTGGCGCAAAGACTCGTGGCGTTGGCTCTTTTATTATTGGGCGCTGATCGGTTTATTTGTTGCGAATTTTCACAGCCTCAAAGGCTTGAAAGGCACGTTTGCTGGAGTTAAAAAGATATTTACCACAAAGGAGACAAAGGGTCACAAAGGTTAAAAACGATTTTCCTTCGTGCTCCTTTGGGACCCTTTGTGGTTAATAAAGGTTTAGATGAAACGCGCACTTATCACTGGCATTTCTGGCTTTGTTGGCAGGCACCTTCGTGAAGAACTCCTTCGCGAGGGCTGGGATGTTTTCGGATTCGACATCCGTCCGACGGGAGAGAATGTCTTCGTCGGTGACCTCTCTGACCGTGCGGCTCTGACTCGTGCCGTAGCGGATTGCCAACCTGATGCCGTTTTCCACCTTGCGGGCATTATCAAATCACAAGACCCGCAGGCGTATTACACCTCCAATTTGTTTGGGACGTTGAATCTGCTTGATGCAGTGATGCAATTGGAGAAGCGACCCAAAGTTGTGCTGGCAAGTTCGAGCGCGGTCTATGGGCTGACCAAGAGCGCGCGACCGATTACAGAGCGGTCTCCTTTGCGCCCGGTAACGGAATACGCCGTCAGCAAGGTTGCGCAGGAGACAGCGGCTTTGCGGTATCATTATGCGTTCGGGTTGGATGTGGTTGTTGCGAGGATGTTCAATCTGTTGGGACCTGGTCAATCGCCCGACCTGGCTTGCTCGGCGTTTGCGCGTCAGATCGCACTGGCAGAGATTTCGGATCAGACTGAAATTGTCACAGGTAACCTTGATGCCAAGCGCGACTTTGTAGATGTGCGAGATGCAGCCCGTGCTTTTGCCTTGCTCGCAGAAAAAGGCGAAGCTGGGCAGACCTATAACGTCTGTTCGGGGAACGCTGTGGCGATTCAGGGATGCTTGAGTGAGATGATGCTCAAGTCGAAGAAGCAGTTATCGGCTAGGGTGGATGTGGCGCGAGTCCAAAAGAACGATGTGCCTGTGCAGGTTGGAAGTTTCCAGAAGTTGCACAAGGCTGCGGGTTGGAATCCGCGCATTTCTCTAAATGAATCTTTAACAGACCTGCTCAACGATTGGCGTGAGCGGGTGAAAGTGGAGTTGAAATGAATTGGAACGGTAAAAAAGTTTTGGTCACCGGCGCAGGCGGATTTATCGCCAGGCACTTGGTGGAACATTTGGTGCGTGAAGGCGCTCAGGTGCGCGGATTTGTACGCTACAACTCACGCAATGACCTCGGCATGTTGAAGTGGCTCGCGCCGGATGTTCTTTCGCAGGTGGAGATCATGCAAGGTGACCTGCGCGATAACGAAGCGGTGCGCAATGCTGTGCGCGGCGTGGATACGGTCTTTCATCTCGGTGCGTTGATCGCGATCCCGTATTCGTATGTGAACCCGCGCGAGGTGATTGACGTGAACATAATGGGCACGCTAAATGTGTTGATGGCGGCGCGTGATTTTGGAACGCGGCGCGTGGTGCATACCTCCACGAGCGAAGTGTATGGCACGGCGCAATATGTGCCGATCGATGAGAAGCATCCCTTGCAAGGACAGTCGCCATACTCTGCTAGCAAGATTGGAGCGGATCGCATCGCTGAAAGTTTTTATCGTTCGTTTGAAACACCCGTGGTTACGCTGCGCCCGTTCAATACGTTTGGTCCAGGTCAGTCAATGCGTGCGGTTATCCCAACGATTATTGTGCAGGCTCTCACTCGCGACGAAGTCAAACTCGGCAGTCTTGAGCCTTCGCGCGATTTCACGTTTGCAAAAGATACCGCCAACGGGTTTGTGAAAGTTGCCGAAGCTGAAGGCGTGCTCGGCGAAGAGATCAATCTCGGCAACGACAATACCATCCGCATCGGTGACCTTGCCGAAAAGATTTTCAAGATCATCGGCAAGACTCCCAAGATCGTGGCAGACCCGCAGCGCGTGCGACCCGGCAAAAGCGAAGTGATGAAGTTGTGGGCGTCGAACGAAAAAGCCAAACGCATGATCGGATGGGAACCCCGCATCTCTCTCGACGAAGGCTTGCGAGCCACCATCGAGTGGATCTCCGCTCATATCGATCTCTACCGACCCGACCAATACACGGTGTAATATGCGAGCAGTCATCCTTGCTGGCGGTAAAGGCACACGCCTCGCCCCGTACACAACCGTTCTTCCTAAGCCGCTCATGCCCATCGGTGAGATGCCCATCCTTGAGATCGTGATTCGTCAACTGCAGAAAAAAGGCTTTGACGACATCACTCTGGCGACCGGTTATCTCGCCGAATTGCTCATGGCATACTGCGGCGACGGAAGTAAGTTCAAAACTCGTATTGATTATTCTCGCGAAGAACAACCCCTCGGCACGGCGGGGCCGATTGCCCTCGTCCCAAATTTGACAGATACCTTTTTGGTGATGAACGGCGATTTACTTACGACAATCGATTACAGTGCCATGCTCAATTATCACCGCGAACGCGGCGCACTTGCTACGGTTGCTTGCTATCAACGCGATGTCAAAATTGACCTCGGCGTGATCCAGGTAGATAAAGATAACTGGATATCTGATTACATCGAAAAACCCACTTATCATTATTCTGTCAGCATGGGCATATATCTATTTGAACCAGAGATTTTGAACTACATTCCCAAATCCGAACGGCTGGATTTGCCTGAACTAGTCTTGAAACTGATGCGTGACGGGAAGAAGGTCAATGTCTTCAACTTCGATGGCTATTGGCTCGACATCGGCAGGCACGATGATTATGAGCGTGCCATAGAAGAGTTCGCGAAACATCGTGAAGCGTTTTTGCCTAACGAAAATTAACGAATGAACGTTCTTCTTTTCTCCAATTCCTATCCCTATGATTACGCAACTGAGCAGACCTTTCTCAAAGGTGAAGTAGAGATTCTCCGCAAGCGGTTCGAGCGAGTCATTCTCGTTCCGCGCATTGCAAAAGGGAATCGATTGTCCGTCCCAAATGGTGTAGAAGTAGATACGAGTTTTGCTGAATCCTTCACTCTAAACAGACGACTTTCGGAAAGTGCCTTAACGTTTTTATCTAATGATTTTTATCTAGAGTTGAAGGATCGTTTTCCTTCCTCTCTTAAGCCTGCGTATTTACGAAGAGTTTTTTCATTTATCGCTGGCGCCAGTCTTACCCGCAAATGGGTTGAAAATTGGCTGAAGTCTAACAATATTTCTGCAAGTGAAGTAATTTGCAATACCTTCTGGTTCGATGAACTGGCAATGGGAATTGGACTGGCAAAGACGAAATACCCGTCCTTGCGAGTTATCTCACGCACACATGGTTATGATTTGTATGAGGAACTTTACGGAAACTGGCCCTGCCGTCCGCGGGCGATTGAATTGATCGATGGTTTGTTTGCAGATTCAGATATCGGCACGAATTACCTGCGGGAAAAATATCCCCAATTTAAAGAGAAATACGAAGCTGCCCTGCTCGGCGTAAAAGACCCGGGTGGAGTTTCTAAACCGTCTGATGATGGTGTGTTGCGCTTTGTCTCTTGTTCCAATTTTCATCCTGTCAAACGCATTGACTTGTTATTTGAAAGTGTCATCACTGCCGCGAAAAAACGACCCGATCAAAAAATCGAATGGGCTCACTTTGGCGGCGCGGAAGAAATTCGAGAGCAATATACTCAACGGGTTGCAGATGAATTCCCGATCAATGCCAAAGCTACCTTTCCTGGTTATCAAAGCCAATATGAACTAATTCAAACTTACCTGTCTAACCCCGTAGATGTGTTTCTTAATGTCAGTTCCACAGAGGGAACCTCCGTTGCCATGATGGAAGCCATCAGTTGCGGAATCCCTGTCCTAGCTACAGCGGTAGGTGGCAACGTGGAAGTTGTCCGCGAGAAGAACGGATTTTTACTCAGCGAAAACCCCACACCCGATGAAATTGCGGATGCGCTGTTGCTGGTCTGTGATAATCGCGAACTCTGGTTGGAGAAGCGCAAGGGCAGCTGCGAGGTTTGGCAGGAACGATATAATGAAACGACAAACTTTGAGGCGTTTGCCCAAAAACTGGTCGAGATAAGGAAGCGATAACTTTATGTGTGGAATTGCAGGCTTTTGGAATCTAGATGGCAGACCGGTGGACCGCGAAGAGTTGATCCGCTTTACGAATCAACTCGCGCATCGCGGACCCGATGGCTGGGACATTCACATCGAAGAATCTGCCAATTTGGGTTTTGGTCACCGCCGCCTTGCCATCATTGACTTGAACACCGGCGATCAGCCCATGTCGTACATGGACGGACGTTATTGGATCGTCTTCAATGGCGAGATCTATAACTTTGTTGAGTTGCGCGCAGAACTCGAAAGCCTCGGTTATCTTTTCAAGACCGAATCAGATACAGAAGTTGTGTTGGCGGCATACGATAAGTGGGGTGAAGATTTTCAATTCAAACTTAATGGCATGTGGGCATGCACAATTTGGGATAGCCGCGAGCGTAAACTGTTCGTCTCGCGTGACCGTTTCGGCGTGAAACCGATGATCTATCTCTTCGATGGAAAACGTTTTGCTTTTGCTTCGGAGATGAAAGCCTTCCTTGCGCTCGATAACTTCCGTGCTGAATACAACCCGACAGTATTTGCCAACTCGCTTGAAGATGCGACACTCGTCGAAGGTGCGGAAGATTGTTTGTTTCAAGGACTCAAACGATTGTTGGGCGGGCATTGCCTCACACTCAATGCGGATGGCGACATGAAAATTCGCCGCTGGTGGCATACGCTCGATCACCTTCCCAATGCGCCTGAAAAATACGAAGATCAAGTTGCGCAATACCGCGAATTATTTCTCGACGCTTGCCGTATCCGCATGCGCAGTGACGTGCCCATCGGCACAGCCTTAAGCGGTGGCTTGGATTCAAGCTCAGTCCTCTCTTCGATGAGCCACATTCGCAAATCAGGCGATGCGACGATGCGCATGGCGCACGAGTGGCAGAAGGCGTTCATTGGCACCTGGCCCGGCAAAGTTATCGACGAGCGTCACTACGCCGATGAAGTTATCAAGAAGACCGGCGTCAACCCGATCTACTGCGAAATGAACGCGGAGATGTACCTCGAACATTTCAACGAAATTCTTTACCAGTTCGAAGAACTTTCCGACATTCATCTCGGTCCGTGGTTCGTTCACAAGATGCAGCGTCAGAATGGCGTGGTCGTCACCATCGACGGTCACGGCGGTGACGAAGCTCTCGGCGGTTACACCTGGCACGTCTTCGCCGCGATGCGCGACGCCAACCCAATGCGTTATGCCGAACTCGCGCTCATCCGCAACAGCATGAGTCTGACTCATGGACTTGATACTTACATTAATGCGATCAAAAACCGTTTGACTGGAAAAAAATCCGCCTCAAACGGGATCTCGTGGCTGGTCGCTCAACCCAAGCCTTTCTCTACGCCTGCAATGGAGCATGACGCCCCACGCCTTGCCGGGCGGGATGAACTTTTCAAAACGCTCTATACTGATTTTCACTTCACTCACCTGCCCATGAATTTGCGTGACTTTGACCGCCTTTCCATGGCGCACGGAGTCGAAGTCCGCTCGCCTTTCATGGATTGGCGTTTGGTCACCTTTGCGTTCTCCATTCCATCCGCGCATAAAATTGGCGGCGGTTACACAAAGCGGATTCTGCGCGACTCGATGAAAGGCATCCTGCCGAATTCGATTCGCACTCGTACTAAGAAAATGGGTTTTCCGAATCTCAATGAAGGCTGGGACTCTCCGCGCGGACATCAATTTATCAAAGACGCTGTTGCCTCTGCCGATTTCAGATCGGCTTCCCTTTGGGACGGCAAGCGTGTGAACTCAGACTTGGAAACCGCCTTCCAAGCCGATGACAAGGCACGTATTCATAAAGCATGGCGGTTAGTGCAGGCACAGACTTTGCTGGATATGTTCAATAAAAAAGTGACAGTCACTTCAAAAGTGACTGTCACCTCATGAGGTAGTTTTTATGATCGTCGTTGTAGATTATGGCGTTGGAAACCTCGGTTCCATTGTCAACATGTTCAAGAAGGTTGGCGCAAAAGCTGTCGCTTCGTCGGACCCGACGGTGATTAAGGATGCCGAAAAATTGATCCTGCCCGGCGTTGGTGCATTCGATGCGGCGATGCGAAAATTCCATGAGACCGGTTTGGTTCCTGTGGTAGGCGAACTTGTCTTGGAGAAGAAGATTCCCGTACTCGGCTTGTGTGTGGGACTCCAACTCATGACCAAAGGCAGTGAAGAGGGACGCGAAGCAGGCTTGGGTTGGTTCGATGCGGAAACCATCCGCTTTAAGTTCGATGGTGAAAATGCTCATCTCAAAGTTCCGCATATGGGTTGGAATGAAGCGCATGTCGTGCGTGAGCACCCACTCGTGGCAGATTGGGATCCCGAGTCACGCTTTTATTTTGTCCACTCATATCATGTAGTGGCGAAGGAAACCGATGCTGTGCTTGCCGAAACCGAATATGGTGTGAATATCCATTCCATTTTGGGGCGCGGCAATATCATGGGCACGCAGTTTCACCCTGAGAAAAGTCATCGCTTCGGGATGCGCCTGTTGAAAAACTTTGCGGAGAATATCCGATGATAAAACCGAGAGTGATTCCCGCCTTGCTTTTGAAGGGACAAGGCTTGGTCAAAACGGTCAAGTTCAAAGAACCGAAATATCTCGGTGACCCGATCAATATTGTGCGCATTTTCAATGACAAAGAAGTGGATGAGCTTGTTCTGTTGGACATCACTGCCACGCCCGAGAAGCGTGGTCCGCAGTTCGATTTGTTGAAGAATATAGCCAGTGAGGCGTTCATCCCATTGGCGTATGGCGGCGGGATCCACTCAATGGATGATGTTCGCAAGCTGCTTAGCATCGGCATTGAAAAGCTGATCATGAATACCTCTGCTGTAGAAACCCCGTCTCTGGTGCGTGAAGTGGCAGAGCATGCGGGCAGTCAGGCGGCAGTTGTTTCGATGGATGTGAAAAAGGGGCTGCTTGGTAAATATGAAGTCCTTACGCATTGCGGACAGAAGAAGACTGGGCTTGACCCGGTGAAACATGCCATCGAAATGGAACGAATGGGTGTGGGTGAGATCCTCATCAATTCGATCGACCGCGATGGTACGATGCAAGGCTACGATGTGGATCTCGTCCGCAAGGTGGCAGATGCAGTGAGTGTACCCGTCGTCGCCTGTGGAGGAGCCGGGAATTTGTCCCACGTTTCCGAAGTCATCAAGCAAGGTCACGCTTCAGCGGCGGCGGCTGGCAGTATCTTTGTCTTCCAAGGTCCGTTGCGCGGTGTGTTGATCAGTTACCCGACCCCGAAAGAATTGAAGGAATTTATCTAAATGACCGATTATCGAATGTGTACCCGTTGTGTGATGGATACCAGTGACCCTGAAATTACATTTGACGAGAAGGGTGTGTGTAATCATTGCCACACGTACGACCGCTTGGTCCGCGAGCATGTGTTGGATGGTGAAGAAGGGCGGAAAAAACTTGAACAGATTGTTGAGCAGATTCGCCGCGACGGACGAGGAAAACAATACGACTGTGTCATTGGTGTCAGCGGTGGTGTGGATAGCACTTATGTGGCGTATCTTGTAAAAAAATTGGGACTGCGACCGCTCGCCATACATGTAGATAATGGTTGGGATTCTGAACTTGCTGTTAAGAATATTGAAGAGACTCTAAAACGCCTCGGTATTGATTTATACACTGAAGTGCTGGATTGGGAGGAGTTCAAAGATTTACAAGTTTCCTTCTTGAAAGCTTCCACTCCTGATTCTGAGATTCCCAGTGATCATGCCATTTTTTCTACATTGAGCAATATGGCGGAAAAATTGGGGATTAAGTATATGATTGTTGGTAATAACATTCGTACCGAAACGCATCTTCCACGCGCTTGGTCGCAGGGGCATTTCGACTGGAAGTATATTCGTGAAGTGCAAAAGCAATTTGGCAAGCGTCCGTTAAAGACTTTTCCGCATTATGGCTTCTTCACTTATTACCGCCGAATGATTACACAGAAGCGTGTGCCCATTTTGGATTATGTCAATTACACCAAAAAAGAAGCCTTGCGCGTGTTGCAGGAAGAACTAGGTTGGCGTTATTACGGTGGCAAACATTATGAGTCTATATACACGCGTTTTTACCAAGGTTATATTCTGCCGGAGAAATTCGGTTACGATAAACGCCGCTGTCATGTCTCCAGCTTGGTTTGCTCCGGTGAGATGACGCGTGAACAAGCTTTGGATGAAATCAAGTCGCCAACCTATGCGCCTTCCATGCAAGAGGAAGATCGTGAGTATGTTGTCAAAAAACTTGGGCTAACCGATAACGAATTTACGGCGATCATGAATGCTCCGAAAAAGAGTTATTGGGATTATCCCTCTTATGGCCAATTCATGCGCCAGCCAGTCATGCTGAAATTGGTTCCGTTTGCAAAGAAAGTTGTTAGTTGGTTTAAGTAATGCGTATTGCGTATGTCACTATTCACATTGCGCCGGAGATTATGCGCGGCGGAGTTGGAAAAAAGATTCGTACACATATAGCGTTGTGGCGTGAGAAGGGGCATGAAGTAACCTTATTTAGCCTGACCCCGGCGGAAATCCCATTTCGGGAAGAGCGTCAATTTCTATTCGATGCAAAGACCAACCTTCTGAAACGTGAAGCAAACCGTGCGTTAAGTATGAAGCGCATGTTGAAGTCTGTCCGCGAATACCAGCCGGATATCATTTATCTGCGCTTTGGATTGTATTCCTATCCGTTGCATGAGATTCATAAGATCTCGCCGGTGGTGGTGGATACGAACTCCAATGATGTGGATGAATACCGTAAAAAGGGTCTCTTTTTCTATTGGATAAACCGCCTCACGCGCGACCTGACGTTTGGACCTGCTTCGGGGGTTGTTTCTCCCTCTTATGAGCTGGTAGATATTCTCGTCCCCAAACATGACAAACCAGTTTGTGTTGTTGCCAATGGTGTGGACTTGAACGATGTGGAAATTCTGCCTGCCCCCAAAAATGCTCATCCTGTACTGACTCTGGTTGGCACGCCTGGTATGAGTTGGCATGGCGTAGACAAGTTAATTGAATTCGCAAAACGATACCCAGAGATTACAGTTAACATTGTTGGTTATGGATCCGGCGATATAGAAGGGAATGTTCCTGCGAACGTAAAATTGCACGGTTTTCTTAACTCTCAACAAGTTAAGGATGTTTTGGCTGGAACCGACGTGGCTTGTGGCACGCTCGCTTTTCATCGCAATAAGATGCACGAAGCCTCGGCTTTAAAAGTCCGTGAGGCATTGACCTTTGGCATTCCTGTTTTGATTGCTTTTCGTGATACCGACTTGAACGATGTGCAGGTCGATACCATTCTACGTATTCCCAATACAGAGGATAATGTTCTTCATTATGCCGAAGACATCCGTGATTTTGCCTATCGCATGATGGGTAAACGGGTGGATCTGAGTGTGGTTGGTCCATACCTTGACCAGCGCAAGAAAGAAGAAAAACGTCTTGCCTTCTTTGAGCAGATCCTGGCAGGAAAGAAATAATGTCCTATTCCATCATCTTGCTCGGCACCCAAATGGCGGTTGGAGGGGCGCAGAAATTGTTATTGGAACAAGCGCTTTGGTTCCAACAAAATGGACATAAAGTGACAGTCCTCTTTTTTTACGACCGTGACAACTTGCACGAAAAATGGACGAAAACCTATCCCTTTGAAATTCAAAACCTGAAAGCTTTTGATAAAAAAGCAGGCGGACTTCGCAGTTTGCCTAAACTGTTTGGCGGATTGTTAAAGTTGTGGCAAGTACTTAAGCGCGGAAAATTCGATGCCATTATTACCTTCACACATGATAGTAATCTGCTAGGTATCCCGCTGGCGTGGCTGGCAGGGATTCGCTCTCGTGTAGGGACACACCTGGGCGAGATTCGCGGCATGTCGAAATGGCGGGATGGTTTGCATACCTTTCTCATAAATCGTGGAGTGATTCAAACCTTAGTGGCATCTTCGACGCGGACACGTAATAATGCTATTGAAGTTGGCGTACGTCCTGAAAGGATTGCCACCATTTACAATGCCATTATGCCTTTCGATGTGTCAAACATTGACCGTGAAACTGTACGTGAAAAGCTTGGATTGAAAAAGGATGATATCTTTTTCCTGGTTGTGGGGCGGCTTGTCTATGAAAAGGGACATGAATTCCTTGTAGAGGCTATGGCTGAGGTGGTAAGGGATGAAACCCATGCTATTGCTGGCATTTGTGGCGCAGGCCCGTTGCAGGAAGCATTGCAGTCTCAGATAGAGAAATTAAATATTCAAGCGAATATGAAACTTCTTGGGCAATGGGACTCTATTCCAGAAATCCTTGCAGCCGCAGATGTTTTTGTTTTGCCATCACGTTGGGAAGGTCTTCCTATGGCGTTGCTTGAGGGTATGATGGCAGGGCTACCTGTCATTGCCACACGAGTAGAAGGCGTGGATGAAGTTGTCCAGCCAGGCATACATGGGCTATTAGTTCCGCTTGAGTCTCCGGCGGAATTGGCAAAGGCTATATTACAATTGCTCCGCTCGCCACAAGACCGCCAACGCATGGGTATAGCAGCCAAAGAGCGAGTGTTAAGCTCTTACACTACCGATCGCATGTGTGAAGCGTATTTGCAGGTGATCGAACAAGGCTTGGATGAGGGACAAGCCGGTTAAGTGCAATCAAGCAGAGGCTTAAGAATGAAGCGTTCGTCTATTAATTTTGGAAAAATAATTGCAATTACAATCGCTGCATGGATACTCGTTGAGGCATGTGTCGAGTTCTATAATGTGGCGTGGGGTACTGGCAAGGCTGTGGGGTTATTCTCGCCACGTTGGCTTATCCTTTTTGTTTCTTTTGTTTTACTATGCGTGTTTGTATATGTATGTGTGGGCATTGCTGTTCTTAACCGCGAAAGATTTTTTGCTTTAATTCAAAACATAGTTGTATTAAGAAATAGAATACCAATATTAAGCTGGATTCTTGCAATTTTATTTTTGACTTTTCCAGCGTGGTTTTTGCAACGCACCATGTGGGGTGTTGTTTTTGATGGCATTTATTTTCGTTTGTTTTTATGGGCATCAACGCTTTTTCTTGTTTCTTTTCTGATTACGCGTGGAACCACATTGGTTGAATGGAAATCCTTCCTTGTTGCATTGATACTCACTTCAAGTGTTTTTACAATTGCAATTTCTTTGCAAGGTGTAACGGATTATCCATTCTCTATGGGCTGGTCTGAAGGCAATCGCATCTGGGATTATTCAATGCGTTTCGGGCGTGATCGTTATGGCATTGCTGACAATCAGGATATTTATGTTTTGCTTGATTCTGGTCGTATGCTAATAGGCGGTTTGCCATTTTTGATTCCCAATGTGACTATTGAAATGGTGCGTTTATGGATTGGGCTTACTTTGATCTTGCCCTATTTTTTTGTTGGGATTGCTGCTTATATTGTTGCCGAAAAAAATATTCGTATTTGGATGTTGATGACTTTATGGGTTTTTCTGTTTCTGCGGCAGGGTCCCATCCATTCTCCGTTAGTTCTTGTTGCGGCATTAACTATCTTCATCTGGCGTAAACCATTGTGGCTTGCAATTCCATTGATTATTTATGCTGGATATTTTGCCCAAGCGAGTCGATTTACCTGGTTGTTCGCTCCCGGTCTATGGATCGGAATGCTTGAATTCGCAGGCGCTTCTTTGTCTAATGGAAAACTGCATCGAACCCATTGGGTTCGGACTATCACTTTAGGCTTGTCCGGCGCATTTGGCGGATTCATTTTGCCAAAATTGATGTTACTTCTGCATGTGGCACGAACTTCTTCGACACCAATCGATGTTACAGAACAAATTGCCAATACTGGCGTCAATTCAGAGTTTGTAACCTATGCTGTGACAGACCAACCCCTCTTATGGTATCGCCTACTGCCTAACTCAACCTATGGAACTGGCATTTTGCTTGGGTTGGTCATTGCTGTATTGCCGATTATTCTTTGGTTGGTCTGGCTTTCTGCCTCTAAAAAGTGGCAATTAAATGTTTGGCAAAAACTTGCTATTTTGGGACCTCTCCTTGCCTTCCTTGGAGTAGGCTTGGTTGCCAGCACAAAGATCGGTGGCGGCGGCGACCTACATAATATGGATATGTTTCTGATAGGCGTTGCTTTTACAGTTTTTATAGCTTGGGTCAATGGCGGTAAAGAGGTGGTTGTGAACAATGAAATGCCAAGCTGGGTGCGGCTTACACTTGTTGCTGCATTGGTTTTCCCCGCTGTAACACCCCTCCGCCAGTTGCGTTCATACAATCATGGCGATGACTTAACTACCTTATTCGTCCTGACCGATAAAACCCCGGTGGAAGCCAAATCTTTTGATATGTTGCCTAATAGTGCTACAGTTGATACCGCTTTGACCGAAATTCAAGATGCGGTGGATGAGTATCAAACCCTAGGAGATGTTTTATTCATAGACCAGCGCCAATTGTTGACATTTGACTATATTCATGAAGAGAAGTTTATCCCTGAGTATGAAAAGAAAGTTCTTATGAATGAGGCGCTAAGTACGAACTACGAATATTATTCGTCTTTCTACAGAGATATTACCAATCAGCGCTTTTCACTAATTATTACTGAACCCTTGCGAACCCCTCTCAAAGATAGCTCCTTTGAATTTGGCGAAGAGAACAATGCATGGGTTGAATGGGTATCCATTCCTGTGCTCTGTTATTATCAAGAGATACAGACGTACAAAGAGGTTAATGTAATGTTACTTATTCCAAAACCAGTGCCAGATAATTGCACAGACTATATTCCGCCAAAACCTGCTGATCAATAGACTTATGAACCTTCGCTACCTTTTCCTTCGACTTTTACGCCATTTTATGCCAGAAGGGCTGGCACGCTTCTTACTTAAACGACGCTGGATCATTAAGCCCGGACTTGAATCCACCGATCCATTCGCCGCTTCCGCGCGCTATGTTGATACATTAGATGCAAATGGAGTGTCCATTACTGGAAAACGAGTGCTGGTCTTTGGGTATGGTGGACGTTTTGCTGTTGGGGTAGACTTACTCAAGCGTGGTGCGGCGCAGGTAGTCTTGTGCGATCATTTTGTATTGTTGGATACAGAACGTAACCGCGAATTGCTGTCAGCGTATGGACAATACCTGAAAGTGGAGGGGGATGAGGTCCAGCCACGAAGCGAATTTATTACCTTGTTGCATGGTGACATCCGTGAAGAAGCCATCCAAAAACGGATTTCACAGGTTGATATTGTCTTAAGCACTTCGGTCTTTGAACATTTGGATGATGTGTCAGGAATTACAAAAGCGCTTGCAAAACTAACTGCGTCACAAGGCATTCATTTGCATTTTGTGGACCTGCGCGACCATTTCTTTAAGTATCCATTTGAGATGTTGAAGTATTCGGAAAGTGTTTGGAAGAACTTCTTAAATCCCACTAGTAATTTGAATCGTTATCGTTGGAATAACTATAAGCAGGTCTTTGAAGAGAACTTTGGACAAGTAAATATTACGATGATTGAACGGCTTGTTGAAGAATTTAACAAAATGAAAACTAAAATCCGCCCTGAATTTAAAACTGGAGATGAAAATGTGGATGCGGTGACTCTTATTCATGTAATAGCGAAACAGCCAAAGTGATTGGAGTTTAAGATGCAAAATAGATTAAATATATTTTTTGTGCGGTATGAATTTTTACTGCCACTTTTTATTTTCGCTGCTTTTCTTGCTGCTTCATTACCTGGTAATAGTTGGGGCGCCCCTGCTTTATGGAATCCTGATGAATTGGTTTGGCGCGTAGATATGGCATTACATGGCAATATGAAATTTGATGTGACCGAGCCAGATTATAACTATCCTTCTTTGCCTAAATATGTGATGTATGCAATTGGATATATAACTTATGGGTTAGGGCGTTCTAATTATGCATTTATTGTGGCTGCAAGATCATTTTCAGCATTTTTAGGTGCTTTAGCAGGGGTGTTGATCTATTACCTTGCCCGCCTAATTGGTTCTAATAAAAGAACTGCTACTTTAGCAGGAGTGTTTTACATAATAAGTGGTATTGCCGCTGAAAATGGGCGTTTTGCTCATAATGATCTATATCTACAGTTTTTCACTATTTTAAGCGTGTTTTTTATTATTAAATATCAGCATACAATAAAGATCAATTGGCTTTATCTTTCATTTTTTACAGTTGGTCTTGCTGCATCGTGTAAGTATACGGGGGGAAGTTTAATTATCTTGCCAATGATCGTTTTTATTTCAGTAAGTTGGTCAGATATCCTTAGAACTTGGCTGCTTAGCGGAGTAAAGTTGATTTTAGGTGGTTTTATTGCATATATAGGCTACGGACTTGGCACGCCTCAAGCCTTTATATCTCCGATGGATTATTTTTCAAAAGTTATTCCTGCCCTTCAAAATTTAACTAACTATGGTTTTAATTCGGGCACACCATATGGTTTGTATGGTCAATGGCCAATTTTTAAAGATGCGGTAGGAGTTTTTTGCTATTATTTGTTTTTAGTCGGAATTCTTTGGTTTAGTGTGCGATGGCTTTTGTCGAAGATTGGAGTATCCTCATTGCAAAACCCACAAGAGGCGGCAATTGGGGTTTTTCTTATAACGGTATTAATCTTCGATCTGCCTTTTTTGATCTCTATTAATTACATTGGACGTTATTTCATTCCCTTTATTCCTTTTCTTGCTATTCTGGGTGCATTTTTTGTAGAAGATTTAATTGGCATAGCTAAAAAATACGGCATTAATAATTTTGTGTCTCCCATCCTCATAACTGTTTTGATAGCAGGAGTTACCTATTCTGCACTACGATTATTAAGTATTTCCTTACTATTCCTCAACGATGCTCGTATACCAGCAACAGAATACATTGCATCCTTTCGTGGATACCAGAAAAGTATAGAATACACACTGTACCCTCCGTACATTGAAAGGAGGCGTTTTATGCGGGCGCATAATTACCCCATATATTTTGTGGAATGGGATGGGGATAAGGTACCAACAGGTGGACGTTATGAGTACAATCTGGGAGAAAAAGGGCTTTTAGAGCGCGATACAGATTATTTTGTGATAGATAGTTTTACTTACGATCGTTTTTATGTAAATTCGATTTGTGATACTACACCTGTTGAATGTGATTTCTTCCTGAATTTACTCGACAATAAGGTGCAAACGTACCGTTTGCTTAAGCGTTTCACCTATCAACTCCCATCCTATTTACCTAACGTTAAATTGACAGCAGTTAATCCACAAATTTCTATATATGAACGAGTGCGTGAATAATAAAAAGAAGTTCTGAAGACCACTTCAGAACTTCTTTTCTAAAACAACTAATAACCGTGTTGTAAAAACAGAAGGAAAAAACTCTAAAAGATTTTCAAAAGACTTAATAAATGGATATATCCCTGAAGGATACAATTGCGGACCAGAGTATCCACCAGAAGCGGCATACGCCAATGCTGAGATGCTCTTTGTTTCTATTATTTTCCACTGATTAAGGTGTGAAGAAAATAAATTCTTTGTAAATATCCAAGTAGCATTACCTTGTGCAGCATAATAATCCATTTCATTGGGAGACCAGTTTTCTGGGGCAAACCAGGTTATATCACTGGCTTTTCCTACGGGTTCAACATGCATCCATTCATAGATAATTCTTCCCATTAAACCCAAACCAGGCTCCATGAGTATAAGACGTCCGCCTGGCGTGAGCACACGCATAAATTCTCTTAGTGCGTTTCCTGGATACCGCAAATGATGAAAAACATCGACCATGAGAAGATTAGATATTGATTCATTCTCAAAAGATAATGAATAAGCATTTTCTACTAAATCTAACCATGGATAGTGAAACAGATCTGTGCGTAGACAATCTGGCATGACTTCGTGAATCGTGCCCATACCAGAGCCAAGTTCTAAGTTTTTACCAGAAACTTGGCTAAGATAACCTTGCATAGTACGATAAAGGTCTGTATAAACTGTTCTTAATATAGGTTTCCTATGCCAAAGTTCCTGGTTTATATCAATTAGGTTTTTGTGTCGCTCAATCCCCATGTTTATTTAACCTTCATGAAATGCCCAATCTCATAAACATTTCCAAATATAGCAGGCGATGCTTTCATAGTATGGACATGCTCTTTTTGAAGGACTTTTTCTGCTGCTGTAGATACTTCGATTTCGGTGGAAAAATGATGCTCGCGAATGTTATATCCTAATAGCCGAAACATAAACACCATAAAAGGACGTTCAACTGGCACTCCATAAACAACCTGTCCGCCTGGTTTAAGAACACGTTTAATCTCTTTAAATGCCTGCTCAAGTTCGGCTGGTTTGAGGTGTTCAAGAATACTAATGAGTAAGACCGTATTAAATTTTCCATCTTCATATGGCATGGAAAGGACATTGCCATTACGCAAATCTGGATGAATTTTATGTGGCTCAAAGACTTTGCCAACAACTTTGACGTCACAAGTTAGGTCAAGCCCATAAATTTTTTTGTATTTTTCACTAAGATTTAAGAAGGTTAATCCACTTCCAAAACCTACTTCAAGAATGCTTTCCCCGCCTTTACATTGGTCAAGGCAAAGTTCAACTCGTTTACGGTACATCCTCCCAAAAAATGGTAAATAGTAAAAAATGACTGAGTAGATTTTCTCTACTCCTTTATATTCTTTATAAGGTAATAAACGAAGATGTGAGTTCATCATTAGTTTCCTGTTTTATACGAATTTAATTCTACGTGCAGCAAATACTACCATTCTTAATAAGAGAACACCATGTTTCCAACGGGAAATATTGGTTGTACCATAAGTGCGTTCACGATAGCGGATGGGAAGGTCTACAATTTTTAAATTTAACTTAGCTGCCCCAAAAATTAAGTCAAAGTCGCCAAAGGGGTCAAAATCACCAAAATAAGAACGATTGGCTTTTATCTCTTCATAGTCTTTTCGCCAAAGAACTTTTGTGCCACAAAGCGTATCTTTTACAGACTGGCCAAGCAACCATGAGAATGCCATGCTGAAGAATTTATTTCCAATGAAATTCAATGTGCGCATGGCTTCTTTTTCCATCGGATACACAAGTCGTACACCGTTGATAAATTCCCCTTTTCCTGAAGCAATGGCGTCATAAAAGCGTGGCAAATCCTCTGGCGGAACGGTTAAGTCAGCATCTAAAATCATGAGAATATCCCCAGAAGCCTTTTCAAAACCAAGGCGAATCGCATCTGCTTTCCCAATGCCTGGTTGACGAAAGAGCAAACTTGGGGTTTGAGGATGAAGCGCTATTTCCTTTTCGATAGTTTCATAGGTTTTATCACGAGAATGCCCTTCGACAAAGACCAATTCAGTTTTTGACCCCATTTGTGGAACTCGTTCGAAGATATTCTTAATATTCCCTTCCTCATTGCGAGCAGCAATAACAACAGATACACTTGGCTTTTCTACAGGTTGTGCTGAAGGGCGTGCGATTACAAAGTTTGAAAGTGCCAATTCGCGAAAGGGCCAGAGGCGGACCAAATAACGATTTGCAAACCCTCCAAGCGGCAAAGGCCAGACAATTTCATTAGAAGTTCGAATCGTTTCAAAATCTGCAAGTTTTAGAAGATTGTGTACATCATCTGATGTTAACCAATTTTGGTAGAGCATGGGAGCAGCCAAGTTTAGACTTTGAGCTAACGTAAGGGGAAATTGCCAAAGATGGCTGTAAAAATTCAAAATGAGGCGGGTATGTGGCTCACAAAATTTCTTGACTTGCTCTAAAGCACGTTGAACATCCCATAAATCATTTGTAGTATCTGAAAGAATAATGATGTCGAACTTGCCTTCAAGGTGCGAAAGATCGTGTGCATCCATATGATGGAATTCAAGATTCGAATACTTTTGCTTGGCACGCACGATCATTTCTTCAGAAAAATCGATACCCACACCTTCTGACGGGTTTAAGGCTGCAAGTAATTCACCTTGTCCACAACCTATTTCTAGGATGCGCTGGTTTGGAGCAACAAGAAATTTATAAACTTCTGCTAGGCGACGATGATACCAGCCACCTAAACCTTTCCAAGAATCCCGTTTTTGGGCGATCTTGTTCCAGTGAGTAATTCGGTTTTGCTGATATTGCATTCCAGCTTCGTCAAAAAAGGTTGTTGAAAGCATTGGGCGATTCGTCTCTGTTCAAAAAGTGGGTTATAATTCAGTCGCTGAATTTTGGAATTATAAATCATGACTGTTGAATCTACAAATGAAGAAATGCGAGAACTCACCCTTCTCGAACAAATCGAAAGTGACCCCGATGTTAACCAAGCTACCCTTGCCCAACAATTGGGAGTAGCGGTTGGCACGGTTAATTGGCACTTAAAGCGCCTCATTGCAAAAGGGGCGGTTAAAGTAGCTCGTGCCGAACGTAAAAAACTCCGTTACATTATCACGCCCGAAGGGCTTGCCTTGCGCGCCCGCCTTGCAGTGAATTATGTGGAGAATTCTTTTTCGGTATACCGTCGCACCCGTCAAAAGGTGAAAGATAATCTTGCTAAAGTTCAAAAAGCGGGATATGACAAAATACGGATCGTCGGCTCGGGCGATGTGGCGGATATCTGTAAATTGACCTGTATCGAGCAAGGTATCACAGTCGTTACTGATAAATCCGCCCCGGCGCTTGTTTTGGATGGCTACCGAATCAGACTGGAAGGCTTGGAATGACGGATCGCCATATCCTGATCACGGGTGGAGCGGGGTATATCGGCTCTCTCTTGACCTCGGAACTGCTCCGCCAAAATTATAGGGTTACACTCCTTGACTCTTTGCTCTTTGGCGGCGAAAGCATACTGCCGTTCATGAGTCACCCAAATTTCCACTTTATCAAAACAGATGTGACCGAGCCTCGCGCCATTCGAGATGCCGTAAAACGAGACTGGGGCAGACCTGATGCGATTGTTCATCTTGCGGGTATTGTCGGCTTCCCGGCATGTCAGGCTGTTGGCAAGCAAGTCGCATGGAAGTATAACGTTGAGGCGACGAAAATGGTCTTCGAGCAGTCTGCAGACCTGGGCGTGGAAAGATTCGTGTTCGCATCCACTTACAGTAACTATGGGTACTCAGAAGACGGTACGCCCGTTACCGAAGAGACGCCGCTTCATCCCCAATCCCTTTACGCAGAGACAAAGATCGCAGCCGAAGAATATTTGCTTTCTCAAAAAGATGCTACCTGTGCCCCATTACTCTTCCGCTTTGCTACTCTGTATGGAATTTCGCCCCGCACCCGTTTTGATTTGATCGTTAATCAATTTGTATTGGAAGCATTTACAAAACGCCAACTCATCATTTATCAACGCGGATATTCCCGTTCGTTCGTGCACATTCGTGATGTGGTGCGCGGCGTCATTATGGGCTTGGAAGCGGAACAAAGCAAAATTCGTGGGCAAGTTTTTAACCTTGGGACTGAAAAAGGCAATTATTCTAAAAATGATATTGTCGGCTTTGTGTTGAAGCGTATGCCGGAAACGATTGTTGAGTATAAGAACCTGACATTTGGCGGCGATATGCGCGATGTGACCGTGTCTTTCGAAAAGATCCGTAATGTACTCGGGTTTGAAACGACGTTGAATGTAGATGACGGCGTGCGTGAAGTATTGTTTGCTTTGAAGTCTGGGTTGATTAAAGACCCAACCGATGACCGGTACAGAAATGCACAATTCATTGTGCAATAAATGGAGAGATATAACAAACATGGCAGAAAATTTCTGGAACAATAAACGTGTAGTTGTCACTGGCGGCGGAGGTTTCCTCGGCTCGTTTGTGGTTGAAAAATTAAAAGAACGCGGCGCGACAGACATCTTTATCCCGCGCAAGAAAGAGTACGACCTAACCCAACGTGAAGCCATCGAACGTTTGTATGTGGATGTACTCAAAGGTGTAGACCCAAAGAATGTAGTCATTATTCACCTTGCTGCGAACGTAGGCGGTATCGGTGCGAATCGTGAACACCCTGCCGAGTTTTTCTACGACAATATGATCATGGGCGTGGAGCTTATGCACCAGGCGTACAAACATGGTGTGGGCAAATTTGTTGCCACGGGTACTGTATGTGCCTACCCCAAGTTCACGCCTGTGCCGTTCAAAGAAGATGCCATCTGGGATGGTTATCCCGAAGAGACCAACGCTCCCTATGGGCTTGCCAAGAAGATGATGCTTGTTCAGGCACAAACCTATCGCCAGCAATACGGCTTCAACGCCATTTATCTTTTGCCGGTAAATCTCTATGGACCGCGCGATAACTTTAATTTGCAGACTTCACATGTAATTCCGGCGCTGATTCGCAAAGCAGTCGAAGCTGGAGAACGCGGCGATAAGGAAATGCCCGCTTGGGGTGACGGTTCTCCCACCCGCGAATTTTTATACGTGGAAGATGCCGCTGATGGTCTCGTCACTGCCGCTGAAAAATATAACGGCGACTTGCCTGTCAATCTCGGCTCAGGCTATGAAATTTCGATCAAAGATCTCACCGAATTGGTAGCAAAACTTACCAACTTCCAAGGCAAAATCGTCTGGCAGACAGATAAGCCCAATGGGCAACCTCGCCGCGGGCTTGACGTCTCGCGTGCAAAAGAACTCTTCAACTGGAGTGCACAAGTTTCATTTGAAGAAGGTATGAAGCGCACCATTGAGTGGTTCAAAGCCAACCGCGATAAGATCAAGTAAATATGACTGAACTTACAAAACACGAACCTCATACCGTTTACATCAAGCCTTCCAAAGGCATTGCTTCGCTCAATTTAGGCGATCTTTGGATCTATCGCGAACTGATCTTCTTCATGGTCTGGCGCGATGTAAAAGTAAAGTACAAACAAACACTGCTTGGTATGGCATGGGCTGTGATTCAACCTGTGATGACCATGCTGATCTTTACCTTCCTCTTTGGCAAGGTGGCAAAACTTCCCACAGAAGGCATTCCCTATCCCGTCTTCTCCTTTACTGCATTGCTGCCGTGGGGGCTTTTCGTCACAGCGCTTAATCAGGGAAGCCGTGCTTTGGTGGCGCATCAAAACATGGTGACGAAAATTTATTTTCCACGCCTGATCTTGCCCGCTGCTTCCGTCTTTGCCGGTTTAGTAGATTTCGCCATTGCCTTTGTCATTCTCGTGGGTTTGATGTTCTACTATAAAGTCACCCCTGCTTGGAATTTGGTTTGGACTCTTCCACTCTTCCTCCTGCTTGCAATTGTGACCGCACTTGGCGTGGCGCTTTGGCTTTCAGCGATTAACGTTCAATATCGTGACGTGAACCAAGCCCTCCCGTTTCTGACTCAGTTTTGGCTGTTCGCCACACCCGTAGCATATTCTGCCTCTGTGATCTCTGAAAAATGGCAGGTTGTGTATTCACTCAACCCAATGGCGGGCGTGGTCAACGGTTTTCGTTGGGCATTGCTTGGCACAGGTAGTGGACCTGATATCTCCTTGTGGGTTTCGGTTGGAATTTCCGTTTTGATCTTTGTTTCGGGTCTCTTCTATTTTAGAAGCATGGAAAAGACCTTTGCGGATACGATCTAATGACAACAGCGATTTCAGTAAAAAACATTGGTAAGCAATATAAGATCGGTGCAGCGGAGACCAAATTTCGCTATAACATGCTCCGTGATGTGATCGTGGATACAGTCTCTGCGCCTGTGCGTTTGGCAAAGGCGATGATCGGAAAGTCTGACCGCCGCTTGAACCAGAATTATGTCTGGGCATTGAAAGACGTCTCTTTTGATCTAGAAGAAGGCAAAGTTCTTGGCATTGTAGGGCGTAACGGTGCGGGGAAATCTACCCTGCTGAAAATCCTCTCACGCGTTACCGAGCCAACGGTGGGTACCGTCACTGTTCGTGGACGTGTCGGCTCCCTGCTGGAAGTGGGAACTGGCTTCCACCCTGAATTGACCGGGCGCGAGAATATCTACATGAACGGCGCCATCCTGGGTATGAAACGCTCTGAGATCGACTCGAAGTTCGATGAGATCGTGGACTTTTCTGAAGTGACCCAGTTTATCGATACACCCGTAAAGCGATACTCATCGGGTATGTATTTGCGCCTGGCATTTGCTGTGGCGGCTCATCTCGAACCGGAAATCCTCGTAGTGGATGAAGTGCTTGCAGTGGGCGATGCTGAATTCCAAAAGAAATGTCTTGGCAAAATGGGTGACGTTGCTCAGCAGGGCCGCACCGTTCTCTTTGTCAGTCATAATATGTCTGCAATCCTTCGCCTTACGCAGGAAGCAGTCGTGCTGAACAAAGGTCAACTTATTATGCGTGGACCGACCCAGGAAGCGGTGGATTACTACCTTTCTTCGGGACAATCTCAAGCCGGGGAGCGGGTTTGGGAGGCAGATGAAGTTCCAGCGGCGAGTGCGCCTTTTATGCCGATCAGCCTCAAAGTTAAAGAAAGAAGCGGAAAGGTTGTCGATACCATTCGCTCTACAGAAACGGTCACCGTTGAGTTCGAGTACAAGTTATCCTCGCCTGTGACAGGTTTGCGTGTGGGTTTGTATATCAGCACCATGCGTGGTGAGTATGTCTTTACGGCATTCGATACTGACTCACCAGAACTGTACGAAAAATTCGACTCGCGGAATGCGGGTCATTACATCAGCCGCGCCGAATTGCCCGCCGACATTTTCAATGAAGGTCGTTATACGGTGGGTGTAAATGCAAGTTCGTTCGGCGTGCGCCGCTATTTCATGGACGAGAATGCTCTGGCGTTCAATGTGGATATTTCTGGCGCGCCCGGTACGCAATGGGGCGAGCCGCGTGTGGGACCGGTACGCCCACGATTGAATTGGAAGATCGAGAAGATAGATTAATTGTAGGTCACCTTATAAAAGTGCCCCCTGAAAATTCATGCCGAAACCTAACCCACTCCGCGAAATTTTGGGCGACCTGCCCTTCACTGCCGAAATCGATTGGATGCTTCGCTCGAAGAATCGTCCGCGTAAGGATCACTACAACTTGACGCGTTTGCTTACATCGTTGCCCGAGGCTGTGAAGGCGGTAAAGCCGATTGCAGAAAAAGCACCGCGCGGAAAAAATGTTTTATTCTTTGCCACACTGCACTACTGGATCGAACAATCGGCATATTTAGGTTTAGCGCTGGCAGGCATGGGGCATGATGTCACTTTATTGACCTTACCCTATTCTGAATGGCATAAAGAAAAAGATAAATTCACACAACGTCAGCGCATTCTTCATACGCATGATGCATTGAAAATGTTATCTCCACTGGTGAAGCATGTTTCCATGTTGGATATGCAGTCCTCTTCCCGCGATTCACATGGAACGCTGCATGCCCATGCTTCAAATGAATTACCTGAAAAAATTCAAGCCGATATCAAAGAGATTTCCCTTTGGGATGTGCAATACACTTTGATGCGCGAAGAAGTGGACATGAATGACACGGGGGATCGTGCTTTGTATGACCTGCGCGTGGAGCGCAATACATTTGCTGCCAAAGCGGCACTTCAATATATGCAGTCCGAAATGCCGGATGTGGTATTAATCCCGAACGGTTTGATTTTAGAAATGGGCATTGTGTTTCGAGTGGCGCGTTATCTAGGTATTGATGCGGTCACGTATGAATTCAACGACCAACGTGAGCAGATTTGGCTGGCGCAGAATTCGTCCATTATGCAGCAGGATACCGATTATTTGGTAGAGGCACGCTGTTCTCAGCCGATGACCAATGCCATGTATGAGCGTTTAGCCGATCTTGAAAATGCCCGCCGTGGTGCGCGCGTGTGGGGCAAGTCCAAACGTTTGTGGCAGTATGTCTCTTCACAAGGTGCAGATGTCACTCGTAAACAAGTTGGTTTGGATGACCGCCCAGTAGTGATGCTCGCCGCGAACGTACTTGGTGATAGCCTCACGCTTGGGCGTGACATCTTCGCCTCTTCCATGACCGAGTGGATCACAAAGACTGTTCAATATTTTGCCAAGCGGACAGATGTTCAACTCGTCATCCGCGTGCATCCGGGTGAAAAATTGGTGCCACAAGCCAAGTCTATGGCGACGGTGGTCAAAGAAGCTTTGCCCGAATTGCCGAGTCATATTCATGTCATTGGCGCGTTAGACAAAGTCAATACGTATGACTTGATCGAGATTGCCGATGTCGGTTTAGCCTATACCACCACGGTTGGGCTTGAAACTGCTATGAACGGACGCCCTGTCATTTCTTGCGGGCAAACTCACTATCGTGGACGCGGTATCACCATCGACCCGAATACATGGGACGAATACTACGCCACACTCGAAAAAGTCTTGAGCGACATTCCTGTCCATCAAATGAACGAAAAGCAAATTGAATTCGCTTGGAATTACGCCTACCGTTTCTTCTTTGAATACCCGCGTCCGTTCCCGTGGCGTTTGATGAACTTCTGGGATGATCTCGCCGAGCATCCGCTGGAAAGCGTGCTGAGTCCCGAAGGCATGGCACGATTTAAGAAGACCTTTGACTTTCTGGTGTGCGAACCATTTTCATGGGACAACTAAAAGACTACGAGACTATCCAACTATATGACTAATGAAACCAAACAAAAAGTCCGCGAATTTTATGATGAGATCGGCTGGATGCAGGAAGAGGACGGCAATTATCAGAATGCCCGTTACGAAGACCTGCGCCCCGTCTCGCGCGAATACATTCATAAGACACGCCTGCGTGTGATGAATGGACTTATCCCCACCGGTCGCTTCATTCTTGACGCCGGTTCTGGTCCTGTCCAGTATGAGGAATACAAGACCTATTCTGCGGGCTACGAAAAGCGCGTCTGCTTGGACATTTCCATTCAGGCATTGCGTGAAGCTCGCAATCGTATCGGAGATCACGGGCTGTTCGTCGTTGGGGACTTGGCGAATCTACCTTTCAAGAAAGATGCGTTTGACGGTGCGGTTTCCATGCACGCCATTCATCATCTCGCCTTACCCGAACACCCCAAAGCCTATGCAGAGATTCACCGCGTTCTCGCACCGGGTCGCATGGCAGCCATCGTCAACGGCTGGCACAATCCGTTGCTGATTCGTATGGCAGAACCGCTCATCGGACTGATGCGAAAAATATCTGGGCGTTCTGAGAAGAAAAAGAAGGAATGGTTAAGCGAAGAAGACCCCGCTGGAACCTTCGTCCAAAAAATGACACCAGAGTGGCTGAAGAAAGAGATCGGCTCGAAGATGACCATCGAGATCAAGCCGTGGCGTAGCATGAGCACCCGCATTATGCGCTGGTTCGTGCGTCCCTTTGGCGGACGGGCTTTCTTGCGATTCGTCTTCTGGCTTGAAGGTATCTTCCCGAAGTTCTTCGCCGAAAATGGACAGTATCCGTTGATTGTGGTGCGTAAATCGTAATTCGTAATACGTGAGTCGAAAATAGTAAATCGGCAATCGTACATGAAGAAAAAAAACTTCCCTGAAATCCTGTTACTTCTGCTTATTTCTGCCATTGTGTATTTGCCGCACATTGGTAGTTTGACCTATTACAAAGACGACTGGTATTACATCTACGACGGCATGTTGGGTGGAGCGAAGATTTTCCATGAAATGTTTCGCATTGACCGCCCGGCACGTGGATTTTTCTTTGAGTGGTTTTATGCACTGTTTGGTCCGAATCCACTGCCGTGGCATTTGAGCGTCTTTGTTTGGCGTGCTCTAGCTGCTCTTGGCGCATTGTGGATATTCGACCTTCTTTGGAAAGAAAATCGAAAATTTAACTTCATTGCCGCGCTTTTATTTGCGATCTACCCCGGTTATTTCTGGTGGATCAGCGCTATTGAATATCAGCCGATGATCGCGAGTTTGGCATTACAGGTCTTTTCAATTGCCTTTACGTTGAAGGCGATACAGTCTGTAAAAAATGTTGAAAAAGCCGCCTATGGAATTGCCTCCATCCTTACTGGATGGAGTTACATTGCCCTCGTAGATTACGCTATTGGTATGGAAGCCTTTCGCTTTATTGCTGTATATCTGTTGATTGCACATGACCTCAACGACACATTTTGGAAGCGTTTGCTTGTTACGCTCAAAGCTTGGGCGTGGACGGTTCTTATTCCACTGGGCATAGTCATTTGGCGTATCTTCTTTTTCACCAATGAGCGCAAAGCGACAGATATTGGCGGACAGTTAAGTGTTTTCTTCTCTAATCCGGTTTCTGTTGGGATCGACTGGTTGCTTCAAATCTATAATAGCGTTTTAAGTCTCAGTGTCCAAGCATGGATTAATCAATTCCCTACTTTTATTCAAGCGATGCGCCTGCGTGATATCACATTGGGCATTGTGCTTGCTGTAATCGTGACTTTGCTCGTGGTCTTTGCCGAGAGGCAGATCAAGCAATCAGCAGAGCTTAAAGATGGAGATGGTGAACAAACTAAAGTCACGAATGAGGCGCTGATTCTTGGTGGGCTGGGAATGATCCTTGGTGTCCTCCCAGTTGTGATGGCGAATCGTTACGTCAACATTTCTGGTTTCTCACATTATGGTTTGCCTGCATCTTTAGCGGCGGCTGTTTTTATGGCTGGTATTATTGAAATCATTGCGCTGCCATCTGTACGCAAAGCGATGTTGTATGGGGTAATTGCGTTTGCATCGCTGTCGCATTTTGGAATTGCAACTAACGCGGTGATAGAAGAAAAAGCGCTACAGGAATTTTGGTGGCAGGTGAGTTGGCGTGTGCCTGATATTCGACATGGCACGACGCTTGTAATTTATTATCCGTTACCCAGCATGGGCGATGGCGGCGCAGCATTGATGGAAGCAGCGAATGTGATTTACTTCCCTGAGTTCACAGGTGATACTATCGTACATTATCCGCTTTCTGGACTCACGTTGAACAATGAGAACCTGCCCGGCATTTTAGACGGGACACAGATCGTTGAGTCTGGATATCGCAGCCACACCTATACTTTTGATTACACCAATGTCTTGGTAATGAGTCAGCCTACGTTGAACTCGTGTGTGCATGTGATGAATGCAAGTATGCCGTTGATCTCCGAATACGACCCAGTGGATGTTTCATTGGTTGCCTCGCAATCGAAGATTGAAAATGTGATTGTGGGTGCAGAACCGGTCTCGCCGCCTGAGTATATTTATGGCAAAGAACCTGAAACTGGCTGGTGTAGTTACTTCCAAGCAGCGGACCTTGCGGCTCAAAGCGGGGATTGGGAGCGGGTTGCTGCTCTCGGAGACGAAGCCATCGCCTTGAGCTTTGCCCCCGAAGACCGCGTGGAGTGGCTGCCATTTTTGAAGGCATATGCCATTCGTGGTGATGCAGAGAAGTTGAAACAATTGTCGAAACGTGTGATCGGAGAGAAGATTATCCGCTTGCAAGCATGTGAGATGTTGAGCAGTATTGAGCAACCATTAAACGATGATGTGCGTGAAATGATTGATGTAAACTATTGCAAAGGCTCTGAGTGATGTCCAAACTTACGGACACAGAATACCTGACGCAGAATCAATATAAAGACTCTACGAACTTGGATGTTCGGGTCGCAATCCATAAGCGGTTTAGCACAAACTCGTATGGATGGTTTAATTGGGTATTCGATACGTTTAGTGCATTGCCTGAGAATGCTACCATTTTGGAAATAGGGTGTGGCACAGGTGAACTTTGGAAAGAGTGTGAAAACCGTATCCCTGAAAATTGGGCACTCACGTTAACGGATATTTCTGATGGGATGCTAGACGCAGCATGGCGTAATTTAATCCGCATCCATCGCGGTATCAAGTTTGAAAAAGTGGATTCGCAATCCATTCCATACGAAGATAAAACCTTTGATGCTGTGATTGCCAATTACATGCTCTATCATGTCGCAGATCGCAAAAAGGCATTGACTGAAATTAAGCGTGTGCTGAAAGATAATGGTGTGCTGTTTGCTGCAACCGCAGGTGCGAACCATCTGCGAGAAATGTATGAGTGGGTTTTTCGTGTGAGCGGCGGGCGACATGGGCAGATTGCATTGCAATTCACGCTCGAAAATGGAAAAGAACAATTGCAGGAGTTCTTTCCACGTGTAGAATTATCCCGTTATCCAGATAGTTTGCAAATTACAGATGTTGATATGCTCATGGCATACGTCCGCTCGATGGCTTCTGTGGAACTTTCGGAAGAAGAAATACACAAACTTGAACGAGAATGGTCTGAACTTTTAGTAAAAGATGGCACAATTCATATTTCTAAAGATGCCGGGTTATTTCAGGCTCTAAAATAGAATTGTTAATGGGCAAGCTGCCTAATAATTTAGAATAACAGGTCTTAGCAGGTTGTAAGCCTGTTTTACCGAAACAAGGAGATTTCATGGACTGGAAAAATCAAGTAGTGCTCGTTACCGGTGGGACTGGTTCCTTCGGCAAGAAATTCACCCGAATTTTGCTTGAAGAGAAACAACCAAAGAAGATCATCATCTTTAGCCGCGATGAGCTGAAACAGCACGAAATGCAGGTAGGCGGATACAATGACCCGCGTCTACGCTATTTCATTGGCGATGTGCGTGATCGCGAACGCATGGTGCGCGCCATGCATGGTGTTGATATTGTCGTCCATGCGGCGGCGCTTAAGCAGGTGCCTGCTTGTGAGTACAACCCGATGGAAGCCATCAAGACGAACATCATGGGAACGGCAAACGTGGTTGAAGCCGCTCTGGATGCGGGCGTGAAGAAAGTGCTCACCGTCAGCACGGATAAAGCTGTCAGCCCGGCGAATTTATATGGTGCCACCAAACTTGCAGCGGAGAAGTTAACGATTCAGAGTAATGCTTATGCCGGGGGCTCGGCAACCCGCTTTTCCTGCGTCCGATACGGGAACGTCGTTGGCAGTCGTGGCTCTGTTGTGCCCCTGTTCCTCAAATTGCGATCGACAGGCAAAGTCACTATTACCGATGACCGTATGACCCGTTTTTGGCTCTCGCTTGAACAAGGTGTACGTTTCGTGATTGATAGCATCGAACAGATGGAAGGCGGCGAAGTCTTTGTGCCGAAGATTCCTAGTACTAAAGTGACTGACCTTGCCAAAGCCATTGCGCCAGATGCTAAGCTTGAAATTATTGGAATTCGCCCCGGTGAAAAATTGCATGAAATGCTCATCTCAGAAGATGAAGCGCGTCACACGATTGAACTTGATAAGATGTATGTGGTCCAACCCGCCGAAGCGACTTGGTTTGGCTATTCATGGAAAGGCAAAGGCAAAGAGCTGAAAGAAGGTTTCTCTTATTCAAGCGACAACAATACCGAATGGCTCGATGTAGAAGGAATCAAGAAATACATTGCTCCGTTTGAAGAGCTATTTGCACAAGGAAAGTTGGAAGGCTAATTCTCTGTATTTGTTTGGATAAAACGAACTGAGGCAGGAAGATGAAGATTCTACTTACAGGTGCAAGCGGATTACTCGGCATCAATTTCGCACAAGAAATGATGAACGAGCATGAGATTATTGGCGTAGATCGCGGTAAGTTGGTCAACGCACCATTCAAGATATTACGATATGACTTGCTTGAAAAGAATGCTGTCGAATCGATCCTCGACTCTGCCAGACCTGATTGGGTGGTGAATTGCGCGGCTCTTGCGGACCTCGATATTTGTGAAGACGACCCAGACCTTGCCAAACAGTTGAACACAAACCTGCCTCGTATGCTGGCTCGTGCCTGCAAATTGCGCAATATCCCTTTGGCACATATCTCTACCGATGCGGTTTTTGATGGGCACAAAGATGGGTTCTACAGCGAAGAAGATGCTCCCAGCCCTACCGGTGTATATGCCAAGACAAAGCTAGATGGCGAATGGGCTGTGTTGACAGAGTACCCCAAAGCCATTGTGGCGCGTGTCAACTTTTACGGCTGGAGTTTAACCGGTCGGCGCAGCCTTGCAGAATTCTTCTATAACAACCTCACTCACAACAAAAGCATGAGCGGTTTTACTGATGTCATCTTCTGCCCCATGCTGGTGAATGATACTGTCCGCACCCTCGTCAAGATGTTGAAGCGTGAGTTGAAAGGCTTGTATCACCTTGTGGGTCCACAGGCGATGAGCAAATATCAGTTTGGGGTAGAAATCGCGCGTCGCTTCAATATGCGTGAAAGTGACATTACCCCAAAATCTGTCAACTTTTCCGGATTAATTGCCAAACGTTCCAACAATTTATGGCTTTCTACCCGCAAGTTATCCGCAGATTTGGGTGAGGATCTCCCCAACTTTTCCACAGGTTTGGATGAGTTTTACACACAATATGAACAGAGTTATCCACAGAAAATTCGCGGTTATCAACAACCTTAGCCACAGTTTGAGCCGATTTTTGGCATCTTTTCTACCACTTATCCATAGATTTCCCCACTTAAATTGGGGTTTTTCCACAGGAATCAGGCATATCTTGCCAAAATTCTGAGGTTTTGAACGAAGTTATCCACAGAATCCACACACTTATCCACAGGCTGGAGTACGGTTACACACAGTTACCTAGCTCTGTGACGTGTTTATCCACTGTTTTACCCACAGGTCTTGTTGATAAAGCAGTCATCCAGGAGATTTTCTTTCACCATGAAGCCAGAAAGATTGGCAAGAGAGGTTGTGTACCAAAGTAGGTGGGTTAATTTATACAAGGACACTGTAAGATTTCCAAATGGTTTTGTGATCGATAAATACCATTTGTTGGATTTTGAACGTGAAGCGGTTGTTGCCCTTATGGAAAATGTGGATGGGGAAGTAATTTTTGCCCTGATCCCTCGCTACCCAAGTAACACGGTCGAATGGGAACTCCCCGCCGGCGGCATGGAAATTGGTGAAGAGATTCTCGAAGCCACCAAACGTGAGCTATTGGAAGAAACAGGTTACACCTCTACCGAACACAAGCTGATTTACACTTATTACCCCATGAACGGGAATGCCAACCAGGTCTTTCATATTGTGTTTTGCAAGGCAGGCGAACGTGTGCAAGACTTCGACTTGAATGAAGTGGCTGATATCCGCTGGTTTAAGCGGGAAGAAATCAAAAAATTGTTGAAAGACCAAAAGATTAAAGATGGGTTCTCATTGACAGCACTATTACTTTGGTTACAAGTTTGAAAACTTAACTATGCCACTTGAGATATTGAAATCTAGAACTGGAAGAACTTTGGTCGAGTCTCATCGTGGGATTATAGGAAGTGTTCCTGAAAATTCATGGGCTGCTATTGAATTAGGATATGAACTTGGTGCTGACTTAATCGAAGTAGATGTCCAAATGAGTTCAGATGGCATACCATTTTTGCGCCATAATTATCGACTGCCAGATGGACGTTGGTGTAACCAATCGACATGGGATGCACTCAAAGATGTAAAAATTGAAAATGAGCCATTGCCGTTACTTGAAGATGTCCTTATATGGGCGCGAGAAAAGAATGTAACCCTTTCCTTGGATGTAAAAACCATTTTTAGTACGGAAGGCTCTTTGACCCAACAAGTTATCCGTACTTTGGAACGTACAAATACTAAAGATAAAGTGTTACTTTTGTTTGTGGACCATCATGAATTAATTCAGTGCAAACTTGCTTACCCTGAAATAATGGTTCGTGCTTTGTTGCGTGGAAGGCTTGCCAGTTATGCTAACTACCTTCAAAATATTAAAGCGGATTGTGCTAGTATTTCTTATGGAATGTTTCGCCCGGCTGATATCGAACAATTGCATTCTGCAGGAATATCCATTGTCTTAGGTGATTTATGGAACCCAGCCACAGATATATTTCAAACACTTGATATCGATATTTTTAGTCATGATAACCCTGTAGAAGCCAGAAAAATTCTAGCGCACAAATAAAAGGAGAGACGAAATGGAAATCAAATTTGGAAAACGTACCATTGGTTTGAATCACCCTACCTACTTCATAGCTGACATCGCGGCAAATCATGATGGCGACATGGAACGTGCCAAGAAATTGATACGCCTAGCAAAAGAAGCAGGCGCCGATGCAGCTAAATTTCAGAACTTTGACGCCCCGAAGATAGTTTCAGATTATGGCTTTAAAGCTATGAGTGGCGGGCAAGTTTCTCATCAGGCTACGTGGAAAAAGTCTGTTTTTGAGGTTTATAAGGGCGCATCCATCCCATTTGAATGGTCAATGACCTTAGTTGAAGAGTGTAATGAGGTTGGTATTGATTATTTCTCATCGCCTTATGATTTTGAAGCAATCGATTTTCTTGACCAATATGTTGAGGTTTATAAAGCAGGTTCGGGTGAAATTGACTGGATTGAAGCGTTAGAAAGAATGGCATCTAAAGGCAAACCATTTTTTATTGCTACAGGGGCATCAGACATTGGCGATGTTCAACGTGCAGTTCATGCTATTCTTAAACTTAATAAGCAATTGGTCTTGATGCAGTGCAATACCAATTACACAGCTAGCCCAAATAACTATGACCATTTGCACTTGAATGTCTTGAAAACCTACGCAGCCATGTTCCCAGATGTGATCCTTGGCTTATCTGACCATACTCATTCCGTTGCGCCTGTTCTGGGGGCTGTCACTCTCGGGGCACGTGTGATCGAACGTCACTTCACCGATAGCAATGACCGCGAAGGACCCGACCACAAGTTTGCAATGAACCCGGAGAATTGGGCAAAGATGGTCGAAGAGACTCGTTTGCTTGAGCGTTCATTGGGTAGCTCTGATAAATTCATTGCCGCCAATGAGCAGGAGACCAAAGTCGTTCAACGTCGCTGCCTGCGTGCTGCGCGCGATATCAAAGCCGGTGAGACCTTTACTCGCGATATGATTGATGTTTTGCGCCCCGCCACGCCGGGTGCGGTCAAGCCGCATGAGATCGAGAACGTCATTGGCACCAAAGCATTGGCAGATATGCCCAAAGGCAAGGAATTGCGCTGGGTGGAATTGAGTGCGTAATATTTTATTGCGGAGTATCAGAGTAATATGGACATGGAGTTATTTCTTGATAAAAAGAGACAAACTATCATATCGCTTCTAATTGTTTTGTTTTTCTTTGTTAATGGCATTGTTAGTGCTAGCAAGATATCCAAGACGTATGACGAAGACACCCATCTCGATTTTGGTTTGAGTCTGTTACATGGAAATGCAGAGCGTCCATGGGAAAGTGTCATGCCGATTTCGGTTTGGAATGCACTGCCTCGGTTCATTGCGGAAACCAATTCGGGCGTTGTATTCAATGATTTTTTAAGCACATTATTGGCAGCGCGTGCCATGACTATCCTGTTTGCATGCGTAGTGGCTTATCTCATATTTCATTTTTCACGAAAACTTTATGGGTTTGTGCCAGCTTTATTTTCGTTGCTTCTCTTCATATTAGACCCGAATGTTCTGGCACACTCTCAACTAATAACCACTGACATGTTTACCACCGGCGCCCTTCTGTTGGTGGTTATTCTTCTTTGGCGTTATGTTCAGCATCGAAATTGGTGGAATAGGTTTCTTTTGGCAACAGGTTTGGGATTTGCAGTAGTCACAAAATATACTGCTATATCTTTTATCCCTTTAATTTTTGGTATGCTTTTTTTGTACGATATTGCCAAAGTAGTTCGGGAAGGTCAAATTGCTGACAGATATTTGTCGCTGCTGCGTGAATACATTAAGTTTATTCTCTTGACAACCTTGATATCAATTCTTGTTTTAAATGCAGCTTATTTGATGTATCGAAGTTTTGTGCCTTTTGGTGATTATGTATTTCGGAGTGAATTTTTTTCTAACCTGCAAACCCGTTTTTCTTATCTTAACGGTATCCCTGTTCCATTTCCATATCCGCATTTGCAAGGCTTTGACTGGATATTGGCTTACGAACAGACAGGTGAAGGTCATGGTAACCATTATTTTCTTGGAGAACTTCGGCGCGGAGAAGGTTTTATAGGTTATTACATCGTTGCTTTTCTATTGAAGGAGCCGATCTCAACTCAACTCATCATTATTCTTGCTTTTGGTGTATTTTGTGTAAATGCTGTTCGACGGTCGAATTTTTGGCACCGGGAATTTTTTTTGTTTATCCCGATAATATTTTACACACTATACTTCAACTTTTTTTACAATTCCCAGATTGGCATACGCTATTATCTCGTGGTCTTTCCATTGCTTCATGTTTTTGCTGGATCTTTATTTAGCGATTGGCAGTCCTTTTCCTTATCGAAAAAAAACATAAGTAGGTTGGCAATTGTATATCTGGCACTGTCGACATTTTCGTATTTTCCTTATTATCTGCCCTATTTCAATGAGATAGTTTGGAATCGTACATATGCCTACAAGTTCCTTGCCGACTCCAATTTAGATTGGGGGCAGGGTAGAGGTGCCCTTGAAAAGTATCTTGTTGATAATCCTGATGTCGTCTATCCTACACGCTATGTTCGTACAGGTCATTTTATTATTAGTGTTAATGACCTTGTTGGGATAAAAGACCCAGAAGTCTATGCCTGGTTGCGCGAGAACTTTGAGCCAGTGGGGCATGTCGCTTATAGCAACTTACTTTTCGAGGTCACGCCAGATGAAAAGCGCGAACTCTGCCTTAACACCTCCTATTGTTCCGATAAATAACACATTTATGAGAATTCTCTATTTCTCCCTCGGCTACTCCACACACGATTATCGTTTTCTCAAAGCCATCTCCGATGGCGGGCATGATGTTCACTTTGTGCAACTCGAAGGCAATCGTAGACAGGTTGAAAGCCGTTCGGTGCCTGAAAATGTAAACCAGGTGATCTGGAAGGGCGGACGTGAAGAGTTCACATGGAGCAAACTCCCAGCTTTGGTATTGGATTTCAAACGCCTCTTACGGGAACTCAAGCCTGATCTCGTCCATGCAGGACCGATCCAAACCTGTGCTTTTATCGCAGTTCTCGCTGGCGCGAGTCCGCTGCTCACTATGTCCTGGGGATTCGACTTGATGGACGACGTCCACAAAGGGTGGATGTGGGAGTTCGCCACGAAATACACACTCAAACGTTCCACATTCTTCACCAGCGATGCCAATGTGACCAAAGACAAAGCCGTTGCTTATGGCATGAATCCAGACAAGACCATCGTCTTCCCTTGGGGCGTGGACTTGGAACACTTTTCGAAGAAAGAAGAAAGAAAAGAGAGTGAGGGGTTTGTTCTGTTCTGCAATCGTTCTTGGGAGACTCGCTATGGTGTAGATGTGCTGGCTCGTGCATTTGTAAAAGTGGCAAGCCAGAGAGAGGATATCCGATTATTGCTTCTAGGCGGCGGGTCACAGGGAGCTAACCTTCGCAAGATATTTCAGAGCGGTGGTGTGGATGAATACGTCACCTATGGCGGGCAGATCTCGCAGACGAATCTTCCGCGCTGGTATCATATGGCGGATCTGTACATCTCACCTTCGCATGTGGACGGTTCATCCGTGTCGTTGATGGAAGCTTTGGCGTGTGGTTTGCCATGTCTTGTATCGGATATCCCTGCCAACAAAGAATGGGTGTTCGAGGATCAAAATGGATGGCTATTTCGTGATGGGGATGTCGATCACCTTGCAGAGAAGATTCTGGCGGCGATGAATCAGCGTGAGAAACTGCCCGAGATCGGCAGAGCAAGCCGGAGCGAAGCAGAGAAGCGCGCGGATTGGAAAAAGAATGCCGCGGCGTTGATGGAAGTCTATAATCAGTACATCAAAAAATCATTGAAGGAATAAAAAATGGAAATAAATAAAAACTATACTATAGTCGCAGATGAAGTAATTATTGGCAAAGGCGTTCGTATTGGAGAAGGAGTGACAATTTCCGGCGGATTTGATTTCTCAACTGGAAAGTTAAAGCCTGCTAAAAGAGTCGTTCTTGGCGATGGGGTTTTTCTTGGGGGGAATATCGAAATCGCTTGCCCGTCTATTGAAATTGGTGATTACACTATGATCCGAGAAGATACCAAGATTACCGGACGTAAAGAAGCTGTTCTTGGTAGCTGCTGTTGGATTGGTCAGAACTGTATTCTTAATACACATGGCGGTTTATATATTGGAAATGGTGTTGGAATTGGCGCTCACAGCCAATTGTGGACACATATTCGCTTTGGCGATGTATTACAGGGTTGTAGGTGGGAGGGGGATACGCCAATGCATGTAGATGATGATGTGTGGTTTGTGGGGCATTGTCTAGTTTCGCCTATTCATGCGAAGAAAAAAAGCATGGCAATGTTAGGTGCAGTGATTACCAGAGACATGGAAGAGAACCATATTTATGCCGGGGTGCCAGCTAAAGATGTTAGTGATAAATTGGGCTATCAGTATGAAGATGTGAGCTTAGATAAGAAGTATGAAGTTATGCAGGAAAAACTTACAGAATTTTATAATGAACACCCAGAGTATCCTCGTACAATTGTAATTGTGAAAGACCCAACAGAGATCGATACTAGTGAAAAAACATTTTTTGACGTGTCTAACCGCACGTATACAAAGCGGCTGGCGGAGGAAGAAATGGAATTTATGAAATTTTTGTTGGTTACGATTAAGTTTTACCCAGTATCTAAAAAATAAATTTTTATTGTTTTTAGAAAATGAAACCCTACACCTCCCTTAAATCCATCCTCGCTGAATTCTTTCCTTTGCACCGCACACTTGTCTCTGACGATCATGATAAGACGTTAGAGATCATTGGGTCGTACATGCCCGAGTCTTCGAATTACACCATCGAGACCTATGCACCGCTCAAGCAGGTCTGGACGTGGAAAGTGCCGGAACGATATGTCGTCCATGAAGCCTATCTTGAGATCGAAGGCGGCGAGCGGATTGTGGACTTCAAAGATAATCCGTTGCACATCGTTTCGTATTCACTGCCGGTTGATAAAGTTCTGACTTTCGATGAACTGCAACTGCATTTGTATTTCAACGAGAAACGTCCGCACACTGTGCCGTGGGTATTCAAATATTACGAGCGTAGTTGGGGCTTCTGTCTGCCGAAGAATACTTTCGATAAACTCCCGCGCGATAAAAAATATCGTGTGGTCATCAACTGCGAATTCATCACTGACCCGGCGCAGGGTTTCAAGGTTGCCACGGCAGTTGTCCACCCTGAAGGCGGACCCAACCTCGAAGCGGGTGAGTTCCTTGTGCAGGCGCATACCTGTCACCCCATGCAGGCGAATGACGATGGCGCGGGCGTGGTCAGCACGATTGAACTGGCGCGACGCCTCGCCGAAAAGCCGTTGCCGCGCGGCTCGATGAGCGTCCGCTTCTGGTTCGGACCAGAGACTATCGGCACCATCGCCTGGCTGGCTCACAACGAGAGTCTGATCCCCAACCTGCGCGGCGGTATCTTCATGGAGATGACGGGAAACCAGAATCAAATTGCGTGGCATCATACAAGACAACATAATCATCTTTTAGATCGCATTACGAATTACGTATTACGCGATACGCCTCACGACGAACGCGACTTCGCCGCAGCCCCCGCCAACGACGAACGCGTCATCAATGGACCGGGCGTGAACGTGCCGTGTATTTCCATCAACCGCTTCCCTTATGATGAGTATCACACCACCGACGACAATCTCGACATCATGCACGATGACATGCTCGTCGGTGCGGCGCAGACTGCGGAAGATATCATCCGCATCTATGCCAGCAATTACACCCCCAAGCGCACCTTCCGCGGACCGGTTTTCCTCAGCGGCTACGGTCTCTGGGTGGATTGGCGCGAGAACTGGGCGCTCAACCGCGCCATCGAAAAGATCATGATGCGCTTCGAGGGTAAACATACGATCTTTGAAATCGCTGAACAGGTTGGGTTGGATTATTGGACGGTGCGCGATTATGTTGAAAAATTTAGAGCAAAGGGGTTTGTAACCCCGTTACCAATTCCGTTTGAAGGAGACCTTGCGTAGGGCAGGGCTTGCCCCTGTCCTCTGTTGTGCAAGACAAGAACGGGACAACCGCGAGGGTTGTCCCTACAAAAATCATGACAAAAACCATTGCCATCATTCAAGGACGCATGTCCTCCTCCCGCTTGCCGGGGAAAATTCTTGCCGACATTGGCGGACAGCCGATGTTGAGCCGGGTTTACGTCCGCACCGCGCGGGCGAAGACTCTCAACGAAGTCATTTTCGCCACGACGACAGACGCCTCAGACGACCCTGTAGCGGAATACTGCGATTTCTCGGGCATTCCCTTCACCCGCGGCAGCCTGTTTGATGTGCTGGACCGGTACTATCAAGCCGCCAAAGAAGCCAAAGCGGACGTGGTTGTGCGCATCACTGCCGATTGCCCGGTGATCGACCCGGAGTTGATAGACAACGTGGTCAACACATTGCTCGAAGATGAATATGACTTTGTCTGCAACCGCCTCCCACCGCCATGGAGTCGCACCTATCCCATTGGTTTGGATGTGGAAGCCTGCACCTTCAAGGTCTTGAAAAAAGCATGGAAGGAAGCCAAAGAACCCCAGCACCGCGAACATGCCATGCCGTACTTTTATGAAGGCGTGCAACTGACCAATCAGAGCCGAACACTGCAAACTGGTACTTCTCCACGCGGATATAATATCGCCCTGCTCCATCACACCACTGACTTCGGCGATTACCGCTGGACGGTGGACACGCCCGAAGATTTGGAGTTCATGCGAGAAGTGTATTCTCGCTTCGACGGGCGCGATGACTTCACCTGGAAAGAAGTCTTAGGTTTGGTGCATGACAATCCTGAGTTGGCAAAGATCAATGAAGGTGTTCAGCATAAAACTCTGAAAGATATTGACGAACGCGCCACTGGCAACTGACCACTGGCTACTAGTTACTGATGTCACTGATTACTCTCTTCTCCGCCCCCAAACCTTTTACCAATCCGCATATTGCGATGATCCAGCGCAACGCCATCAAGTCGTGGACGTTGTTGCCGGATGTTGAAGTCATTTTGCTTGGTGAGGAGCAAGGTCTTGCGGAAGCGGCGCATGAACTTGGCGTGAAGCACATCCCTCACGTGGAGCGAAATGAAAACGGCGTGCCGTTGATCTCGTCCATGTTTAAGCTGGCGCGCGAGAACTCGAACAGCGATCTGCTTTGTATCATCAACGCCGATATGGTCTTGATGCCCGATTTTGTGGAAGCCGCCCGTAGGTCACGCATGTTGCGTGACAAATACGTTTTGCTGAGTCAGCGTTGGGATTTGGATGTGACCGCACCGCTTGATTTTTCGGGAGACTGGAGCCGTGGTCTGCGGTCCATGGTCAATGGTCAGGGTCAGCTCCATCGTCCCGCCGGAAGCGATTTTTTCCTCTTCCCAAGATCCTGCTACACCGACATTCCGAACTTCACCATTGGGCGTGCCGGTTGGGATAATTGGATGATCTACAAAGCCCGCAAAGAAAATTGGGCGGTGATCGATTGCACGCCGTCGGTGATGATCGTGCATCAGAACCACGATTACAGCCACCTGCCCGGCGCGAAGCCGCACTACGATCACCCTGAGACGAATGTGAACATCCAGTTGGCGGGCGGGCAGGCGAATGTGCGTTACACGATCTTGGACGCGACGCATCAACTGGTTGGTGATACACTTGCCCGCCCAAAGATGACGTCGCTGCGCTTCACACGTAAATTTGAGTTGTTCCTGCGTGCCCTGTTCTTTTTCCTCCCTGAGAATTTGATCGAGAACATCGCCAGACCGAAGCGCTGGCAGAAACGAATCAAGAAAATATTTCGATAATTCGATATTCGAGAATCGAGTAATCGATTCCCGAATGACGAGTTCCGAATATCGAATCCCGAATAACGAGTATCGAAAATGCGAAAAGGTCAAAACCCCGCCAAGTTCGTCAAAGACGTTGCCCGCCCCGAGCGGATCACGGTTGCGTTGTTGAATTACATCCCCTTCCTGAGCGGATTCTATGCCGAGACTTTGGATGTGCTGAAGGTCTCGCTTGAGTCCATGTGCAAAGATGCAGGCTTGCCATTTGATTTGATGATCTTCGATAACGGCTCGTGCCCCGAAGTGCGCGACTTTCTTGTGAAAGAGAAAGAAGAGGGACGAATTCAATATTTGATCCTCTCTGAAAAGAATATGGGCAAGGGCGGCGCGTGGAATGTGATGCTGGCTGGCGCGCCGGGTGAGATCATTGCCTATACCGATGCGGACGTTTTGTTTTCCCCGAACTGGCTTTCGCGCTCGGTGGAGTTGCTTGAGACCTTCCCGAACGTGGGCATGGTCACGGCGCGACCGTACCGTACTTCGCCGGAGTTGTATACTTCTACTCAAGAGTGGGCACGAAAACACGCGACCCTCGATGAAGGTCAGTTCATTCCATGGGAAACCTTTTTAGAATTCAACCTCTCGCTCGGTCAGACCGAGGAAGAGAATGTAAAAGTCTATGCCGAGACAAGCGACTGGCGCATTCAATACAAAGGTGTGACGGCGCTTGCGGGAGCAAGTCACTGGCAGTTCACGGCGTATAAATCCACCTTGCAACAGTTCCTCCCCTTCGACATGGACAAGCCAATGGGACAAGTCCGCCAACTCGATAAGCGTATGAACGATGCAGGTTTGCTACGGTTGATGGTGAGCGATCCGCTGGCTATGAATATGTCTAATACGTTGGGGTATTTGCGTGGGGAACTAAATAAAGAAAGAAAAAAGAAGAAAGAAGGGGTAGGGAAACGATTGTTGGAGTTGCCGCCGATCAAGAAAATGTTGTTGGCGGTGTATAACAAGATCTTCAGTTGGTATTATTCGTAATGAATTCACTTAGCCGAAACTACTAACCAAATATCCATCTCCCCTTTGACCTTTACATTGACCGTACCGCGTGGTTCGCATACGAACTCATCTTCGTAGCGATGTACTCCGATCTTTATGCCAATTCATCCAGCTTGCGCCGCAGATAGGCGTGTTCCAGATTATTCTGGCACAATTCCAGCGCCCGTTCATAGGCATCTATGGCGGCTTCACGCTGATTTGTGCGGCGTAAGAGGTCGGCGCGGGCGACATGAAAAGGAAAATATTCTTCCATTTCAAGCCTCAAGCCGTGCAGAATTTGCAGCCCTGCCTGTGGGTTTCCCGCCATCGCCATCGCCACTGCCCGGTTGACTTCCACAACTGGTGAAGCGGTCATCTGGAAAAGCGTCTGGTAGAGTTTTACGATTTGCGCCCAGTCAGTCTTTTGGGCGGTTTCTGCCTGTGCGTGTACGGCACTGATCGCTGCCTGTACCTGATAAGGACCGGGATTGCGCAGCCGCAGTGCGTAATTGAGGATCGCTGTCCCTTCGTGTATGCGGTCGTGATCCCACTTTGCGCGATCCTGATCTTCCAGCACGACCAGTTCACCGTTGCCGTTCACACGGGCATTTCGACGGGAGTCATGCAAGAGCATTAGTGCCATTAGCCCTCGCGCCTCCGCACTGATCGGCGTATCGGGCAGCAGTTCCACCAGAATACGGCATAAGCGAATCGCTTCGCTGCAAAGTTCGTGTCGAATTAAGGTATCGCCGCTGGTGGCGACATAACCCTCATTGAAGATCAAATAGATCACGGTCAGCAGTGCGTCCAACCGCTCTGGGAGCAGTTCGGCGGGATAAACACGGTAGGGGATGCCTGCGTCTCGAATTTTGGTGCGTGCTCGTGCCAGACGCTGTGCCATCGTCGTCTGCGGGACGAGAAAAGCGCGGGCAATTTCGTGCGTGGATAAGCCGCCTAACGTACTCAAGGTGAGTGCGACCTGTGCATCCAGATTGAGCGAGGGATGGCAGCAGGTGAACATCAGCTTCAGGCGCTCATCTGGGATAGTTTCCATTTCTTCTTCCTCATCGTCTTCATCCCCTTTAAGGGAGTCGAGGATGACCTGTTGTTTGCGAGTGAAGTTCGAGTCGCGGCGGATGCGGTCGATCGCTTTACGTTTCGCAATCGTGGTGATCCATGCACCGGGATTACGCGGTACGCCATCCTGAGTCCACTGCTCTAATGCCGCGATCAACGCATCCTGCAAAGCATCTTCTGCCAGCGCGAAATCACCCAGCATGGCGATCAGCGCCGCGAGGACTTTGCCATGCTCCTGCCGGAAAGTGGTCTCGATTTGTGCCGCAATCTGTTCTGAGGTCATCCTCTATCCTTCGTTAGGTGGGCAGATTTCAAATCTGCCCCTACATGCACGTTTATTCAAATACGATCACTGGGCGGATTTCGACGCAGCCTTCGCGCGCAACGGGGATTTTCGAGGCGATTTCGATGGCTTCATCAAGGTCTTTGCAGTCGATGACATAGAAACCGGCAAGACCTTCGTGGGTTTCGGCAAACGGACCATCGGTGGTTAGCGTTTTGCCATTGCGGACGCGGATGGTGGTGGCAGCAGAGGTGGGGTGGACGGCTTCGCCTGAAATGATCGTAGCGCGCTGGCTCGCATATTCAAAAAAGGCGTTGTAATCCTGTATCTCCTGCATCCTTTCTTCCTCCGTCATGTTGGCGCTGGCAGCTTCGTTACGAAAATTGAGCATCATGTATTTCATGGGAATTACTCCTAATTGGTTTATATGAATGATAAGGCTGAAACGCGCTTTTTCGCATTTCTATTGATACGTCGAATGAGAGTCTATCAGAATGACATCTTTTATTTCATAGAAAGTTACTCCTAACTGATTTATGTGAATGAAAGGCTGAAACACGATTTTTTGCATTTCTATCAATACGTCGAACGAGAGTCCATCAAAATGACATTTTTCTTCTCATCTTAATGATTCTCTCATTTTTACATTCGAACTGATTTTGCCGAAAATTTACAATATCTATATATTTTGTTGACATTTAGAGTAACTAAATCAAGACACAGGCAAAGAGTTGGTCAACTCTGCCATGGAAATGTGGAATAGACAGCTTGAACAGTCAGCGAGGGTAACAGTATTGCCATCTGACTCACCAGATGCGAATTTAATTTTGACTTCCATTCCCTGATAGAATTGCCCGCGATGTCCAAACGCATCTTCATCTCCGCCGACCACGGCATGGCAATCATTTACTTTCTGCAAAGTGACGTCGTTTCGACGCTGCTCGAAGCAGGCGTCGAAGTCGTCGTTCTCACAGACGACGAAACGAAGGACAAGATCGCTTCACGTTTCACACATCACGGAATAACTTTTGAAGGGCTGCGTCTCAAACAAGCCAGCGACTACGCCAAAAAGGTCAGTCCGCGTATGCAATGGCTGCTTGGCTACTTGCGCCGCGTGGGCGGGTCGCGCCGCATCAACACCGAAGCCATGGACAGTCACGTCTGGGAAGTGTGGGGCGAGAACGGCTGGAAGTTCCGCTTGGGTGTTTGGATTCCCGCCGCGGTGATACTGTTCTTCCTGCGGAATTTTTCCTGGGCGCGCAAACTTCTCGTGCGGATGCAAAACCGCTTCACCCCAAACCCGGGAATTTATACTGACCTATTCGATAAATACCAACCTGACATGGTCATCGCCTCCACCCCCGGCTGGCGTATGGACCGTTACCTCCTGCGTGAGTCTGCTCGACGTGGCATCCCGAATATGACCGTCATCGTCGGCTGGGATAATTCATCCTCATACAACGTCAGCGGCGCAGATGTTCAATGGGCGACCTGTTGGTCTCAATTGCAAAAGGATGAACTGGTCAACGGCTCAGACTGGAACCCGGAGTATGTCAACATCGGCGGCATCCCTTCGTATGACGGGTACTTCCGCAAGCAATGGCTCATGCCGCGCGATGACTATTTCAAACTGCACAACCTCGACCCCAAGCGCAAGTTGATCTCGTATGCCAGCAGTTTTGTCCACTTTGCGCCGAACTTCCCGAATATTGAAGCCTTGGCAAAATTGGTTTCATCAGATGCGCTGGCAGAACCTTCGCAGTTATTGATCCGCTTGCACCCGAGTCACTTTCAGGATAAGCCGAAAATTTTTGCCGAAGAACGTCAGCGCGTGTTTGACTTGGAGAAGAAATACCCGCATGTGCATGTGGTTCAACCTGTCGCACTCGGTGGCTCGCTCGGCTACTACGGCGGCGAGGATATGGATGAGAAGTCGTCCATGATGGCGTATTCGGATGTGGTGGTGACGGTCTACTCGACCATGCTGGTTGAGACTGCTGTCCACGATACGCCGATGATCGCGGCGACGATCGATGTGCCGGGCGGCTGGAATAAGCCGAATAAGTTCTCACTCTCGCTGAAAGAGATCGGTGACTGGCCCACACATAAACGCTTTAGAGAGGCAAAGGCAGGACGCGTAACAAGTAACGAGGGTGAGTTACGTGATGCGTTGAATATGTACTTGAAGGACCGAACCATTGACTCTGCCGAACGGCGGAAATTTATTGAGAACGAGATCACCTTTACCGACGCGACAGCGGGAAAGCGTACAGCGGAGTATATTCTTTGGGTGTTGAATCAAAGTTCGGTTAAGTAAGAAGCGGGCGACCTGTCAAATTAGCAGGTCGCTATTTCATGGTAAAAATGGGGACTGGAGATACTATGAAACATAAATTTCTCGTTACGATTTCAATTTTGGCAATTCTTGCCTTGTCTGCCTGTGGCGGCTCAGAAACGGTTACTCCTGAGATTAGCGCCGAAGATATTGCATCCACTGCGGTGGCGCAGGCGTGGTTGATTGTTACTCAAACAGCGGCAGCTATGCCGACTGCAACTCCTGTTCCACCCACATTCACACCACAACCCACCAATACCATTGCTCCGACGTTGGCATTGCTTCCTACGCAACCACAGGCGGTTAATGTGGCGGCAAGCCCAACTGCAAGTTGTGAGGAAATTCCACAGCCCGAGCCAAAAGGCACGTTGGTGAATGTTGAGTTTTATAGCGAGGCACAGGCAAGTGCAAACTTGTCATTTGGTATGAACTCTGCCAATGATAAAGGCGAATGTTATGCCTATTCCTTCTCTATCGGCAGTGGCGATACGTTTGCAACAAAAGTGTTGGCAGGTTGTTATTATAGTTGGGCATGGATTGGTAGCGGAAATGATGCTTCTGTCGCTAAATCGGGTGATAAGTTGCTTTGCCTTACAGATACCAGTGTTGTGTATAAGATTTTAATCACAAAAGAGCGTGTTGACTTTAAGTAACACAATGAGTAAAACCAGTTCAATGTTTCTCTTTTATTTTTCGATCACGCTTGCGATTTGCTCCAGCGCGTTGTATCACTTCGTTGCAAAAAGCACGCCTGCTAATATTAACTTTACAGTTTCTTTGTTAGTGACCTATGGCGTGGCTTTTCTTGTTACCCTCTTAACTTTCTTCTTCTTCCCAACGAAAAATGTAGCTGCTGAATTCCGAAACCTTAATTGGGCTAGTATTGGGTTGGCTATTGCCATTGTTGGTATTGAATTTGGCTTTTTACTGACCTATCGTGCTGGTTGGAATTTGGGGATTGCTGCTGTTTTGGTGAATGTAATCGCGTCGCTGATCCTTGTACCTGTAGCGATCTTTGTCTTCAAAGACAAAATTTCATGGGTCAACATTGCCGGGATTCTTGTGTGCCTGGCGGGGTTGGTCATGTTAAATTGGAAGAGATGATCCATGCTTTCTCGCTTAAAATCTGCTGCCCGCATTTTGATCAAGGGCGAACCCAGAAAGAAAATTCGTAATGCCATTCCTGCAATCACTGCCGAAGAACTTGCGGAAGTAAAACAATTCTTCGCGCGCGAAAAATTTTTTGTAATGGGTCATGCTCGTAGTGGAACAACCTTGCTCATGCGCCTGTTGCGTTTGCATGAAGAAGTCCATTGCAATTACCAGGCGCATTTTTTTTCACGAAAACCCATGCTTAAGTCTTTGGTGGATTCACCTGAGGCTGAAGAATGGCTAACACGCAAATCCAACCGCTGGAATCAGGGACGAGACCTCTCTCCGCTTGTTTTACGTGCTGCTGCTGATTTCATCATGGAACGCGATGCTGCTCGCGAAGGGAAACGCATTGTGGGTGATAAAAGCCCATCATCTACGATCCATGGGCAGGTTGTGCGCGATACGCATCTCATTTACCCCGACGCTAAAATTATTTATATCGTCCGTGATGGGCGGGATGTACTGATTTCAGAACGCTTCCGCAATTTTGTCGAAGAATCCAAATTCCTCACTGCCGAAGACAAACGCATCATGGCGGACCTCCGAGCTGACTCTGCACCATTCAGCGACGGACGCCGCTCGATCTTTACCGAAACGTCCATTCGTAATATTGCCAAACGCTGGGTCGATGATCTGAATGAGATTGATACAGAAAGCAAACGATTGTACGGTGAGAACTACACCTCGTTACGCTATGAAGATATGCTTTCTAAACCTTTTGTTGAACTTTCCCGCTTATGGAAATTCCTTGGTGTAAAGAAAGTAGATTCGGCTTTAGAAAAAAAACTTATTGAAGAGATGTCCTCTAACCCAGATGAAGAGTGGCAGGCAAAACGTAATGAAGGCATTGCCTCTTTCTTGCCAAAAGGACAGGCTGGCAATTGGCAACGCTTGTTCACGGCGCATGATAAGGCGCTATTTAAAGAAATTGCGGGAGATGTTTTGGTGAAGTGGGGATATGAGAAAGATTTGAATTGGTAAATATTTTGTAGGGGCGGGGCTTGTGCCACAACGTGGTATACCCCGCCCTTCATTATAAGGATGGAAACATGAAATATCTAATTGCAGGTCTTGGCTCTGTTGGACGCCGCCACATGCGTAACCTGGTTGCGTTAGGAGAGACCGACATTGTTTTATTCCGCACGCACAAAGCGACAATGCCTGAAGATGAATTGGCAGGTTATCCGGTTGAAACCAATTTCGATGAGGCATTGAAAAAGCATAAACCCGATGCTGTGATTGTTTCTAACCCTACTTCATTGCATTTGGATGTTGCCATTCCCGCCGCAGAGGCAGGATGTGCCATTTTGTTGGAGAAACCGATAGCCGCTTCGATGGAGCGAGTGGATGTTTTGCAAAAGGCTGTGAAAAAGAGCGGTTCGAAGGTATTGGTCGCTTTTCAGTTCCGCTTTCACCCGGGTATGGTTAAGACCCGCGAACTGATCGAGAATGGCGATATTGGGCGGGTTGTCTCTGCAAGCATCCACTTTGGTGAATATTTGCCTGCTTGGCATCCATGGGAGGATTATCGTCAGGGCTATGCGGCGCGAGCGGATATGGGCGGCGGCGTGGTGGCGACTCAATGTCACTCGCTCGATTATTTGCCGTGGTTGGTTGGAAAGAAGGTGGAGTCTGTTTGGGGCTTTGCTGACAAACTTAGCCACCTTGAAGTGACCGCGGATGATACAGCCAAGATCGGGTTGCGCTTCGAAGGTGGCGCAGTAGGAAGCCTTCACCTGGACTACAACCAACAGCCGCCGGAGCATGAATTTCGCATTATTGGCACGAATGGCACCATCAAGTGGAATTTGGTGGATGGGGCAGCACGAATTTACCGAACGGAGAAGAAGGATTGGGATGTTTTCCAATTGCCTGAAGGTTGGGAGCGTAATGTGATGTTCCAGGAGCAAACTAAGCATTTTGTGGATGTGGTTATAGGGAAGGCAGAGCCTTCTTGTACTTTGGAAGATGGCATTCAGGTACAGAAGATCATCGCTTCGGTACATGAGTCTCAGAAGACCGGGAAATTGATAAAGTTATAAGTGAAAAGCGGCAGAGACCCTGTCGCTTTTTTGTTGAGCCGTTTTCGGGGCAGGGAAGGTTTGGAATGCGTGGCAGGCTGGAGGTTCAGAAAGAGGCGTTTGACATCCAAAATTCATCCACTGAATTTTGGAGTATAATGGGCGCTTGTGCAAACTGGTACGGGTGATGATTTGATGCATCCCCTACTTTATACCCACGGGTATTATACAAAACAAATGGAGTGACAATCACAATGGCTAAAGCAAAACTTATTACCCCTTACGGTGGAAAATTAGTGGACTTGGTCGTGAAGGGTTCTGAGCGCGATGCATTAATTGCCCGTGCCGGACATCTGCCTTCCATCAAGATCACCATGCGTAACTTGTGCGATTTGGAATTGATCGCCACAGGTGGTTTTTCGCCGTTGACGACTTTCATGGGCAAAGCGGATTACGAACGTGTGCTCAAGGAAATGCGCCTTGCAGATGGAACGCTCTTCCCACTGCCCATCACATTGACGGCTGACCCGAAAGAATTGCCGACTGTGGGTGAAGAACTTGCGCTTCGCAACGCGAACTTTGATTTGATCGCTGTGATGCGTCTCGATGAAGTTTTCCACTGGGATGCTGAGACCGAAGCGGCTTTGGCGTATGGCTCGACCGATACCAAGCACCCGATGGTTTCTGAAATGGGACGTTGGGGTAAGGTTTGTATCTCTGGTCCTTTGCAGGTGATCAACCTTCCCAAGTATTATGACTTTGTCAATCTGCGCCACACCCCGGCTCAAGTGCGTGAAATGCTTGAAGCGATGGGCAACGATAATGTGGTCGCTTTCCAAACCCGAAACCCCCTGCACCGCATTCACGAAGAACTGACCAAACGCGCTGCGGCTCAGGTCAATGGTTCTTTGATTGTTCACCCTGTGGTCGGTATGACCAAGCCCGGCGACGTGGATCACTACACCCGTGTGCGCACATACAAGGCATTGGTCGATAATCACTACAATCAGAAAAGCACTATGCTCAGCTTGCTGCCGTTGGCAATGCGCATGGCTGGACCCAAGGAAGCATTGCTCCATGCCATCATCCGCCGCAATCATGGCGCGAATCACTTTATTGTTGGGCGCGATCACGCAGGCCCTGGCAATGATTCAACGGGCAAGCCGTTCTACGGTCCGTACGATGCACAGGAATTGATGACCAAATACGAATCGGAACTAGGCGTCAAGATGGTTCCGTTCGAAATGCTTGTTTACCTCCCCGACGAAGACCGCTATGTGGAAGAGAAAGATGTTCCTAAGGGCGCAAAGGTCGCCAACATCTCCGGAACACAAGTCCGTGATGATTATCTTGCCAAGGGCAAGCTGCTCCCTGAATGGTTCACTCGCCCCGAGACTGCTGAAATTTTGCGCGAAATGTATCCTCCGCGCCACAAGCAGGGCTTTGGCATTTGGTTCACCGGTTTGAGTGGCTCGGGCAAGTCTGCTACGACTGCTGTGCTCACCACCCTGTTGCTCGAACGCGGACGTGAGACCGCCATCCTCGATGGAGATGTGGTTCGTACTCATCTTTCCAAGGGTCTTGGCTTTAGCAAGGAAGACCGCGATACCAATATTCTACGCATCGGTTTCGTAGCTGGCGAGATCGTGCATGCTGGCGGCATCGTCATCTGTGCTGCTATCAGTCCGTACCGCGCCACCCGTGAAGAAGCTCGCAAGATGGTCGGTGAGAACTTCATCGAAGTCTTCATGGATACGCCTGTTGAAGTTTGTGAACAGCGCGATGTGAAGGGTCTGTATGCCAAGGCTCGTCAAGCTATGGTTGACGGCAAACCGATGGGCTTCACCGGTGTTGATGATCCGTATGAACCGCCTATCAAACCCGAGATCACTCTCAAAGGCTATGAGTCCACGCCAGAAGATAACGCTCGCGCTATCATCAAGTATTTGGAAGAACAGGGCTTTTTACTCCCTGTAAAGTAAATGATATCAAGGGGACAGTCACTTCAAATGTGACTGTCCCCTCATTGTATGACCAAATCCCCTTACGCTTCATTCTTAATCCTCGGTCTGCTTGCACTTTCAGGGACCTTTCTCATCCTGTATGCGACTCCACAAGGTATGGGACTCTTCGATGATTCCATTGCTTACATTGCTGGTGCGAGAAGCATCTTAGCAGGGCAGGGCTATCGTGAAGCGTGGTTGGCATCAAACCAACCAGTCACGCACTTTCCGCCCGGTTTTTCAACGGTTCTTGCTCTCGTTGGCATCAGTGGACTTGACCCTTTGCGCGGCGCACGCCTAGTCAATGCTGTTGTGTTTGGCACCAATCTCTTTTTGTTTGGGCTGATTGGCTGGCGCATGACCAAGTCTAAGCTAGCCGGAATTCTTTTATCTGCCTTGCTTTTGTTGAACGGAGAACTTTTCCGTGTTCACACCACAGCAATGAGCGAGCCGCTATATATCTTCTTCACGCTGGCTGCATTTTTAGCATTCTCTCAAGCCTTTATTGCCGAAGAGAAGCATACAAACAAATTTTTGTTACTGGCGTCTGTTCTTACTGCTTTTGCTTACCTAACTCGTTATGCTGGTCTCGCCCTGTTGGCGACCTTTCTAGTTTCCCTTGTGCTTCTTCATAACACTTGGAAAAAACGTCTTGCCACTGTAGGTGTTTTTCTGGCAGGCTTTGTCCCATTTGCCCTCGCTTGGGCGGTTCGTAATCGCTTGTTGACCGATAATGCCACCAACCGCAAACTGGTCTATCACCCGATCACCTTCGAAAATGTTCAACTTGGAATTTCTAATTTCGCTTCCTTTATTTTGCCTATTGAAGAATGGCGAAAGACTCTGATCAAAATTCCGAATCTGTTTGTTTTTATTCTGGTTATTTTTATTCTGGTTCTATTCGTTTGGGTTGTTTTCAAAGGGCTGCAAAAATTTTTCAACCCGGCTTCACCAACCCCTGAAGTTCTCTCTTTTATCAGCACGCTTTACATCTTTGGCTATCTTGCGTCCATCCTTTCTTCGATGACGTTGTTTGATGCCAGCACCAAATTCCAGCTCCGCATCCTTGCGCCAATATACGTCAGCCTGCTGATTATGTTGGTTTATCTCGGCTGCTGGCTTTTGCAAAAACAAAAAACAGCCTTCGTTCTTTTATCGCTGATTTGCTTCTCTTTTTCTTTTTCCAGCTTCACGAACACTCTTACCCAGCTCCGCAAAGGTGGGCAGGGATATGCCTCCTTCCAATGGTTCGACTCGGAAGCGATGAAGTTCATGCAAAATCTCCCTGCAGAGACACGTATCTATTCGAACGAAACGGCGGCAGTGTATCTTTATACTGATCACCCGGGCTATGTTTTGCCAGACCTGATTGACCCGGTCACAGGTTTGCCACGTGGACGCTTTGACGAAGGGACAACTGCATTGCAAGACGATGTCTTATCGGGGAATGCGGTGCTTGCGCTCTTCGATATTGATTCGCAAGATGAAGATGTACAATCGGTCTATCAAATTCTCGCTGATGGTTTGTATCTCGCATTCGACAAACAAGGCGATAAAATCTATACTGCATACCCATAGAGGAATCCTATGACTATTTTCGATAAATTCAGTTTGAAAGATCACGTAGCTGTTGTAACGGGTGGTGGTGGGCAACTTGGCTTTGAATTCTGCAAAACACTTGCTGAAGCTGGAGCTGCTGTTGTGGCTGCTGATCTAAACATGGACTTTGCTTCTAAGACTGCGACTCGACTCACTGAAGCTGGATATTCTGCCATGGCATTTCCTCTCGATGTGACCCGCCCCGAATCGACCCGTGAGTTGGTCTCTGAAACTGTCAAGCAGTTTGGCCGCCTTGATATTCTCGTCAACTCCGCGGCGCTCGACCCCAAATTTGACCCTACTGCTGTTGAAAAGGGTATTGCCCCTGGTGCCTTCGAAGATTATCCACTTGCAGATTGGCAGGCAGCTCTCAATGTCAACCTGACCGGCATGTTCCTCACAACCCAAGCCTGTGTCAAGCAGATGATCGCCCAAGGCAAAAAGGGCAGCATTATTAACATCTGTTCAACATATGGTTTAAATGGTCCAGATCAGCGTATTTATATCAAAGATGGCAAGCGCGTGGCATTCAAGCCTGCTTACTACACCACTACCAAAGCCGGAGTGATGGGTTTTACCAAGTACCTTGCTGCTTATTATGCTGAGACGGAAATTCGCGTCAATGCATTGACCCCTGGCGGTGTTTACAATAACCATGAAGAGTATTTCGTCAAGAATTATTCTGCCAAGACCATCCTTGGGCGCATGGCAAAGAAGGATGAAATGAACGGTGCCTTGCTCTTCCTCGCTTCTGACGCCTCTTCCTATATGACTGGTAACAACGTCATTGTGGATGGCGGCTGGACGGCGTGGTAAGAAAAACGATAATCGAGAACTCGATATTCGGTTGGAGAATGTCGATTATCGAAATGTGAATATCGAGAACTTATGACAAATATCCTCGCTATCATTCCTGCACGCGGCGGCTCGAAAGGCATTCCGCGTAAGAACATCCGCTCATTTGCGGGTTATCCGCTTATTGCGTGGAGTATTGCTGCGGCAAAGCGAGCCAGCTTGGTGACGCGTGTTATCGTCTCAACCGATGATGAAGAGATCGCGGAAGTGGCTCGCGAATGGGGTGCTGAGACTCCCTTTTTGCGTCCGTCAGAATTGGCACAAGATAAGACGACAGACTTGCCTGTGTTTGAACATGCCCTCAAATGGTTGGAAGAGATCGAAGGATATCACCCTGAAATTGTGGTGCAATTAAGACCTACTTCACCCATCCGCCCGAAAGGAATGGTGGATGATGCGGTTAATATTCTCTTGAACCATGCCGATGCCGATTGTGTGCGCGGGGTAGTGCCTGCCGGGCAAAACCCTTTCAAGATGTGGCGTTTCAACGGCGAGGAAAAACCGCTCGGTCAACTGCTGGAAGTACCCGGCATTGCTGAGCCCTATAACGCCCCGCGCCAGATATTACCTTCAGTGTATTGGCAGACGGGTCACATTGATGCAATTCGCACTTCAACCATCGTTAATAAAAAATCTCTGACCGGGGATGTGATCTATCCGCTGGTGATTGACCCAAAATATACAGTGGATATTGATACGCTCCCCGATTGGGAAAAATATGAAGCGGTGATCTATAGCGGATTGGAAGTCGTCTCACCGGGAAAATCTCGCCGAGAGATGCCAAAGACCATTAAGCTTATTGTTACTGATTTTGATGGCGTGTTGAGTGACGGACGAGTCTGGGTGGATGAAAATGGTAAGGAAACAGTGGCAGCAAACCGGTCCGATTCGATGCGGATACGTCAGATACGTGAACTGGGCATGGATGTCATCATCCTGTCTTCGGAAGTGAATCCGGTTGTGAGTATGCGTGCCAAGAAGATGAAGGTAGAGGCAATCCACGGCATGGGTTTGGATGAAAAAGGTGAGGTCTTGAAAAAATATCTTGCCGAGAAACATATTGACCCGGCGCAAGTGGTGTATTTGGGAAATGATTTCAATGACCTGCCTTGTTTTGAAGTTGCGGGTTGGTCGGTTGCCGTGGCAGATGCATACCCTGAAGTGGTGCGTGCCGCTGACCATGTGTTGAATACCAACGGCGGCTTTGGGGCGCTGCGCGAATTGTGTGACTTAATTTTGAAAGAGTATAAGGAGAATTAAGAATGGCTCGTGAAATAAATTTTGGAAAACGAAAATTAGGTGATGGTCACCCCGCATATATTATTGCAGAGATCGGGCTTAACCATAACGGCGATCTGGATATCGCCAAGAAGATCATTGACGCGGCTGTGCATGCCGGGGCGGATGCGGTGAAATTCCAGAAGCGCACACCCGAAGTGTGTACCCCGCCTGAACAGCAGAAACAAATGCGCGAGACGCCCTGGGGCTACATCACTTATTTGGATTATCGCTACAAAGTGGAATTCAACGAAGAGCAATATCGCGAGATCGACCGCTATTGCAAAGAACAAGGCATCGATTGGATGGTTTCTGTTTGGGATGAACCCTCTGTGGATTTCATGGAGAAATTTGAAACCCCGGCTTATAAAGTCCCATCTGCTTCATTGACCGATCACAACCTGCTCAAGTATGTGCGCCAAACTGGCAAGCCGGTCATTATTTCAACGGGCATGTCCACTATGGAGCAAATTCACAAGGGTGTGAATGCTGTGGGTGAAGATAACCTCGTCATCATGCACTGCACCAGCACTTATCCGTGTGAGCCGGAAGAATTAAATCTCAAAATGATCGAAACCCTGCGCAAGGAATTCCCCAATAATCCGATTGGGTATTCTGGGCATGAAACCGGGCTTGTGCCTTCTGCTGTGGCGGTGGCGCTGGGCGCCTGCTCCGTGGAGCGCCACATTACCTTGGACCGCGCCATGTGGGGCAGTGACCACGCCGCTTCTGTGGAACCCGGTGGTTTTGAGAAGCTGGTTAAATACATCCGTGTCACCGAAGCCGGGCTCGGCGACGGCGTGAAGCGTGTGTATGAATCTGAAAAAGCTCCAATGAAGAAGCTGCGCCGTGTGGTGAACGAATAAAGAACTTTGTAGGGGCGAGCTACACTCGCCCCTACATTTATTGAATCATGGGAATTAAACAAAAACTCCGCCGCACGCTCCGACCTTACGGAAAAACCGCCCAAGCCATTTTGCGTTGGAAGCGGTTTTCTTTTCATGAAGCACCACCCATCTTTGCCAACTCAAAACCGAAGAGCGGGTCGCATTTGCTGTTGCAGGTGATGAATGGGTTTACCAGAATCATGCCGTACAAGTATGTGGATGCCGACCCCGTACGGACGATCACCTACGAAGGAAGAAGAAAGACGAAAGAAGAAATCCTCGCGGATCTGACTCGCACCCCCAAGGGAGTCATCGGCTGGGGCTATGTGGATGCCACACCCGAAAACGCCTCTTTCTTGACCTCGGACGGACGCATCAACTTTTTCATTTATCGCGACCCGAGAGATATGCTCGTCTCACAAGTGTTCTTCGCGACCGATATGCACGAAGAGCATGGCATGCACGATTACTACAATTCACTGCCCGATTTTGCCGCGCGTTTGAGTGTTGCCATCACCGGCATTGACAAAGACGGTCTGAAGATGGTCAGTGTCAAACAGCGTTATGAGGGCGTCTTCGAATGGCTAAAGCAAAAGAATACAATGTGTATTCGCTTTGAAGACCTCATCAACAACCGTAATGCGACTCTTCTGTCCATGCTGGATGAGGTGGAAAGTACAGGCTACAAGATCCCCACTCCGCGTGAAAAGGCGTTGTCGATCTTGGTGGATGCCATTCAGCCGAAAAAGAGTCACACCTTTCGCTCAGGCAAAACCGGCGGCTGGACACAACACTTCACCGAGGAACACAAAAAGTTGTTTAAAGAGGTGTCTGGCGATCTGTTGGTGAGGCTGGGCTACGAAAAAGATAATGACTGGTAAATAAACAAGGCGACGAAACCGTCGCCTTGTATTTATAATAAGGCACTTCACTCAGAGGAGCTACACATGGCTGTGCACGGAACGCATAATGCTGTACAGGACGACCGAAACGATAAGATTTTGATCTATGTGAATGGGGAGTTGTTTCCACGTAATGAGGCGAAAATCTCGGTATTTGATAGCGGATATTTAGTGGGCGATGGTATTTGGGAGGCGCTGCGTTTATACGACGGGGTGTTGGTCTTCCTCGATGAGCATTTGGATAGGCTCTGGCAGGCGGCGGCAACCGTGGGCATGGACATGAAAATGACCCGTGCCGAACTGACCGAAAAGATCTGGCACACTCTCAAAGCCAATAACATGCACGATGGTGTCCACGTCCGCTTTATGGTGACGCGCGGCACGAAGAAGACGCCCTCGCAAGACCCGCGCCTGGTGTTGACGGGTCCAAACCTGGTCATTATCCCTGAATACAAACTTGCCAGCCCTGATTCGCGCAACCGTGGTGTGACCTTGTTTACCAGCACTATCCGCCGCGGTTCGCCGGATTATTTAGACCCGCGCTTGAACTGTCACAGCAAGCTGCATGAGGTGATGGCATTGGTGCAGGCGCTCGAAGCTGGCGCAGACGAAGCGCTCATGCTGGATGTGCATGGATTTGTGTCCACTTGTAATGCCACTAACTTTTTCATGGTCAAGAACGGTGAAGTGTGGACGTCCACGGGTCAGTATTGCATGAATGGTATTACACGCGGCAAGGTCATTAAAGTATCGCAAGATAACGGCATTCCTTGTTATCAAAAGAATTTCTCGCTGTTCGATGTCTATGGCGCGGATGAAGCGTTTGTGACAGGCACCTTTGGCGGGCTGACGCCTGTAACCAAGATCGATGGGCGGGTGATCGGAACGGGTCAGCCTGGGGCGATGACCGAAAAACTGACAGCGTTGTATAAAGCTGAGGTTCAGAAAACCGTTCAAAAGGCGAAGGAGGCGAAGTAGTCATGGCGGATCAATTTGTTCGCATCTGTTTGTGGAGCGGTCCACGTAATGTATCCACCGCGTTGATGTATTCCTTTGCGCAGCGTGATGATACGGTTGTGTATGACGAGCCGTTGTATGCGCATTATTTGTCGAAGACGCCTGCGCGTGAATATCACCCCGGCGCTGAAGAAGTGATCGAGACCATGGAGAACGATGGCGAGAAAGTGGTGAGCGATCTGATGCTTGCCGATCTGCCAAAACCTGTGGCGTTCTTCAAGCATATGACGCATCATTTGGTGTATTTGGATATGGGGTTTCTTGCAAAGACAGTCAATGTTTTGCTGACGCGTGACCCAGTAGATATGCTGCCGAGTTATGCGGCACAAGTGGAGAATCCAACGTTGGCGGATGTCGGTTATAAAGCTCACACAGAATTGTTGAGTTATTTGCAGTCAATTGGACAGAACCCGCCGATTTTAGAGTCGAAACAAATTTTGCTAAATCCGCGCAAGGTGTTGGGTGAATTATGCGAACGCATCGGGATTCCATTTCAAGAGTCGATGTTGAGTTGGCAGGCTGGTGCGCGCCCAGAGGATGGTTCGTGGGCGAAGTATTGGTACAAGTCGGTGCATCAATCGACCGGGTTTGGAAAGTGGGTGCAGAAGCAAGCGCCTGAAGTTTTTCCAGATCGTTTGAAACCCTTGTTGGAAGAATGTAAGCCGTATTATGAGCAGTTAAATGCCTTGGCGATTAAAGCCTGATGAGAAATAATTTTAGCGGATGGTGTAGAACCATCCGCTAAATTATTAAGAGGCAATGTCTTATAATAGTGGGACTAAAGACATGAATCGAATTTCTGAATTCTTTACCCAACGAATCAAACGCGGGCTTGTCCGCAGGCTTACATTACTCAAAGTTGCTTCCATTGCTCGTGAGGTGGCTCGCAAAGAACCAAAACCCAGCGGCGCACCGGTCGTTTTTTTTAAAGCCTCTACGGGCATTGATGACCTTTCGTGGAATAGTGGTTTTCATCTCCTTACTACATGGGCATTGCGCTTGCAGGGCATCCCTGTGGCATATTTTGCTTGTAATTCGGGGTTGAGCAAATGCGTGTTGGGTACGAACCGTGATTACCCGCAGAAAGAAATGCCATGCAAATCTTGTGTGATGCAGAGCAAGGCGCTTTATACCGGAGTCGAAGGTCAAAAGTCAAAGGTCGGTTGGTTTGATTTTCAACGTGACCCTGAACTCGTTTCTCGTATCTCATTACTCACCGTCCCAGAACTTTCCACTTTCCAATATCAAGACATCCCCCTCGGTGCATTATGTCTGCCCGGTCTGCGTTGGGTTCTTCGTATTCACCACTTGAACGATGACGAGAATACGCGCTATCTTTTGCGTGAATACATTTTGTCTGCTTGGAATGTGGTGCAAAAGTTTTCGGATTTTCTCGATCAGACTCAGCCGCGGGCTGTAGTGGTCTTTAATGGGCAATTCTTCCCCGAAGCGACAGCGCGGTTTATCGCCCAAAAACGCGGACTGCGCGTCATCACCCATGAAGTAGGCTTGGAGCCTGCCACCGCCTATTTCACCGAAGGCGAAGCAACCGCCTACCCGATTCGTATCCCTGAAGAATTTGAGTTGAGCGAAGCACAAAATGCCCGTCTCGATGACTATCTTGCCAAACGATTCAAAGGTGACTTTACCATGGCGGGAGTCAAGTTCTGGGCAGATATGAAGGGGTTAGACGAAGCCTTTTTGCAAAAAGCCGCCCAGTTCAAACAGATTGTGCCCATCTTTACCAACGTCATCTTCGATACCAGCCAGCCGCATGCCAATACCGTTTTTGAGGATATGTTTGATTGGCTGGACTTGAGCTTGGAGATTATCAAAGAGCATCCCGAGACGTTATTTGTGATCCGCGCTCACCCTGATGAGTTGCGCGTCCGCAAAGCCAGCCGTGAAACGGTAGGCGGATGGGTTGAAATGAACAAGGTCACAGAACTTCCCAATGTGATCTTTGTACCGTCAAACGAGACTCTTAGTTCGTATGAGTTGATCTTGAAATCGAAGTTCGTCATGGTCTATAACTCCACCATTGGCTTGGAAGCATCTATTATGGGCATGCCAGTTTTATGTGCGGGCAAAGCGCGATTTACGCAATATCCTACAGTGTTCTTCCCACAGACAGTGGATGAAGTAAGAGCAAAGATGAATGAATTTTTGACGGCGGAGAAGATCGAAGTTCCTGCTGAGTTCAAACGCAATGCGCGGCGCTTCTTGTATTACCAGTTGTATCGAACGTCTTTGCCCCTAGGTCAATTTCTTGAGCCGTCTGTGCGTGTGACACAAACGAAGTTAAAGTCATTTGAGTCGGATGAGCTAAGGGAATCTAAGTCTATGCAGGCAATATTAGATGGCTTGTTGAATAACGGGGATTTCTTACTAAAAGAGTAAGGCGAGGCTTGTCTCACAAAGTGGTATTAGCCCGCCTCTACTGCAATTTTAAAAACAATCTTTTTGGCAGGTGCAGGCTCTCCCAATGCCATATTGGGCATATGAGCATCTTCGGGAAATAACAATACAAAGTTTCCACTTCTTAATGGCACTTGATCGCCTTCGCCGAACAAAGGTAGAAAATCCTTCTCAGGTACATATTCCCCTTGTTTTAGATGATGAATATTGGCATACCCCATACCCTCTGCGCCTTGCACCACATATTGCAAGTCGATGTAGCGGCGATGAGCTTCCCACTTTCCTTCGCCTTTTTTCTTGGTAGTGTATTCCTGAACCAAAGCGTAAATGAAATCTCCATCTACATCATGCCGCCCGACGGGAATAGCATGAATATCGATTTGGCTTAAGTAATCAAACGCTTGCTTGAAACGTGGATGTAGCGAAATATATAGAGCAATGTTTTCAATTCGGTCTATGATCATTTAACTTGCCAGTGTAATGTATTTTTTCTTTGTCTTTAGGCGCGGGTTGATGCCCGTCATGCCAACGAAAGATTCTTGGATCGCTTTCATGTCTGCTTCAATATCATCGCCCGGTTGAAATACCTGACCCACATGTGCGATCTTTTGAATGCCATCCACCCTTGCCGTCACAATCGGAATGTTGGCACTCTTGGCGATATGATAAAACCCGCGCTTCCACTCGTTGACCTGATAACGCGTCCCTTCAGGAGCGATGACCAAGTAAAAAGTATCAGACGTATGACACACTTCTACCATTTGCTCAACCAGCCCGACAGATTTTTTTCTGTCCACCGGCACACCGCCACACCAATAGAAGAACCATCCAAATGGGTTGTTGAACAACTCGGCTTTGCCCATGTACCTCACGCTAATGCCAAGGTGAAAGACAATGCCAAGGAACAGCAAAAAATCCCAATTCGAAGTATGAGGCGCCGCAATGATGACGTATTTAGACAAATTCGGCATCTTTCCGTCCACGCGCCATCCTACCAGGCGCATGATCAAACGGCTCAACAAACGAAGAAGTGGGCTGATGATAGGGGTATTGAAAATGGTTAGTTTCACTGGGGTATCCTCATGGCTTAAAACCCTGAACTTGTGTTTGCGTCTCGCATGTGATTAAATACCTGTATGGCTTTACGATCCTTTCTCCGCTCCACTATCTATCATACTGAAAAAGTTGCCCAACGGCTACGTTTTTTACCTCAATCTGCAAATCTGCCCGTTCTTCTCGGAATTTCCTTCCCGAAAAGTGGAACACATCTACTCGACCAAATTTTGCTTGGCTTTGCCAATGTCGCGCCATATGCCAAACGTGTCCACTCATTTTATGCTGAGTATGAAGGCGAAAGCGGAAAAAAACGCGAACCCCAAAAAGCCCTCGCCTGGCTCGATTCGCTTCGTTCGTGTGATGTTGCCTCGGCGCATCTTTTTGCAAGACCAGAAGCCATTGCCCGTGTATGCACAGAAAAATTCGCACCCTACTTTATTTTTCGCGACCCACGCGATGTGGTCGTTTCGCATGTCTTTTACGTCACCGATATGGAAGCGCGTCATGTCCATCACGACTATTACCAATCCCTGCCCGATTTTGATGCGCGATTAAAGGTCAGTATTTTGGGGCGCCCAGACTCGAACATCGAATTCTCAAATATCGCCGATCGTTTTGAACCTTACCTCGGCTGGCTCGACAAAAAAGAAGTGTTGACCATTCACTTCGAAGACCTGATCCACCACCGCGAGTCGACTCTCACCTCCATCATGGATCACCTCCTCAGCCGCGTCACGCTTCAAGCTCCCCGACAGTTGATTCTAAATTCCCTCGAAGCCTCCATCAACCCGACAAAGTCTCCGACCTTCCGTTCTGGCAAGACCGGCGAGTGGAAGAAACATTTCACCGAGGAGCATAAGACATTATTCAAAGAAGTTGCTGGAGATTTATTGATTAAACTAGGATATGAGAAAGATAACAACTGGTAGGGGCGAGGTCTCCTCGCCCTATTGATAAAAATGAATTGCTCCATCGTCATCCGCGCCTATAACGAAGAGAAATATCTTGGACGTTTGCTCGAAGGCATTAAACAGCAGACGGTCAACGATGTAGAAATTATCTTGGTTGACTCCGGCTCCACTGACTTAACCGTTTCCATCGCCGAAACCTATGGTGCGAGAATCGTCCATATCCCCTCAGCGGAGTTTACCTTTGGGCGTTCGCTCAACTTTGGGATTAAGTCCGCGACGCGTGAACTTGTCGTCATCGCCAGTGCGCATGTGTATCCCGTCTACCCTGATTGGCTGGAGACAATGCTCCGTCCATTTCAGGATGAACAGGTGGCACTTACCTACGGCAAACAGAGGGGATATGAAGGCTCGAAATATTCTGAACATCAGATCTTTCACCAGTGGTATCCAGATGCGAGCAACCTCGATCAGGTCACTGCCTTTTGCAACAACGCTAACTCTGCGGTCAGAAAAAGTCTATGGGACTTGCATCCCTACGACGAGACGCTGACAGGTTTGGAAGATTTGGAATGGAGCAAGTGGGCAAAGGGGCAGGGACATAGAATTGCCTACGTTGCCGAAGCCGAGATCGTCCACATCCACAACGAGACGCCTAAAGGGGTACACAACCGCTATCGCCGAGAAGCCATGGCATTGCGAAAAATTTACCCCGAAACAAACTTCAACCTGTATGACTTTTTCCGTTTAACTTTCACCAATATCTTCAGCGACCTGTGGCATGCCGCCCGCGAAAGAGCTTTGCTGAAAAGCATTTCATCCATCTTCTGGTTTCGCTTTGCCCAATTCCGCGGAACCTATATGGGGCATCGTGAGACGAGCCTGGTCACACCGCAGTTAAGAGAAACCTTTTATTATGCAAGAGAACGAAAGAAGAAAGAGGAAAGAAGGCGGGATGTTGAACCGATTCAGTATCATAAAGGGAATGGTGAATAGGTAATAGACAGTTGAAATAGACTATCTATAATTCACCATGACCACTCCTCCTCCCAACTCCGTTCACCCAAAATCACGCGCAGACTGGCGCAAATGGCTGGAAGAGAATCAAGACCGCAAAGAAGGCATTTGGCTTATCAGCTACAAGAAAGATACCGGCAAGCCGCGCTTCGACTATGATGAATCCGTAGAAGAAGCCTTGTGCTTTGGCTGGATCGACAGCAAACCCGCCAAACTTGACGACGAACGCTCGATGTTGTGGTTTGCCCCGCGCAAGCCGAAGACCAACTGGTCGAAACTCAACAAAGACCGCGTGGAGAAAATGATCAAAGCCGGGCTTATGGCTCCTGCCGGTCTGGCAAAAGTAGAAGCCGCCAAAAAAGACGGTTCCTGGAACGCCCTCGACGGTGTGGAAGCCCTTGACATTCCACCCGACCTTGCCAAAGCCTTCTCTAAAAATAAAACAGCCAAGGAATACTTTGAAGCATTCCCGCGCTCGGTCAAACGCGGCATCTTGGAATGGATCCTCAACGCCAAACGACCCGAGACACGGGCAAAACGAATTGAAGAGACAGTGACGCTGGCAGAGAAAAATGTCCGCGCGAATCAATGGCGGCAATAAGTCTAAAGAGGTTTTGATATAAGGATATTCGATATAATTTCCACTATGCCTACCCTCTCTTTAAAACCTACTTCTGAATACACCATCCCCTTCCTCGCGGACTTGATGACTCGCGGATTTGAAGGTTACATCGTGCCTATCAACATCACTGATAGTATCTTGCACACCATGATCCGCCGTGATGGCATTGACCTGACCTCTAGCCGTGTGCTCATCCGAGATGAGGAGCCAATTGGCGTTGCATTCATTGCCCGCCGTGGTTGGACTTCTCGCCTCGCAGCATTTGGCATTACGTCCAATGCTCGTAATGGCGGAGTAGGAACATGGGCTATGGAGCAACTTCTACAAGAAGCTAGAGAACGCGGCGAAAAGGAAATGCTTCTTGAGGTAATCGAACAAAATACCGCAGGCGTGAAATTATATGAAAGAGTAGGCTTTACTAAAATCCGCAGGCTGGTGGGCTATAAACTCGAAAACCCGCAAGTTGAATCTGATGTAGAACTCGAAGAAATTGACATTCGTGAATTGGCGCGTTTGGTTGCTTATCATGGGCTCCAAGATATTCCCTGGCAACTTTCGGGCGCTACTCTCATGCAACACACACCGCCTTCTCGTGCGTTTCATGTAAACGACGCCTATTGTCTCATCACCAATCCCGAGGCGACAGACATTGCCATTTCGTCGGTGTTGGTCAAAACCCGCTCACGTGGAGCAGGCTTGAGCGCGGTTCTGATGCGCGCGCTCTTCGCCAAATTCCCTGGCAAGGTATGGCACGTCTCGCCGATCTATCCCGAAGAAATGGGCTTCATCTTCGAACATGTAGGCATGCAACGCGAGGCGCTTTCTCAGTGGCAAATGTCGCGCGTGTTGTAAAATAAGGGCATGAAATTAGCCGCCCTTGTTCCTATGCGCCATCATAGCCAGCGTGTGCCTGGCAAAAATTATCGCCCGCTCGCGGGCAAACCCCTCTTTCAACATATTTTAGAAACCCTGCAAGCCGTGCCCGAGATTGATACGGTTATTGTGGATACAGACTCTGAGCCAGTAATGGATGGAGTGCGTCGCCTCTTTCCTAACGTAAAACTGATTCAACGCCCTGAGTATCTCCGTGCTGACGATGTTCCCATGAACGACATTCTCCTGTACGATACGGCGCAGGTGCAGGCAGATTTTTACCTGCAAACCCATTCCACCAATCCGCTGCTCAAAGCAGAAACCATCTCAAGTGGAATCAAAGCCTTCCTCAACGATTACCCAAAATATGATTCGCTCTTCTCTGTGACCCGCTTACAAACCCGCCTCTATTGGCAGGATGGACGCGCCATCAACCACAATCCGCTCGAGTTGTTGCAAACCCAAGACTTGCCGCCTGTGTATGAAGAGAATTCCTGCGTTTATCTTTTTACCCGCGAAAATCTGGAACGCAAAAAACACCGCATCGGTGACAGCCCATTGATGTTCGAGATCGATGCGGACGAAGCCTGGGATATTGATGAAGAACTGGACTTTGAGATTGCAGACTTTTTGATGAGGAAGAGACAGTAATTCATGCAAAGCCTGAAACAAAAACTTGGCACGTTTGGCTGGGGTGCCCTTTTTCTAACCCTCCTCGGTGCAGTGACTTATCTTCCCTTCGCCGCCCGCATGGGGTATATCAACGATGACTGGTATCTCATGTTCGATGGCTACGTGGGTGGAGCTTCCTTTTTTCATCAAGTATTCATCGTAGACCGTCCCTTGCGCGGATATGTGATGCAGGCGGCATTCTCGCTCTTTGGCATGAATCCGCTGTATTACCACTTGAGCGCATTCCTATTCCGCGTGATTAGTGCCGTGGCATTGTTTTGGATCGGGAACCAACTTTGGCAGCGCCGTGTTACCTATAACTGGCTAGCAGCTTTGTTATTCTTGGTCTATCCAGGTTTTCTTTCACAGGTTAACCCCATTGATTATCAATCGCAGATTTTCAGCCTTGCCTGTGGCATGGTATCCGTCGCATTGACTTTGAAAGCGTTGCAAGCGAAGACATCTGTAGCACGTTGGTCGTACATCCTTGCCTCTGTGACATTGACTTGGGTCTACCTAGGTTTGGTGGAATATTTCTTGGGGTTTGAAGCCTTACGTTTTGCCATGATTGGGATGCTATACCTGCGCCAAAGCAATCAACCTGTTGTTGCGCGTTTGAAATCTGCAGTTGTCACGTCCCTTCCATTTTTTGCAGGCGTAGTCGGATTTCTAGTCTGGCGTTTGTTTTTCTTCGAAGCAGAACGCAAAGCGACGGATGTCAGCTTGCAATTGGGTTCTGCCTTTACATCCCCGTTGACAGTCTTATGGTGGTTGAATTATCTCGTTCAAGATGTGTTCAAGGTCATCATGGTAGCGTGGACAGTGCCGCTAAATCTCTTCGGCTTCTCTCTGCGGTTGCGTGATGCCTTTATGGGGCTTGGGTTGGCAGCCATAGCAGTTGCTTTGCTGCTATTCTTTTTGCGTCAGAGTAATGAAAAGAACGGGAACGATGAATCAGACCAAGGTCCAAAAGAGATGCGGGAACAGCTATGGCTGGCGTTCATCACCATTGTGGCGTGTCTGGTTCCGGTCATCCTCGTCAATCGTCATGTCACCTTGCCAGATTATTCACGCTATGCCTTGGCTCCCTCTGTGGGGGTGGGCATTTTATTCTCGGTCATCTTTGAACGTGTGAATACGGCTTCATTGCGATCAGGCTTGATCGCTTTCTTGCTGGGCGTTTCGGTGTTGACGCATCATGGCAATGCTGTGCGCGTGGCAGATGAAACAGCTGCGGTGCAGAATTTTTGGTGGCAGGTGGCATGGCGCGCGCCGAAGATCCAAGAAGGCGTGACGTTGATCGCATCTTTCCCTGGCAGCCCGCTGGCTGAAGATTATTTCATTTGGGGACCCGCAAATTTTATTTATTACCCTGAAAAGCAGACGAACAATCCGTTGCTGATTAAACTCCCTGCGGCGGTGTTGGATGGCAACACGGTGACACAGATCACGACCAATGGCGGTGTGGAGACTCCATTGCGACGCGGTAATTATTTGGAGCGTGATTTTGGTAATGTGCTGGTGATGGTGCAATCGAGCAGTGATAGTTGTGTACGCTTCATCGATGGTAGATCACCTGAACTTAACTCGTACGATGATGGACGCGTGACAATGATCGCGCCATATTCAAAATTGGGTTCTGTGGTGACTGAGGGCGATGTACCTGCCGTGCCGGTGGAGATCTTCGGTGCAGAACCCGAGCGTGGCTGGTGCTACACCTATCAACAAGCTGACCTTGCCCGCCAACGAGGTGACTGGGATGCGATCCCTGTTTTATTGAAAGATGCTTTAAATAAAGGCTACTACCCCAACGATGGTCTGGAATGGATGCCATTTATGCAAGCCTATGCTGTGCAAGGCAACGTGGAAGAGATCAAATCCATGCTGAAGTTGGTGGTAGCAGATAAATATTTGCGGTTGCAAGTTTGTAATTCACTTACAAACCTGATGCAGAGAGAAACTCTTAATGGGGATGTATCTGCACTGATTGAAAAAAATATCTGTAAGTAGATTTTAGAGGTGTAACGATGAAAAAGTTCCTTGCTCGATTATTTAACGCGCCTTGGTATTCCATTGTTTTTGGCGCATATCCCATTTTGGCGTTGCTCTCTGAAAACAAAGGGCAGGTAGAGCCATCTGCTATTGTTAGACCTTTGTTGCTTTCCCTGTTGTTCAGTGCTGTTATCCTTTTGATTGCATGGCTTGTATTCCGTAAAATACATAAAGCCGCGTTCTTTTCTGTTTTGTTTCTTCTGCTCTTTTTTACATATGGGCATGTGTATATGTATTTTCAAGAGAAATTTCCTGAGAATACAGCGGTTCAATGGCTGTGGGTGGTATGGACGATTCTTTTAGTTCTTGCGATTGTCTGGGTTACCCGCCCCAAGTTGAGTTTTGAAACAGCAGCATCTTCTTTGAATGGCATGATTTTGGTTTTGTTGATCATGTCCATTACTCAATTAGATTTCAATACATCCTCAGGAAATTCACATCGGTTAGGCGCAAGAAATGCACCCATACAAGAAGACCTTGTCTTGCCAGAAAACCCACCCGATGTATATTTTTTCTTGTTGGATTCCTACGGACGGTCAGACTTACTCCAGTCTGCATATGGGTACGATAATAGTGATTTTGAAAATGCTCTGAAAGAACGTGGGTTTTATATCGCCAACGAAAGCCAATCGAACTATGTCCGCACAGAGATTTCGTTAGGTTCTTCACTCAATATGCAATACCTTCAAGAGTTAGACCCGGCATTCAACCCGCAATCGATTGGCAGAAAAGTATTATGGGATGCGTTAAAACATAATGCCGTTCGCTATAACTTTGACACGCTTGGTTATGAGACGATTAACTTTGCTTCTGGATTTGCCTGGCTGGAAATCTCTGATTCTGACCAATTCATTAGCCCGCCGCCCATTTCTTCAGGCATGACCGAGTTTGAAGGCTTGTTCCTGCGTACAACTTGGGCGCGGTATGCCGAAAAATGGGGCTGGATCGACTCGGATGCCATCATGGCGGATGGCTATCGTGACCGCTTCAATACCATTTTCACTAGCATGGACTCTATTTCAAAAATGCCTGAACCGAAATTTGTTTATGCTCATGTAATTTCACCGCATCCGCCTTTTGTGTTTGACCCTGAAGGCAACCCAACCAACCCCGCAGACTTTTGGAATGAGAAGCGACAATACACGGGTGAGATGTATAAAAAAGGCTACTTGAATCAATTGCCTTATCTTAACACGCATATGCTCGAAGCCATTGATACCATCATGGCAAATTCAAAGACTCCGCCCATTATTATCATTCAGGGCGATCATGGTCCGTGGTTGCAGCCCAAAGACAAGCGTATGTGGAATTTCACAGCGGTATATATGCCCGGTCATGAAGATACTTTGTATCCCACCATTACGCCGGTCAATTTGTTCCGGCTTGTCTTCAATAATTATTTTGGCGGCAAATATGATATTCTCAAAGATGTCAGTTATTTCTCGCCAGTTCCAAAACTCTATGAGTTCACTGAAATTCCAAACCCTTACGATGAAGGACATTGATCGATGAAGTACACCGTTCTACTCACGGCTCCCTACATGCTCCCTTTTGTGGACCGTTTCAAACCTGTCTTTGACTCATACGATATTGAGCTGATTATTCCGAATGTGGAAGAACGTATGGAGGAAGAAGACATCCTCAAATATGCCGGGCAATTTGATGGCACTGTGTGTGGGGATGACCGCTATAGCGCGCGAGTGATCGAAGCCTGTTTGCCGCGCTTGAAAGTCATCTCGAAATGGGGAACAGGAGTCGACTCAATCGACGCCGAGGCTTGTTCCCGTTTTGGGGTGAAGCTTGGGCGAACGCCGAATGCTTTTACCACCCCTGTTGCAGACACAGTGTTGGGTTACATGCTCGCCTTCGCCCGCCGCGGTCCGTGGATGGATAAAGCTATGAAGAGCGGCGAATGGAAAAAGATTCCCGGTAAGACGCTCAGTGAATGCACCTTGGGTATTATTGGCATTGGGAATATTGGCAAAGCAGTCACCCGCCGCGCCAAAGCTTTTGGTATGAAAGTCTTAGGCACAGATATTATCGATATCGATCATGTCTTTGTCAGTGAATCTGGTATTGAGATGACAGACCTCAACACCTTGCTCGCAAATTCTGATTTCGTCTCTGTTAACTGCGATCTCAATTCAACATCACATCATCTGATCAATGCGAATACACTTTCAAAAATGAAGTCCACTGCGGTGCTGATCAACACGGCGCGCGGTCCTATCGTGGATGAAAAAGCCCTAGTTGCAGCACTCAGCTCAGGTCAGGTAGGAGGCGCGGCACTGGATGTCTTCGAGTTCGAACCTTTGCCATTGGATAGTCCCTTGTTGAAGATGGATAACGTCATGCTGGCACCGCATAACTCGAACTCCAGCCCTACAGCGTGGGAGCGCATTCATTGGAGTACCATCAAGAATTTGGTCGAAGGTTTGGGTATGCAAGTGAGGAAATAATGAAACAACTTCGTCTCGTATTGCCTTATGTGTTTTTGTTCTTGCTGACGGCGTTGGTGCTCGATCTTGCCAATCCGTTCTTTGATAAGCCTGCCAGAGATGGGGGCTTTTTCCTTTATGCTGGTCAACAGATCGTGGACGGTAAATTACCCTATCGCGATTTTTGGGACTCAAAAGGACCCGGTATTTTTTATATCAATGCCTTGGGATTGTTTCTTGGGGACGGTTCACGTTGGGGCGTTTGGTTGGTGGAGTTCTTATGTGTTTTTGGAATGTTTGGGTTTTTATATAACTCACTTTCCAAACGATGGGGCATTGGTGCAGCATTGTTTGGCGCTACATCGGCAGGGCTTGGCTTGCGGACCGTGCTTGGTTACGGAAATTACACCGAAGAATATGCGTTGCTTTTTAACGCGGCAGGAATCGTATTGTTCCTTTCAATGCGCGACGTTGAACGAAATTATTGGAAATACATTTGGATTGGTGCTTTCTTCGGGCTGAGTTTTACATTTCGTGCCAATAACATTGGTGGCTTGTTCGCCATCTTTGGTGCAGTCTTTTTGTACTACCTAATCAAGCGGCATTTTTCTGAAGCGTTGCGGATCATTCTTGCTGCATTGGCTGGCTTTGCTTTGCCACTCATTGTGTGGGCTTTGTATTTTGCTGTGGCGGGCAGTGCTGGCGAAATGTTCTACGCATCCATTCTATTTAATTTCTCCTACTCGGCTGCTAAAGATCGCGAATGGCTGGATATCTTCGGCGGTTTTGGAAAATATGGAATGGGTTGGGTGGGTTGGTTCACCTTAGTGGCTTGGTTCTTGGCTGGTTTTCGTATGTTGGCGAATTTTGTCCAACGCAAGGTGACGGTCTTTGACACCTTTATGTTGCTTTGGTTCCCCATTGAAATTGTCTTGAGCAATCTTTCAGGCAGGAATTTCACACACTATTACATCAGTTGGGTATTGGCGGTGGCGGTGTACTCCGCTTTTGTCTTTGCCGAGTTCTGGCAGCTGACTTTCCGCGTGCCATCTTTGGAAGGTTGGAGTGACGGGTTTAGTGTAGCAGCCTCTACGGGGCTGATTGTGATGCTATTTGCCATATCCCCTGCGACTTGGGGAAGGTACGGCGAGTCGATTCGTGTGGGCGGCGAATACATAGACCCGGTCTCTGCTTATATTCGTGATAATAGCAAACCAGAAGATAAGTTGTTGACATGGTATCCCGAAATGGGCGTGAACTTCATGTCAGGTCGGGCTTCGCCGGTGAAGTATGTTTATTATCCGCTCTTTTTGGAAGGGTCTCTTACAAAGGAAATCGAAGATAGTTACTTCGCAGATATCACAAACAACCCGCCTGAACTTATCCTAGACTGTTCCCGCTCTGTAGATGCCATCCCTTCGTTGGATACTGCAACACGTGAGGAACAGTACTCTACACCAGGTGTGAAGAAGAAGATGTACATTCAACCCAATATGAACGATATTTTTGAATTCGTAGAGCAAAACTACCAACTTGAAAACACGATAGAGACCTGTCTTGTTTTCAGACTGAAAACAGACTAGGTTTGTAAAATTACCATAGATCAGTAAAAGCGACAGACACGAATTGCCCAATTCACGTCTGTCGCTTTTACACATTTTGCTTCAGGCACAAAGCCAAATTTCGACGTAAAATTACCCCATGACTAGAACCGTTCTCATCACTGGCGCAGGCGGCGGAATCGGACGCGCCTGTATTAACCATTTTTCAAATCACGGTTGGCGCGTTATTGGCGTGGACCGTTCCGATTATGGCGATAACTTCCCAAACGACGGTCGCTTTATCAAAGCAGATATTTCACAACCAGACTCGGTTGAACAGATTTTTCAACAGGCAAAGGAATTTCATCCATCACTGGATGCACTAGTCAACAATGCGGCTGTACAAGTAGCTAAACCATTGGTTGATACCACCGTAGAAGAATGGGATTCGGTGATGGCATCGAATTTGCGTTCGGTATTTTTGTTCGTTAAGCTCGCTCATCCTTTGCTCAAAGCAGGGAATGGCGGCGCCATTGTAAATGTCTCTTCCGTTCATGCGGTACAGACTTCTGTCAATATTGCTGCGTATGCCGCCTCCAAAGGTGGTCTCCTCGCCCTTACACGCGCCATGGCAATTGAATTCGCGCCCGATAATATTCGCGTCAATGCTATTTTGCCTGGCGCTGTAGATACTCAAATGCTGAGAGCCGGTCTCGGGCGTGGACACGTAGGTGCCGGCGACCTGCAAGACCGGTTGGATAATCTCGCCCGCAAAACAGTCAATGGGCGTGTGGGAAAGCCCGAAGAGATTGCTCATGCCATTTACTTCCTTGCTGATAATGAACAATCTTCATTTATGACAGGTCAATCCATTATTGTGGATGGTGGCGCAACGGCGCGTCTCAGCACGGAGTAAAAATGAAATTTCTACAACCTGCGCGTTATTTTCTCTTACTGATATCTGCCTTCTTGTCTGTACTGAGTATTCTGACCTTAACTCGTCTTGGCGAAAGACCAGGAATGGTGGGTTGGTATGCAATATATTCAATTTTTATGCTCATAGATTCAGTAGTTGTGTTGGTCTGCTATTTTCGGTTGAAGCAGCAAGGTCAACGCATCTTTCAAGTGAGTATGCTCATTCTGCTTTTGAATATGGTTTTGACAATATTTGATCAAATCGGGGTTGTTGATGTTATTTTTATTGTCCTGAATTTATTCGCATTGATCTTGCTCTATATGGCACGTAAAGAAATTGCACCTGTAAAATAAATATAAGAAAAGGTCTGTAGAAAATGACACGCGCAAGAAAAAAGCTGAGCAATCGATTTCAGTCCAGCCTCTTTTTGGCAAAGCTCTTGTTCTATTTCAATGCCGCTTGGTGGCTTTTATTAGGGATAATCTTTGTATACCAAATGGTTGAAGATAAGAATAGTTGGTCGTCGGTGATGGTGTCCATCTTTTTTGTGGTCATGATCGCTTCTCTTATAGTGGGCGCTCGCATTGTGAGCGAACGTGAAAAATGGGCATTTGTGCTTTGTATCGTCATCGCTGTGGCAAATATCCTTTTTTCCATTTTTGGTTTCCTGGATTTCCTTTTTGTGATTGCCGCTTTATTTGACCTTGCCATTCTTGGTAGTTTATATTCTCTCAAAGGCTATTACTTAACCTCATGAAGGATACTCTCAAGCAGATCATTCCTCAGCCTCTCTGGCAATTTGCACGCAACACCTATGATGGCTTTCGTCGCATCCCTCAACTTCCTGAAGCGTATTTTCATCCATGGCGGCGTGAGAGCATTAAGCGTCTCGCTGCACTCAAAGATATTCATAAAGGCAAACGCGCTTTCATTATCGGAAATGGACCCTCTCTAAAGCAAACGGACTTAAGCAAGCTCAAGGACGAGATCACCTTTGGCATGAACCGTTTTTATCTTGCTTTTCCTGATCTCGGCTTTACAACTTCATACATTTGCGTTACCAACGACCTTGTCATAGAACAATTCGTTAATGACTTTCTTGCTTTACAAGTGCCGCAGTTCATTGCTTGGCGCTCACATCGCCATTATCCTGCTAATTTGCAACCATCCAGTTTGCCCACTTTCATCTACACCACCTATACCGGTCCGCGATTTACCACAGATGTCCGTGCGCGGGTTTGGGAAGGTGCCACAGTCACCAACCTTGCTTTGCAAATGGCATATCATATGGGAATTGAGAAAGCCGTCCTCATTGGTGTTGATCACAACTTCACATCAAAAGGGGATGCCAATAAAACGGTCGTTTCCGAAGGAGATGACCCGAATCACTTCATGCCTAACTATTTCGGCAAAGGTGTCAAATGGCAGCTCCCCGATCTCGACACATCCGAAGTGGGTTACATCATGGCGCGCGAAGCCTATACCAAAGCTGGTCGCCAGGTAGTGGATGCAACCATCGGAGGCAAACTAACCGTCTTCCCAAAAGTGGACTACAACTCATTATTTTAGATTTATGATGTACACACCCCGAATTACGGATTAATCATGACCTCCTCGCCTCTTTCCCGTACCAATATTTGGTCTGGTCTCTTCATCCTTCTCCTCGCCCTAGGCGGACTCTTACGCCTTCTCGACCTTACCGACCCTCCACTAGACTTTCACACTTCACGTCAGCTGCGAAATTCGCTAGTTGCGCGCGAAATTTATTACAACGCCTTACCATCTGCTACCGAAGAACAACGTCAACTTTCGACCTCTTTTGCAAATGCAGTGGGTAAGTACGAACCGCCAGTTATTGAGTCTATAGTTGCTTATTCTTATTTCCTAACAGGCGGAGAAAGTATTGCCGTTGCCCGAATGTGGGAAACCTTCTTTTGGCTTGCGGCAGCCATTGCTCTATTCGACCTGATGCGTCGTGTGGTTAACCCTTGGGCGGCGTTGATCGCAATGGCATATTATTTTGTTCTACCTTTTTCAGTTGAAGTTAGCCGCTCCTTTCAGCCAGACCCATTAATGACCTCTGCTTTTGTGATTGGCATTTACTTCCTCTACCGCTGGAGCGAGGATCATTCTCCCATAATGGCAGGTGAAAAATTCGGCACCCATTCCACTTGGAAATGGGCAATCCTTGCAGCTCTATTTCTTAGTTTTGCCACCTTTATAAAGATCGTCATTGCATTTTTCGTAGGTACAGCAGCGGTTTCTTTAGTGCTTTTTACTCTTGGCAAAGATTTCTGGAAATCCAGGCAAGTTTGGGTCATGGCTACCATTATGATACTCCCGGCTTTGTTGTATTACGTAGTTTTCAACCAGGGGCGTTCCACTGAATACTTCTTCTCGTGGACCGTTGCACTCATGAAGCTTATCACCAGCACCGATTTCTATACCAAATGGCTTGCATTCCTTGGCACGCTCTTTGGTCTTACCATCCTCTTTCTCAGTATTGCTGGTGCGTTTATTGCACCAGCACGGATGCGTTGGTTGCTCGTCAGCTTATGGGTTGGTTATTTGCTTTACGGCTTGACCTTGCCATTTCAAATGTACACTCACAGTTATTACCATATTCAGTTGATTCCCATCATTGCGTTGGGGTTGGCTGTGGGGTTGAATCCACTAACAGAATATGTGGCAAGCATTGGCGGAGTCGGACGCGTGGGATTTATCGCTCTAGTTGTAGCCGTGATTGGGTACCAAGCTTATGCCGCAAGGTCTGTGCTTGTTGCTGAAAGTTTCCGCCATGAACCCGCATTTTGGAATGAAGTGGGGCAGGCTTTTCCGTCTGATGCAAAAGTCATTGCATTGACTCAGGATTATGGCTTTCGTCTAATGCTATATGGTTGGCGTAAAGTGGATTTGTGGCCGCTTGCTACTGAACTAAGTGCTACCCGCAACCCCGATAAAGATAATGCGGCTCAATTTGATGAATTGACTGCAGATGAAGATTATTTTCTTGTCACTGCATTTGGGCAGTTGGATAAACAACCTGGCTTGAAAAAGATTTTAGATACCTATCCTGTTGCTGTGCAAGGCGATGGGTATATTCTTTACGAATTAAAAAAATGATTCTTGTTTCTATTATCACCCCTTCCTATAACCAAGCGAAATATCTTGAGCAGACGATTACGTCTGTTTTGGACCAGACGTACCCTTCCATTGAATATATCGTTGTAGACGGTAAATCCAAAGATGGTAGTGTGGATATCATCAAAAAATATGTCGATAAACTTGCATATTGGGTTAGCGAAAAAGACAAAGGACAAGCCGATGCGATTAACAAAGGTTTCTCTCGTGCTACGGGTGAAATTATTGCATGGCTAAACTCTGACGATTATTACCTGCCTGAGACCGTTCAAGATGCAGTGAAAATCTTTGAAGAAAACCCCGATGTTGTTTTGGTATATGGCAACATGCTTGCCGTGGATGAAAATAGTGTCACATTCAATACAATGAAGTATAGACAGCTGACTCTCAAGGATTTACTTTGTTTTAATATCATTGGGCAACCAGCTGTTTTCATGCGCCGGTCTGCATTGCAGCAAACGAATGGTTTAGATGCAACTTTTCACTTTCTGCTCGATCATTTGCTTTGGATACAAATTGCCAAGCAAGGAAAAATACTTCACGTAAACCAAACTTGGGCGGCGGCACGTTACCATGCTGAGGCGAAGAATGTTTCTAAAGCTGCTGAGTTTGGGCGTGAAGCGTTTCGCATTCTAGAGACCATTGCCCAAGATAAAGACCTTGCCAAGGCTCTCCTAAGCGTGGATCGTCGTGCGCATGCCTCTGCCTTCCGCGTGGATGCACGTTATTTGCTTGATGGCGGCTACCCAGCCAAAGCATTACAACAATGGTTCCGTGCATTGTTTATTCACCCGCCAACAGCATTAGGGCGAATGAATATTTTTGTTTCAAGTATTTTGAATTTACTAGGCTTGGAAAAAATGCGTGATGCAGTGTTAGCACAACGCAAGAAAAAGCTATCGGGCTAATTCTCTCATGGATTTAATTTATTAGAAGGGTGAAAGTATCTTTGTATATACGTTAATCTTTTGGCATACTCAACCCCGTTTTCGGTGGACGCTTCCCGCTTAAGTAGAATTCTCGATTCTTTTTGACATAATGCGGAAAATCTTCAGCCCATGCCTTGCGTGGGTCATAGCCAAAAAGTTCTTTATAGGCACTAAATAAAATTTCATTTTGCGAAGCGATGTAATGTGGGTTACGAAAGAAAGCTTCCAAATAGCCTGCTACGAACTCACCGTTATTTTGAAAGACGTATGGACTGCCGATCGGCATCGGCTGAGAGGTATCTCCATGGTGGCGAGCCAGATATCGGTCAAGTTCGAGGCGTTTACCTTTAAGGAATAACTCTCGTGCACGCGGATTAAAAATATCCCCGTCCTGTGGGCTTAATCCCGGATATAACCCATCGGCTCTGCCAATAGACCCGGAGCCTGCATCGAAGTGATCGAGCATGTGCCCCAACTCATGCAAGAACGGACAAACACCCGGTGTATCGCCATTGAAGCCCTCAAAAAGGCGCGAAATGACGATCTGGATACATTCACGTGACGGGTTGTAACATCCGCCCATGATGCTGCCATCTTGGTGAAAGGCTTCAAGGGTTGTATAGAGTTGAAAATGGCGTGGTGTAGAAAGAAACCGTTCAAGGATATTTTGACGAAAGAAAAAGACTTCAACCAAATGCCCTGCCACTAAATATCGCGCAGACTTTGGTAATTGATGTGTGATCGTTTCTTTTCCTTCACCGATCAATTGAATATCAAAATTAGGGTGTTCTGCAATTTCCTTTATAAGCTGGTAAAAAGATTCGCTTTCTACATCTGAAAGCATCTTGAGAATTGGAAAATAAAAGCTCAAGGCGTGAGTATCACCAGTAACTTCAAAACTCAAGGCACCCAGTTGGGGTTTGCATTGGCTTCTGGTTAAGTGTTCATACACTTTCTTCGCTTCGTCTATGGAGGCAGGAGGGAGGTTAGAGATAGAGGTAGCCATAAATTGTTTTTAGAATAGCATAAAATCTGCCAGCGCTCAACCGTCTCCAAATTTTCACCTCATAAATCTACGTTACAATTACAGTCTATTTATGAACGAAAATACTTCTTTTTTCTCTACAAAAACTGCGCGAACAGTTGTATTGCTTCTTATTTTTTCTTTCGGTATCGCGATCCGTCTGTACGACCTGACCGACCTACCGCTTGATTTTCATTCCACGCGCCAATTGCTTTCCTTGCTCAAAGCGCGCGGCATGTATTACGAAACTCGCACCGATGTTGCACCTGAAGAACGCGCGTTTGCTATTCAACAATGGGAGTTGCGCGCTTCTGTTGAGCCGGAATTTTTCGAACGCATTGTAGCATGGACGTATCAATTCACCGGCGAACAGACCTGGGTAGCACGTATATATTCGTCTTCGTTTTGGATCATTGGCGGAATTTTTCTCTTTCTGCTTGCCCGTCGACTTACTTCAGAAGATGGTGCTATTGTTGCTACTGCCATATACCTGCTTTTACCTTATGCAATTATCGCCAGCCGCAGCTTCCAGCCAGACCCGCTCATGACGATGTTGATCGTCCTTTTCCTATGGGCGGTTTGGGAATGGTCTGCTTCCACCAAATGGATTTTTGCTATCCTTGCAAGTCTATTTGGCGGGCTAGCCATCTTCATCAAATTCCCGGCAGCGTTCTTCGTAGTAGGTGGAGGCTTGGGTGCGGTACTCAGTCACAGGTCCATAAAAGAGGCGTTGAAGAATCCACAACTTTATCTTATGGCATTGTTGGGCATCCTTCCCGGCGCGGGCTACCTCATCTATGGAATCTTCGTCGCAGGCTATCTGGGTCAACAATTTAGCGGGCGTTTTATCCCAACTCTATTTCTCAGTCCTTCGTATTACGTGGGCTGGCTGAACATGTTGAACCTTGTTGCAGGTGGAATGATTTTGATGCTTGCCTTGCTCGGTCTATTTTTTTATGACGAGAAAAAACGTCGCTTCCTTCTTGGACTTTGGGCAGGGTATATCCTCTTTGGCTTTTACTTTAACTTTCACATCTCCACCCACGACTATTATTCCCTACCGCTAATTCCCATCCTTGCGCTTTCCATCGCCCCATTAGCGGATTCGCTTCTCGAAAAACTTGCGCAACTGACTCAACCCAAACTGCTACGCTTTTCTTCTTACCTTTTTCTTCTCATAGGCGTTATTGCTTCTCTGTGGAATACCCGTAATCAACTCAACGCCGTAGACTATCGTCCGCAAACCGCAATGTGGGCAGAGATCCACGCCCTAACCGCTGACTATAACCTTGGCGGACTCACTCAAGATTACGGATCGCGCATGGCATATTGGGGCTGGCAGAACCTCACCTCATGGCCTTCATATGGTGATTTGTTGTACGGCAAAGAACGCGGTGCCGCCGAAAAAGATTTCCAAGACCAATGGAATGAATTGATGCCCAAGAAAGATTTATTCCTTGTGACCGATTTCAAAGACCTCGACCTTCAGCCTTTCCTCAAAGCGAAGCTAAGTACCTATCCCATCTTCGCTGAGGGAGATGGGTATGTGATCTATCAATTAAAACAATAAGTTCAAGAGTATTTATAAGGAAACTAAAATGATTTTTGAAAAAAAACAAAAATTTTTAGATTATATGCTTTGGGTGGTTAATTTTGCTTTATGGATAACTATAGGGTTTTATGCTTTTAGTGGAATTTATTCTCGATATCTTGCAGATGACTATTGTGAGGCGATGCGTGTTTCAGAGTCATCCTCTCCCCTTGAAGCTACTATTCAACGCTATATGACTCCAGGCTGGCCACGAGAAACCATGCGGTATTCTAATATTTTGTTTGTAGGCATAAGTGAATTGCTTGGTAAGTATAGTATGCAAATAACCATCCCTTTGTTGATTGTATTATGGGCGGTAGGGGTGACATGGCTTGTGCATGAAATTGTCCTCTTTTTGAATTTGAAAATTGAAAACAAGGAAAAGTTTTTCTTAAGCTCATTGTTTGTCTTTATTAGCTTTTTAGTTTCTCCAAACTTGTTTCAAGTTATCTATTGGCGTTCATCTGCCATGACGCACTTTGCACCTTTAGTATTCGGTTCATTTTTTGGTGCGTTTATATTGAATACGTTCCGCAGAGATGAAAAGAAGCCAATTACTTTTTATGTATATATGGCTGTTTATTTTGTCTCATTTATTCTTGCTGGCTTTTCAGAACCTCCAGCTACAGTTGCAATTACAATATGTATTCTTTTACTTTTTTATTTTTGGAAAAACTCTAGAAATAAAAAAAGAAATATGCTTTTGCTTACTACGATACTTTTTGGGGTGATCTCAGGGCTTGCTGCCATGTTCCTATCTCCTGCGGTTAGTGATTATCAACGTGGAGAACCGGTGAACATAATTGTGGTTCTTCTTAACTCATTTTTGTATAGTTTTCTGTTTATATTTGACCTGTTAAAGAGCTTTCCTTTGCCTTTAGCAGTCTGCTTTGCTTTGCCTGCTTTATTCTTTTTAGTTTTTTCTCCAGCGCTTCAAGAAAACACAACTCAATTTAATCCACGCAAGTTGTGGTTGAGTGTGTTGATTTTGTTTATTGCTGTTTTGATATTAATCGCAGCAAGTTTTTCTCCGAGCGTTTATGGGCAGGGGTACCCCGCTGGGCGGGCGAGATTTCTGGGCAGTAGCATGTTTGTAGCATTTGTTATATTTTTGGGAGCTTCGTTAGGCATCATATTTTCCAATTCTTTCAAACCGATCTCTGTGCCATTACAGAAAACTGTGCTAATTTTATTTGCACTGATTGGCGTGATTTATCCAATTCGAAGAGATATTAGAGTATACACTTCTGACTTTCAAGAAAATCGAAAGTATGCAATGTATTGGGACTTAAGATATGCTCAAATTCAACGCAAGATCTCTCAAGGAGAAACAGATTTACAAATCCCGGCTTTTTCAGGTATGTATGGCATAAAAGAATTAGACTTACGCACAAACTTTTCTTACAATGTTTGTGCAGCTAAATTGTATGGTGTGAATTCAATTAGTACATATAGCGTACAGGAAAAAGACCTTATGGAGGCACTAAGTGAGTGACCTAACCCCTATTCTCGTCACCGGCTCGCATCGCAGTGGAACCACTTGGGTGGGTAGAATGCTTGCTGCCGATGCAAATACTGCATATATCAGTGAGCCGCTTAATGTACATCACCGCCCTGGTGTGTATCGTACGCCGGTCAAACATTGGTATACCTATATCACTGATGAGAACGGCGCAGATTACCTACCTGCTTTCAACGAGCTTCTTGATTTTAAGTATCATACAGTACGTGAAACCCTCGCCCTGCGTTCGTTTAAAGACTTTCTGCGTATGGGACGTGACTTCCATACATTCTTCAACGGCAGTATGCAAGGTCAGCGAATTCTAATCAAAGATCCCTTTGCTGTCTTTTCCACACCGTGGTTTGAGAAGCAGTTACATTGCAAAGTAGTCATCACTGCTCGTCACCCTGGCGGTTTCGTCAGCAGCCTCAAACGCCTTGGCTGGAATTTCGATTTCAACAATTTTCTGAGTCAGCCGCTTTTTATGCGCGATCATCTGGAAGGTGACCGCACCGCCATGGAATCAATGCCAAACGATGACATTGTTGGGCAAGCCGCTTTGCTGTGGAAGATCATCTATCGCTTCGTGCATGGAACTCGAACTGGGTACCCCCAATTTCACATTGTGCGCCACGAAGACCTTTCCCGTGACCCCATTAGCGGATATCAAACCTTATATCAATCCCTTGGCTTGGACTTCACTGAGCGTGTAAAAGACACCATTCAAAACTCCAGTAGCTCTGAAAATCCGACCAGGCTGGCAAAGAATAAAACGCACTCTGTTAAACTTGATAGCCGTGCCAACCTCGATAACTGGAAGAAGATACTTTCCCCCGAAGAGATAACCCGTGTGCGCAAGATCACTGAAGGTGTTTCTGAGTCCTTCTATTCAGACGAGGAATGGAAATAGCCATTGCCTGACAGAGCTACCTGAATGAAACCAGCCTCTCTCCCTCTTGTTACCATCGTGACTCCATCCTTCAATCAGGCGGATTATCTTGAAGCGACGATCAAATCTGTCCTGGAACAGTCGTATCCGCACATTGAATACATCATCATGGATGGCGGCTCGACCGATGGCAGTGTGGATACCATCAAAAAGTATGAAGGCAAACTAGGCTATTGGGAATCGGTCAAAGATAAAGGGCAGACCGACGCGATCAACAAAGGTTTTAATCGTGCCAAAGGCGATATCCTTGCCTGGCTTAACTCGGATGATACTTATGCCAACCCCAATGCCATTGCCGATGCGGTGAATTTTCTTGTGGCGAATCCCGAAGTTGCCATGGTCTATGCCGATTGTGATTTCATCAATGAGCAAGGAAAGGTCATCGGCAAGTTTGCTTCACGCCAGACCGACTACGCCAAACTGCGCACCGGCTACGTCCACATCCCGCAGCAGACCATGTTCTTCCGCGCTAAGTATTGGAAGGAACTTGGTCCGCTTGATCCTTCATTCTATTTTGCAATGGACTATGACCTGTGGGTGCGCATTGCCAAACATGCCCCTATTCAATACCTGCCTGGAAAAACTTGGGCGAATTTTCGTATTCATACATCCAGCAAAACCAATGTCAATGATGAGCGCGGCTGGAAGGAAATGCTGCGCGTTCACTACCGCGACGGCGGCTCCTTCTTTTCCCCGATTGTGGCAAAATACTACCTGCGCAAAATCATCGGTCCGCTTTGGAAGTGGCGCATCAAAAAATCGTAAATCGACAACTGCAAATCCAAAATGAATTTTCTCTTCTCCTCTCCTTCTCTCGACGACTTCATTCGCCTGCTCAAAGCCTGGCGTTTTTGGGTATTGGGCGCGATCATTGGCTCTGCCATTGGCGCAGCATTCTATTACATCGCCCCGCCGCCGTATCGTGCCAAAGCCACGGTCAACATGGACTTTAATTTCGAAGAAGCCTTCCCAACCAATACAGACCGTCAGGATTTTTACTATCTCGAACGTGAAGCTCGTAAACTGGTGGAACTGGCTTGGTCGGATGATGTGTTGAATGGGTTGAATGCCCCCGTTGAAGAATTGCGTGATGGGAAATTGAGTCTCTCACAGCCTGCCGAAGCCGGTTGGCATTTTTATGCCGATGATCAAGACCCGCAAAAGGCAGAAGAACTTGCTTCAACATGGGCGAAGGCTTTTGTTGAAAAAACTCAAGCCGAAATTCAATCAGGCAATCTGAACGAATTTATCAAACTCGAAGTGACCCAGTCTGCCGATCTGCCCAAACAGCGCAGTGTTCCACTTGCTAATTATCTACTAGCAGGCTCAAGCGGATTTCTCTTGCTTGCCATGTTCGTTGTTCTATTTATCAAACCCAAAGCCAAATGAAAAACTCTGTTTTTTCAATAGACAACCTCCCGCGCCTATTATGGGGACTGGCTTTACTAACCCTGCCTGTCACCAGCTTTCGGTGGTTCCCTGGTTTGGGCGAAGGCGCACTTGTCCGTCCGTTGGCGTTGTACCCGTTGGCGTTTTTATTGCCTCTGCTCTTAATTCAAGCCTTGCGTAAAAAGATTCAACTTACATGGGCAGGCGCATTTGTTGCACTGGGCGCTTTTATTCTTTTTGTGTTTTTTTCTGCGGCGCTTGGTTCGCTCATCAACCCCATTTCGCTGCGCGGACAAGTCTATAACGGTCGCACCATTCGTGCCTTGATCACACTCTTTATTGGCATCGCTTTCTTTGTCAGTGCCGTGTGGATGAATAAAAACGAAGACGATCTGCGCTTCACCGTCACATGGATTTTTGCAGGTCTATGCCTTGATATTGCATGGAGTGGTCTGCAAGCGGTTACCTTTTATACCGGCTTGCTTGAAAAAGAAATGGTCACACACTGGCAGCTCGCCTTTTCCATGCGTGAACTTGTCCGCACGAATCGCATTTCTGGGCTTGCCTATGAACCGGCGTGGCTTGCAGGTCAAATTGCGACGACATTCTTCCCCTTTCTCTTTGCGGCTGTTTTGACGAAGTACCGCGTCACACGTCTATCATGGCTGGAGCCTGCGTTGCTGGCAGTTACAACGTTGGTGCTTTTGGCTACCTATTCCCGCGGCGGCTTGCTCATCATCCTTGGCACATCGGGCTTGATGATGTTGCTCTTTGGTCGCGATATTCTTAAAGGCATGTGGGCTTGGTTCATCAGCGGCTTCCGTGGACGTATCTCTGACCTTGCATTGCGTGTTGGCATGGTTGCGGTGTTGGTCGGTGTTGTAGCTGGCGCGGTCTTGTTCCTTGGGCAGAAGAATTACTTCCGCCGCTTGTGGGAAATTAACGCCGAGAGTTTGAGCGAGTATGTTGTGGACATCAACGCCGGGGCGCGCGGAGCGTACTCGGTTGGGGCGTTGGGATCGTTTTCAGAATACCCGCTGACAGGCGTCGGTTTGGGTGGAAGCGGGTTTTACATCTATAAAAATCTGCCTGATTGGGCGCTAACCACCGTCCCAGAGATCGCGAAGCAGTTGAATCCATCGAATAAGCTGTACCCAAACCCCAAAAATTTATATGTGCGTTTGCTTGCGGAAACAGGGTTGTTTGGCTTCGTTCTCTTTTTTGCATTTCTCTTCAATGTGCTTGGAGATATGCTCTCCCTGCTCAAGCGGAGCGAGCCTTGGGCGCGCTTTGCAGCGGTGGCTGGTGTATTTGCGTGGGTGGCTATCGCCCTGTATAATTTCACTCAGGATTCGCTTACCACCCCGAACATCTGGATCGTGCCGGGGATCTTGGTGGGGCTTGCTACATATCAATTGAACAAGGAAGTTTCATGATCGTTCTCTCTGTAGGAATGCCGCGTGCTGGGTCGGGCTGGCACTATAACCTCATTCACGACCTGATGAAAACTACGGGCTGTGCCGATGCACAGGACATCCGTAAAAAATATGGGTTGCAAAAAATTCTCACCGAGGTAAATTGCAACATCGGTGTGCTTTCTCCGCGCCGTTTGGCGATGGTGACTTTGCCAGCCGTCATGGGCAATACCTTTGTGATCAAGGCACATGCAGGTCCTTCATCGGCTTCCCGTTTCTTGGCTTCTCTCGGCATGTTGCGGATTACCTATATCTATCGCGATCCGCGAGATGCCATGCTTTCGGCATTTGACTACGGTCAGCGCGCCCTTGCCAAGGGACGCCCCAATGCTTTTTCGCATCTTTCCGATTTTGAGAAAAGCGTGGATTTTATGATGGAATATGTCCACATTTGGGAGCGCTGGATGGGCGAAAAAAATGTCCTGATCGCTCGTTATGAAGACCTTTTGACCAATTATGACGTTGAATCGGCTAAACTGGTGGAATACCTCAAGTTGGATGCCTCCAAACCGGAAGTTCGTGCAGTGGTGGACCAATACCGCCCTGGGGCAAATGACGGGCAGCAAGGCTTGCATTTCTTCAAGGGCAAGATCGGGCGTTTCCGCGATGCCTATACAAGCGAGCAACAGAAGGTGTTACTTGAAAAACTGGGCACTTATTTGACCCGTATGGGCTACGAAAAATAAGATAGTCCCCAACTCGATGCAGGTGTAATCTGACTGTAACGTCGGGGATGTTGTCGAAACATCCCTTTTTCGTTATCATAGGACAGCGATGAAACGATTTGAAACCCCCTACATGGCAGACTGGTTTGCCATCTCACTGCGCTGGATCATGCTGGTGGGTCTTATTGTTTCTCTTGGGCTTGGACAGAAATTAGAAGCGAGTGCTAGCTGGCCCCTTGGGCTTATGATTATTTGGAATTTGGGGATGACAGCACTAGCTGGCTTGAACATCCGTACCCAATATCATCGTCGCCTCAACATTGCGATGGACTTGATTCTTACCGGCGCCTTTTTCTGGACACAGGGCGGCGTTCGCGGACCTGCTTTTTGGGCTGGGCTGCTTCCTATTCTGACCGGCTCTATTTACTTTGAACTGATAGGTGCAGTGGTCACTGCCCTTTTATTCTCGGGGTTTGTCATCTATACCGGCACCCGGTTAGATGGCAATACTACTTTGGCATTTCTCGTGGCTGCAATCCTTAGCCTCTTGGGAGTCCTTTTTGGTTTTCTTGGACGCAGGCTTACAGACCACATGCGCACAAATAGAGCTTTATGGGTGGATGCGGAAGAAAAAAAGCGTGCCATTCAAAACGAACGAATGCGTGCTATCTACGAGCTAACTTCTACACTTTCTACCACGTTAAGTTATAAACGCGTACTTGACTCGGCTTTGGATATGAGCGCCATAGCCCTCAACCCCAATCTTGAGCCGGAACAAACCACTAGTGACCCGCTTGTTGGTGCTGTGATGCTGTTCAATGCAGGGAAATTGCGTATTGGCTCCGCGCGCCGTTTTACCAATGCTGATATGCGTATTACCTTTGATGGGGCAGAAGGTGTTTTGAAAAAAGCACTTGATGAAGGGGAACCTGTTATTTTTAAAGATGTAGGATACGATCAAGAACTTGGACGCGTCGTTGCACTTCGCAATTGTACGGGCGGATATGTCTTCCCCTTGCGAAGTGGTTTCAATGTCTATGGTGTGCTGCTCTTTGCCCATCCAGAACCAGGCTTTTTTAACACCGAACGCACCAATCTTTTGGATATTATTGGGCGTCAGGCGGTGATTGCCATTCAGAATGCCCGCCTCTACCAAGATTTGGTGGAAGAAAAAGAACGCCTCGCAGATGTATACGAAGAGGCTCGTAAAAAATTAGCACGTGACCTTCATGATGGACCGACGCAATCTGTGGCAGCCATGGCAATGCGTTTGAATATTGCCCGCCGCATGTTGACAAAAGATACCAAAATGGCAAACGAAGAACTCGTCAAATTGGAAGAACTTGCGCATCGAACCACTAAAGAAATTCGCCATATGCTCTTTACTCTGCGCCCGTTAATCCTTGAGTCACAAGGCTTGGGGGCAGCCATTCAATCCATGGCAGATAAGATGATGGAAACCTTCTCGCAACGTGTGGTGGTTGAAATCGATGACCGTGCCGTTCAGCAGTTGGAGATGGGCAAACAAGGCGTCATTTTCTATATTATTGAAGAAGCTGTTAACAATGCCCGTAAACATGCCGCTGCCGAAGCGATTACGGTCCGCTTGCGCCAAGTGGATACCGGCATTGTGCTTTTGGAAATTCAAGACAATGGCGCAGGCTTTGATGTGAAAGCCATTACGCAAAATTATGATAAGCGTTCCAGTAGCAGCTTGGGTATGATCAACTTGCAAGAGCGTGCTGAACTGGTGAATGGCTTACTAAACATAGACTCCGCGCCCGGCAAGGGCACAAATGTGCAGGTCTATATTCCACTTACCGAAGAAGCTGCCGATCGCTTGCATCATGCTCGCAGGTCTGCATAAGCCATGCCGTTCGTGCAAGGCATTCACTACTCGTTCCAACAGTCCAAAGAAAAAAATTCCAGCCGCCCACCGTTGATTTTTATACACGGTGCAGGCGGTAGTTTTTTATCCTTTCATCCATATCTACGGCGTATGCAAGGAGAGACCGTTTATGCATTAGACCTGCCAGGGCATGGCAAGTCTGCGGGCAAAGGTAGACAATCTATTGAAGAATATGCTGATGATATTGCCCGTTTTATGGATGACCTTCAGATTGCATCAGCAGTCATGATTGGGCTTTCAATGGGTAGCGGCATTGCTTTATCTTTTGCACTGAAATATCCGTATAAAGTCAGTGCATTGGTTGTGATGGGCGGTGGAGCAAAATTACGAGTTGCACAATCCACGCTTGAGAATGTGGGCAAGCCTGAAAACTTTGAAACCACCGTTGAAACCATTAACCGCGCGTGTTTTAGTAGATATGCTTCTAATGAACTTGTTGAACTTTCGAAAAAGAGTATGCTGAGTACCGGTCCAGCTATTTTGTTGAGCGATTATCTCGCTTGTAATCAATTTGATGTCACTGCACAATTAAATCAAATCCAAATTCCTACTTTGCTTCTCTGCGGCATGGAAGATGTGATGACCCCGCCTAAACATTCGCAATACCTAAAAGACCATCTCCCCAATGCTCAACTCTATTTACTGGAAAAGACCGGGCATATGTTGACGCTTGAACAGCCGGAGTTGGTTTCCAAAATATTGAGACAATTCTTGGATGAAATTTCGCCTCGTTCTTAGCCGATAGTTGATTCCGTCCATTGGCTTTGCCTTATTTCAAAAAAGACAGTCACCTCTCAAGTGACTGTCTTTTTTTATGAAAATATTCTTTTCAAGATCGGCATTGCAGCAATCACTGCTCTTGCCCGATGACTAAGCCTATTCTTCTCGCTCATTTCAATTTCAGACATTGTCTTACCGAGTTCTGGCATGAAGAAAATAGGATCATACCCAAACCCGCCATTGCCACGCTCTTCAGGAATGATCTCGCCATAGCAATTGCCTTCACTAAACTCAACTTCACCACTGGGCTTGGCAATCGCAATTGTGGCATGAAAGTGAGCTTTCCATGGGCGTGGCTTGTCTTGGAGATTGCTCAGAAGAAAATCTCGCCGGTCTTTATCATTTGCGCCGGGCTTGGGGGAGTATCGCGCAGAATATAAGCCTGGTGCGCCGCCTAACGCTTCCACTTCGAGTCCAGAATCATCTGCAAGGGCGATCAGTCCACTGGCTTGGGCGAAGGCAATAGCTTTCTTACCGGCATTTTCTTGATAAGTGGAACCATCTTCCTCCACATCGAGCTGAAGGTTAATCTGTGCAGGGGTGATGAATTCAATACCAGAACCGGTTAATAATTCTTGAAGTTCACGCACTTTCCCTTGGTTATTGGTTGCAATAAGAAGTCTATTCATGAATTTCCTGTGTCATTGATAATTTTAATTGCCCATTGAACATGTGATTTTACAAGTGCTTCTTCATCTTGGATAGCTTGATGTAAGAGATGTAAATCCTTTTTATTTTTTTGATTTCCAACAGCAATAGCAAGGTTTCGCAAATATCCACGTCGCTTGGTGCGTTTGATTGGAGACCGTTTGAAGCGTTGATTAAACTCCAAGGGTTTCAGAAGCAGGTCAGAGGTCAAGACAGGAAGCGGAATGGATGGTTTGAGAGCAGGGTCTACTGGCGGGGAGAAACGGTTCCACGGGCAGACTTGCTGACAGATGTCACATCCAAAGACCCAATTTTGTATTTGAGGTCGTACGTCTTCAGGAATATCCCCTTTGTTTTCGATGGTGAGATAGGAGATGCATCGATTGGCATCAAGAGTTCGATTTGGCAAAATGCATTGAGTTGGGCAGGCATCCATACAGCGGGTGCAAGTTCCGCAATGATCCGTTTGGAAGGGTTCATCAGGTTCGAGTTCGATACCAAGTAAAACTTCTGCAAGTAGGAAGGTGGAGCCTTTCTGCGGATGAATGAGCATGGAGTTCTTTCCAATCCATCCGAGCCCGGCACGCTGCGCCAGTTCGCGCTCCAAAATTGGACCCGTATCGGTATAGTAACGGTTTGGGATGGAATGCCCAACTTGTTCCTCAATAAATTGCACAAGCTCTTGCAAACGAGGTGGAATAACTTCGTGGTAGTCATCTCCAAGGGCGTATGATGCGATTTGAAATTCAGAATTATTTTTTGAAATTGGGGAATAGGGTATGGCAAGAACTAAAATAGACTTGCATTCGGGCAGAATTTGCTTTGGGTCTGCGCGGCGTGAACGGTTTCGGTCAGAGGCGAGGTAATCCATGCTGGCATGGTGGTTTGCATCCAACCATTCTTGAAAAATATCAAAATGTGCAAGTGATGTAGAAGAAGTAACGCCAGCTAGGATGAATCCCAGCTGGCGCGCTTTTTCTTTTATAGCTTGCTTTAGTGAGATTGAATTATTGAACAACGATCTTGACAGTGAGTTGTTTGCCCGGCTGCCCAAATGGAATGCCTTTTGCATTAACCATTTGCCAGACACCCAAGTATTCGCCTGGGGTGGTGGGTGCGGTAAACTGAACAGATACGTCTACTTCTTGACCCGGAGCAACCAGTGCGGCAAGCGGAATAGGCTGAGCGCTCATCTGTTGATTAGGTGGGTTGCTGTAAGAGAAGATGGCTTTGTAGCTTGTGTCCCAAGTACAGATACCTGTATTCTTGATTTTCCATGTTTTTACAAAATCTTGCCCAGGTGTCATAGGGGTCCCATCAGGGATGGTGACATCGATGGTTGCTGGATCAAAGTCATAGTCATCACAGAGAGCATCTGGGGTCAGTGCTGCCAATGTTGGGTCAATGGAGGGCAGGACTGCTGGAGTTTCTGTTGGGAAGGGCGTTGGGGTTTCAGTGGGCAACGGGAGTGGTGTAGGTGTGAAGAAAGCTGCGGTCAATGTGAATTCCGCGATCACTGTACTAGCCGCTGAGGTGCGAACTGCATTTACATCGGGCGTTGGCTCGATAGGTGTAGCAGGCGCGCAGGCAGAAAGCAAAAATATTATGATGAGAGGTAGGATAATCTTTTTCATTTTATTCCCTTACAGAAATAACCTTTACCCATACTAATGAGCCAAAATACTGACCAGCATCATCTTTGATCTTGTAATACCAAATATACTCACCCGGGTCTTTTGGGACTCTTAAAGTAACTTTGAATGATCTGGTCTCACCCGGTTTAGTAAAAGCTCCATTTTTTGGAATGATGTAGTCTTTTGGAACGGTATAGAGTGGTGCAGTTGAAAATTCCGGGACAAATGCAAAAATATAGCCCTCATCCCAGGTGCATGTACCTGTATTGATGAAATCCCAAGTTTTATCAAATTCAATGTTCGCACTCATGGTTTTACCATCATAAGGTTGAGACTCACTTACAAGGTACCCATCATTACAGCCATTCTTAGTGGTTGTAGTGCTATAAACACCTACTGTTGCTGTGAAAGAGAGCCCACTTTGTGGGGTTAGCCCTGGTTGTTGCGTATTGAAAACGAAGGGCGTATTGGTTGGAATATTGAACGCATCAGAAGTAGGGATCGGAGGCAGAGTGTTTGTGGGGACAGGGGTATTGGTTGGAAGTGGGGTAGGCGGAATAGCAGCAGCGGTTTGCGTTGCTTGACTGGCAACTTGGGTCAGAACCTGACCAAAGGCTTGAGTTTGAATGGCGCCGGTATCCTGTGTGGGAGGAGGGGTGGCTCCAAGATTACAGGAGCTGACGAGGACAGCCGCAAGAGTTGAAATCATCAGCCAGCGAAACTTGCGAAAATTCATGGTGAAACCTCCAAAAATGGTTAACTTTATTATAACGCAACCATGTGAGTGTTTTTTAAGTGACTGGTGCCGAAAACAAAACGTCACAGAAGCACTATATAACCTGCTTCTGTGACGTTTCATGGTTTGATATCAATTTACGGTGTAGGTGTAGGCGTTTCGGTTGGTGTTGTAGTGAAAGTAGGTGTAGATGTAGGTGTCGCAGTTGATGTAATGGTAGGTGTAAAGGTCAGTGTGGGGGTAAATGTAATAGTAGGTGTTGACGTGTTCGTAGATGTCGGTGCTACGCCCTGCCGAACAATATGGGGATTTAACCAAATGGCAAGGTCTTGATTATTACCACCATTGGCACTGACAACCAAAATAAACTTCAGCGTTTGTCCGGCGAGACTGCTAAGATCCAAATCTACCGGATAGTATTTTCCTTCATATACCTCTGCCCAACTGGCATATGTGCTTGTAACACCGTTATTTAAGTAGTCAAGCCGGAATACTACATTACATTTGGTCGCATCTCGTTGACAGTTAATAATAGTACGGAATCGGTCGCCAGATTGCACTGTAAAGGATGGAAACTGCCCACTGATGATGCCATTGTTTTTATCTTGCGGCACAGTCAATAGACCGGGCTCATCTTCTGTCACACCATTTTCCATTACAGGTGCATTTAATCGGATGACATACCCATTTGCATCCCCATTCGAGCCAGGGCATGGAAGAGAATTTGAGCCATTTGACCAATTTGCCTGGCAGTAGTTCTCTGCAAAATTATAAGCAACGAAAGATGGACCTGTCACACGGATATCTACCCAAAAAGCCGTATCTGCTTGCCCGCCGATTCCAAATAATGCACCGCTTGAATTTCTTATTTTCCAGTACCCACGATAGTTTCCATCCTTGTTGGGTGAGACCATAGTAACAGGAATTTCAATGTATTGTCCCGGTGCTACACTTCCTGGCATAGCAATTGCATTAGATGCACCCATACCATCCCCACCAGTAAAAATAACGGAATAGGCAGTAGACCATGTACAGGTTCCCACATTGCGGATGCGCCATATTTTGACAAAGGTTGTATTCCGTGGCACGAGGCTTCCATCTGGATAGGTTACATCGGCTAGGAATTGCGCCGCATCACACTTCGACGTTTGGGCTGGTTGCAGCGTCACTGGCGGATTCGTGGCTGTGGGCGACCCCGCCAGAGTCACTGTCGGTTGGGGCAAGCCTGGGGTTGGCGAGCCCGCCACTGCCTGAGTCTGAGCCGAGGCGGTATAGAGTCCGTTTAGGGTGGCGAAGGGGTCTGGGGTGGCGGAATCCGAGGGCAGATTACAGGCAAGTTGAACGGTCAATAAAACAATGAGTAAAAGGATAAATGGTGAGTACTTTTTGGACATGCTTCCTCCATTTCTTTCAATCATTAAAGACGAAAAAACTATGGATCTGGTTCCCAATAAAAAGAAGCCGGTATGCACCGGCTTCTTTGAGAAATTTATGTTACGGGCAGTAGAAATCGAACGGTACGATTGGATATTCCTTATAGACAGGATCCGTGATTACAAGCTGCATCCAGCGATTACTGTTTTGAGATGCGGCACGACCCAATTTCCATACATGGTCAGAGTTGGTATATTCGCCAGCTTCTTTCATGACAACTTTTGTGCTGTTGCCGCTGTTCCCATCTTGTTGACGAATAGTGTATTTGAAGGTCAAAGGACCATTTGTAGTAATGCTGACGTTGGCTGTATAAACCATGTTCGCAGGCTGACACCCAGAGGGTGGGTCACGAGTGATGACTAGGTTTGCATCTACGATCCCGTATGTAATGGCTGTTGTGGTTGTAAGGTTGGCAACTTCAATTTCGGTGTAAAAAGCAGCTTGATAAACTCCTACACCATAAGGGATGCTATCTGGGGTCTGTAATTTCCATTCAGAGCGATATTCTCCGGGGGTTGTTGGGGCAGTAAGGACTAAAGAAACAGGCACTGTTTGCCCCGGACCTGTCACCTGCGGTAGTTGGTAATAATATCCGCCACCAAGAATATCACCTGACCAGAAAATGATTTTGTAGGTGGTATCCCAAATACAGGTGCTTTCGTTCTTGATATACCAGGTTTTGACAAATTCTTCACCGGGTTTAAATATTTTGCCATCTACAACGGTTTCATCTTGGAGGCTGGCTTTTGCACATTCGGCTTTCCCGCCTGTGACGGCTCCGGTGGTGGGGGATACTAGCGCAATGGGTGTACCCAGTGTCGGTGTAGTAAAGGGTGTTTGGGTTGGAAACGAGGTGGCGGCTGGAGTTTCAGTAATCACGATCGGAGTTTGAGCCGCAACTGTTTCTGCCACAGAGGTTTGGATGGCTGTTTCAGCATCTACATTGCCGCCACAGGCTGTGAGGAGCAATGCAGCGGTGAAA
>JAXLVU010000008.1:0-185499 GCA_046328855.1 Anaerolineales bacterium | reverse complement strand
CGTCAGAAAGCAGCCTATCCTCCAGGCAGTGTTTTCGGAGATGATCCATTTGCGGCAAACCAACGCTACAATAAAGCCATTGTGCCACTCTTACTGAAATACGGTGGGCATCCGGTCTTTCTTGGCCAGGTACAGGGGCGATTTATACACCCGGCTGATGTGGATGAATGGGATCAGGTGGGCATTGTGCGCTATCGCAGCCGCAGGGATATGTTCAGGATGGCAATGGAAATGATTGACAACGGCGCCGACATCCACAAATGGGCTGCACTGGAGAAAACCCAGGTTTTTCCGGTGAAACCGCTCATTAATATTGCCTACGTTCGCGCCATGGTCGCTCTCCTACTCTTCGGATTTGGGATATTTGTATATTTCACTGCCAGCACCCTATTCCATTAGTAAATAAAGGATGGTTGCCCTAAAACATCGCCTAAGGTATCATGCAAGCGCAAGAGACAACGCCAAAAGAAAGGAAAACTGCACAAAACAGTGGCGTTTTTGCCGTAAAAATCACAGTTTTGTGTACAAAATGCCATGAAAATCATGTCTGCTACCACTCAAAGTTCGCCAAATATTGCATTTATCAAATACTGGGGAAACCGTGATAACGAACTACGTCTCCCGGTAAATGGATCTATCTCAATGAATCTCGATGGGTTATTCACTCGCACATCCGTGACGTTGGATGCGTTCCTTTCAAGTGATGAATTGGTCATCAACGGAAAGACCGCAGGCGGAGCAGCTTTATCGCGGGTGAATTACATCCTTGATCTGGTGCGTGTACGAGCTGGGAAGAATCATTTTATGCGCGTTGAGAGTGAAAACAACTTCCCTGCCGGAGCGGGCATCGCTTCATCGGCAGCGGCGTTTGCTGCGTTGGCAATGGCGGCGTCTAAAGCAGCCGGACTTGACTTGAGCGAACCGGAACTTTCTGTTTTAGCGAGGCGCGGATCAGGCTCCGCTTCACGCTCCATTCCGGCTGGATTCGTGGAGTGGAAAATGGGCAACGCTGAAAGCGACTCGTATGCCTTCTCCATTGCCCCTGCTGAGCATTGGAATTTGGTGGATTGTATTGCCATTGTCAGTGCGGCGCATAAGAAGACCGGCTCCACAGAAGGTCACGCCATTGCCGGGACGAGTCCGCTGCAGAATGCGCGCGTGGCAGATGCCAACCGTAGGCTGGAAATTTGCCGGAATGCAATCTTGAACAAGGACTTTGAAGCCTTTGCCAATATCATCGAGCACGACTCAGATATGATGCATTCGGTGATGATGACCTCCAACCCGCCACTGATGTACTGGCAAGCCGCTACGGTGGAGATTTTCCATCAGGTGCGCGAATGGCGTGCCAGCGGATTGCCTGTAGGGTACACCGTCGATGCGGGCGCGAACGTCCATGTGCTGTGTTTGGGCGAGTACAAAGCAGAAGTAGAGAAACGCTTACGGGAAATTCCCGGGGTAAGCAACGTGTTAGTAGCTGGTGTGGGAGGGGCGGCAAACGTCGTTTAACCGCTCAATTGGGGTTAGAAAAAAAGCAACAGAAAACAGAACCCAGCCCGGGCGGGGAAAGAACCGGGCGCTCCATCTTAGAAAACATTAACGCATGCAAGATATAATCAATCCATCGCGTCTTACTGCGTGAAAGGATTTGAAAATGGATTTTGGAATTTTGACGTTGGTCATCTTTTTTTTGGCGCTCGGCGGGATGATCTTCGTCCATGAACTTGGACATTTTATCGCTGCGCGGTGGGCAGGCATTGAAGTGGAAGAATTTGGTTTCGGCTTGCCCTCGTATAAACTGGCAACATTGTTCACCTGGAAGGGAACTGAGTTTACGATCCATGCCCTGCCATTGGGCGGGTTTGTGCGCCCCAAAGGTGAGAATGACCCGAACGTGCCGGGCGGTTTTGGCGCTGCCAACCCGTGGAAGCGTTTGGTCGTTTTGGTGGCTGGACCCTTAATGAATCTTCTGACTGCCATCATTGTGTTTTCGGCGTTGATCGCTTACGAAGGCATCGCCGAACCGGGCAAGGTCAAGATCGACACCGTGGCAGATAACTCTCCAGCACAACAAGCGGATATTCAAGCCGGTGACATTATCCTTTCCATTAATGGGAAGGAAGTGAGCGACATTCAACCCGCCATTGATATCATCCGCGCAAATTTGGATAAGCCGGTGGAAATGGTCTTGGATCGCAACGGCGAAACGCTCACCGTTACAGCCACACCACTTTCCAGTCGCACGCCACAACAAGGTGCATTGGGTGTTGGGCTCACGTACCCTACTCGCCCGGCAACCTTTATTGAGAGCATCAAGGGCGGCACAACGGTCACAGCTTTGCAAGCCGCAACGATTGTGTATTTGCCGATTGCGCTTATTCAAGGGATCATTGCCCCCGATGAAGCTCGTCTGGTTGGCTTCAAAGGCATCTATGATCTTTTCAATTATTCCGTGCAAGAAGATGTATCGAGCCGACAGGAAGCCGCGCAAGTACAAACAAGTGGTGGCGGCAGCGCCCCCAAACCAACCAACTTCACGCTCAATCTCATTGGCGTACTCAGTGTTTCGTTGGGCGTCTTCAACCTCTTCCCCATCCCTGCACTCGATGGCGGGCGCATTCTCTTTACCCTGCCTGAAATTCTTTTCAAGAAACGTATCCCTACCGAATGGGAGAATATGGTGAACGGCATTGCCATGCTCCTGCTAATCGGCTTGATGTTGTTCGTCAACATCATGGACTTCGTCAACCCTGCAAACCTCACACCTTAACTTATGGCTGAACTCACTTTTCAAAACGTACTCGATCACCTGCTCGATTCCAAAAAGGATATTCCTGCGGGTCACCTTTCCTATTACTCAGACCTGGATCCAAAATCCTTGCGCCTCTTTTTGGATGTTTGGAGCAGTGTTCCGCAAAAGCGTAAATTGCTCCTATTAGATACCTTGGTCTCTCACCTCGATGAAGACACCATCGTTTCGTATGAAGACATTGGCAAAGCGCTTTTGGATGACCCAGATGCGGAAGTCCGTGCCCGAGCTATGGGTCTGCTCGCCGAATCAGACGACCCCAAGCTGGTAGACACCCTCCTGAAGATTCTCAAATCTGACAGTGACCTCGCTCCGCGTGTGAAAGCGACCAACTTGCTTGGCGAGTTTGTCTTGATGGGCGAACTCGAAGAACTCGATGAAGCTCGCTTGCACAAGATCGAAGAAGCGCTGATCGCCATTATTCGCAGCGACGAAAACCCAACCCTACGCCGCGCCGCCGTGGAAGCCTTCGGCTACTCCGGGCGTGATGAGGCGGTGGCAATCCTTGAATCGGCGTATGAGCGGGAAGATCCGCTTTGGGTGGCATCAGCCCTGCGCGCGATGGGACGTTCGCACGATAACCGCTGGGATGATAGCGTGGTCAGCAAACTGCTCGACCCCGATCCACGCGTCCGCTATGCTGCCGCTGAAGCCGCTGGTGAACTGACCATCGAAGAAGCGGGTCCTATCATGCTGAAGATGCTCGACGATGAAGAAGAGGACGATAACGTGACCATGGCAGCGATTTGGTCGCTCAGCCAGATCGGCGGCGAAGATGCGCGTGCCTACATCCTCAACATGCTTGATAGCTCTGATGATGACGATATAACAGAATTTCTCGAAGATGCACTCGAAAATTTAGACTTCAACGATGAGCTAAACAAGTTTGACCTACTCTCACTCGATGAAGATGATGACCTTTCTGAGTTCGACGAAGACGACCTCGACGATGAGGATGATAAATAAAACAAAAAGACACTCCCTTGCAGGGAGTGTCTTTTTGTTTGCGATGATAGCTATTCGCCGTACACGAACAAGTCGCCAATGGACTGTCGGTTGAAGTTATGGCGAATAGAATCAGCAAAGACCGTTGCCACCGAAAGAACCGTCAGCTTGGGGTGACGCTTCTCTTCAGGGATATTCACCGTATCCGTGGTGACGATCTCGTGAATTTGGGGAATTGCCGCCAGTTTCTCCAACCCGCCGCGTGTAAAGACGCCATGAGTACACATCACCATGATCTCTTCCACACCTTCATTCACCAACAAGCGCGTCAATTCGGCAATAGAGCCGCCGGTTGCAATTTCATCATCATAGATCAACGCACGTTTATGCCCCTTGACTTGATTACCGACAAGTCCGCTGATGCGTACTTCGGTATCGGAGACGCGTTCTTTATTTCCTGCCGCTACGGGCAGATCAAGGCTTTTTGCAAAGCGTGCCGCAGACTTAGCTTGACCCATATCCGGTGAAACGATAATCATGCCGCTCATATCGCGGTTTTCGAGATATTGTTGAAAGACTGGGCGGCTGCTCAAGGGATCAGTAGGCACGCGGAAGAATCCATGCACCTGCGGCGAATGAAACATCATACTCATCACATGCGTCGCGCCGGAGGTTTTGAGCAGGTCTGCAACGAGGCGGGCTGTGATGGAGATACGCGGTGCATCTTTTTTATCGGAACGTCCAAAGGAATAATACGGGATAATGGCATGGATTTCAGAAGCGGCGGCATCGCGCGCGATATCGAGCATCATCAACAGCTCCATCAAGTTATCGTTGACCGGCGGCGTGAGCGACTGGACAATATATACCCGGCGATAGCGGACACTGGCGCCAAGCTGCAAATACAAATTATCGTTACTGAACTTCTTCACAATGGTATTTTCTAATGGAATATCCAACTCTGCGGCAATGCTTTTGGCAAGCGGCAAATTAGACGTGCCACTGAAAATGCGAACTTCATCAGCGGGGATGGGACGCGACATATGATTCTCCATATACCTTGAATTGTATTCCGATTATGACACAAATCAGCGGTGATACTGCACGATCACCCCGGAGATCAACATGATCTGACCAAGGTGATACAAGGCGATGTTATAGATACGCCCATAATTAAAGGGCGAGACGAACTTATTCCATGCCAGAACGATATCGGAAAGATAAAACAAAAACGCGCCAACCGCCACAAGAATAGATGCCCCCGCATGCCAAGATAAATCGTTGAGTTTCACCATGGCAGAAAGCAGCATCATCGAGATCACGACACTGTAGATGATGATCGGCAGGCGCATACGTCCCTGCCCTTTTTCGAGGACAGAAACCAGAATGCGGCGAATCACCTTCGCCCCGCCCCAACCGATCAACACTGCCAAAATCACGCTCCAGGCTGAGATGGCAGGCAAAGGAATATTAAACCCGATTACATAAAACACATGCGCAAACAGAAATGTCACCAAGCCCGCTAAAAACAACTTATCGAGCGAGATCATCAACAACACATCACCCGCCAAAGAAAAGAGCAACCCCAAGCCAAACCATAACAGCGCCCCTTCCAACCCAGCAGATGTATACAGCCAGATGAGCAAGCAGACCATTACAGCGGGTTTGGCGAGCCATTCTACTTTCGCCCAATTTCGATGCAATGCCAGCGCTTCCAACCCGGCAAATATAAAAGCAGCAACCAACAAGATATTCACAGTGCCCTCCTTGTCTATCCTACCACGAAGACATCCCGTGCTATACTGCGGACATGGCATCGAAAACTGTATATCTCAACTGGGACTCAGAGTCCAAATTTGTACTCAATGATAGAGACAATTATCAATTACGCGTCAATGGCGCGGGAAATATTGGCTCCGCCGATTTGTTGACCATGTCGCTGATCGGCTGTTCGGCATACGATGTGGTCGAAATTCTGGAGAAGCAGCGTCAGGAGCTGCACCAGCTCAAGGTCACGGCAGAGGCGCAGCAAGATGATACGCCGCCCTGGAAGTTCAGGAAAATCCACATCCGCTATCAAGTCATTGGCAAAGGCATCCAGCTTGAAAAAGCACAAAAAGCCATTCAGCTCAGCGAAGAAAAATATTGCTCGGTCTACGCTACCTTGAGAGATGTGGTCGAAATCACCCACGAAGTAGAAGTTTTGGAAGCCTAGCAACCTCAAGGCAATGGGCACGTATAGTATGCGTACCCAAAGGATATCTCATGCACAGACATAAACGTTACCGTTACGGACCGCCCCTCTTCCCCAGACCGTTTCGCGGCTGGATCTGGATGCTCTTAATCGCTTTTATGATGTTTGGCGGCAGGGGTAATTGGTGGCCCGGCATTCTCATCTTGGTAGGCGTCATGTTTCTCTTTAGCTCTCTCTTTCGAGACCAACGCCCGCCCGAACCTCCACTGCCGCCCATGCAACACCCGCCATTTGATATGTCTCCGCCTCCTCCCCCGCGGCGAGCGGATACGCCCCCAAGTGAGCCGGTGCGCCGCGCAGACCTGTTACCTGCCACCTGCCCCAACTGTGGCGGTCCCATCCGCTCAAACGACCTGAAATGGACCAGTTCTCACTCCGTCGCCTGTTCCTATTGCGGGTCGAACATTGAAACGAGAAAAGAATAAAAAAAGCTCTGGGTTCAGAACCCAGAGCTTTTCCTTTAGGCAGTCTCTTTCTCACGCCAGATGCGCCCAGCCAGCCAACGCAAAAAGGCAACCAGCACCATTCCTATAAAAAGCATACTGCTCACAAAAACAATAGGAATTGCAACAAGAGAAGAAAGACCCGCTAGCAAGCCTGCTGAGCTCTGGTCCAATTGCAAATACCAAACACTTCCATTCTTGAGAATCGCATAATACATTTCAGTATGGTTTGGACCGTCTTGATAGTCCACCCCTACCAAACTAACAGTTCTCCCAGGGGCAGGGACAATTGGTTTGCCTTCAATTTGTTCCACTGAACCATAAGATATCGGGATGATAAGGGTATCCGGTTTATTCTCTGGCTGCCAACACAACTCCAACTGAGACGTATTGCAATAGAAATAATGTCCCTCTTCCGTCTCAATCACTACTGTACTGTACCCGGCAGCAGCGATTGTCTTTGGGATTTCAGGTGGGGTGGGGAATTTTTGCCAACTAGAGCCAGCATAGGAAACACCGTACACAAATACTACACCAAGAATCGGCGTGATGACGCAGAAGAATAGGAAACCAAGATACACCACCCACGAAATGATCTTACGGAATCTACCATCTTTGATCAATGTCAACAGGCTACCGATCCCAACACCGATCCATGCAAATAAAAGAATGAGTGCGGCAAATTTAAGCCCCTGGCTCAACGAAAGTTGAAGCCGCTCAGCAGTATCCTGGATGAGTTCATAATTAAAGAAATTTACGGCAGGCAAAATAACAAGCAGAAAACACGAAAGAATAGACAGGATGATAAAGGGAAAGAAACGTTTAAATTTCACGATTTAATGCCAACCTTTTAAACAATAAGTTTTAGTTTGCCGTACGAACCAGATTGTACTTGCCCCAATCCTGTTTCTCAATCCCTCCATGGTGGGAAGTCCTTTATTTCAATAGTTCCGCATTGACCGGGTTCTCATCATCCTCATCCCATAACAGCGGATTGGATTCGATGTAATCCATTTTGTTTTGCAAGTCGGTCTCGTTGCGGATGATGTGTTCGTAATAATTGCGCTGCCAGAATTTTGTAACCGTGCCTGTGTTATCCAACTTATTCATTTCTTTCGTAGATTGATATTTGAAATACGCCACAATCTGCCCAAGGGTTGGGTTTTGTAGGGGCGGGGTCCCCCCGCCCTGGATTACGCCAAACCTCTCATTATTTTGTGAAATTGTAATTTCACCATCATCCTCGGGCACGGGGACCGTGCCCCTACCGTCCAAAATATAAATAATTCCATGAACATGATTCGGCATAATCACAAATGCCCCCGTCTCCACATTCGAAAAATGGACAGGGATCTCCCCCCACCATTTCTGCACGATCTCCCCATACGAACTCAACATCATTTCTTGATTCACAACATCCCCAAACAAAAATTCCGTCCGCCACGTCACAATGGTGACATAATATGCGCCCTCTTGAGAATAATCATATCCCTTCAACCGAATGGAGCGACGATGATGCTTCTGCGGGTCGAATTTGGTCATAGGCAAAATTATAAATTATCGGTATACGTAGGGGCGGGGTTTCCCCGCCCAAGATTACAAGATAAATTTTGTTATTTTGAAAATTCCAAATCGCTCCATATTCCTCGGGCACGGGGACCGTGCCCCTACATCCATCACGCGGACATTCCACCTCAAATCAAGAACACTGGGACATTCATCCCAGTGTTCTTTTGTTGCTTATTTTGGTTCAAGAATTAATTCCGAAGCATCACGTTGAATGATCGTATCTCGCGATGTTGGCGAGAACACGGTGTCCATCCGCACAATCCCATCGCGAATTTGATAGATAACAAATATCTGGTCTTCTTCGGTTGCGAACATCACTGCATATTTTCCTGCGGGATATGCCTCCTCAGAGTAAGCGGATTTAGATACCGAATAGACTGCATAAATTCCAAGCGCCTTCATGGGGTTGAAACTTGACAGATCCGATTCGTATATGAAACTGCCTTCAGGACCAAGCAACGGCAGGACATTAACCAGCGTGCCTTCTGCTTCGCCTTCCCCGCATTTGGGTGGACCACCTATCCCTTCCGCTTTTGTACAACCGATCGTCGTAAAGCGGACCAGGTCGCGCAAGGCTTGGACGTCTCCACTTTCCACAGCAGTAATGACCACGTCCACGTCCGCAATGCCTGTTCGCGTGGACAGAGGATAATATTCAGAGTTTTTTGGTTCATCAGTGGCGATTGGGGCTTCTGTGGGTGCGGCAGGCTCTGCACTTGCCACAGGAGTACAAGCGGAAAGGACAACAAAGGATACGACCAAACAAATTATCATTCTTGTATTCATGCAATCACTCCTAAGAAAAAATAGATTAAATGCCTCGATTTACGCGAGCCATGTAGGAGTATGACGGCACCACTGCTGGGATTGTTCCCACGGCAAAAGCAGCAAAAAACACTGGGACATCCATCCCAGTGTTCTCGCGTTACTTACCTGTAAACTTCATTCTGTATTGACCTCTCCCCACGAAATCAAGAACGCCTTTATCTCGCAAAAACTGCAACTGTTGACGTATCTTTGCTTGCACATTGTTATTTGACGGATGTTTTGCTTTCAAAATTCCTTCAAAAGCATAAACATCATCCAAAGAAAATTCATTCTTCTTGATTTTTTCAACGCAGAGCAAAACATCCAAAAGCCAGCCTTTGGCTTCAATATTTTGTGTTCCTCGAACAAAATCGGTTTTGCTCCATTTTTCGAGCACCTCATCTTTGCTTTTGCGGACGCCGTTTTGGACAAAGAAGATTTTCCCAATCTCAGGGATATTGCTCACATCGATATTGCACCCGACCCAGCCCGCCCGTCTCGCGGTGGGACTCAGCGCCTTGCGCTTCTCAATAATCGCAGGGACAAAGAAATACTTCGGGATGGTCAGGAAATTCCGTATCTCCAGCGTGGACTTGTCATACGTGAGAAAAAAGAAATTCGGGTTGTTGTCTCCCCACAAACAAAACACTGGGACATCCATCCCAGTGTTCTCTCGTTACTGTAATAACCTTTGAAGTTATATTGAATCCAAAACGGTCTCTGTACGTTTTGCTAATCGTTCTACAAAATCAATGCTTCCCAACAAACTATTCTGTCTAATGCTAGACCTAGCCTCGAAGTAATTAACGATGCGATGAGTAATCTCTCCACGCAACTCAATAATCTGGTCTAATTTTCTGCTAACTTGTGGCGCAGTTGTTCCCGTCATATTCCATTTCTGAGTTACATCTACACCCAAATATCTTTTTGTTAGGTCACTAATGTTTCCAGATTTTGGAGTATTCAAGGAAAACAAATCTTCTTGTAGTTTTCCTCGAATTAATTCTTTCCAATTATCTCCTGTCCATTTCGTGAAGTCTTTAGGCTTGGGATGGTTATCATACTTATTTAATATAGCTATGTACCAGTTGTTTGCAACAGTATTGAATGCTTTAGATATATCATCTGGAGATTTTGCATCATCAAGCTTATGGTTAATATGTAATCCCAGCATATCTTCAATATAACTTTCCCATGCTGTAACAACAAGAATTACACTTGATCTTTTGAACACTTCTAAACTCTTATTGTTTTGGGTTTGTGATGCACTCGCATAATAATCGAGTAGACTACGAATTTCTTTAATGGCAAGGTTAAAGTTAACTGTTGCTCTAGCTGTGAACTTCAAATCTCCAATGTGCCTTCCTGTTTCCTGTCTAACATAACTCACTCCATCATTGGTAATTCTCCATCCAGGATTGTTTCCGTCATATCGATGAATGTAACCATCATTTACTGCTCGGGTATTTACAACCCTTCTCAAACTATTCTTTCCTTGCTGGGACAGGTAATGATCCCTTGGAAGTCTTTTCTCTATGGCTTCGTAGATTTGCGTCATTACAGCGACGCCGCCCTGAGAAAGGATTAATTCTAGGACAATCTTTGTTTGCTCGACTTCAGGTATTCCCGCTTCAGCTGCTGTAACTAAAATAGAATTGTTACTCATTTTGTTCATATCCTGTTGGAATTTGCGGTGATCTGATTTTGGCAATAACCAATATTTAACAAGCTTTAGCAAACCTGCTTTATGAATCAGAAGCCAAGTTTCTTCACATATCTTGTCTTTCACTCAACATTGACATCGAATAACAAGGATGAGTCTTCTCTAACATTAGAAATTACGATTAAGAAAAGATCATTTACACAACTCACTTACCTTGTCAGGCGACCATGTAAAACTAGAAAAAACACTTTCTATTACGCTTTCCTCATACAAAGGGCTTCCTTCCCTAAAGTAATACGTATAAATAACGGTATTATCTTTCTGTTCATAATAAAAATAGTAATTTCGAAGCACGTTGTCAGTCTTAGTATTTATATAGTGAACGTAATAGCCATTGTTCATATCTTTACTAGACACTAGTAAACTTTGCGGTGAATTGCCAATGTTTTGATTAATAATTTCATTAATTCTTTCAAACGCTCTGTCTTCATCTGCTTTGTAAGCAGCTATTGTCAAAATCTCGCGTCCTGACACATCTGTAGTTCCCGAAAAAACAACATCAAAACAAGTTCCCTCTACTGCTCTCTCTACGATATAGAGACTAGGGGGATAGTCTATTGAAAATATTTTTAATACGTCGTCATATCTTTTTAAAGTAATCAGTGTAGGAGTTGGGTTTACCTTGTTAGAGCCACCAAACACATCTGGGGAAATTGAAATTAACGCAGCCATAATAGTCCCAACAACTGTCACTAGAGCTGCAATAATGGTAATCGGTACCTTTTTAGCTTTACCTGTCATATTCTTTTTCCCAAAACAATATCTATTAGCGATTATAAATCCAATTAAATCAAAATTATTACTTAGAGCATTAGTATATATTTTGATTTCAAAACGCTGTCGATATTAGAACCCCAACTCCCTCAAACTCTCCTCACGGGACTTCTTCCCACCCCCACCCATCTCCTTCCAAAACGACTCATCATACCGCCTTGACCGCACAGGCAGCGGCATCGGCACACCCCAACCGAGCAGCAGCACCTCCTCCTTCGGCTGCAAACGCGCCAGCATCCCGCGCAGCGAGTCGCGCCCCGAAAGACCCGAAAGCACCGCCTGAATATCCAGGTCATCGCCCAGCCAGCCGCTAATGCGCGTGCCCAACTGACTCATCACCTCGTCATAGATCTGCGACGGACGCTGATCCACGATCAACAGCGTCACATAATATTTGCGCAGTTCGCGCGCGATGGTCGCAAACGTCGTCTGCGCCGCCATCTCGCGGTTGAGCAGTTTATGCGCTTCCTCCACCACAATGATCAACGGTCTCGGCTCCGCCTTCCCATGCGTGCGGAACTCATTCGTCTTCTTCTCCCACGCCGCGCGGATCTTTCTCGTCAGCAGGTTCGACACCAGCAGATAATCCAGGTCACTCTCATGCTCGCCGAACGACAGCACCACATGCTTGCCCGCCTCCAACGACTGAATGATTTGCGCCACCGAATCCGCCGCAGGGTTGTCCACGATATAGGGTTGGCTGAACAGCCGTCGCAGTTTGTCATGAAGCGCTTCCGCCGCCATCACATTCACACCGTTCTCCATCGCCCACTTCGCCACGCTCCCCTCCGCAGGCACCTCTTTCGTCTTTCCTCTTTCATCTTCGATCACAACCGTCTCACGGCTCATCGCACGAAACGCCGCAAACCACTTCTCCTTGAACGTGCCATACAACGCATTCAAAATCGTCGGCGTGGTCTCGCGCAGATTCAACTCGCGTGAAAGCGTTTCAATATCACTTGTGGAAATGTCTCCCGTTGAGATTTCCAAATTAAAGTCGACTTGATTGCCCCTGATAGTGGATCCTGCTCCCAAGCCAACGCATCTTACTCCGCCCTTGAACAGGGTCTTCAAACCCTTCACGGCTTTTTTCGTGTCTGACGCCACATCGTCAAACCCATACTCGTTGTGCATATCCAGCACCAACACCGACGCCTGATTGTGCTTCATCAAGCCCGCCAGCACCAACCGCGTCAGGAACGACTTGCCCGTGCCCGTCGCCCCGAACACTCCAGACGAGCGCTGCACGAACTTATCCAGGTCAATGCACACGGGATGATTCTGCTCACGCGTGTACCCGACCACAAAATTGCTTTCCTTGTTCGGGTCACCGAAGATCTCGGCGATATCACCCTCGTTCGCCAGCGACACGACTGCATGGTGCGGCGGCACATTCTTGACGGGCAAAATGCGCGGCGCATCTTTCAAGCCTGCGTCGATCTTGCCCTGCCAATCTTTATACTCAGGCGTGCCCAATTCAGGACCCACCTCCAGCATCAAATTCGGCAACACCTCAAGGTTCGCATACAACGTCTGTCCATGCAACGCCTTGGCGATATGCGCAGGGAAACGCACCTCCGTCTGCTCATCCGCAAAGCGCGAGTCAGTCGCCCCCAGTTGGATGTCGGTCACGATCCCATAATAATTCCACCATCCGCTCTGGATGACCACAAACGCCCCCTCCTGAATCTCCTGCGGAGACACCGTGAGCCTCACGCGGAAATTTTCCTTGAGTCCACCACCGACGAGATAACCAATTTGAGTTCGTTGTATACGCATATTTACCTCTTTATTTACCACGAAGGGTCACAAAGGATCACTAAGGAAAAGCTCTTAAAACCTTTGTGTCCCTTCGTGACACTTTGTGGTTTTTGCTCTTAAACCACTATCCTTTTAATCCCATCTTTCAAATGCACTACATTGAAATTGATCAAAAATCCCAAACGGATTCCCGTCAACTTCAAATACGTAATCAACTGAGCATCAAAGATCGGATGCATCGTATCCACAGACTTAAACTCCACAATCACACAATCTTCCACAACCATATCTGGACGCAACCCAGCATCCATCTTTATATCCCTATAAACTACAGGCAATGCCACTTAAGTTGCCACTCTCAAACCGCTTTCTTTAGTCTCAAAAGCAGTACATGTTTCATAAACTGACTCCAACAACCCTGGACCAAGAGCTGTATGGACTTTGAAAGCAGCATCCAAAACGGATTTTCCAACTCGTTCAACATGCGGAGGAACAGGTACGTAAACCTTCTTTTGCATTTCCTTTGTGCTCCTTAGTGACCCTTAGTGGTTTAAAGGTTTTACGAAATATCCGCCAAAGCACCCAGAACACTCATCAAAGTCGGGTAATCATCCCGCAGCAACGTAATCACTTCTTGCGTAGCGGACTCTATCCACTTTCCACTTTCCGCACCCCTTGCCTTGCCCGCCTGCAAAATATGCGCCGCCACCACTTCACCCACAGGCACATCCTTGCCATTCAAAATATGACGGAAATACCCGAACTTCTCGGTGAAGCGGGCAATCTCCTTATCCTCACACAAATAGATCACATCCAAGCTCAACGGCGGACGAGGCGGCAGCAGATGATGAACCTTGCCATCCTGTTCATACCCCACCGCCAGCACAGACATTTCCACGGGCACAATGCGGCGCTCGCGGTTGTCTTTCATCACTTCCTCGCTCACGCCGTCGGCGGTGACCAACTGGCGCACCAGCCCGTCATCGTCAATATGAATATCGTGGATGAGCCCATACACCTGATACCCATCCCCCAGCGGTGCGCGGACTAACGCCCCGAATGAAGGCACGCTCAACTGATTCACGCGGCAGCCCGCAATGAATCCCGTTGTCCCTGCCCGAAGTAAACGTCCGATCTCGATTGGTTGTGTCATAAATTACATTCTCCGTAGGGGCGCGGTCCCCGCGCCCTTTTATGTTTACCTATACATTTGGGCGGGTAGACCCCGCCCCTACGATATTAACGTCGTGTTCTACCCTTCAAATCCTTCGCAGACTGTTTGTTCGAACCCTCGTCCACGTCTTCGCTGTTCCTTCTTAATTCCAGCGTTAGCAATTGTTCGATCTGTTGCTTCTCTTCGTTCTTCACCACCGCCGTTTCATGCGCGCGATGCAAGAGATACGGATACGGCTTACTGCCCATCACACGGCACTGCTCCACTAAAACGGCATGGAGTAGATCGAGTTGCTTCTTATCATCCACCACCCAGCGTGGAATTTCCACACGCACGGGCCAGGGATGCCCCTCTGTGCCGACGTTGAGATAGAAGAAGTGCAATTCAAGCACGCCTTTGTAATTCTTCTCGGCATTCGATTGAATTTTGAACACCGCCGAACGGTGACCGGGCGGGAGCAGTTGAAATAATTTATTGTTGTAGCCGAACAACCACCTATCGGTGACGTATTTCAGCGGCGGCGCGGTACGCAGTTTTTCCATCTCTTCGGGGATGGTGATCTGTGTCAGTTCAAGCAGTTTCACCACCAGACTGGAAGAAGGCTTGTCAATATACCCCGCTGAGATAATGCCGCGTTCCTGCAAGCGCGAGAGGACGGAGATGTATTTGTCCACGGTGTTGCGGTACATGTTGGCATTGTCAATATCTTTGGCGCGGAAGATTTCAAGCGTGCCGTCTGTAAATGAAACGACCGAGCCTTTCATGCCCTTGCTCATTTTTTCGATGACACTGCGCTCGGCGAGGTCTCGTCGCAAGGCAACACCGCCATCGGTGGTGAGTCCGTGCTCTTCGATGGCGTCGCCAAAGAAGAGTTCGCTTTCCACTTCCACGGCTGGGGTTTCGCCGGAGTTGGGCTTCATCACGATTCCGCCCACGTTGATGACGCAGAACTGCACGGGGCTGTGACGGTCTGCGATGGACTGCGAACCGTCAGCGGCGATTAAGGTTGCAGGAACAGAGTCAGGTACGGGGTAGGAAGAGGCGAGGACTTCATCCAAAGGGACAGCACAACGAATATTAGCATCCGCTGTTTTGGCAGAGTCCACTTTGGAGCGCAGGAAGTCCAGTTGAGAAGAGTAGGTTTCGATAAGCAATTTTGCCTGCTCCTGTGCTTCCTCTTTCTTCTTCCTTCTTTCTTTTGCGCCCAAGCCCACTTGCTTGATCTGTGTGTAGATTTCTTGATAGTTGATCGGCATGATGTCCTTATCGCTTTGGCGACGCTATGTAGAACATTTGTGCAAAATTTTAGTCGTAAACAAGTCAAAAAACAAGGGAACTTTTTGAGATACGGCGCGTCCTAATAGTGCATAATTAACAATAAGGAGATAACCATGCGTACGAAATATTTTGCTTTTACCATTTTGGCAGTTCTGGCACTCGTCTTGGGCGCCTGTGGTCCGACCACCATCAACCAAGCTGCCCCTACAACGGACCGCATCATGAACGTCAGCGGGCTGGGCGTTGTGTACCTTACCCCTGATATCGCTTACATCAATATTGGCGTTGGCACTCAAAAGCCAGATGCCGCCGAAGCTGTGGAAGCCAACAAGGCACAAACCACCAAGGTCATTCAGGCGATCAAAGACTCGGGTGTGGATGATAAAGATATTCGCACCACCAACTTCAGCATCTGGTCGAACCCGCAATATGATCCTGCTGGCACCGGTCAGATTCTTAGTACCACCTACTCTGTGGATAACACCGTCAATGTGACCATTCGTGATCTGGATAAACTCGGCGACCTGCTCGATGCCGCCGTGCAAGCCGGTGCCAACAATATCTATAGCATTCAGTTCGATGTGGATAACAAGAACGATGCTAACAAAGAAGCCCGCACCTTGGCTGTGGAAAACGCGAGAATGCAGGCAGAAGAACTTGCCGCTGCGACCGGTGTGGAATTGGGCGAAATCCAGTCCATTAGCTATTACGAAAGTAGCCCCACCCAGTATTTTGAAGGCAAGGGTGGCGGTGGCGGCGGAGATGTTGCCAGCGCTGCGGTGCCGATCCAACCGGGTCAGCTTGCCATCAGTGTCAATGTGAACATCACCTACTTTATTAAGTAAACGCCTCATTACTGGACCCGAAGCCTGTCTCTGCAAAGAGGCAGGCTTTTTGCATCCCCAGCTTTTATGTAGCTGTGACGTTATAATCTCACCATTCTCACTCAAGGAGTCTCTTCATGTTAAGAGTTGGTTATATCGGTTTAGGTTTAATGGGCAAATCCATTGCGCGGAATATTATGAAAGCGGGCTTTCCGGTGGTGGTTCATAATCGCTCACGCGGTGCCGTGGATGAACTGGTTGCTGAAGGGGCGACTACAGCGAATTCTCCGAGAGAAGTGGCAGAACAGGTTGATGTTGTTTTTACAAATTTACCCGACTCGCCCGATGTGGAAAAAGTGGCGTTAGATGAAGTCAACGGGATCATTGCCGGTGCGAAAGCGGGTTTGATCGTGGTGGATAACTCCACCATCAAACCGGCATCGGCTCGCTTGATTGCGACGAAGTTAAAAGAGAAAGGCATCTTCTCTCTCGATGCACCCGTCTCTGGTGGCGATATTGGTGCCAAGAACGGTACGCTCACGATTATGGTCGGCGGTGAAGCCGAAGCGCTTGAAAAAGTAATGCCCGTCTTCCAAGCCATGGGCAAGTCGGTCACCCATGTCGGCGAAGCGGGAGCTGGGCAAGTTGCCAAAGCTGCGAATCAGATCATGGTGGCAGCCCAGATGGTGGCGATGGGCGAATTACTTGTTTTTGCCAAAAAAGCAGGCGTCGACCCGCGTAAAGTAGTGGATGCCATCAAGGGTGGCGCGGCTCAATGCTGGACACTCGACGTCAAACCGCCGCGCTTGTTCGACGGCAACCGTAACCCCGGCTTCAAAGCGCACATGCAGTTGAAAGATATGGGCATCGTATTGGATACGGCAAAGGAATACAACATTCCCATCTCATCGGCAGAAGAGCATACCAAATTCTTCAAGATGATGGTCGAGCAAGGCATGGGCGAGTTGGACAATGCCGCAGTGGTAGGGGTGATTGAGAAATTGGCTGGGGTTGAGATACCCTAATAAGAACTTTTACAAATAAAACAGCCTCTATGCAGAGGCTGTTTTATTTTCAAGAAACAATCGTTTCAACCACAAATCTACTTGGTATGCCCCCGCCCCAACAAGAAGCATATATGGAAGTTGCATAATGATGAAATATCTTTGCCATGCCAGCGGAATCGCTACAAGCAAAAAAACGCTTGTAATAAAGAAAAGGAAATAAACCAGGATGCTGATCGAGTTGAAATTCCGCAATAACAGCCACATCCCCAAAACAGCAATCAAGAAGATAAGCCCATCGAACACAAAAGAACCGGTACGTCCGCTCAGGAATGAAGCTTCATACGCTTTTATACTTGCTTGCATCGGCGGCACATTGAAGCTGTCCACTTCCATATACATCACCTTGGATGAGATCGTATTTTCAAGCAGAAATTTCATCCTACCCATTGTAGAATCCGCTTTAAGAACTTCCTGACCGCTTGAAACCTCTACTTGAGACCCTACAATGGACTGACGTAATTCCGCCATACTGCTTAATGGAATATGTAGTTTTCCCCACAGAGATGGTGAAACAAACGTCATCACCACCACTAATGCCAGCCCGGCGCTTGCCAGCACTTTCGAACGTGTCTCATGGATAAAAGGGATTTGAAATAAGGCTACAGAAAGACCAGTTAATACAAAAACACTTTCCCACCATTGCCAAAAAACAGGCATAAAAGCAAGAAAGGTTGCATACGCAAGCAGGGTGGAAGCGAAAAGATATAACAGGTTGAACCCTATATCTTTAACATCCACTTTTCTCCAAACTGGTATAAAAGCAATTGCTAAATAAAGTGCTACTAAAACTGGAGCCGTATCTTGCTTGGCGGCGAGGGTTAATCCGCTGGCAATGCCTAAAGCAAAGTATAGGGGTTGGCGCAGCTTCTGCGTTTGAAGATTCTGAATGATCAAAAAAGCCATCAAAGTCGTCAGAATCAAAAACAAAAACTTGGGTCCCTCTTGCATGGCACGCCGAATACTAACCAATAAACTCCCCTGTGTTACAAAGGCAAGCGTTGCCAGCCAGGCAGCCAAGCGAGACGGATACAAATAACGCAAAAGCACGAAAAACAGCACAGCTCCCAAAGCGCCCATAATCGCAGAGCTAAACCTAGCAACATTCAACAACCTTGGTGCAGGGAGATTACCCTTGGCAAGGTTTTCATCCCAAGATGCCCCCCACAACCACTTGTTGATCGGGTCTTCATTGTTGGTAATATCTCTTGCGAAGCCAATTGAAAATGACAATATTGCCCCCGTAGATAATCGCAGGTATTGTTTGGGACCATCTGGGTCGAACAACACCTTTTGCACTTCATGCTTCTTAAAGACTCTATCGTAATCTTCGCTCAAAATAATATAAGCAGATTCATCCCCATGAAATGGTACCAAAGGAATTCCGCTAAGGATATAGAGTACACATAATGCTAAAAACAAAACATCCATCCATGTTTTATGTTTTTCCTGCTGAGCATGGATTTTTCTTATAAATTCCTTTATGATCGCCATGTTGAACATTATATCTAAAATGGAACTCAATCAACCCGTCCCTGATTTTGAATTGCCTGACCTACATGGCATCCCTCATCGTCTTTCAAACTATCGCGGACGTATCGTCATCGTCAACTTTTGGTCCTGCGAATGTCCGCATTCGGAGCGCACAGATAAAGCGATACTATCGATGTTCGTACAATGGCAGGAGGATGTGACCATGTTGACCATTGCGTCGAATCGCAGCGAAACGGTTGAGGCGTTGAAAGAGGCTGCTGAAAGTCGCCGCCTGCCCAACGTCTTGCATGATGCGGATTGTTCGGTCGCAAATTTGTTTGACGCGCAGACCACTCCGCATGTCTTCGTCATCGATAGGGATGGAATCCTGCGCTACCGTGGCTCGGTGGATGACGTGACCTTCCGCCAGCGAAAGCCCACGCGCTTCTTTCTGGACGAGGCGGTTGAGTCTTTGCTCTCTGGGCAGTTCCCGTCGCTGACGGAATCTCCTGCTTACGGATGCGCCATTGTGCGTGAAGTTTGATAGAATCCGAACGTGATCGAATTCAAACAAATCGTCATCTTCCTCGATAAAATGCATCTCTTCGGCGGGCTGGACCAGAATCAGCTTTCTGGTATTGCCAACAAACTCGTTGAAAAAGAAGTTCCTGCCGGAAAGGAAATTTTTAAACGGGGCGAAAAGCCAGATGGCTTTTATATGATCTTCAAGGGGAAAGTGCGTGTGACTGTGCCCGATGCCGAAAAAGGCGAACGCCAAGTTGCCGTGTTATACGGCGGCGACTACTTCGGTGAAGAGGCGCTGTTTGAAAACCGCAATCGGTCTGCTACGGTTCGAGCGGTGGAAGATACGACCATTCTATTTCTTTCACGTCAGGGCTTTGACGGGCTGCTGAAACAGTACGAAACCCTTAAGCCAAATTTTCAAGTTTCCATTAAGAGCCGCAAACTTGCACGTTCAACGCGCTTTAAATGGTTGGGGAAGAACGAAGTCATTTACTTCATTGCTCGCAGACATAAAATTCGCCTCTTTCAAGCATTGGTCACGCCATTCTTTTCTTTGCTTGGAGCGCTGGCATTAATCGCTTTAGGCTTCTTCGTAAGTTCCGTCATCCCGGCGGCGGTGGGAGTGGTGCTGGTGATCGGCGTCTTAGGTTGGGGCGTATGGAATGCTATTGACTGGAGCAACGATTACTATATCGTCACCAACCAACGTGTTGTGTGGTTGGAGAAGATCATCTTCTTGCATGATAGCCGCGAAGAAGCGCCGCTGGGAACCATCTTATCTGTCGGTGTTGAGACGGATGCACTGGGTCGCATTCTCAAATATGGCAATGTGATCGTACGTACCTTCGTAGGCAAACTGGAATTTGAGTATGTCGATCATCCCCAACAAGCCGCAGACATGATCCGCGAATATTGGGAGCGCACCAAAGCCATCACCACCCGCACTCAAATGGATGTCATGAAAGATACCATCAAGCAGAAACTGGGCTTGCCATTGGATAAACGTCCGCAAGTGGAGCTTTCTCCTGTAGTGCCCATGGATGAAGAACAAGTGCTCAAAACTCCGTTATGGATGCTGGCTCTTCAGAACCTCTTCCAATTGCGTCTTGAAGAGGGCGGCAAGATTATCTACCACAAACATTGGATCATCTTGCTACAACAGGGCTGGCGTCCATTCGGGCTTTTTTTCCTTGGCATTATCCTTTTCATATGGCGCATGGTGGTGTTGTACAACTCACCCGATAAAGCCTTTATCACATTCAATGGCGGATTTTCCTTCAAACCCGATACGATCTCTGTGGTTATTCCACTTTTGTTATTGCCTGTAGCAGGTTGGGTTTGGTATGAATACACCGACTGGAAGAATGATACCTTCATGGTCACCCAGGACGAGATTTTCGATATTGACCGCAAACCCTTTGGCACAGAAGAACGCCGATCTGCCCAGATCGAGAATATCTTAAGCACGTCGTACAAGCGCAAGGGGTTTATTGCCTACATGTTCAACTATGGGACAGTCCACATCACGGTGGGTGGTACTCAAATGGCATTTGAAGATGTGATGGACCCTGCCGCCGTGCAAGCAGACATTAACCGTCGGCGGGCTCAACGCATTGCCAAGAAAAATGAAGATGCCGGCAGCGCCGACCGTGAACGTTTCGCCACTTGGATTGCAGCCTATCATCAACATATTGGCGAGTTCAATAAACCCATCGTCCCGCCAGCAAATGCGAACGTCAGCAACACCAATCCGTTTGCCGCCGTCTCAAAGGAAAAAGATTTGGACGACCTCCCAATCAAAGATGATGACGATTTCGATATGGACGACTTCGGCGACGATGATTTTGATGGCGATGACGATTTTGGCGGTGACGGAGACGGTGGCGGCGGAGATAAATAACTCAGGGTAGCGGGGAAAAGACAATCCAAGTATCATTGCCGCCCTATTGAAAAGTTAAGCGTCAATACGCATGGAATTTAAAAGAGGAAAGAAATGGCAATACGACAAATCGTTCACCTGCCCGAACCCATTCTGCGGAAGAAGGCAAAACCCGTTACAAAATTCGATAAAGATTTACAAGTACTCATCGACGACATGATCGAGACCATGCGTGAAGCGCCGGGTGTAGGTCTAGCCGCGCCTCAGATCAACCTGCCCATGCAATTAGCCGTGGTGGAATATGCGGAAGGCGAAGATGAGGAACGCGAAGAAGGCGCACCGGAACCGAAGAAAAAACTGTATGTGCTCATCAACCCTGAGATCATCAAAGTCTCTGAAGAAAAGGTACTGGGCATTGAAGGTTGTCTTTCCATCCCCGGCTTGGTCGGTGAAGTGGAGCGCCACGAAGCGATTCAGGTCAAAGCACTGAACCGCCACGGTGACCCTGTCAAAATCAAAGTGGATGGCTGGATGGCGCGCATCTTCCAGCACGAAATTGACCATCTCAATGGCGAGCTTTTTACCGATAAAGCCGTCCGCGTTTGGAAACCTAGCGAAGAACAAGACGAAGAAACACCACTGGATTAATCTCGATTAGTCAACAGCTGAAAGCTGTATGTATCTCAAACACCTCTCCCTCACCAACTTTCGCAGTCTCACCCGCCTGGATGCTGACCTTCCACGGCGGGCTGTTGTGTTGGTAGGGCAAAATGCCCAGGGCAAAACTTCTGTCCTCGAAGCGATTTACTTTCTAGCGGCATTCACCTCCTTCCAAACCAATATGGATCGGCAGATCGTGAACTTTCACGAAGCGCGCAATCCGCTGGCAGTGACGCGTCTCGTAGCGGACTATCAGCGCGGCAAGACCAAACACCGCCTCGAAGTGCGTCTCATCCTCGAAGCGACCGGCGCAACCGGGCAACGCCTGCGCAAAGAGATTCTGCTTGACGGCGTCAAACGCAATGCCAACGATGTCATTGGTCATTTCAATGCGGTCATCTTTGTGCCGCAGATGTCGCAGATCATCGAAGGCGGACCCGACGAACGCCGCCGCTATCTCAACCTGGCTTTGTCACAAGCCGTGCCTGCCTATGCGCGGACTCTCAGTGACTACACCCAAGCCCTCACGCAGCGCAATGCATTGCTCAAGGCGTTGAGCGAAAACGGCGGGAACAGCAACCAGCTCGAAGTCTGGGATGAGGCGTTGGTCAGATCGGGCGCGCAGATCATTCTGTGGCGCATCCAGGCGATCCAGGAAATTGAACGTCTCGCCTCGCGCGTGCATCACGAGCTGACTCGTGGCACCGAGATTTTGCGCCTCGCCTATGAACCCGCCTACGACCCGCTGCCTAAGCCTGATGGTCAACTTGGCTTGAAACTCGATACCGCCATTGACCGTTCTTCGATAGACCTCAAAGAAATTCAGGAAGGCTTCCTCGCCAAACTCAAAACGATTCGCGGCGAAGAGATTGCGCGCGGCGTGACCACCATCGGTCCGCACCGCGATGACTTGCGTTTCATCATCAACAAAGCCGACGTAAGCGACTACGGCTCACGCGGACAAATTCGCACGACATTACTTGCGTTGAAGCTCGCCGAAGTGGAATGGATGAAGGAACGCACCAACGAATACCCCGTCATTCTGCTCGACGAAGTGATGGCAGAACTCGATGGCTCGCGCCGCGCCGACTTGTTGAAATACGTCAGCCAGGAACATCAAGTGTTGTTCACCACCACAGACCTGACCTTGTTTGCCCAAGAATTTTCAGAAGGTGCGGAGATATGGGATGTAAAAAGCGGAGTGGTTACACCGAGAAAGTAGGTCACGCTCAAACGTGACCTACTTTTTTATATGTGATGTAAAATACCTGCCATGGCAGATATTACTGTTGTTGGTTCATTGAATGCAGACCTTGTCGTCAAGTCGCCGCGTTTTCCACAGCCGGGCGAAACCATCAGCGGAGAAGATCTGCAGATCATCCCCGGCGGCAAAGGTGCCAATCAAGCTGTGGCGGCGGCAAGGCAAGGGGTGAGAACAGCCATGCTCGGGCGAGTCGGAAGCGATAGCTTTGCCCCTTTTCTCGTTGACAATCTCAAAGCCAATCAAGTGGATACATCGCATGTCAGCGTCGATTCATCCGCGACCGGCACTGCCATCATTGTGGTGGATGCGAACGGGCAGAACAGCATTGTGCTCTCACCGGGCGCAAATGGCAAGGTCTCGCCAGCGGATGTAGACTCCGCTTCTTTCTTAAGCTCGAAGCTGCTTCTGCTCCAGTTAGAGATTCCCACACCGACAGTTCTCCACGCCGCGCAGCAAGCCCGCGCCCATGGGCTGACCGTCATCCTCAACCCCGCACCTGCCAAACCTCTGCCCGCTGAATTAATTTCCACCGTGGATATTTTGATCCCCAACGAGAGTGAATTATCTTTGCTGACTGGCTTGCCCGTGAACGATGCAGCGTCGGCAGAGAAAGCCGCCAAAGAAATTTTGAAACAAGGTGTGAAGACCGTCATTGTGACATTAGGCAGTAAAGGCGCGTTGCTGGTTACAGATACACAAGTAAAACAAGTAGACACGTACAAAGTTGACGTTGTCGACACCACCGCCGCGGGCGATGCCTTCATCGGCGGTTTTGCCTCTGCCATGTTAAGCGGCAAATCACTCGAAGACTCCGTCCGCTATGGTTGTGCCTGCGGTGCTTTAGCCACGACCAAGTTTGGCGCACAACCGTCATTACCCACCAAAGAAGAAGTCGAAAAATTTATCACGTAGGGACACGCCTTGCGCGTGTCCAAAATACAAGAGAAGAGGACAGGGGCGAGCCCTGTCCCTACAGGACACCATGCCAACCCGAATCATTTTAGACACCGACCCCGGCGCAGACGATGCACTCGCCATCATGCTCATGCTGGCTTCGCCTGAGATTCAACTCGAAGCCATCACCACCGTCCACGGCAATGTGACTCTGGACAAGACCACACGCAATGCCCTCGCCTTATTGGAATTTCTGAACGCAACCCATATTCCCGTTGCAAAAGGCTGTACTGTGCCTTTGGTCAAACCGCCTCACCCACCACAAGGGGAAGTCGTACACGGCGCTAGTGGCATGGGGCGCACCAACCTGCCTGCCCCCAAGACTCAGCCGATTAAGACTCATGCTGTCGATTACTTGATCGAACGCTTTCTCGCCGAACCCAAAGAGCTGACCTTGTTTGCGATTGGTCCACTGACGAATGTTGCCCTTGCGATTCGCCAAGAACCCAAATTTGCCGAGTGTGTCAAGGAATTGGTTATCATGGGCGGCGCCGTTCGCTCGGGTGGGAATATGTCTCCGCTGGCAGAGTTCAATATCTCCGAAGACCCGCACGCGGCACATGTCGTGTTCAATTCGGGCATTCCCATTACATTGATTCCCTTGGATGTGACCTATAAATGTCTATTCACTGCCGCAGACGTAGCACGTTTGGACAAAGTGGGTACACCGGTCTCCAAATTCATCCGCGATGTGACCGCCGATTACATGGAATTTTATTTGAAGTACGAAGGATTCGATGGCTGTGCCTTGCACGATCCGCTGACCGTGGCGGCGATTGTTGCACCAGAGTTGCTTCATTTTGAGAATCATTACATCAACGTCGATATCTCTGGCGGCGTTTCTACCGGCAAGACCTACGCAGATTTTATGAAAGTGACCAAGAAACCTGCCAATATCAAAGCCGCATTAGACGTCAAAGGACGTGAGTTTGTCAATTTATTCGTAGAGAGAATGGAAAAGTTTGCCAAAGAAGCACGTTAATTCACAGGATAAATCATGGAACCTAAACACATCATCATTGACACAGACCCCGGCATTGACGATGCACTGGCATTTTTGCTGGCTGTCGCTTCGCCTGAACTCGTTCTCGATGGCATCACCACCATTCACGGAAATGCCTCTACTAAACAAACCACCCGCAATGCGTTAGCCGTTTTGGAACTTGCCAAGGCAAGCCATGTGCCTGTTTATAAAGGCTGTGACGTACCGCTCGTCAAGGAATCATTGCTCAGCCCTGAAACGCACGGGAATCAAGGTCTCGGGTATGCTCAACTCCCAGAACCGGCGGCACAGGCTCAAAGTCAGCATGCGAGCGATTTTCTCATCGAGCACATTATGTCTCACCCTGGTGAGATCACCCTGGTGGCGATCGGTCCGCTGACAAATGTCGCTTTGGCAATTCGTAAAGAGCCGCGCATTGTGCAGAACGTGAAAGAAGTGTTCATTATGGGTGGAGCGGTCTTTCACCCCGGCAATACCACCGCCCAAACCGAATACAACGTGTATGTAGACCCGCACGCGGCGCACATCGTTTTTCATTCGGGCATGCCCATGATTCTCACCCCGTTGGATGTGACCTACCAATGCATCTTTACGCCAGATGATTTGAAGCGCCTGCAAAAAATCGATTCGCCTGTTACGAAATTCATCGCCGACTCCACCCGCTTCTATATGGAGTTTCATGATGAATATCAAAGCATCGAAGGTTGTGTGATCAATGACCCCATGACCCTGGCATTGACCTACATGCCAGAGATCTGCGATTACCAAAACCTAGTCATGGATGTGGATGTTTCCACGGGTGTCGGGCTCGGCAACACCTTTGCGGATGTCTACAATTACGAGAAAAAGAAGCCTAATATGAAAGTAGCAATGGGCGTTCGTCCGCGCATGTTCATGGAATTGTTCCTTGAACGAATGGAAAAATTTTCACAGGAAATATCGTGACAATCTGAAAAATACAGTGTTATCATTGCTGTAGCTTTATAACCCAATTTACTCGGAGGATAGCATGCTGGATAAAATCAAGAGCAATTTCAACACGCAAACGTGGGTACTCATCCCCATTGCCATCGCAATTAATCTTGCCATTGGTCAAATTGTGCTAGTTCTTAAGTTGCCGGTCTTCTTGGATAGCATTGGCACCGTAATGGTTGGTGTGCTTTGTGGTCCTTGGGCAGGTGCGCTTACCGGTGCCTTATCCAATACCATTGCAGGGATTGCGCTCGACCCAGGTTGGTTCCCTTGGTGGCCCGTTGCCGCAATGATCGGTTACATGGCGGGACGCATGGCTGGCTGGGGCTTCTTTAAGAGTTGGTGGCGCGTGGCTGTGACTGGTTTCGTGATCGCCCTCACCGCTGCGATCGTCTCCACCCCCATTGCCGTGTACCTCTTTGGCGGTATCACTGCCAGCGGATCTTCCTTCATTACCGCATATCTGCTCGCTACCGGGCAAGGCATTTGGTCTGCTGTGGTCAGCACCAGCTTCTTAACCGAGCCGGTCGATAAAATCACCACTGCCATGATCGCCTTTGCCATCATTCAGGGCTTGCCCAAGCGCACCATTGGCGGCTATCCCAAGGCAGATCAGGTCGCAGCCGAAGGCGGCGAAAGCAAGAATCAGTTGTACATCGCCGTAGGTGTGATCGTCGTTTTGGTCTTGTTCGCAGCCTTTATGCTCAGAAACCTTCTGGGCGGCTAAACTAAAGATCGCTTTTCAAAAAGAGACCAGAATATCTGGTCTCTTTTTTGTTGCCAAGTGGGTATAATCCCACCCTATGCATGAGCGCCTTTCCTTTCACATCCAACGAGACAGTCTTCTACATCGTCTCAACCCGCTGACCAAGATGGTGATCATCCTAACCATCATTTTTGTCTCATTCACCTTCCCCTATTACTGGACACCCCATCTGCTTCTTTTGATCGTCATTCTTCCGCTCAGCCTGACGGGAAAAGTGTTCCGCGAATTTTCCCTCACTGCGCTACGACTCATCATTCCAGCAGCTGGTTTTCTTTTTCTCATGCAAGCCTTCTTCCAGCCTATTGGCGAAACCGTGATCTTCAAGTTCTATTTTCTCGATATGACCATGGAAAGCGTCATGTTCGCCTTTCGCAATGCCATGCGCATTGTGGTCATGGTTTCAGGCTTCACCATTTTTCTGCTTACTACTCACCCCAGTGAGTTAATGTCCGACCTCACCCGGCGCGGATTACCCGGTCAGTTTGCTTACGTTATCATCTCTACGCTGCAAATTTTGCCGCAAATGCAAGCCAAGGCGCAAACCATCATCTCTGCCCAACGCTCACGCGGACTCGACACAGAAAGTAGCTTTCTCAAACGCGCTGGGTCGCTCATTCCGTTAATTGGTCCGCTTGTATTCGGCTCACTCGTAGAAGTGGAAGAACGTGCCATCGCCATTGAGGCGCGTGGTTTTACATCCAAACAAACCAAAACCTCACTGCATGAAATTCCAGATACAGCCTCTGAAAAAATTTTACGGTGGGGCTTGCTCGCATTAATTGTTATTTCTATTGGATTGAATCTATGGCTTTCGTAAACATTCAAAACCTCACATACAAATATCCACTTGTCAAAGAGCCGGTGCTACGGAACATTACGGCACAGATTCAAGAAGGTGAATTCGTTTCCATCGTTGGACCAAATGGTGCAGGCAAATCCACATTTTGTTATGCATTGGCTGGATTTGCGCCGCACTTCTTCAAAGGCGAATTTTCAGGCGAGATCGAAGTAAGTGGAAAAGCCTCCTCCAAATCCACATTAGACGAATGGGTCTTAAATGTTGGCTTGGCGTTTCAAAATCCATTCAATCAAATTTCCGGTGCAAAATATACGGTTTTTGAAGAGATCGCATTCGGGTTAGAAAACATCGGTGTGCCGCGTGAAGAAATCAAAAGCCGCGTACAGGATGCCATGTCCCTAACCGGAATCAGCGAATTAGCCGATCGATCTCCCTATTCTCTCTCTGGCGGACAACAACAACGCGTCGCGCTGACCTCGATCCTGGTCATGCGACCCAAGCTTTTGGTGCTCGACGAACCCACCTCGCAAATGGACCCGATTGGCACCCGCGAAGTCTTCGGCGTGGTGCGCAAAATGGCGGAAGAAGGCATGACCGTTGTGATGGTCGAACACAAAGTGGAATGGATCGCCGAGTTTGCAGATCGCGTCATCGCTTTGAAAGAAGGACAAATCCTTTTGGAAGGTAAGCCGAACGAAGTGCTGACTTCAGACACATTGGCAGAAAGCGGCTTTGGCATTTCACGATATACATCCACAGCGCGAGAAGCAAAAAAACGCGGACTTTGGAAAAAGGAAACATTACCCGTCACGTTAGATGAGGCGGTGGAAGGGTTTAAGCGCCATGCCTAAAATGCATGATGACAAATAAACAACCATGAATATCGAGATTAACGACCTCCGCTTTACATATCCCACCGGTTTAGAAGCCCTTAAAGGCATCAACCTAACCATCCAATCAGGAGAACAAGTTGCTATTGTGGGGCAGAATGGGGCTGGCAAGACCACATTAGTGCGTCACTTCAATGGCTTACTACGCCCCAGTTCAGGTACAGTTTTGATCGGCGATTGGGAAACCTCCAAATATTCAACCGCCAAACTGGCATCCCGCGTTGGGTATGTATTTCAAAACCCCGATGAACAATTATTTTCAAGAGATGTACTGACCGAGGTCTCGTTTGGTCCACGCAATTTAGGCTACGCCAAAGAAAAAATGGACGACCTCGTAAAGCGCGCTTTATCCTTAACCGAGCTGAGCGATAAGACCGAAACCAATCCATACGACCTTTCCCCTACTTGGCGCAAAATGGTTGCTCTGGCATCCATCATCGCCATGGATACCCCCATCGTCATCTTTGATGAACCCACCACCGGTCAAGATGCTGTTAATGTAGGTCGTATCGCTCATGTCATTGCAGAATTAAAGCGTGAAGGCAAAACCGTCATCACCATCACCCACGATATTGATTTCTGCGCCGAGAATTTTGACCGCGTCATTGCCCTCTCCAAGGGACAAATATTACTGGATGGTATAGCCCGTGATGTACTAGGTCAAGAAGAAGTCCTAGCGCAAACCTATGTCGACCCGCCACAGCTCACCCGTTTAGGGAAAGCCCTAGGGCTAAAAGAAACTGTCACAAGGAAAGATGAATTCTTGAAAGCAATAGAATAAGAAGAGGCGACCTACTGGTCGCCTCTTCTTATTCTTTACCCATGCACCACGTTCAATGCATGCGGCAGAATTTCGAAAGTTACCTTTTTTAGATTACTACCAAAACTTGTAAAGATCTCACCATCCGCGTGAATGTAAAGCGGAGCATCAGAAACGAGCGAGAATTTTTTAAATTCTCCCATATGCACCTGTTTAAACCGCATATGCGTTCCGCTCATAAATTCAGGCACCAACCGAAACATCATGGCACGCGACACCTTGTTAACAATAACGAATTCCATTGTGCCGTCATCATTTTTTGATTTCGGCGAAAGCATAAACCCACCACCCTCTCGCGGACCGTTACACAGCGTCAGCATCAAAGCGCTCGTGTTCCACGACTGATTATCAGTCTCAATATTTAATTTCGCAGGGTTGTGATTCAAAAGGATGGTTTGAATTACCGCTGTCAAGTACATCAGAAATCCTTTGACAATCGGCAACTTATGCGAACGGATAGTCACCACCGCATCAAAACCGATGCCAAGGGTATTATCAAAATATTCTTTACGACCATGTTCATCTGTCATCAAACCTATATCCACAGGTTTAATACTTTCTGCTTTCAAGGCATGAGCAAGCGCATGGTCTGGTTTTTGGTTGATGTCAATGGAGTATGCAAAGTCATTCCCCGACCCAATCGGCACAACGCCCATCACGGGACGCTTCTCAGCAGGCACTTGCATCAGTCCACTCATCACTTCATGAACCGTACCATCTCCACCCATGGCAATCACCATGTCATATCCCTCTTCGGCAGCTTGCCGTGCAAGGTCAATAGCATGCGTCGGGTACACCGTTCCACTCCAGGTGAGCTCTCCCTGAAACTCCTGAGCAATCGGTCGCAGCGCATTGGCGGTCTTCCATGCCCGCCCCATATCTGCCATAGGGTTGAGGATCAATTTGACTTTACGAGGCATTTGTCTCTCCTTATTGGTTTAAGGATATAACCCCACCGCCTCAACTTCGTAACTTTGAATTGCGTCGCGCTTCAGGAACCGTCTTTCACTTGAACCGGATTCAACCTACCTGTCATTGCTTTGGCTACAACATATTCACCACGAGCATACTTCTTGGCATGATACAAAGCTGAATCAGCCGCACGGATCAAGTCACTAGGGGTATTGGCATGGGTCGGGTAGATTGCAATTCCAGCTGTAATCCCCAATTTCATATCCTTCCCCTTTGGGAATGGAAAGCGATACTCTTGCATGAGTTCAAGAATCTTTTTCATTACTGCCTGAGCCGCTTCAACATCTGTATTGCGCATGACCAGAGTTAATTCGTCCCCGCCATAACGCGCCAAGAAATCTGAACTGCGCATTCGTTGTGCCAGAAAATTAAACAAAGAATACAACAAATCATCCCCAATGTTATGACCAAAGGTATCGTTTACTGCTTTGAAACCATCCAAATCCATCATCACAACCGCAAATGGGAATTTGGTTTGTTCGGCAAGCCGCCATTCTTCCTGTAAGCGCTCGTCCAATGCCCGGCGGTTCGGCAAGCCTGTCACACTATCGGTGTTCGCCATTTGCGCCAGACGTTTATACATGCTGGCATTGAAAATCGCCACCGCCGCCTGATCTGCCAACAAGTTAATAAGCCGCAACTCAGAGCGAGTGAACTTTCCAACAACTTTTTTAGAGAGGTTCATCACCCCAACAACCTCATTTTTAAATTTAAGCGGCACACCAATAATGGACCCTGTTAAATTCAATGAGGTGTTCTGGTAAAGCGGATGAGACTTCATGTCCTCAACAATAATCTGCTGTCCCGAGGTGGCGACAGAATACGTCAATCCGTTCTTTCGTGGTTTTGAAACCGGGATATTCCTTTCCCCTTTGTCATCCAACGCAGCCCCAAACTCCAACTCACCGCGTTCATATAAGAAGATGGTCACATTGTTTGCATTCTTGATCAACCCCATCGACTCTGTCACGAGGATGTCCAACACCTTTTGCAGGTCTAGGTTTGAGGTCAAATTAAGGCTGATGCGCCGCAAAGCATCCAACTCGTCCGCCTGATGCTTGACGGTCATCATCAACGAGTGCTTGGAGATCACTTCATGGGTAATGGATTTCTCTTCATCATCCCCCACCCTCTTATCAGAAGCCTGTTCACGCGCTTCCACAATAACCTGAATTAACCGCAGGATGGCTTTTTTCTCTTCAGGCGGAATCGTATCATCACGGGAGATAATATCCCATGCTCGTGTAAAGACCGACCCGTGCTTGCCATAATTGCTATTCATGTTTTTTAGAATTATGCCCAAAAAGCATTAACTGTCGAGACATCCTTTGTACTATTATACACTTTCATATACATATTCTATTTCGACCCAAAAGGTCATTTATTGCTGTGTTAGAATGACATGAATAAATACTTAATACGAGGTCAGTGTGAGTGACTTAAAACCTGCTACACCATTAAATCCGCGCCGCAGAGCCATTGTGGTTGGCGCTTCTGTTGGAATGGGAGCCGCGCTCTCAAAAAAACTTGCCAAAGAGGGGTATGTTGTTGCTCTAGTCGCCCGTCAAAAAGAAAAACTGAATGAACTCTGCGCCGAAATCAACGGCTCTGCCGGGGAAGTACGTGCCTTCGCCTACCCGCACGATGTCTCAAATTATAAAGAGGCTCCAGAACTCTTAAAGAATATAGTCGCTGAACTTGGCGGTTTAGATACGTTCATCTTCATGGCTGGGGTCAACTACCCGCCCGGTGGAAATGACAAATACAGTTTCGAGAACGACCGCCAAATGGTCGAAATTAACCTGATTGGTGCTATGGCATGGCTCAGCCCAGTGGCAGAGATGTTCCAAGCCGCGAAATATGGGCAAATTGTCGGTGTTGGCTCCGTTGCCGGTGACCGTGGACGGGTAGGCAACCCCGGCTACAACACATCCAAAGCCGGGTTGGCGACGTATCTGGAAGCCTTACGAAACCGCCTCACCCGTCATGGGGTGAACGTACTCACCGTCAAACCAGGCTTCGTAAAAACTGAAATGCTCAAAGCCGCGGTAGGACCCACTCCGTTCGCCATTCCAGTTGAAAAAGCAGTGGATGATATTTATAAAGCCATGCAGAAACGCAAGCAATCCATCTACACACCTTTCTTCTGGCAATACATCATGCTTATCATTCGGCATATCCCTTCTTTCATATTCAGGCGTCTTTCCTTCTAATCTCATGCGTACTACATTTACGAAGCTCGAAAATTTTGGTCATTCTCTTGAAGCCCCTGCTTATATTTTAAAACCTCGCAACAGCGAAGATATCTATTCTGCATTCAAGCAAGCAAAGAAAATGGGGCTTACCGTCACAGCGCGCGGAGCCGGGCGAAGTTATAACGATGCTGCCCTCAACGGTGGCGGCGTTGTGCTCGACATGACCGGCATGGATCAAATTCTGGAATGGGATTCAGCTACCGGCTTGGTGCGATGCGAGCCCGGTGTCACACTTGAAAAACTCTGGCAACGAGTCGAACCAGATGGTTGGTGGCCGCCCGTCGTCTCTGGCACGATGCGCACAACCTTGGGCGGTTGTCTCAGTGCAAACATCCACGGCAAAAATAATTTTAAGATGGGCACCATCGGTGAACATGTGGTGGAGTTTACAGCCACACTGCCCACCGGCGCAGAAGTGACCTGTTCGCCAAAAAAGAACGCGGACTTGTTCTACTCGATGATTAGCGGATATGGGATGCTTGGCATCTTCACATCCGTGACTATGCAAATGAAACGCCTCCACTCCGGACTTTTAGTTGTGGATGCGCTCCCCGTACATAACCTCCGCGAACACCTTTCTGCTCTACAGGACGGAGCGCCGCATAACGATTACATTGTTGGTTGGCTGGAAACGTTTGCAAGCGGTAAAGCATTAGGGCGCGGACAAATTCACGCAGCACGCTATTTGCACGAAGGCGAAGACCCAAACCCGCAAGAGACAATGAAGTTAAAGAATCAGATTCTTCCGCCCATGATCTTTGGTGTCTTTCCAAAATCCATCTTATATCAGTTCATGAAACCATTTGCTAACAATCTAGGTTGGCGTTTGGTGAATATCGCAAAGTATGTGGCATCCCTTCCCAAACATACCTTCCGTCAATCACATGCGGCATTTCATTTCTTATTAGATTATGTGCCGAATTGGGAGCTTTCGTATGGGCGTGGCGGCTTGATCCAATATCAATCTTTCCTGCCCAAAGAGACGGCAGAGTCTGCATGGCGAGAGGTGTTGAGCCTTTCACAAAAGCGCGGTATGCCCTCGTACCTCGGTGTGACCAAGCGCCACCGCCCCGATAAATTCTTGCTCACTCACGCCGTAGATGGCTTCTCGCTTGCGTTAGATTTCAAAGTGTCCAATTCCACTCGCCCGAAAATGGCTGCCATGTTACAGGAATTTGATAAGATCATCCTTGCTCATGGCGGTCGCTTCTACTTTGCCAAAAATGGTGAAACCACAGCCGAAACAGCACAGGCATTTTACGGCGAAGAAACTGTCACAAAATTCAAAAAACTAAAGAAGCGTTGTGATCCCGATGGTTTATTGGAATCGGATTTATATCGAAGAATATTTGGGTGATCTGAGTAGGGGCATGGAAAATCATGCCCCTATACTATTATTGGTATGAACATCGAAATTTTAGATTTAGGTTTAATCGACTACGAACGTGCCTGGAAACTTCAGGATGAATATGCGGGGGAGATCGCTACAGGGCTACGCCCACCAACTCTTTTATTGCTTGAACATCCACATGTATATACCTTTGGGCGTAAAGGCAATGCCAGCAATCTGCTTTGGAATGAAAGTCAGCTCAAAGAAAAAGGCATCTCTACCTACTGGGTCGACCGTGGCGGTGATGTGACCTATCATGGCCCTGGTCAGTTGGTTGGTTATCCGTTAATTCCACTAGGGAGATTGAACCAAGATAATCGTTTACCCGAAGCTGATTACGTTGGGTATATTCGCAAACTCGAAACCATGTTAATCGGGGTATTGATGAACTATGGCATTGCCTCTGGTCAACGCCCCGGCAAGACCGGTGTGTGGATTCAAGCCGATGTTCATTCGCGTTGCATCCATTGCAAGCCAGAAGATAAACACAAACCCGCCAAGATCGCTGCCATTGGCGTAAAAGTGGACGTGAACGGCATCACACGGCATGGCTTTGCCTTGAACGTAAACCCGGACATGGATTATTGGGATGGAATTATCCCCTGCGGGCTGACCGAACCCGTCGTTTCACTAGCAGACCTGCTCGACCCAGCGCCGTCTATGCAAGAAGTAAAACAGCATATAAAAGAAGCTTTTTGTACAATTTTTGAAAGCCCCATGTAAACAACAAAAACTTATTCGGTACTTAAGCAGGATACTTACAATAAGAACCGAACTGTATAAGTAAAAAAGCCTGAAATCCATTTTTTGTTGGAGGTCTTATGCAAACTAGAAAGCTAACGCGACGTGATTTTCTAAAGTTCGGCGGAGCCTTGGCAGCCACATCTGCTTTAGCCGCTTGTGCGCCGGGAGAAGAAAACGCGATCACGCAGCCTTTTGAAGGGACAACCACTCTACAAAATCCCGTCATTACACCCGAGGCACAGACACCGCTTCCCTCTGTTTCGATGGCAATCCTTGCCCTGAGCCGCCTCACATTTGGTATTCGCCCCGGAGATGTGGATAGCTTCAATGCCCTTGGCGCAACAGATGATGAACGTCTTTCTGCCTTTGTGAATCAACAACTCAACCCAGACAGCATAGATGATAGTGAGTTTGATGCACGCTATGCCAACGCCGGGTTTGAAACCTTGCACAAATCACATGAACAATTATATGCAGACCACATCGCCAGCAATCCGTACGACTCTAATGATGATGCGTACTGGCAATGGTATAGCAAACCCACCTATGAATTAGTGGATGCCACCATCTTAAGAGCCGTGTATAGCAAGAAACAAGTTGTGGAGCTTCTGGCTGATTTCTGGCATAACCATTTCAACGTCTATTTTTGGCAGGATGATGGCGTGCCGTTGCTGGTTTCATACAACCGCGATGTGTTGCGTGCCCACATGCTTGGAAACTTCCGTCAGATGTTGGAGGCGGTTGCAAGGCACCCTTCCATGTTGTATTACTTGAATCAAAACAACAGCAGCGACGCGGGACCAAACGAGAATTTTGCGCGCGAATTATTTGAGCTTCACACACTCGGCGCAGAGAATTATCTGGGCGTGCGCGACCCAAATACAGTTGAGAAAGATGCGAATGGCATTGCCGTCGGCTATGTTGATAACGACGTCTACGAGTCTGCACGTTGTCTTACTGGCTGGCGAGTGGATGATGATCTTGGGGATTGGGAAGATGGTGTTGAAAAGACAGGCAACTTCCTGTATTACAAGCCTTGGCATGACCGCTTCAATAAACTCGTGCTCGGTAAATACATTCCTGCCGATCAGGAAGATATGAAAGACGCGCATGATGTGCTGGACCTGTTAGCCTATCACCCCGGTACTGCCCGCAATATTGCAAGAAAACTTTGCACGCGCTTCATCTCGGATGCACCACCAGAGTCCATAGTTCAGGCAGCAGCCAATACATTTATGCAATTCAAAGATGCACCAGATCAGCTCAAGCGCGTGATGGAGACCATCCTACTTTCAGCGGAGTTTAAAGCCAGTTGGGGTGGAAAGGTCAAACGTCCGTTTGAGGCGGCAATATCCATGATACGTGCGCTCAATTCAGAGTCGGCACGTATCCCCGGCGGCGTCAACTGGATGTTGAGTCTAATGGGTCAAGCCATTTTTGAACGCCGCACACCCGATGGCTATCCCGATACACGCGATGCATGGGCAAATTCCATGTCACTCTTGTATCGCTGGAATCTTGCTGTGGGCTTGTCTGAAAATTGGATGGACGATGACGATACCGGCTACAAAATAGCCTCGGATGTTTATGGGCAAACCCCGGCGGATATCCGCAGCGCCTCTTCCCTCGCCGATTATTGGATTCAAAGAATCCTGAACCGTACTCTACCCGACGAAAGCCGCAATGCTGTGATCGCTGTGATGGCACAAGAATATGGTTGGGACGAAACCCTGCCTGAAGACCATGTGCATTATGTTCTGCCGGCCATGGTGGAAGTGATTCTAATGAGCCCCGATTTTCAATGGAGATAAACCAATGACCACGTTACTTCCACGCCGTCAATTCCTGCAAGGATGTTCTGCCGCCATTGCTGCCATGGCTGGCGCAAAACTGACCAACCTCGCTTTTGCCAAACAAGATAGCCCCAGCGATTCACTCGTTGTGATCTTTCTGCGCGGCGGTTGGGACGCACTCAATGTCGTTCCGCCCATTGATGGAGATGACCGCGGATTCTACGAAAAAGCCCGCCCCGATCTGAAAATATCGAACCTATTGCGCTTGAATGACCAGTTTGGTCTGCACCCTGCGATGAGCCCGTTATACGACCTGTATCAAGCCGGTAAAGCGGGCATTATTCACTCTGTAGGGCTGAATTACGATACCCGCAGTCACTTCGACGCACAAGACTATATTGAATTGGGAACGCCCGGTTCCAAAAGCACCACCTCAGGCTGGATTACACGTCACTTACAGGCAACAGGCATTTCTTCGATCTTGCCGGTAGTTTCTACAACCGGGCAACCCATGTCTTTATTGAACTTTGTTCCTACCGTGAGCGTAAGCACCCCAGATGAATTCTCATTATGGGATAACGGCTTGCGCGACTCGCATATGAACGCGTTGCGACAACTCTACGCCGGAGAAAGCCTCATCCACCGTGCCGGCTCGCGGACATTGGATGCATTGGATATCGTCCGCCCGTTGAATGGGAATACATACCAACCCGCCAATGGCGCTTACTACAATGATGATGAACTTGGCACTCAGCTAAAGACGATTGCGCAAATGATCAAGCTCGATGCCGGTTTACGCGTTGCCGCCGTGGACTTTGGCGGTTGGGATACACACGAATATCAGAACAGCGGCAATGAAGGCTACATGGCAGATTTGCTCAACAGTCTGGCTTCTGGATTGGCAAATTTTTACCTAGACTTAGACTCTGGATACACCGAGAAGCTATCGGTTGTTGTGATCAGCGAATTTGGACGTCGGCTTGTTCAAAATGATTCCTATGGCACCGATCATGGACATGGCAGTGTCATGTTGACCCTTGGCGGCAACGTCAATGGCGGGCAAGTCTTTGGTTCCTTCCCCGGCTTGCACAATGACCAACTATATGACCATGCTGACCTTGCCATCACGACTGACTATCGTTCGGTACTGGGAGAGTTGCTTTCCAAACGTATGAATAATGCCGATATTGAGGCGGTCTTTCCTGGCTTTTCCGGAAACTACAACCCGCTGGGAATTTACAGATAATTGTTTGAAAAGAGCCTGTCTCAATGAGACAGGCTCTTTTATTTAATCTCCAACGACCCAGCGGTCACGTCCACGACTCTTGGCTTCGAACATGGCATTGTCTGCTCGTTTGAGCAAGCTATGCCACGAATCTTCACCTATTTGAAATTGAGCGATTCCAACGCTGATGGTTACTTGAATATCATGGTCTTTCGAGCGGACAACCGAACTGCGAATCTGTCGGCATAAGCGTGAAGCTTGCTCAGCAGCGGCGTTGTTATCTGAATTCGGGAGCAGAATGATGAACTCCTCACCACCATAACGTCCCACCACATCGGGGTGACGGATACCATCCCGCAATTGAAGCGCCACATGTCTTAACACTTCATCACCCACCGGGTGCCCATACGTATCATTAATAGACTTGAAATTATCAATATCCACAACGGAAATGCAAAATTTTGAGTGATAGCGTTCAGCACGCATGACTTCGCTTTGCAAATCTTTGATAATGGTGCGACGATTAGGGAGAAAGGTCAACGGGTCTACATGCGCTACTTCTTGAGCCTGAGCTAGAACCGCTTCCATTTCAATCTGTTTATTGCGTGCCAGTTTCTTTGAAACTTCGCTTTCCACCTGGAACAACTTCACTTGTTTACGGAGCTTCTCCACCATGTTCTCTGCATCGGCTTCCGATTCGATCCGTTCGGCGATAAAGAGCATATGTTCGGTTACCGTCGGCATTAACCAGAAATCACATAACACAGCAGCATCGGTCTCAGTGATGGCAAATTCCCCAGCCCAATGATTTGCAACACCTTCTGCCAACTTTATACGCAGGCTTTCAGCATCGCGCTGTAAAAAAAGGTCCTTTAAGTTCGAGACCTCTGGGTATTGCCTTTTCCCCGCGTCAAATGCAGAATTCCACGAAATTAAATTCCCGTCTCGATCCACCAAGGCAATCGCCGCCTGAATGTGATCAAACAGAATTTCAAGGTCACGTTTGGAAATATCTGTCAAACTTTGCATGGTTCAATTGTAGCGTATTCGCCTACCCTTTTTATATGTCCTTACAAAATTAGAAACTTGAATTAACGCGCCCCACGCCGCCCGAATTGACGTTCCAACATATCCACGGTCAGGTGGATCATCGTCGGTCTGCCATGTGGACAAGTCCGCGGCGATTGACAATTCTCCAGATCAAGCAGCAGACTCTTCTGCTCGTCGGAAGTGAGCGTCTGCCCGCCTTTGACCGCCAGCCGCTTGCAGACTCGCGCCGCAAGCCGCGCCTCCACCTCCGCCTGAAGCGGACTCTCGTCCTCTTCAAAATCCTCCACCAACGCCTTGAGCGCCATGGACGGGCTGCCGCCCGCGAACAACACCGGCATGGACCGCACCTGGAAGGTATTCGTGCCGAACTCTTCCACTTCAAAACCGAACTTGTTCAAGAACGGCAATTGCTCCAGCAATATCTTCGACGATTGCGGCGGCAAGGTCACGATCTCTGGGGCGAGCAACGCCTGCGAGGGAATGCTCTTATTCTCGCGCTGCGCCATCAACTTTTCGAATAAGACGCGTTCATGTGCTGCATGTTGATCGATGAGATACAAGCCGTCTGGACCCTCCGCCACAATATACGTCGACCCGATCTGACCAATAAGGCGTAATAGTGGCATGCCAGCAAAAGACGATTGACCATTGACCGCAGACGATGGACGGTCACTTTCCACAGGCTGCTTGGGGTTTTCCATCGTCAATTGTCCATCGTCAATGGTCAACTCGGAGTCATGCCCAATCGACCAATCGATCCCCACTGTTCGTGGTTCAGAGGGCACGGAGCGCGAGCCCCACAACTGCGGCGAGACACTTGGAACGGGTGTGTATGCCAGCAATGCCTTCCTCACCGAGCGTTGTACAAAGCTAAAGACTTTATCCTGCGCCCTGAACCGCACTTCCGCCTTCGTCGGGTGGACATTTACATCCACATCTTCGGGAGACATATCCAGGAACAACGCCGTGAGCGGATAACGTCCCACCATCAAGAGTGTGTGATAGGCTTGCAGCAGGGCAGAGTTCAGCGAAATCTCCTGCACCCAGCGACCGTTGATAAAGAAGGTGATTTCTTTGCGGTTTGAGCGAGTCAACGAAACTGGGCTGATGAAGCCGGTGATCGTCATGCCTTCTTCAGTCGCCATCACTTCCAGCATTTGTTTGGCAACTTCTACGCCATACAACGAAGCCAAGATCGAGCGACGGTCGCCATCACCTGCCGTCTGCAATGTGACTTGCTTGCCATCTGTGATCTTGAAACGTACATTCGGGTACGCCAGTGCATAACGCGTCACCAGCGAATCAATCGCACGGCGTTCGGTTGTATCGGTTTTCAAAAATTTCAAACGCGCAGGCACGTTGTAGAAGAGATTCTCCACCCGCACCACTGTCCCCACGGGTGCGCCGACTTTTTCCACCTTTTCAGAAATGCCGCCATTCACCCGTAAACGTGCGCCTTCTTTGGCAGACTCCACTCGCGAGGTGATGCTCATTTGCGAGACGGAGCCGATGGATGCCAGCGCCTCGCCTCGGAAGCCCAAGGTCTGGATGTGGAACAGGTCATCGGACTGAACCAACTTCGAGGTTGCGTGTCGAGCCGCCGCCAGTTCCAGTTCTCCCGCCGGAATGCCATGTCCATCATCTGCCACTTCGATCAGAGTCCGCCCGGCATCTGCAACCGAGATCGAGATCGTCGTCGCACCTGCATCCAAAGAATTTTCAGTCAACTCTTTAACTACAGAAGCGGGGCGTTCTACTACTTCACCCGCGGCAATTTGCGATGAGACTTCAGAAGAAAGCAATCGAATAGGCATGGCGCAATTATAATTGCCGAATGAGATTCACCACCATCTTCTTCGACCTCGACGACACGCTCTATCCATCCAGTACCGGCTTGTGGAAAGCCATCAAAGAACGCATGAATATTTACATGCGCGAACACATAGGTTTTCCCGAAGACCAAATATCATACATCCGCGAAAAATACTTTTTGCAATACGGCACCACCCTGCGCGGACTTCAAGCCCATCACGAAATCGACGTGCAGGATTTCCTCGCCTTTGTGCATGATCTGCCGCTCAAAGAGTACCTCACACCCAACCCAACCCTACGCTCGATCATCGCCTCACTTCCGACCCGTAACCTGATCTTCACCAACGCAGACTCTGCCCACGCCGACAGAGTGCTGAAGGTGCTCGGTCTGCGCGACCTCTTTGAGATCATCGTGGACGTGAACGCCATTGACCCATACTGCAAACCCATGCCCGAATCGTTTCAGATCGCCATGCAAGCCGCCGGGGAGACAGACCATTCCAAATGCGTCATGATAGATGACATTCATCGCACCACGCGTGCCGCGAAAGAAGCAGGCTTGTTCAGCATTCTATACAATGAGGAATTCCCCGCAGGCAGCGCCGACGCGCACCTGACAGATTGGAATCAGTTCATCCCCATTTTGGAGAGCCACCATGGAAATGAGTAAAACAGCCATTGCCGCTTTGATCTTTATTCTGATGATCGTGGGGGTTAATGTAGTGATGTATGGCATCGTCCGCGGGGTGATGCGCGGTGGCAAAGATGATCCCCTTTTGAAAATGATGAAAGCCATGAATCCCGCCCAGCAGAAAAAAGAGGATGAAATGGAAGCATTACGCCGCACGGTCGATGAGTTGAATAAGGGCAAAACAGGTGGGGATTCTGAGTAACAGGTTAACCATTCGATTCTTACACAAATCGAATAATTCATTCAGCAATCTTTAATAACCAATTGGTATCTTTCTACGTATGCTAGCTATTGGAGGATCTTGTGAATAAAACTTTAAAAGCAGTACTGCTTATTTTGGCTGTTGCCGTTGTTGGGCTTGGGTCCTTTGCCGGTGGCTTTATTACCGGGCACCTTTTGCCTTTTAACAACAGCTCAGCCTTCAGCTTTGGCGAAGCTCCCACCGCAGAGCCTGCCCCCACGGCATCGCCAGAACAACAGTCTTCAACCCCTGAAGATATGCAAACTCTCTTCGCTCCCTTCTGGGAAGCGTGGAACCTCGTCCACCAAAATTACGTGGACCAACCCGTAGACGATGTTGCTCTCATGCGCGGTGCCATCAGCGGCATGATGCAGGCATTGGGCGACCAACATTCATCCTATATGGACCCTGAAGATTTCAAACAAGCCAACCAAAGCTTGGAAGGTTCCTACGAAGGCATTGGCGCCTACGTGGATACAACCAGTGATTACCTGACCATCACCAGCCCCATCCCTGGCTCCCCTGCGGAAGAAGCAGGTTTATTACCCGGCGATAAGATTGTTGCCATTGATGGCGAAGATATGACCGGTATCGACGGTGAACTCGTCCGCCAGAAAGTGCTCGGACCTGCCGGTTCCACCGTGGTGCTGACAATTCTGCGTGATGGCGAAGAAAAACCGTTGGACTTCTCCATCGTCCGCGCCCAGATTACCATTGCCTCTGCCACTGGCAAAATGCTCGAAGGCGATATTGCCTACTTCCAAGTGACCACCTTCGGCTCGAACACCATGCCCGAGTTGGAAGCTGCCATCGCCGAGATCATGCCGCAAAAGCCGAAAGCTGTCATCCTTGACCTGCGCAATAACGGCGGCGGTTACTTGCAAACCGCTGTGGAAGTTGCCTCCCAATTTATGGGCGAAGGCGTTGTTCTCTACGAACAATATGGCGACGGCACTCGTAACACCTTTGATGTAATCCCTGGCGGCAAAGTCACCGATACCAGCATCCCTATGATCGTTCTAATCAACGAAGGTTCTGCTTCGGCTTCTGAGATCGTAGCCGGTGCTTTGCAAGATACTGGTCGCGCCAAGTTGCTTGGAACCGTCTCCTATGGGAAAGGCTCCGTGCAAAACTGGATTCCGCTTTCAAATGACAATGGTGCCGTCCGCATCACCATCGCAAAGTGGCTCACCCCCAACGAACGCACCATCCATAAGATCGGGCTGACCCCAGATTATCCCGTAGACCTTACGCCTGAAGACCGTCAGGCAGATAAAGACCCACAATTGGATGAAGCTGTAAGACTCCTCTTGGAGATGCTCGCCAAATAGCTTAATCAACTAGAAAGGAGAACTGAATGTTTTTCTTGAGTCCCACGTACTTAATGTACATGATCCCCGCCTTTATTTTGATGGCGCTTACATCATGGTATGTAAAATCGGCTTATGCAAAATGGAGTCGGGTAGCAGCTGGCAGCCGCTTCAGCGGGTACGAAGCCACACGCCGCCTGATCGCCTCCAGCGGTTTGCATGGTGTGAAGATCCAAGGCACCCCCGGCGAAATGACCGACCATTACGACCCGCGCGATAAGACCGTCTATCTTTCCAATGGCGTTGCAAATAGCGCTTCGGTTGCTGCACTAGCAATTGCTGCACATGAACTCGGTCACGCCCAGCAGGATGCAGAGGAATACTTCCCGCTCAAATTCCGCGGCGTGCTGGTACCGCTTGTCAATATCGGATCCAATCTCGGCTGGATCCTCATCATGATCGGCTTGTTCCTGCAATTGACACAACTCGCATGGCTCGGGATTTTGGTTTTCTCAGGCGGCGCCCTTTTTGCTCTCGTCACCTTGCCCGTGGAGTTCGACGCCTCTGCCCGCGCCCGACGCATGTTAGCCGATAGCGGCATTATCCAAACTGACGCCGAAATGCGCGGTGTTAGCAATGTTCTCAATGCCGCTGCATTGACCTATGTGGCAGGTTTGGTCACCGCGGTTTTACAGCTGCTGTATTACGTCTCACTCGTCAGCGGACGCAGCCGCGATTAAGTTTATGCAATATCAATCGGGGCGGCTTGCAAGCCGCCCCGATATTTTTTGGGGGATATCCATTCATGCAATTCTCCTGCAATCCATCGTTAACTTGACAAATTAGAACAAGTGTTCTATATTTAACTTCAGATAACTTGACCCGTTTTTGGTTCCAAAAAGGAGAATTCCCATGAACCGTTCCCTCAATATCCAACTGCTTCCCTTGCTCAAGAAAATGTCACTGAAACGTGGCGCAATCTTTGGCGGGCTGATCTTGTGCGCACTCCTCGCTTTTGAAGTGTTCAACTTCGGCACCACTTCATTTGCCTTGCGCGATGTTCTTGGTGATCTACAATTTGCTGGGATGTATTGGTCATCTGTCTTGGCTTTTGCCTTTTGCGCCATCGACTTCGCTGGTATCGCTCGTATCTTCACCCCCGAACAGGGTCGCGATGAACCTGCCGAGGTTTGGTATCTTTTTGGCGCATGGCTCCTTGCAGCTGCTTTCAATGCCATGCTTACCTGGTGGGGTGTTTCGGTTGCCATTCGAAACCATAACGCCTTGGGCGGTGGTTTAGTCGGTCAAGAAACCATGATGACCGTCGTCCCCATCTTTGTTGCCTGCATGGTTTGGCTCATCCGCGTGCTGTTGATCGGTACTTTCTCTGTTGCTGGAGAACGCCTCTTTTCAATGGCGGATATTTATGACCGCAACACAGCCTACCGCAACGTTCCTGCTTCCTATTCCACGCCTCAACCCCGGACCGTTCAGCCTGCTCCACGCCAGGAAGTGAATCCACCCGTGAGCAATTACCCGAGACCGGTTCCGAAGCCACAGCCCCGTCCCAACCCAATGCCTGCCTATGGCGCCAATCGCCCCGAACCAACCTATCATCCAGTGGGCATGTCTGCCATGAGCCGCAATGAGAACAGCAACACCTCTGTACGGAGATAGCCCTTGTCTGTGCGATAAGGTTTCTCGAAATCCTCTTCCCCATCCAACCGCTGAGACGTCCGAAAGGGCGTCTCATGCGTTAAGAACAAATTTATTCAAACTCATCCAACGTACTATCACCATGCGTTAGAACATACATCCCGCGCGGACTACCTTCATTGGCATCAAAGACAAAATCAGTAACGATGTAATTTTTGGCAAACGCAGTTTCAAACAGTTCACGGCTGAAAAAGCGCCAATCTCTTGCCAGAGGAAAATCTTTTTCTTTGATCTGCATAAAATTGGTGGGAATCTCCACCAACAAGAGCCGATCCTCAAAGGGTGGTACATGCTCGGGGGCAAGCATCAAGCCTGCGTCAGAGAATTGAGGCGTGTAAAATGGGCGGAGTCCGCTGCGGGCAACATGAGCCAGTTTGAGAGTCGGGCGCGGACGTTTGCTGAGTCGCTTTTCCACACGACGCGAATTAATCCACCAATCCACTTGGAAACGGTCTGAAGGTAGCCCAGCGTTGAGACCATCACGCAGCTCGCCGTATTCTGATTCGCGATAGGTGCTACAAACAGCCCCAAGCTTGGAGATATTGAGATGCGCATTGCGGCTCAGCAACGGGTCAAAGGTCCATGTAATGTGGTCAAGCCCTTGGTGCCGAACCATTTGCCATTGGGCACGTTTGAGTTCAAAACCAATTCCGCTATCACGATATTGTGGATGAATGCCCATCTGATGTGAACAATGCTTGGGGCGCGGACCATCCGGCGTTTTCTCAAGCCCAGGAAAGCCAAAGACAAAGCCAATGAGTTGTTCTTCTTCAAACGCACCCATCACCAACCCGCCATTATGGACGACGGTGATCAACACATGGCTTGGGACGACATCTGTCTCTGAACCAGGCCAGACCTGGCGCTGCAGTTCTTCAACCAGTTTCATTTCATCAGGGGTTTCAAGCAGGCGAATATTGGGAAGGGACATATTATCTTCTCTGAGAGGATGATCGTTCGGTGACTGCGCTCCATAGGCGCTGATACCAACGTTTGTAGATCAAGTAATCAATGCGGTACGAGAAGCGGGCGGGCATCAAACCGAAGTGACGCGGCATGGCATCTACAGCCGTCGTGCGGTTGACTGCAAAATAATCGAGAAAGAGTGATGAGAGTGGGAAACCTGGCAACACGCTTTCAAGAAATACCGTCATGGCACGTAAGGTGATAGGGGAAAGCGGCACAAGAAAGCGGCGCCGCTTCGTAACATCCATGATGATCTCGATGATCTGTTGCAGCGTAAAGAACTCATTGCCGCCCACTTCATAGACTTGGTTAAGCGTGCCTTCATTTTGCAATGCCCAAAGCATGCAAGTGACAAGGTCTTCCACCCATACAGGCTGCACCACTACCCGTCCACCATTAGGAACGGGGAAAATTCCAGGCGAATTCCGAATCAGACGTGATAGATTATTGGTGAAATGATCTTCAGGTCCATAAACCAGTGAAGTACGGATAATGGTATATGGCACTTTGCCAGCACGAATAGATTCTTCCGCAATCCCTTTGGCTTTGAACGCTGGGTACCCCGAAGCACGAGCCGCCCCCAGATGACTAAGATACACGATACGATCCACGCCGGCATCGGCTGCAGCATCCACAAGGTTTTGGGTTCCTTGAATATCGGTGATAAGCAAACTTCCGCGTGCGCCTTGGTTTTCAGCGCTGGCTAGGTGAAAGACCGTTTCCACGTCACGCATGGCAGCACGCAGACCGCGTGTATCTGCAAGCGACACCACCGCCACTTCAACCGGCACGCCTTTGGGCAGGCGCGGCGTTTTGGCAGAAGGGCGAATGAGGGCGCGGAGGGGGTATCCGATGGATGAAAGTTGGCGTACGAGGGCGCGTCCAATGAATCCGGTGGCGCCAGTTATGAGAATCATGGCATGGATTATACAGGCAGATTACATCCCGCGAAAAAGTCTACAAAATAAAAACAGGCACTCGTTTGAGTGCCTGTTTTTTGAATCTTCTGAAAAATTTACGCAGCAGGGGGAGTCTGGTCATTGCTGACGGCAGCAGCAGCTTCAGGCTTCTTGCGCATGGTGAAGAAACCAACACCCACAGGAATGAGGATAAAGATCAACGCAACACAGACCAAAGCAATGCCAACGGCAGGGGGCAAGGCAGATTCGTTAAAGGTTCCGTTGCCGGTGGCGGTGATGGCGCCGAAAAGACACATAAACAAACCAGGGCACCCGCACAACACGACGGCGGCGATGGTGGCGATCAGACCAGTATTTTTGTTATTCATTTTTTCTCCTATAAATTGATTTAACTCAGTATATGCCCAATAAAAATGGGATGCAAGAATTTTGCATCCCATTTTGGTACTAGTGGATTTAACTTCTCAGTTTCGCGCCGATTTCCTTTTCCAGCCGTTTGACGATCTTGTTGCGGATGGCGGCGGCATCGGCGTCGGTGAGGGTTTTGTCTTCGGCTTGATAGGTCAACGCGTAGGCGAGGGATTTTTTGCCCGCGCCGATTTTTTCATCGACGTAGAGATCGAACAAGCGGACGTTGGTTACGCTTCTTCCGCCTGTTTGCCTGATCAGCGCTTCGACGGTTTCAGCCTTCACTGAATCATCCACGATGACGGCGATGTCTTCATAAATGGGCGGTGTCTCAGGGATGGTTTTGATTCCGTATGTCGGGGAGATGGCGCGCATGGTGTCGAGGTCGAATTCAGCGACGAGGACGGGCGAGTCACCCAACTCGTATTGCTCCTTAACCAGCGGATGAAGTTCACCAAATGCTCCGATGACCTTGTCACCCGCTTTGACTTCGGCGGCTTTGCCTGGGTGCAGGTGGGAGTAGGAGTCGGTGGCAGTGTAGGTGATGTTTGTGAGGCGCAACCCGCTCAACATGAGTTCGATGCGTCCCTTCAAATCGAAGAAGTCCAGTTTGGGAGAATCCTTCACATCCCATGCAGTCGCTTCACGCAGACCCGTCATCGCGATGGCAAGTTTACGCGGCTCGTCGGGGAGTTCGTTCTTGTGCGGCACGAAGACCGAGCCGATCTCGAAGAACGAGAAGGCTTCGCTGTAACGGATGTTCTTCTCAAGCGAGTCGATTACGGAGGCGACGAGGCTGCGACGCAAGACGCTCTTTTCGGGCGCGATGGGATTCGCAAGGCGGACGTATTCGTCGTGTTTGGTGATGCGACCTTCTTTTTCGGGCGAGGTCATGCGATACGAAACGACCTCCTGCAAACCATCAGCGACGAGCAGATCACGCAGATGTTCCTCCCACTCGTGGATGGGATTACCAACTTGCGGCGGGAGCGCGTCTGCCATGGTGGTGGTCGGGATGTTGTCGTAGCCGTAACTGCGAGCAACTTCTTCGAGCACATCCGCCACACCGACGACACCTTCGCCGATGTCCATGCGGTGATTGGGTGAAGTGACTTGAAGTTTATCGCCCTTCACTTCGCATTTGAATTCAAGGCGCTTGAGAAGTTCGGCGGTCTTTTCGAGCGTCAGGTCAATGCCAAGCCAGCGTTTCACATCGTTGACAGTGATTGTCACCACCGCTTCTTTCGGCGGGAGCGGATACGCATCGACGAGGTCGGGAGCGACCGCGCCGCCAGCCCATTCCGCCATGTACTTCAAACCGAGGCTCACACCGCCTTCTGCCATGGCAGGATGCACGCCGCGCGAAAAACGGAACGAGGCTTCGGATGGAAGATTGTGCTGCTTCGCCGTGCGGCGGATGTTGATGAAGTTCCACGCCGCGCCTTCGAGCAGGATGTTTTTTGTGCTATCGGTCACTTCGGACTCTGAGCCGCCCATAACACCTGCGAGAGAAAGCGAACCTTTCTCATCGCAGACGAGCACGTTCATTGCGGTGAGCGTGCGTTCGTTGCCATCGAGAGTCTTGAGTTTCTCACCATCTTTCGCGGCACGAGTGCTGATCTTGATCTTCTTATCCCCAGCACGTTGCTTGAGCACATCGTAATCAAAGGCATGCAAAGGCTCACCATATTCGATCATTGCATAGTTGGTGGCATCTACAATATTGCTAATTGCACGCACACCCGCCAATTTGAGTCGACGTTGAATTTGGTACGGGCTGGGTTTGATCTCCACATTGCGGATCAGTCCAGCCACGAAGCGCGGGTTGAGTTCGGAGTCGGTGATTTCGATCTCAACGAGTTCCTTCACCGATTGACCACTGGCTTTCAGACCTCCGAGGTCTTTAAGACCTCGGAGGTCTCGACCAAGCATCGCCGCCAGTTCACGCGCAATACCGATGACGTTCGCATTACGAGCCATGTTTGGCAGGATGGAAATATCCAATACAGCGTCGCCGATGTAATCCGCGAGCGGCATGCCCACAGGCGCGTCATCGTCGAGGATGATGATGCCGTCGCTTTCTTCGGTGATGCCCAGTTCCTTTTCGGAGCAGACCATCGAGTACGAGTCCACGCCGCGGATCTTGGCGCGTTTGAGCGTCATCAAGACCTGTCCTTCAGCATGACCGTCATAGAGAGTCGTGCCTTCTTTTGCGTACGCCACCTTGATGGGCTTATCCAGTTTGCCCGTGCCTTTGAGGTGGAAGATGTTCGGCGCGCCCGTCAGCACGACTTGATCTTGCTGACCATCGTACAGGTCAAGCAGAGTCAACTTATCGGCATTTGGATGCGCCTTCACTTCACGGATCTCCGCCACGACAAGTTTCTCCTTGTCCCAGCCGATGCCGTTGGTCTTGAACTCGTGCTTCTCACCTTCTTTGTACACGGGCATGGGAAGACCGACGTAGAGAATCTCGTCCACTTCCATGCCAGCGAGGGTGAGTTTGCGTGCAATGTCTTCGACGGAAAGTCCATCGAGGTCAATGAAATCTTTTAGCCATGAGAGAGGTATTTTCATGCTTCACCTTTTCTTAAACACGAAGGGCACCAAGGTCACAAAGGTTTAATGCTTTGCAACTCAATACCATCTTTCAGATTTTCCTTCGTGTACGTTGTGTCCTTTGTGTTTAAAAACTAGAATTGTTCAAGAAAACGAACGTCGTTACCCCAGAAGTAACGGATGTCGCCGACTTTGTTGCGCAGCATGAGCTGACGTTCGGGTCCCATGCCCCAGGCGTAACCAGAATAGACCTTCGGGTCGTAGCCGCCAGCCATCAACACATTGGGATGCACCATGCCGCAGCCGAGAATTTCGAGCCAGCCCGAGTTCTTGCAGACTTGGCAACCTTTGCCGCCGCACACAAAACATTCCACATCCACTTCAGCGGAGGGTTCCGTGAACGGGAAGTACGAAGCGCGGAAACGTAAACGAGCACCTTCACCGAACATACGCCGCACAAAATCTGCGATCGTGCCTTTCAAGTCCGCGAAGGTGATGTTCTTGCCAACGGCGAGCCCTTCCACCTGATTGAACTGCACCTCAGACCGCGCCGTGATCTGCTCATAGCGGAAGCACATACCCGGCAGAGCGATACGAATAGGAGGCGGGTTGTTAGGGTCGGTCGCTGCGAAATATCGCATCGCGTGAATTTGTCCCGGCGAGGTATGCGTGCGCATCAGGATCGGATTGTCACCACGATTCTCGGCTTCGATAAAGAACGTATCCTGCATGTCACGCGCGGGGTGATGCGGCGGGAAGTTCAAATGCTGGAAGTTATATTCGTCCGTTTCCACTTCGCGCGAGGTGAACACCTGAAACCCCATCTCCGCCAAAATGCTCAACACGCGGCGCAGCTGCTGTGTAGACGGATGCAAACGCCCAACGTGTTTGTTACGCCCGGGCAGGGTCACATCCAATTTTTCTTCGGCGAGGGATTTCGCCAACGCGGCTTGTTTCACCGCTGCGGCTTTTTCTTCCAACGCAGCCTCAAGCGCCACCTTCACACGGTTCGCAGCCGCGCCGATAACGGGTCGCTCTTCTTTCGAGAGTTTGCCCAAGCCGGAAAAGACTCCCATCAATTCCGAGCTGCGCCCGAGGTGGGTCACACGCCACGCTTCCACTGCGGCTGGGTCATTGACCTCCGCCAACGCCACGAGCGCGGCTTTTTCGATCTCGTTTAATTTGTCTTGCATATGTGCCTCCAAGGTCTGACCATTGACAATGGACGATTGACCATAAAATCCATCGTCTATCGTCTGTGGTCTATTGTCTAAAAAACAAAAACTCCCGTCCACTATGGGACGGGAGGAAGTTCACCCGTGGTACCACCCAAATTCATCTCAAGAGAGATGCACTTTGTGCCGACTAACATCGGCTTCCCTCATAACGCTGGGAGTGCGGTTCAGACTACAAAACGTGGCACATGGAACTTGACACCTGACACGCTCTTCACCTTCACGGCTCGAGAGGGAACTTCAACTGGGTTCGGTCGAGTGCAATTTCACCAACTACCTTGCACATCTCTGGCGGCTTCCGTCAGCCTACTTTCCTCTGTCACAGCCTTTGTGCGGCTATTATCTGCGGAATCAGACTTCTGTCAAGGTACGATGCGCAATGACGCGCATCCCGCCTTGATGTTTGGCGGCGTACAAGGCAAAGTCCGCTTCGCGCATGAGGGCATTCAAGTCTGTCATATTCTCACGAAACATAGAAACTCCCATACTGACACGAATCGTAATGGTGTGCCCAGCAAATTGGAAAGCAGATGCTCTAACCTGCTCTAGGATGCGGTCAAGGCACTCCTTTGCCTGCTGGGTATTGGTGTCTGGGAGAAGGAAAATGAACTCATCACCGCCATAACGGGCGAATATATCAATCTGACGAAGCCCAGCCATACAAATTTGGGCAACGTATTTCAAGACCGCATCGCCAGCAAGGTGACTGTAAATATCGTTGATGTCTTTGAAATTATCGAAGTCCAAGATCGCAATCGAAAATTGACGATGGTGCCGTTTTCCGCGTTCAAATTCGCGGGAAGCCTGTTCGAAGAAATAACGGCGATTGAAGACCCCGGTCAGTTCGTCTGTATTGGATAGCCGGCGCAATTGATCTTCAGTAATATCTAGGCGATGAACCAGTTTGAAGTTGTTATATAAAGAAACAGGGGCAAGCAGAAGGGGAATGATAATAGCAAGCAGAATCCCGATAAGAGGAATTTTCCCTTCAAACACAAGCAGTGCCCCACCGGCTAAAAAAGCAGATGCAAACATCGCCAACAAGGTGACGGCAACCGTAATACGCCAAACCCCAAAGCGCCGGAGCAGGGTGGGCAATATATTCTTACCGGGAGGTGTACCAACAGATGGTTTCATAGCCTATTTGGTATATTTGTCGGTAAAACTTCTCTAAACGGGTTATCATCTTATAACCAAATCAATACATTTTACACCGCCCAAATGTCCCAGGAGAATTATGACCGCATCGCCTTTATTTGAGTTTGCATTATTGAGCTTCATTTCGCTGTTTACCATGGTAAACCCCATTGGTGTTGTGCCTGTTTTCACCGCCATGACCGCCAAATTATCTCCCCAGGAGTCTCACCGGGTGGCGCGCAAAGCGACCTTCACAGGTGCAACTATTTTGCTTTCTTTTGCACTAACCGGTCAGTGGATATTTCGCTTCTTTTCCATCTCGGTAGATAGTCTGCGGGTGGTGGGCGGGGTGATCTTTTTCTTTATGGGCTATGAAATGCTGCAAGCCCGCCTCACCCGTACTCAGTTCGATGATGAAACCAATCATGAGTACATCAACGATATTTCCATCACTCCGCTGGGTATCCCCATCATCTGCGGTCCGGGCGCCATCACCACATCCATTCTGCTGATGAACGAAGCCGACACCATGGTGGAACAAGGCATTGTGCTTGGGGTGATTGCTGTTATTTTGCTTTTTACCTATTTGCTGTTGCTGGGTGCAAAGCAGGTCACGCGCATTATTGGGGAAAATGGAAATAAGGTAATGCTGCGATTAATGGGTTTGATCGTGATGGTGATTGCTGTGGAATTCTTCTTTGCCGGGTTGACACCAATCGTGCGGAAGATGCTTTCGGGTGGCTAAAGGTTTGAAGCGCTGAATCAGGTTTGAGTTAAGTTTGAGGCGTTAAATGGATGAGGTCACCTTTACGGTGACCTCATCCATTTAATCCTATGGAAGTTCTGGAAGTTTTTCGTCGTAAAGCCAGGCTTGGAAAAATTCACCGAGGTCTTTGCCGCTTACCTCTTCAGCAACGGCAATAAAGTCATCAGTGACTGCATTGCCATACTTATAACGATCATAGTATGTGCGAATGATCTCGAAGAAAACATCGTCTCCGACTTCAAGCCGCAAGGCATGGAGGGTTAACCCACCGCGCAGGTAAACACCACCATTGAAGAGATCGTTGGCAGGGGGGGCTCCGGGTGGAGGGTAAAACTCTGGATAGGCTTTTACTTCTTCATATACGCCATCGACCCATTCATTAAGCCCATTACGTCCGTTGAGGTGTTCTTCCCAAAGACCTTCGCCATAAGAGGCAAAGCCTTCGTTGAGCCAGATACTGCTCCAATCACCGACACTCACACTGTCCCCAAACCATTGGTGGACAAGTTCATGAGCGACCACTGCTTCTGTGCCTTCAATGTCTTCCAAATCTACCATGTCGATTCCAAATATGGACATGGTTTGGTTTTCAAGCGCGGCGCCAAACTCAGTATCCATAACCAAGGCGCCATACACTTCGAACGGATAGGGTCCAAACAATTCACTAAAGTAGTCGATCATTTCACCCTGACGCGCAAAAGGTTTATTGACACCATCGGGCAAACTAGTAGCGTAATAATTGCGAATTGGAACACCTCCATCTGAGACCATCGTTTCTGTATTGAACTCATTGATGTTGATGGTGGTGAGATAGCTTGCCATCTCATCGCGGACTGTGAAGGTGTAGGTGGTTGTATCACCGTTATCTGTAGTTTCTTCAAGAACACCGTTCGCCCCGACTTCATAGGGTTTTGGCACAGTGACCATAATGGTGTACTTCGCTTTATCGAGCGGATGGTCATTGACCGGGTAAAAACTGGCAGACCCATCGGGTTCGCTCAAGACAAAGATGCCGTTCTCGTATGCGATCCAACCAGTGGGGAAAGGCAGCGCCTTGGAAGTCATCGATGCAGGAACACCTTGATACTCCACGACGGTGGTAAAGGCTTCGCCGTTGGCTAGCGCTTGCGCTGGGATGACAGTTAACTCCTGTCCATCTCGTTCAAACTCTGCCGCTTCATCATTGACCATGATGCTGGTAATCTCGAACCCGGCAAAATCCAGGTTGAACTGGCTTAAGTCTTGCGTTGCAACAGCTTCGATAGTGGTAATCGCTGCTAGATCGCTCGTCTTCACATCGTTGACGGTAATGTCCAATAGATAGGATGTGGCGTCATAACCACCGTTCCCGAAATCGGGATAAAGAGAATCGCCCAAACCGGGAGAACCTGCCAATGGGTCTATGGGTTCGTCGACTGCGGGTTCTGTTGCAGGGAAAGCCTCTGTGGGTGGAGTTTCTGTCTGTGGTATCGCAGTAGGCGTAGAAGGCGTTAATGCTTTGCAGGACAATGCCAGCAATATGATCGCAGAGAACAAAAGATATTTATTTTTCATCGGTTTCCTGAAGTTGTTTTGATATCTGTCCCTTCCCATTCAAGCATGAACTGGTCGAGGAATTTTGCCATCACATCATGCCGTTCTTCGGCAATCCGTTTGGCGGTTGTTGTGTTCATTCGGTCTTTGAGCAGGAGCAGTTTTTCGTAAAAGTGATTGATCGTAGCACTTTTGCTATTCTTGTATTCTTCAAAACTGGCATGCATGGCGGGTGGAGAGTCTGGGTCGTACATCATGCGGTTCTTATACCCTCCATATGCGAAGGCACGTCCAATACCAATGGCGCCGATGGCGTCGAGACGGTCTGCATCTTGGACGATAAAGCCTTCGAGCGAGTCCATTTTATTTTCGACACCGGCACCTTTGTAGGAAATGTGCATGATGATACGGCACACAGTATCAGCGACATCTGAGTTTACAGAGCAAGAGTCCAGCCAGGCTTTGGCGCGATGCGGGGTTTCATCGCCAACTTCGTTGAACTTCCAATCATCGAGGTCATGCAAGAGAGCAGCGAGTTGAACAATGAATGAGTCTGCTTTTTCGATCTCACAGATGGCAATGGCGTTCTTCCATACACGATAGATGTGCCACCAATCATGCCCAGAGGAGTCATTTGAAAACTCTTGCTTGATGTATTCAGCAGTCTTTTGAATGATCTGTTCGTTCGTCATATCACCAACCACGCAACGCTGTGAGCTTGATGCGGATCACTGTGGAATATTCTTGTGTAAACTGTTGCGGCGTGGAGTTTAATCCCTTAATGCCGGTGCGATATTTACGCATATAAGCAGCATTTTTGTTAACTGGTTCACCCTTGGGGTCGATCTTGGAAATTCCGCTGAAAACGATCACATCTTCTTCGCCTTTAGGGTCTTGGGTATTGAAATGCATAGAGACATTGGGGTTATTCAGAATGTGCTTGAGTTTGAATGCACTGGGCTTGCTATAGATCACAAGCGTATCTCCTTCCAACACGAACCAGACCGGGCGTGGCTGGGGGGTGCCTTTCGAGTCGACGGTCGTGAGCCAGATGAAATATTCCTGCTTGAGGTGACGCAAGGCTTTGCGCCCCAGTTTGGATTTGAAATCGATCATTTCTTCCTCCATTCATAAATTCGATAATGCCTACATGTAAAATCATTATAAACGAACAGGCTGGGCATGTTGCCCAGCCTGCTCTTACGAATGAAATATTTTTTCATGATATTCAATTTCGTTTCAGGAACAAGAGCATCAACACTACAATGTTGAGCGCTGTACCAATGGGGAGATACCACAACCCAAGCACCGCCATGATAAGGAGTGCGCTACGACCCCAAACTTGGTCTGTAAGAAAGCCAACAACCCCAACCAGTGCAGAAAAACCATAGGCAACAAAAATAGTTTTCATCAGCGTGGAGTGTGGGGCAATGCCCACAGATGCGACGAGCCCAGCCCAAGGTCCGAGTTGACCCGCGTATTCGCCTGCAGATGGCGTGATGTAATCACCCGTCCACAAGGCGTGGACTCCATCAAAAAGCATGTATCCTGCCGTGACGGTAACCAGTATGGCAATCACCCACTTCATGCCAACACCTTTCGGGCAGAAAGGACAAAATCTTTGAGCATTTCCAACTGACCAATATGGAACCCTTCGTGCCAGTGGAATCCGCTCAGGTGTGCTTCACGGGTCTTTTCGCCGCGATAGTTGGTAAAGCTTTCTGTCAGCCACTCTTCGCTGACAGGTTCCAGCGCCCTGCGAATCATGCGCGTACTATCATCCATGTACTTCAGAAGAGTTTCCAAGCGCATGGCTTTATCGCCATGACCAATATTATGAGTGCCGGTGTGATACAGCTCGCGGACTTCTTCCTGCCAGAGGTGTGTGACTCCCAATACTTCCAGTACATGGCTGCGATTGGTAACGATATGACCGAGAATCCAATTTGTTGAGTTGGATTCAAAGGGCAGTTGTAACAAACTTTCTTCGTGATCGATCCCTTCAAGAATGTGATGAACCAACCAGTTATGAAAGGCATATTCTTCAACTAGGTAATGGGCATGATTGGTCGACATGTGTATGTTTCCTTTTCTCTATTTTTTCAACGTGCAAAGCGCCTGACGTATCTCTCCTAGGTGATAGGCACTGTGAACAACAATTGCCATGGCTCCGCCCATGGTGGTTTCGTTCCAAACTGGGTTTGTTTTGAACAAATCCACCATGCGATGATAGGCGTCTCGCAATTTGGCTTTACTCGTTTCCCATTCTTGCGGTGTGACGCGACTCACCGTGCGCCAAACCGCGCCCCAATCAGCAGGAGATGTATCGTTATGAACCACGTAACGCTCCAGCACATCGAGATAATAGGTCACATGCGCAACTTGCGCTACAAGCGTGGCACACTTCCCACCAACGGGAATAGAAGCCTCCTCGGCAGTGACCGTTTCAAGCGTCTGAAACAGAGCCGTGTTCTTATCAAGGTAAATTCCCATGGGGCTCTCAAAAGTCTCGGTCATAAAATTCAAAAGATTTTTTCTAAAATCTTCTGACATTAATCAGCTCCTTCATATGCAAGTTTGATCCAGCCGATCAGGTCAGCATCCACTTCGCTGGCATCCGTCAGGGCGACGATGTAATTGCACATACTGCCTTTGGGTTGTTCTACCAAACGCGAGTCTTTCTTGAGATCCTTGGCATTGAGTCCCACTTCAAAACGAGTATTGGTCTTGGGACCGAGCATTGCAAATTGCTTCTTACGCCGCAAACTTACATATCCCTTCTTAGGCACAATCTCAAATTCCCCGAACTTGTTGATGTGCTTCATCAACGCCTCATGAATGGGGCGCTGCGAGGCTTTGGCACCAACGTAAATTTCATCCAAAACAGCATCAGAGCTTTTCCCTTCGGCAGCGCGCGTGCCATCAGACTTGAAAACCGCATGCACTAGGGCATTTGCGTCGCCATGCCCAAGCCCAAGTTTCTCCTTGAACATGTCACGCAGTTCGCCATGCTTGGTAAGCCCGCTCTTTTGGGCAATCGCTGCCAGTTCCGCCAACGATTTTCCAGTTTTCTTTTGGATGTTCTCCAGTTGTGTTTGAACGGCTTTATCAAGACTACTCATACTCTCATCTCCTTTTGAATAAAACAGCTGAGTTACACAATGGTATAATTATAGAACAAATTTTCTAATTTTGCAATCATATATCCCCACAAAGTACTAATTCCATTCTATGAGCGCATCTGAACTTTAGCTTCCCTGTTACACTTCTATAGAACATGCAGGTGATTCAACCCTGAATTGCCTTGCCTCTCCAACGCCGATGGAGAGTTGAAACGAATGACAAAAGGAGGAAAAATGAACCGCCTCGTCCTGCTCGCAGGACTGATTATCACCTTAGTGGGATGCACAACGAAAAGTACGCCGCCTCCCCCCACGCCGATTCCGGCAACTGCCACTCAGTCTATTCCTACCCCCACACCTGTTCCACCCACCCCCACCCTCGTAGAGATTTCTGTACAGGTAAATGCAGAAATTGCCAACTGCCGTTTTGGTCCCGGCACGGTCTACCAAACCATGAATGAAATCCGCGGCGGGAGACTCTTAAACGCCGTCGGGCGAGATACCGCCTCAACCTGGTGGCAGGTCGAAGACCCCATCAACCCAGGTGGATATTGCTGGGTTGCAGCCGAAGTCACCACCCTGCAAGGAGCCGCGGAACAACTCCCTATTGTAGACGCACCATTCGTGAGCGTCACCAAAGTGGATTTGCGTGTGGAGCCGAATCGTATTGTCGTCAATTGCAACGACTTTCCGCAGACCGTCTTCTTCGAAGCCAACATCACCGCCAACGGACCAACCCTCCTCAACTGGCAATGGGAAGCCAGCACAGGCGTCACCTCTGATGTAGGCACATTAATCTTTGAAGAGTCTGGCACACAAGTCATCAACGAGTTTTACCGCATCAATGCGCCCAATGATTATTGGGTGAAGTTAAAAATCCTTTCGCCCAATCAAATGGAAGAGCAAGTGACCTTCCCCGTTAGCTGTAATCCTTAAACAAAAAGTGGCGGCCCATATGAGCCGCCACTTTTTGTTCTTTATTTATTCTTCCGAGAAGATCACATTACTAAAGCCCAAGGCATTAAAGAACTTAATCAAATACGCCTGAGCATTTCGTTCTGCTTGCTGCAGAATACCATCTTCAACAGCAACACTCAGAATCTTTTCCTGCCCGCCTTGAATTGTGGATAGCACAAGGTTCGGGTCAATATCTACTAATAAACCTTCTTGCAGAGTATACACTTCGGTCTTTTGAGTATCCAACGTGGTGGCTAATACTTCTGCAGGCGGCAGACGCACATATAAAACGCCATTCTCATAGCGCATATCTTCTGGCAGGATCTTTTCCATATCAATGCCTGCGATCACCGTTCCATGCACCACCACAAGAATCTTCGTCCCAAAAGCGAAACCAAACGTGCCTTGATTTAACTCACCGGTCATTACTTGTGAAATACTGTATTGAATCGTCTCCAAACGAGCGAGTGCACGAATCTCATTGATGTACGTCACCGGGTCTGGGATGATGGTTGGGGTGGGGTTCGCCAATTGTGCCACCTGAGTCTGCAATGCCTGGTTCGCCTGATTCACCTGCTCAAAGGGCTGTTGCGCCGCAGTAGCTGTCTCGCGCACGGTCTGTACGATAAAATAGACCCCGGCAGCAAGCACAATCAAAATCAGGATGGACATAATTGTGTTGAACGTATTTTTCATTTTCTTCCTTTCATTTCATCTTGGTCAAGTATTATAGCAAGGTCATGATGTTCAAAACCAAACAATCCTGTAAGACTAACAAGATTCTACTAACCATAACACTATTGTTTACGCTTGGATGTTCTTTTCCGTTGCAAGTGACCTTCGGGACTCCCACTACGACTCCTACCCTCACACCAACTCCTGCCGCCACACAAGCGCCTCTTTCCACGCCGGAGCCGGGCACGGAACAAAATCCATTGATCCTCGCCTTAGCCCCCAACCCACATCCCAATGAAGCCATCATCTCTGCCGGAGATACACTCGCCGCCTTTATCGAGAAGCAAACCGGCTATCGTGTGGTGACTGTTATCCCGGCATCAGAAGAAGCCTTAGTAAATGACTTGGCAAAAGGCAATGCCCATATCGCATCGCTTACGCCGTATGCTTTTGTACTGGCGCATGAGAACGGATCTGTCAATGCCTTGCTAGCAAGGGTCCGCAACGGCGAGATGTTCTACGGCGCACAGATTCTTATCAACCGCGAAAATGTTTTTACAGCCTATTACGATGAAGAACGGGCAGAGAACACAACCGATGCTTTGACCGCTTTAAAACAATTTGCCGATAAGAAGCCATGCTGGAGTGATGAGACATCTCCCTCTGGGTATGTGGTGCCGCTTGGGTTGTTGAACCAGTTCCAGGTCCAGACAAGAACCGGCGCCTTTCTCGAAGGTCAACCCAATGTGGTGCGCGGAGTCTATGCTGCCGATATCTGCGACTTCGGTGCAACCTTCGTCGATGCCCGCAACACCCCCATCCTCGAAGCGGATTACCCCGATGTAATGGATAAAGTTCGGATTGCATGGCGCATTCCAGAGATCATCCCATATGAAAATATTTCAATGGCGAGTTCTTTGCCGTTTGAAATGCGCCGTTCGGTGCAACGTTCCTTGATCGATTTCATGGTAACAGCAGAAGGCAAGGCTGTTATGCAAACCATTTATGGCTTCGACGAAATGCTGCCCGTGGAAGATGCAGCATATGCGGAGTTTATCAAGTATGTGAATGCCTCGGACTTGAATCTTTTGGATTTGATAGAATAAAACGATGTTTAAAAGAGTGATCCGTTTCCTTTGGCGGACTCTGCTTGTATTGAGCGCTCTTACCGCCATTGGATTGTTTATGCCCAGATGGATTATGGCGTTGTTCGCTGCTCCCCGAACCTTTACAGCAGAAGAAGTTCCCACCACAAAAGTTGCCATTGTGTTCGGCGCAGGATTGTTACGCGATGGTTCCGCCGGACCTGTGCTCAGTGACCGGATGTTGACCGCTGTTAATTTGTATCAGACTGGCAAAGTAGAAAAAATATTGGTCAGTGGCGATAATCGTTTTGTGGAATACAACGAGCCGGAGGCGGGGCGTCAATATGCCTTGGAACGTGGAGTGCCCGATGAAGACATTGTGCTCGATTACGCAGGCAGGCGCACCTACGATACCTGCTACCGCGCCAAGTACATCTTCGGCGTGGACGAAGCGATTCTGGTCACACAAGATTTTCACATGCCGCGTGCGTTGGCGCTTTGTAATTGGTTTGGTCTTCATTCGGTAGGCGTAGAATCGAACAACCGTTATTTTCTAAAACGCTCACGCGCCTGGTGGAACTTCCGCGAAACCTTTGCGGTCTTTCAAGCCGCATGGGATTTGATGGTCACCAAACCGCTGCCTGTAATGGGTGAACCAGAACCTATACACTAATGTCACATTGAGTGACAACCAAAGGAGAACTCTATGAATCGCGAAGAAGCTTTAGCCCTTGTACGTGAATATGTCAAAAGCGAAAGTCTGGTACGGCATATGTTGTCGGTCGAAGCCGCCATGCGTTTCTATGCCGAAAAATTTGGAGAGGATGTTGAATCTTGGGGGTTGGTTGGTTTGTTACATGATTTCGATTGGGAAATTCACCCAACCCTGGAGGAACATCCGCAAGCGGGTGCGCCTATGCTGCGAGAACGCAACGTACCTGAAGACATTATTCAAGACATTTTGAGCCATGCAGATCACTTAAACATGCCGCGCGATACCATGCGCCGTAAAGCTATCTGCGCCTGTGACGAAGTGACGGGTCTTATCACCGCCGTTGCCTTGGTTCGCCCCTCCCGTTCTTTGTACGACCTTGAAGCTAGCTCTGTCAAAAAGAAGTGGAAAGACAAGGCTTTCGCCGCCGGAACCAACCGCGAAGAAATGGAACATGCCGCCAAAGAATTCGGCATTGATGTGTGGGAACATGTAGGGAATGTCATCATCGCCATGCGAAAGATTGCCCCTGAACTGGATCTGGTCGGAAATATTCAAAACCCCAGCTAAGCTCTTAAGAGCCATAACCGTGCTTCTTCAATATCCTTGAACACCCGATAAGGGATTGAGCGATTCTGAGAAGCGGTTTCAAAAAAACGCATATCGGCTTCCAGCTTTTGGTTTTGTGCATCATAGACCAATGCCACCCTAGAGCTGACCTTGTCTTGTTTCATGCGAGCATCACGCATGGCAACAGCTCGTTCAAAAATATGCGCCATCGACAGTTCAAATTTCAGTTCGCGAATATCGAGTAATATTTTTCGCAATCCGCTTTCAGTGACCGCCTGCATAATCTGCTGAACCATCAAATTATCCTTATCGCTTTCCCAATCCCCCGCAGCATGGACTAAGATCAATCCATCGGGTTGATCCAGTTGAATGGTGTATTCCATAAAACTCTCCTTGCTATCATTATAACTACTTCCATAACAAAACTCCCATGAAGCACTTCATGGGAGTTTTATCTATTATTTTTTCTTTTTCGGTTTAGCCTTTGCAGGAGCTTTCTTTGCCGGTTTCGATTTCGCCTTCACAGCAGGTTTCGCAGCCTTCTTCGCAGGCGTCTTTGCCTCTTTCGGCTTTCCTTCTTTCTTGCTCTTCGGCTCTTCTGCTTTAGCCACCTTCACATAACTCTCCAATGCCCATCCCACTGCAATGGAGGTAATGCTCTCACCCGGCTTGACCTCGATCACTACATCGCCCTTGCCTGCGGCACGTTTACGTAAACCAGCCGCATCCAAGCGAGTCGACTTCGGCGCACCTTTGCTCATATGAACCGTAGCAACATGGTTCGGCTTACCACTTGCAACCGCCGCCATGGTAGATTTACCCGGCATATCCCAAGCCACCACACCCTTGCCATAACGTCCCTGCACGGGGAAGTCTTTCTGATCCACGCGTTTGGCTTTGCCTTCATTGGTGAGCAGGAAGATGTCACCATCGGCGGGCAAAATTTCCATACCGACCACTTCATCTTTGTCTTCAAGCTTCATACCGTTCACACCCGCTGCTACAAGACCCATCGGGCGTACATCCTCTTCCTTGAAGCGGATCGCCATACCGCTAGCGGTAACGAGCAAGATATCTTTCTTTCCATCCGTGATGCCAACAGAATTGAGTTTATCGCCTTCGTTCACTTTCACCAACACAAAGGTTTGTGACGAAGGACCCGGCAACTCCGTGACCAGACTCTTCTTGATCATACCGAAGCGTGTGGCGGTCAACACACATACTTCCTCGCCCAATGCAGACTTACTCGCAGGCAAAGCGAAGACCGCCGCCAGTGCATCATTATCACTCAACGGTGAAACGCGGTGCCATGGCACGCCCTGACTCAACTTGCTCGCTTCGGGGATCAAGTGCGCAGCAACCGCCGCGGCTTTCCCGAATTTGCTTACAAAATACACAGTATCGGTAGTCGATGCCTTGACTAGGAATCTCGGCGCATCATTACCGGAGTGCTTAGGCTGTTTATCGTCCGCGGTGCGAGAGACCAAACCATCATCGGTCACACCCACCCACACAGTTTGTTGGGGCAGCAAGTCATTGGTAGTCAATGCCTTGGCGGTGCCGCCTTCCTTCACGCTTACAACCTGCGTACGGCGACGATCACCATAAGCGGCTTTTACTTTCTGAAGTTCATCTGCCACCACCCCGCGCATCAGCTTGGGCGTCTTCAACAGCGTAGTCAATTCCTTGATGATAGCTGTCACTTCTTTGTATTCGGTTTCGATCTTCTTACGTTCGAGCGCAGCAAGACGGCGCAACTGCATATCGAGAATGGCGTTCGCCTGAATCTCCGTCAACTTGTAACGCTTCATTAGTTTGGCACGCGCCGTTTCCACGTCTGGTGCCGAGCGGATAAGTTCAATGATCTCATCCAAATTCTTCAAGGCGACGAGATACCCTTCGAGGATATGCGCGCGCGCCTTGGCTTTTTCCAGATCAAATTCCGCACGCCTCTTGATGACCGTAATCCTGTGCTCCAAATAGACGCGGAGTGCCTGTTTGAGAGTTAAGGTGCGCGGTTCGCCGTCCACCAATGCCAGCAAGTTGATGCTAAAGGTGGTCTGCATCGGAGTGCGTTTATAGAGATCGCGTAAAACAAAATTGGGGTCTGCGTTCTTGGTCAGTTCGAGGACAATGCGCATACCCTGACGGTCTGACTCATCGCGCAAGTCCGAGAGACCTTCAAGATGACCATCACGTGCCAACTCTGCGATGCGTTCGATCAAGCTCGCCTTATTGACCATGTACGGCAATTCAGAGACGATGATACGGCTCTTACCGCGTTCCATCTCTTCGATATGCGCCTTGGCTTGCACCGTGATGCGTCCACGCCCCGAGCCGTACGCCGACTCAATGCCTTCATCACCTTTTTCTTCAATGATGAGCCCACCGGTTGGGAAGTCTGGTCCCTTTACGAACTTCATCAACTGCTCAACATCAATGTCGTCGAGCTTCTCCCAGCGTTCGAGCATGAATACGAGGGCATCCACAACTTCACTTAAGTTATGAGGCGGGATGGAAGTTGCCATACCCACCGCGATACCCGTCGCGCCGTTCACAAGCAGGTTTGGAATCGCAGAAGGCAATACACTCGGCTCTTCGAGGGTATCGTCAAAGTTGGCAACAAAGTCAACTGTATTTTTGTTGAGATCATTCAGAATGTCGAGCGCGGCAGATGTGAGTCTGGCTTCGGTATAACGCATCGCAGCAGGTGGGTCGCCATCGACTGAACCGAAGTTCCCCTGACCATCCACCAACATGGTGCGCATCGAGAAATCCTGCGCCAAACGAGCCATCGCCTCATATACAGACGAGTCGCCGTGCGGGTGATATTTACCAAGGACTTCACCGACAATTCTTGCAGATTTTTTATAAGGCGAGTCATTGCGAATGCCCATGTCGTACATCGCATATAAAATGCGGCGTTGCACGGGTTTCATGCCGTCGCGAGCATCAGGCAACGCGCGCGATACAATGACAGACATGGCGTAATCGAGATATGCCTGCTGCATTTCAGTGTCGATATCTATTTTTCGTACGATACCTAGTTCCATGAAAGTTCCTTTAACCACACAGGTACGTAAACTAAAAACATTCTGACCGTTGTGGTGAATTAATGTTCTATTGCGGGGCTTATCTTACGGGCAAACAAACGATGCGTCAAGTGTACTGTATAATGGGCGCATCCACTTTATTGAGAGAGGCTGACATGACCTTTATTACTGATTCACAGACTTCCCCCACTCCCTACAAAAACAATCCACGCATTGAAAGAGATGAAAATGGAACCTGGCATGTGCATGGATACAATGAAGCCCGTGACCTTCTCAAAGAAGATCTGATTCAGGATGGTTTCAATGCCGAAGAACTGCGCCAAGCCGGGTTTGATGGCGTGCTTTACATGAGCGGCGACCCGCATCGCCAAATGCGTGCTGCCATTGCAAAATATTTCAGCCCCACAACCGTTCAAAACACACATATGACCGTCATCGAAAAAACAGCTGATGACTTGCTCTCACGCTTACAGGCACGCAAACGACTCAACCTCAAAGAGTTGACACTTGAAATGGCGACCGTTATCGCCACCGCCGTGGTTGGGCTTGATCCCACACCTGGCTTGATTCAACGCCTCAACGCAATGCTACATGCGCCCAAAATGTCTGAAAACAAGTTTATCGCCAACTTACAACATTATGAAGGTCATTACCGCCGCTTCGCCTTCTTCTTTGCTGATGTTTTGCCTGCCATTCGCCGCAAACGCAAAAACCCCAGCAACGACGTTATCTCCTATATGATCTCCAAGAACAAAAAGCCGCTGGAGATCTGGGTGGAGTGTATCGTCTACGGTGCAGCAGGCATGGCAACCACACAAGAATTTATTTTAGTGGTCTTGTTGCATTGTATGAAAGACGCCAAGTTGCGCGAGATCATGACCTCTGGTGATGCCACTGCACGTTACAATGCTTTAAACGAAATCTTGCGTCTCGAACCCGTTATCGGCAAGATCTACCGCAAGCCCTCTGAACCTGTCCATGTGACGAGCGAAGGCAAGGAATACACCATTCCGGCAGGAGAACGCATCACCTTTCACGTGTATGATGTCAATGCCGATGCCAAAGCTGTAGGTGAAGCCCCAGAGAAATTAAATCCCCACCGTGAATTGGAAAAAGGAGTCTACCGCTCCATGATCGGCTTTGGTTCCGGTCCGCACCGGTGTGCGGGAGAACACCTCGCCCTCGCCGAAACCGATGTTTTTATTCAAAAGCTACTCAAACTTCCCGGTCTGAGAATCGAAAGCGGACCAAACATTATCCGCAACGACACAGTGGAAGGATACGAGGTCAACGACTTAATCGTGGCAGTAGATTAGTAAAAAGACAGCCTTTGAAAAGGCTGTCTTTTTTTAAATAGGGAATTATATACTTGACAAACCCAAGTACTTGATGTATCATTTGTGTATTGGAGAGCATAAATGGATAACATCACTTTCAAACAGTTACGAAATTTGACCGAAGACGAAGCCCGCGAAATGCTGGAAGGCATCCGCTGGAACGGTCAGCCTGTTTGCCCCCATTGTAACAGCGACAAGACTTACAAACTCACCCCCAAAGAAGGAAGCAAGACCCGCAAGGGCGTTCACAAGTGCTCTTCTTGTCGCAAGCAGTTTACCGTCACCGTCGGCACAATCTTTGAAGGCTCACGAATCAAGATTGCTGACTGGCTCATGGCTGTATATCTGATGTGCTCCTCCAAGAAAGGCATTTCAGCCCATCAATTACACCGCACTTTGGGCGTTACTTATAAGACCGCTTGGTTTATGGCTCACCGCATCCGCTACGCCATGACACAAGAACCGCTCTCCCTGATGGTTGGTACAGTCGAAGCAGACGAAACCTATATCGGCGGTAAGGAAAAGAACAAGCACGCCAGCAAGCGCACCAAAGGAACACAGGGACGAAGCGAAAAGACCAAGACTCCCGTGTTTGCTCTTGTCAATCGTGAAGGTGAAATGGTCGCCATGAAAGTACCTTCCGTGAATGGCGCAAACATCAAGGGCATCATTCGTAAGCACGTTTCAAAAGATGCTACTATCATGACCGATAAATACACCGTGTATCAGGGTCTTGATGAAGAGTTCGCAGGTCATGAAATTGTTGACCACGGCAAAGGTGAATATGTACGCGGTAACGCTCACACAAACACCGTTGAAGGTTGGTTCGCTCTCTTGAAGCGTGGCGTGACTGGTACTTTCCACCATGTAAGCGAAGAGCACTTAGACCGCTATGTTGACGAATTCGCCTTCCGTTACAATCGCCGTGAGTTGACCGATGGGGAACGGGCGGTAGAGGCACTAAAGAAAATCGGCGGTAAGAGATTGACCTACAAGAAGCCGACAGAAGAATAATGTTAGAAAAACGGGAGGGCTATTGACTAGCCCTCCCGTTTTTGATAAGATGGACTTATAAGTGGTCTGGGAGGGATTTGAACCCTCATGCTGTAAAGCACCACATTCCGATTGTGGGTTGTCTGCCAGATTTCAACACCAGACCTAATTTGTGACCTCGCTGACCGGCGGGGTCTCTGCTTTTCTTGGGGCGAATCAGCTACCCGTTAAGTCGCCTTGCGTAATCAACGGAGGAGGCATGTCAGTATCCTTTCATGCCCTAAAGATACCCTCTTAGTTGTACTCTTCTCAATTCTCTAAGATGTACTGGAATGTACTGGAATGTACTATTTTCTTCTGAATGGTACTATTTCTTCTCCAAATTCTCTTCGCAAATCAGCAATCTTATTTCTAACAGTTTGCTCATCTTTTTTGACCCGTTTAGCAATTTCAGCCGTTGTGTATCCTTCATGCCATAGTTGAACTGCCGTTCTATTCCATCCAATATTAGGAATTTTCTCCCACAAACTTGAAATAGGCGTTTGTGCTTCTTTACCTATAATTTCCGCCTTAATCCGATGTACTATTTCTACAAAATCCTCCCCTATCCAATCCCCATAATCATGCTCCGTCAAACTTCCTATAGCTGCAATTAAGGACGAAGAAGAGGCACTATGCATTCTGGTATCGTGGTAATAATAAAGTCCGTCTATAAATTCAACAGTTGTAGAATTAGGCGATTCTTCAATGGCAAGGATTGTTGCCCATGTTTTACTAAGTTTGGCGTCCCCTTTGTTTACATTAATGACAGGTATTACATGCCAAGCCTCGCGTGCTTCTGCCTGTGCGCTTCGTGTGTATTCCACTCTGTATTTATTATTTGTCGAAGTAATAAATATATTCCCATTTAATGCTAAAACTTTATCCATTAATGCTCTAAAATGCGAAACTGAGCCTGAGTAATTTACTGGTTCTATCTTAATATTTGACTTTCTATCTTTTTTTTCTTGAGAGAACTCGATTATTATGTTTTTATTCTCCGACTCAAATTCTGTTTTGATTTCATTTGCGTATTGAACAAAATCCGCGCCAATTGGATTACTAGCCATCATAAGAGGCTTTTCTTTTAAAAGAAAATTTTGCTTATCTGCTTCCGACATCATTAGGTTGGTTGGCACATGTCGAAACCCAAAATATTGACCATCTACAAAATCTATATTCACCTTATTAGGCGCGGTTTCTGTTGCTAAAATCATTCCTCTTCTAATCTCTAATAATCTTTCGCCATTTTCAATGATATGACGTGATTGCATAACCCAAATTTCCCTTGAGATTGTTTGCCCATGTGGCTCATAATAAATAACATATCCTCTTTGCCCATTCATGTTTATTATTTCATAGCCGTTTCCATTAAGAGCAATATATCTATCCATCCAAGCCCTAAAATGAGCCAGTAAACCTACATATTCAATAGGCTTTATCCTCACTACATCCTCCAAAACAAAACCGCCTCTGGTTGACAGAGGCGGCAATAGACATATAATACCTATGCACGCGTGAGCAACCACGCTGGCTATTGGCGGAAGTGTTACTAGCACTTTCCGCCTTTTCTTTTTGCGAGATTATATCATTCGGTTGTAATTAAGAGTCTAGTGGTGTATACTGCCGACATGGACACAGACAAAAAGAAAGTAAAGAAAGTCACGAATGAAAATCCGGTATCTCTTGCCCCATTGAATTTCAATGAGGCTTTAGCGGGTCTTTTGCAGGTCAAAGGTCAACCGCCAAAACCAAAGGTTGAAAAGCCCAAGACGAAACGAAAACCAAGAACAAAAAAGCCCAGTAAATAAACTGGGCTTTTTTGTATTAGGCTAATGCCCAATTTTTCAATTCTTCATCCGAAGCGCATTTCATATTGATTTTTTTTGCTGTACTAGTTGTAGAACAATAAAAATCCTCTCGTGACATCCCAGTCTCTTTAATAACTAGTTTTAACCAGTTATCTGTATAGGCTGGATTTCCCATATCTACTTGCATTATCCTTTTCTCACCTCGTACAATCATATAATAAAACCTATGATCTCCCCTTGTGTGATGAAGGATAAAACCTCTCGCTATCAGAATTGCTACTATTTCTTCTGGCGTTAATGGTGGGTATTTTCTTTGCCCCATGAAATTTTCTTTCTAAGCTAAGATGGTTCCATTTGGTAGTATTTCGACTGGGTTTTTATATGCAGCACCTTCGCTGTAGCTGTAAGCTGTACGAATTTCTGACAGCATTGCATGCTTAATTCTATGATAATAGTATTTAGCTTGATACGGAAAAAAAGGTGCTGGACGATGGAGTAAAGATTCAATTTTTTTCTGTGTAAGCTCTTCATCTTTTGATAAATCTAACGCTGCTTCAACATAACCATGAATAGCATCATTTAAAGACTGGCGAGCCTCTTTAAAAGTTGGTCTCCATGTATGTAAATTTAGATCAATACAAACGGCATAATATCCTTGCTGATCCCCATTTTTACCGGGATAAGCAAAACAGCGCAGGGCAACCTTTTGCTCTTTCGGAGTAGACATTTTATCCTTCCTTTTTTTGTGTTATTTATTATACAATAAAGTTGCAAAACCCGCTTACACAAAGATTACAACAAGGTAAGAATTATCCACATTATTAGCACACCTGTTTGGGTTTGCGAAGTATATCATTCCCTTTAAATATATAAAGATTCCTGTAAGAGGTGAAACATGAAACTTAACACACCCAAAGAAGTTTGGATTGCCCGTGTGCTCGCTTGGGTCTTGTTGTGTTTTATTTCCAGTGGCATTCTTTTTGTGACAACGTTCATGATAGGTCCCACTTTATTTGTCGTCCCGAACCTCACTGAAAAACTTGCCGTTGCCATGTATTGTCCAGGTGCAGAAAGTACTTCCCTTGAAACCGGTGCATCTACACCAACCACTTCCGACCCCAACGGCACCACAGGTCACACCGTAGAAATCACCTGTACGTTTCCAGATGGTTCCACTGATATTATCGATAATGGTGAATACGCTGTTGCCTCAATCGGGGGTATGTTTGGCATGGGTGCATTGATCGGGCTGTTGATTTCATTCCCTTTATTTTTGATACCTTTTTTCTTAATTCGCAAAAGAAAAGAGCCATCAGCTTTATAGCATCTGGCTCTAAACACGTAAGGCACTTCATACTTCTTGCTAACTAAGGCACCAAATTGGTTTCACGGGTGCTGCACGCGCCTTTCAGATCCTTCTCTGAACAGACAGTTACCGTCACATGCATCTTGTTACCACGGATGTTGTAATCAAACTTTGGTCCAAGCACAGTTGCCGAAACATCTGCTGGAACCGTCTCCACCCAAGTAAGCCCTTCACAACCTGTTTGAATGGGGAAGTTGTTGTACGTCACAGAGCGAGAAATATTCTTGACCTTATCTTGCATGACAATATTAATGGAGCTAAAAGTAAAATTACTCTCATTGAGAATCGTAATATTCATCCAATGTGTCTTATCGCAAGAATGATGTCCACTGCCAAGTAACTTAAAGTCAACAGTTGGAATCGTTGTTGCGGTGCTGGTGGGTGTTGGTGGCGGCATGACAACAGGAACCGCTAATTGATTTCCTTCAAACTCGGCATATTCTCCCCATACCCAACAGTAATCTGTAAACACATATGGGTTCGGGATATACCAATATTCAGATGTTGGGTCACGCCCAATAACATCTGCTTTCATTCCTACCAGAAGCGAACCAACAATTTCATAAGATTTTCCTGGACCAGACCGGCAGTGGGTTGGGCGAGTCACACTGATCTTTACCAAACCTGGTTCTGCTGTATCAGTTAATAGTGGAATTGCAGTATCCGTCCCAGGCAGTGGAGTAAAGGTTAGTGTTGGAGAAGGCACACGTGCTGTAAGATATGTTAATGTCGGGGTGGATGTATATGCCAGTGTTTCAGAAGGTGTACTACTAGCTGGGAATGTAGCTGTTACACTTTGCGTCAACCCAGCAATGACAGTATTGGCAACATTAGTGTTCATGGTATCAACATTTTGTATGGGAATACCAGGAATGGCACAAGCCAAAACAACTAGAATTGAAACCATAAATAGAATAAGTCTTTTTAAATCAGACATAGATGTCTCCTATTACATTCCCAATTATGACACGAAAATCAAAGATACCAAATCAAGTACCCTTTGTTCAACCATTTTTTGTTACGGTCCACTTGAAAACCTTTTTGCGCCAACGCCTCAGCAGAAGCAATAAACCATTGCTTTAGCCCAAAAATCTTGGTGTGTGATGTTTCTGCGGCTGAGCGTTTCCATGCTTCAAAAAAATCATAAATCGGCTCCCCTTTTATCACATGATGAATATAGTTTTTGGGGAGAATCGTCTGAAATTCTTCGACGTCAAATCCACTGTGGAAATTTGTGGAGAAGACCAACGCCTCAAACGACCATTGAGCGGATTCTGCTCTACGAGCCACATTCGCCGCCCAAACACTGCCAAACGGCGTGGATGTCCCTTCCACAAGGAGACCACCTGGTAAAACATATTCCACAAGGCGTTCATAAGCAGAGGCAAAATCTTTTTCTTCATACTGACGCAGCACATTGAATGCACGAATTAAGCGTACCGTCTCACCACTTTGCAAGGGCAAATTGAAACCGCCTAAACGGAAGAAGGTCTTATCATCCGCATAAGGCAAGGCTGCTTCAACTCGTTCCTTATCAATCTCCACACCCAAAATATTTAGATTTGGATTCACCTTCCGAAAGCGGACGGCGCTCTCGAGTGTAGTTCGCGCATCAAAGCCATAACCGAGGTCAACGAACAGGGACTTGGCAAACAAGCCATCGGTCCGGGTGAGAAGCGATGGTTCATAAAGAAGCACAAAGTTATCCACTCGTCGCAGGCGGTTATCGGCAGTTTTGCCACGGGTGGGTTGTCCCTCTGGTTTTTTAGAAAAGAAACGTTTCATCAAAACGATTATACAAAATAAAAACGCCCCGAATTTTCATTCGAGGCGTTTCGGTTTACTTAGTCGCCAGCGGTGGTATCTGGCATTTCTTCGGTGGAGTCTGGGGCAGCCGTTTCTTCACCACCGGGAGGGGTAAAACGCCCGTGGATGAAGCCCGTACCAGCCGGAATGAGCTTACCGATAATGACGTTCTCCTTCAAACCGTAGAGCGGGTCGGTGGTGGAACCGATGGCTGCGCTCGCCAAAACCTTGATGGTGTGCTGGAAGGACGAGGCAGAGAGGAAGGAATCGGTGGAGAGAGAAGCCTTGGTCACACCGAGTAACACTTCACTGAAGCGAGCCGGTTGTCTTCCTTCTGCAATCAACGCTTCATTCTGTTTGCGGATCTCCAAGCGGTCCACAACATCGCCGGGTAAATACTTTGTATCGCCGGGGCGGGTCACCTGCACTTTGCTCAACATCTTGCGGATGATGACTTCAAAGTGTTTGTCGTGAATGTTCTGACCTTGTGAGCGATACACCTTCTGCACTTCGGTCATGAGGTACATCTGGCAAGCATCTCGTCCTTGAATCTTCAAGATGCGATGCGGGTTGAGAGAACCTTCGGTGAGCGGTGTGCCAGCTTCGACATGCGATCCATCACGGACGAGGATGCGGGACGTGTTTGGAATATCGAGGATTGCTTCTTCGCGCTGTTCGTAGGAGACAATGACCTTGCGATCTTTCTTCTCCACGGCAACACGTCCACCATGCTGCGAGACGATGGTCGCTTTATCAAGTGTAGCAAGGACTTCACCAGCCTGCACTTCAGATTCATCCTTGGCAACGATCTTCCAGTCTTCAGGGATGGCGTATTCGTCATGCACCATTTCAGCATGTTCGATGTGAACTTCGCGCATGTCTGCATATTTCTCAGACTGCTGAATGCGGATGATACCGCCAATTTCAGCAACGGTCGCTTCGCCCTTCGGTTGTTTGCGCGCTTCGAAAATTTCTTCCACGCGGGGGAGACCGGTCGTGATGTCAGTTGCGCCTTGAGACGCCACACCACCGGTATGGAATGTACGGAGCGTAAGCTGTGTACCCGGTTCACCAATGGATTGGGCAGCGACGATACCGACGGCAGAGCCGAGGTCCACCATGTTGCCACGACCGAGGTCAATGCCGTAACACTTGGCACAGATACCGTGGTTGAGTTCACAGGTCAACGGTGAGCGGAGTTTGACTTCCGCAATGCCAGAATCTGCGATCACGTGTGCAAGTTCGTGGGAGATCACATCGTTGTACTCAGCAAGTACTTCACCAGTTTGCGGGTGGATGATGCGTTCTGCAACGAGACGGCTGTACATACGGCTGTCCATCTTCTGACCAGCTACATCGTCTGCACGGCGGATCCAAACACCATCATGGGTGCCGCAGTCATGTTCGTTGATGATGATGTCTTGTGCAATATCCACGAGACGGCGTGTGAGGTAACCAGCATCCGCAGTACGAAGCGCGGTGTCGGCGAGACCCTTACGAGCACCGTGAGTTGAGATGAAGTATTCCTGTGCGGTAAGACCTTCGCGGAAGTTCGAACGGATCGGCATCGGGATGATACGACCAGAGGGGTCAGCCATCAAACCACGCATACCTGCCAACTGCGAGATGGTGGAGAAACCACCCTTCGTCGCGCCGGAGGTCGCCATGGTGGAGAGATTGCCATCGGGATCCATATGCTTCTTCACGGCATCACCGACCTTATCGGTCGTTTCCTGCCAGATCTGGATCTCGCGTTCGTTCTTTTCCTGCTCGGTCAACAAACCACGGCGGAAGTCACGCTGCACCACTTCAACGGCTTTCAAGGCTTCGTCGATGATCGGCTTGCGTTCCGGTGGGATGGAGATATCGGCAACCGCAAGGGTGGTGCCGGATTTCATAGCGAATTCAAAGCCGATGCTCTTGATGGCGTCGGCAACGTTGGTGGTCACTTCCTGACCGCATAATTCGTAGACTTCAGCGACCAAATCCTTCACGCCGCCTTTGTCCAGTTTCTTGTTGACGAACTGAACTTCAGCCGGGAGAATGCGGTTCAAGAGAACACGACCCACAGTGGTTTCGATTACACGGGTCTGCGGTTCCGCCATGCGCTTGCCCTTGTCATCGTACCAAGTCTTGGTGCGCAGTTTGATTTCAGAATGAACATGCACCTGATCGAGAGCGTAAGCGAGTTCAACTTCATCGAAGTCAGAGAAGGCGCGTCCATCACCCTTGTGAGCAGCTTCCTGCTTCATGGAGAGATAGTACACACCGAGCACCATATCCTTGGAAGGTGAAATGATTGGTTCACCATCTGCCGGTTTGAGCAAGTTCTTGGAAGCAAGCATCAAATCGCGAGCTTCTTGCACCGCCTTCTGAGAAAGCGGAACGTGGACAGCCATCTGATCGCCGTCGAAGTCTGCATTGAAAGCGGTGGTAACGAGCGGATGCAACTGAATGGCAGAACCTTCGATGAGGATCGGTTCGAACGCCTGAATACCTAAGCGATGGAGCGTAGGAGCGCGGTTCAACAAAACGGGACGGTCGCCGATTACACCTTCGAGCGCTTCCCACACTTCGGGGCGGTTGCGTTCGATCAGGCGACGGGCGCCCTTCACATTAGCGGCATAGCCGTTCTGTACGAGGCGGGCAATCACGAACGGACGATACAGTTCGAGCGCCATGCTCTTGGGCAGACCACATTGATTCAGTTTGAGGGTCGGACCCACTACGATCACCGAACGACCAGAGTAGTCAACGCGCTTACCGAGCAAGTTACGGCGGAAGCGACCCTTCTTGCCTTTGAGCATGTCGCTCAAAGATTTGAGTTCGCGGCGTCCGCGGCGGGAGAGTGCCTTGCCGCGCTGGCTGTTGTCGATCAACGAGTCAACAGCTTCTTGAAGCATACGCTTCTCGTTGCGGATAATGACATCCGGTGCACCAAGTTCGAGCAATCTCTTCAAGCGGTTGTTGCGGTTGATCACGCGGCGATAAAGATCATTAAGATCGGAGGTAGCAAAACGTCCACCATCGAGCTGAACCATCGGGCGCAGATCGGGAGGAATCACAGGCAATACGGTGAGAATCATCCACTCAGGGCGATTGCCAGAGCGTTTGAACGCTTCCACAACCTTGAGGCGGGTAGTGGCTTTCTTGCGCTTCTGCTTGCTCTTGGTGGTCTTCACTTCATGCCAGAGTTCTTCAGAAAGCTTATCGAGATCGAGGCGTTCGAGAACGTCATAGAAGGCTTCAGCACCCATGTCGGCGCGGAAGACCTGACCCCAACGCTGCTTCAATTCACGATAGCGAATTTCGCTCAAGAACGTGAACGGACGCAGTTCGAGCAATTCATCGCGCAAGCGAGAAGAGTTGTTCGAGGAAACCGAAGTCTGCGATTCCAATTGGTTGCGCAAAGCTTCCATTTCGGTATCAGCCTGCGCTTTGATGGTAGCAGCCTTGGTCTTGAGATCGTCGATCTCAACCTGGCGTTTGTCCTTCAACTCGTTTTCAAGCGATTCAAGTTTCTTCTGAACCGTCTTCTGAATCAAGGTGATATGCTTGCTCGCAACCTTGTCGCCAGCGTCGATGATCTTTTCGCCGGTCTGTTCGAAAACGATCGCCTTTTTGGCAGCCTCGCCCATCTGGTCCTGAAGAAGGCGTTCGAGTTTCTGACCTTCCTTGATGATCGGGTCGAGCTGTTCAGCGATGCCTTCATCGTAACCCTGTTCGAGGGTCGCTTGCTTTTGCTTCAGTTCGGCAATGCTGGCATCGCGTTTGGTCTTGATCTCAATGATGCGATTGTTAATCTCTGAAGCCTGTTCGCGTTCAGAAACGGTGATCTCATCTTCAAGGCGCTGGAGGGCTTTCTTGCGGGCTTCTTCGTCCACGTAGGTGACGATATATTGGGCAAAGTAAAGCACACGGTCCAGATTGCGGCGGGAAATATCCAGCAACATACCCATCTGAGATGGAATACGGCGGGTATACCAAATGTGCGCAACCGGAGAAGCCAACCCAATATGCCCCATGCGTTCGCGACGCACAGAAGAGCGGGTTACTTCAACGCCACACTTTTCACATGTAATACCTTTATAACGGGGGTTCTTGTACTTACCGCAATAACACTGCCAATCGCGGGTAGGTCCAAAGATCGCTTCGCAGAACAAGCCGTCTTTCTCAGGGCGCAAGCGGCGATAGTTAATGGTTTCGGGTTTCAACACCTCGCCATAAGACCAGGACATAATTGTCTGGGGTGAGGCAAGGCTGATACGGAGTGCTGTTAATCCCTTGGTTTCCACTGGATCCTCTCCAAAAAATAAATTTCGTTTGAGCGATACGGTAGCGCATAGATAACGCGTACCTGAGACAAACAAATGCAAGCGCTCTGAGGTTTTTCCTCAAGCGCTTGCTGGTGTTTTCTCGTTTTTTACATCCAACTTGGCAATTATATGGATTCAGGCACTGAGAGTCAAGGTTAATCAGTGAAGAGAGGCATACTTTAAGGCGGATTCAGCGCCTCTTTCCCGTACCCAAGCCTGATTCTGCCTATTTTGGCACTTCCCTCACCTGCAAATCGGAGAATCCTAACTCCATAGAAGACTTCTCACTTGGCTCAGCGGCAAGGTAGATCCTGCCCATTTTGAAACGCTCATCCTGAAACGACGTGGCAAGCACGCCGTTCAGGTAGATGCGAAAACTGCTGCCATTGCATATCACCCGTAAACGATTGAAGACGTTCATGCCAGAACGCAATGCTGTATGCCACGACCAAGGCATAATTTTATAAAAAAGCAATTCATTTTTTTCATCTTTGGCAACATAGCCAAACGTATACGAACCCTGTGCCGACACCATCACCCCATACCCACCTTCAGGAGTATGGCGGAAGAAATACCCCGCTCGAATCCATTCTTTATCGCCGTCAAAAAAGCGCAGGGTAGAACTCACATCAAAGTTATCTAAAAAGCCAGAGCTTTTGAGCATGTAATACGAATTGACTTGGGGCGTGAATTTTCCGCGCAACTCGGCGGGCGGACCTTTATGGAAAGACAACTTGTCGTCGTTGACGGTTTCCCAGCCAGGCATGATTTTCTGGCTAAAATCTGCGCCGAGGAGTAGGTCGCCCATATCTGGCTCGGGGGTGAGGGTTTTCGGCAGGCGAAAACTAGTGCCGCAAAATTCACAGGTGGCAATATCTGCTTTGAGGGCTGCGGCTGATAACGCCGCGCCACAGTTGGGGCAATTCATCGTGTTCATGGTGTAGGAGTCAAGGTCGGCGTTTCGGTCGGTGTTTCACTGGGGTGGCAATATCTGCTTTGAGGGCTGCGGCTGATAACGCCGCGCCACAGTTGGGGCAATTCATCGTGTTCATGGTGTAGGAGTCAAGGTCGGCGTTTCGGTCGGTGTTTCACTGGGTGGAATAACGATAATCAACGTCGGCGTTTCGGTGGGCGTTGCTGTCAGCGTCGGCGTGGCAGAAGGTACGGTTGGAATGGGCAGGCTCAAATTAAGTCTGACGCGTTTACTGATGTCTGTTCGTTCTCCGACCAGAGTCAAGCGCAGGGTTACGATTCCGTTTGGCAGGTTGGAAACATCCCAAGTAGTAAATGTGCCGCCATCTACTGGGTTATTGCTTTCTGCGAGAGTGGTCCATGAACCGGGGTCTTCGCCGAGACCGAATTCTAAACGCCATTGTTTAAAGTTGCCGCTTGCTTTAGCCGTGCCTTTAACTTCAATCACGGGGGAAGAAATGACTTGACCATCGGAAAGGTTGATTTCAATCTCTGGTTGTGGGTCGCCTTCTTCGCACTTGCGGTCTGGCACAATATCTAGGTTTTCATCCAAGCCATGATCTGCAAGCCAGGCTTTTCCATCGCCTGTGCCGAACCACTTGAGCGCCCACGGGTCTTTGACGTTCATCACCAACTTCTCATCGGTGGGACCATCACATGCGTCCGAGGCTTCATAGCCAGTCCAAACATCTAGGTTTACGCGGCGAACGAGTCCCTGATCTTTTGTGGGAGGCAATTGGTCTGAAGCGAAGACTTCAGTATATTCGCCGCCGCATTCATTGGTGGGTTCGGTACCGCCGAGGCGACAAACAACTTTATCCACGATGCCTGAAGGGCGGGAGAAAGGAGTGGGTGCGCCGTTGGTGAGATAGGGCACTGCAAATTCCATGAACTGTGACCAAATCGGTGCTGCACCGCTCAAGCCCGATGAATTGACCATGGGCGTGTAATCGGCATTGCCAACCCACACGCCGGTGACAATATCTGGGTTGTAGCCCATTGTCCAGTTATCACGGATGTCGTTCGTGGTACCGGTTTTGGCTGCGACTGGGAAGGAAAGATTCAAAGCGGAGTTACGACCGAAGGTGTAACTGCGAGCTTCATTATCCGAAAGGATGGATGAAATGAGATAGGCGTGTTCTGGGCGAATGACTTGTTCGCCTTCGGGCTGTTGATATTCATAGACCACTTCCCCATCAAAGGTGGTGATCTTGAGAATGGCGACTGGCGGGAGTTTCTTGCCGCCGTTGGCAAAGACGGCATAGGCACTGGTCATGTCGAAGAGGCTGACATCACCGCCGCCCAAGGTGAGGGAAAGACCATAGTCGGTACGCGTGAGCGAAGTGATGCCCAGTCGTTCTGCCATGGCGATCATGCCATCTTTTTCGGGGGTGTTCGGGTCATCGTAAATGCCGACATATTCCAATGCTTTGACGGCGGGAATGTTGAAGGAATTCGCTAAGGCAAGGCGGACGGTGAGTCCGCCGTGGAAGGTGCCGTCATAGTTGCGCGGTTCATAAGGAGCGTTAGCACCGTCAGGGAATTGAGTAGGGACATCCCAGATCCATGTAGCGGGGGTCCAGCCTTTTTCAAAGGCAGCGACGTAAGTAATCGGCTTGATCGACGAACCCGGCTGACGCGTAGGGCTGATCGCCATATTGATCTGACCGGAAATCGCCGCATTATTGAAATCTGGCGAGCCGACCATGGCAAGAATCTGACCGGTGGAAGGTTGAATCGCCACCAAGGCGCCGTTCTTGGTATTGTTATTAATCATGGCGGCGACTTGGTTGGTGACCAATTCTTGCGCACGGTCTTGCAACACTGGGTCGAGCGTAGTGTACACGACGAAACCAGAGCGATAGATGGTTTGTGCGTCGTACAGTTTTTCCAATTCTGAGCGGATGAAATTCACCCAATGGGGGTAACGTGCCGCACCAAATGCAGGCGGAATAAAGTTGTATGCCTTGATCTGATTGGCTGCATCGGTTGCGGCGACAGGGTCCACACAGACGCGTTCGGTGCTATTGCTTACTTCAATACAACCTTGTTGTTGGCTCAATTCGAACATCAACACCAAAACTTGTTGCTGACGGATCAAGGTCACATCGGGGTTGGTATAGATATCGTACACCGCCGGAGACTGCGGCAAGCCAGCGAGAAAAGCCGCTTCGCCGATGGTCAGGTCACGGGCAGATTTGTTGAAGTAGGTATTCGCCGCCGCTTCAATACCGTATGCGAGATTGCCATAATAAATTTCGTTCAGATACAGTTCGAGAATTTCATCCTTGGAGTAGCGGCGGGTAATCTCTGCGGCAAGGATGATCTCACGCGTCTTGCGGGAAACGGTACGTTGGGTGCGTTCTTCGGGGGAAAGTAAAAGGGCACGTGCCAATTGTTGCGTAATGGTAGAGGCGCCACCGCCTTCACCTTGTGTGATGTAATTCGCCCACAAAGCGCGGATAATGGCGATAGGGTCGAAACCGGGGTTGTCGTAAAAATCTTTATCTTCGGTAGCAATGGTCGCTGCAACCAGATTCGGAGAAATCTCGCTCAATGGAATGTAATTGCGACGCCCAGCCGTGGGATCATTCAATTCGTACAAGACCTGACCATTCCGGTCGAGGATGCGGGTGGTTTGGAATTGTGAAGTGCGATTCTTCAAGTCCGCTACATCGGGCAGGGTGCTGGCAATGGAGTAATACTGATAAACGAGGATCGAACTACCGCACAAGCCGACGATCACAACAGCAAAGGCGGCAATGATCAAACCACGGGTGAGACAGCCTTTGTTTCCACGTAAAGCGGAGCCAATTCCACCAAAGAATGCGCCAAGACGATCCATAAAAGATGGGCCCGCTGGCGCAGGTTGTTGGTATTGATATTGTGAATATTGTTGCGGCTGCTGATATTGTGGAGGTTGTTGATTCTGATTTTGCGGCAAACGATAAGTTGGTCGTTGGTTGGTCTGTCGCTGATTAGTCTGACCCTGGCTGGGGCGCGGCGGCTTTGTATCTTGCGCCGGGCGATATGCCGCATTGGTCACACGCGTGCCGTCGAGGTCGGTCTCTTCGACTCGATTGGGGAGCGGCATGTTATTTTCATCGAGGTCGGGCAGATTCAGTAGCGGCGTAGTCCCACCTGTCGGTTTGCGTGAAGCCGCTGTCCCTTCGGGAAGAGGCGAGGGATCCATATCCTTCTGGGTTTCTTCTTCCGAACGAAGCAGTCGGCGCAGTCGATCGTTGTCGTCTTTGTTCATTTTTACCTATTATCTTGTATAAGGGCGGGATAACCCCGCCCCTACGGTTACGCAATAAACTATTTTGGCTTGCTTAGCATTAATAAATTCAACGTACCTTTTTGGAGAACTTCATCGCTTTGGTTGCGGACTTCCACCGCTGCGATCAAAGCACCGCCACCAATACGAGGCAGGGCTTTGGTTTCCACAATGGTCAACACGGCATGAATGGTATCGCCGATGAAAACCGGTTTGACGAACTTCCATTCCTGAATTTCGCGAAAGGCGAGCACGGTGCCTTCAAGCAGCCCGGTGCGCATGATCAAACCCACACCGATAGACATGCCCAACAAACCATGCGCGATGCGTTTACCGAACGGAGTCGTCTTTGCAAACTCGGCATCGGTGTGGATCTGGTTGTAGTCACCCGTCAACCCGGCAAAGGTGTTAATCGCATCTTCGCCCACCGTGCGCGAAAGGGTCGTGACCGTTTGCCCAACCGAAAATTCTTCGAAATAAAGTCCAGCCATGGTAGTCTCCTCGTTTGATAGTCTGTTGGTCAGATAGCCCACTCATCGTTCGATAACTTGACGAAACGACTACACGACTATCAGACCAAATTATACCTGTTTGACCATCCACCCATTCGCCCGTACAATTGGGCGCATGCGCGACTGGTCTCTCCGCCTCGGCGACCCGCTTCACCTCACCCTTGCAGCGGATGCCCGTCTGACCAAGCCAGATTATCCCAACGACCACATCTGGGAAGTAGAGCTTGGCAGCAACGACCCCGAACGTTCGGCGGTCGGCATTACCACCACCTTTGGTTCACGGGCGCGCTCGATGCGCCTCTTTTTACGCTTTACCGAAGGCGGCAACAGCCTTACAGACCCTAACACTTTTGCGTCCAAACCGTCGCTGCGACGCTTCTATCCAAACTTTCTAACTCTCGATTTTGTTCCCTTTGAAAACCTGCAAGCCACGGCAGATTTTTGGGTGCCCGAATCGCATGCCGTTGCCGGGCGCGTGACCCTCGTCAACAAAACGACAACCGTGCGCAACATTCAACTCGAAGTCTGTGCCACGCTTGCCCACCTCGACGGGCAATCCATCATCCCCACCCAACAACAACTCGTCAACATCCTAGCCGGACAAACCAGCGGAATCGCCCCTGTGATTTTCATGACGGGCGGACCCAAACACGGACCCGGTCCGCACGCCTCGCTCATTCTGGAACTGGAGCTGGGTCCGGGTGCCACTCGAACCATTTCCTTCGCCGAAGCCGCTCTCGACACCATCCCCGAAGGCTTCGACCTTGCGCGCAAAACTGCCGCCCGCCCGTGGCAAGCTGAACTCGCCCGCATCGAAATGCTCGACGCCAGCCAGACTCTCGACATCCGCACCGGTGACGCAGACTGGGATGCCACACTCGCTTTCAGCCAAAAAGCCGCGCACGCCCTGTTCATGCACAGCGACCAGTTACCGCATCCATCTTTTGTGCAAGCCCGCCACTCTGACCATGGACATTCCAACAAAGGCGATGGGACAGATTATCCGCCTGCCTGGAATGGTCAATTTGTTTTGGATGCCTATTACCTCGCCAGCATTTTGAACGTCGTGCCACAGGTTTCAAAAAATCTTCTGCTCAACTTCCTCGCCACCCAGAACGAAGACGGCGAAGTGGACGGTAAACCCGGCATCGCTGGTCAACGCGGACGGTTCCTCGCCATGCCCATCCTCACCAGTATGGCATGGAAGTATTATCAAACCACACAAGATCAGGATTTTCTTGCCGATGTTTTCCCCAAGCTGGTGAAGTTCTTCTGGTCGTGGTTGTCTGGCGCACATGATCGCAACCGCGACGGCATACCCGAATGGGATCACATTTTGCAAACAGGGTTGGAAGACAACCCGCTCTTTGATGTTTGGAATCCCTGGTCCCAAGGCATGGACGTTTCCTTCGTCCACAGCCCGGCGCTTGAGTCCATGCTGTATCGTGAAGCATTGACGTTGATAAAGATGGGCAAGAAGCTCGGCAAGCCCGATGAAGAAACCACACTGATCTTTGCCCAAGCCGATAAATTAAAAGAATCACTGGATGCAAGTTGGAATTCGCGCATTAGTTATTATTCCTATCGTGACCGTGAAACGGGCATCATGACCGAACCCAAAGTCATTGCCAAACGCAAAGGCGATGGCTCGATGCGCCCGAAGTTCGAGTCTGAGACGCCGGTGCGTTTACTGGTGGAGATCCAGACCAAAAGTCCAGCCGCGAAGCGACCGGAAGTGGAGATCAGCGAATACTTCACCAAATCCAAAGGGGAGACAGAAGTCATCGCCGGGCATCAATTCCAATGGCGCACAGGCGGGCTTGTCGCTACGACTCAAATGACCTTCTCACACGTTGGCAGAATCAGCGTGACAGGTTTGGAAGAGAATGACAAGATCAACATCAAGATCGTGGATATGACCGGTGAAGATATTACACTGGGGCTGCCGTTGTGGGCGGGAGTTTTAGAACAACAACGTGCTTATGCCATGATCGGGCGCAACCTGATGACTGCGGATCGATTCGACAGACCCTTCGGCATGCCGTCTATGCCAGATGTGCCAGATAAAGACGCAGAACAAATTGCATTGAGCGTGAGCCTGCCATGGAATGTATTGCTTGCTGAAGGTTTGCTCGCGTACGGCTTCCGCGCCGAAGCGACGCGCCTCACCGCGCACATTATGAATGCCATCATTCAGAACTTAAAACAGAACCGCGCTTTTTATCAGCGCTATCACGCCGAAAAAGGGACGGGCATTGGCGAACGCAATTCATTGACCGGTTTCGCGCCGGTGGGGCTTTTCATGCAAGCCATGGGCGTGACGATTCTCTCTGGCACGCGAGTGAAACTTGAAGGAAGAAATCTTTTCCCATTTGCAGTGACGATCAAATACAAAGGTATGTCGATCGCAAGAGGACAAGAGCAGACGACGGTCACCTTTGCGAACGGCGAAAGTGTGATTATCAAAGACGAAACGCCTTGTATCGTTGAGATGTAATAGAGAAGAATAAAAGAGACAGTCACCTGCGAGGTGACTGTCTCTTTTATAAAACAGATTTAATCTAAACATTTCATTTCATGGTATAAAAATTTCAGCACCCATATGCAAATCCAAATCTTCCACGAGGCTGATGACTGAAAAACTTCTAACTCTACTCACATTTATCTATGGGGAAAGTGTATCTGCGCGTCTATTCGAACAAACCCAACAACTACTAAATCAATACCGTCCGCGTATCAAGCCGCGTAATGCCACACTGAATGAGCGTGATTCAATTCTCATTACCTACGGCGATCAAGCTCAACGCGCAAATGAAAAGCCTTTGCAAACGCTAAAGACATTTTGTGATTTACATTTATCAGATGTCATCAGCGGAATCCACATCCTGCCCTTCTATCCGTGGACATCCGATGACGGTTTCTCCGTCGTGGATTATCGCCAAATTGATTCTGCGCTTGGCACATGGGACGATGTTTCGTCCATGCAAAATTTCAGGCTGATGTTCGATGGCGTTATCAATCACATTTCATCTCAGAGTGATTGGTTTGAAAAATTTCTGCAAGATGACCCTCACTACAAAAATTATTTCATCACCATCGAAGGCGAACCAGATCTTTCGCAAGTTATCCGCCCGCGGGCGTTGCCTTTATTAACCACGTTCCAAACTCCGTCCAGTGAGAAAAAAGTGTGGACGACTTTCAGCGCAGATCAAGTCGATCTCAACTTCAAAAATCCCGAAGTCTTGCTCGAAATTCTTGACATTCTTTTGCTTTACATCGAACGCGGCGCGACTTTTATTCGCCTCGATGCGATCGCGTATCTTTGGAAGGAAATCGGCACAACCTGCATTCATCTTCCGCAAACGCATGCGGTGATTCAATTTTTGCGCGCCGCTATCAACGAAGTCGCGCAGCATGTGCATCTCATCACCGAAACCAATGTGCCGCATCCCGATAACATCTCCTACTTCGGCGATGGCACGAACGAAGCCCAACTCGTTTACAACTTTGCCCTGCCGCCGCTGACTCTCCACACTTTCCACAGCGGCGATGCGCGGACTTTATCCGCTTGGGCAAAGACGTTGACGTTGCCTTCGGACAAAACCACCTTCTTCAACTTCCTCGCCTCACACGACGGGATTGGGCTGAATCCTGCCCGAGGAATTTTGTCGGACGCTGAAATCGACTCGTTGGTGAGTAAAGTCATTGAACATGGCGGCTTGATCTCGTACAAACACAACGCGGACGGGACTCAGAGCCCGTATGAGATGAATATCAACTATTTCGATGCGCTATCAAGCCCGAGCGAGAATGAGCCGTTTGATGTTCAAGTCAGTCGCTTCATCGCCGCACAAGCCATCATGCTATCCATCATCGGCGTGCCGGGAATTTACTTCCACAGTCTCTTCGGCTCACGCGGTTGGATGGAAGGCGTGCAGCAAACTGGGCGCAATCGCAGCATCAACCGCGAGAAATTACAGTTCGATGAATTGCAAAGTCAACTTGCAGACGAAAACTCGTTACGATCCAAAGTTTTTTCAACCTATAGTGAATTGCTAAAAACCAGAAGCACGTCACCTGCATTTGACCCGCATGGGACACAAATCATCCAAGATCTTCATTCCGCCGTCTTCGCCGTAGAGCGAATTTCACCAGATGGTCAAGCGCGTATGCTGTGTTTGCATAACGTTAGTTCAAAGACAATTTCTTTTTCAGTAAATGAAAAGCAAATCTCACTAGAGCCGTATCAAGTGCTCTGGCAAAAATAACCTAACCCCGTCATTGCGAGCCGCGTTCGTTGCGGCGAAGCAATCTCCGACATAGTCATGGGATTGCTTCGTCGGGCTATCGCCCTCCTCGCAATGACGGGACACATGAGGCAACCTATGAATCCTTCTTCTCACAACATCGGCTTTATCTCCACCCGTTTCGCTGGCACAGACGGAGTCTCACTTGAAACACAGAAGTGGGCAACCGTGCTTGAACGCCTGGGGCATAAGTGTTTTTACTTTGCGGGCGAATGTGACCGCAGCGCTGATTCATCTCACGTCGTGCCTGAGGCGTTCTATCGTCATCCCGAAATTGACAAGTTGAATCAACAAGCTTACTCCGGCAGTTGGACGGTCACAAAAGAAGCGCGCGAGTCTCACCCTGAAATGGCGCATTTGCACAAGGACTTCTTCTCGATCTACGTCCGCCCGCCTGCCATGACCAAGCGCATTAATGAATTGAAAGAATACTTTAAAGAAGAGTTGTACAAATTTGCACGCAAGTTCAACCTTGAGATTCTCGTTACCGAAAATGCGTTGACTATTCCGCTCAACCTGCCGCTGGGGCTTGCGATCACCGAATTCATTGCCGAGACCGGCTACCCAACCATTGCGCATCATCACGACTTTCATTGGGAACGTCAACGCTTTCAAGTTAACTGCGTGAACGATTATCTTGCCGCGGCATTTCCGCCTGCCTTGCCATCTGTTCGGCATGTGGTCATCAATTCGGTGCAGGCGCAACAGATCGCCACTCGCTACGGTGTGACCTCACGAGTCGTCCCCAACGTGATGGATTTTGACTCACCGCCGCCTCCGCCTGATGAATACACTCAATCGGTTCGCGCGGACTTTGGCATTGGCAACGGCGAATACTTTTTTCTACAACCGACCCGAGTCATCCAACGCAAAGGCATCGAGCATGCCATTGAGCTAATGCGTCGACTCGACCTGCCCGCCAAACTCATCATTTCGCATGCAAGCGGTGACGAAGGCAACGACTATGAACAACGTGTACGCGAATATGCTCACTTATTGGACGTCACCGTCCGTTTTGAAGCAGACCAAGTGCAAGACTATCGCGGCACGACCAAAGATGGACAGAAAATTTACACACTTGGTGATGTCTACCCACATGCCGATATGGTGACGTATCCCTCCAGCATTGAAGGTTTTGGCAATGCCTTCCTTGAGGCTGTCTATTACAAGCGGCTGATCCTGGTCAATAACTATTCCATTTACGAAGTAGATATCAAACCCAAAGGCTTTCACACGGTCTGGTTCGATGGTTTTATCAGCGCCAATACCCTAGATGCTGTGCGCAACGCATTAAAACATCCAGAGATATCACAAGAATGGGCTGAAACAAACTACAAACTCGCAAAACGATATTTCTCCTACACGATCCTTGAACGCAGATTGGAAGCCATTATTGCTGATTGCTTGGGCTATCAAGTATGAACATTGCCATTCTGCATTACTCTGTTCCGCCTATCGTCGGCGGTGTGGAAAGTGTTATCGCCCATCATGCCCGGCTCATGTCTGCAAGTGGACATTCCGTCCGGCTCATCGCAGCACGCGGCGCAGCGATGAGCGCAGAGATACCATTAACGCAAATCCCTCTCACAGATTCGCGCCATGAACGCATCAACCTCATCAAACAAGAACTTGATAAAGGCAAAGTTCCGGCAAGTTTCGATTCCCTGCGGGACGAATTAGCAGATGAAATAAAAAAAGCTCTTATCGGCGTGGATGTGTTGATCGCACATAACGTCTGTTCGCTCAATAAGAATCTGGCTCTCACTGCCGCATTACACAAACTTCATCAAGCAGATCAATTGCGGCGTTTGATTCTCTGGCATCATGACCTTGCATGGACAACTCCGCGCTATTTGCCGGAATTGCACGAAGGCTACCCGTGGAATTTGCTCAAGACCAATTGGGGCAACACAACTCACGTCGTCGTTTCGAATCTGCGGCAAGACGAACTCGCGGGCTTGATGAAGCTCCACAGAGAGTCCATTCATGTCATCCCCAACGGCGTGGACATGGACAGGTTCTACAAGCTTGAAGCACTTACTCAAGAGTTGCTGAATAAAACTCATGTACTCGATGTCGCGCCGATTCTGCTTTTGCCCGTCCGCATTACCCCGCGCAAGAACATCGAACTCGCCTTATGGACTCTGGCGGCTTTGAAAAAAGATTTTCCCCATGCAGCCTTGGTTGTGACAGGTCCACTCGGACCACACAACGCCAACAACATCAAATATTTTGAAACCCTTACGAACCTGCGCAAACAATTGGGCTTGGAAGGTTCTGCTCATTATCTTGCCGAACTGCACAATGGCTTTTTGCCCGATGAAGTCATCGCCGATTTTTATCGCGTGGCAGATGCGCTCTTCTTTCCCAGTCGCGAAGAAGGCTTTGGCATTCCACTCATCGAAGCCGCATTCAGTCACCTACCTGCTTTTTGTGCCGATATTCCGCCACTCAGAAAGTTAGGCTTGAACGATGCTCAATTCTTCTCTCCCGATGAAGACCCTGCGCATATTTCTAAAATGCTCTCAGATTATTTTCAAACGTCCATGTCTGCACGGCTTGCCATGCGGGCACGGGCATCGTTTCGTTGGGAAGTGATCTATCGTCAACATATCGAGCCGTTATTAGTTAGACCCTAAAGGTTCTAAAGACAAAGGAGAACCATGCAACGCCATTCCGACTTCGCACCCATTCGCACCATCCTTATTCCCTACATTCATGATGGACCCGGTCTGCACGCTCTCAATGCCGCCCGTCAATTCGATGCCGAGATCATTCTGGTTGGCGTAGTGGTTGTGCCTGAGGGGCAGTCCCTTAGCACAGGAGCCGCGTCGGCTCGTGCAGTCCGCCGCACCTTGCGTATTTACGGCAAAGACAAACGCATCACCAGCAAAACGCATGTGATCGTCTCGCATCAGCCTTGGGAAGAACTTTCAATCTTGATTCAGGATGAAAACCCGGATCTGCTTTGTCTTGAGTTTGATTCACATCTCAAGGCTTTACACGTCACTGCCAGCGACGTGCTCTCCCGTCCGCCCTGCGACGTGGCTCTGGTGCGAGGGAAAATTTCCAGTAAACCGAAACAGGTTCTGGTTCCAGTAAGAGGCGGTCCACATGCCGAGTTGGCAGTGCGTGTGGGCTTGGGCTTGCATCCCAAAGGCGTCACATCCCTGCACATCCGCAGACCTGAAGACCCCGAAGCAGGAACCGATGCGCCCTTCAAACCGCTAGAGCGTGTGCTGTATCAAATCCCTGAAGTGCAGAAAAAGTTCGAGGTCACCGAAGATGCGGCGCAAGTCATTTTGAATTACGCCAAAAAATCGGATGTGGTTATTTTGGGTACCACCATTCAACCCATCACGAGTTCTGCTTCGCTTGGCGCAGTAGCAGACCGTCTCTTACATGAGGCGCCCTGCGCAGTGATCGCCGTCAAAAGCGGACGTCCTCTGCCGCACGTCAAATTCGATGAGACCTTGAGCTTCGATGCCATTTCGATTCTTGTCGACAAATGGTTTGGCGAGAATACTTTTCATGCTGATGAGTTCAGCAATTTGCGCGAGATGGTTGCGCTAAAGAAGCAACAAGGGGTCAAGATCAGTTTGGCATTGCCAGCCTTGAACGAAGAAGAAACGGTTGGCAAAGTGATTCGCACCATGAAAAAAGAATTGATGCAGCGCTTTCCGCTGCTGGATGAGATCGTGTTGATCGATTCAAATTCAACTGACCGCACACGTGAGATCGCGAAAAAAGAAGGCGTGCCTGTATACATCCATCAAGAACTATTGCCCGATATGGAACCGCGCCGTGGCAAAGGCGAAGCCCTGTGGAAAAGTTTACTAGTCACCAAAGGTGACATCATCGTATGGATCGATACAGACATTGTCAACATTCATCCGCGTTTTGTATATGGCATTATCGGTCCGTTGTTGATCAACCCAACCATTCAATTGGTAAAAGGCTTTTATCGCAGACCTTTGAAGGTGGGGCAAAAAATGCAAGCGGGCGGCGGCGGACGTGTGACCGAGTTGACCGCGCGCCCATTGCTGAATTTGTTTTACCCGGAACTTTCTGGTGTGGTTCAACCGCTTTCGGGCGAATACGGCGGCAGACGCAAAGCCTTGGAACAAGTCACCTTCTATTCAGGCTACGGAGTGGAAACTGGTTTGTTGATCGACATCTTCGAGAAATTTCATTTGGAATCCATCGCCCAGGTGGATTTGCTCGAACGCATCCATCACAACCAGCATTTGGAGGCGTTGAGCAAAATGTCCTTTGCCATCATCCAAACCGTGATACGCAAATTGGAAAAACGCTTCGGTCGTGCCGTATTGGAAGATGTGAACCGCTCAATGAAAATGATCCGCCACGATAACAAAGGCTACTTTCTCGACGTGGAACAGATTGCTGAACACGAACGTCCGCCGATGATTGAGGTGAAAGAATATTTAAATAGGAAGAGATAAACATTTCAAAGCAAGTGACGGTCATTTCTATGATGACTGTCACTTTTTATTTAAAGTGGAATTAATCTTAACAAAAAAAGTTCATGGTATACAAAATCTCAAGGTGAACCATGACTCTATTTCTTCAACTTGCTTTTCTACTTTCAGTGATCCTGCTCTCTGCCAAGATGGCAGGATATTTCAGCATTCGCCTCGGTCAACCTTCGGTGCTCGGCGAATTGCTGGTAGGAATTCTGTTGGGTCCATCGATCATCAACATCCTCAACCTGCCATTCATCGAACACGAGTTGACGGAGACCATCACCAAACTCGGCGAACTCGGTGTGTTGTTATTGATGTTCCTCGCTGGTCTGGAACTGCATCTTGGTGAGATGCGCCAGAATGCACGCGTGGCTGCACTGGCAGGACTGATGGGCGTGGTTGCTCCTGTCCTTTTAGGATGGGGGACTGGCTTGCTCTTTAACTTTGAACAACCCGCCGCGATCTTTCTTGGGCTCACGTTGGGTGCCACCAGTGTCAGTATCTCAGCCCAAACTTTGATCGAAATGAAGGTCTTGCGCAGCCGTGTGGGCTTGAGCTTGCTCGGCGCCGCCGTGTTCGACGACATCCTCATCATCCTTTTGCTTTCGGTCTTTCTTGCCTTACAAGGAGATGCAGGCAGCACCGCCGATATTTTCCTGATCATCCTGCGTATGGTGTTGTTTCTAGTGGCATCTGCCTTATTCGGCATTTGGGCACTGCCATGGATCATCCGCCGCGTGGCGCACTTGCCCATCAGTCAGGGGCTATTGACCATATCGCTAGTCATCATGCTTGCGTATGGAATTGCATCTGAAGCCTTCGGCGGCATGGCAGCCATCACAGGCGCATTCCTTGCCGGGCTGATGTTGGCACGTACCCCAGAGAAAGAACGCATCGAAGCCGGAGTCCACGCCTTGGCATATGGGTTATTTGTGCCTATCTTCTTCGTGAACATTGGCTTATCCATCAACCTGCGTGATTTCCACGCCGATGCATTTCTCATGACAATAGCCATCATCTTGATTGCCATTGCTGGCAAATGGCTCGGCTCGGGTTGGGGCGCCAAACTGGGAGGACTCACCTCGCATGAAGCGACTCAACTGGGCGCAGGCATGATCTCACGCGGCGAGGTTGGGTTGATTGTTGCCAGTGTTGGTATGCGACAGGGGTTGGTCATTGATGCTGAATTTTCTGCAATTGTGGTTATGATAGTAGTAACCACTTTAATTACACCTCCTATTCTACGCGGGCTGTTTGCTCGGGAAGCCCCGAAACATACACCCGCTTCACAAATCGAAAAAGAGAAACCATCGGAGGCATCCTAATTTATGTATCTCGTTACGCTCGTATTGCACGACCCCGACCTATTGGAAGAACTTCTGGAAGCCTGGAACAAAGCCGGTGTGGAAGGCGCAACCGTCTTGTTCAGCTCGGGCATGGGCAGATTCCGCCAGAAGCAAGGCATGCGCGATGATCTTCCGCTCATCCCTTCGTTGGATGATTTCTACGAAGCCCCGCAAACCCTCAACCGCACGGTCTTTACCGTTGTCCACGATGACGCCATGGTTGATAAACTTCTCGAAGTCACTCAAACGCTGGTCGGTGACTTGAGCAAGCCCGATACCGGCATCATGGTCGTTACACCAGTCGTCCGCGCCTATGGGCTTGACCCCATCGACAAAAAGTGATCGTTTATAAAAGCAGCCACAGAGTTCACATTCTGTGGCTGCTTTTTCATATCACACAGGTTCTAGGTTGAAGCATCCCCCGAGTGATGATAATATCAAAGCAGAGATAAAATCCTCGAAACAGAATCAAGCCCGGGCGCAGAAAGAAGCGCAAGGTCTAAAATCCAATTCAATCAAATTATGATTGAAGGAGAAGAGTCATGGAGCAACCAACCTTTTTATTATTAATGGCTGTGGTGCAAGAACAAGACCTCGATGCTGCCACCAAAGCCTTGCAAAAGATCGGCGCATCATCCACCTATCTTTCGAGTGCAGGTGGTTTCTTAGGCAGGCGCAACGCCACCATGCTGGTAGGTTTGCCCGCTGATAAGTTGCAAGACTCATTGAAGGTTTTGCACGAAGCCTGCCGTCAGCGCATTGAGTATATGACGCTGCCTCTCGAAGGTTCGCCCATGCCCATGCCTGCACCGGTTCCTGTTACCGTAGGCGGCGCAACCGTTTTTGCATTGCCCGTGGAACGCTTCGAACAAATTTAGAATCTAAAGAGGAGAACCTCCCATGAAAATGATCATCGCCATCGTACACGATAATGACGCCGATACCCTAACTCAGGCGTTTACGGCTGCTAGTTTCCGCGTGACTCGTGTGGCTTCTACCGGCGGCTTTTTGCGCAGTGGGGTCGTCACTATGCTCCTCGGCGTTGAGGATGACCAAGTGGACGCTGTGATTGAAACTGTCCGCAAGGCGTTGCCATCCAAAGGGGATAAAAAACGCGCCACTGTTTTTGTGGTGCCTGTCAGTCATTTTGAACAAGTGTAAAGCGTGCATCAACAAAGACGTTGTGTCAGCAGGAACATTCCAGCCGGTACAACGTCTTTGTTTTGTTTAACGAGGTGATTATGAAAAACAAAAAAATCTTTGCGTTGCTTGCTCTTTTATTATTTGCCCTTGCATGCGCCAATCCATTAACAACACCAGCAGAACAACCCGCCAACGTGGAAACGATCGTTGCCGCAACCATTTCTGCATTGACGTCCATTCCGGCTCCTTCCACGCCGGTTGTTGTTGATTCCACATCAAGCCTTTTGCCACACTCCATTTATTATCTTGCTCCTGACTCTGCCCAGATCACACAAGTCTTTCGTTTGGAAAAAGATGGCAAGACCATGACTCAACTAACCTTCGAACCCTCCAAAGTAGAAGACTTCGATGTTTCTCTTGCAGACGGGAGAATCGTTTTTCTCACCAACCATCAACTTTACCTTGCCAATGCGGATGGCAGTAACCGCTACATGATCTTCGATGCAGGTCCGCAAGATGAAGTCAACATGTTTCTAACGCGCATTATCAGCCCGGTCTTTTCTCCCAGCGGACAAACCATTGCATTCGGTCACCAAGGTTTAAATTTTTACTCTCTCACCAGCGGGCAAATTAACCGCGTACTGGAAGATAAAGTCAACGACCCTGGGCAAGGCTTCATCATTCCCGAAGAACTGTACTGGCCCGAAATGTACACAGCCAATGAAAATAAATTGATCCTCACATTAGGATACTACGAAGGCGCCTCCACTGGAATTTATGACATCAGCAGCGGTACATTAACTCGACTCGATAACGAACAACGGGCAATCATCTGTTGCGGAGATTACTCACTAAGCGCTGATGCATCTAGTTTATATACAGGCAGCCCCACCTTTGGCATGTTTGCCGCCGGTCTCTGGCACGTGGACATGAACACCGGCAAAGTAAACCCATTGTTATTTGGAGATTATGAAACCGACCCGGTTGAAGTCAGCGATAATCCATTTATCGCGCCAGATGGTCAGCTGTATTATTTTTATGCGAGTATTCCAAACACAGGGGATATGGTCAATCGTCCGCCACTGCAACTCGTCCGTTCGGCGCCTGATGGCGTAACAGGTCGAACTGTCCTCCGCCCAGAAACATTTACCTCCATGAATGAAGCGCTCTGGGCACCTGATGCGAGTTTCGTCATCATCGCCAATGGAAGTGAACAAGTCTATTCTGGCGGCGAAGCACAGCTTTACTATACAGACGGTCAGAAAATTATGATCTCGCTTGTACCAAGTGTACAAAACATGAAATGGGGACCGTAACTTGCGAAGCAAAAGCAACGCAGTAAGTATTGTTTATGGTTGTCAATACTTTGACAGGATATTTAGTATCTCTTTTTGATATTGAACCAGTATCGGTCATTGTAATGTTAGTTAATCTCAAAACCTTGGTAGGCAATTAAAATGCCTGCCAAGGTAAGGTATTATCTCCAACCAAAATTGGCGTTCTATTGCATCTGACGTGCTATGAAACCTGCTTTTCAAAAACAAAACGGAGGGAAATATGCAAGAAAACCCAAATCTGATTTCGAAAAGTTATCGAAATTCAATTCATACTCTAAAATGGGAATCATTGTTGTGGATGTTGCTAGGCTGGTCAATTAATTGGGCATTGGGCGAGGAAATTGGTCTTGAAATTGGCAAAGTAATTAGAAGTTTAATTGAAGCCTTCTATGGCATCTTATTCGACCTTCCATCTTTTTATAATGCCGTTAGAGCAACCGCTCTTATTGGTTTATTTATCGGCGGTTTAATTGGTGGGGCGGGTGCAGGTACAAGTATTGCTTGGGTATTACAAAAAGAAAAGGTTATAAAAAGTAAAACATCTTATCTATTATTAGTAGGTGGTTGGAGCATATCTGGTGCAATTGGTTTGGCTAGTAGCGGAATACAGGATTTAATGATTGGTTTTATCTTAAGAGGTGTAATAGGTGGCGTTTTTTTAGCATGGGCATTATGGAAAGAACAAATTCTGAACACCAAGCTCTCGATTATCTTAATACCGCTTGGCTGGTCAGTAGGTTTGATTGCCGGTTTGAAATCTTTTAATATACATTGGACAATTTACTTAACATTTAGCTGGTTGATTAGTGGAATAATTATCGCATGGGCACTATCACCTCAAATAGAAGTTAAAAAGAGAAGAAATATCATTGCTCAAATTACTCGAGGGTGGTTGATTGGCGGGATAAGTAGTTTTACTGTTTGGGCACTTGGATATGCATTTTTAATGCCAATATCTGGAACAGGAGACAGTCCTGTTTTAGCAGTGTTTTTATTTTTTATAATTACTACTGGCTTGATTGTTGGCATCGTAGTAAGTTTATCAATTACACTTTTGGTTTTCTCAAAGGAAGAAACTCTTGATTTTATGCAAATATTCCTTCGCATTGGTAAAGGTTTAGTTGTTATTGGATTAATTATTGGTATTCTCGTATGGGCAATGATTAATATTAATACAACGGGTTTCAATTTTGCAAGATTACTTAATTTTATGATCAATAATGCAGTAAGCGGAGTGATTGGCTGGGGGATTATGCTATGGGTTCTTAGAAAAAAAGAAGTTCAAAAATAATCTTACTTCTTCAATAAATACATATCAAAAAAACGAATTACCCGCCTTTCATATCGTGCAGGGTTTTGCATATGAATTCCTAAATGAATCGCATCTTCTTGTAACCACAGGGTCTTAGGCTCATTGGCTGCATCAAATAATATCTGTGCCGATTCGGGTGAAGCCACTGTATCTTTCAACCCATGGATAATGTATATGGGGCGCGGACTGATTTTGCTAATTACCCCTGCCGGGCTAACAGCATCCAGATCTACGCCCAAACCGATTGGCATAAAAATTTTTGCTAGCGGGTTAAGAATTGGGTATGGGGCAAGAAAATCTACTTCCGCTTCGAGAGAAGAAAAAGCACTATCCACCACCAACGCTTCAATTTGTGGGTATTCCGCAGCCGCCCGAATCATTGTTGCACCACCCATTGAGCCACCCCAACCTGCAACATGTGCCACTCCATCTTGATTCAATGCAAAATCCAGTGCAGCTTTTACATCTAAAATTTCACGATACCCTAATGTTGAAATCTCACCGCCACTTTCACCATGAGCACGGGCATCCCATGCCAGCACTCCAAAATCTGCTTTGACAAGAAAAGCATATACCCATTCAGGGCGGTTATCTCCATATCCATGTGCCAACAAAACCACTACACCATTCTTTGGCGGTGTATACCAGGCTGCCAGAAAGATTCCATCTTCAGTTTGCAAGTCGATTCGCTGAAACTGGATATTCTGCTCTCTTAATGTTGTTCCTGGGGGTATCTTTCTCGGTGGATGCATAACATCATATAAACCATATAGTCCCAACGAGATAAATATAGTTAATATAGAAAGCAGAAACCATACGATTAGTTTTAGAATTTTTTTATTCATAATTATAGGGCGATGAGATACCACTCTGTGGCACAAAGCCTCGCCCTTACGTTTACCCCAATACAAAGTTATCGATCAAGCGGGTCTTTCCGAAATAGACCGCCATCGAGAGCAGAGCCTTGCCAGTCACGGCATCTAACTCTTGCAAAGTGTCATAGTCGGCACAAGAGACATATTGCATCTGTGCTAGCGGTTCACTCGCTAGCACCTCTTTCATCTTTCCTCTTAATGTCTCAGCATTGCGCTCCCCACCTTCATACAATGCCTTCGCCGCACTCAACGCCCTAAACAACACCGTTGCGCCTTTGCGCTCGGCTTCGCTCAAATACTTATTCCGGCTGGACATGGCTAACCCGTCCGCCTCGCGTGTGGTTGGGCAGATCACCATCTCAAGCGGAAAGTTCAAGTCAGTGACCATGCGGCGAATCACCGCCGCCTGTTGCGCATCCTTTTGACCGAAATATGCCTTCGTCGGCTGGGTGGCATTGAACAGTTTCGCCACCACCGTCGTCACCCCGCGGAAGTGACCCGGTCGCATCACCCCCTCCAGCGGACTCGTCAACGCCTCCACCTCCACCCAGGTTTGGTAGCCAGACGGATACATCACCTCCGCTGTGGGCGTCCAAACCACGTCTACGCCGAGAGGGCGCAGAAGGTCTAAATCACGTTCGAGGTCACGAGGATATTTCGAGAGGTCTTCGTTCGGTCCGAACTGGGTAGGGTTGACGAAAATGGTGACAATGGCATGCCGGTTCTCAGCTTTGGCATGAGAGACAAGCGATAAATGCCCCTCGTGAAGATACCCCATCGTGGGAACAAGACCCACCGTCCCGTCGAGAGAGAGGCGGGCGGCTCTTAGGTCAGAGAGAGAGGAGACAATTTTCAAGTCAGGCTCCAATTTGTCTATACATTAACAAAAGTACTACTTGACAGGCTAGAAATTTTGTTCTACACTTTTATCAGAATTTAGACAAAAGGAGAAATACAATGGCTTTCGGATACACCAACTCAAAAGGAACTACCTACTACCTTCACGCTCGCGGCAAGATGTTCTTCTTCGCTAAAGAGGTTAAGGAAGGCGCTCTTGATGCCGTACCCGCTGGTTACAATGTGGTCGAAATGAAGACCGGCATGCCCGTCCTCAAGAAGGCAGTTGCTGAAGGCAGCGCCACCACCACCGAGTCCACCAATACGGAAAGCGCAGGGTAATCTAAGTATAACCCTGTTCAACAACCTGGCTTTTGCCGGGAAAATATCAACCTGTTCTTTTAGATAAAAAGGAGACTAATTATGACACGTACACAGCATCTAAAAGCCACTCAAACCAAAGGGGTGCCGCCATGCCAGCATTAAACAGAGTTCAGTTGATCGGTCGTTTGGGGAAAGACCCTGAAAGTAAATACACCCCCACTGGCAAGAAGGTCTGTCACTTCAGCCTTGCCGTCAGCAACCGCTGGAAAGACAGAAACGGCGAAACCAAAGAGACCACCGAATGGGTCAACATCGAAACATGGGGAAGGCTGGGTGAAGTTTGCCAAGAATACTTGAAAAAAGGCAGCTTGGTCTTCGTAGAAGGTCGCTTGAAAACCGATAAGTACGAAGATCGGGAAAGCGGCGAAACAAGGTACTACACCAAGATCATTGCCCAAAGCCTGCAATTCCTCGATCGAAAAGCAAGTGAAGAGCCTGTGATGGCGGTCGAAGAAGAATCTGGCGAGTATGAACTAGCCATAGAGTAATAAATCAATAAAAAGACAACTGCCAAATGGCAGTTGTCTTTTTATTACAAATGGGTGAATCTTCTTGCGCCCCTGTTTTGGCTGGTTTATACTTGCTCTATGCCACTTCCAGAAAAAATCGGTCGATACGAAGTTAAATCAGAACTCGGACGCGGCGGTATGGCTACGGTCTACCGCGCCGTTGACCCCAACTCGGGGCGCGAGGTTGCCGTCAAGGTCTTGCCGCGCGAAATGATGCACGACCCTCAATTCCGCGAACGCTTTGAACGTGAGATCAAGATGATCGCCTCGTTGGAACATCCAGCCATTGTGCCTGTATATGATGTAGGCGATATTGATGGTCAGCCCTATTTTGTCATGCGCTTCATGACGGGCGGCTCCCTTTCCGATCTCATCGAAAAAGGCAGCATTCCAATAGATGAGACAGCAAAGATCATTGAAAAGATCGCTCAGGGCTTGGCATATGCCCATCGCAAGGGTGTTATCCATCGTGATCTGAAGCCAGACAATATTCTCTTTAATGACGATGGCGAACCATTCATCTCCGACTTCGGTGTTGCTAAATTATCTGAGTCAAGCAGCAATCTGACCGGCAGTGGTGTGATCGGGACTCCTGCTTATATGAGTCCTGAACAGGCTCAAGGGAATGAGATCGATCAACGCAGTGATGTGTATGGCTTGGGTGTGATTGTCTACCAAATGTTAAGCGGACATCAGCCTTACAGTGCTGATACCCCCATGGGTGTAGTCGTCAAACACATCACCGAGCCAGTGCCCGAAATTCTTAAAGTACTTCCCAACCTCCCTGAAGATGTAGATGCCATCATCAAAACAGCGATGGCAAAAGACAAGACTCAACGGTACGCCAACACCATTGAATTGGCAAAAGCATTGAATACGGTGGCATTTGGTACGCCGGGCGATATTACCTTCCACACCATGAATGGACGTACACGCCTGCCTTCCAATTCAAAGCCCTTATCTCGCGGTCAAACCACTGGACTGGCAGTAGGCGGTGTGATTCTGCTCTTAGCTATAGTTGGAGTATTTCTGCTCCGCAATCAGCTATTTGCATCCAGCTCGCCAACCTCTACAACAGATGTAGCCTCTACAGAAGTAAGTGAAACTTCAACACCGGTCTTGGTTGTGGTCACTGCTACTCTTTCCGAAGCGACTCTAGCTTCTGGCCCCGCTTCAGCACCCGCTTGTTCTGCCGACGTTTCCTTCCCTGCCCCTGCTGGAAAAGAAACCGATAATTTCTGTACACAGAAGATTCCATATGCCTATTCAAGTATGGCAGATCACGCAACATTTACAGTTTTAGATTCAAGCACAGCCGGAGCGAAGTGTCGTCAGGAAGCGATTAAGAACGGTGAAAAGGTCGTCTCTTGTACTGGTCCCAGCTTTGCTGTTGTAGATCTTGAAGTCTGTGAACCCGTTGAATTAAAACCTGAAGAACTTTCTCAATGCTCAACAGATAGCACCTACAATGCAGCCAATCAATGCTGTGTTCAACAGCCACCTGAAAAGGCATCCTGTAAGGTAATAAAAATCCAGCTTAAGGGCTGCGGCGGATAAACAAAATCGGGCGAGCAATCGCCCGATTTTTATTTCGTGAGATAATTATTTGCATGGGAACTTTATATCTTGTCGCCACTCCAATTGGAAATCTTGAAGATATGAGTCCGCGTGCGGTGCGGGTTCTTCGCGAAGCAATTCTGATCGCCGCTGAAGATACACGCCACACCGGCTCCTTGCTCAAGCACTTCAATATTGAGACGCCACTCACCAGTTACTTTGAACACAACAAACTCACCAAGCAAGATTTCATCCTTGAAAAATTAGCACAAGGTGACGTAGCCCTCGTCTCAGATGCAGGAACGCCCGCCATTAACGACCCCGGCTATGAACTCGTGCAAGCCGCCCTCGCCTCAGGCTTCGACGTTCGACCTGTTCCTGGTCCCTCAGCCCCGATCTCCGCTCTCACCGTTTCTGGTCTGCCCACGGATTCATTTTTGTACCTTGGCTATCTTCCCCACAAATCCAGCGAACGGCATAATTTTGTTGGACAAGTTAGTAACTTGTCTTACACGCTCATTTTTCTCGAAACCCCGCACCGCATCGTTGACTCGCTCGAAGACCTGCGCGCCGTCCTTGGTAATCGCCGCATCTGCGTGGCGCGCGAGATGACGAAGATGTACGAAGAATTCTGGCGCGGAGATGTGAGCGGAGCGATTGAGTACTTCAAGACGAAAGAGCCGCGTGGCGAATTTACGTTGGTGATCGAAGGAAAGAAGAAAGAAGAAAGTGAAAAGTGGGAGGAGTCAAAATTGATTGATGTCATCCAGAAAGAGTTGGCGGCTGGGAAATCTGCCAAAGATATTTCTGCGGAATTAGCCGAGCAAAGCGGGTGGAACAAAAAGGAAGTGTACGCGCTGGTGAATCAGATCAAATAACAGGAGCCTTGCATGGAAGAGACTGTTCAAGAACAAAGCGGGGAAGGTAATGTTCCACCATTGTTAGATACAACCTGGAAGCGCGTTCTCTTTGGGCTTTTCATCGTCGCTGCGCCGATCTTTAATTTTTCGCTTGTTGAACTGATGAAACCTGAATGGCAGGATGGAAGGTTTGCATCGTATCTTTATCTCTTCTTTTTGCCTGAGGCTTCCTGGGGATTCTTCCCCTTGCTCGTGTATGCCATTCTCAGTTATCTCTTGCTATTATGGGACAGTGAACAATTTGCCGATTCAATGATCATTCGGCTTGGCATCTATGGCGGAACACTCCTTGCTCTGCAATACAGCATTTTATCGTTCCTGGCTACATTCAGCCTTTCGCCTGCGCTTTTGGCTGTTATCCTTTCGTATTCTGCACCTCTGCTGTTGCCAAAACTATACACTTGGCTGAGACCTCAATTGGATAAATTTTTCAAAAGGTATCGGCTGGCTGGGATCATCATTGGATTGATCATCCTAGCCCTTGTGCTATGGGGATTTTTCTTCGTGCTAGCCATCTTTGGCATCGCTTCTCCTTTTTGGTCTTTCCTTATTGCCTTCCAAGCTTCTCGCTGGCTTTTGAAACACTACGAAACCAAGTTTTCTTTTGCAAAGGGACTTGGTATCTTCACCTGGTTTTCGGCGTATGCTTTCGCTTTGCGCTTCAACATCTTGAAAATGTTTGAGCTTTATAACACCCTACCCACCGAGCCACCCAATTGCTACATCGCCACCGCCGCCGCGAAGGGACATCCACGCTTCGTCGGTTCGCAAGAGGTGACTTTGGCGAATGGAAAAACCTTGCGGGTCAATTGTCAGTTGCAGAGGCTCAAGGCGTTGGAAATTGCTTGGATGGGCGTATCAACCCCAAGTCACAGAATGATGCGGCGGGTGTATGATGTCCTCGGAAAATGGCTGGCGAAGCACATCCAAAATCCGCTTTGGGCTGATATCGCATATCTTCTTTTGGTTCCTGTTGAATTATTGTCGTTCTTTGTACTAAAATCAATCGTCCCTGAAATTCAAACCATCTCGGAACGTTTGTATTATTTTTCGATACCGCACCCCCGTCATTGCGAGGGCGCTCTTGCTCTTGCCCGAAGCAATCCAAGCCACGATGTTGAGATTGCTTCACCGCCAAAGGGCAAGAGCGGCGGCTCGCAATGACGAAGAATGGCGGTTTGTAAAGTAGAGAATATCGCTCATAAAGGAGACTCGCATGGCTGAAGAAAAAAAGAAAGACGAAGAGAAGAAAGACGAAAAAGCAACTCCGAAAGATAATATCGTCACCACCAAACATTCGGTCAAGATCGGTGGCAAGACCATCAAGTACACCGTCACGACCGGAACGATGGTTTTGAAAGAGGAAGTGAACGAAAAAGACGGTGAGATCGAAAAGCCGCGCGCGCAGATTTTTTTCACTGCCTACACAATGGATGGCGTAAAAGATAAAACCAAACGCCCGATCACGTTTTCCTTCAATGGCGGACCCGGCTCTTCATCCGTGTGGTTACACCTCGGTGTGCTCGGTCCGCGCCGCGTGGTGATGACCAATGACGGCGAGATGCCCAAGCCGCCCTTCAAATTGACCGACAACGAATTTTCTGTGCTCGATGAAACCGACCTGGTTTTCATTGACCCGATGAGCACCGGCTACAGCCGCCCCGTGGAAGGCGAGAAGTCGAAAGAGTTTCATACCTTCCAAAAAGACATCGCCTCGGTGGGTGATTTCATTCGGCTTTACACTTCGCGCTACAACCGCTGGCTCTCGCCCAAATTCCTCGCAGGCGAATCCTACGGCACCACGCGCGCGGCGGGACTCTCTGGCTATCTGGCAGACCGTCATGGCATGTTGTTGAACGGATTGATGCTCGTGTCATCGGTACTCGATTTCGCCACAGTGGATTTCAATCACAACAACGACCTGCCTTACATTCTCTTTGTGCCGGGTTACACGGCTACTGCGTGGTATCACGGCAAGTTGGATAAAAAGAAACCGCTCAAAGATTGGCTAAAAGAGTCGGAAGAATTTGCACTGGGCGAATATGCCACAGCTTTGATGAAAGATGGGGCGCTTACGAAAGAGGAAAGAAGAAAGGTTGCTGAGAAACTTGCTCACCTCACCGGCATCTCAGCAGATTTCATCGAACGCGGAAACTTGCGCATTCACACCTTCCACTTCTTCAAAGAACTTTTGCGCGATGAAGGCAAGACCGTCGGTCGCCTCGATAGCCGCTATACCGGCATCGACCGCCTCGGCGTGACCGAAACCTTTGAGTACGATCCGCTCTTCGCGCAGGTCAATGGTCCATACACAGCGGCGTTCAACGACTACATCCGCACCGAACTCAAATTTGAAACCGACTCCATCTACGAAATTTTGAGCGACAAAGTTTGGCGGCAATGGTCGTACAGTTATTTTGAGAATCAATATGTCAACGTCGCTGAAACGCTGCGCGCCGCGATGACCTTCAACAAATATCTCAAGGTCTTCGTTGCTAACGGCTACTACGATCTCGGCACACCTTACTTCGCCACCGAGTACACCTTCAATCATCTCGCGCTCGATGAATCATTACGCGGCAACATCAGCATGGGCTATTACGAAGCAGGGCACATGATGTACGTCCACATGCCTTCGCTCAAGCAGATGAAGAAGGATCTGACGAAATTTATTAAGGACGCGAGTTAGTGTCATCCTGAGCGAAGCGAAGGATCTCTACGACAATCCCAGAGACCCTTCGCTATCGCTCAGGGAGTCATGGATATTATGAACCTAGACGACCTCGACCTCTTCAAACAAATCGATAAGCAAAACATGCGCGCCCAAATTGACGGCTTGCCCGATCAACTGCAAAGCGCATGGGAATTGGCGCAGACTCTGCCGCTTCCAAAACTGGATGACATCCACAACATCATTCTCAGCGCGATGGGAGACTCCGGCTCGGCTGCCGAACTGGTAGTTGCTTCTGTTTTCTCAAGCCTTAAACTACCCGGAATCGTTCACCGCGGCTACGGACTGCCCGCCTCCGCCACTGACAAGACTCTGGTTGTCTGTCTCTCGCATTCTGGCAATTCAGAAGAAGTGTTGGATGCGTTTGAATCCGCACTGAAAAACGGATGCAAGATCATCGTCATCTCCACTGGCGGCAAACTGACAGAGCGCGCCCAAGCCAGCAATCTGCCCGTTTGGAACTTCACCTACTCCGGTATGGACACAACCGCCATCGCCTATCCCTTCGCACTAACCCTCGCCCTCTTTGCCCGCCTCGGCTACATCCCCGACCCCAGTGCAGACGTTGCCGAAGCCGTGGCAATGATGAAACGCTCCCAGCAACACATCGTCCCTGAGGTGATAGCAGCGAAGAACCCTGCCAAGCGTTATGCAGGTCAACTAGTTGGGCGTTGGGTCACCTTCGTCGGCACAGAGCGCCTCGCCCCTGTAGCCTATCGCTGGAAGACTCAGATCAATCAGCTGGCAAAAGCAGGGGCAAACTTCGAGATCATCCCCGAAGCGACGCACAACACGCTGATCGCCACCATCAACCCGAACCCAACCCTCAATGCGCACACCATGACTCTGTTCATGAAAGCGCCCAGCGACCATCCGCGCAACAAACTGCGTTCTGATCTGATGCGTCAAGCCTTCATGCTTGAAGCCTTGAACACCGATGTGATCGAAGCCCGCGGCGACTCGGTCATTGCTCATTTGTGGACGTTGATCATCTTCGGTGATTACATGGCGTATTATCTCGCTATGGCGTACGGTGCTGACCCCTCTGAAGAAGATGCTTTTGTGAATTTCAAACGGTCGTTAGGTTAAAACGTAGGGGCGCGGCTTGTGCCACAGAGTGGTAATTCCGCGCCCTTTTCGTTTGCAATTACATTATTGGGCGGGGAGACCCCGCCCCTACATACAAATTACGCAAATTGTTCCAAATTGACCGCCACGAGCGGAAACGCTTCGTCCACGAATTTTTCGAGGGCGGGGCGTTTTTTCATGTGGCTGTAGTGAGATGCCAACCCATAGATCGCCCAGGTGGCAACGGTGGCAGGAATTTCGGTGGGGACTTTGGACTTCCGCAGCCAATACGAAAGCAGATCGAATATTTGCTTTTTGATCGTGCCTTCAATTAGAGACTCAAAATGTTGGTGTGGTTGAGCACAGCCAGTATGCAGGCGTGTGAGAAATTCAACTACAGCAAGGATCAAATTCCGCAAATTATCAGGAGAATAACTACACACATTCAATGTCCGTTTTTCGATCTCCGCCATGAACGCTTTTTGGATTGAATAATCAAGCAAAGCATATTTATCGGGGAAGTGGGCATAGAACGTGGCACGGTTGACTTGGGCTTTGTCGGTTACATCCTGTACGGAGATGGTTTCGAATCCCTTCTCAGCGAGGAGAGACTCAAAGGATTGCAGGATCAAGCTGCGGGTACGTCTGACGCGGGGGTCAAGTTTTTCTTCTTCTCTTGGGTTAGGCAACATTTTTACTCCTGTGTTGCTTAGTCAACATTTGAAAATCTTTGTTGGTTGACTTTCAAAACGGGGATTGGTAAATTAGGCAACATATGTTGCATAAACAACAAACGTATATTATCAAACAACTCAAGGAGAGTCAAGATGAACATCGCATTATGGATCGCTCAAGTTTTACTGGCAGGCATGTATGGCATGGCTGCCAGCATGAAGACCTTTACTCCAGACAAGGTGCGCGAAAACCCGCAGATGACCTGGGCACACGGACAGAGTGCCACCTACATCCGCTCGGTGGGTATCCCTGAATTGCTCGGCGCACTGGGGATGATCCTCCCCATGCTCACTGGCATTCTGCCGTGGCTCACGCCGCTTGCCGCTGTAGGTCTTTCGATCATTCAGGTGCTTGCCATTTTCACCGTACACCTGCCGAAGAAGGAATACCAGGTCATTCCGGTGAACATCGTTTTGCTTGCATTATCTATCTTCGTCGCTTACGGGCGCTTTGCAGCCTAATCAGATCTAACTTCAAATAGGAGAACTAAAACATGAACATCACAATCATTGGTGCAGGTAACATGGGACGCGGGATCGCAACTCGCGCCATCGCAGGCGGACACAAGGTGACCTTTGTGGATGCCAACCCCGAAACCGCGCAGAAAGCCGCAGCAGATTTGAAAGCCGAAGCTGGCACACTCGATACCCCGCTCGGTGACGTAGTCGTACTCGCCGTTTGGTACGGCACCAACATCGAAATTGCCAAGCAGCTCGGCAATAAACTCGCTGGCAAAGTCGTTGTGGATATTGCCAACCCGCTCAACTCCACCTACGATGGTCTCGCCACTGCGCCAGATTCTTCTTCAGCCGAAGATCTTGCCAAGGCACTCGTTGCTGGTGCAAAGGTCGTCAAAGCTTTCAACACCACGTATGCTGGGACTCTCGTGGCTGGTGAAGTTGCAGGTCAGAAGCTGGATGTCTTCATCGCTGGGGATGACGCCGATGCCAAAGCCAAGGTCGCTCAGATCGTCACCGACGGTGGCATGCGCGCCGTGGATGCAGGTCCACTGAGCCGCGCCCGCCAGATCGAAGGCATGCAATTGCTGCACATCGTGTTGCAGGGTAGCCTCGGCACCAATTGGGGCAGCGCCCTTAAGATCATCGCGTAGTCTTTTGATGAAAAGCTCATGGCACTTGCGTCTGAACGATGCAAGTGCCATGTAATGCTGTAAGAAAAGAAGGTTCGAATGGTTACAAAAGAAATGAATATCAGTATGGCTCCAAATCGTGAATTTGCAAAATTGGCAAGCGATGTGCAGATTCAAAAAGTGACGAAAGCCTTGGAAGCCAATGGAATAAAAGTGCTCATTGCCAAAACCGGCGAAGAAGCCAAACACATGGTTCTGGATCTGGTTCCGCAAGGAGCAGAAGTGTATTCCAACATGTCCAAGACTCTCGATGCGCTTGGCTTATCTGCCGAGTTTGATAAATCTGGACGCTATAATGCAGTTCGCCCGCGTGTGCTGGCGCTAGACCGTAAAACACAAGCGGACGAAATCCGCAAACTGCGCACAATTCCAGATTACATTGTTGGCAGCGTCCATGCGATTACAGAAGCAGGTGAAGTGCTTACGGCTTCAGGCACAGGCAGCCAAATTTCCTCCTATACCTATGGCGCAGGGAAAGTGGTCTGGGTGGTCGGAACACAAAAGATTGTCAGCGATCTAAACGAAGGCTTCCGCCGCATCAAAGAATACAGTCATCCGCTTGAAGATGCCCGCATGCAAGAAGCCTATGGTGTTAACAGTTCGCTCAACAAGATATTGGTTCTAACTCGTGATATGCCAGGGCGCATCACCATTGTTCTGGTGAAAGAAGAACTTGGGTTTTAACCCGAACCAAAGAAAGTATTTCCGTGTTTAAGTCATCTAATATGCAGGCTTAGAATCATGGACGAAAGATAAAGGTATACATGTCAACTCAAACAAACTCACCCGCAAAGCAGGAATACTCGGTTCACCCCGCCACCCGAATGGGGCACGTCTCTCTGACGGTTGCCAATTTGGAGAATCAGATTCTCTTTTACGAAAAAGCCATCGGGTTGAAACTGCACTGGCGCGAAGGCAACAAAGCCGGTCTCGGCGCTGGAGGCGCGGATCTCCTTCAACTCACTGAAGAACCGAATCTCAAACGCTATCGCGGCGGCACAGGCTTGTATCATTTCGCCATCGTATTCCCCAATCGCCGCGAGCTTGCGATTGCCATGGCGCGTTTGTTTGCGTTGAAAGTCCCCAACTCACCCACCGACCATGTCATGACCAAAACCACATATCTCAGCGACCCCGAAGGCAACGGCATCGAACTGTATTGCGAATCGCCTGAAGATGGTTCATGGACGATCAAAGACGGCAACTACGAAGCCCGCTGGGCAGACGGTCGCTGGAGCGATGGACGCGAAGCGCTCGATGTCGATGCGCTTTTCACCCACATCAAAGAAGATGACCGCCTCGATGTGGAAGTCCCTGCTGAGACTCGTATGGGACACGTCCACTTGCATGTGCGCGACATTGAGGAAGCTGTAGGCTTTTATCACGGTGTGCTTGGCTTCGATGTGATGGGTGTTTCCAAAGGAATCGGCATGGCATTCGTCTCTGCAGGCGGATACCACCACCATATCGGTCTCAACACCTGGAACGGACGCGGCGCGCCTCCTCCTCCGCCCGATGCGGTGGGACTGCGCTTCATGACCGTGGACTACCCGAATCCTTCTGTGCTCGCCGAAGTGACCGCCCGCGTGGAAGCCGCTGGCATTCCCTACAACAAAACCCACGATGGTTACTTACTGCATGACCCGTCGCAAAATGGAGTATTACTCCGCTCAGTTGGTTAATTCTATATAAATCAATAAAAACGCCGTAGAGAAATCTCTACGGCGTTTTTATTTCTAATCCATTCCTTATTCAGCGTAAAAAAACGCCCGTATGAATCCCAACACTCAAAACGTCTCTACGCCTTAGAGAAAATAAACTATGACCGAATCATCACCTAAAATTGTGTTCAATCCCGAAGGCAACGGGGCTGGCGATGCCTGTGTACCAAACATCAGCCCCGCCGAGCGCAAGAAACGCATGGACTTCGGCATCCTCCAACTTGTGATCACTTTTGGCATCCTCGCCGCCATGCTCTACTTCGGCGCGGACAAGATCTGGCGACTGCCGCTTTTCGCCATGTTCTCCTCTGGTGCCGTTTCCATCTTCCAAGCCCTCGACAAAACCTGAGTAGCTCTCGCCGCGCGTAGTGTACGCCGCACCTCAGATAAATACGAACGGGTCAAAGACTCAGCCGAAGACGCGAAGATCAAACGCCAGGCAATGAAAGTCGTCCTCAAAGGGACACTGGTTGGGCTAGGCATAACCTTGTTGATCATGCTAATTCCATAAACCAAATCAAACGCTCTGCCCACAAAGCAGGGCGTTTTTCTTTGCCAATCGCATGGCGTATAATCGTAAGGGCAACACATCATCGTAAATCGTCAATCAGAAATCGGAAAATCAACCCATGCACATCCTCGTAACCAACGACGACGGCGTAACCGCACCCGGACTCCTTGCTCTCGCGCAGGAAATGCGCAAACTCGGCAAAGTGACCGTCTTTGCGCCGGATAAGAACTGGTCTGCCTCTGGTCATGTCAAAACGATGGAGCGACCGCTGCGCGTCAAAGAAGTGACTCTCGCAGACGGCACCTCCGCGTATGCTTCGGATGGTGCGCCATCGGATTGCGTCGCATTGCCTTTGCTCGGTCTGATCGAAGACCCCATTGACATCGTCGTTTCGGGCATCAATCCCAACGCCAACATCGGACATGACATCACCTACTCCGGCACGGTCACCGCTGCCATGGAAGCGGTCATTGCAGGTGTGCGCGGCGTCGCCGTTTCGTTGGATTCGCCCGAGGGTCACAAAGGTCCACTCGATTACTCAACTGCCGCCGTCGTCGGGAGGCGCGTCGTCGAACAAGTCATTGCCGATGGCTTGCCCGAAGGCGTCGTGTTGAATGTCAATGTTCCGTATCTGCAAGAATCCGAACTCAAGGGCTACATGATCACACGGCAAGGCTTGCGCGTCTATCGCGACGCGCTCGATGTGCGCAGTGACCCGCGCGGCAAGCCCTATTACTGGATCGGCGGCGAAGCCCCCACCGGCGTGGACGAACCCGGCACCGACTTCGGCGCGTTAAAGGCGGGTTATGTTTCCATCACGCCCTTGCAATTGGATTTGACTCACATCAAGGCAATGGATGTGTTGAAGAAGTGGAGTTTCAAATGAATTTCCTCAAAAAACTTTTCGCTCCCCGTGAACCGTACAAAAAAGAATATTACACCTTCACCGTCAAATGCAAGCGCTGCGGCGAGACTGTCACCGGACGCATCGACATTGACAACGACCTGAGCGTGGAATACGAAGAAGGCGGCGACGTGTTCTATGCTCGCAAAGTATTAATGGGCGAGAACAAATGCTTTCAGCGTATAGAAGTAAACCTCAAGTTCAATGCAGATCGCCAAGTCACTGAAAAAGATATTATCGGCGGAGAATTCATCGAGTGACCGACTCACAAATTGAAACCTATTGGGAAGCATTCCTCGCTACACATCCCGAATATCGCGGCAAGCCGTACATCGCCGAACCTTTTGGCGATAACCCCGCCCTCGCCGATGAACTCGGCAACCTCGTCTTAAGCGGAGTTAAATCCGCCACCTGCTCTGCCGTATGGAATTACGAAGCCGAAGGCGAACCCATTCCACACGTGGGCATGCTCTGGCTCGTGCTCAGCGGACACAACGAACCGATGTGCGTGCTTGAAACTGTCGAAGTGACCTTCCGCAACTACAACGAAGTGGATGCCGATTTTGCCCGCGCCGAAGGCGAAGATGATCTAACTCTGGAAAGCTGGCGCGCAGGACACAAACGCTTCTTCACCCGCATGCTTGCAACGATCGGAAAAGAATTTACAGAAGATATGCCGTTGATCTGTGAACGCTTTCGCGTTCTCTACAAGTAAAGTGAGGTCTTCATGAAACGAATTTCCATCCTTCTGACTGTTCTCATAGTTTCCAGCTCAACCCTTGCCTGCAGCCGCAATATCATCCCACAGAGTTCCGCCCCAAGTGTGGAGCAGCCCGCTGCACCTGCCCCGGTTGAAAAGACTCTCTCCTCATTCACCGCCATCGCAGGTACCGACTATCTCATGGCAGGCATTGTCCCCATTGAAGTAACCCGCGATTCCTCTCTCAATCCCTTTGAGTGGATTTCTAACAGTGGCTACTCAAGTTACACCTCCTACGCCACCTATAACTATGTTTTCTTCAACACCCAAACCGAAGAATATCATCGCCTCCTGCCGGATAACAACTCCGTCATCTTGCAAACTGCCGGGTTTCCACAACAAGTCTATGATCCCAATGACCCGCAAAAGCCCGCGCCTGTCATTGAATTTTGGATGTTCAACATCATCAAAGCCGATACCAATGGCGACACCTACTTCGACTATCGCGACAAACTCACCATCGGCATCTCCGATGTTGGCGGCAGCGGCTATACCGAACTGATTCAAAATGTGGATGTGATCCAATCGCAATACTACAAAGACCCAGCCAACTTCTTCATCATTTATAACGTCAACGACAAGAACTTCATCGCCAAAGTCAACCCCGTCACCCGCCAGATCCTCTCCACCACCGAAATGGACCTTGGAGAAGATGTCAAATAATCTTCAACGCATCACCATCATTGTTCTGATTCTGCTTGCCGCCTTGCTCATCGCACAGGCGGCATTCTCGCTTCAATGGCCCATCGCACACGACGAAGCTCCGCTCTTCTACGAAGCCTTCCTCATGCAGAACGGGCAAGTGCCCTACAAAGACTTCTTCGACTTCCAAATGCCCGGAAGTTTTTTCGCTTACTACATCCTCGGCATCGTCAGCAACTTTGGTCCACTTCGCATCCGCATCCTCGACCTCATCCTCCTCGTCGCCATCTCCACCATCACCTACTTCGCGATGCGTCGCTTCGGCAAATTGACAGCCCTCGCCGCACCGATCCTCTTCGCGCTCAAATACTTGCAAGGCGGTCCCAACCTTTCCCTGCAACGCGAATACATCACTCTCATTTTCATCTCTCTTTCCATTTGGATCGGCGTGACTGACTCTCTGAATTTTCGCAAACGCCTCATGCTCGGTCTGCTCTACGGACTCGCCGCCACACTCAAACCTCACGCCGCGCTCGGACTCCTCCCCTTCCTGTTCTTTGACATTGCAGACCTCAAACAACGCCGCGAGTTGACTCTGCCATCGCTTGCCAAGCAAATCATTCTCCCCACAACCATCGGCTTCGCAATTCCCATTTCACTCGTCATTCTTTACTTAGCAATTACCCATTCCCTATTCCCTCTCATCGACATCATCCTCAACTACGTTCCGCTTTATACCCAGATCAACGGCGAGATGGCGATCACCCCCGCAGCGGAGAGAACGGCTTATTTGCTGAGTCAACTCTGGCGTCTGGGCGGAAGCGGACTCTGGCTCATCCCCGCCGCCTTCGGCATCTATCTTAATCGCAAACTTGTACTGAGCCCGTCGAAGTACCGTCAAACCTATCTCCTCGCCAGCCTCGCAGCTATTTATGCTCTCTACCCCGCCCTCACGGGACAGTTCTTTCCCTATCACTACATTCCTTTTATCTACACCATCATTCTCGTTGCATCGCTTTCGCTATCGTCCAATTACCAATTACCAATTACCAATCTCGCGTATATCTTTCTCTTCGCAACCATCCTCCTCACCATCCGCCCCTCCCAAACCTTCCTGCGCCAACTCCAGGGCAAAGACATCGCCATCGCCGCAGATCGCGCCGCGCAGATATCAACCTTTCTCGAAAAAAATCTCGAACCCGGCGACCAAGTCCAGCCATTAGACTGGACCGGCGGCTCCCTGCTTGCCATGCTCGAAAATCGCGCACCGATTGCCACTTCATACGTCTTTGATTTTTATTTCTATCATCATGTATCCAGTCCCTACACCCAATCCCTACGCTCAGACTTCATGAATCAGTTACAAGAATCCAAACCACGCTTCATCATCGAAGTCACCGCCATCGACAAGCCCTGGGTCTCCGGCGAAGACACCACCCGAGACTTCCCCGAACTGCGCGCGTTTATGAATGAGTATTATTCCGTTACAATGGAAAAAGAAGATTACATCATTTATGAATTGAAGTAGGGGCGACCCTACCGAATCATCTGGCACCTTGACCATCATTGGCGGGTCGCCCTTACGGATACATATGCAAACCCGCTGGTTCTATCGTCTCTCCATCCTCTACCTCACCCTACCCTTCCTCCTCTTCCTCTTTGGCTGGGTTCGACTCACCATCGCAATTCCTCTCGCCTTCATCATTCTCTTTACTCTCTACAAATTACTATTTATAAATTACCAATTACCTACCTTCCACTGGTCACTGAACACTGTCTACTGGTTACTGACGATTGCCCTCTGGCTCCTCCTCTCCGGCATCGGCGGCTACGCCTTTCAAAACTGGGACCATAACTGGCGCAATGTTGTCTTCCGCGATTTGATGAATTTCAATTGGCCCGTCTACTATGCCCAACCCGAAAGCGGACCGGTCAAGATGCTCGTCTACTATGTCGGCTTCTGGCTGCCTTCGGCTCTCATTGCAAAAGTCACCAACTGGCAAGTTGCCAACTTCGCTCTCTTCATTTGGTCATTTGCTGGCTTGTTGCTCGTCACGCATCGCCTCGCCTCTGCCCTCAAAACCTCCAATCTCAAAGCCACCCTGCTTCTCATCTTCTTCAGCGGACTTGACGTTCTTGGCACGCTCTTTTTCGCCAAAGACTATCCCACTCTCCTGCCGCCCATTACCCACCTCGAAACCTGGGCTGGGAATTTACAGTACTCCTCGTTTACGACACAGTTATTTTGGGTCTTCAATCAAGCCATTCCGGCGTGGTTATGTATCACACTGATTGTCACCCTGAGCGATAGCGCCGCGTCCCCAAAGGGGGAAGGGTCTCTACCCCTATCCAAAGAGACTCTTCGCTCCGCTCAGAGTGACACGCGAAGTGAACTCATCCTCCTCTGGTCTCTTTGCTTCTTCTTCGCTCCTCTCGCCGCGGTGGGACTCCTCCCCTACATCATCATCGAACTCATCAAACAAACCGACTTCAAATCCCCCTTCAAACATCTCAATCCGGCAATCGTTCTATCAGCCTTAATCATCTTTCTTCTTTCCGCTTTCTTCTTCACCACCAACACCGCCGCCCAATCCCGCGGATTCCAATCTCTGCCGCTCGGTAAATTCCTCGCCTTCTTCCTGCTTGAAGGTGGGCTTCTGTGGCTGGTGCTTGCCCCATCCAAATACAAAGACCCGCGTTGGATCGTCACCGGCATTCTCCTCCTCCTAATTCCATTCATCCAACTTGGCAGTGACCGTGACTTCGTCATGCGCGCCTCCATCGCGCCGCTTTTTTATCTCATGCTCTTAACCGGCGAAACTATCTTCAATAAATCAACTCCACGCCTTTTACTGGTACCTGTTTACTGTTTACTGATCTTAGGCTCTCTCACTCCCCTCTACGAGATCAACCGCTCTATTTACCGCACGTTTGATTATTACTTTATCCAACAAGATTGCGGCTGTGAATTCGCAGCGGACCCGATCATTCATATCGTCCACCCCGATGTGCCAGAGAAAGAACACCCCGGCTCTATCACTGCTGATGCATTGCCTACTTTGCAATTTCTTGCCACAGAACTTTCTCAGAACTTCATTGCCAACGTACGACAGACTTTCTTCTACAAATACCTGGCTAAACGCTAACCATCAAAAGGATATTCTCATGCCCGAACTCCCAACCCTCCCAGACCCTCAAGCTTTCTACGCTCAAGTATGGAACATCGTCGTTCGCATTCCGCGCGGAAAGGTTGCTTCGTATGGGCAGATCGCCAAGATGCTGCGTCCGCCCGCCGGTGTGGATGAAGCCACATTTGCCGAGTTTGGTGCATTGTGGGTCAGCAATGCCGTTGCCGCCAGCCCGAATGAGGTCCCGTGGCAGCGTGTGGTCAACTCAAAGGGGCAGATCACAGAACGGGACGGGTTGGAGGCGAAACGTCACAAATTGATGTTGGAAGATGAAGGCGTCGTTTTCCATGACCGTGGACGAATCGACATGCGCAAATACGGCTGGAACGGAAAATAACACAGCGGTAAATCATAAACCGAGAAAGAATTTTTTATGTCCTTCTCCTCCCCTCCCAACCCACAAGCTTATTATGAACAAGTTTGGGCGATTGCCCGCCTCATCCCACATGGAAAAGTTGCCACCTATGGACAGATCGCCAAAATGATTCCGCCACCAAATGGCGTGGAACTTGAAGCGTATGTTGCATTTGGTCCGCGTTGGGTGGGTGGCGCGATGGCAAACTGCCCAGATGATGTGCCGTGGCAACGCGTCATTAACTCGCAAGGCAAGATCAGCGAACGCCCCGGTGCAGAGAGGCAACGTCCGTTGTTGGAAGCAGAGGGTGTCATTTTCGACGCCAAAGACCGAGTGGATTTGAAAAAATTCAGCTGGAGTGGCAAAGACGAAAGTGATATGCCACAGCAACCATCTTTGTTTTGACCTATAATCTGAGAATTAACTTTAATAAGGAGACACCTATGCAATCCCCTGAAAAACCATCCCGTCTTGGAACTGTTTCTTTTATTCTCGCTATATTGGTCGTTGTCGTTTGGTGTATTTACCTGATCATCTTCGCCGCCACCACTGAAGGTGGGCTCAACTTTGGCATGGATGGCGAAACTGCCGGGTATGCCGTTGTTTTGGGTGGCAGTGTAATCATGATGGTTCTTACCATCTTGCTAACCCTTTCTGGAATCGTTACTGGCGCCCTTGCCTTGAGGAACAAAGACTCCAAGCGCGGTCTCGCCATTGCCGGGTTGGTCCTTAATTTTCTATGCTTTGCTCCCTATTGTCTTTTATTGGCACTCATGGCATTCAGCGCCATCCCTTCAGGAAATTAACCTCTTGCAATGATATTGCATAGTTTGTCTCTACGACTTTCAAGTACATTTTGAAAACGGAGGCAGACTATGTATATCTTTCAAGTCCATCATTACATTAAACCTGAAGGCATTGACGCCTATAAAGCTGTCACGCTGGAAAATGCACAGAAGACTCGTCTTGAACCTGGTGTATTACGTTTTGAATTTTTTCAAGACACAGTCAACCCCTGTCATTTCAGTCTCTTTGAAGTCTATGCCGATATGGCAGCGCGGGATGCACACCTTGAAACCGAGCACTTCCTGAAATGGAAGGATGTCTACCTCGCCACGCAGGAACGCAAAGGCGACGGGCATGAATTTATTGCGGTATATCCAGAAGAAGGGGAATGGAAAAAGGCATAACCTTAGAGCCAGCTTTTTACAAAGCTGGCTCTTTTATTTCGTTTACTTCCCTTTCAAATCTCTGCCAGTAAAAAATACGATCGCACCTACAACCAGCCAGGTTAACAAAGTGTTCAAGATGACTGGTGTCAGACTCCCATTGGCTTGGCCCAATATGCCCAACGTCCCAAGGGTTGTATTGACGGCAGCATGGAACAAGACCGGCATAAGAATGCTTTCAGTGTTGACATAAACCCACGCAAACAGAAAAGACCACGCCGTTGTGAGAAGCGCGAACCACAGAAGCGGAATACCGCCCACGGCGATCTTCCCTTCCGGGATCCAAAAGAAAGGTAAATGCCAGAGCACCCACACAATGCCGATCAACAGGCTCGCTGTGAAAGCACTCATCTTCTCACGCAGTTTGGGTAGAGCATAGCCGCGCCAGCCAATATCCTCTGCCAGCGGACCGCCGAAAAAAATATTCACAAAGAAAATGATGGGCAGGGCGAGCAACAATCCATTCTCGGGAATACCTGTAGGAAGATTTAACTTAACCGGTTCGCCATCGAACAGCCAGATGTTCAGCCCTTGAGCAGCAAATGCGATGAAAGCAATGCCAAAAAGAACCACCAGATACCATTGAACCCCAACGCGCCAGCGGATAACTCTACTTAAGAACTGACGGACACCACCCTTTCCATCTGTGAGCCATGTCAGCAATACAGATACGATTGTCGGCGCCCAGGCACCGGGGATGATTGCCAATAAAAAATAATCAGGGGCAAGATAGCCGATGGGGAGCCAGATTATCCATGCAACGCCAAAGGTCAATAAAAAGAAAGCAGGGATTGGGTTTGTCTTCATCCATTCGGGAATTGATTTATACATGCTGTTCTCCTTTTTATATTTACATACTAATTGGTATGTAAATTGGATAAAAAAAATTTAGGTCGTCTTCTTAAGTCCCTGGATCAACACATCGGCAAAGGCTGCCGCCCTGCCCTTCAACGAAAATGATTTCGGCGAAGCAAGCCATAGCTGAATAACACCATTCTGAAATGCAATAAAAGAACGAGCCATTTCCATGGGAGGAATATCTTCGCGTAACTCACCACTGGCAATGCCGATCTGCATGGTTTGAGCAAGGCTTGCAACCATCAACTTGCCTGATTCAATTTGCCGATCTCGCCCCGATTGCAGTTCAGGATGTGCCCCCGTTTTGACCAATGCCAGTTCCATCACAGCGCGCGCTTCTTTGCTCTCTTCAATATAAGCAAGCTGGCGAACGAACACCCGCTTCAAGATATCAAGGAACGTTCCACCTTCCGCCACAGCACCTTGCACAATGTCTGCTCCACGGGCAGAGACATCTTCGATCAACGTGTTGTAAAGGTCGGCTTTATTGGTGAAGTGATGATACAACGCACCACGAGTCAACTTTGCAGCTTGGGTGATGTCATCAATTGACGTCGCCGCATAGCCCTTGGTGCTAAAAAGGGTTAGGGCAGCTTTTAAAAGGGTGGCGCGGGTGACTGCTGCCTCTTCTTTTGTACGCCTCATGTATACATACTAATCGGTATGTAATTGTATGTCAAGGAAGATTTATCGCGCGAGTTCAACGACCAGCGTATCGAGAGCCAGGTCTAATGTGACCTGGCTTGTTTTTACCTGCTCATCGATCCGCAGCAGACGATGGTAAATTCCCTCCAAGGCTTCCATCGAAAAACGCCCTGCCTGCCCGGTGGTCTTTTCGGCAACATATGGGTGGATCGCCAACGCGCGCGCCACATCATCTTTATTACCGCGCGCATCTAAAATTTCGCGTGCTTGAAGCAGCAACCGAAATTGACGTACCACCATTCCCCACAATGAGAATGGGTCTTCATTCTCTAACAAACGATGCAGTAACCTTTGCGCCGTCTTGGCATTGCCTTGGGATAAGGCGTCGACAAAGTCGAACACGCTTTGTTGGGATGTGACGATACAAACCGCCTCCACATCGGACCCTCGAACGGGTCGCTCCCAGTTGACATATGCCAACAGCTTTGAGATCTCCATGCCCGCCTGACGGGTATCCACGCCAGACATTTCAGCGAGTCGCGCTGCTGCGGCTGGTTCTATCTGCCCACCCTGATTTTTCGCTTCGTTGATGATCCAACCGGGCATGTCACGCTGTTGCGGCAGGAAAAAAGCTTGCGACCTGACTTGCGGCTTGTTCTTCTCAGCCCATTTCACCAGCCAATGTTTTTCAGCATCCTTGGGTTTTTCCACCATATCATACAAAACAACTTTGGAAGTATCAGGGGCTTTTTCTAAAAATTCCTGAAATTTCTTGCGGGCATCGGGTTTTGTAAACTTACCTGAAGGATACGCAATGAACACCAAACGCTTTGGCGCAAGGAACGGCATGGCATTGACCGCATTGTTGAGGTCGTTCTCTGTCATGGAGCGCGCTTCGAGACGAGTCGTGTTCATGTCCGCTGTGGTGGGATCGGTGAAGTCTGACTCGAAGTCTTTGAGCTTGCGCGTGATGGCAAATTCGTCGTTGCCGTAGAGGAGGAAGATGGTGGGCATAATTTTTGGTAGGGGCGGCGTCCTGCCGCCCTAAGGAAAAAGGGCGAGGAGACCTCGCCCCTACATATATAAATTACTTTGTAATTACTCTGTGCACACCCTTGCGGACAGGCACAATGTCTATGATCTGCAGGGAGCCGAGATTCGCTTCGGTGGTGACGTATTTCTGTAGCCAGGGTCCGAGTGGACGGCTGAGTTGGTAGCCAACGATCGCAAAGAGCAATGCAAGCGGAACGAGCATGAGACGCCACAGCGTAGACTTGGTCCCTCGAAGCGGGAACCAGGCAAAGGTCCCGGCAAGAAGCGCGGTGGTTGCCATATTGGTTCCACAACCCGGGTGGACAGCGAGTCCACTTTCACCAGAGTTGAGTCGCGTGTGAGCTTCCGTTGCAGATTCCCAGATCTGTTGTGTGGTCAGATCGCCAAGCAAAAAAAATCCGGTGGGGTTGGAATGTCCCGCCATGCGCTTGCCGGGATGCTTGTGTGACAGCAAATGGATAGTGGCGTGCTCAAGCGCGTGATTGCGCCGGGTTTCAAGAATGAGGGGAAGGTCGAGGATCATGAGTTGATTATATGTTAGACCTGCATAATCGGTGAGTCGTAAATCTTTTCGAGCAACTCAAGAAATTCAGCAGACGGGCGCGAACGTAAAATTTCACGGCGTTCATCACGGGTAAGATGATTCATCATTACGTATTGCACGGCGTTCTTACGGAAGAGGCGCGAGCCATCTTCGTCACCGTAGAATTCCACACAGCGTGCAAGATGTTTGCGGATGGTGGCTTTGACCACATCCGGCGGCACTTGGTCGCGGTCGAGGCGTGAGAAAATCCACGGGTTGGGTATCGCGCCGCGCCCGATCATCACCGCATCGACATTGGCATGCGCTTTCAGACGGTCAATATCGGCAACTGTTTTCACATCACCGCTGCCGATGACTGGAATCTTCACCAGTGATTTCACTTCGGCTATTGCATCCCAATCGGCATTGCCTGCATAGCGTTGTTCTTTGGTACGTCCATGCACAGCCACCAATGAGCCACCCTCTTCTTCGATGATGCGGGCGATGAGTTTATAGTTTTTCTTTTTATCCCAACCGAGACGAATCTTGCCCGTAACAGGCACCCGCAAATGTTTCACTAGTTTACGGAACGTGCGTGCAATGCGCAGCGGAGAAGGCATCATCCCTACACCCGCGCCACGGTCTGCGATGGTTTTGGCGGGACAACCCATGTTGAGGTCGATCACATCGGGATTGTTCTCTTGAATCTTCAAGGCGGCTTGCAAGATAAGTTCGGGGTCTTCACCGTAAATTTGGAAGGTAATAGGACGTTCCGGTTCGTTGAAATACATCCGCTTGGCTGGCTGTTTGGACTTACTAAGGATCTTTTCGACTTTGATGAACTCGGTGTAGCTCATGGCAGAGCCCAACTCACGGCAAATGGAGCGGAAGGGCCAGTCAGAATACCCGTCCATGGGCGCGAGGATCGCGTCACCATAGATAGGCAGGTCACGAATGTAGAAGTTGGGTGGCTTGCTCTCGTTCATGGGAAAAATTATAACTTGTTCTTTTGGGTTACTGCGAATCTTCAGCCTTGTGTGACTTGAACTGCATACGCAGAGCGGCGCTCCACGCAGCCAGAGGGAGCAGGCTGCCTGCCGCCAGAATTAAGACGATCGTACGCGGGGCAAAATTGAATTCATCGATCGCAGAGCCAGTAAGCCAGAGCGACACCGAAACCGCCAGGGTGTACACGCCAAAATCAAAAGCAAAAACACGACCAAGAAAATGATCGGGCACGGTCATTTGCAAAAGGACGTCACTGTATGTCCAGTTGATCGAGCCACCCATCCCGCGTATGATGCACCCGATCAATACAATCGGGAAAGATGGTGCCGTGCCGATGATGAACCACGCCAGTGGCATGAATACGAATCCGCCAAGAATGGCGCGACGCAGCCAATTTGCGCTCGAGTCACCAAATCGATTTGCAATCAGCGGACCGATCACAGCGCCCAAGCCAAAAGCTGTAAACATCAGCCCTAGTGTGGTCGCTCCCTCCTGCCCGTAGGGAAAGAGGCGAGCAGCATACAAGGCAGCAATAATGTCAAAGCTACCGACCTGTCCAAATCCTTTCACAAGGGTCACAAATCCTACATCCAGATTTTTGCGAACGTATTTCATGCCGTCGATAAAGTTTTTCCAGCCGCTCTCCAATGCATGCGCCATCTGCGAACGGAATTCGCCGGTGATGTTGGCAACCAATATGGCTGAAACAATAAAACTTGCCGCATCCACAACGAGTGAAACAGGCACGCCAAAATAGGAGGCTGTCACCCCACCGATGGCACCGCCCAATGTAAGCATCGCAGACCAAGTGATACTCGCCAAGGTATTGGCATTGAGAAGTTCATCGGTTTCAACCAAGGCTGGGGTGAGCGCTGCTCGTGCCGGTTCAAAAAAAGTAGAAACACTAAATTGCAAGACGGTGAGCACATACATAAGCCATAGCCGCTCAGGTCGGTCCACCAGCAGAAAGCAAAGCACGATCACGGCTCGCAGAATATCACTTGCAATCAGCACTTTGCGTCGGTCAAAGCGGTCAGCTACAACTCCTGCAACAGGTCCCAGCAAAAACGGCGGAAGCGCACGCGCAATGAATAATCCTCCGAGCGCAAGCCCAGAGGTTGTGTAACGATTAACAATAATGACCGAAGCGATGGTATTAAACCAATCGCCTGCAAGGCTTATCACCTGTGCCAGCCAAAGCAACCTAAATTTTGGACGAAGTTGGAGAAGCGAGATGTAGATTTTCACTCCGGCAATTATAGCTGTGAGACCAAAGTTTTCCTGTCAATTTGAGTCCGCAAATAAATATAAAAGGGACGCAGATGAAATCTGCGTCCCTTTTATCTGATGTTTATGAACTACGCCGCTTGCTTCTTCCACAATTCCAAAAAGTGCTTACGGAACTTGCTGACCTTCGGCGCTACGACCGCCATACAGTAAGGCTGGTTTTGATTATTCACAAAATATTCCTGATGGTAATCTTCAGCGATGTAGAAATCCTTGATCGGCTCCACTTCAGTGACGATGCGGCTACCCCAAACCTTCTGCGCTTCCAAATCGCGGATGGTCTGTTCGGCGACTTCCTTTTGCTCGGGTGTGTGATAGTAAATGCCTGAGCGGTATTGTGTGCCCACGTCCGCACCTTGGCGATTCAACGTGGTCGGGTCGTGAATGACAAAAAAGATATTCAACAAATCCCGAAACGTAATAACCGATGGGTCAAATTTGATCTGTACCACCTCCGCATGACCCGTATCGCCATTGCACACGGCGCGATAACTCGGGTTCTTCACATGCCCATTGGCATAACCCGAATCCACAGACAGCACGCCTTTCACTTCATCATAAACGGCTTCCAAACACCAGAAACATCCCCCCGCCAGCGTAACGGTTTCATAAGTTGTATTCATAATAAATTCTCCTTTTCTTGCCCTGCTTCAACAGAGCTCTAGGGATAAGACGCGGCGTGAATCAAAAATTTCATTAATGCAGGATAACAAAAAGCCCGCCTCACAGCGGACTTTCAACTTGCTTCACACTTCAAACCTTTATCTCGTCCCAGACACAGTGATCAACCCACTCGTCACCTTAAGACTCACCAATCGCAACCCGGGTGCATTTTTCATAATCGCATCACCGAGCGACCGGTTCAACCACGTCTCCATCTGAGAGACGAACATTCCGGGCACCGCTTGCTGACCGATCTGCATCGAATCGATCTTGAAATACGGCAATTTATTGGCATCGATCGAAAGCTCACCAACCACCAAAGCCGAAGTTGACGAGTCACTGCCAGTCACCATACCCCAAATTTGCACCTTGCCATCTCGCAGATAAATCTGCACATCACTCAGGGGGAGGTCTGGGCTGTTTTTCATTTCCATTGCCACCCACGACGTTAATTGTTGCTCGGTGATAGTAATGGAAGTCATTGTGCCTGGCTGCGGCAAACTCTTTTCCACCATGGTTTTCACTTCGATGCCAGATGTGTCAGAAGCAACAATGGCATCGCCGGGGCGTTCTGGAGCGCCTTCCATACCATCTTTGGTGGTGCTCAATGCCATACCCAATAACGCATCCACGAGCGGAGCATACTCTGGGTAGATTTTATTGACTTCCGCACGGGTCTCTGGAGCAATATCCGCAGCGAGAGATACTTCACTCATCACAGTAGGAGTGGCAATCGCCAATACTCTTGCAACCTGTGAATTCGGGTTATTCAATGCGATGACGTAGGTGGTCGTACCAAACAATAAAAAGGCAACCACAGCCACCAACGCGCCCCGGATTAAATTACGATATGGGTTGGGTTTGGGTGCAAGCGGTTTGATCTGTTTTGGAAGCGGCAATGTCGGGTTGATAGTAGAGCGTACACGTACAAGCGCTAACTTGGCTTCTTCATTTTTGGGGTTAATTTTGAGCACACGTTCAAAGCATTGCACCTTGCGTTCTTTTTCCTCCACTACACGCGCAAGGAGCATCCATGCCTGCTCATCATCTGGATAGACGGCAAGGATATCTGCAATATATTTTTTTGCCAGTTCGCGGTTTCCGCGCTGGAAGGTGTAATCGGCTTGCTTAAAAAGTTCTTGCTTATTCATCATTAAATCGCAGGGGCGCAGTCATGCTACATCGTAGCACAGCCGCGCCCCTACATCATATTCTTTCTCTACAGGCTCGGCTCAGCAACAGGGTCAGATGATTTTTCGAGTGTGACCTCACCATCATCGTCTATCTTGACGGTAATGGTATCACCATCTGCAAATTCGCCGGAGAGCAATTTATCAGAAAGCGGGTCTTCCACCTTCATCTGAATAACACGGCGCAGCGGGCGTGCACCAAACTCTGAGTCGTAGCCTTGATCTGCCAGCAGAGACAAAGCCTCTTCAATGGCAACCAGGTTCAGGTCATGGTCTTTGAGGCGTTCGGCAACCTTATCCAATTCGAGGCTGACGATCTTGCGGATATCCTCTTTATTGAGCGAGCGGAAGATGACAATCGCATCCACACGGTTGATAAACTCGGGGCGGAAGGCACGCTTGAGCGACTCACTCAACTTCTTGCGCATGTCTTCGTAAGAGAGCTTTTCTTCAGTAGCTTCATCGCGTTTGAGCGCAAAGCCCAAGCTCGACTGACGCTTGATCACATCAGCGCCAATATTGGAGGTCATCACGATAATGGCATTGCGGAAGTCGACCTTGTGTCCCTTCGCATCGCTGAGGTGACCTTCTTCCATGATCTGCAACAACATGTTATGGACTTCAGGATGCGCCTTTTCGATCTCATCAAAGACGACGATGGAATACGGACGGCGGCGCAACGCTTCAGTGAGTTGACCGGCATCTTCGTAACCGACATATCCGGGAGGGGCACCGACCAAACGGGAAGCGGTGTGGCGCTCCATGAATTCAGACATATCAAGCATCACGGCGGCGTCTTCACTGCCAAACATGAATTTGGCAAGCGCTTTGGTCAATTCAGTTTTACCCACACCGGTCGGTCCAAGGAACATAAAGGAACCGATGGGGCGTTTGGGATTCTTCAAACCAGCACGAGCGCGGCGCACCGCACGAGAGATAGCAATGATGGCATCTTCCTGCCCGACAATGGCTTTACGCAGTTCGTCTTCCATCTTGAGCAAGCGCTGAGATTCTTCTTCCGTCAATTGCATGAGCGGAACGCCCGTCCACATGGAGACCACTTCGGCGATATCTTCCGCAGAAACCACGGGGCTATTGGCGCGGTCCCAGCCGGTGCGCAGACGTTCGATCTGCTGGCTAAGATCCATCTCGCGCTCTTCCCATTCACGCACATCTTCAGTATTGCCTTCTTCGTTGGCAAGCGAACGATTTTGGCGCGCCTGGCGTAACTGGCTGAACAAGTCTTTTGCTTGTTTGGCTGCCGGGCTCTTGTACATGCGCACACGTGAAGAAGATTCATCGATCAGGTCGATGGCTTTATCAGGTAAAAAGCGCTCGGTCACATAACGTGAAGATAAATGTGCAGCGGCTTCAAGCGCTTCATCGGAGATCACCAGATGATGGTGTTCTTCATAAGCGCCACGAATACCCTTGAGAATTTGAATGGTCTCGTCTTCAGAGGGTTCATCCACTTGCACAGGTTGGAAGCGGCGTTCGAGTGCAGCATCTGATTCGATGTGCTTGCGATATTCTTCTAACGTGGTCGCGCCGATAACTTGCAGCTCACCACGTGACAACGCTGGCTTGAGGATATTGGCTGCGTCGACGGAAGAACCTGCGGCTCCTGCCCCAACCAACATGTGAACTTCATCTATAAATAGAATCGCACCTGATTGCTTCAACTCATCTATGATGCGCTTGAGGCGTTCTTCGAATTGCCCACGGTACATGGTGCCCGCGACAAGTGAACCTACATCCAATTGAAGCAGGCGCTTGTTCATGAGCGGAGCAGGCACATCGCCGTCGATGATGCGTTGGGCGAGCCCTTCTACGATGGCGGTCTTACCCACGCCGGGTTCACCGATCAGGGCGGGATTATTCTTGGTGCGGCGCGCCAAGATTTGAATGACGCGTTCAATTTCCATCTGGCGACCGATGACCGGATCGAGTTTCTTTTCTTCGGCTTTGGAGGTCAGGTCGGTGGCGAGTTGATCGACGAGGGGGGTCTTGGGGTTGTTGGCTCCAGCGGCGGTTTTGCCCGGTTGAGGTCCGGCAGGCGTCGGGGAGGAAGATGAAGCGGACTCGTTCAGTACGCGGCGGGTTTGGCGACGAATCTGATCTGGAGTCACACCGAGGCGACGCAGGGCTTCAAGAGCAGTAGAGTCCACACGCACGAGACCAAGCAAGATATGCTCGGTGCCGATATAGTGATGACCGAGGCGCTTGGCTTCGTCCACTGCAAATTCAAGAACTTGCTGGGTTTCGGGTGCCAGTTCAATGCGGTTCGGGTCAAAAGTTGGAGACCCGCTTGAGATGCGTGCCACCACTTCACGCACACGGTCTGAGGACATGCCCAATTCGCGCAGGACACGTCCAGCCACACCGCCTTCTTCATCCATTAATCCGAGGAGAAGGTGCTCGGTACCAATACTATTTTGACGGGCGCGCTCTGCCTCTTGATGGGCGAGGCTGAGTACACGCCTTGCTCGCTGTGTAAAACGTTCCATGCCAGCCATAATTTTCTCCTAAATTCCTTTGAGGGATTCTACCAAAAAGCCCAATTCCCCGCGTAGGAAAAAGGTTAGAGTTTTCTTACGGCAGTATAACAAACAGCGCGATTCGACGAAAAATCGACTGGTTTTCGACAATATACCTAGACGAATGGTTAGGTGTCCTCTATATAAGTTTTCAATTGCAGCTAATTTTTCCCTGAACCAGCATATATTTTATACATGATATAATCGCAAAAATTAAAAAAACTGTAAATAAAGGAGGGTAATATGTCTGAAATAAATATACCTACAGAAGCCTCAAAAAACTACACAGTGAAGTTCCTCGTTGCGGGAGGGTATATTTTATTTTTCTGCCTTGTTATTTATAGTGCAATAACCTTTTACTTCCTTACCAACACAAAAATTCAATCTCAGCCAGTAAATATTATCGCGACAAATCTCCCCCCAATCAACCCAACTCCTGAATTTTCCATATCACAGCAAGCAAATACAGACATAATACTTAGAGATGATTTTTCTGATAACAAGAATAAATGGGCAGGGGTCAGTTACTACGACTTCGTGCTAGAAGTTAAAGAAGGTAAATTACTGCTGGAATCAACAACCGAGGGAGAAGGAGTACTTGCAAGATGTGAAGAATGTTCTTACCTTCAAGAGCCACATTATGTTCAAGCGGATTTTGAATTAGCAAATCCTACCAACGAAGGATTTGGATTGGTTTTTGCGTTAGATCGTAATGGCAGGTTATTCTACCTTTTCTTAATAAATACAGAATCTAAAGAGTACTTTTTATATCATTCAGGAAGTAATGGATGGTCAAGGCTTATACAAGGTGGAAGTAATAATATTAAATCTTTCCCCGACACTAATACGCTGGGGGTTTATGTAAATGAAAATAAAAGCGAGTTTTACATCAATGGGGAGTTTGTTGACTCTTATTACCAGAGTGGTGGAAAATTTCACTTTGGTCTTTCTGGTTTTTTCGTACCGATATCGGGTATGGAATTAAGCATTGATAACTTATTGATTAGCAGGACAGGGAAATAATCTAATGATCAGCAACCAAGAAAATAGTCAAACTATAAGAAAGTCAACAAAATTCGCTGGCATCCTCTTAATTCTTTTATATTTGGCATTTTGTATCGCCATTAGTCTTTTAATAAGTCAACAAGTTTCCAAAAACAAGCTCCCTGCGGAAACACTGACACCAACCCCCGTAAGAACACCTGAGATTTTAGGACCTCAGCCTGAACATGAATGGCAAATTCAATACGAAGATTTTTCTAAAAACACGCGTGAATGGACATTATTGTATAACCACGGAAAGCTCGAACTAATTGATGAGAAGATGATACTTCAGTCTTACCAATTTGATAGGGGAGTAATTGGCACTACATATAGTATTTACAATGATTTCGAACCTACTACAGAAGAATACTTTGTGCAAGCAGATTTCACTACAGATAGAGAAAGTTTATTTGGATATGGCTTGGTATTTGGGCTAGACAGATCTCTCGGGACATTTTATCTATTTGAAATTCAACAACAAACACAGGCAGTAACTCTAAGAAAATATGTTGCCGATAATTGGGTTGAATTGTTCTCAACATCCCAAAATCAAGTAAACCCCTACCCAACAGAAAATACTCTCAGTGTTCACTTCGCAATGGGGGAAATTGGGCTTTACTTAAACGGGAATCTAATCACTACTTACGATGACGAGAATCCGTTCAATTCTAAAGGTGTTGGCGCCTTTATAAGCAGTTCAGGTATTCGTTTGATAGTTGATAATTTTTTCACCTACGATAAATAAAAGCAATGCTTAATAACCTTCTATACAGGGCAGATAATTATTTGCCCTGTATAGGCTTTTAATTGTATTTCAAGCTATTAGCTTTTCAAAAACTTTATCACTTGCTCATACACCTCAGCAGACTGTAACGCCCCACGATGCCCAAGTCCATTTGTTTCGATGTATTGTGCTTCGTTCCAAGCGGCTGCAATGGCACGACTATCTTCCACTGGCGTGACGTTATCTGTGCGGTCATGGAACATCAAGGCAGGAATACGAATCTGCTTTACCAGATTTTCGTTGACGATCTCTTCCAATACGTCTTTCCCAAAATTCTCAGTAATCATACTTCTCAGCCCATACATGATTTCGTCTGGCAAATTCGCCAACACCTGAAACCTCGGGAGCGAATCCAGCAAGCGATTGAATGCTCCAAGGTAAACCAATTTGGAAGGCGCAGGAAAATTCCGCTTGACCAATGCATACGAAGTGATGATCGTTCCGAAGGAGTGAGCAATGATGACATCAAATTTACCTTCGCGCTGCATCACCAAATCCATAGTGGGGGAAATCTCAAGCACATTGGTCATCTTGCCATCCGACTCGCCGTGAGCGGGTTGGTCGTATGCAACCACTCGATACCCTGCCGCAAGAAGCGGCTCAACGAAACCGGTCATTTGGGCACGCGCTCCACCCCAGCCATGCATTAATAAGACGGATGGTCCGCTTTCGCCCCATGTGGTGACAGCCAGTTCGCCGCCCTCAAAGGGGATGCGATAATTCTTTCCGCGCGCAAGAATGGCTTCATCCGATGATTTCACCTCGTATTTGCTCGGTCCAAAAAAGGCGCGATACACCTTCTTTATCACAGCTTGCGAATCGACTTTTGGTTCTAAAGCACTCATAGTTTCTCCTTTGCAAACTTACTACATAGTAAGTTTTATTGACAAAAAAATTATTTAATCAAATCTAACTTGATCTGTTCGATCACAGTGTGAAATTTCTTGGCTCCCAGGGCACGTGCCATTTGCAAGGCACCTTGCAGAGTCGATAAAAGCATTGCAGCTTTATCTGCGGGCTCTCCTTTGAAGGCAAAAGCGCCAGCATCTCTACCTTCAGCTAAAGTTGACTGAAGCCATGACAGCAATTCTTTATGTAAGCCTTGAACTTCGCTTTGTAATCCTTCGGGAATCGAATTGAATTCTGCTTCCATGGAACCTACAAGACAAATCTTGCCCTGGTCTGCACGCATGTTTGTGTAAATGCTTAAGAACCAATCCAGTTTCCCCTCTGGTGTCAGATCTTTGACGCGAGCGTTATTGATCCATAGCTTGAAACGCTCGCGATAACGCTGCATAACCGCAATTCCCAAATCTTCTTTGGTAGGGTAGTGATAATGAATGGCGGCATTTTTCACACCCAATTCTGCAGCGATGTTGGCATAACTAAACCCATTAAAGCCTTTATCTTGCAGTAAGGCTTCGCCGAGATTCAAAATAGTGCGTTTAGAGTTCTCGATCTTGACCATCGGTAAAAATTTTACTTACTAGTTAGTAAGTTGTCAAGCCTTCCCCTGTATAGGTTATCCGGTATTCCTCAAGCCTGCAGCAATGCCATTGATCGTTAATGCCATGACTTCACGCAAAGACTTTGCCTCGTCTCCATCCTGATCATCCAGTTTTCGCAAGCGCTGTAAGGTTTCTACTTGGATGTAATTCAACGGGTCCACATATGGGTTGCGGAGTTGCACAGCTTGTTGCGTGAGCGGCTCCAATTCCAGCAAGTTTTGATGGCGACTGATTCGCAATACAGCATCGCATGTCCGTTCGTATTCAGTGCGAATGGTTTTAAAAACATCGTTTGCAAGTTTTTGATCGGGCACAAGGCTGACGTATAAAGCAGAAATATCCATGTCTGCTTTGAGTAAGGAGATCTCGGAGTTATTCAACAAGGTACGGAAAAATAGCCAGCCATCATACATTTCTTGAAGGAGTGAAAGATCAGCCACCGCCTCCAAACCGGACCCGAGGCTGTACCAGCTCGGTAAGTTGAATCTACTCTGCATCCATGAGAAGACCCACGGGATCGCGCGGATCTGATTCACCGCCCCCGCTTTGGCACGCGATGCCGGGCGTGACCCAATTTGCAAGCGTTTGATTTCATCTAAAGGAGTCGCTGCCTCCCAGAATTCGATAAAGCCGGGGGTCTCATAAACAAGGGAGCGATAGGCACGGAACCCAGCATTAGAAATGGTCTCCATGGTTTCACGCCACTTGGCAGGAATGGGTTCTTCCTTATGAGGTGCAGATGCAAGGATCACCGCACTGGCAATCTGCTCCAAGTGACGATGCGCCAAACCGGGGTTGGCATAGCGCGAAGCGATGATCTCGCCTTGCTCTGTCACTCGGAATTTTCCATTGATGCTCCCCACAGGCTGAGCGCGAATGGCATTATTGGCAGGTCCGCCGCCGCGGGCAATGGTGCCGCCCCGCCCATGGAAGATGGTCAGCTTGACGTTGTGCTTGGCTGCAACACGCGTAATCTCTTCTTGTGCTTGATATAAAGACCAGTTCGCCATAACATAGCCGCCGTCTTTGTTGCTGTCGGAATAACCGATCATCACCATCTGTTCGTGGTCATGAAACTGCAAATGTTCGCGATAATATTCAGAAGTAAAAAGCTGTTCCAGGATGATTGGAGCATCTTTCAAATCTTGAATCACTTCAAAGAGTGGCGTAATAGACGGTAATGTTTTACAGCCGCCCCATTTGGCAAGCAAAAGCACGGTCAACACATCAGCGGCGGCGTGGGTCATGGAGATGACAATGGGGCCTAACAAGTCACTGCCATAAATTTCATTGGTACGACCGATCAGTTTGAAGAGTGCCCATGTTTCAGCAGCGGCAGCAGTGACACCAAGGTTCGGGGCGAGACTCGGAACCGGGTCCCGTAAGAGGCGCTCTAATAATTCTGTGCGTGTATCATCTGGCAATGACTCAAAATTTGGTTCAATGTTCAGTGCCCGCAAGACTTCGCTCAATGCCGAATTGAAACGGCTTGAGTCTTCGCGAATATCCAAACGAGCGGCACGCAAGCCAAAAATCTGAGCTTTGTGAATGACAGCTTGCAATTGGTCTTGCACCAAACTTTCTGGCAGTACGGATGCGATCAAAGATAAAACGTGCAAGACCTCGCGAATATCCAAACGGGCGTGATGTTCGTGCGTGCCTAGCAAATGGGTTTTCATTTCTTCTTTGGAAGCTTCTGCCAGATCGTTGGTCAACAACGCAATCGCAAGGCGATAGGGTTCATTGGCATAACGCTTCTCAATGTATTCCACACGTTTCGGAAATGGACGACGCTTTTCGATCCATTCCAACAATTCAGGCGGCGGCATAATACGGCTGGAGCTGACACTTAACTGCCTGCCCAGTTCTTGAAATTCACGCCGCAAACCTTCCACTGCCAAACCGCGATGCAGGCGCAAGGTTTCAGCAGTGACATCGGTTTTGACGAAAGGATTTCCGTCGCGGTCGCCACCGATCCACGAAGCAAGTTTTAACCAATGGTGTGGAGGTTTTACATCGGGGTAGTGAGTTGCCAGGGCAAGTTCAAGGTCGTGATAAAGAGCTGGCAAGGTGTTCCAAAAATATGACTCAACAAAATACAAACCGGTCCGCACTTCATCTGTGACGGTTAATTTATCGGCACGGGTGCGGTCTGTAAGCCAGAGTGCAAGAATGGCAGCAGACAACGCATTATGGGCATTTTGTTTTTCATACGAATACAACCCATTTCTGGCGATCAAGTCCAGCTGGGCTGCGATACGTTCTGTCTTCGAGAGGATGGTACGGCGGCGAGCTTCGGTGGGGTGTGCAGTAAGAACCAATTCGATGGAAAGACTCTGCATGAGAGCGTTCATCTCATCCGAGGTCATGCCATTGCGTTTGAGAATCTCTATCGCTTCGCCAATGGACTCGTGAGCGGGCGCCGGAAAAGAATCCTGTTCCTGCTTACGAAGCATCTGCACACGATGATCTTCTTCTGCCAGGTTCACAAGGTCGAAGTAGGCGGTGAAGGCTGCCGCCACTACGCGTGCATCGGCGTCTTTCAAGCCTGAAACAGCTTGCTGTAATTTCAGCGCGGCGTCTGCATCGCCATTTCGACGCGCTTTGGCAAGTGCACGGATGCGCTCTTCAATATCGAAAAGTTCCGGTGACTCCATTTCTGAAATAACTTTACCGAGCAAATTGCCCAACAAGCGAATGTTTTGAGAAATTTCCATAACTTTTGATTGTATAGCAAGTGAGGTATGCTCACAATACCCATTTGGGGAATTCTTCGTGGCTGCGCCAAAACCTTTTCAAGACGTGCCAAGCTGCAACAGTTATATAATCGCATTCAAATCCAGACCTACTCAGGAGCCGACCATGAAATACCTTATCTATGTGTTTTACTTTGAAATCCTTATCAACTTCGCCAGCGGCGGACAGTCCCTTTTTATGCCTGCCGCCTTTCTCGGTCAATTTTCCAGCGAACCTGCGCCCGCCTTTGCCCTCGAAATGACACGTTGGTACGGTGTACTTATTGCGGTGCTAACCTACCTACTCATCCGCGGGTTGATGCTGCGCGGTGCGGCGCTAAAAGTGGCTCTCGAAGCCCTACTCTTCGGCGATGTGATTCAGATCATCGTTTCGTTTGTCACTGCCAACGCACTCGGTGGCTGGACTTCAAATGTGATCTTATCGGTGGTTGTTTCCATTATTTTGGGCATAGTACGTTTAATCTGTTTGTGGAAGCCAGTTGAAACTGGCATTGAAAGCTCAATGCCATAACCTGGTAAGAAAATCTTTCAGAGATCAATCAGTATTGTGTCTTTAGAATAAAGGAGAGATCAATGAAAGCATATGATGTGGTCAACCAGCACTTAAGAGCTGTGGAAGCAGGCGATTGGGAAAAAGCCGCCTCATTCATCGCAGATGATTATTCGATGAGCGGAACCATTCCATTCCCCGTCAGCTTGTTCATTAAGATCGGCAAAAAAGAAGCCTTGCGCATGCACAAGCCGCGTAAAACCGCTCTGCCTGATTTCAAATTCAACGAGAAGATTTTAGAAGAGACCGACGAAATGGTGAAGTTTCAGGTCAACCTCACTGGAACGCATACCGGCGTGATCGATTACACCGGCATTTTACGCGGTGTGCCCGTCATTCAACCCACCGGTAAAAAGGTAGAGCTACCAGATGAATTCTTTACATACTTCGTCCGCGCGGGAAAGATATACAAAACCATTGGACGAATTCCAAAGAATGCAGGAGTTCAAGCTCTGGTACGTGCAGTGACAGGCTCATAATTAAAAAATCCCAAAACCATGGTTTTGGGATTTTTTCTTGAAAACGCTACACCCGTTCTGCTCGGAACTGTGTCTCGTATAGCTGACTATAGATTCCACCCGTTGCAAGTAATTCTTCATGCGTGCCGCGTTCAGCGATTCTGCCTTTGTCCATCACAAGGATCATGTCCGCCGCAAGAATAGTGGACAAACGATGGGCAATGACGATACTTGTGCGTCCTGCCATGACGCGTTTCAACGCCTCTTGAATTAACGCCTCTGATTCACTGTCCAGTGAACTGGTGGCTTCATCCAAAACAAGGATGCGCGGATTCTTCAAAATCACGCGTGCCAAGGCAATGCGCTGCTTTTCGCCGCCGCTGAGTCTGTATCCGCGTTCGCCGACGATAGTGTCGTAGCCATCAGACAAGTCCATAATGAAGTTATGGATGTTAGCAGCCTTCGCAGCGGACTCAATTTCTTCTTGAGTCGCATCGGGCTTGGCATAGGTCAAATTGGTGCGGATGGTGTCGTGGAAGAGATAGGTCTCTTGCGTAACCATGCCAATGGATTGAGATAACGACTCAAGCGTGACGTCTTTGAGGTTGTGACCGTCAATGCGAATCACACCATCGCTGGGGTCGTAGAGACGTGGGATGAGATAGGTCACTGTGGTTTTGCCAGCGCCAGAAGGACCAACGAGGGCGACTAAATTTCCGGGGTGGGCAGTAAAGGAGATTCCTTCTAGGGCGATATCTCTGGCTTGGGAGGTTGAGTCCGCTTCGGCGGAGTCTGAGGCGGCTCTTTCTACCCGGCGCTTGATGACTGAAGCATCGCCATTCCCTCCGCTGATAACGGCTTTGACATTATCCATACTGCCATAGCGTTTGACATCTTTGAGAAGAATCGATTCGTCCACTTTGTAATTGAAGGTGACGTTATCAAATTGAAGTTCGCCTTTCACGTCTTTGAGTTCGACAGCATTTTCTTTTTCAACGATATCTTGCGGAAGGTCAATGATCTCGAAGACGCGCTCGAAACTGACCATCGATGTGGAGAAATCCACCGGCGCACTGGCGAGACCTTGCAGAGTTCCATACAACTGACCAAGGTATGACCCGAACGCGACGATGGTACCAACGGTGAAAACATCGGTGATGACGTAGTAACCGCCAAGACCATAGACTAATGCAGTTCCCACCGCTGTGACCAAACCGAAGATGACAAAAAAGGTCGAGCCAATGACGGCGCGCCGAATGCCAATATCGCGGACGTTTGCAGCGCGTTCGCGGAAACGTTTTTCTTCTTCGCGGGTGCGACCAAACAGTTTAACAAGCAATGCGCCGCCGATGTTGAGAGTCTCGTTCATGTGCGCATTCATCTGCGCGTTCGTATCCATGGCTTGACGGGCAATGTCACGCAGAACGGTTCCGAGCCGTTGCGCAGTGATGATAAACAACGGCAGGATCAGAACACTAATGAGAGTCAGCCGCCATTCGAGCGAAATCATTACAGCGAATAAAGCAACGGCTTCAATCAGATTGGTGACGATATTAACAATTGTATTGCTGATGGCGTTTTGCGCCCCGACCACATCGCTGTTGAGGCGGGACATGAGTTCGCCAGTTTTGGTATTGGTAAAGAAACGCAAAGACATGCGCTGCAATCGGGCAAAGAGCGAAGAACGTAAATCATAAATGACGCCTTCGCCTACCGTCGAGTTAAGTCTGCGTTGCAAAACGTTGACTCCGCCGCTTAGTGCCGGGATGAAGAGCAATGCCAACCCCAGCCAAATGAGCCGTTGGGTGTCTTTGGCAGGCAGCACCACATCGATCATGTTACGAAAGATGAGCGGAGTTAATAACGATAAACCTGTGCTGAGCAAAATGGTGACGAGCATGCCAGCAATGTGCCACCAATAAGGTTTGGCGTAATTAAGAACGCGTAACAAAAGCTCGCGGGTGACTTTGGGTTTTTCGTCGCCTTGGCGCATTGCCATGAACCAGCCGTATCCGTGCATAAAAGTTATCTCCGATAATTAGGTGTAAGGGCGGCCTGTCAATATTTTGGTGAGGTGATGGCGCGTCATGTATCCTTGCATGAAAATTGACTTGTCACACCCAGACGACGGGACGCCCCTACGGAATGCTGTGACTATAAGACCAAGCGACCAATCAGGCAACTGGACAAAGGGGGAGGTTAATGAAAGTCTGATGAAGTGTAAAGCAGGTGCAAAGAACCTTTTCAAACAAACCAATACAATACATCAAACTTTAAATAGGAGCGATTTAATCAGATGAAGTTATACAAACCCACACTCGTACTTGTACTAACAACCTTACTTGTTGCCTGCGCACCTGCAACAGAAGAAGCTTCACATGCTTCCACTCCGCACTGGACGTATGAAGGCGAAGAAGGTCCTGAGCATTGGGGCGCACTTGACCCATCGTATGCAGCCTGCGAAACAGGTACCAAGCAATCACCGATCGATGTTTCCAACCCAGCAGAACAGGATTTGGCGAATATTGCTTTTCATTATCAGCCAAGCGAAGTCAATATCCTAAACAATGGACATACCGTCCAAGTCAACTATGATGCGGGCAGTTACATTGAATTGGATGGTGTCCGCTATGATGTGGCTCAATTCCATTACCACGCGCCCAGTGAACACGCTGTGGACGGGAAACTCTTCGCAGCAGAATTGCATATCGTCCACAAGAACGCAGATGGCGGCTTGGCAGTGGTAGGTATTTTGTTGGATGAAGGCGCAGAAAATGAAGCCTATCAACCATTCATTCAGAACCTCCCAGCAAAAGAAAGTGAAGTGAAAGATGCAGGCGTTACCGTCAACGCCGCAGATTTGCTCCCTGCTGTGCAAACGACCTTTCGCTATAGTGGTTCATTGACCACACCGCCCTGTACTGAAGGTGTGAATTGGCTGCTTATGACTACACCTGTGGAAATCTCTGCAAGTCAGATCGAAGCCCTTTCTTCTTTGTTTGAAGCAGGCAATAACAGACCCGTCCAACCCTTGAACGACCGTCCGCTGGCGGAAGATAGTACACCGTAATAAGAATTCAACAGACAGTCGCCTTTGAGGTGACTGTCTGTTTTTAGGGCGGGATATAATTCAAAACGATTTTCATGCTTCGACGATTTCGTGTGACCTCGCTCGTTTTGATGTGGCTACTGGTTGGCTGTAGTTATCTACCTTTTGTTGCCACGCCCACACCCACAGCGCTTCCCACCTCTACCCCAACGCGGACTCCGCTCCCTACGCAGACACCTTCGCCTACGGTTACACCTATTCTCGTCACGTATCCGTTCAAGCATGTATGGTTTAAGTACACAGTGGAGCGCACGGCTGGGGAGGTGAATCCGCTCGGGTTGACGGAAGAGCCGTTGCTCGTCATCTATACCGATGGCACCATGATCGCAGCGCGGACGGGAGATCCCAAAGTCCGCTCACGGGTGTTGAACACGAAAGAAGTCTGCGACTTTCTCAATCGTTTAGATACCTTCGGTTTTTACACGCTGGAAGATTCGCACTCGACAGCTGAGACAAATCCTTTATATGATTTTGGCTCAAAATATCAGGCGATTGATGAAGGTGATTTTGCCAGCCTCACTGTGAGTCAGACGGACCCAAAGAGCGTAACCTTCTTTGAACCCTATCGAAAGTTTTTGGCGCGCCCCATGCGCAAGATCATGGAATTTGTAGAGACCTACAACCCCGGCGGACTTAAGACATATGAGCCAGACCGTTTGATTGTTTTCGTGCAACGCGGACGAGCCGAAGGCACCGAGGAAAAAGTCCGCGTACGCGATTGGACGGTGAATACTTTCAGCCTGAACGATGCCGCCAATTCGCCCTACACATTTCTAGAAGGGCAAGCCGCCATGGATGTGTATGCATTGTTGGCGAAGTACGAAACACACATCTACGTTGAGAATGAAATAGAATATACGGTCACAATGCGTTTGTTGTTTCCACACGAAGTGCTCAATGCAGACTCGACGCCGATTGCCATACCCACCGAAGCGCGCCTTCCTGTAAATTGCACACCCTAATCTTTATTTGAGGAAACCCATGCCTACAAAAACTCCGTCCATTATTTCTACCGTGCTAACGGTTCTAAGCTTGCTTGTGTTTGTGATCGCCAGCCTGTTCTTTTCTTTGGTTGCTCTGAATGGGGTTTCAGAAAGTCAGGGGACACCCGCATTGATCGCATCGCTGATATGTAATGGGATCGGAATCATCCTCGCTGCCATCGTCGCATGGAAAATGCCCGCCTGGCTGATCCATAAATTTAGCTGGAAGAGCCTTTGGGCAGTGCTGGTCTCCTTAATAGTCAGCTTCTTCCTTGGCGGGGGGATTTCTATCGTTGCCATGTTCGTCAGCATTCTTGTAGCTGACATATTATGGAATGCCCGTTAAACCTTAATCAATTTTTCGGTCAAATGACGGTTATCTTTACAGGTGACCGTCATTTTTTATTTCTGAGACACACTTAGTTTGACCAAACAACTAATCAGTCTTACAATCACTGGACTCAAAAAAACTATGAGGTATCATCCGCCCACTATGGAATTCTTAACTTCTCCCTCTCAAAAATTCGATTTACCAAAACGTATCGAACGTCTTGGTGAACTTGCCACCAACTTGTGGTGGTCCTGGAACCCTGAAGCTGCGCATCTCTTTGGTCGTTTGGACTATGACCTGTGGGAACGACTCGGGCACAACCCCATCCGCATTCTTAATGAAGTTGGGCGTACACGTTTAAATCAGGCATCTAAAGAAAAAGAATATCTCGAACTGTACGATGCCGTCTTCAAAACCTTTGATGCGTACTTTAGCAAAGAGACCTGGTCACAAAAGACGCACAAAGAGTTGAAAAAGCCGATCGCTTATTTCTCCATGGAATATGGCTTGCATGAAACCCTACCCATCTATTCTGGTGGCTTGGGCGTGCTTTCTGGCGATCATCTCAAAGAAGCCTCCGATCTCGGCTTGCCTTTCATCGCAGTCGGCTTCATGTATGCTCAGGGATATTTCTCCCAGCGCATCACCGAAGATGGTTGGCAGGAAGCTCTCAACAACCCGCTTAACTTCGACCATCTGCCCGTCTCCCTCGTCACCAAAGATGGCAAGGCTGTCACCGTTTCTTTTGATTTCCCCGATCGAAAGCTCACAGCGCAAATTTGGGAAGTTCGCGTTGGGCGTGTGCCGCTCTACTTGCTCGACTCAAACGTTGAAAGCAATAGCGAATATGACCGTCTGCTGACCGCCCGCCTCTACTGGTCTGACTTGGACCGCCGCATCATGCAGGAAGTTCTGTTGGGAATCGGCGGTGCGCGCGCCATTCGTGCCTTGGGATATGACCCCGCCGTCTGGCACATGAATGAAGGTCACGCCTCTTTCTTAACCTTGGAGCGGATCCGTGAAAAAGTAGCTTCGGGCTCCACCTTTACCGATGCCGCCAACCAAAACCGCGGACAGAACGTCTTCACCACCCACACTCCCGTCCCTGCTGGCAACGACGAATTCCCGCTCTATCTCATCGACAAATACCTCTCCAACTACTGGAGCGAACTGAAACTCACCCGCGAAGAATTCATCGATGTCGCCAAACATAACCATCCACAAGGCGATATGTATTCTATGCCTGTCTTGGCGCTCAAACTCTCTGGCGGCTCGAACGGTGTTTCTGAATTGCATGGCGAAGTCTCACGTGATATGTGGCAATTCCTTTGGAATGACCGCAATGTGAAAGATGTGCCCATTCAACACGTCACCAACGGTGTTCACACCCGCAATTGGATGGCGCGTCGTATGAACAACCTGCTCGAAAAACATCTTGGCGCAGATTGGTACGACAATCTCGACGACCACGCCTTGCTAGAAAAGATCGACCAGATTCCAGATAATGAACTCTGGAGCGTTCACCTTCACCTCAAACGCAAGCTCTCTTTCTATCTAAAAGAACGCGTCCGCGACCGCTGGACTCGCGGCGGGTTTCACCCGGTTCAGGTTGTCGCTTCGGGTGTGCTTATCAACCCCTATGCGTTGACTATCGGCTTTGCCCGTCGTTTCGCGACCTACAAACGTGCCAGCCTCGTCCTTTCGGATGTAGAACGCTTGCTGGAGTTGATCAACCGCCCGAACATGCCGGTGCAGATCATCTTCGCGGGCAAGGCGCATCCCGCCGATGACCCCGGAAAGAAGCTCATTCAACAGGTCTATCGCACCGTCAAGAAAGCAGAGACCGGCGGTCGCATCGTATTCATTGAAGATTACGAAATGAACCTCGCCCGCTACCTCGTCCAAGGTGTGGATGTGTGGATGAATACTCCGCGCCGCCCCTACGAAGCGAGCGGCACCTCCGGCATGAAAGCCGCCATCAACGGCGTGCCCAACTTCTCGGTTATGGACGGTTGGTGGTGCGAAGCCTACAACGGCAAGAACGGTTGGAAGATCGGCGACGAAAAGAAATATGCCTCGAACGAAGAACAGGATGCCGCCGATGCGGAAGACCTGTACTCCACACTCGAACATCAGATCATTCCGAAATACTACAACCGCAACCCCAAAGATCTGATGTCACCAGATTGGCTCGCCTTCATGAAAGATTCGATGAAGACCGTCATCCCGCAATTCTCCACCCGCCGCATGGTGAAGGAATATGTAGAGAAGTTCTACGTCCCGGCGTTGAAGAAATAATATCAATGTAGTGGCAGGGCAATACCACTTTGTGGCACAAGCCCCGCCACTACGTTATTAAGGAAATAAACATGTTCCCTGAAATTACCGTTACCCAACTCAGTGAAAAACTGAAATCGGATGAGAAGTTCATTCTGTTGGATGTGCGCGAACTCCCAGAGTTGGAACAAGCCAAGATCGAAGACAACAGGCTCGAGGTCACGCCAATGAGCCGCCTGGGCTCTGAAGGTCCCAACGTTTTGTCTGAGTCGGCACGGTCAGGAGATGTCCCCGTCTACATTATGTGCCATCATGGCAGCCGCAGTGCACAGGTCACCATGTGGCTGGCACAGCAGGGATATAAAAATATCTTCAATGTGCGCGGAGGGATCGATGCGTACGCAAGGCAAGTGGATAGCTCGATAGGTTTTTACTAAACGTAGCGCGGGATAATATCCCGCGCTACTCTTTTAAACCAGACTGCCACCCTTGCGGGTGGCAATCGTGGGGCGCTGTGGCTTCCTTTGACTTACTTGAGGAGGGATGCCACAGCGCTGGGTTTACTACTACTATCCATAATAGACATCACCTCCTCCTTTCATAAGGATGGCGAATTCAATTTGTGTGCCCCCGCCTGGTGAGCAAAAGTATGTCATAAATCAAATTGGATGTCAATAGGGCGATTTTCGATTCTCACATATTTGTAATTTTCGCCTTTTCCGCTCCCTGTAATTTTTCACAATTTTCAAATTTCTGATACCTTTTGAGAGTCTCCGCAAGCCTTGCAGAGCTATCCTCAGGGAAACTTTTTACCGCTTCCCTATATCGTGGTAAAAATAATTTGGAGCCCGCATGAAAAATAACCCTAATAAACTCTGGATCTTTGTCCTTGCCCTTGGCTGGCTATTCGATTTCCTTTTCTGGAAGCAAGCTCCTGGCATCAACTTCGCCATCTTTTGGACGGCATGCCTCATCGTAGGGTTCTACCTCCTGCTCAGTAATGGACATCGCCCGCATCGCACGACCTTATTGCTGATTCCGCTCTTTGGCTTTTTCGCCGCTGTCACCTTTATCCGCGCCGAGCCAATGACCACCTTTCTTGCCTACACCTTCACCATGTTTACGTTGACCATTTTCACGGTCACTTACCTTGGCGGACGTTGGGTCCAATATGCGCTGGCAGACTATGTCGGGAAATTACTCTCACTCATAGCCAGTATGCTTATTCGTCCCATTACCTTTACTGCCGATGTACGTAAAACCCAAGCCGAAGCAGGCACGCAACCTTCCAAATACAATTTCATGCCCATCGTACGCGGACTTGTCATTGCCATTCCAATTGTGATGATCTTTGCCTCACTTCTAGCATCCGCTGATGTAGTCTTCAACCAGCGTCTCGATGATTTTGTACAAATCTTTAAACTAGAGAATTTACCCGAATACATTTTCCGCATGATCTACATACTCGTCATCGGCTATGCCTTGGCTGGTATTTTCCTCCATGCCTCCACCGAATCCAAAGATGAAAAACTGGTCGGCGAAGACAAACCCGTCATTCCAGCATTCCTTGGTTTCATCGAGTCATCAATCGTACTTGGCAGTGTCATCGCACTCTTCGCAGCTTTTGTGGTCATCCAATTCCAATACTTCTTTGGCGGCACAACCAACATCAACGTGGAAGGCTATACCTATGCCGAATATGCCCGCAAAGGCTTTGGTGAACTCGTGGCTGTGGCATTCTTCGCTTTGATGATGCTACTCACCCTCACTGGCGTCACAAAGCGCGAAACAGAAAACCAACGCAAAACTTATTCTGGGCTTGGCATTGCGCTCGTTGCACTCTTGCTAGTTATGCTCGTCTCTGCTTATCAACGTCTCAACCTTTACGAAGTTGCTTACGGCTTCTCCCGCCTGCGCACCTACACTCATGTCTTCCTGATCTGGATCGGCTTGTTGCTCATCACCACTATCGTCCTTGAAATTTTGCGCAAAGAGCGCATGTTCACCTTTGCAATGCTGATTGCATCCTTCGGCTTTGCAGCATCTCTGCCTATCTTGAATGTCGATGCCTTTATTGTCAATCAAAACATCCAACGCGAACTCCATGGAAACGACGCCGAAGATTTGGACTCTCAATACTTCATTGAACTCTCCGATGATGCTGTTCCTCCACTCGTCAAAGCGCTTCAGACTCCGTCCCTGCCTGATTCAGTCCATGAGAAAGTGACCGCCGCTCTGGCATGTATCCGCTACCAACGAGACCTGCAACGTAACGACCGTGAATATTCATGGCAATCCTTCCAATTTTCGCGTCTCAATGCCGATAATGCTTTGAAGTCTGTCAAAGCCAAAATTGACGTATTCGAACTCGACGAATCTGAATATCCCACAAAGGCAATTGCGCCAAGTGGCGAAGAATATCCCTGCTCACAGTATTACTACGATTAACGTTAGGTAAGAATGACCTTCCCTTGAATGTCTGTCAATCATCAATCATAAAAAGGACATCCAATGGACTTCAAACTAACCATCTTCTCCGATTACATATGACCCTGGTGCTATGTCGGCCAGGGTGTGGTCGAGAGGCTTAAGAAAGAATACAACGTGGAGGTGGAATGGCGTCCGTACTATTTACGCCCCGATACTCCGCCCGAAGGCATGGAATTGCCTGATTACATCAAACGAGCTCGCGACAATGGCTCGGAAGAACGCCTGCGAATGATGGCAGAAATGCATGGCATGTCATTCAGGTCTACAGATCGAATTTACAACACGCGTCTCGCCCACGAAGCGACAGAATATGCCCGCGAACATGGCAAAGCTAATGAGTTCCATCACATCATGTTCCGCAAGGTGTATGCCGATGGCTTCGACCCAGCCCAATGGGATGTACTCCGCGCCACAGCAGAAGAAGCTGGCTTAGACCCAGACGATATGCAAACCGTTGTGGAAGGCGGCAAGTACACCAAAGAGGTTGCCGGGCAGGTCAACTGGGCGCAACAGATTGGCGTAACGGGTGTCCCCACTTACGTCATCAACGATAAGTATGCCATCGTTGGGGCACAGCCCTACGAAGCATTTAAGAATGCATTGTCACAAATTTTCAAAGGATAAAAATAAGGCGACCCGAATGGGTCGCATTATTTATTTCTCCGCTTCTACGCTCAAAATACGGTCCAAACGAAAGGTCCGGTCTGCCTCACGGGAGTGGCAATAGGCTTGTAGGTACAGATAATCTGACAAGCCAATTACTTCACGCGGTGAAACCCAACGCTCTGAAATTTCGCCATCTTTATCCATATACTGAATAAATAATTTCTTTCCACTATGAATGGCTTCGCTTAATTCGGTTGGAAGGTAAATTCCTTCTTCGGGCCAGGCAGGCGAGTTATAGATACCGATCAGGTCATCCAAAGTCTTATCGATCGTCTTGAGCGAATCTGCCATGGTAAAGAAGAGATTCTTCATCACAATGGCATCTGCCAAGGCATGCGATCCCTGTAAATTAGCGGAGATGTGAAAATCCTGCGAAAGCTGATCGAGGCTATAAGAAGGTAATTCATAATAATCGCGGGCTAACAGCAAAGTGTCAATCAAGTTGGGGAATTCGATCGTCCGCCCAAGTTTGCGAAATTCGTTATCTAAAAATTGAATATCGAACTTGGCATTGTGACATACAACAATTGCATCTTTCAGGGATTCTTCTAATTCGTCAGCGATCTCAGCAAAACGCGGTTTATCTTTAAGCGCGGCAGCATCTAACCCGTTGACGTGAATCGCTGACGGCGAAAGCTCACGTTCTGGGTCAACGAGCAGGTCAAGGGTCCGTTTGATGCGTTTGCCCTCGGTCACGATCACAGCAATTTGGCAGATACGATCCCCGAACCAGGGAGAAAGCCCAGTGGTTTCGACATCCAGAAATGCAAAGCGAGTATTAGAAAGTTCAAGCATATTTTTATCCACTAGCTAATCTTAACATGTCATTAAGACCTATAAAACTCAAAAAGTTTTTGATATTATAATTATCAAAATGGCAAAAAAAATCTATATCTTCATACTCGTTTCCATATTATGCTTAAGTAGCACAGATAATGTAACAGCTATGGTTTTCCAATTAAGTCAGGGGACTAATAAAATTTATGTTAGCCCAACAGGAAGTGATACAAATGAATGTATTTTTTCTGCCCCTTGCAAGACCTTTTCAAAAGCGCTAGAAAAAGCATCTTCAGGAAGTTTAATCATTATTCAACAAGGTGTTTACTCACAAGACCTAATTATTTCCAAAAGTAATATTATTATTGAAGGTGTAAATGCCACAATTCTAGCGTCAAAGCATGGTGTCGAAATAAAATCAACAGTTCATAACGTAACTGTGCGTAATCTTAAGATAACAGGATCCGACTCGCATGCAATCCTTATACAAGGACAGGGAATAATTATTGAAAATAACACTGTGCACCACAGTGTTTTAGAGAATGGCACACTCTTAAACGGAGAAATAAGCTGTAGAAACGACTCTTGGGGATCAGCCATTAAGGTGGGTGTAAATGGAACAGATGTAGTCATTCGAAGCAACAAAGTTTACGAAAATTGCGGCGAAGGTATTGCAGTTACCCGTGGAAGTCATGTGCGCATTGAAGATAATACTGTTTATGACAACAAAAGTGTGAATATCTATATTGATAATTCTTTTGACGTACAGGTAATAAATAACAATGTATTTTGTTCAAAAGTATTTCCGAATGGAATTGCACTAGGTGAGGAGGATTACCCCGAATGGGGAGCTCAATTGAGTGACATCATTGTTACTGGAAATCAAATAGAAAATTGTTATACAGGTATTATTGCATTTCAAAGCAACGTAAATGGCGTATTAAGAAATGTCACTATAAAAAACAACTATATACCCACAGCCCAAAGAAGAGGGTTTTCCTTAGATAACTCTGAAAACTCAAACGTTCTAGTACAAAAAAACATTTATTTTAACGATGTTTGGATACGCAATCCACAAGGTGTTGTGCTAGTTGACAATACCACAGTAGATCAATCAACAGACCATTCTGTTATTACATTCCAAAGTATGTCCAATAGTGGGTGGATAATTGAGGATATACAAAATAGCGGCAAAGCAGAAAAGGTAAATAGCTCAACTTCATTCTTTAGTCTTGGCGACAATTCAGCAAATAAACAATATCTCTCTGTTATCCGTTTCAATACCTCAACAATCCCAGATACTGCTGTGATCTGGAGTATGCTTCTTAAGTTAAAGGCATATAGTTTCGTGGGGGAAAACCCTTTCAATGTTCTTAGCCCATTAAGAGTAGAAATAAATTCCGCTTCTATATTAGAGCCTCTTGACATATCTGATTTTAGATCACAAGCACAAAAAGTTGAAAACACAATATATGATACCGACCCAGATAATGATTGGTTTGTTCTAAGTATTAGTGATCTAAGGTATAGAGATATCAGCCAAGATAGTATTACTCAACTTCGTTTGCAATTTACAAAAAGCAACGACAATCTAACATCTGATTCAATTAATTTTTACGGTGGTAATGCTCCTATCTCTATTCGTCCTAAATTAATTATTAAGTATTACATACCTTAAGAAACCTATAATAGTTTTATCTGCAAAAAATTACTGAGAGCATAAAATCTTAGAATAACTATTTTATAGGCACCTTTCAAAGATGTTATGTGGAGATAAGATCGACATTAAAGTTAAAGCTTTTTGTAGATCTCAAAAACTAAAAACACAGCTTTCTTACCTAAATGAAAAGTTTACAGAAGTGGTGTCACGTCTAGTACCTAGGTACTAGATGTAAACAGGTTTTCTTAAGAAGCATTTTGTTACCCTCGAAGAGCAAGACTGGAAATATGCCTTTATGGATATTTCAGCCTTGCAAATTAAGGAGAACAAAATGAAAAAAGTAATAGTACAGTCTATAAGTTTGATTTTATTATTTACACTAGCTCTTCCAAGAGACAATAATGTTTTAGCAATGACACGGAATTCGCTTTCACAGGCGAACACAATATATTATGTTAATCCTTTGGGAAACGATTCAAACCCTGGAACAATAAACGCACCATTTAAGACTTTAAGTAAGAGTGTTGCTATGTTGCTACCAGGCGATACTTTAATTATTTCTGGCACATTCGATCAAACTCTTAATGTATCAAAATCAGGCTCAAGTGGTGCACCAATCACTATTATTGGGAATAATGCTGTTCTTGATATGAAAGGAGTAAATGCAAGCGGAATAATCTTGTCAGGAAATTTTTTGACTGTAACTGGGTTTGAAGTAAAAAACACTACATCGCATGGGATATTAATAAGCGGCAAAAATGTTCAACTAGAGAATTCACGGGTTCATCATAGTGTCAGAGAAAATGGTTACGAGACTTGTAATGGCACAGGAAGTTGGGGAAGTGCTTTAAAGGTAATGATAGGCGCGCAAAATATTATCCTTCGCGGAAATTTAGTATATGAAAACTGTGGTGAAGGAATAGCCATAACACGCGGAATTAACGTTGTAGTTGAAAACAATATTGTCCGTGATAACTTTAGTGTAAATATTTATTCTGACAATTCACCATATACCACTATTCAAAATAACAATGTTTCCTGTACTGGCATTTATCTTCGAAATGGGAACCGTCCTACAGGCATTGCATTAGCAGAGGAAGATTATAGTGGTTGGGGTATACAACGGCATAATCAATATGTTTTTGGTAACTTTGTAGATGGATGTTCGGATGGTATCGCCTCATGGAAGCCGGAAATTTCTGGAGGCAAGTTAATTGACTCTGAAATTTCAGGAAATACAGTTATTAATGGAATTAAGAGAAGCATTGCAATCTATTCCGAAAATCAAAATGTTGTTATTCAAAACAACAGCGTTTACGCAGATATTGTAATAAATTATCCAAGTGGAGTTACGACAGTAAACAACACGAAAGATGCTAGTGCATCAATCACTAAAACATCTACTATTACATCAACTGCTACATCTTTTACGAACACGCCTACTGCAACACCAGCAGTTTCTTATCCCTCACCTACCTCTACTGCCACATCAGCAAGTATTTATCCCTCAACAACGCCTACTGCAACATCAACAGGCACCTATCCTACACCTACACCTACCGCCATATCCACAATTAATTTATCTACACCTACTATTGTTATCTCAACAGCTTCTGCAAGCTTCACTCCTATTTTCACAGCAACAATGACAAATTCTGTCATTAAGACTACAACACCAAATCAAACATCTACTCCTTCAGCAACACAAATAGCTTCAAGCTCAAAAGATATTAAATTTGATGATCGAAATATAAATATTTACTATTCAAAAGGATGGAATAGCACTTCCGACCCTAAAGCATATGAAGGCTCATATCAAACTAACTCTAACTACGGAGCAGCTATAACAATCAATTTCATAGGTGAGTCTTTTAGTGTTATATATACAGATGGTGCAAATTACCGAAGAATGGAAGTATACCTAGATGGCAATCTAATACAAACTATTATGCGTTCTTCTTCTAAAACGAAGTACCAAATGCAATGGGATTATCCAGGCATGCTGTCTAACGGTCAACATGTTGTTAAACTGGTATTCCCAAATGGAAGAGGAACGTTTGATGGCTTCATCATCCGCCCACGAAATGGGCAAATTCTACCTTACAATGTAAACAGTAAACCAACGATAACTTTTACTACGACATTACAAACCATAGCAACGTCGAACACTTCAATCTCTCCTACGTTTACTCCGACATCAACTTTAATCCCCACTGAACTTCCGTCCAGCACACCTGTACAAGAGACATCCACTCTTCCACCTTCTAATACAGAATCAGCTATTACCGAAACACCTACACAATAAACTCAATAAGATATAGGTTTATAAAAACCTATATCTTATTTTTTATTCTTACTTACTGCGTAAATATCAATCTACACAAAGAACCCAACCCCCATCGCACGCGGACCGGCGTGCACTACAATGGCAGGCGGCAATTCGTAGATGGGAATTTCAGGAACCTTGATATTCAACTTCAACTCATCTGCCAACGCTTGCGCTTCTTCCTCCGCCTCAACTTGTAGAACACATAAATGGCTTTCTGCACCGCCGGGGCATTGCTCTGTAGCGATCTCTACCAAACGAGTCAAGGCGCGTTTTTTCGTACGTGGCTGTTCAAAAGACTCAACCTGCCCATCTTTGATCTGTAGAATGGGTTTGATCTCAAGCAACTCTGCTACAAGGCGTTTCGCCCCACCAATGCGCCCGCCCTTGGCGAGATATTCCAACGTATCGACCAAAAAATAGATTCTCCCACGCGGGATCATATCTTCTAGTTTAGCAACGATCTGACTCGCTGATTTGCCAACCTTCGCCATATCATCTGCCAACAACACAAGTGAACCAAGGTTACAGGAGATAGTTTGCGTATCGACAATACGTACATCTACTTCTGGAAATTCCTGTGCCGCCGTCTGTGCCGAGCGGACAGTTCCACTCGCTTTGCCAGTTGGCGCTACAACGACCACGCTTTGATCATTTTTTCTAGCTTCTTCTAAAATGGGGTAATACAGAGAAGGTTCAGGGGCAGCCGTTTTCGGAAGTGACTTTGCCACCTTCAGCTTTTGTAGAAAAAGAGCCGTATCCAAATCTTTATCATCATGGAAAGACTCTTCGCCAAACATCACAACCTGTGGAATCAATGGAATCCCACGTTGAGCGATCAGAGCGCGGGGAAGTCCACAAGTGGTATCGGCAACAATTATGGTCATGGCAGCCTCCTCATTTGATTGTATTCCCCTTTGAAAGCTGGTTGAACTGTCAAAAGAACTAAGTTTTGTATTACAAACTTTGCGGATATTAATCCAAAATGTCTAGAGCTCGCTTCCCTTCTTCTAATACTTTGTCGTACCGGGCTTCCAATTCTTTATTCGAACCCCGTACGCCTTGCACCACTTTTTCTGTCCACAACAAATATTCTTGTTTTCGGCTCAGTGACCAATTTGAAGGCGGAAAATAAATCAGGTCATAGACGTTGCAGATCTTATCTGCTAATTTGAGCATCTTTGCCCTGGGAGATTTTTTAGGCGAATTCACGATCTGCAATTGCTTGCGAACCTCTTTAGGCAGGCTTTTATCATCTGTCACTTCAAGCACCAGCTCTAAAACTTCTTCACCAAACTCACGCCGAATTTCATCTGGGGTAGCATCAGTATCTTCAATGGTATCGTGCAGAATCGCAGCAGTTAAAAGAGCAGTATCATGCACGCCACCTACACGCCACAACGTTTCAGCCACCTGAATGGGATGATTAATATACGGCGAAGACTTTGAATCTCGCCGACGTTGGTCATTATGCTTTTCTGCCGCAAAGCGAAGTGCTTTGAGCACAAACCCTGTTGTATCGTTCATATTTACTCCGTTCTAAACCTTGCCGTCATCACGGGGCATTGAGCACGTTCCATGATCTCTGAAGTTACATTCGCAGAATACATCTGCCGCAATGAATGCACGCTGTACGAAGACCCCATACACAAAAGGTCATATGTCCCTTCTACAGTCTCGGCAAGAATCTCTTCGATCACATTTCCATGCCGCACTTTTACAGAGGCATTGATCCCCGCCGTACGTGCATTTTCCAACGACTGGCGCAAGCTTCGTCCAACCGGGGTATCGGTCTCTGCAAGATGTTGCCAATTCTTGCTGATCGCCTCCGCCGTGGGATAGTTAAGATCAATGGGTGGAACAACATGCAAAAAGACAATCTCGGCGCCGCTTTTTAGTGCGATCCGCATCGCAATGTGCTCTGCATTCACATCATATCCTAGCCCGCCCACGCTGATCAAAATCTTTTTCACAGGCACTCGAACTCTTGGTACATACAACAATGGTTGTTCAATGGCTTCAATAAAATTTCGGATTGAACGTCCTGCCATCAAACGTTGAAGCTGCGGACGCCCCAACGGCGATAAGACAACGATGGCATCATTTTCCTTTGCCTCTTGCGGGACGATCTTTTCCGCGCTTCCGTTGCGGACCTCAAGCCTGTATACCGTACCCTGGGCATTGAATGCCTCCACGGCTTTTTCAAATACCCCTTCCAATGGGTGTGTATCATCAATGGCTGCAGGGTTCAGCTTTTCGGTAATCCCTAGAAGCGTAATAGACTCCTCCAACGTTTTGGCAAGCCATGTACCCTGCTCCACTGCAGGGAAACTTTCTTTGGTTCCATTTGTAACGATCAAAATATCGGACGACATAACAATTCCAATCACCGGAATAAGATAACCCCTAGAATTCCCGCACCCAATAACACGAAAGGAGATGGCACATCAAACCATAATGCAATAGCACTTAAGGCTGCAATAATGATGGTGCGCCTGCCAATGGTTTTGGTCTGCCCCACACGAAACAACTCCCAAGCCACCATCACGATCAAGGCTGCAACAGCCGGGCTCATGCCTTTCACAAAGCCCGTCAGCCAATCTTCATGCTGCACCTGTTGCAAGATGAATGCCACAATGAACATCATCACTGTCGGCGGAAGCATGGCACCCAACAATGCCGTAAAAACCCCAGGCACACCGGCAGCGGCATAGCCTACGAACATCGCCAGCTTTAAGGCTTCGCTCCCTGGCAGGAAGTTCGAAAAGCCCACCGCTTCCACAAAGCGCTCTTCTGTCATTAACGTGCCAACAGCTTCTTTATACAACAACCCCACCGATGCGGGACCAGAAGGAGAAAGTAAATTTACTTTCAGGAACATCCAGAACAATTGGGAATACTTTGAAGGGTTTGATGTGTTCATGAGCCAGAAAGGAAAATAACGCCGATGACCCCGGCTATGATGATGACAAAACGTTCAGGAATTTTTCGCCACATGGCAAGGAAACTGGTCAGCGCAATTCCCCAACCGAACCAGCTCATTCCGCCACCTTTTTCGAAAATCTTCCATGCGGTGAAGACCATTAACACGGCAATGGCAGGTGTAAGTCCTTCCACAAAGCTATTGACCCATGCCTCACGCCGAAGACGGTGCAGAACCATGGTCACACCCAGAATGATAACGGTCGGCGGCAAAATGGAAGCGATCAATGCCACCAACCCGCCACTGACTCCGCCTGCAGCATAGCCAATATACATCGCCAGTTGTAACGCATCACTACCTGGCAGTACAGACGAAAACCCTACTGCCTGTACAAACTGCGCCTCTGTCACAAAACGCCCTACGGCTTCGTGATAAAGCAACCCTACCGAAGCAGGTCCAGAGGTGCTCAACAAGTTAACTTTTAAGAAAGTCCAAAAGAGTTGAAGGTGTATGTCCACAATCTCGAGTGTATCATGCCATCGTAACGCCTTCAAACTGCAATAACCATGCCTTTGTCTTTAATCCTCCCTTGCCACCATAGCCGTGGAGCTTGCCATCTGTCCCCAAAATGCGGTGACATGGGACAATGATCGGCATGGGGTTCATGGCATTTGCCGCACCCACAGCCCGGTAAGCATGCGGATGGTCAATTTCGCGGGCGATGTCGATATAGGTTCGAGTTTCGCCATAGGGAACTCGGAAAACAGCCTGTAACGCCTCGCGTTGGAAGGGAGTAAAGGGCGTCCAATCGATGGGAATGGTAAAGGTAGTGCGCTTTCCATGTAGATATTCGCGCAGTTCTTTGGCATAGGGTGCGATCTTCCTCTGGGTGGGCTCGCAGGAGCGTTTGATCTTTCGTAGGTAGGCATCCAGCTCGGGCTGGTTATCTGCCCATTCAACGGCAATCAAGCCCAAGTCTGAGGCAACGAGGCGGAAATCTCCGAGGGGAGTATCGTTTAGTTCACCAAGATAAAGCGAAGAAGGAGTTAAAGTCATAGCGTAAACCTTTGTCAAATACACAATACCAAAAGCAATTACAGACATGCAAGTTGTCAAACAATCGTAGGGCAATCGTAGGTTTTGCGTCAAGTAGTATTCGGATAAGCATGATAAATTTACGTGCGTAAGGTGATTTCTCTTCTCCTCCTTTCAAAGAGAACCGCGGTCGGCGTCCGCGGTTCTCGTATTTTAAGCGGGGGTTATAATGCGACCATTCCAGATTTGAGGTTGATATGCCTGTAAAGATCACAATTATTGGTTTGGGGCAAATTGGGGCTTCGATTGGGTTGGCGCTTGCCGCACACAAAGACAGAGTGGTGACGACCGGTCACGACAAGGATTACAGCATAGAACAACGCGCCAAAAAGCTCGGCGTGGTGAACGAAACCAACCACAACCTCCCCAGCTCGGTGGAAAATGCCGACCTGGTTATTTTGGCTATACCTCTCAATGAAATTCGTGAGACGCTTGGGCACATTGCCCAGGACTTGCGCCAAGACGTTGTGGTCGTGGAAACCTCCCCGGTCAAGGCTGAAGTAGCGAAATGGGTCAAGGAAATCTTGCCCGAAACCGCTCATTATGTCGGAGTTGTGCCCGCCATTGGACCAGCTTATTTGGATGGTACCGCCTCGGGTCTGGACTCAGCCAAAGCGGACCTCTTCGAAAGGGGCATTTTCCTCGTTTCAGCCCCTTCTGGCACGTCTGGCGAAGCCGTGAAATTGGTGACCGATTTCGTCAAACTCCTCGGCTCAACGTCCATTTTGACCGATGTTGCTGAGTCCGATGGGCTGATGGCTTCTTCCTACATCCTGCCACGCTTGGCGTCTGTCGCGTTGTTGAATGGAACGATGAGTCAGCCCGGCTGGAACGAAGTGAAAAAATCTGCCAGCCGCGGATATTTCGCCGCCACCTCTGCGCTCTTAGATAATTCGTTGGATGGGCTTGCCATGCTCGCCGAGCAAAACCGTACAAATACCATCCATTCGCTGAACGTGATGATCAACAGTCTGCTCGACCTGCGCGATGACCTTGAAAATGAAGACCATGATGCGTTGATGAAGCGATTAAAGTCTGCCAAGGAAGGCAGGGCAAATTGGCTTGCCGAACGAGAAAAAGCAGACTGGTCTCGAATCTCTGGGCAAGAGATCGAAAAGCCATCCTTCATGGAAAGTCTGTTCGGGTCGAAACTTGGCAAGTTGGGAAAAGATAAAGGCAAGGGATGAGCTGCTTTTGTTACATCCTTGAATGTGCAGACGGAACCTTTTACACCGGCTGGACCACCGACCCAGAACGGCGCGTGTCTCAACATAACAAAGGCGTCGGCGCACGCTATACCCGAACCCGCCGACCCGTGAAACTGGTCTACCTCGAAGAACAGCCCGATAAAATCACAGCGTTAAAACGAGAGAGAGCCATCAAGGCTCTCTCAAGAAAAAAGAAAATGGAATTGTTCATGTAGGGGCGACTCGCGAGTCGCCCCTACACATTTAATCGGTAAACAAAGGCAAATGCCCCAACGAATGGATGTTCATCCACTGGGAACGGTCGCCTTCGGTGAGGATCGCCGCTTCACCAGCTACCGTCGCATTGGCTTTATCGAGGATCATGCGCATGCCCTGCAGGGTCGAGCCGGTGCTGATGACATCATCCACTACCAAAACCTTCTTGCCTTGAATCAACTCACGGTCCTTCTCATCCAAGATCAAGACTTGCGGTTGACCCGTGGTGATCGAAAGCGTTTCTGCTTTGAGGGCATCACCCATATACGGTTTATAGGTCTTGCGCAACACCACATAGGGCTTCTTGGTCTCCACCGAAAGCGCATGCGCAATAGGAATGGACTTCGCTTCAGCGGTTACGATAATGTCGTACTCGACATTCTTCACCTTATCGGCAAGTCCGCGGGCACAGGCTTGCACCAATTCGGTGTCGCCCAAAATGTTCAGGATCGCAATGCGCAACCCTGGTTTAATTTCAAACAAGCGTAACTCGCGTTTTACGCCAGCAATATCGATTGAGTAAGTGTCTTGTTTCGTCATCAGACGTCTCCACGGGGAAATTTTGCACCGAAAGTTTATCACGATTCGATTATGTTCCCGCCGTAATTCAATTAGAAAATTTGTGCTATACTACCCAAATGCGACCGATCCGCTCCTCTGAAATTGGTTCTTACCTCTACTGTCGCCGCGCCTGGTGGTATCGCAAAATCGGGACACCCTCCGAGAACAAGGCGGAACTCGCCGCCGGAACCGAACTCCACCGCAAACACGGGCGCCAAGTCCTTGCTTCGGCTCTCACACGGACCTTGGGCTGGATCCTGCTTCTGGCAGCCATTCTTACACTGGTAGCGTATTTCGCTTTTCAAGTTCTATGACTTCTATTGTCCTGATCCTTTTTTTCCTTGCCCTTATGTTCTTCTGGCAATCGAACCGTCAGCAGAAAGCTGCCGGCTTGCCCGGCGGACGTGTGATCTACACTGACACCCGCGGTTGGGGCAAAGTGGAAAAGCCTCTGTTCTACCCCGCTCTCGGGCTGACGGGCAAACCCGATTACCTGATCGAAAAGAACGGGCAGATTATCCCCGTGGAGGTCAAGTCAGGACGTGCGCCTGAAGCGCCGTATGACTCGCATATTTTTCAGTTAGCTTCTTATTGTCTGCTCGTTGAAAAGACATATGGAAGGCGCCCACCGTACGGCATCATCCACTACGAGAACCGCGACTTTGCCATTGACTACACTCGCGAACTGGAAACAGCATTGATCGAACTCATCGCCGATATGCGCGAAGACGACGTCCGCAGAGAAGTGGCTCGGTCGCATGAACAAGCGTCCCGTTGTAAACGATGCGGGTACCATGATCTATGTGACCAACGGCTGACATAAGATCCGTTATTAGGAAAGACAAAAGGTTATAATTTCCGGTATGTCTTCGCCTTTCATCCCAAAGCGTATCGTCGTCACGGCGTACCCTAAAATGCCGGAAGCCTTCACCGAAGCAGAAGCTATGTCTGTCTTCCTCAAAGAAAAAGGCATAGATGCCCCTGTTGGCTCGTTGTACGATGAAGAACTACGCAAGCGGGTGAAACAAGGTGAGTTTGATATGCTGATCGCTGTCGGCGGCGATGGCAGCGTCTTGCGAGCCGGGCATTTGTGTGCCCCATCAGGGGTTCCGATCTTGGGAGTGAATCTGGGCAGGCTTGGGTTCCTCATTCAGATCGACCGCAAAGAATGGCGTGATTATTTTATGCGGTTGCTTGCTGGCGAAGCATGGATCGAAAATCGTATGATGTTACGCGCCGAACACATTCGTGCTGGCGAGAAACTAAATTCATCGCTAGCGTTGAATGAAGTCGTCGTCGGGCGCGGACAAAACCTCCGCCCGGTGCGTTTGACCGCTTATGTCGATAAACGCGAACTCACCAGTTATGTTGCTGATGGTTTAATCGCTGCCACGGCAACCGGCTCCACCGCCTATGCCCTCGCCGCTGGCGGACCGATCTTGCCGCCGGAACTGCGCAATATTTTATTGGTTCCCATTGCGCCACACCTTTCTGTAGACCGAGCCGTCGTCCTTTCAGAAGGCACGTCTGTAGATATCGTAATGAAAAGTGAGAACGCCATTTTCAGTGTGGATGGTCAGCCGCCCACTCCTTTAATGGAAGAAGACCATGTCAACGTCACAGCGACCGATGTAACCGCACAATTTGTACGATTTGGAAACCCAGGATACTTTTACAGAAATATCACCATGCACATAAACGAAAATTCTTCAGGATTTCCACGATGACCGAATTCTCAAATACAACCACTTGTTACGCCCACCCAAACAGAGAGACCTCTCTGCGCTGTAAACGCTGCGAGCGTTACATCTGCACTTCATGTGCAGTCAGCACGCCCACCGGCTACATTTGCAAAGAGTGTATGCGCGAAAGGCAAAAGTCTTTCGACACAGCCCTTTGGTATGATTTTGCTCTGGGCTTTGCAGTTGCCGGACTCCTCTCCGGCGCAGCATCCTTCTTAGTGACCTTGATCGGTGCGATTGGCTTCATCGGTTTCATGCTTGTCTTCATCGGCTCTTCCGCCGCCGGAGGCATAATCGCTGAAGCCGTTCGAGCTGTCACTCGCCGACACCGCTCGCGCGCACTTTTCATGACGGTTGGCGCTGGTGTCATTGCAGGTGCCTTACCCATGCTTCTTGTACAACTTTTGAGCGTTAATGTCTTTGGGTTGATCTTCCAAGGCATTTATCTTGTTATTGCTGTTCCTTTAGTCTACGCCCGCCTTTCCGGTATTCAACTCTCCAGATAACCTATGCTCACTGAACTCCACATCCAAAACTTCGCTATTATCGACAAACTCGACCTGCGTTTTGGTCCGGGTTTGATCATTCTCACCGGTGAAACCGGCGCAGGCAAGTCGATCATCCTCGATGCCGTGGTCATGCTCATTGGTGGCAAAGCCGACACAACCTTCGTGCGTTCTGAATCAGATGCCGCATTTGTTGAAGGCGTGTTCCAGCTCAAAGGTCCAGAACGTGAGGCGGTGCATGAAGTCCTCAACCGCGAAGAATTGATGGATGATCCCGATTATGTTGTGCTCATGCGTGAAGTCCGCAAAGAAGGACGCAGCGTGGCACGCATCAACGGGCGGACGGTGAACGTAGGCTTGCTCAAAGAATTGGGGGCACTCCTGATCGACATTCACGGACAGGCAGAACACCTCTCTCTACTTGACCCGCGTGCGCATCTCGGCTTGCTCGACCGCTATGCCGATGTTGCCAAACCCTTGAACGACTATCGCCAAACTTATCACTCATTGTTGACCTTGCGTCATGAATTAAATGACCTACGCAAAGCCCAAGCCGATTCAGACCGCCGCATTGAAATGCTCACCTATCAGGTAGAGGAAATTGAATCTGCCAAGCTCAAAGTGGGCGAAGATGAAGAATTGCGCAAAGAACGAGACCGTCTTGCCAACGCAGAATCACTGGCACAGAATGCCCAAGAAGCGTTAGCCATTCTTGAAGAAGGCTCACCCGAGACTCCCGCCGCAACCGATCTGATTGGGCAAGCCGCTCAGGCATTGACCGCGCTCGCAAAGATCGACGCGGGGCAATCTGAGTTGGCGAATCAAGCCGAAGTGATGCTTGATACGCTTTCAGACATTATTCATGAAGTGCGTAATTATTTGGAAGAGATCGAATTCAACCCGAAGCGTTTGGATGATGTCGAAGAACGGCTTGACCTCATCCATTCTCTAACCCGCAAATATGGCGGCAATATTCCTGCTGTTATCTCGTACGGGGCAGATGCAAAGAAACAACTTGAAACCATTACGGGTGCAGCAGACCGCATTGCTGAGCTTGAAATGCAAGAAGCCAAATTCCTTGAGAAGCTTTCCAAGCAGGGCAATGTCCTTTCTGAAAAGCGCAAATCTGCGGCTGAGACTATGAGCAAAGGCATTGAACTGGAGTTGGACGATCTGCGCATGGCATCTGCTCAATTTGGCGTGGACTTCCAAACCAAGGCAGATCCCAACGGTATTCCTGTTGCGGATGGAACACGCCTCGCCTTCGACCAGAACGGTATCGACCGCATAGAATTTCTCGTTGCCCCCAACCCCGGCGAAGGGCTCAAGCCTTTGGCAAAAGTTGCCTCAGGTGGTGAAACATCTCGCCTTATGCTAGGTCTGAAAAACGTCATGGCGCGTGCCGATGAAGTTCCATCCCTTATCTTCGACGAAATCGATCAGGGCATCGGCGGACGTGTAGGTATGGTGGTCGGTCACAAACTGTGGAATCTATCTCGCAGTCACCAAGTCTTCTGCGTGACTCACCTTCCGCAACTTGCCGTCTTCGGTGACCAACATTATCAAGTCCAAAAACTTGTGGACAAAGGTCGCACGCTCACCCGCGTCGAGCCGCTCGAAGGCGAATCTCGCCTGTTGGAGCTATCGCAAATGCTCGGCGAAGTCGGTGAAGGGACGTTACGATCTGCGCATGAGCTCTTGCAAACCGCAAGACAAATGGTAAAAGAAACCAAAAAATAGAAAAAATTCGGGCGAACCTATCGCCCGATTTTTTGTTCATTAATCCCACCAAAATTATTATTTTCTTGAAAACCTGGTTATTCAAAGGGCAACGTACCGATTGAATTTCAGAACAAAACTATTGACAAGTCAGCTACTAAGTGCTACTATATATCAGTAATAAGTAGCACAGAATATCAGTCATACATAATAGCATGGAGGTAATTATGCAGGAAGATCTAACAGAAATGCTCAAAGGTGTGCTTGAGGGCTGTGTCCTTGAAATCATAAGCCGCAAAAAGACCTACGGCTATGAAATCACAAGGCGGCTGAACGCCCTCGGCTTCACAGATGTAGTGGATGGAACGGTGTACACGATTCTAGTGAGGCTTGAGAAAAACAAACTGGTCGATATAGAAAAGAGCCCATCTGAAATGGGTCCGCCACGCAAATTTTTCACACTCAACCGTGCAGGGCAACAAGAACTGCGAAAGTTCTGGGAAAAGTGGAAGTTTATATCATCAAGAATTGATGAGCTAAAGGAGAAAAGCGAATGAATTTCTGGGAAAAAATTACCGGCAACGACTTGAAAAAAGAGTTTCAAGCTTTTGAGGCGCGAGCAAAAAAACTACCTGTAGATTATCAAGCAGCATGGGAAGAAATTAATGGCACCCTTTGGCTGAATTCAGATTTTTCTGGTCGTAACCTCATGCCAATTCTAGGCGGTGTGCTTGACTTGTTCGAAGAAACAGCCGCAGATGGTCAGAGCGTTCAGGAAGTTTTAGGGGATGATATCAACGGGTTCTGTTTATCCCTGGCAGGTGATGCAGGGGCAAAGTCTTACCGTGATAAGTGGCGCGAACAACTTAACAATACCGTCGCCAAAAAATTAGGCAAATAGGAGAATCTGATGAGTATAAAAGACATCATCGAAGGTAAAAAACAGTGGCGAGCCCACATGGCACGTGTCAAAGCCCTCCCACACGATTATCAGATTGTTTATAAAGAGATTCAAAACTACTTCTTTAAAGTCGGTGTCGTTGAGCTAACCGAAGGGACAAGCGTACTCTCAGGTATTGTCGATCTTTTCGCAGAGGGTGCAGCGATGGGAAAAGGCGTACTTGAGGTAACGGGCAAAGACGTAGCCGCTTTCTGTGACAATCTGATCAAAGATTCTAAAACGTATGCAGACATCTACCAAGAATCGGTGAACCAGGAAGTTAAGAAAGCCGTGAAAACGGCTATAGTTAAAACAAAGTAAAAGGCAGATACCTATAAGCTCAAATGCCTTATAAGGGCATGTAAAATCTACAATTAATAAAAAACAGGCACTTTTTCAAAAGTGCCTGTTTTTTGTTTCGAGTCTGGAAATTAAAATGTTGACAGCCAGGGTGAGGGGGGCACCCTGGCTGTCAACGGTGATAATAATACACCGAGCATTTCCAAAAGTCAAGTACTTCTTGCTGAGAAAAAAGTTAGAGGTGATTTACTCGTATAAACAACTTGTGCTCTGAGTAGGAATCGAACCTACATCTAAGCCTTAGGAGTGCCTTGTTCTATCCATTGAACTATCAGAGCAATAAAGGAATTATACCCAAAAAAATTTAGCCACACTCATAGGAAAAATTAATACACCAACCTATTTGCACATGCTATCATCCTCTCATGAACACCACACGTCCTCCCTGCTAATCTTTGTTCTGCGCCTCACGGGCGCTCTTTGCATTTCCCCTAATCCGTAAAAAACCTACACCCGACGACCTCGACGGTGCCTGACGACTGCGCAGCCGTCTATTTGCATTTAAGCGTGCTCGCGCACCGCCCCACTCCAATTTGTCGCTCACTCATCTCAACTCGACAAATTGGAGGTTTCACATGGAAACAATTCGGGGCAAAACGTCCCTTACTATGGATTCGACTGAACTGCATGCACGACTTGCAAATTACAAACGCATCTCTCTGGACCTGGGAACGGGTGACGGCAAATTTCCCTTTTGCCACGCCCAAACATTTCCCAGCCACTTCATCATTGGCATGGACTCGTGCCGCGAGAACCTGCGAGGATATTCGCGCACCGATCTACCCAACCTGCTTTACGTGATCGCCAATGCCCAATCTCTGCCGCACGAACTGCATGGACAGGTCTCACATGTCACGATCAACTTTCCGTGGGGAAGTTTGCTGGGCAGCCTGCTCGCAGGCGACCCAAGACTCTTCTGCGGGCTTGAATCCATTTTGGGTTCGGGTGCCAGGCTCGAGGTCCGCTTGAACGGAGGCGCGCTATCCGAACAAGGCTGGTCGCTGGGAGACGGGTCAGAACGCATCTTCCAAAATCTTGCAATGGCAGGCTGGCGACTCGCTTCTCCTGCAAAGATGGATGCTCATGCATTGCATCACTTTCCGAGCACATGGGCAAAACGCCTCGCTTTTGGGCGCGATCCGCGCGCAATGTACGTTAGCGCAAGTTTGAAGTAAAAAAGTAGGTCACGCTATCTGCGTGACCTACTGCTCTATTTTGAAATTACTAACTTGAAATTCGTTATAAATGTTTTGATGTTGCAGGTTAAGCCAGCCGCGGCTGGCGGATATTCCGTCCGCAAAATGCGTAATAAACCCATACTGTGGGTCAAATTCGGCATCAAGGATGGCGAAGGGTGAATTCTCTAACGTCTTCCCTAGCATTGCGAACATTTGTGAGACCGTGAAGTGGTTGTAATCGCAGAGAAAGATTTCGTTACCCCAGTCTGGGTCTGCCCATGCGTCGGGCGGAAGCGCAGAATTCATATGCAAAGGTTTCACCTTTACTACTGCCTCATCATGAACTTCGATCCATGCATTGACCTTGCAAATACTTTGAGAAGCGCCATAGATCTCGAAACTATAATCTTCGATCATGGCAGAATCCCATTGGGTTTGTGCCTTTGCAAGTTGAGCTTGGATATTTCCAACGTTTAATTTCTGTTCCAGAAATCCTAGTGGATCGTACAAAAATTGCATCAAAATCAAACCAATGAAAACAGCCCCAACAATAATTCTTGTTTTCCAAAGCATGCAAAAACTATAACATAATTGCACTTGACTCTACCCTTTGGGAAGACTGTATACTGTCGAGATGACCCAAGCTGAAGAACTGCTCTCCATTGGCGCTTTTGCCAGCCTCACCCGCCTTTCGATCAAAGCCTTGCGGCTTTATGACCAATTGAACTTGATACAGCCGCGATGGGTAGACCCGCAAACTGGCTATCGTTACTACGGCGAAGACCAACTCCACAGCGCCCGCATGATCCGGAACATGCGAGAGATGGATATGCCGCTTGCCACCATTCGGCAGGTGCTAGCAGCATTGGCAGAGTCGCCTGCGCAAGCCGAAGCGTTGGCGAGTGATTACGCAGCCATGCGTGTGCAACAAGCCGAGCTGATTCGGTCTCAGGTCACTCAATTTATTCAACAGATTCGACAGGAGCCCACCATGAGTTTCGACGTTAATATTAAATCGATTCCTACTCAGCAAGTGTTAAGCGTTACTCACCATGTGAAAGCCAGCAAACTGGACGAGACTATTCTCAAGTCTCTTGAAACATTTCGAAGCCTGCTCTCTGCGCAGAAACTGGATGCTGCCTCTGCGCCGTTTGGCATCTTCCACGGCGCGATCAATGAGCAGGAAGATGGTCCGCTGGAGATTTGTATGCCGGTGAACGGAACAGTCAAAGGCAATGGCAAAATTCAGGTCAAGCAATTGCAAGGTGGGCAAGCCGCCTGTGTGATGACGGTCGGACCAGAGACAGACTTCCCCGTCATTTTAGGCGCGTACGATGCCGCCGCCGATTGGATCCAAAAGAACGGTCATGAAATGGCAGAACCGCCGCGCGAGATATGGCATAGTGGACCGGGCGGGAGTGCCGAGCCCAAAATGGAGATCGTCTGGTTGTTCAAGTAAAAAACAGGTCACGCCAGAAGCGTGACCTGTTTTTTTATTTCAAGACCTTCGTTACATTCCTTCCCGCCGCGCCGCTGACTCCACCTCCGCCGTGGACTCCGCTGCCGCAGAGATACAAATTATCAATGGGTGTCTTGTGATTCGACCAACCCGGTATCGGTCGCATGAAGAGGAATTGATCGAGCATGAGTTGACCGTGGTTGAGGTCGCCTTCGGTGAGACCGTAGGTTTGTTCAAGGTCGAGAGGGGTGATGGATTTACGATTGAGGATTGACGATTTTAGATTGGGGAAGAATTCCGCCAAAGTGTCAATTGCCAACTTTTCAACCTTCAAACCTTCAACCTGCCAACTGCTCTTCTTCAAAACATACGGCGCAAACTGGAAATGGATGCTCACCACATTGCCGGAAGTAGTAACTTCAAGATATGGCTTTTCAGACACCTCGCCATACTTTGATGCATCATAAGCGCGTTCGAGGTACTTGATGGACGGGGCAATGACGACTGTCCCTTCGGGGATGCCGTGATTTCCGTTCGTCTGCAAATGGATTTTTGCGACCGAGCCGCGCATTTTGATGGATTGGGTGTGCCACACGAATTCGGGGGGCAGGTCTTGTGCGCCAACGAGTTTGAGGAAGGTATGCTTCGGGTCGGCAGAGGAGAGGATTTGATTTGCAAGAATCTCTTCGCCGTTCGCGAGAACAACGCCCTTGGCGATTTGGCTTTCCACTTTGATGCTGGCTACTTCTGCTTCGGTTCGGATTTCACCACCGCTGGCTTTGATGGCATTGGCTAAAGCGGATGTGATCTCACCGGCTTTGCCGACATTCTTGTGAGCGAGTCCGCCGCGATTCATCCAGTTGTGGATGAGGGTGTAGCCGGTGCCTGCGCCCATCGGATCGAGGGTGAAGCCGTGGATGCCAAGCGAGGCAATCGCGGCTTTGACAATTTCAGACTCGAAGTACTCTTCCACGAGTTCCTGCGCGGTCATCGGCAGGGCGCGGATGAAGTTGAGCATATCTTTGCGACCGGCGAGTTTCAGCTCGAGACCGAGTTCAAGCAAGCCATAGCCCTCTTTGATTCCGAAGTTCATCGGCAGGCGCGGCATGATGGTGGCGTAAGCGGCGTCGAGAATGCTCGCGCATTTATTCATGAAGCGCACAAATTCAGGGAAGCGCGCCGCGTCTTTTTCGGAGATGCGTTTGATGGACTCAGCGTCGAGCGTGAGGGGAGAGCCATCCGCTAACAGTGTGATGAAAGGCTGGGGAGCAGAGTCAGGTTGAAGTCCGTGTGAGGCGAGTTTCAGGTCTTTGATGATGTCTGGGCGGAGAGTCCCGCCGGTGTGGAGAGAGTCCGCGGAGAAATTATCCCCAAAATATTCTGTGACCACCGAGCCGCCGACGATGGCGCGGCGTTCGAGCACTAAAACTTTTTTGCCTTGCTTTGCAAGATAGGCAGCGGCAACCAAGCCGTTGTGTCCCGCGCCGATGATGATGGTGTCGTAGTGGTTCATGCCATTCCATCCTTCAAAATTTCTTTTGCCGCCAACATGCCGGGTGCGCCCATCACGCCGCCGCCGGGGTGGGCGCCGCTTGCGCCGAAGTAGTAACCTTTGAGCGGGGTGCGGAAGTCTGCCCATTGCGGGGTGGGACGCAGGAAGAAGATCTGATGCAGCAGCAGTTCGCCGTGGAAGATGTTGCCGCCGGTGATGCCCGCGATGGCTTCGATGTCTTTGGGCGAGATGACCTGCATGCCCACGATGCATTCGCGGATGTTCGGCGCGTATTGCTCGATGGTGGCAATGACCGCTTCGCCGAGTTCATTGCGGCGCTGGTCGTTCCAGCCGCCTTCGAGATCGTACGGCGCGTATTGCACGAAGCAAGACATCACATGATGTCCGGGAGGCGCCATGTCGGGGTCGATCATCGAGGGGAAGATCATGTCGAGGTAGGGGCGTTTGGAAATCTGTCCATACTTCGCGTCGTCGTAGGCGCGCTCGATGTAATCAATGCTCGGGCTGATGGACACCGCGCCGCGATGCAAAACAGAATTGGCGCCGTTGCCCGTATATGGCATAGCGGTAAAGTTCGGTAGTTTGCTCAAAGCAATGTTGACCTTGCCCGACGAACCACGCGTGCGGAAGTTTTGAATCGAGGTGACAAAATCATCGGGCAGATGTTTCTGCTCCACAAATTGCAGGAAGGTGCGCTTCGGGTCGGCGGCGGACATCACGACTTTGGATGTGAGTTCATCGCCATTTTCCAGGATGACACCCACAGCGCGTCCATTCTTGACCTTGACCTGCTGCACGCTTGCGTTGACTCTGACCTCCACCCCTAGCGCTTTGGTCGCGTTAAAGATCGCGCCGCTGACACCGCCAGAACCGTTCTTGGCAAAACCCCAGGCGCGAAAAGCGCCGTCAATTTCGCCCATGTAGTGATGCAGCAAAACGTATGCTGTGCCGGGAGAGCGCGGTCCGAGATAGGTGCCGATGATTCCGCTGGCGGCTTTGGTGCCTTTGAGCGCGTCAGTCTCGAACCACTCTTCGAGCAAATCCGCGGAAGATTGCGTGGCGAGTTTGGCAACCATGTAGAGTTCTTTTTCGGAAAGCGACGCCGCATATTGACCGACCTTGAGAAGTCCCATCAAGTCGCGAATGCTCATGGAGGACGGATCAGGCGGGATGAGATTGATGATCGGCTTGATAGCTTTCGCCGCGCGCGCCATGACGCGGGCATACTCGTCGTAGGCTTCGGCGTCTTTTGGCGAGTGACGGTACAACTCGCGGCGGGTCAGGTCGTGGTCATCCCATGAGGCGAGATAGTCGCCGTTTTCCATTGGGGTGAAAGTGGAGGGCAGCGGGAGAATCTTGAGTCCGTGTTTGGGTAGTTCCAAATCGCGGATGATCTCCGGGCGCAGTAGGCTCACCACGTACGAGAACTCGGTGAACTTGTAGCCGGGGAAAATTTCTTCGGTCACTGCCGCGCCGCCGACGATGGGTCGGCGTTCGAGCACGACCACTTTTTTGCCTGCGCGGGCAAGGTATGCGCCAGCCACAAGTCCATTGTGTCCGCCGCCGATGATGATTGCGTCGTATGTGTTGGATGATGTCATAGGTTTTCTCTGTTTGAAGGTTAACAAGTTTGAATGTTTGAACGTTTCAGGTTGGCAGGTTCAACTTTCCAACCTTTCAACCTTTAAACTTGTCAACGTTTTTTCCATTCGGGTTCGTAGAACGGCAATTTCACCACTTTTGCGGGCGCGTGTTGACGGTGATGCTCGACCGTGATCTCCATGCGGACATCGGTGCCGAGTTCGTAATAGGGTTTCTGCAAATGTGCGAGGGCAATATAGGTCTTCAACAACGGTGACCACGTGGAAGTGGATGCATAACCAACTTGCACATTGCCGACCATCACGGGCAGGCTGGCGCGGATCGCCGAGCCAGGGATTTGCGGCGGCAGACCGACCTTGCCAAATAATTTTTCCATGCCGACCCAATCCACTGCCAAGCCGACCATCTTCCATGCCGAGCCTTCGCGCTTCTCTTTTTCCAGCGCGCGGCGACCGACGAAGTAGCCGGGCTTGTCGAGGGCGACTGTCCAATCGAGCCCCAATTCATACGGGGAGGATTTTTGCGATTCGATCCACGCGTGGGTGGTGGAGGTGTAATCCACGTCGAGCATGAACAGACCCGCTTCCACACGAGCCATGTCCATGGCAAGAATGCCAACGGGGGTGATGCCATAATCAGAACCAGCTTCCATGAGCGCATCCCAAACTTTGAGCGCGTCTTTGGCATCCATCCAAATCTCATAACCAAGGTCGCCGGTGTAACCGGTGCGAGAGATGGTCACGTCCACGCCTTTGATCTTGTTCGTCATCAAGCGGAAATATTTCAACTCATCCACGGGTTTTTCGGTAACTTGGTTCAGCACTTTTCTCGTGTTCGGTCCCTGAAAACTGAGCGCCGCCACATCATCGGTCACTTCGGTGATGGAAACGTCCATGCCGACCGCGTTCATCGTCAGCCAGCGCAGATTCGGTTCCGCGGCGGTCAGGCGAAAGGTCTGGTCTTCGAGGCGCGAGATCGTGCCGTCGTCGATCATCTTGCCTTCTTCGTCACACCAGCCGGTATAGGCGACTTGTCCCACTTTCATTTTGTGTACGTCGCGGGTGGTGACGCGGTGAAGCAGAGCCGCCGCATCTTTACCTTTGATCACATACTTGATCAGTGGCGAGACGTCGATCAGCGCCGCCGAGTTGCGGATCGCCCAATACTCGCGGTCGAGCACATGCTCATACGAGCCGACGACAAAATAGCCCGCCCACTTGCGCCAGTTCTGCGGCTGGCACAACGCGGACGTCCGTTCGTGGAAGGGGGTGGTTTTGAGGTTGAGATTTAGCATGGGGGAATGATTCCTTGAATTGCGCGGATTGTACATTATATATAATCTTGTGGCAATCACGAGTTTAACAATTAAGGACAAAATAGGTCACATATAAATTAACCTATTAATGTATTTCTTGGCATCTTATCATCTCAATTTATATAATCCAACAAAACGATTTGCTATACTTTTTACAAGAGGATGTCATGGATTCTGAACCGCTTGTTGAGCACTCACCCACATCAAAGTCCGCAGAGTTGCGCTATAAATTTTTAGCAAGAGCGCCACGTTTGATAGCATTTCTAGTTGCTTTTATGGGAGGCATCAATGTCGTCTCCTCCTCCCTGCCAGCTCTCAATGAACGATTGAAAGTACTGGAGCAAATCTCACCACTGGAGGTAACCAACGGCAGCCGCCTCGCTACAGTGTTGGCAGGGTTCGCCCTTCTGTTACTTTCTGCCAACCTGGCACGCCGCAAACAAGTCGCCTGGTTGTTGACGGTCGTGCTATTGGTCCTCTCCGCTTTTGGACATCTGCTCAAAGGGTTGGACTATGAAGAAGCCAGCATCGCCTTCATTCTCGCCATCGGAATATTTTTTCTGCGTTCTCACTTTTATGGGCAGTCAGATCTGCCATCCGTTCAGCAAGGCATCAAAGTGTTGATCTTTTCCGCTGCATTCACGCTTGCCTATGGAGTGATCGGGTTCTATCTTTTAGACAGACATTTCAGCGTCAATTTTGAATTTATGCCCGCCATCATTCAAACTCTGACGATGTTCACAGAATTCACCAACCCCGGTTTGGAGCCGATTACCAGCTTCGGCAAATATTTTGCCGACTCGATCTACACTGTCGCCATATGCACAACAAGCTATACCCTGCTGATGTTCGTCCGCCCGGTCTTGCTACGTCAGCCAGCAACACAGGAGGAGTACAAACGCGCCCAGGAGATCGTGGAAGGGTATGGTCGTTCATCTTTAGCGCGCTGCACCCTCTTCAATGACAAATCCTATTTTTTCAGTCCCAATGGATCGGTCATTGCCTTCGTGGTGAAAGGACACATCGCGCTGGCATTGGGCGACCCAATTGGACACACCGAAGATCTCGACGCCTCCATCCGCGCCTTTAGCGGGTTCTGCTCCCGAAACGGATGGGAAGCCTGTTTTTATCAAGTGCATCACGAAACCTTGAGCGTGTACAACGCCCATGGTTTCAGTGCGCTAAAGATCGGTCAAGAAGGCATCGTCGATCTGAATGCGTTTACGCTCGAAGGAAAAGCAGGCAAGGAATTTCGAACCACACAAAACCGCATGAAACGGCTTGGATATCATGCCACAATCCATGAACCGCCGTTTGAAGAAAGCCTATTGCAAGAGCTTCGTTCGGTCAGTGATGAATGGCTTCAGACGGCGAACGGCAGCGAACTGCGATTCTCCCTCGGCTGGTTCGACGATGACTATATCCGCAGCGGACCTGTGGCAGTCATCTACACACCCGAGAACAAGGTCTGTGCCTTCACAAACATCGTCCCTGAATACCAGCGTAACGAAGTCAGCCTTGACCTTATGCGCCGCTGCCATCACATCGAAAATGGAACCATGGATTTCTTATTCATATCTGTTTTTGAATGGGCAAAGAAAAAAGGCTATTCAACCTTCAGCCTTGGGCTGAGCGCGCTTTCAGGGGTCGGGCAAAGTTTCGAAGATCCCGCCGTGGAACGGGCTTTGCATTACATGTATGAAAACATGAATAGATTTTATAACTTTCAGGGACTACATTCGTTCAAGGAAAAATTTCATCCCCAGTGGGAGCCACGTTATTTCATTTATCCTGGTCCGGTTGCCCTGCCCGCTGCCGCGGTGAGCCTTGTCCGCGCACACAGCGGCGATAACTTCATTTGGGCATATCTAAAATAACCATATCAAGATCAGTTTGGGCGCTTCTTATCTGAATATCGGCGGAAAAACCAAATCCCAAGTCCAACGATTAGGATGACGATCGTGATTGTCAATTCGTGTTCTTTCACATCTTCAAAGATCAAGGTCGTTAAATGTCCAATAAAATGCCCCGCCAACCCAAAGGTCAATGCCCAAATGAGCGAGCTGACAAAATCAAAAAGGGCAAATTTTTTGGGGTCAAATTTTGAAGTGCCAATGACGAATGGAAGGACCGTTCTTAACCCATACATAAAACGGATACTAAGAAACAGAAAGTTGATATTTCGCCCCAACAAAGATTTCGCTTTCTCCACATGCGGTTGCCAGGCAGGTCGTTTTTCAAGGAACTGCTGTCCTTGAGTGCGCCCTATCCAAAAGAAAAACTGGTCAGAAGAAAAAGCGACCAAAAAACCGATCAATATCACCAGGGGCAAATTAAAATAACCGCGATGCGCCATAAAAGCAGCGAGAACCAATACCGTCTCGCCCTCCAGAAAAAGCCCAAGCACTAGAGCAGGATAACCATATTGTGAAATGAGCGTTTCAAGAGACATAATATTTTCTTGATTGTAAGATATTTCCAATTTGACAGCAATTCAACGTCAGATCAATTAAAAAACACAGGTCAGATTGCATCTGACCTGGTCTAATTATTTCACACAAACTTCACTCTGATTTTCGTTCTGCCTTGCGGCTGATGGGCTTGCCATCCTTGAAGGCGACATCGTCCACGCCCCAACTCCACAAGCGCTGTGGATGGATGACCAGCGATGCCCGCCCGCCTCCTTCCACGATCTCGGCGGTTCCGTGGATCTTGATTCCTCGCGCCACCCACGGCTGGACCGACGCCAGATCATCGATCACCAAAGAAACTTTATCATTACCAGCCTTCACGTTCTTGTATTTGAAGGTCTTGGTGATGTCGAAGCCGGTGATGAAGAAAGTTTTTCCGTCGAAGCGAAAACCGACCGGAGCAACGTCCGTTTGACCGGACTTCGAAACGGTTGACAGTCGCGCAAGGTGTTGTGAGTTAATGTAAGCGATTTCTTTTTCTGTGAACATGATCTTCTCTCATTAAGAGACAGTCACCTTGAAGGTGACTGTCTCTTGTTATTATCTACGAACCCCAACCCGAATTTTCAGGGATCGGCATGGGTTGTTGGTTTTCCCAGCCATCCTTGCGCAGATATTGTTCGAAGCTGAGTAAGCCCGGGTGGAGTTTGCGAAGCGCGGCGATGTCGGCATCGTAGGCTTCACCGTTGAAGAAGCTGAACATGGCGATCATTTCCTCTTCTGATGCGCGGCGTCCGTTTCTCGTGGGAGCAGCAAGTGTGACGGGTCTTCCAATTACTTTGGAGAAAACCGCCGCAGTTTCTTTTTCGGTCAATTCATCGCCAGCGAGTTCAATGGTCTTGCCAATGTAATTTTTGGGGTCGGCAAAAGCCAAAGCGGCGAATACGCCAATATCTTCCACGGCAATGCTTTGCACACCCTTCTCGGGACGCAGCCCCATACCGGTATACGTTCCGCTCAAAATGTAGGCACGCGACCAGTTGTGATTGTCCATGAAGAAGACGGGGCGCAAAATGGTGTAGGCAACGTTGAGCGTGTGAATGTACTGTTCAATAATCCACTTGCTCTCAAAATGTTTCTGCCCCATGCCGCGATGCGCCGAACCGACGGATGAATACACGAGATGTTGCACGCCTGCGGCTTTGGCGGCGTCGGCAACGGCTTTGCCCTGCTTGATCTCACCTTCAAAACCTACATTGGGCAGCCAGAAGTTCTGCACACTGAAAACACCATAGGCACCTTTGAACGCGGCGTCAAGTTCGGCACGGTTATCCATGTCACCTGCGATAAGTTCCGCGCCAAGCGCTTTGAGTTCCTGCGCGGCAGGCTTGTTCACATCACGCGTCAACGCGCGGACCTTCCAGCCCTCTGCCAAAAGTTTGCGGGCGACAGCACCACCCTGTTGACCGGTCGCACCGGTGACTGCAATAATTTTGTTGTTCATGTTTTTATACCTCTAATTTTTTGGTTTTTTGTTTTTGAGCGATCTCATAACTTTCACGAAATAAAGCAATTGCCTTTTCCACATCCTCTTCCTGCCGCAGGTAGAAACTGATCCAACCGGTTTCTGGCAGAAGATGGTGCGGTTGCGCGCGTCCTTCAGCGACCAGAACATCGCGAACTTTCTTCGGGAAGGGAATATCCACCATATGGTCGCCGTGGATGTGCCCAACTTCACGCCGCCCGATCACATATTCCACACCGCCAAAGCGATGCGGCTGTACGGTCACACCTGCCCATGATGTGACAGACTGAGTAATGCGTGCTTGCGCTCCCTTCACACTCATGCCGACTCCCTGCCCTTGCCCAGTTTCTTGCACAACTCGCCAAGCGTCTCCTGTTCGGATGCACTCAACACGCTGAATATCTCAACCAGCGCCCCAACATGATTGGGAAGTACCGCCTCGATCTTGCTCGTGCCTGATTCTGTCAAATGAACATGGATCACTCTGCGGTCTTCTGCATCCCTCTCGCGGCGGACGTATCCATCGCGCTCAAGGTTGTCGATGACGGTGGTCAGGTTGCTCGTGCTCTTCAGCACCTTGCTGCTGACCTCACCCTGGGTCATCGAGCCGATGTGATAAAGAGCCTCCAGCACTGCAAACTGCGAAGGGGTCAGGTCGCCGGTGGTTTGGCGGGCAGAGAGCTCCCCAAGCACCGAGTTGGTACAGCGGGTAAGCTTAATGAACGTTTCCAAGGTGCGCCTCTCAGCGCGGGAGCCTTCAAAATGAGTGGGCATATCAAATCTCTTTCGATATCAAATAGTTTGATATCGAAATATTATCAAAACTTACACCCACTGTCAAGCAAGTAAGACCTAGCTATTCGGGTAGGAATATGAAGGAGAGGTCAACTAAACTGCGACAATTTTTGTGGGTGCCATTCTTAGAAGACCCTACCACAGTTGGGGGGAACAAAAAAACAAAGAATGTATAATGATTCGAGAGTCTGTTGAATCCAAGACCAACTTTAAGGACTGCGAATGCTTGCGGAAAATTCAGAGTTTAAATCTCAGGGAAGCGCCGAAACACAAAAAAATCGCAAGTCTTCCAAAAGTGCCTTTATCACCGCCCTGAAGTTCATGGCGACAAGATTATTAACGATCCTTCTCACCATTGGGCTGGGCACATTCATTACCATTGTGGCTGCCAATGGTGGCGGTGCCATAGACAACGCAGAAAAGAATCGCATTAATGCCGTCACCTTGCGGAGTGTGGATCCTTTCGCCACATCTGCCGAAGAGCTTACTAAACTACGAGCAGATATGGAAGAAAAAGAAGGGCTAAACCTCTCTTTCCTTCCACGCCACATGTATTGGACGTATAAAGCGCTAACCCTAAATTGGGGAGAAGTGAGCGACAGAGTCAAGTTTCATCCGCGCTATACCACTCCCAGCATGAATGCAGAAGATAGCCGCGTAATCTTGATGCAATATTTTCCTAACACCATCCTTTTGATCGGCACTGGCTTCTTCTTTCTTTTTATTGCAGGGATTCCATTTGCGTTACACCTATCTCAAAACCCCGGTGGGCGGTTGGACAAACTCATAGGGACGCTCACGCCTCTTTCCTCCATTCCGGGCTGGGTCATTGGTTTCATTTTGATTCTAGTCTTCGCTGTGGGTTTAAAGATCCTCCCTGTCGGGCGGATGATAGACAGCATTCCACCTGAATCATCCTTTGAATACGTGCTCACCGTTATCAGACACATGGTTTTACCGGTTACAGCCATTTTGCTTTCCAGCGCATTCACATTGATCTTTTCCTGGCGAAGCTACTTCCTCGCTTACTCTCACGAAGATTATGTAGATGTAGGAAAAGCCATGGGTCTTCCGCAAAAGACTTTCCGACGAAATTACATCCTGCGCCCGGTATTGCCCGCCATCATCACCAGTTTCTCCCTTTCCATGGTGGGATTTTGGCAGTTGATCACCACCGTAGAATTTGTCTTCGATTGGCCCGGCATCGGCTCACTATTCGTACGCGCCTTGCCTCACTTTTTAAGTGAAAGAATGTACCCCGGTGAAATTCCTATCATCATTGGCACAATGGTCATCTTTGCCTACTTGTTGGGCTTCACCGTCTTTATGTTGGATATTGCCTATCTAGTCACAGATCCACGTATCCGCGTCACATCTGGTGGAAGCTCACAAAGGCTGGTTGCCAAACGCACCAAGCGTAAGTGGACATTCCCAACCTTCAAACGACCAAAGTTCTCATGGACAGAAACAAAACAAAATTTCTCCGACACAAAAGCGCAATGGGCAGAGAATTGGAAGAAATTCCTTGCGCTCTTAAGTGAACTACGCGGATATCCCTCTGCGATCATTGGCTTTAGCATCGTTGGTCTTCTGGTATTGACCTCCATCTACACTGTCATTGCCTTGCCCTATCGTCAGATCGGCAGAGATTGGTTCTTATTAAGCGTCAAACCGAGAAGTGTGGTTCCCAAACTGGCTTTGCCAAGTTGGGTCAATTTCTTTCGCGAAAACGACCTGCCATCCACTATTCTCATAGATAGCCGCACCGATTCTGTCGAACGCACAGAAACCGTACTCAACGAAACGACCAAAACCATCACACTTACCTACACCTTTGATTATCCTTACACAGAATTTCCAAAAGATATGGTCATTTATTATTACCCGACCTATCAAGAGAAAGTTCCCTTTGCATCGATGATCCTCACCACACCCGATGGGCGCGAACTGGAACTTCGTGGCGAGATGACGTCTTTTGAAAAGAATTACGAACCGGGCAGTGTGCTCAATATCAATAAGATTCTCAAGCAAAACCCAAACTGGAAAGAATGGTTCTCGATCGATGAGCATTACCCCACACCTGCTTTCTATTTATTATTTGCAGACCCCAATGCCAAAACTGCCAAGGCAGTACCCGGCACATACATCCTAACCATCAATGCGGTTGGCTTCGAAAAAGACTGGGACCTCGATGCCCAGTTGGTGATCTTTGGACAAGTGTATGGCATGGCTGGTACCGATTACATGCGCCGTGATCTGATGACTCCGCTTTTGTGGGGCATGCCCATTGCTCTCATCTTTGGGTTGCTAGGTTCCATCGTCATCACGGTTGGGTCTGCTATTGTAGGTGCAGCCGCCGCCTGGTATGGCGGTTGGGTAGATAAAGCCCTGCAAGTGGTGATTGAAGCTAATATGATTCTGCCGGTTCTGGCAGTTGGCATTTTGTTATACGCCTTTTACCAGGTCAACTTTTGGTTGATCTTAATGATCATCATCTTGCTAAATATTTTCGGCAGCCCCACCAAAACCTTCCGCGCTGCGTTTTTACAAGTCAAAGAAGCTTCGTACGTAGAAGCCGCGCGTGCATATGGCGCAACCAATTGGCGCATCATTTGGCACTACCTCATCCCGCGCATCACACCAGTGATGGTGCCGCAACTTATTGCTCTCATTCCTAGTTTCGCTTTTCTCGAAGCCACCTTCGCCATCTTCAACGTTTCTGAAGTAATGTACCCCACATGGGGTTTGGTCATTCAAAATGCGATGAAATACGGCGCCGCCTACGGCTCACAATTCTGGGTCTTGGAACCAATCTCTTTGCTCTTATTGACCGGTGTTGCATTTGGAATGTCTAGCGCGGCATTTGACTATATTCTCAACCCGCGCCTCAGAACAAAGGGATAAGTTAATTCAGTTTCTCTGGCTTTTCGTTACGTTGTTAGTTTTCTGCATGTGAGTTCAAACGAATTGCCGCAATTTCATTCCATGCCAAAATTGCGAATAGAAAAACATAGAAAGCTGCGCCTTTGATAAAGAATGCCGGTCCTGCCAAGGCAAGCGTCCCCCACGTATAGACGGCAAGATTCTTCCAACGCTCATCAGTGCGGAAGGCGAAGCCGAGGACAACCATCGCGGGGAAAAGCGTTAGCCCAAGCAACACAAACGAGAGGTCATGCAGCTGTCCATGCCAAGTGGCTGGAGTATCACGAATGGTTGGATCGGTGGTGAAAGCTAAGGTGGCGAGAAATAAACCAGCGAACGCCATCAGCGTGGTGCCAAGTTTGGAAGCTGTGCCCGGCTTCAAGTCCAGAAAGAGGCGGCGGGCGAAAAGAGTCATGATGAGTCCGCTGGTGATGAAGGTGGCGGTCATGATCCACCCGAAGCGACCGAGCGCCAGCCCACTGGGCCAGTCGAAGGTGGGGTCGTTGATGGGATGCCAGCCCAAACTCAAAAGAAAATCGTATTTGACGAATGTCAGCGTAACAAGCACAACTGCAAAGAGAACGGGACCAATAAGAATTAATTTTTTCATGTTTAAACAAAACAGCCTCGCATATGCGAGGCTGTTCCCTTTTTTAGATTACCAGGTCCAACCGCCGCGCAAGCGGACAACGCCCATGAAGACCAACACCAACGAACCGACAATACAGAACAAGGTATTGCGGAAGCGGATCGAATCTGAGGCGTTCTTCCAACGGGCGGGCAAATGAGCAAGCACTGCCGCAATGATCATGGTGGTGGCATGTTCGATGCGATTCATGGGGAAGCCAACGCCTGCCAAACCGGTCCAGATCAAGAAAATCAAGCCGAGCGTGGCTTGTAAGTCCATCAGCCCGCTAAAACCAGAAGCCAGACCGCGGTCCATGCCTTTGAAGGCGCCGCCACGCAACCAGCCAATGGCAAATTTGACGATGGCAACCAACGCCACGATCAAGATCAACCAGCGCATGTGGGAATGAATGAGGAATAGAATTTGCATGAGAGTCTCCATATATAAATTTAGTTCAGATATTTGGGATGAAGCGGATATAGCCGTTCTTACGCTGCCCAATAGGGTTTGAGAATTATACCCAGTGCAGGTTGAGTTTATAATCTCACTATCTGAACTTTGGAGGAACCCATGACCTATACCACCATTCTGACCGAAACCCGCAGACGCGTAGGCATTGTGCAGTTGAACCGCCCGCAAGCCATGAACGCGTTCAACCTTGCCATGCTTGGTGAAGTCTTTGATGCATTGGAAGTTTTTGATAAAGATGAAAATGTTGGCGCGATCATCGTCACCGGCAATGAGAAAGCCTTCGCTGCCGGAGCCGATATCAAAGAAATGGCAGATCAAACCTATGTGCAAATGCTTGCCAATGAACATGTAAAGATTTGGGATCGCATTCGCGGCATTCGTAAACCGGTCATTGCAGCAGTTTCGGGTTGGGCGCTCGGCGGCGGAAGCGAATTCGTGCTTTCCTGCGATATGGTCATCGCGAGCGAGTCTGCAAAGTTCGGTCAGCCTGAAATTACCATTGGCATTATCCCCGGCGCAGGCGGCACACAGCGACTGGCTCGTCTCGTGGGCAAACATCTCGCCATGGAAATGGTCATCAACAACCGCACCCTCACCGCGCAAGAAGCTCAGCAATTCGGTCTCGCGAATCGTGTTGTGCCTGTTGAAGGGTATCTCGATGCCGCTGTTGCCTTTGCCGAAGAAATTGCTTCGCGCGCCCCCATCGCCGTCCGCATGGCGAAAGATGCCGTCAATGCCGCATTTGAAACCACGCTTACCGAAGGTCTAGCCGTCGAGAAGCGTAACTTCTATCCATTATTTGCGACCGAAGATCAAAAGGAAGGCATGCAAGCCTTCATTGAAAAACGCAAACCGAATTGGAAAGGGAAGTAGCCTTGTAGTTTTTTCGTCGAGTAGTTGCTTGATCGATTTAGACTACTCGACATGCAACCATTTGATTATTCGACTAACCTATGCCCGCCTCCACTCTTAACCTCAAATCTGCTCTCTCCGACCTAAGCCTGAAAAAACGCCTTGTGCTGGTGCACGCCTCCCCACTCGTCAATGCGGACTCATTGTTTACCTCCCTGCTGGAAACCACCAGTGGATTCTTCACCCCAACCTTCACGCCCAAGTCTCTGTTGCCGTTAGAGTATCATCCCGCTCACTCCAAAGCGGACGTACTTTCATTAGCACAACCTTTCACATCCTCCACGCCTACAGACGAAGCCTTTGGCGCTTTCCCTGAACTGGTCCGCAAGCATGCCAAAGGGAAACGCTCCATTCATCCTGTCTTTTCTTTTGCAGGCATTAATGCAGATGCAATCCTTCATTCTCAAACTCAGGATAATCTTTACGCACCCATCGCCACTTTAGCAGATGAAGATGGAGTCATCCTGCTCGTCGGCATGGACCAACGCGTCAACTTCAGCATTCATTATGGAGAGAAACTTGCGGGGCGCATGCAATTCATCCGCTGGGCACTGACCGAAGGTGGCGTAGTTGAATGCCCAAACTTTCCCGGCGATTCAGAAGGCTTCAATGCCATCAGTCTCACCGTCAAGCCCTTCACCCGTCAAGCAGAGGTGGATGGCATTACCCTTCAAGCCATTCCAGTCAATGACCTGCTAAAGTCTGTGGTCAATAAAATCCACGAAGATGCCTATTCTCTCCTATGCGGTCGCCCCGATTGTGAGCGCTGTGAAGCCGTTCGGTGGGGATAATAAAAGAATTAAATAAAAAGAGTGGAAAGCTAAAACCTTTCCACTCTTTTTATTTTCGGATTACTCGATTCCTTTTTCCTGCAACCATTCCATAATCCTATTCGCTACATCCTTCCAGCCTTCTTCAAGCATCATATCGTGCGCCATACTGGGAAATAGTTCCGCTTTGGTATCGTAGGCTTGGGCGGTCTTTTCTACATCATGATTAGAAATTACCGTGTCCTCTTTTGCGCCAAGGACAAGTAACGGTGTTTTCACTTTTTTCGTGCGAACCAAGTTCAACCCTAGCAAATCCAAATACATACGAAACGACTCGTCGTTCATTTTGGCGTGATACTTTAGAAGTTGGTCTTGTGGCATATCTGCCGAGAAAAATGCCCAACGTGTGCTTTCAGGCGTTTCAACGACAGGATGTAAACGAAATCGGGTGAGGATTTTCATCAACGTAAGCGGACTATGTTTGAATACCTGCCACGTTCCATTCCAAACTCCGTACGGCGGAGCCGGAGCCAGCAAAACACCCACCGGAGCAGTATTTCGTTCGAGAAATTTCTGGACGATGAACCCGCCCATGGAGTGACCGATCAGCACGGGCGGAGTTGGAAGCGTCCGAGCTACCTCTTCCACATCTCGAACATAATCCATGATACTACTGCCTTGAATCTTCCCCTCACTGCCAGCATGTCCACGCAGGCTGAGCGCCGTGACGTGATACCCCGCATCGGCAAAAAAGGGCAAAAAGAACTCGTCCCAACACCAGGCTCCATGCCACATGCCATGAACGAAAAGCAGCGAGGTCTTATATTTCTGTTCTTTAGGAATTTGAGTGATCACTTCAAGTTTCATGGCAAACTCTCCTCTCCCTTTTGAGTTTACTGTATAAAGCAAAAATCCCTCACATAGGTAAGGGATTTTCTGTGAGCGCGGAGGGGATCGAACCCTCAACAAACGGCTTAAAAGGCCGCTGCTCTGCCATTGAGCTACGCGCCCATCTTTAAAGCGGACTGCATTCTATCACGGCAGGATACTCACGTCAACGGAAGTAAGTAAAATAAAGAACATCTCATCCTAATTACCGGAGGCAACCATGAGTTCAGTCAAATATGTAACAGAACAAGACTTTCAAGACGAAGTCATTAGCTCGCAAACCCCTGTATTGGTAGATTTCACCGCAGATTGGTGTCAGCCATGTAAGATGATCGCACCCATTGTCGAACAGCTCGCCGGTCAATGGGATGGCAAGGTCAAGGTCGTCAAACTCGATGCAGATCAAAACCCCAACATCATGATGCAGTATGGCGTGATGGGCATCCCCACCCTGATGCTCTTTAAAGGCGGCGATGTCAAAGAACGCATCACCGGCTACTTGCCCAAAGACAAGATCGAAGCCAAAGTCACCCCCCACGTGTAAGAGTATAATGGAGCCAACACAGTCGGCTCCATTTTCTTTTATATAGGGAAAATATGTCAGAACAACAACTTATTCAGGCGGGAATTTCTGCGCTACAAACCAACGATAAACAAAAGGCATTTTCGATCTTTGCCCAAGTCGTACAACAGTACCCTCAATCTGAGCGTGGCTGGTTTCTGCTCGGCATGAGCACCGATGACGTGGAAAGACGGAAGTACTGCCTGCAAAAAGTTCTGAGCATCAACCCCAATCATACGGATGCAAAAAAGCAGTTCACGCTTCTCACCCCGCCCCAGCCTGCTCCACCAACCCCAACATTCACTTCCTTCAACCGTTCAGACTTCCAACAGCAACACGTCCCCGCTTTTGTAGACAATGAACCAGAATCCACTTCGGAATTTGAGCGATTCTCAGAAGCGCTGAATCAGCCCGAGGTCCAGCCAGAACCGCAGCAAAAGTCTGCCCCCAAACAAACCAAGCAAACTCGTCGCAAAAAAAATAATAACATTATCCTAATCGCATCCATTAGCGGACTTTGTATCCTTGCCTCCACAGCCATGGCTGGCTTTTATTTGTTGATGAACAACCGTACGGCACCGGCAGCACAAGTAACGAACCCTACCCTGCCTATTTCAGCAACGAACACGACCATGGCAATGGCTCCTGTTGCGACAGATACACCCGTGCCACCTACACCTCTCCCCACCGGCTTACCTACACAAGCATACACGCCTCGCTTTGAAGAAGCGTCTTGTCAATTCGATGTGCCGCCCGGGGTAAATGTGACGTGTGGGTATGCCATTGTGCCTGAAAATCGCACCATCAACAGCGGGCGGACGATCCGCTTGGCGGTTGCTGTATTCCATAGTCGAAGTTCCAACCCCAAGCCAGACCCGGTTATCTTTTTACAGGGAGGTCCGGGAGGAGAAGCGGTTTCGTTGAGCGCAAATGCATATCCGATCTTGGTGGATCCATTTTTGAGTGACCGAGATTACATAGCTTATGACCAACGCGGCACAGGGCTTTCTGAACCAGCATTGATTTGTGATGAGCTTGAACGCGCGAATCGACAAGATGTATATGGGACCATTGAGAGCGGTTCGCGTGAATTGGTGTATCAAAATGCTTTTCTTTCCTGTGCCGGGCTTTTCCAGACGCAAGGCATTGATGTCAGCGCCTACAATACGGTTGAAAACGCAGCCGACTTAAAGGACATCGTCAAACTCTTAGGGTATGAAAAGGTCAACTTATATGGTGCGTCTTATGGGACGCGCCTTGCATTAGTTGCCATGCGTAATCACCCAGAGGTCATTCGGAGCGCGATTTTAGATTCGGTTATGCCTGTGGAAACGAACTGGGTCAATGAATTTCCAAACATCGCCAATTACACACTAACCAACTTATTCAATTCCTGTAAAGCCGACCCTGACTGCAACAAAGCCTACCCAGATATTGAAACTGTATTTTGGGATCTTGCCAATAAGTTAGACGAAAAACCTGTAACATTATCCACCTCTGCCTACCCAATGGGAACCGTAACCGAGACCATTGATGGAGCATATCTATTGTCGATCATCATGGGCTTGTCCAAGACCACTAGCTATATTGATACCGCCCCTCAAACGATCTATCGCGTACGCGATGGGGATTACTCCACGTTGATCGCCGCTCAGTACTCCCTGCCTTATGGGTTTGAGGGCATTAATACAGGGTTGTATATCTCGGTGATGTGCCACGAACATGTTTTAGATACTACTCCTGAAAAATTGCTGGAAGCCTCTACTCAATTAAGAGTCAAAGATTTTGTCTGGTCTCCTTTTTATGGGCATCTAGATAAGATGTTCTCTGCCTGCAAAACTTGGGGGTCAACGGGTCCGGTACTGGGCGAAAAAGATAAAGTCGTCAGCGATATTCCCAGCTTGGTCATCACCGGAACATTTGATGGGGCAACTCCGCCTCAACAAGGCAAACAGGTAGCAGACTCATTACCCAATAGCTATTATTTTGAATTCCCCAACCAAGGGCATGTGCCCACCGCAAGCGACGACAGTGGCTGTGCCATGCAAATTGCTTTGGAATTTCTGGATAATCCGCTTACAGAACCCAGCCGAGACTGTATGAGCGAATTGAAACCGGTTAAATTCTTAGTGCCCTACACCGGCGACCCTGCCCTTGAACTGAAAAGAGAAAATCTCAACGGAGTCTCACTTATTGTCCCTACCGAGTGGAAGTTTGTAGACGATGGCTTCTGGTGGCGCGGATCCGCTTCTTTTGATATCACACAGGTTACAGCATTTCGTGCAAATATCAGTGTGCAAGACCTAGTGGATTATTTCTCTTCGAGCATCAATGGCTACCGTGGTTTTGACGGAGCCCCAACCCCAGCAGGGACGCGTGAGGCAAACGGTCATGCCTGGACCTTGTACTATGCCACATCCAACGGGCGCCCTGTAGACGTGGCTGCTGTAGATGATAAAGGCAATTCAATCTGGGTTGTCATGTACAGTCACCCAGATGAACACGATGCCTTGTATCGAACTCTCTTCCTACCAATGGTAGATTCGGCAAAATAAGCCCTTTTTCGTTGACGAGTCACCTGCCTTCATGGTATTATTCGCCCGCTAAAAAACCAGCCATGGGCTGGGTTTGTTTTGTCTAACAGCAAGAGGAGAAACACATAAGCGCCAACGAATTTCGAGTAAATGAAGGCATCCGCGTCGCGGAAGTGCGCCTGATCGGTCCAGATGGTGGCAACGTCGGAGTTGTATCCATCAAGGAAGCGTTGAAGATCGCACGCGAAGCGGAATTGGACCTTGTAGAGGTATCGCCTGGTGCGAACCCGCCCGTTTGCCGCGTGATGGACTTTGGTAAGTTCATCTACGAAAAGGCGAAGAAGGAACGCGAAGCGAAGAAATCGCAGACCAAGATCGAGGTCAAAGAGATCCGCTTGCGCCCGAAGACCAACGAAGCCCACCGTGGCTTCAAGGTGGACGATGCCCGCCGCTGGCTCCTTCAGGGCCACAAGGTGCGTGTGACCGTCAAGTTCCGTGGACGCGAAATGGATTACCCCGAAATCGCGCTCGAAGACTTGAAAGAGATCGCCGCTGACCTAGCTGATGTGGCTATCATCGAAGTCCCGCCGCAAATGGAAGGGCGTACGATGTTGGTGGTGATGGCTCCGAACAAGGCTGCAGCACCAAAAAAGAAAGAGAAACCCGAACAGGCTGAGGCGAAGAACGAAGCGTAACCTGTTGGGAAGAGCAAGACCCAAAGATGTTGATCGTCCGCGGGCAGTGAAATGTCCGCGGTTTATTTTGTCTGAAAGGAGTACTACGCGATGCCACGCAAAGCTAAACCTGGCAAGAAATTCAAACTCAAGACCCACAAGGCGACATCCAAACGCTTTCGCCTGACCGGTGCTGGCGTGCTGGTGCGCACCAAAGGTGGTAAAAGCCACTTGCGCCGCCGCACTTCAGACCGCACCAAGGCTCTCTTAAGTGAGACCATTGTGGTGAAGGGCCGCAAGTTCGTGAAGCGCATCAAGCGCCTCGCGCCCAACATGGAAGGCTAATCCCTTCCGGATGTCGTTCTAATTTTGATGTGCGGCTTTCGGGTGTGCGCAACTGGTGGTTAGACCCACCGACGCCCGCGAGTTTGCAGGAGGTACTAAACAATGCGCGTTAAAGGAGGCCCGCAAGGGCACTTACGTCACAAGAAAGTTTTGAAGATCACGAAGGGACAGCGCGGCTCGAAGAGCACCCTGTTCAAGCGAGCCAATGAGGCCATGCTCAAGAGCCTCTGGTACGCCACTCGTGACCGCCGCGTTCGCAAACGCGATCTTCGCAAGTTGTGGATCGCCCGTATCAACGCTGCGGCCCGCCTGAACGGCACCACCTACAGCAAGTTGGTGGCAGCCATGAAGAAGGCAAACATTGAGCTCAACCGCAAAATGCTCGCCGACATTGCTGTGAAGAACCCGCAAGCCTTCGCCGCAGTCGTAGCACAAACGAAATAATTTTTATGTAGGGGCGGATCGCGATCCGCCCCTACAATTTTTAACGGGGGTAAAATTGATTCATGAATTCCATTTTGGTCGAAAAGAAATTTTCAACAGGTCAATCTCTACAGATCGTGCAAGGTGATATCACCATTGAAGAGGTGGATGCCATTGTCAACGCGGCGAATGAACAACTCGCCCACGGCGGTGGAGTGGCTTGGGCAATTTCAAAGAAAGGTGGACCGAAAATTCAAGCAGAAAGTGACGCCTGGGTTCGCACACATGGACAAGTCTCTCACGCGCATCCTGCGTGGACCTCGGGCGGTGCGCTGCCTGCGAAGTATGTGATCCACGCTGTGGGCCCGGTGTGGATCAACGGTAGAGACGACGAAGATCAAAATTTACAAGATGCTGTCGTCGGTTCTTTGCAAGTGGCAGATGAATTGAAATGCGAGTCGATCTCGATGCCTGCAATTTCTACGGGTATTTTTGGCTTCCCGAAAGACCGTGCGGCTGAAATTATTTTTAAAGCGATAGGGAAGCAGCTTGATAAAAACGAAGCATCCACTATAAAAGTCGTACGTATCGTTTTATTTGACCAATCCACAATTGATGCTTTTCTAAAACAATGGGCTGAATGATTACATCCAACCAGAACTCAAAGATTAAACTCGTCCGCGCTTTGCTGGGACGTGCCAAAGAACGCCGTGAGGCGGGAGCCTTCGTCGCCGAAGGAGTGCGGCTTGTAGAAGAAGCAGTGAAAGCGAATTGGGCTTGTCGCTTTGCGTTGTATGATGAGACCTTGAATGAAAGAGGCAGGTCTCAGGTCGAAAGTTTAAGGTCACGCGGCATGGATGTGGAAGAAGTCTCAACCAGTGTGATGAAATCTATTAGCGAGACAGAAACGCCTCAAGGCATTCTTGCCGTTCTCGAATTTACCAAGTTACCTATTCCCCAATCTCCCAACTTCATTCTCATTCCAGATCAAATCCGCGACCCGGGGAATTTGGGAACGTTGTTACGGTCTGCGGCGGCTTCGGGCGTGCAAGCCGTTTTGATTCCGCCTGAAACGACGGATGCGTTTGCGCCTAAAGTTTTGCGTTCTGGCATGGGAGCACATTTCAGGTTACCCATTCATGCAATGACTTGGGAAGAGATCAAGAACACCACAAATGGCTTGCAAGTTTACGTCGCCGACATGGATGGCTCATCTTGCTGGGACATGGATTTATCCAAACCCATTGCTTTGATCGTTGGCAACGAAGCAGAAGGGGCAAGCGAGTCCGCACGGAAACTGGCGAATGGGAAAATTAGCATTCCCATGTCTGGTGAAACCGAGTCGCTGAATGCAGGGGTGGCGGGGTCGGTATTAATGTTTGAGGTGATGAGACAAAGAATAGAATGAGGGAGCGAGAATGAGAATTGATGAAATGATCGAAAAGTTAATGCTCATATTCACATTCCTTCCAGTTTATTGGTTTATTAAACTCGGATACTGGGCTTGGTTTGCCCCAGACATGCTTGAAAAAGTACTCAGACACTTCCAACAGCATCCTTCTAATAAAGCAACTGGATATTTTGATAATAAATCAGACATTCGTACATTTAGAATTGTATTTATCCTGCTTGTTGGATTGTTCCTTGCAATTGGACTTTTAATTATCAGCTCACTTATCATGGAAAAATTTCAATGAAAATACGATCTATTACTTACTTTTGCAATCCTGGGTATCCCTTGAAAGAAACTGTCCTGCGTGAAGCGGGAGATTTTTTATCTAAAGCTAAATCTGCTTATGAAGCGGCGGGCTATGAAGTGCAAACCGTCCGTGTGGCGACGGTTTCGTTTGCGAAACTGCTGAGCGAAAAACATATCGATGATCTGCCGAAATATGCCGAGCAATTTACGCAGGTCATGAAACAAAACGGTGTAGTGTATGCGGCGTTGGGTCCCGCCTTGCCGGAATTGCCACGCAGTTACCAGGTCATACCGGAGGCGATTGCAGCAAGTGATGGCGTCTTCTTCAGCGGTGTCATGGCAGATGCGCAGACGATCCACATGGCACAGGTCAAGGCATGTGCAGAGATCATCGTCAAGTCTGCAACACTTGAACCAAATGGTTTTGCAAATCTCAACTTTACAGCGCTCGCAAACGTCGGTCCGAATGCTCCTTTCTTTCCGGGCGCATACCACACCGCTGACAAGCCTGCGTTTGGAATTGCGGTCGAATGTGCAGATCTCGCAGTGGAAGCGTTTGAAGGACGACAAACCGTCGATGATGGACGTCAGTGGCTTGTTGCTGAAATCACAAAACATGGTCAAGCCATTACAAAGATCGCTAAAAATCTGCAAGTCGAATTCAAAGGCATCGATTTCTCGCTCGCACCCTTCCCCGATGACGCGCATTCGCTCGGCAAAGCCGTGGAGAATATGGGTGTGTCCAAGATCGGTTTGCACGGTTCCCTTGCAGCTGCAGCCATTCTCACAGATGCCATCGAACGTGCGGATTTTCCGCATATCGGGTTCAATGGTTTCATGCAGCCGATTCTTGAAGATTCTATTTTGGCGAAGCGCGCCGCCGAGGGTGTACTCACCGTGAAAGATGCTTTGCTTTATTCCGCCGTGTGTGGAACCGGCTTAGATACTGTTCCACTGGCTGGGGATGTAACCACGGATCAACTCACGCCTCTTCTCTTGGACCTGTGTGCTTTGGCGCTTCGATTGAACAAACCCCTCACTGCCAGGCTGATGCCCGTCCCAGGCAAGAAGGCGGGAGACGCAACAACCTTTGATTTCGCCTTCTTCGCCAATGGAAGGGTGATGGCATTGGAAAGCGCCCCTCTAATTGGAGCATTGAACGACAATTCAAGTTTTACTCTATATGCAAGACATCCCAGACAATAGTCTGGGATGTCTTTTCAATCATTCTTCTCGCCAATATTCCCCACCGCCGCCTTCGCGATGCATGAGTTTTGCTCCCACCAGTTCGCGGCGTAATGAAGCTGTATCTTCATGGTATGCACTTAATATCTCATTGACCTGTTTTTCGCTATAGCGTTTGCCAACTTTGAAAGCTTTTACAATATAACGTAGAACAGCATCCAACTTCTTGCGCTGAGCAGGAATGGTCTTCAAACTGCCATCTTTACGGGTGTAATCACCGATCACTTTACGATCATAAGCATCCACGTCCACATCGGCAACAGAGGCGGTCATTTTGTCTTGAGAAAACAGGCTGCGAGATTTCTCCTCAAGTACCTTTTGGTCAAGCTGATAAACATTGTAATAACTTTCTGTTCTCGCGCTCACCAGCCCAACCTTTGAAAGTTTTGACAAGTGATGAGACACTGTAGAAGGTTTTAGCCCCAACAAGGCGGCGAGTTCTTCCACACTATAAGGCTGATGTGCAAGCAACCCAATAATCTTGAGGCGATTCGCATCCGAAAGGACTTTGAAAAAAGCAACCAGTTCTTCGCTCATATCACGCTTCCCGAATTCTCGTGTTGAGATTGTACCCATTTTCAACGGGTTGCAGTTTTTCAAGCCAGATCATCTCCAGCAAAGTCAACTCATCTTGAAGGTTGAAGTTCGGGTCGTCTTTCATTTTTACTTCTTCGAGAATCTCAAAAACAAAAATATCGGCACCCAATTCATTCCAATCGTTTTGAAGAGTCTTATTGGTATGGCTTCCAATCTTAAGCATAAAGCGATGACGGTTTAACGGACCCTCAAGGTTTAAGCTGCTGCCAAGAAACATCTTACCGCTGACCGTATTTTTCACCTGATAAATTCCAGCCGGCTTAACACGTTCTGCATATTCGCGATTGAGTTCTTTACGGGTTTTCATTTTATCGTCCAGGTTGGGTCATCTGTCAACTTGAGGCGTTTTCGTGAAAGATCAACTCTCCAATACTTCGAGCCGTCACTTTCACGGTCCATAAGCCCGGCATCCACCAAATCCCGCCGCAGACCGGCAGTATCTTCATTGAATTGTTTGATGATGTTGTTAACTTCTCGTTCCGTATAGGTTCTATCAAACTCAAAGTTTTGAATCAAATAATCCAAGATTGGTTTCAGTTTGGCGGGTTGTAAAGGGACCTGCTTAATACTCCCATCTGCATTGAGGTGTGCCTTCAAAACCTTCTTGGATTTTTTATCCAAGTCTTCATTGGGAATAAAAACAGGGCGCTGCTCTGCAAGTTTTTCCTTTGCCATCACAGCCAGACGGTCATCATTCAATGTATACACGCCAACATCCTGACGAATCGCGCCAACAAACTCAAGGAATCCCAAATGCGTAAGGGATTCTTTGGGTGAAAGCTTCAAGCGTTCGGCAACCTGCTCGCGTGTAGCTCCGCCTTGCGAAAGCATACCAATGATCCGCAAGCGTTCGGGGTCTGACATGGCTTTTACAAAATCAAGCATTTCGCTCATATTTCACTTCCGTAAATTTATTTCGATAATTATCGAATTAGATTTTAGAAGCGATTCTGAGATTTGTCAAGAGATGGAGCCCGCCTCGAACGTAAGATCGGCTTGCTCTGTAAACCCAAGCCTGAGCGCAGCCCGAAGCGGACTCTCTGAGTCGGTGTTATACATGGTGGTATGCAATGCCCGCACTGGGTATAATCCTGACCACAACTCAGCACAAAGGAGGTGCAAGTGGATCTCACAAAGCACGCTTTTTTTGAAGGGAAAATTGTTCCCTTGGGCGAGGCAAAGATCAACATTGCCACGCATGGTTTTTTATATGGAACGGCTGTCTTTAGCGGAATGCGCGCCTATTGGAATGAAGAAAAAAAAGGGCTTTATCTCTTTCGCCCTTATGATCATTTTCGCCGTTTGCTTGATTCTGCGCGAATGATGGCAATGGAAGTTCCATACGATGAAGAAGGGCTGATACAACTTACTATCGACCTTTTGAAAACAGATAACTATCAACAGGATGTTTATTTACGTCCAACGATCTACAAAGCAGATATGGGAATTGGGGTACGTTTACACAACCTACGCGATGA
>JAXLVU010000007.1:0-210588 GCA_046328855.1 Anaerolineales bacterium | reverse complement strand
CGACCCCTTTTATGACGATATCGGAACTTGGGACTCCATGCAACTGCCCTTGTTAAACCCATATTATCTTGTATATATAACCGATGAATTCGGATGGCAAATGCCTATCAAGGGAAATTTCCCAGAACTATATTATGACTTTAATCTGGGGGACTTAACTGATGTTGAAAAAGTATCTGTTGAAAATGGCGTAATTATGGTTTATTCATCTACTGGTAAGGATTTTATTGGAGAGGCAGTTCACCCCACCTTTAATTGGTTTGTGATGATTCCCGATAAAAGGAATAGCGAAATGGGTTTTGCCTCAGAGGCAGACTTATTAAGTTATGTTCAGCAATTTGGCGTTGTTGAACCTGTTTGGGTTGACCCTACTTCTGCATATAAGGAATTTTATAGAACGGGCTGTTACGATTGGATACCTGATTGTGAATCAGTGAATTAGGTTGTTTTATTAAGTAGATACGAATATTTTTTTTATTCTCTCTGGTATCGCTTTCAAACTCCCCGTTTTCATATCCATAAAAACCCAGTCGCTTTCGCCTTTTACTAAAGTCTTCCCATCACTCTTGCGCACAAATTCATACATGCGCAGAGATTGTACTTTGCGTAAATCCTCCACCCAGGTGCGGACCTCAATCTCTTCGCCTTCGAAGGCTGGCAGAAAATATTCAATGCTATGTTTACGGATCACCCAGGTGGCGTCAGGTCCCTGGGCTTCTACACCTCCGATGGATGCATAATGTTCAATGGCAATATCCTGCATCCATTGCACATAGACAACATTGTTGACGTGTCCATTCTCGTCAATAGCAGAAGAGGGGATTGTGATTGGTTTGGAGTAAATAGAGGAAATCGGCATTTTTTGATTTTACAGTGACTTCCCCCAAACGGGGGAGTTTATTTTTATTGCCCCGCTGATAGAATGGATTTAATAAAAAACATTTTTGGAGAAATTAAATGGGACCAATCATTGGTGGCACTTCATTAATAATTACTGTAATTTCAATCGCCTGTGGATGTTTGATTACCATTGTTACACTGGCTGGAACTGGTTTTCTAATCTACAAGGTATTTGGAAGTACGTTCAAGAGCATGTCAACAAATCGCAATGTTCTTCAGACTGGCGTTTCTGCTCCGGCGGTGATTCTTTCTGTGCAAGACACCGGTGTGACCATGAACGAAAATCCACAAGCTCGCATCCGTTTGCGCGTGATGCCGATGAACGGCGAAGCATTTGAAGCAGAAGTGACTCAGATCATTGGGCGTTTTCAGGTAGCGATGGTCGTTCCGAATGGTTCGGCAATGGTTAAATACGACCCGAACGATAAGACCAAAGTGGCGATTGAGTCCTTTGGTATGCCGCCAACGGGATAGAAGTTTTCGATTTCATAAAAACGGCGCGGAGTGCATTCCGCGCCGTTTTGTTTTCTACGGTGTACTTGTCGCCGCTGGGGTGATCACATCTCCAACCACGATATTGACAAATAGCGTGTCGCCGAAGAAGACGCCAGTATCATCTGCCATTTGCCAGGCGCTTTCGATCACGCCATTAATGCCACTAGGCACAACGAGTTCTACAGAGAGTTCGCGTTTAGCGCCGGTTTGGATGGCTTCGGTAAGCGTGATGGGAGTTCCACGCATAGAGTCGCCGCCTACGTTTTGGAAAGTGAAACCAGCACGCCAGGCACAACCACCAATGTTTTGCACCAACCATGTTTTAGTAAATTTTTCCCCGGGCTTCATCCGTGTCCCATCTGGAACGGTGACATCGCTGATATAGAGCAGGTTGAAGCAGGGGTTCGAAGTGGGGGATGGCTCAGGGGTGAGGGAAAGCGCTGTGGCTGTGATGCCAACTGGTGTCAGCGTGGGGAAAGGTGTGGATGTAGGAGCAAGCTGGGTCAGGTTTGAGGCGTATGTTTCCACGGCTTGGGTGCGGATGGCATCCGTATCCAGTGCGGTAGTTTGATCTGCCTGATTATTGGCGCACGAAAAAAGGAATGCGCCGATGACCAAGATCAGGCTGATTAAGATGGTTCTTGATTTCATGCTATTTTTGTTTCTCTCTTGCCAGTGCAATGCCGGTGGCAATTGCGCCGGTCAGTTCCCAGATGGGTACGCCGATAAATTTAAGCGGGGCAATTCCGAGAATGACGACAGTGGTGAAAACAAGGAAGGTTAACCCGCGAAAAGGGACGGTCCAACGGTAGAAAATTTTTACATCGTTCAATGCGGCAAGGATGTAATAGATGCCCATGTTTAAGGATGCCATGGATGCCGCGGTCATGAATGTGAGGGTGTAGTCTGAGCTGGCACGTGCGGCACGCTCTGCCACTTCAAAACCCAACATGGCAAGTTGAAGCTCCGGGCGGATGATGCCAAGGATGCCTAGTAACAATGCCATGACACCAAAAATAAACATGGTCCAGCCGGAAGCGTCGCGAATTTTCATGGATAAATTCTCCTGTGTGTGCAGTGATAACAGAAATTATAACCGCAACCATTGGGCATGATAAAATCACTAAACTATGGCTAAACATCTTGTGTTGGTAGCAGGAAACATTGGTGCAGGCAAAACCACGCTAACGGAACGCATCGGTGCACGCCTTGGCTGGTGGACCGGCTACGAATCTGTGGCAGATAACCCATATCTCTCTGATTTTTATGGTGATATGCGAGCATGGTCTTTTCATTTGCAGATATTCTTTTTAGGGCATCGTGCTGATCAATATCTGGTAGCGGCACGCGATGCTCGCTCTGCGATCCTGGATCGTAGTATTTATGAAGACGCACATATTTTTGCACGGGCTTTGCATCACTTGGGAAACCTAAATGAGCGTGATTATCTTGCGTATCGCAAGTTGTTTGAGCTGGTTGTGAATGGACTTCCACGCCCGGATTTGTTGATTCACCTCAAAGCACCTGTGCCGGTCTTGATGGAACGCATTCGCCGCCGTGCTCGTAACATGGAAACGGGTATTTCTGCTGAATACCTTACTTTACTCGAGTCATTCTATGACGAATGGCTCGGCTCTTTCGACCTTTGTCCTGTGCTGACCATCCAAACTGATGACCTCGATTATGTAAATTATCCTCAGCATCTTGACCAGGTTGCGCAACGTATTCAAGATAAATTGGCAGGTAGAGAAATGATGGATTTGCGTGGAGATACTAAGTAATGAATGAAAAGATGGATAGTTCCGTCTTTCTAAAAATTCCGCTGTTCAAAGACCTGCCCAAGGTGGAGTTGTATTCCTTGGTCAGCGAATTGCCGGTGGAAAAGTATCAAGCGGGTGATTACATCTTCCATGAAGGTGAGCCGGGTAATAGTTTATACGTGGTTCAAAAAGGTAAGATCGACGTGGTTCTGGCAGGTGGCACGAACGATGAAATGCTTCTACGCACCTGCGGACCCGGCGAATATGTTGGCGAGATGAGTCTTATTCTCAAACAAGGCAAACGCACCGCGGCTGTCCGTGTGCGCGAAGATAGTCAGCTTTGGATGATGACCCGCGATAAGTTCAATGAATGTCTGCAACGCTGGCCCCATTTAGCATATGCCATGGTTGAGATTATCAGCGAACGATTGGATTCTTCGAACGAAGCTGCCTTCAACGATCTTGTGAAAAAGAATCAGATGCTGCAAAAAGCCTATGATGACTTGAAAGCAGCTCAAGCACAATTGATTGAAAAAGAGCGCCTCGAACGTGAACTTCAATTGGCAGCTGACATTCAGCTTAGCATTCTCCCAGACGTTTTGCCCGATACCGAAGAGTTTGGTTTCGGCGCGCGGATTTTGCCTGCTCGTCAGGTGGGTGGCGATTTCTATGACGTCTTCCAACTCAAAGATGACCGTATCGGAGTTTTGATCGGTGATGTAGCTGATAAAGGTGTACCGTCTGCGCTGTTTATGGCGCGCGCCCATGCACTCATCATGGCAGAGGCGGATATTGGCGCTACACCTGCCGAAGTGATGAACTTGGTCAACTCGCACATCACGCGTTTGCAAAAGTCCACGCAGTTCGTGACCGTGCTCTATGGCATCTTGGATTTGAAGACTCGCGTCTTTTCCTATGCCCGAGCTGGGCACGAACCACCTTTGGTCTTACATGCTGATGGCAGCGTAGAGCGGATCCCACATAGCCCAGGTATGGCAATTGGTTTGTGGGAGCCGGTTACGTTGGACGAGAAGACGGTTAAGTTATCTTCTGGTGACACCTTGCTCTTATACACCGATGGCATGACCGATTGCCGCGACCCGCAAGGTGATGCATTTGGCTTGGAACGCATCAAAGAAAAATTTGGTGAATTACCAAAACAAAATGCGCAGCAGGTTTGCAATATTTTGTTGGAGACCCTGCAAAATTATCAAGATGGCGCCAAGCAAGATGACGATGTGACTTTGGTAGCCGTGAAAGCGAAATAAAAAGACCTCCCGCAAGGGAGGTCTTCGTTTTAGCGTAGAGCTTGTTCAAGGTCTGCGATCAGGTCATCTACATTTTCGATGCCCACCGAGAGGCGTACCAAGCCGGGGTCTACTTCCAGTGTTGAGCCTTGGGTGGAGAGATGCGTCATCGCCGCCGGGACTTCAATGAGCGACTCGACACCGCCGAGCGATTCAGCCAACGTAAATATTTTTGTGGACTCTGCGACTTTGACCGCCGCGTCACGCCCATCGTTCATGATGAACGAGATCATGCCACCGCCATTCTTCATTTGCCGCTTCGCTATCTGGACCTGTGGATGACTCTCATGAAATGGGTAGATCAGCCGTTTGACGTTTTTCTGCTTTTCTAAGAACGCCACAATCTTCTCGGCATTTTGAGCGTGCCTGTCCATGCGGATGGGGAGAGTCTTGATTCCGCGCAACACGAGGAACGAGTCCATCGGTCCCTGCACACCGCCGATGGCATTCTGTAAATAAGCCAACTTCTCGCCGAGTTCTTTGTCTTTCCCGATGATCGCGCCTCCAACCACATCAGAGTGACCGCCAAGATATTTCGTCATCGAATGAACGACCAAGTCCGCGCCGAGTTCGAGCGGACGTTGAAGGTAAGGTGTGGCAAATGTATTATCGACTACCAATAAAGGTTTGTTCGGGTGATTCTTCACTACTTCTGCAACGGCACGAATATCAGACACTGCCAGCAGGGGATTGGTGGGTGTCTCCAACCACACAATTCGCGTGGACGGGGTTAAGGCTTCAGCGAGGTTCTCAGGATCGGTCGTGTCGGCAAATGTAAAGTCCAGACCGAAGCGGCGCAGGATCTTGTCAAACAGGCGGAAGGTACCGCCGTACACGTCATTGCCCGCGACGACATGGTCACCTTGTCCCAACATGCGCAAGACAGTATCGGTGGCAGCCATGCCTGAGGCAAAAGCAAGTCCCCAGTTTCCACTTTCCAATTCAGCAAGACAATCTTGTAACGCCTTCCGAGTGGGGTTGAGCGTGCGCGAATACTCGTATCCCTGACGCGGTTTGCCGATGCCGTCCTGTTTATACGTGGACGTGAGATACACAGGCGTCATCACGGCGCCGTTGTTCGGGTCGGGTTCTTGCCCTGCGTGGATGGCGAGGGTTTCAAATTTCATTCATGCTCCTTTGGTTGGTTTTTGTGATTATAAGGGGAGTAATACATTTCAATCAGAAATTTATCAGACGGCAGACCTCCGTCTGTCGTCTGCGGTCTATTGTTTACAGGTCTTCGCGCTCGACCCCATTGAACTGCAAAATAAAATCTGCGCCATATACTTTGCTTGGTGTCTGAAAACCGGGCTTGATATCGTTCGATAGAATGCGCTTCATGATCTGCACCGAGGTAAGCGCGGTTAGATAATATGCTTCCGGCGTGCGCAATTTTGCGCGGACAGTTTTTGCTCCGTCGGTCACTTCAGCGATCAGCAATGAGAAACCGGTTTTGTTCTTTTCGCGTGAAGGACCAGGCGCAAAGAAAATGCCGATCAACCACTTGATGAAATTTCTTGCCATGCGCGAATAAAGCAACGGACCTGCGACCTTGGTAAATTTCATCACCGAGATCATGGACTTTGGAAAACCCATATACACCGTCACATTTGGAATGCCCGTACTGTGATATGCCGTGCTGACGTCGCCCCAGCCCATCGTCACAAGTTTTGAAGGTCCGCGCCCAAAATCAATATCTTTGCTATCGTATAAATTCGGCACGCTGATGATTTTTCCATCGCGGCGAATACGTCCCTGCCGATGACTGTTCTCAATACCAGAGCGTGCCGTACCGCGCGAAATTCCGCTGCCGATACTTTTGATGTATAACTTCAAGTCCGTCGCGGTTGGAAGTTTGCTTGCTGTGTACGCGATCAAACAATCAGATGGCACCACATCAAAACCGCCTCCGGGCAGTAACATCACGCCTGCACGTTGGGCTTCCTCATTCATCAAAGCCAATGCTTCAAATTCTTCGATCTCGCCGCTGATATCCACATAATGTTTTTTGTTGCGGATGCATGCCTCTGCCATGGCTTGATACGTCAACACGAACGGACCCGCACAGTGCAACAAGGCATCCACTTCTTGCAAGGCGGCATCGAGCTTGGCAGTCTCTTCCACTGCAAAGACGCGGTAATCTAAATTGTGTTTTTCTGCCTGCTCACGAAGCTGTTTTTCATCGCGCCCTGCGAGGATCAAATGCAAACCTTCCTGCAAAGCACGTTCAACGATCAATTTCCCTGTATAACCGTACGAGCCGTATACCAGAATTTTTTTCATATTCGTTCCGTCCATGAGGCGTGCGCATATTTTTCTTTGACAAGTTCTTCCGTGCGTTGAATTTCGGATGTAGACATTTCTCCCCGTTCAAAGCGGATTCCCAACTCCGCCTCAAACCCGCGGACGAGAGACTGGGCAGCTTGTTCCCAATCGATTCCTACGCCGAGAACAGATTCAACTGTTGTTGCCCGAGCCAGCAACCGCTCCTTGGCGTTTTGTCTTGTAGCTTCGTCTGCAAAGATGAGCGCATCACAAATGCGGGTCAGGTCACCGGTCAGCGGAAGCGAGCCGTGTTGCAGAACGCCTTCCTTCTTGCGTGCCTGTGCTGAGCCGATCAGTTTTTTTCCATCAACGGTGATTTCATACGTGGATGGCACTTCAAAACAAACCGGGTTTAAGTTCTGCTGCGTATGCCCATCTTCATGTTCTTTCATTTCAACAGGCACGCTCAACTCACGAACTGCATGAAGCAATGCCTGAGCCAGCCGGTTGTACGACTCCAACACACCGCCCGCGAGGACAGGCTCTTCAGCGGAGCCAGTCACAGAGTAGGTCAATTCGTCCGTATGCAGAATCGCCCGTCCCCCGGTCACGCGGCGGACGACATCCCAACCATGAGCGTGGAGTCTGTCCATATCCACGTCTTTGAAGGATTGGGCATGACCTAGTGAAAGGCAGGGTGGATTCCACGAATACAGCCGCAGAGTTGTGATCGATTCGCCGCGATGAATATGTTCGAGGATCGATTCATCCGCTGCCATGTTCCATGTGCCAGTGGATGGGGGAGTGTAGATTAGTCGCCAGATGGTCATAGGTAATTTTGTAGGGGCGAGGTTACCTCGCCCCTACGATTAAATTTTAGAAAATTTCTCTGCTGCGTCTTCCAGCATTTTCTCGTCCATGCTTTCCAAGGGATGTCGGACAGCCCAATGAGGGAGTCCATGTACTTTGTGGAGCAAGCCTTTCAAGACCGGTGCAATTGGAGAGTAACCTTCAAGAAAATGTCGTTGCTCTGTAACCTTTGCCTGAACTTCGCTTGGGTCTTTGCCTGCTTGGAATAAATCCCAAAGCTCGCGTAAATTATCGGAGATCAAATTGGCTGGAGCGGTGATCGCACCTTGCGCGTTATTTTTGAGCGCGTGGTGGAAATAAGAGTCGGTTCCGTTCAAAACGAGCAAATCCTTCCCAAAGCGTTGACCAAGTGCTGTCGCAAAGGCTTCATCGTGAGACGAATCTTTGATACCTGCAAATTGGTTGGGATATTTCGTTTTGAGCCGTTCCAGCAGGTCAAGTGAAAAGCCAACGCCGGTCATCACAGGGATGTGATAGCCGAGCAGATGCTTTCCTTGCGGTACCGCATTTTCGATCAATTCACTAAACCAGTGGAACAACCCCTCATCATTGGCTTTGCGGAAGTAATACGGTGGAAGAACCACAGTTCCGTCATAGCCAAGGTCGTAAGCAAGTTTGGTCAACTCAATGGTTTCGGTTAGGCTGGGCGTTCCGGTGCCAACTAAAAACTTAAAGTCGCGCACCTGATGTTTGATGACGCGGATGGAACGAAGTAGAGCTTCACGTTCTCTTGGCGAGAAGGATGGACCTTCGCCCGTGGTTCCGAATAACAATGCGCCGTGGCATCCGCGCCCGGCAAGGAAGTGTAAAAACATAGCCAGTGATTCAAAATCAAAAGCCGTGTCAGGTTTGCCGACTGTTTTGGGTGCACTGAGGTAGGGGGTGACTGCAGCAGCATAAACGCCTGCTAATGGATGAAGGGTTGTCATAGATGAACTTTATCTCCAAAATAAAGTAGGGACGACCTTTCAAAATCTTTCTTTGGGTCGTCCCTACTAGTTTACTCTTTCTCTAGAATAAATTGTTTAGCTGCCAGTTCTGGTGGTTGCAGAGGCTGACCTTCTTCTTGATACAGGTAATGTTGATGATCCAACGCCCAAAGATATAGATCCCCTTCTGTCTTATCTGGGAACTCATCCAGAAGTCCACTTTCGCGGATGATGGTCACAATAGGTAGATAAACCTTGTCGTACCAGTGCCCTACGGCTTCTTGTTCGGAGATATCGCGTTTGAAATCCAGCCCCATGAAATACCGGTGGACAGCAATATGTTCGAGCATACGCGTAAATCCATCAGGGATGGTCAGCTTGATATTCGCGTCTGGTCGATATTTGTCCAAACCGGTACGTTCAAGAAAGTCCACTTTGGCGCCGAGAATCTCAAGGTCTTCAGGGCGAATATCCGGCGTAATGTTGACGCGTGTAGCACATTCACGAACTTCAGCTTCTATGTATTCCTGTCCCTGTTCGCGAGCAACCGAAACACGATGATGTCCATCCACCACGAAGTACACCTGACCCACTTTATATAGAACCACAGGCGGTAAGTGAATATCTTCGTAAAAAGCACGATCGACTTTTTGCCAGCGACTCGCAAGTTGGTCTTCCTTGGGTAGGAAGGCTCGGTCAAATTCATGGTATCGGTTCAGACTCCCCGCAATCTGTTCCACGCGGACAGTCTTCATACCCCGGTAGATAGGACCACCAATGCGAAGCTTTTCCTTTACATCATCGTACGAGAGCAGCGTATTGCGTTGACCCCGAAGGACTGAGAATACCTGATTGATAAAGGATTTGAAACGTGCACGACTAAAATCTGCACGTATTTTTGAGTCTATTACATCTGATGACATTTCTTTCTCTCTTTTTTAAGAACAATTCAACCTATTATATAAAACATAGTAATAAATAAGTTATTATGAGATTAATATCCGATTAGGATATGCCTTATTCAGTGTCTACAACCTTGTAAGGATATACATTCATGATCTGAGTAGTCCCGGTTTTTGTTATGCTTTGACCGATATTGTTTCGATAAAAATGTGTATGTCCATGAAAATGATAGCGCGGTTTCGCAAAATTCAACAGCCAATTTAACGCTTTTAGCCCATTGTGGGCATAGTCGGTATCATCATGGATCCCAAATGGGGGAGAATGGCTAATGAGAATATCCAGTGCGCGCCCATACTTGATACGATTCATGACCAATTTGGGTACCATATTGAATGCCCGTAAGAAAGCTTCATTCTGTGTATATTGATTCGTGCCATCGGGTCTGTAGCGGATGGAACCGCCGAAGCCGCCGATTAAGCTTTTATTGTGATAGACCAATCTCAGGTCTAGGTTTGAGCCGCCTTCTGCTCGAGAACGATGGTCACGTGGGTTGAAATCTGGGTCATGATTGCCAGGAACATAAAAAAGCGGCACACTCAAAATGGTGACGAGGTATTCAAGGTAGGTGTATGGCATGTCACCACATCCAAGAATCAGTTCAACACCCTTAAAATGTCCACTTGGTGCTAGCGAGTAGACACGTTCTACCACCTGATCGCTTACTGCTAATATCTTCACAAGGGCTCATTGTGCCGTAGAAAACGCTCGATTGCAACCCCAAAAGTGGGCTTTTTGCAAAATTGCAATAGCCAGCAGCGACAAATACCCTTATAATTCATTAAATTTTGGAAAAATACACAGATGGAAACGAGAAACATTACCTCTCCCATTGGTCCTTATGGCTCGGGTTCCGGTTCAGGCTCCGGTGATCAAGCCGGACGTCAGCAATTAATACCAGGTGTGACCCTTGTCAACCGCTATAGCATTCAAGATGTTATAGGCGTTGGTGGTATGGGGTCTGTGTATCGTGCTCGGGATATGCATTTCCCGAATGTGGTTAAGCTGGTAGCTGTCAAAGAAATGATCAATATGGCGCCAGATCCTTTGGTTCGCCAGACGATTGTACAGAACTTTGAGCGTGAAGCCAATTTGTTGGCTACACTTCACCATCCATCTATTCCACGTATTTATGATTATTTCTCCCATGATGACCGTTCTTATCTTGTTTTAGAGTTTGTTCAAGGTAGAGACCTTGAAACGGTTATCAATGAAGCAAACGGCTTTCTGACAGAAGATCAGGTGATTAGCTGGGGAATCCAGCTTTGCGATGTATTGGAATATCTACACGGTCATAAGCCAGATCCCATCATTTTTCGTGATATGAAGCCATCGAATGTGATGATCAACCAGAATGGCGATGTGATTTTGGTTGACTTCGGTATTGCCAAGACATTCCAAACCGGCATCAAAGGCACGATGATCGGAACGGAAGGATATTCGCCCCCTGAGCAATATCGTGGGGATGCCACGCCTCTTGCGGATGTGTATGCTCTTGGTGCTACCATGCATCATTCACTCACCCGACGCGACCCACGCCTCGAACCTCCTTTTACCTTTGCCGAACGCCCAATCCGCCGCATTAACTCGAATGTTTCAATTGAGTTAGAAGCTGTGGTGAATACGGCGTTGAATTACAACCCTACCGAACGCTTCCCAACCGCAGCTTCTATGAAGGAAGCTTTGATGAATGTGGCTCGAAGAACCGGAACACTTTCAAAGCTTTCTGCGGCTTTGCCGACCCCTGCCAGTAGCGCGATCAAGCCTATTTGGGATTTTAAGTGTGAAGATGAAATTCGCGGCACGCCAACATTGAGTCAGGGATCTTTGTATATTGGCTGTTATGACAATAACCTTTATTCCTTAAATGCTGCTGATGGAAAGTTCCAGTGGAAATACCCAACCGATGGTGGCATCGTTTCGCGTCCATTGGTTTTTGAGAACAATGTTTTCTTCTGTTCTGAAGACCAGCGTCTACATGTGATTGGTGCCCGCACAGGCAAATTATTGTGGACCTATTACACAGAAGGAAAGATTTATTCTTCTCCACGCATCTCAGACGGGCATGTCTTTTTCGGCTCCGAAGACCATGACCTTCACGCTGTGAATGTAAATAGTGGTAGAGCGGTTTGGAAGTTCTCTACTGACGGACCTATTTACTCTACTCCGCTTGTGGCAAACGAAATGATCTATTTTGGCGCAGAGTCTGGTTCGTTTTATGGGCTAGATTTCCGCGGTGCTATGAAGTGGCGTTTTGCTGCTAAACGAGGCATGACCTCCTCGCCAATCAGTAAGGGACAAGCGATTTATACTGCTTCTTTGGATGGAACCTTGTATGCTCTCGATGCAAAGAGCGGCTGGGCAATCTGGAAATTCCGCCTAGGAAAGGGATCTGTCTCTTCACCTGTTATCGCGGACGATTTTATCTTCCTGGGTGCAGCAGATGGCTTTGTATATTGTGTTGATATCCGAACTGCAAAAGAAGTTTGGCGTTATAAAACGGATAATCAAGTAAGCAGTTCGCCAACCATCTATAAAGATTCGATTTATATTGGCTCGGTAGATGGTTCCATGTACTGCCTTGAATATCGTACAGGACGTTTACGTTGGAAATTTGAAACAGGTGGACCCATCACCGGTTCCCCCGTTGTTTTAGATGATATTGTTTATTTTGGCTCAACCGACCATCACGTTTATGCGTTGTTTGCCTAAAAGGAGAACTTGTGGCTGATTTTTTCAAGAAACTTTTTGGTTCCAAAGAGGAATCAACAAAACCAAGACAAGTGGACTCTGCCACAACGGCTCCGCTTTCTGACCAACAACTCCAGTCCATTTTATCCAGTCAGGCACCTCGCTATGAAATCAAGCAGCTTGTCGCGGCTGTAGGTCAGTCTGTAGGGAAACAACGTGACCATAATGAGGATAGCGTCCTTTCCCTGACGAACACCATTTCAGGTAGCTCTGAGAGTGTGCCTTTTGGCTTATATATTGTTGCCGATGGTATGGGTGGACATCAATTTGGCGAAGTAGCAAGCAATGCTGCTATTCGCATTGTCGGTGGCAATATCACCAAGAAATTCCATTCGTACTTGTATAAACTTCCAACTCAATCACTACAGGAATCCTTGCAAGAAGTGATGGAGTCTTCTGTGATGGAAGCTCACCAATATATTCAACGGGAAGCTCCCGGCAGTGGTACTACCATCACTGCTGCCCTTGTGCTTGGTCAGCAAGTTACGATTGGTCATGTGGGAGATAGCCGTGCGTATGCGGTATACCCAGATGGACGGATGGACCCATTAACCCGTGACCATTCTTTGGTCAAACGACTTGAAGAACTCGGACATTTGAGCAAAGATGAAGTAGAAAACTTCCCGCATCGGAATGTCTTGATCCGCGCCTTGGGTCAGGGTGAAGTACTCGAAGCCGATGTCTTCACAGTGCCTTTCCCGCAATCGGGATATCTGATGATTTGTAGTGATGGACTTTGGGGTGTTGTAAACGAGAGAGACGTTGCCCGTATTATCAATGAAGCTCCCAATTTGCAACGAGCATGTCAGAGCATGGTAGAAGCTGCCAATGCGGCTGGGGGACCGGATAATATTACGGTCATTCTCGCTCAACTTATTGGATAAACCCTCTCATGTCTGCCAGCAAGCCGGATCTATACTCCGTTCTAGGTGTGTTACGTGATGCCACACAGGAGGAGATTAAGCATGCCTATTTGGCTGCCGCTCAACGGCTGCACCCAGATAAAAATGTAGCTGCTGGCGAGACTGAACTCTTCCTTGATGTCCAACAGGCGTATGAAGTTCTCTCGAACCCCAAACGCCGTAGTCAATACGACTCGACACTTCCGCCTGAAGTTGAAGAAAAAAATCAATTTATTCGTCACGAGGTTCTTTTCAGCCGTCCTAGTTTGGTTCACTTAAAAGAGGATCAATTACTATACGTTTTGTTGGAAGTTGAACCCACACAGAAACAATCTGCCAGCCTTCCTACGCCTCCATTAAACCTTTGTTTGGTGTTAGATCGTTCTACCTCCATGCAGGGCGATAAGATGGATATTCTGAAGTCTACGGCAATTCAGCTAATCCGAAGTTTAAGACCGCAGGATGTGCTGAGCATCGTTACATTTAGTGACCGTGCTGAAGTTATCGTCCCTGCTTCGATCAGCCTCGACAAGCGCAAACAAGAAGGTAATGTGCAGATGATCCGTCCTTCTGGTGGGACGGAAATCTTTCAAGGGCTAGATGCTGGGTTCAAAGAAGTTCGCCGAACTTTAGATCCTGCACGTGTTAACCACATCATTCTTCTTACAGATGGAAATACATATGGCGATGAACAAGACTGCTTGCAACTTGCGGAACAAGCTGCTGCTCTTAACATTGGTATTACCGGTATGGGAATTGGGCATGAATGGAATGACATTTTTTTAGATGCCATTGCCGCAAAAACTGGCGGATCTTCTGTTTATATATCCCAGCCGAAGGATATTGAACGTTTCCTGATTGAAAAATTCAAAGCTCTGACCAGTGTTTACGCCGATGAAGTGTCACTGGATATCAGAGAGCTTGAGCATATTCGCCTTAATTTTGCTTTTCGCATCCAACCAGAGGGCAGTCAAATTGCAACCACCTCGCCATTACGAATGGGACCGATTTTGCGCGATGTGCCTTTGCACGTTTTGTTGGAATTTGTTGTCAGCCCAGAGGCATTGAAAGGGGAGAAGGCTTTAGTATTGGATGGGCTCCTAAAAGCATCTATTGCTTCCAATCCTATCCCTGCATCTCCCATCCGCCTCAAGCTGACCCGTCCCTTGGAGCAAAGTCCCTCAGCAGAGCCGCCACCGACGAGGGTTTTGAAGGCGCTTTCACGTCTTACTCTGTATCGTATGCAAGAGCGGGCACAATCTGCCGCCCAGAATGGACAGTTTGATGTGGCTGCCCGGCATTTGCAAAACTTGGCAACACATTTGCTTTCACAAGGCGAACATGCTGTTGCAAAAACCGCGTTGCTTGAAGCACAAAGCCTTGAAAATACGCGTACCTGGAGCGAATCTGGGAGCAAGGATATAAAATATAAAACACGAGCGCTGTTATTGGACAGTGGCAAGGAGAAAAAATCATGATAATCTGTTCCAATTGCAAACATGCAAATATGACAGGTGCCATGTTCTGTGTGGAATGTGGTGCCCAGTTGATCGGAAGAGACACACTAACCACCCAGAATATTGCAACAGATAGCCTTGGAAGAGCAAGCAAAAGAAAAACCGGCGAATTGAGCCAGCCAATAGAAGGTTTTGATGCTTGGGCGAATCTACAACTTTTAGATACTGGGCAAGTGTTACCGCTTTCTTCTCGAAATGAATTCACATTAGGGAGAATTAGCGAGGGGCAACCCATTATGCCGGATATTGATCTTTCTCCCTATCAGGCATATGCTGCTGGGGTTTCACGCTTACATGCTGTCATCAAAAGAAGCGGCTCTTACGTCAAATTTATGGATTTGGGTTCTGCAAACGGAACCTTTCTAAATGGCATTCGCCTGACTCCAAATGTAGAGCAATCGATTCAGCATGGCGATATTGTGTCATTGGGCAAAATGAGAATTCAAATACTAATTGAGAAATAGAACGAAGGAGAGACAACGGATATGGCTTACACCGTTATTTTGCATATTGCCAACGAAGCATCTGTGGCTGGTGAAGTGGACGAACTTCCTAAACCGACTGACACGATTATTGTTGTTGCCAACCCCCGCCAGAAAGATGGCAAAGACTTGCACTATATCGATCAAGGAACCGTAAAAGTGATTTGGCCGTTGGCAAAAGTAAGCTTTGTCGAGATTCTTGGCGACTCTGAAGAAGAGAAGATTATCGGCTTTGTGAGGGAATAGACGTATGACAGAAATGGATCGACGCCGCATCCTAGTTGTGGATGATGAAGAGCGTATGGTGCGCTTTATTCGTATGAACCTGGAGCATGATGGTTTTCAGGTAGGGGAGGCGTTTAATGGCAAACAAGCAATCCAAAAGATTCGTGATTTCACCCCCGACCTTATTTTGCTTGATGTGATGATGCCTGATATTGATGGTTTCGAAGTGCTTGAGACCATCCGCGATTTTAGCAATGTGCCTGTTATTATGCTCACTGCAAAAGGCGAAGAGGATGACCGTGTGCGTGGGCTCGAGCATGGTGCAGACGATTACATTACCAAACCGTTCAGCCCGCGTGAATTGGTCAGCCGAATCAAAGCCGTATTGCGCCGCACCGAAGGCACGGGCGGTTCCATGCATGGACTGATTGAGATCGACAAACGCCTCAAGATCGATTTTGAACGTCGTGAGATTTGGCTCGAAGGTAAACTCGTTAAGCTTCGCCCCACCGAATATCGATTGTTGTATCACCTTGTACAGAACGCAGGTTGGGTGGTTTCTCACGACCAATTGCTTCAGAAGGTTTGGGGCTACGAATACCGTGATGAACCGCACTATGTCCGTTTGTATATCAACTATCTGCGCCAAAAGCTGGAGAAAGACCCTGCCAACCCAGTTTACATCCTCACTGAGCGCGGAGTTGGCTACCGCTTTGTCGATTTCAAACGCAGTAAGGAATAACCCATGTTGGACCAAAAACCTGAGAACAAGTGGGTGACGGCGGCAAAACTGGTTGGCGTTTGTATAACCTGCATTGCCGTCATTTATGGTTTGGTCGTATTGGTCACTGCGTTTAGTACCTGAACCGCTGCTCTTATAAAATGAAAATAAAACGCTTGCGTTTTTCTAACGCAGGCGTTTTAAATTAAGGAGCGTAAGACAAAATTCAAATACCTAAAAGGAGGTAGCTATGTCAAACTTAATTCGTTGGGAGCCCGCTCGTGAGATGATGACCCTGCGCGAAGCCATGGATCGCCTCTTCGACGATGCGTTCACCCGTCCGCTCAGCCTTTCCGGAAATTCCTGGTCAATCCCAGCTGTGGATATGTACCAGACGGATAAAGAAGTTGTGGTGAAGGCGGCTTTGCCCGGCATCAAAGCCGATGAAGTCCAGCTTAATGTGACCGGTGAAGTACTCACCATCAAAGGCGAAACCAAGCAAGAGAACGAAGCCAAAGAGAAGGCGTACCACATCCGCGAACAACTCTGGGGTACTTTTGAACGCTCACTTGTTCTGCCTACCGAAGTAGTGGCAGATAAAGCCAAAGCAGACTTTGAGAATGGTATTTTGACCATCACGCTTCCCAAAGCGGAAGAGGTCAAACCCAAGACCATCAACATCAAGACCAAATAGTATTTCACGCACGAAACAGGAGCCGAATTCCAACGGCTCCTGTTTTTGTTATGATAGGCAGAATATAGGAGACTCTCTCAAATGCCTCAGGACTTTTCTTCCCTTCGCATCAACCCAGACCGGATGTTGGATGCTTTCACCCAATTGGCCGCCATCGGCTCGACCGGGGATGGCGGTGTAAATCGCACCACATTCAGCGAGGCGCATCTTGAAGCCCGCAAATGGTTCCGCGAGCACATCCAACAAAGCGGATTGGAATTCCGTACCGATGGGGCGGGGAACCACTCTGCGCTTTTGCCATGCGATGACCCAACTGCACCCACGCTCATTCTCGGCTCGCACTTGGATTCTGTTCCTATGGGCGGTCGCTTCGATGGAGCCTTGGGCGTGATGGCGGCGATTGAGGTGTTGAAAACAGTTCGAGAAAACGGAATCAAGCTCAAGGTCCAGTTAGAGGCGATGGACTTTACGGACGAGGAAGGCACTCACTTGAGTCTGTTTGGGAGCAGTGCCATCTCTGGTCATTTGAGTCCTGAAGCGTTGAAAAAACCTTATAGCGGACGTGAAAATTTCACAGCCTTGTTGGCGCGCGCCGGGCTCACCGAAGAAAGTCTGTTCGCTGCCAAACGACCGAAAGAATCTTTGGCAGGCTATTTGGAATTACATATTGAACAAGGCAAACGCCTGGAGAAGCGTGGACTGAATATTGGGATTGTTTCGGCGATTGTGGGCTATGGCTCGTACCGTATGGCATACATTGGGCGTGCAGATCATGCCGGGTCTGCGGCGATGGAAGACCGTTTAGATGCGGGGCAGGGCGTGGCGGCATTTATTTTGGAAGTGCGCCAAACCGTGATGCGAGATTTTCCAAATTGCGTGGCGAATGTGGGCAAGATCGAATTCTCGCCGGGCGCTTCAAATATTGTCCCTGCCCGCGCAGACTTTTTGCTGGAATTTCGCTCGCCCGATGAAAATCAATTGGACGTATTGGATAAAGCCTTGATGAAATTGGCAAAAGAAAAAGCGGAGCAATTTGGCTTACAGGTAATGGCAGAACCGCTTGGAAAACACACACCGAATTTAATGAGCGCGAAAATTCAAGATGCATTCAAGTTTGCGTGTGACGATTTGAGTTTATCAAGCATTGTCATTCCATCGGGCGCAATCCATGATGCGCAATCTTTGGTGGATATTTGCCCGGTTGGGATGATTTTTGTCCCTTCGGTAAATGGCACCAGCCATTCGCCTTTTGAATTCACCGAATGGCAAGATTGTGTTAATGGCGCAAATGTGCTTTTGCAGGCGGCATTAAGGTTGGGAAACGGGTAAAATAGGGAACTCATGAAAAACTTCGACCCAAAGTACAATTCCATTCCCAAGACCGAAATCCATTGCCATTTGGAAGGCGCGATTCGTACACAGACCATCATTGATGTAGCGCGCGCACAAGGCGTTTCTCTTCCCTCATATGAAGTGGGGGAGTTGGATAAGCACGTAAAAGTGCTCACCCAAATGAAAGACCTCAAAGCAGTACTTGATGCTTTTGATATCTTCCAGCGTACCATCACATCACCAGAAGTTTTTGAACGCATTTCATGGGAATTGTTCGAAGATTGCGCCAAGCAAAACATCAAACTATTTGAAGTTCGCTTCTCGCCCGATTGGGCATTTCACGGCTATAACTTAGACTGGGACGCCTGCCTCGAAGGGTTGCTTCGTGCACAAACTCGCGCTGAAAAAGAATTTGACATGGCGATTGGCATTATTGCCATTACATCTCGCGGCATGGGGGTAGAGTCCTGTGTCAAAACAGTAGACTGGGCGATTAAACACAAGAAACACATCCAAGCTGTAGACCTTGCCGATGCTGAAAAGCTTTACCCGGTTAAAGACTTTGTCAAGCCGATCATGAAAGCCAAAGAAGCCGGCTTGAAAGTGACCATCCATTCCGGTGAAGATACTCCGGCTTCTTATGTAATTGATACCATCAAAAATTTCCAGCCCGACCGTATCGGGCACGGCATTCACAGTATCGAAGATATGAATGCCGTGGAAATGCTGATCGAAAAGGGAATCACGCTCGAGGTGAATCCCTGGTCAAATTATTTGACCAACGGCGTCCCGACGATTGAGGCGCATCCGCTCAAGAAGTTATTTGACCTCGGTGTGCGTGTAACCATCAACTCGGATGATCCCGAAGTCCTCGAAACGAATGTCAACGAAGAATATCGAATCGCTCACGAAATTCTTGGCATGAGCATGGACGATATCAAAACCTGCAACCGCTTTGCCTTTGAATCCTCTTTTATTGACCCCGCCAAGACCAAACCGCTCTGGAACCGATATTTTGCCTAATTCTCATAACTGAGCAACAGATTCAAATTGACCGAATCGTGCCCCTTAGGGTAAAATAACGCGCTGTCCACTCAAAAAAACCGTCCCATCGGGGATTGTGTAATCATCTTTTGAAGGAATAAGGAAGAACGAAGAATGACCAAGCGAACTTATCAACCCAAGATCCGCCGCCGCGTGCGTGTGCACGGCTTCCGCGCCCGCATGGCAACTGCCTCCGGTCGTGATGTCCTCAAGCGCCGCCGCCTGCGTGGTCGCCACAAACTAACCGTCACTGCCAACGAACACGTTAAGAAGACTCGTTGGTAATCTCCAACGAGGAGAATCAATAAGAGGCGCGGGTGCAGAAACGATTTCGACTGTCCCGATCCGAAGATTTCAAGCGGGTGCGGCGAACAGGCAAGTCCTATGCCCATCCGCTTGTTGTGTTAGTAACTCAAGCCAGTGAAACCAAAGAACATTTAAAAATTGGTATTGCAGCAGGGAAGACGACCGGCACCGCTGTCAGTCGAAATCGCGCAAAACGTCTCTTGCGTGAAGCGATGCGGGATTTGATCCCCTCCATCACGATGCGACTCGCTCAAGAGAACGCCTCTGGCTGGGACCTGATCCTGATCGCCAGACCCGGGCTTGTCACTGCAACTCTGGCAGATACCCGCTCCGCGTTGACCAATCTCCTCAAACGCGCCAAGCTTCTCCCCGTCGATGAATCCTGATACCGAAGAACCACAAGAACAATTTGTATTGCATGATTATTCCCATGAACCGCGGCTGCGCGATATGCCGCGTACACTTGGGAATCTTCCGCGTATAGTGGTCTTGGCTGTGATCCGTTTGTATCAAAAGATTATCTCGCCGGGTTTGCCTGCCAACACCTGCCGTTTTTACCCATCCTGCTCCCATTATGGATATCAAGCAGTTTATAAACACGGTGCATTCAAAGGCTCGTTCATGGCAGCATGGCGGGTTTTACGTTGTAATCCCTTTAACCCCGGCGGGTACGACCCCGTCCCGTAATAGTGCATCTTTCACGGCAAAGGCAGGACCTTTGCTGTTTTTAGGAGTAAATCCGATTTGAACATGAAAAAGATAAACCTTGTACTCTTGCTTGTGCTTGGCGCTGTTTTGCTAAGTGCCTGTGCCGGCGGACGCGCCTCCATTGTCAACACATGGGCAGGGCTGGCTGCTGACGGCGAACGTGCCTATCTTTCTTCTGGTTCCCACGTCTATGCTGTGGACGTGCAGACCGGCAAAGAAGTTTGGCGTTACCCTGCAGAAACCGATAGCAACATCATTTTTTATGCGAATCCGGTTCTCACCAACGATGGTCAATTATTGGTGGGAAGTGAAGGCAACAATCACGAACTGGTGAGCATCAACCCTGAAACCGGCAAGGATAACTGGGCGAAACCCTTTACCGTTGCCAAAGGGAAGTGGGTGGCATCTCCGCTCGTTTTCAACGAAACGATCTATGCTCCCAATTCTGACGGTTTTCTCTATATCCTTGATTTGAACGGTGAGACCTCTGCCGACCCAATTGAATTGGGCGGATCGCTCTGGTCCACACCGGTGACAGATGGCACCTACCTTTACGTCACTTCGCTTGACCATCATTTGCATATTATCGACCCTACAGACGGTTCCATCGTCAGCACCATTGACCTTGGTGGCGCTTCTCCTAGCAGCCCTGTGGCTGGCGAGGGCGGAGTATATGTAGGCTCATTTGCCTCCAACATTGAATTCGTCACATCCAATGGCGACCATGAAGTTTTGGCAACAGCTACGAATTGGATCTGGGGAACCCCTGCACTCGATAACGGCATCTTATACTATGCCGACCTCGACGGTGTTCTTTACTCCCTGGATGTAAATTCTGGCAAACAGAATTGGACCGATGTCAAACCAGATGGTCCTGTTGTAGCGAGCCCGTTGGTTGTTGGCGATACTATTTATTTCGTAACTGAGGCGGGTACTTTCATCGCTTTAGATCGTGATGCCAAGACGGTTTGGGAGAAGGAAGTGGGCGGCAAGATTTACACCACTCCTGTTGTTTCTGGCGATATGGTCCTCGTTGCGCCGTACAAGGCAGAATTTGTATTAGCAGCTTATGATGCTGAAGGCAAACAAGCCTGGACGTTTACCCCCGAGAAATAAGGAACCTAGCCCATGTGGGAATCATTTATCATCCAACCGATGGTTAACCTTCTTTTGTGGATCTATGACATTTTAGGTCATGGTCCGCAAATGTTTGGTCTTGCCATCATTTTGTTCACCATCGTCATACGCCTCATTACTTGGCCCCTTAATGCTTCTCAGGTAAAAGGTGCCCAAGCCATGCAGGAATTAAATAGCGATAAAGAATGGCAGGACATTCAAAAGAAGTATGCCAAAGACCGCGAAAAACTGGCGCAGGAACAAATGCGCATTTACAAAGAACGCGGTATTAATCCTTTCGCTTCTTGTTTGCCAACATTGATTCAGTTCCCGATCATCATCGGGTTGTATCAAAGCATTATCCGTGCTATGGCGGCTACTCCGCTTGATATGCTTAATTTGGCACGCACTATCTATCCGTTCCAACACGTTTCAAACATCATTCCTCTTAACAGTACCTTCTTGTGGATGAACCTCGGTCGCCCCGAAGGGATTCCCCTTCCGTTTGATGTTTCCTTCCTCCCGAACGGCTTTCCACTCTTGGCGTTGGTGGTGGCTCTCACAACCTATGTTCAAACCAAGTTGACCATGCCTACCACACCGCCCAACCCCAATGACCAGGCTTCTGCACAAACCGCTGCCATGAGCAGCAGCATGTCTATTTACATGCCGCTCATGTTGGGTTGGTTTGCACTTACATTTGCCTCTGGCATTTCGGTTTATTTCATTACGAGCAACCTGCTAGGTATTGCCCAATACGCTGCAACGGGGCGTGCCAACTGGAGCAATTTGTTGCCTGGTGGAAACAAGTCTACACCTGCAAAGAAATAGGGAGGCACCATGAGTGAGCGGACTACGTTAGAAATTATCGCTCCAACTGTTGAAGAAGCCATCCAGCAAGGGCTCGACCAGCTCGGACTCACAGCAGATGCGGTTTCTGTGGAAGTTTTAGACTCCGGCTCCAAAGGATTGTTTGGACTCGGTGGACGTCAGGTGCGTGTTCGCATTTCTGTGAATCCGCCTCCCATGCCGGAAGTTCCTGCGGCTCGACCTGAGCCGAAGCCTGCTCCAGCGAAAAAGGCTGAATCCAAGCCGAAAGCGAAAGAGCCAAAAGAACCCAAACCGCGCGCTGAAAAGAAACAAGCAGAACCCAAAGCGGAAGCCAAGCTCGAACCAAAACCCGAGCCCAAGCCGCAAAAGCCTGCTCCACAACGCTCGCCGATTAACGTTGAGAATGACGCGGTGTTGAATACGGCTGAAGAAGTGGTGTCCAAGTTGATTTATCACATGGGCATGACCGCACAGGTTTCGGCACATTATGATGAATCTGACTCGGCAGACAACCGCACCATTCAAGTGGACGTTCGCGGCGAGGACCTTAGCGCCCTCATCGGACGCCGCGCTGAAACCTTGGCTTCCTTCCAGCACGTCGCTTCGTTGATTGTTGGCAAGCAGACCCAACAATGGGTACAAGTCATCATCGACGTGGAAGGATATCGTGCTCGCCGTGAAAAGCAGATTCGCCAGCTTGCCAACCGCATGGCTGACCAAGTGACCAAGACCGGGCGCAAGGTGACCATGGAACCGATGCCTTCCAGCGAGCGCCGTGTGGTTCATATCGAACTGCGTGGACATCCCGCTGTGAAAACCGAAAGTACCGGCGAAGAACCCTATCGCAAAGTGGTCATTCTGCCGAAAGAATAAGTTCGACGATTGACGATAGATAAAAGATCGTAGATGAAAATCTGCGGTCTTTTTGTTTCTTCTTTCTTGAAAGAACAAAAAGGAAAGAATTCACTACGGTATAATTCACCTATGTCTGACCTTCGCCCAGTAGACTATCTTCTTATTGGTCATGTGGCTGTCGATTTAACTCCAACGGGCAAGCAACTCGGTGGGACGGTTTCTTACTCGGCGTTGACGGCGAAAGCGATGGGATTGCGAGTTGGCATCGTCACCTCAGCAGGGCAGGATGCTCCTCTCCATTTGCTAGATGGAGTTCAAATCTTCAATCTTCCAACCGAACAAAGTACGATCTTTGAGAACGTCAAAACCGAGCACGGACGCAAACAAACTTTGCATCATCAGGCGACTACGATTTCGTTTGAACATATCCCACAGGTCTGGCGAAATGCCCCCATTGTGCATCTTGCACCGATTGCTCAAGAAGTAGACCCGGCGTTGGCAAAGCAATTCCCATCTTCGTGGGTGGGTGTTACGCCGCAGGGCTGGATGCGCGGTTGGGATGAAAAAGGTTCAGTGTTTGCTACGGCTTGGGAAAACAGCGAACAGGTTCTCGGTCAGGTCGGAGGCGTGGTGATGAGTTTGGAAGATATCGACCACAACTTGGAACTTGTCGAATGGATGGCACATCATGCCCGTCTGCTTTGTTTGACGGAAGGGGAAGAGGGCGCGGTGTTGCATTGGCACGGTGACCGAAGGCGCTATCGCCCCATCAAAGTGGAAGAAGTGGATGCGACGGGGGCAGGCGATATTTTTGCTGCGGGATTTTTTTCGCGGTTACATCAAACAAAAGACCCATGGGAGGCGGCGCGTTTTGCAACCCACTTGGCAGCATATTCTGTGACACGAGTTGGTTTGCAGGGCATTCCAACCCATGCGGAAATTGAACATTGCAAGATGGAGGTTTTGTCTTGACGAAGATCTATACTCTGGTGAATCAAAAAGGCGGTGTGGGGAAGACCACATCCACGATCAACCTGGCGGCGTATTTGGCGAAGCTGGGTCAGCGTGTGTTGGTGGTAGACCTCGACCCGCAGGCGAATGCTACATCCTGTTTGGGTGTGGATAAACTTCTCGTGGAAGGCAGTACATATGATGCGCTGCTCGGCGAGGATGATATCTTTCCGTTTATTTTGTTGAATGAGCGTTTGCAACTTTCCCTTTTGCCATCTTCGCCTTCGTTGGCAGGCGCAGAAGTGGAACTGGTAGATGAACTCGCACGCGAATCGCGTTTGCGTAAGGCGTTGTTGAAAGTGGCAAACCGTTATGACTATGTGTTGATCGATTGCCCGCCTTCTTTAGGTCTGCTGACTGTGAACGGGTTAATGGCAGCGATTGATGGCGTGGTGGTGCCGGTGCAATGCGAATATCTGGCGCTTGAAGGTTTGGGACAATTGACCGAGACGATAGAACGTGTGCGTTCGGCTCTTTTCCCGGACCTCAAGGTGCGCGGCGTGATCCTAACCATGTTCGACAACCGTACCAATCTTTCTGCCGATGTGGTTCGTGAAGTGAACAAGCATTTCCCCAATCAAGTGTTCAAGAGCATTATTCCGCGTAACATTCGTTTGGCAGAAGCGCCTTCGTATGGATTGCCTATTTCGGAATATGCACCCCATTCTCCTGGGGCAGAAGCCTACGAAACGTTGGCGAAAGAATTGTTGAAAGGCGATAAGTAACCACAGATAAACACAAATGAGGATTTTTTATCTTTCTATTTGTGTTTATCCAATTTATCTGCGGTTAAAAAGGATTTATCATGGCTCAACGAAAAGGTCTTGGCAAAGGTTTGGATGCGCTCATCCCGGGTGGAAAGTCTTCCACTCCGGCGGTGACGAGTAGCAAAACAAGTGGAGAGGGCGGTGTGCAACAAGTGCCCGTCGAGGCGATTAAGCGTAATCCGCGTCAGCCACGTGTGCATTTCAAAGAGGAAGACCTGAACGACTTGGCGGCATCCATTCGTGAGCATGGAGTCATTCAACCATTGATTGTCTCTCCGAAGGGAGATGGCACTTTCATCCTTATTGCAGGAGAACGGCGTTGGCAGGCTTCGCAGCGGGCTGGGTTGACGAAAGTCCCTGTGGTAACACGCCAAGCGAACAACCAAGAATTACTTGAAATTGCGTTGATCGAAAACGTCCAACGCGCAGACTTGAACGCTATGGAAGAAGCCGAAGCCTATCATCAACTGGCAGAGGATTTCGGGCTTTCTCATGAAATGATCGCAAAACGTGTAGGGAAAAGCCGTGTAGCGGTAACCAACACCATGCGCCTGACCAATCTCGCAGACGCGGTCAAGCAAGCCTTGGTGGACAATACCATTACCGAAGGTCACGCTCGTGCTTTATTGGGACTGTCCACTCAAAAGGCGCAGACCTCCGCGCTGCAGACCATTATCAATTTGTCGTTGAGCGTCCGTCAATCTGAAGAATTGATTCGCAAGTTGACGGGAGTTAAGCCTGTAAAGGTCAAGAAGGCAACGGTCAGTGCCGATGTGTTGGATGTGGAGAAACGTCTCCAGCGCAGTTTGGGCACGAAGGTAGCGCTCAAGCATGGCAAAAAGGGTGGTACGGTGACGATCTATTATTATTCTGATGAAGAGTTGGATGCATTGATCAAGAAGATGTCGTAAGCTGTACTGGCGCGGTTTCCGCGCTCTATTTCTGTAAGTTTTGGGCAGGGAGACCCTGCCCCTACAAGAAAAATAATATGAAACTTCTCTATAACGCCAACATCCACACCCTCGATCAGTCCAATCCGCACGCTTCTGCGATTCTTATCGCAGGCGGGCGGATTGTTGCTATCGGTAGCAAAGACCAACTTGAAAGCCTTGCACATGGCAAGGTGGAAAAGCAGGATATGAAGGGCAAGACCATCCTGCCGGGTCTCACCGATGCGCACATTCACATGCAATTTTATTCGCTTGGGCTTTCCAAAGTGGACTGCGAAACCAAGACGAAAGAAGAATGTCTACGGCGGGTGGGGGAGCGTGCGCGGACTCTCAAGCCGGGTGAGTGGGTATTGGGTCATGGCTGGCAGCAGAATGATTGGGATGGCAACTTCCCAACGGCGGCGGAGCTAGATGCGGTCTCCCCGAACAACCCGGTTTATCTCACGGCAAAGTCGCTGCATGCGGCGTGGGCGAACACGTCCGCGCTGAAGTTGGCGAATATTACAGATGAAACACCCGACCCGAAAGATGGCGCAGTTCAACGCGATGCGAACGGAAAAGCCACGGGCATCATGCTCGAAACGGCGATGGCGTTGGTCAATGCTGCGGTGCCAGAACCAACTCTCGGCGAGTTGGAGGCGGCGTTTGAAAAAGCGCAATCCGTGTTGTGGAAAATGGGCATCACGGGCGTCCATGATTTTGACCGCCGTCAGTCGTTTATGACTTTGCAATCTTTGCGAGCAAAAGGCAAACTAAAATTACGCGTGTGCAAAAACATCCCCGTTGAAAGCGTGGAGCAGGCGAACGACCTCGGCTTGCGCACCGGCTTCGGCGATGAGATGTTGTGGATCGGCTCGGTGAAGGCGTTTATGGATGGCGCGCTTGGTCCGCGCACGGCGGCGATGTTGGAGCCATACGAAGGCGAACCGCATAACAAAGGCATCCTCAATATGGATGGCGAAGAACTTTTTGAACATGCCCGCAAAGCTGCCGATGTTGGTTTGAGCATGACCGTCCATGCGATCGGTGACAAAGCGAATCATGAAGTATTGAATGCTTTTGAGCAGTTGCGCAATTACGAAACGCAAAATCATTTGCCGCATCTGCGTCATCGCATTGAACATGTGCAGGTCATTCATCCCGATGATGCGCCGCGCCTCGCCAAGCTCAATGTCATCGCATCCATGCAGCCCATTCACGCCACCTCCGATATGTTTGCCGCCGATCGCTATTGGGGCAAACGCGCAGAACTTTCCTACGCCTGGCGGACTCAACTGGATTACGGTGCGATCCTCGCTTTTGGATCGGATGCACCGGTCGAGTCGCCGAATCCGTTTTTTGGATTGCACGCCGCGGTCACCCGCCAACGGGCAGACGGTTCACCCTCCGCCGAGGGCTGGCGCGCCGAACAAAAGTTGACCCTCGCTGAAGCCTTGTCCGCTTACACCTTCGGCGCGGCATACACTGCCAATGCAGAGAATCGCCTTGGCAAACTGGCTGAAAACTACCATGCTGACCTAATTGTTTTAGAGGAAGACATTCTTAAAATTGACCCCTCAACCCTGTTGACAATGTCGCCTTCTGCTGTCATGATAGATGGGGAGTGGGTTGCTTAGAAATTCGGTACGAAAAAATAAAGAAATTCGGACGGTTTCGGATGGAATCAAAGTCGCCAAAATTATCACCAGAGATGCTCGTTCCGCGTTTGGGGGAGTATCTCGTCCAAAAAGGGTTGATCAGCGAAATAGATCTTCAGCGTGCGTTGAACCATCAGCAGGATGTAACCTATAAAGGTGGGCAATCTCTTTTGGGGCAGGCATTGATTGAATTAAATTTAATAGACAAAGATACGCTGGATCAGGTCATTACAGAGCAGATCATTCAACTGCGTTCTGCCTTGCAATCGGCAAACCGTAACCTGGAGCAGCGGGTCCGTGAACGCACTTCAGACCTAAATGAAGCATTGAATCGCCTGTCTGAACTCAGCCAGATGAAGGCAAATTTTGTTTCAAACATCTCACATGAATTAAGAACTCCGCTCACGCATATCAAAGGCTATATCGAATTGATGCTGGCAGAGTCACTGGGGTCCATCTCTGATGAACAACGCCATGCATTGACGGTCAGCCAACGCGCCACAGGGAAGTTGGAGGATATGATTGAAGACCTTATCATGTTCTCGTTGGCATCCCGTGGTGAAATGAGTATGAAACTCGAGAGTGTTGATATTCGTCGACTCGTTTCATTGGTTACAAAGACCGCAATGCGCAAAGCAGAAGACCGTGGCGTGAAATTGGAAGTATCCGTTAAGGATGATACGCCGTATGTGCAAGCGGATGGCGAGAAGATCAGTTGGGTGGTGGGGCAGTTAATTGATAACGGAATCAAGTTCACCCCGTCGGGTGGAACCGTGATAGTTGCCCTTGAAGAAGAAGGCAAAAATCTGGTTCAAGTTGTTGTTCGCGATACTGGGGTGGGTATTCCCCAAGATCGTATGAAAGAGATTTTTGAGCCTTTCCACCAATTGGATGGCTCTTCGACACGCCGTTATGGTGGCACAGGATTGGGGCTATCGTTGGTCCGTCAGATCGTAGAGGGGCATGGTTCTTTGCTGGACGTTAAATCAACAGAGGGCAAGGGGACGATGTTTAAATTCCCTCTGCTCGCCATGCGAGATTAACCTATGGATAAAGAGACGCTTTCTGACCTTCATCGAATCTTTCAAGACGTTCAGGCAAAACCAGACTGGCGCTCGGCGCTGGATGCGTTGTTTATCTCCATGCGCCGTTCTTTTGTGTTCGATAATGTTGCAGTTTACCTGAATGACCGCCAAACACGCGGAATGGATGTGGTTTATGCGCGTGCCATTGGGCGTGGTAAAACAGCAGAAGCCGATGCTGCTTGGGGTGAAAGTGTTGCCAACGACGTTATCACGAATGAACACATGGTGATTCATGGACCTGAAAAAGGTTCGAATCATCGAGATCGTATGTTACAGACTTTTGTTTTAGGTATTCCGTTATATGTTGGCGAAAAATTAAGAGGCGCTCTGTTGTTTGTGCGCTTTGGAGGACCGGAATATTCTGAGATGCACATTCATGTCGCCTCGTTGCAAGCGATTTGGGCAGCGGCGTTGATTGAACGTAAGGAATTGCAAGAGGCGCGTGAAGAATTGGACTCGGTTCAACGCCAAATGCGTTTGCAGGACGATTTTGTCTCCACCATTTCGCATGAGTTGCGTACTCCACTGGGATTTATCAAAGGATATAGTACCAGCTTGCTGCGGCAGGATACTCAATGGGATGATGCCACACAACGAGAGTTTTTGTCTATTATTGATGAAGAGACTGACCGTCTGGCAAAATTGATTGAAGATATGCTCGAATCTGCTCGGTTGCAGAGTAAGACGATCCAATTCAAATTCTCTCCCATTCGCCTTGATGCCGTTGTTCGTGATGTGGCGGCGCGAGTGAAGACACACCACCCGAATTTAGTGATCGAAATGAATATAGATGTTTTGCCGCCGGTTCTTGGCGATGGTGTAAGGCTTTCGCAGGTATTTGAGAACCTTTTTAGTAATGCCATTAAGTATGCGCCAGGCTCCAAGCTGATTGTTGGTGGGAGCCATCAAAAAAATAAGGTGCGCATCTCATTTACCGATGAAGGGGAGGGAATTCCCGAAGAATTTCTTCCATTCTTGTTCGAGCGTTTTTATCGCGTTCCCGGTGAGCGTACGGTGACTGGAACTGGTTTAGGGCTGTATATTTGCAAGCAAATTGTTATGGCACATCATGGTAATATTTGGGTAGAGTCAGTGTTGGATCGCGGAACTACATTTTTCATTGAACTTCCTGCCGACCCAACGCTTTGACGTTTAAGTGAAACACGATTCTTCAAGGAGTTCTTATGGCAAAGCGTATTCTGATCGTAGATGATGAACCCCGCTATCTTCGCCTGTTAGAGGCGAACCTTCGTACAGAAGGGTATGAGGTAGTAACCGCCCAAGACGGTTTGCAAGCACTGGATGTTTTCTCATCCAACCCTATTGACCTTGTGTTGATGGATGTGATGATGCCCAGGCTGGATGGCTTTGGTGCCACCCAACGTTTGCGCGAATTCACCAACGTGCCTATTGTGATCCTAACGGCGCGCGGTGAAGAACAAGATCGTGTACGTGGTCTCGACCTTGGCGCAGATGATTACCTTATCAAGCCTTTTTCGGCTACAGAATTGCTTGCTCGTGTTCGCGCTGTTTTACGTCGCGCCCACAACCCAACCGATGCTGGTCAGGTCCGCTTCTTTACGCATGATGACCTGAAGATAGACTTTGCTCGTGCCGAAGTCTGGCGCGGTGAAGAGGCGGTTTCGCTCTCTGCTACAGAATATAGACTTTTGCTTCAATTTGCTCACAATGTTGGCAAAATCCTGACATCTGAAGAATTGTTGACCAGTGTTTGGGGTGTTGAATATAAAAATGATAAGGAAATTTTATGGGTGAGCATCGCCCGTTTGCGTCAGAAACTTGAAAAAGATGCTCACACACCCAAGCACATTGTCACCCGTTCTGGGTTAGGGTATCTGATGCCCCCCATTGAAATATAATTATTGCGCATAAAAAACGGGTTGCGCACAGGAATAGGATATGCCTCAAAAGAAAATTTTGATCGTAGACTCAGATGTCGCAAGCCGAAATTTTATTGCTCGAAAGTTACAAGAACTCGATTATGAAACCTTACAGGCAGGGTCTGGTAAGGAAGGTTTGATTTATACCTGGCGCGACTACCCCGACCTGGTAATTGCAGACCCTGCTCTGACCGATCTCAAGGGGGAAGAGTTTGCTGCTAAATTACGAAATGATCCACGAACGGCTCACTTGCCCCTTGTTGCTTTAAGTAGTGATCATAACCCTGCGCGTATCAAAGCCTGCCAGGATGCGGGTTTTAGTGATTACATTACGAAATCGGGGCAAGCCGTACCGATGTTGAAAGACATTATTAACCGCTTGTTTGGAGTTAAACAAGAAGATATGAAACAGGGCGGTTTGATGATTGTGTTCCTCAGCGCAAAGGGCGGTACAGGTACTTCTTCGGTTTGTGCAAATACAGCTGTAAATATTGTTAAAGATCAACCTGAAGCGCGAGTTGCTGTCGTGGATTTGGTATTCCCAATAGGTTCCATCGCTCAGATTGTTGGTTATGAAAGCGATGATAATATCGTAACTGTAGCAGATCGAAACCCATTGGAAACCGATGTAGACTTTCTAAAGACCTTGCCCAGAATCGAGCCTTGGAATTTCAACCTCTTGGCAGGTTCCCCAGACCCTGAATTGAGCAACCAACTTAATGTAGGGCGTATTTGGGATATTATTGCCGGGCTTAAATCTTCATATGATTACGTCTTGGTGGATATTGGACGTTCGCTTTCAAAGATCACATTACCTCTGATCCAACATGCAGACTTAATTTCTTTGCTAATTAGCACAGATGTCAGCACAATTTCATTAACCAAAACCATCTTGGATTTCCTCAAATCGAAAGGGGTAAATCCAGAAGCAATCTATACAATTTTGAATCGCCATGCCAGTTTGGAAGGGTTAAGCAAAAGAGAGGCGGAAACGATTTTAGAGAAAAATGTAAATACTGCAATTCCCTACCTCGGTACAAATTTCGGATTTGCAAACAGCCAACACCGCCCTTTTACATTAAAATTCCCTAACGATACAGCTTCTATAATTTTTCATGATTCTGCCAGAGAAATGGCAACCCTTGCCAAAAAGATCCGCGGCTAATAGTTGTCTTTCCCGGGCAGAGGGAGATAAAGCCCATGTCTATAGAATATGACGATAAAGGAAAGTACTACACAAATGTTATTCAAAAAGTGCCTGTACCTGCCATGGTACAGACTACAACAAATCTCATTCGCGGCATAGTCCATGTACGGCATGGTGAACGTCTGAAGGATGAGATAGAAGGCAGTGAACAATTTGTTGCCATGACGGATGTCAGCGTTTATGGCGCGGATGGGAAAGAGCTTTATACGGGTCCGTTTCTGGCTCTGCAAAAAGGGCAGATCGTTTGGGTTATGCCGTTGAATGAGACACAAAAAGGGGAAGAATGAACACACCACTTTCAGGCGCTCCACAACGGTTAACAGGGCAAGACCTTATTCGCCTGAAGAAATATCTGGCAGATAATCTTTTACGTGCACTCGAAACAGAAGGGATCGAAGCATCGCAGCGAGTGACATATATTCAGCAAAACATCGGGCGTGTATTTGATACTACACAACTCAAATTCCCAGAAGATCTAAAACGAGAAATTTTCAAGCAGGTTCTGAATGATCTTTTGGGGTTCGGTCCGATCCAGCCGCTTTTGGATGATCCGGATATTTCTGAGATCATGGTGAATGGACCCAAAAAGATCTTCATTGAAAAAAAAGGACAGCTAACCAAGAGTGAGATCACCTTTGATGATGACGATCATGTGTTACGTGTTATAGACCGAATCATTATGCCGCTGGGCCGCCGCGTGGATTTTGACTCTCCCACGGTCGATGCACGTTTGCCTGATGGCTCCCGCGTCAACGCTGTGGTTCGACCTGTCTCCATTGATGGACCTTCGATCACCATCCGTAAGTTTCGCAAAGATAAACTGAAGGCTGAGGACTTAATTGCATTTGGCTCCATTACAAAACAAATGGCAGATTTTCTCGAAGCCTGTGTGAAAGCAAGATTTAATATTGTAATTTCCGGCGGTACGGGGTCAGGGAAGACCACTTTATTAAATGTAGTTTCGGGCTTTATTCCTGAAGGCGAGCGGATTGTGACCATAGAAGACGCTGCTGAGCTTCAACTACAACAAGACCATGTCATGCGCATGGAAACCAAACCTGCTAACTCTGATGGGTTGCATGCAGTGACCATCCGCGATCTTGTCAAAAATTCTTTGCGTATGCGTCCAGACCGTATCGTAGTGGGTGAAGTCCGCGGTGGGGAAGCACTCGATATGCTTCAGGCGATGAACACGGGGCACGATGGTTCGTTGACTACTGTGCACTCGAACAGTCCACGTGATGCCATATCGCGCTTGGAAACCTTGGTGTTGATGGCAGGCATGGAATTGCCACTCAAGGTGGTCCGCACCCAGATTTCATCAGCCATTGACCTTATAGTTCAGCAAACCCGCCTCAAGGATGGCAAACGCAAGGTGACAGCTATTACTGAGGTTGCTGGTATGGAAGGCGATGTGGTCGTTCTAACCGATATTTTCAAATTTAACCAAACCGGTGTGACGCAAGACGGTCAAGTTTTAGGCGAGTTACAGCCTACGGGTATTCGCCCCAACTTCACCCCAAGGTTAGAGGCGGCGGGCTTTAAGTTGGGCGCCGAGGTGTTCATGACGTCTAAACAACAGCAACAGCCGTCAAGACGTTGACGCATTCTGCTATAATAAGGGCTTATTTGATGAGGTAACATGACCAACGCTCAAATTACTATTCGCGAAAAGAAACTTGGTTTGTTGATTCGAGATGCCCGCATGGCAGAACGTCGCAGTATCAAGGAATGCGCTGATGCGATCGGCGTAAAAGCAGGTGTGTTCCGTGCTTATGAAGAAGGACGGCGCGCACCCTCTTTGCCTGAACTGGAAGCTCTTGTATTCTTTTTAAAGATTCCCATTTCTCAATTTTGGGGCAATGAAACGATTTCAGATGCTCCCGAACCATTAAAGCCTGAAGATATTACCAAGCTTATTGCTTTACGCCACCGTATGATTGGCGCACTGATTCGGCAGGAGCGTACGAACGCGAATATGTCCATTCGCCACCTTTCATCCGAGACTGGGATCCCACAATCGCGGTTGAAGGCGTATGAATTGGGAGAGCGTACGGTTTCTGTACCAGAGTTAGAGAGCATTCTAGCTGTTATGGGCAGCCGTATCGAAAACTTCTTCGATCAAAGTGGTCCTGTAGGTGAGTGGATGACCACCCAACTTGCCATGCAAAAATTTATGGACCTTCCCAATGAATTTCAAGAATTTGTCTGCCAGCCTGTCAACCGTCCATATCTTGAACTCGCCATGAAGCTCAGCAGCATGTCTCGCGATAAACTTCGCTCTGTTGCAGAAGGCTTGCTCGACATCACCCTTTAATAATTATGTCTCTTGAACCTCATCAACTCGACGCCAAAGGGAAACAAGCCTTTGCCAAAAAGAACTTTGTTGAAGCTGCTGAACATTTTCGCCAGGCAGCTGAAGGGTACACCCAAGGACGTGCCGGGCTTGAAGCAGCAGAGTCTCGTAACAACTTAAGTGTTGCACTCTTGCAAGCAGGCAAACCTCAGGAAGCACTCGATGCAGCTCTTGATACCGATAAAGTCTTTGAAGGTGCCAAAGATGTGAAACGTCAAGCCATGGCGTTTGGTAACCAAGCTGCGGCGCTCGAAGGTCTTCATCGATATGATGAAGCGATTCAAAAATACGAACTCTCTGCAGAGTTGTTTGGTAGTATTGACGAAGGTGACCTGCGCGCAATGGTCATGAAATCTGCGGCTGCCATCAAACTCAAAACAGGCAAGATCACCGATTCTGCTTTCAAAATGATGGGCTCGCTTGACGTAAAAAAGAATCCAACCTTTTTTGAACGTATCATGAAGTTTCTCATGAAATTTATCAGATGATCAATCTTCACCTGCATATCCGGCGCGCCGTTGCGCAGGATCATCGTCAGCTCTCCAACTTAATATTCCAAGAATCAAATACACATCGCCATCTCGACTGGCGTACTGCTCTTGAGTGGATCGGTGCCCATAACTTTTGGGTATTGGAAGATGCTGGGACTGTCGTTGCTGCTCTCGCATGCCCAGAAGACCCGCCAGATGTAGCATGGATTCGGCTCTTTTCATTTAGCCCGCATCTTTCTGGACCTGAAGCTTGGTCTGACCTGTGGGGCTTTGCCTCCGCTGAAATTCGGGCAGTCAACCCGCATGCTGAAACGGCTTCCATTGTGATGAAGCATTGGTTTCAAACCTTGCTTTTGGATAGTGGATTTGAGCCACGCTTAAATATTGTTCTCCTTGAACTTAAAAGCGAAGATTATGTGCCCGTTCGAATCGATGACTCGATTCGGATTCGACCAATGCAAGAGGCAGACCTTGGCATTGTTGAAGAAGTAGACCGCGAAGCCTTTGGAAAATTCTGGCACAATACCTCAGACGCTCTCCAACGCGCTCATGGTCAATCTTTCTACTCCTCTGTAGCTGAAGACGCCAATGGAATTATTGCATATCAGATCAGTACGGGCAATCCGTTTGGGGTTCACTTGGCAAGGCTCGGGGTCCGCCCTGAGGCGCAAGGTAAAGGAGTTGGTTCTGCCCTCGTACATGATTTAATCCAGAGAGCAGGCGGGCTTCAGTCTGGTAGATTATCTGTCAACACGCAGGACGATAACGCCGCATCGTTGCGCTTGTATTCGAAGTTAGGTTTCCTTCGAACTGGAGAGCATTACCCTGTTTTTGTTCATTCTTTGGGAGCATAATTGTGACACCTGCGCGACTTTCTCCACGCCTGATGAACCGCTTTGTAGAAACTCTTTCAAAAGAAGTGGGATCCGATACTTATCATGCAGTTTTATCAAATTCTGGTTTGTCGCGAGATTGGCAGAAACCGGAATTTTTTCTTGCTTTTGACAGTACGCAAACGGCTGAGGCATATGCCAAATTGCAATCTGCTTTACGCACCTATTATGGGCGTGGTGCACGCGGTATCCTTTTGAGAATCGGTTCGAAGCTTTGGGAACCCATGTTGAACGATGCTTCTTTTGCCTCTAAAGCTCAGGCAACTCTCATACGCGGATTTCCCAAACCATTGAAGCGTAAACCTTCGCTTGAACTGCTTGCTTCAACTCTTGGCACGGGGCGCGGTGATGTCACGGTTCATACTTTGGATCTTGACCTGCTTCTGGTTGACCATTCTTCTCCTACCACGTTGGGGCAGAAAGAAAATTCTCCGGTGTGTTTTGTAACCCTTGGTTTGATCCGTGAATGTTTATATTGGGCAACTGGTGATGAACATGACATTGAAGAACTTGTCTGTAAAGCGACGGGGTCTCATCAATGTGAATTTAAGATCACGATTGGAGCATCATAGACATGAAACATCAAGAATTCAATTGGAAAGCAAAAGACGGGCTTGATATTTTTGCTCAGGTCTGGGAGCCAGATGTAGTGCTGCCCCGCGCTGTAGTGTGTTTGGTACATGGCTTGGGTGAGCATAGTTCACGATACGCTCATGTTGCCGAAGCATTTAGCAAAGAAGGATACATTCTCTTTTCTTTCGATCATCGCGGACATGGTCGCTCTGGCGGTATACGCGGACATATCTCTTCTATCGAAGATTTTTTACAGGATATCGATCAGTTATTGGCTCAAGCAAGAACTCGATACCCGAACCTGCCCGTCATTTTGTATGGGCATAGTTTAGGCGGCATCCTGGTTCTGAACTATGGTTTGAATCGCAAGCCAGATATTAAAGGAGTTATTGCCACCAGTTCGGGTCTTCATACTGCTTTGGAAGAACAGCCTGTAAAGATATTCATGGCAAAATTATTAGGTTCTCTTATGCCCAAGACAACTCTGCCTAGTGGATTGGATGCAAAAGCCATCTCTCGTGATGAAACAGTTGTGCAAGCCTACAATAATGACCCCCTCGTTCATGACAAGATTTCACTCGGGTTTGGGAAGGTTATGCTTGGAGTGACTCAATGGACTCTGGCGCACGCTGGCGAATTCCCGCTTCCTTTGTTATTGTTGCATGGTAAGAGCGACACAATCGCTTATCCTTCCAGCAGTACTGAGTTTGCCGCTGCCCTAAAAGACCGAGCTACGCTTGTTCTTTGGGATGGTGCTTACCATGAACTTCATAACGAGCCAGAAAAGGCAGAAGTTTTCAAAACCATGCTCATGTGGATGGATGCCCGCTTGCGGGGCTAAGCGAAAATAAGAACCTGTTAACCCATTTCTGGACAAATCTATTTCGGCATGAGAAAATGCAGTGCCAATAAAAAAATAATAGGAGCTAGCATGACGAAAGAGATGAGTAAACGCCAACAACGCAAGGAGCAGATCCGTCGCAAAGAGAAGCAATCCCGCTTTTTAGCAATTGGTTTGATCACTGTGGGTGCGCTATTTCTTGCATTTTTAGTGATTTACCCGAATTTGAAACCCCTTGGAGAGGTTGTTACTCCAAAAGAAATTACCCGTGCCAATGTTGATTTCAATACTGCCGGTGATCCGAACGCGCCGATCACGATTACCGAGTATTCTGATTTCCAATGCCCTTACTGCCGTATCTTCTTTGAAAATACAGAAGAATTATTGATGAAACAGTATGTAGAAACTGGGACTGTTCACTTTGTCTATAAGTCTGTAGGTGCATTTATTGGTGCAGAATCTAAGGCGGCAGCTGAAGCTGCTTATTGTGCAGGTGACCAGGGAAAATTCTGGGAAATGCATGATATGCTTTTCACCAATCAAACGGGTGAGAATGTTGGCGCCTTTGATGACCGCCATTTAGAGGCTTTTGCGGATGAACTTGGCTTGGATCGTGGTCAGTATGATGACTGCCGATCTTCTGGAAAGTATTCTGATCTGGCTGAACAGGATGCCAAAGATGCCACTGCCGCAGGTATTCAGGCTACACCTTCTTTTATCCTTACTTATGATGTGAACGGCGAAACCCAAACCCGGGTTATTCAGGGCGCTCAAGGAATTGACGTCTTTGCCCAAGAAATCGAAGCCGCTTTGACGGATATGGGCAAGTAACTCTTCCTGTGTAAATATAAAAAGACACCGCTACAGCGGTGTCTTTTTATATTTACTTCGTTGTGCTTTGCCGGTTGACAATTCCTTGTTGCCAGGCATAGACTGCTGCCTGGGTGCGATCTGCAAGATGTAGTTTGCTAAGAATGTTGCTGACATGCCCCTTGACCGTATTTTCACTGATGAATAATTTATCAGCAATTTGTCCGTTAGTTAGCCCAGCTGCAATTAATTTCAGCACGTCGGTTTCGCGATCAGTTAGCTCGGTAAATAGTGGCTGTTCTTCGCCATTTTCTCCGCGGATGTTTTGAAGGACGCGCGAAGCCACCACTGGGTGGAGTGTCACCTCACCTTGTACGGCTCGATGCAGCACCTCAACCAATTTCTCCATTTTCATATCTTTCAAAATATAAGAAATTGCACCAGCTTTTAAGGCTGGGAAGATATGCACATCTTCATGATAAGAAGTAAGCACTACCACTTTTGTGCGTGGGCTGATCTGCCGAATGCGGCGCGTGGTTTCAATGCCATCCATACCGGGGAGGATCAAGTCAAGAAGAACAATATCCGGAATTAACTCAGAGACTAAACTCAAAGTCTCTTCTCCTGAGGAAGCTTCACCTACAACTTGGAAATCTGAAATTTTTTCAAGATATGAACGGATGCCACTTCGGACCACTTCATGGTCGTCTGCGATCAAGATACTTGTGCGGTGATGTCTCATGTTAACCTCCTGCATTGGTTTTGAGAGGGATTTGAATAATAATACGCGTACCTTGCCCTGGCGCACTTTGGATTTGGAAGGTGCCGCGTATACTGATAATGCGTTCTCTCATTGAGCGGAATCCCAAGCCAGTTGCTTTTTGGTTGACATTGAACCCGCAACCATCGTCTGCCATAGCTACTTGAAGAAAGTCTGGATTGTACACCAAAGAAATATCTACCCGTTTTGCGCGGCTATGGCGGGAAACATTTGCCAGCGCCTCTTGAATAACGCGGTAGATTGCCTGTTCGGTCTCGAGCTGTAACCGTCGCTCGTTTTGGATCATAAGATTTGCCACAATGTCATTTCTGTTTTCCCATTCAAAAATATATTCGCGTAAAACAGTTGGCAGACCTTTTTCTTGCAAAGCAATAGGGTAAATTTCTTGGATCAAGAAGTTCAATTCTTGAATCACCTCATATACCAAGTTCTCAGCCTCACTCAAATGTTGTTCTGCTCCGGTTGGAATGACAGGACCGGCTGGGATGGCTTTTGCCATGCCGTTTACAGTTCCCAACTGTGCGAGTGCGGCAAAGGCTTTTTGTTTGGCAGAGTCATGCAGGTCACGAGCGAGGCGATTTCTTTCTTCCATGACTGCAAGATCACGCGTTTGCTCGAATAACTCCATGTTTGCAATTGCCATGGCTGCCCGGTTCACCAACGCTGTAAAGAGCCTAATAGAATCTTTGGTTAAAGCATTAGAGCGTAGATAAGCAACATTGAAAATCGCGATTACCTTTTCATCAACCACGATAGGGAAGTGGGCAAAAGATCGAATGCCTTCAATTTCAATTGCTCTGCGGGTATCTTCACGCAGCGATGATAAATTTTCTTCGGAAGCGATCATGGGGTGACCGGTTTTCATGGAAACACCGATCAGCCCTTCATCGTAGTCAAAATTCATAACCGAAAGGGTTTCAGGACTGAATCCCAAACTGATGCGCGGTGTGATCTTTCGCTTTTCGTCATTCCAAGTGAGCACCATACTACGGTCTGCTTTGAGGATGGAGATGGAAACATCGACTAGTGCTTGAAATATCTGGTTGAGTGTGACGCTGCGTAGAATTCGCTCATCGGCTTGATACAAGGCTTCGATTTCGCCGGTACGTTTTTCAAGATCAGCTGTGCGGATTTTTACAAGCCTCTCCAATTCCTGATTTTTGCCCTCAATACTTTTTACTCGCCAACGTAAGCCGCCCGCCACGCTGAACATAAAGGCAACGATCAGGAACCCACGAAACCACCAGGTTTCCCAGAGAGGCGGTACCACCACCACTTGAATGGATGCGCCTTGTTCGTTCCAAACCCCATCGTTATTGGAACCGCGCAGGCGCAATGTATACGTTCCGCCGGGGAGGTTGGTGTATCTCCCATTTCTTTGCTTATCTGTGCTGATCCAGTCAGGGTCGAAACCTTCTAGCTTGTAGGCATAACGATTGTTTAGAGGCTGTTCAAACGCAAAGGCTGCAAACTCAAATTCAAAGGAATCTTGAGGCCAGGTGAGGGTGATGGTATTAAGATACTCGGTGGTGAGACCGTCCTCATTTGTGAAAGGTGCGCCATCAACAGTAATAGAGGTTAATGAGACTTTCGGTGTATATTGGTTATCTGTAATTTCCTGAGGCGTAAAGACATTAAGCCCATTGATACCGCCAAAGTACATAGTCCCATTTTCGTCTTTTGCGTAAGAATTTTGGTTGAATTCATTACTTTGTAACCCATCACTTGCCGTAAAAATACGGAAGGTTTGGTTGACTGGATTGAAACGGGCAAGCCCAAAATTTGTGCTTAACCAAAGCTTTCCAGATTCGTCTTCCAAAATTCCATATACAACGTTGTTCGATAGACCTTCCTGTTCGGTAAAATGGGTGAAGGTTTCTGTCTCGGGGTTGAAACGGCTCAGCCCGCCACCATGTGTGCCGATCCAGATAACCCCTTGTGAATCTTGGTAGATACATAGCACACTATTGTTGCTTAAGGAAGATTTTTCTGTTGAGTCGTATCGATAATAAGAGATTTCACCAGTTTGGATATTGAGACGTCGTAGACCGTCTTCAGGAGTACCTACCCATAGATTTCCTTCTTTATCTTCTAAAAGAGCATTGACCCGTGTTGTGCCAAGTTCGCTGGTATGCCTTGTAAGGGTGCCCGCCTTCTTGTCGAAAATATAGAGTCCCATGCTGGAACCCACCCAAAAGGTTTTCTTTGAGTCTTCCAGAATGGCTAGAACATTAAACCGCTCATCGGTTCTTGTAAAATCACTCTCATTAGGGAAGTAATGAGTAAAACTTTTGGAGCCACGATTGAAACGGTCCATTCCATTCCCTGTACCAACCCAGATCAAGCCACTTTTGTCTCGATAAAGTGAAAAGATGCTGTTGTTGATAAGGCTGTTGGGCGTGTTCGGGTCGTGGACAAAACGCGTAAAGGTTTCTGTATAGGGTTCAAAGAGATTTAACCCGCTGTCTAATGTGCCTACCCAAACTTTTCCAAATTCTGCAGGCTGGATCGCAAAAATGATGTTGCTGCTTAAACTAGCAGGGTCATCAGGGTTGTTGCGGAAATATGCATAACGATCTTGTTGACGGTTGTATTTGTTTAATCCACCACCGTAGGTGCCAATCCATAAGACTCCGCTATCATCTTCGTAAATATATAGCACTTCATTGTTGCTCAGGCTATTGGGCACATTTGGCTGATATTGGTGATGAACGAAATTGCCTTCTTGCGGCGAATAACGATCTAACCCTACATTCGTCCCAACCCATAAACTCCCATATTGGTCGGTAAATAGCGAGTAAATAATATTGCCTGCAATACTATTCGGGTCATCTTTCGATCTCTTAAAACGGGTGAAATTACCTTCTTCTTCGTTGTAGAGATTTAATCCGTTGCTTGTGCCAACCCAGATATTTCCAGCAAGGTCTTGTTTGATTGCAAGAATGCGATTGTGGCTCAAGCTCTGATTGTTGTATTCATTATTCTTAAACGATTTGTATGACCTGTCTTTTTCATCATAAAGCCCTAAGCCAGCATCTGATGTGCCAATCCAGAGCCTGTTGGCAGAGTCTTTATACACAACAGAAATAGACTTGCTTTCAGGAGCGAGCTTTCCATTGTCAAGGGGATAGTGTGTGAATTGGTTGGTTTCAAAATCGAGAAATTCAAGCCCGTTGTTTGTACCAACCCAAAGCCCGGTTTTATCTACAAAAAGCGATGTGACTTGATTGCTGATAATACTGGTCGCATCGTTTTTGTTATGCATATACTGAGTGAACTTACCCGAGATGGGGTCGTAACGATTTAATCCCCCCATGCGAGTTGCGATCCACAAAACCCCATCTTTATCTTCAACAATATCGGTAATGGAACGGTCGCTTAAGCTGAACGGATTGGTGCTATCGGGTTTGAATATTTTGAAGTTATAGCCATCATACCGATTCAGACCATCATCGGTGCCAATCCATAAGAAACCTTTTTGGTCTTGCAAGATTACATTTACCACGCTTTGCGAAAGACCCTCTTCAAGACTAATCTGTTCAAAGCGGATGTTCTTTCCGTAAGGGATGGTAGTAGGACCCATGGAGAAGCGAGCAGGCAACGGGTCCGTTAGAGAGGCGTCGGTTTTTGCATCTGGCGTAGCAGCAGATTGAATCGTCCCACAAGATTCCAGAATAAGACAAAGCGGGAGTAACCATAAAAACCACGGTTTACGCATAGATAGAACTATTATAAGCAATTTATTTCTCTGGAATGATGAATGGCTCCCACTACGGGAGGTCTGATGCCCCCTCCTGGAGAGTGGTTTTTCGCTGTGAACTGGGTTGGGAAAAAATTCTAGTTGATTGAATATGAACCATTCAAATGTGGGATTAAAACCAATTGTCTGGATGCATGACAGTTGACCTCGAAATTCGTAATATAAGGCGCATGCGGAATTGTTCTCCTCCAAGAAGAATCAAATTCCCTCAGAAGGCGGAGTATCAGTGAGCAGACTGATCTTCCGCCTTCTGCTTAGACGAATTCATTAGGAGGTGCTACCTGGTCTATCTCGTACACTGTCTGGTTAGTTTTTCAATTTCATTAAGGAGAAAAGAGAATGAAAATAAAAAAAGCATTTAATGCGCTCAGCCTATTGGTCATCCTCGGTATGTTGCTGGCTGCTTGTGCACCAGCTGCTACCGATGCTCCAGTAGAAGAGCCGGTTGCTACAGATGAAGCGATGGCAACAGATGAGCCTGCGCCTGCTGCTACAGAAGCAGCACCTGCTACGACCCGCCATGGCGGCTGGTTGGACGAAATTGATTTTTCAGTCGTCTCATCCGATTCCGCTGTTTCTCAATTGCAAGCTGGTGCAATTGATTTCTATTCGTTTAATCTCTCTTCGAACACCTTGCAGGACATTAAAGATGCTGGCTTGAACTACACCCAATCTTATGGTGGTAATTACGGTATCAGTTTGAATCCTGCCGTGTTCGACGATACAACAGTCTTGAATCCTTTCTCGAACCGCAAGATCCGTGAAGCGGTGAACTGGTTGATCGATCGCAACTATATCAATCAAGAGATCTATGGCGGCGGTTCTTTACCAAAACTTCTGCCGATCACAACCCAGTTGGTTGAATACACTAATTTGATTGATACGGCTCGCGCTCTTGAAACCAAATATGCCTACAACCTTGAGAGAGCTCGCGAACAGGTTGCCACTGAAATGGAAGCCATGGGCGCCACACTTGGCGCTGATGGAAAATGGCAGTTCAATGGAGAACCTGTCACTTTGATTTTCCTGATTCGCTCCGATGGTGATGGCACCCGTAAACCCATGGGCGATTATGTTGCCAACCAATTGGAAGAAGTGGGCTTTACTGTAGACCGCCAATATAAAACATCTTCTGAAGCCTTCCCGATCTGGCTTGGCTCAGTAGCTTCGGAAGGACAGTGGAGTCTTTATACCGCTGGTTATTTGCCCTCTGGTCTCACTCGCGATGAACGTGCGAACATTCAGCAATATTATCTTCCTACCAGTATTCAGGCGAGCGATCCGTTCATCTCTAATGTAGCTGACCCTGAACTTCAGAAACTTGGCGATGATCTTGCTCAAGGTAACTTCACCAGCAAAGAAGAACGTGATGCCATGTTGGCGCGCGCCTTGGACCTTGCCCTTCAAGACTCTCTTTTTGTATGGGTTGTAGATCAACTGGTCTATGCTCCTTACAATAGCAATGTCTCAGTGACCTATGACTTGGCGGCTGGTTATGAAGCGGCATTCATGGGCAACTACAACCTTCGCTTTGCGGATCAAGAAGGCGGCACAATGAAGGTCGGTACAAATGACCTTTTCACTCAGCCATGGAACACAATGGCAGGCAGCAACTGGGTGTGGGATTCAAACATCATGCGTGCCACCAGCATGGGCGTAGCAAGCTCTGGTAGCGCCTCTTCTGGTTTGATGGGTGACCCATATACTGGGCTTGCCTGGCCGCAACGGATTGAAAGCGCCTCTCTTGAATATCAGACTGGTTTACCCATCACGGATAACAAACTTGGCTGGGTGGATGTTCAAGCTGTGGATGAAATCCCGGTTCCCGAAGACGCTTGGATTGATTGGGATGCCACGACTCAGACCTTCATTACAGCGGGTCAAAAATACCCAGATGGCACCACTGCCAAGGTTAAGAGCACGGTTGTGTATCCTGCTGATTTATTTGAAACGGTCAAATGGCATGATGGCAGCCCGATTTCTGTGGCAGATTTTGTCATGTCGTTTGTCATTTTCCTTGACCGCGGCAAGCCTGAAAGCGCTGTCTATGATGAAGCAGCGGCTCTTTCTGTGGACGCCTTCTTGCCTTCTTTCAAAGGCTGGCGTATCACCTCTACCGCTCCTCTCACCATTGAATACTACTCTGATGCGTACTCTGCCGATGCTGAGTTGAATGTTGCTCCGCTGTGGCCCGGTTCCCCGTCAGGGCTTTCTGGGGAGAATAGCTGGCAGATTTTGGCAATCTCGAATCTGGCAGAAGCCGCTGGTGAATTGGCTTACTCTTCCGATAAGGCAGATGCCAATAGCATTGAGCAAATGAGCTGGGTGGGCGGACCAAGCCTTGAGATTCTCAAGAAGTATTTAGATCAGGCTCAGACCGAAAGTTATGTTCCATATGAAGCGACCTTAGGTCAGTTCCTGACTCCAGAAGAAGTTGCTCTTCGCTATGAGAATTTCTCCAAATGGTATGCCGACCATGGACATTTCTGGGTTGGGACTGGTCCGTACTATCTCGACCAAGTCTTTACTACAGAGAAGTCTCTTGTGCTCAAGAACTTCGCAGACTTCCCTGATCTCGCTGACCGCTGGTCTTCTTTCAGCGACCCGAAACGGGCACGTGTCATCCTTGATGGACCGGGTCAGGTAACAGCGGGGCAAGAAGCGACTTTCGATGTAACCGTCAATTTTGGTGATGAAGCGTATCCAACTGCGGATATCAAGCAGGTGAAATACATCCTGTATGGCACCACGGGCGATGTCCTTGAAGTTGGAAATGCTGAAGCAGTAGGCGAGGGACAGTTCCAAGTTACCTTGGGTACCGATGCGACTTCCAAACTGGAAACAGGATCTGCCAAACTTGAAGTGGCAGTTGTACCGATCCCAGTTGCCATTCCTGCTTTCACCGCCTTCGAGTTCGTGGTCGTAAAGTAAGTTGATGTAGAAATTCCCATGCTTCAGGGTGAGGCAGAAATGCCTTGCCCTGAAGCCCTTGTGAGGTATGTATGTCCGTTGTTGCTCCCGCTGCTTCAGAGCAGACTACTCCAAAGAGAAAAACTGCCCTTCATTCCCTTACCCGCATATTACGTTACATCGTCATGCGTGTGTTGACGTTATTTACCACTGTGGTGATTGGCGTGTATCTTACGATCTTGATCGCAAATATGGGTGGGTATGTTGACCAGATCATTCGAGGGCAGATCCGCGATACGATCACACAATCTGTTGCGAATAATCCCACCATGCGCAACATGGACTCGGAAACACGCCGGAAGTTGATCGAGGAACAGATCACACTTGAAGAAAAGAGGCGCGGGCTCGATACCCCAATTGCCATACGTAACTTCCGTCATTTAACGCAAGCACTTCAACTTGATCTCGGACGTGCCTTCAACATAACCAGTGACAGTGGTTCCAAACAAGTTCGGCTAATTTTGCTGGAACGGCTTCCAGCCACCTTGTTATTGATGGGAACTTCACAGTTATTCCTTTTCTTTTCCAGTATTTATATTGCGCTCAACCTCTCTCGAAATTATGGGAACATATGGGACAAGCTTGTAATTGCACTATCACCTACTTCAGCGATTCCCTCATGGTTTTACGGCATTTTCTTAATTCTGATCTTTGCGGCAGGTTTTAAAGTCTTGCCATTTGGGGGCATGGTCTCTTCGCCACCGCCATTAAATCGCTTTGATTATGCCATTAGTGTGATGCAGCACCTCGTTTTGCCTGGTGGTGCTCTAGTCATTAGTTCATTTTTTCTTAGTGTCTACAACTATCGAACCTTCTTTTTGATTTATTCCAGCGAAGATTACGTAGATATGGCGCGTGCCAAGGGCTTACATGCCAAAGATATTGAGCGCCGTTATATTTTGCGCCCAACTCTGCCAAACATTATTACAAACTTCTCGTTGCTCATTATTGCACTTTGGACGGGAGCTTTATTTACAGAGACGGTCTTCTTATGGCCCGGGCTTGGGAGAACCCTATATCAAGCGGTTGGTTTATACGATACACCAATCATCGTAGGCTCTACCATCATCTATGCATATTTACTTGCTATGACGGTCTTTCTACTTGATTTTATTTATGCCGCAGTTGACCCCCGTGTGCGCGTTGGAAATTAAGTTATGAACAATATCGTAGCCTCCTTCAAAAAACTACTTCAGTATCCATCTGCTTTGGTAGGTATCTTTGTCATTTTGGTGATGGTGGCAGTTTCTATCTATGCGATGGTTACTATTCCATATTCTGAAGCTGTGCGTTTGTGGCGTGGCGGGGAAGAGGTTTGGTATCAAAACCCGAAGTTTGCTCCCCCCGCCTGGTTCAACTGGTTCTCCAGTAAAAAATACTCTGAATCTTTTGCAGTAAGTACTGCCGATGGCGAGATAGAAAAAACATCTGTACCAGGGAATGATGGCGTCACCACATACACAATGACATACCAGTTCGATTTTAAGTATGATGTTTACCCTCAGGATATGATCGTTTACATCAATGCCCTTTTTGACCAGAAGCAGCCGTTCATTTCCATGGAATGGATCACACCCGACGGGCGGACAATCCGTGTTTCAAATTTTGCTACTGCTGCCAAATATACCTACCGCTTCTCTCAAGACGATAAGTTGGCAGCCAAGCTCCGGGCAGAAGACCCCATCCCAGCCTTGTTCTCTGACCCGGAAACCGGTGAGGTATTAAAGGGCCCCTATAAACTCGTCATTACTGGCACAACCTTTGAGCCTAACTCGAATATAGATGTAGAACTCGTGGTTCACGGACAGGTCTATGGCTTGGCAGGGACGGATCATGCCCGCCGTGATTTGACCTTGCCGCTTTTGTGGGGCGCTCCTGTCGCTTTGGCGTTTGGGCTCATGGCAGCAATTGGCACTTCGGTCTTAACGATGGTCATTGCCGCTGTTGGCACTTGGTATGGTGGCTGGGTCGACCAGTTGGTACAACGAATTACTGAGGTCAATTTGGTGTTGCCGTTTTTTGCGATCATGATCATGATCGGCACTTTTTATTCTCGTAGTATTTGGACCATTATCAGTGCAACAATTGTCTTGAATATCTTTACGGGCGCCATTCTTGGGTATCGCGCGGTATTTCTTCAAGTTAAAGAGTCAATGTACATTGAAGCGGCAAAAGCATACGGTGCAACGAATTGGCGTATTATTTTTCATTACCTCATTCCCCGCATGATCCCCTTATTAATTCCAGGCTTGGTGCAAGCAGTGCCAGCTTTTGTGTTCCTTGAAGCGTCTCTGGCTGTCATCGGTTTAGGAGACCCTGTCTTACCGACTTGGGGCAAGATTATTCAAGATGCTCAGGCAAATGGAGCTTTATACAAGGGGTACTACTACTGGGTATTGGAACCTGCGGTTTTGTTGATTATCACCGGACTGGCTTTTGCTTTCCTCGGCTTTGTATTAGACCGCATCTTCAACCCACGCTTGCGAGATGTATAAACGAGATAACGTGATGAAAGATGTAGCGCCCTTGCTTGAAGTAAAAGACCTAAAATTGCACTTCCGCACTCAGAAGGGAGTTGTGCAAGCCGTTGACGGGGTAGACCTTGATTTGGGGTTTCACCGAGCTGTAGTCATTCTGGGTGAATCGGGATGCGGCAAAACATCACTTTCAAAAGCCATGTTGCGCTTGTTGCCTCGAAATGTGGCGAAATATAGCGGCGAACTGGTCATCAATGGTAAAGATGTGATGCCATTTACTGATGAAGAATATCGTCAGAATGTACGTTGGGTGAGTATGTCACTTGTACCTCAGGCGGCTATGAATGCGTTGAACCCGGTCATTACAGTGGGGGAGCAGGTTTCAGAGCCAGCCATATTACACCTTGGCTTGAATAAAGAAGAGGCACTTGAGGTGGCTTACAAAATGTTTCAACATGTGGGCATCCCTGCTGATTTCATTAGCCGCTATCCGTTTGAGTTGAGCGGCGGCATGCGTCAGCGTGTTGCCTTGGCAATGGCGCTTGTTACCTCACCCAATCTGATTATTTTAGATGAACCTACCTCCGCTTTAGATTTGCTCACTCAAGCCAATATCATGAATGTGCTCAAACGTATTAAGCATGAATTGGGTACATCATACATTCTTATTACACACGATATTGCCACCTCCAGCGAACTTGCAGATGAAGTCGCTATTATGTATGCCGGTCAGATCGTGGAGACGGGCGATGCCAAAGATTTCTTCCCTGCACCACTGCATCCTTATTCGCAAATGTTAATGGCGAGTGTTCCGCGTTTACGCAGCGAATCAGACCCGATGTTTATTACCGGGCAGCCACCCAGCTTGATGAATCCTCCAACAGGTTGTCGTTTTGCGGCGCGCTGCCCATTCCGTTTTGAGAAATGTGGTGAAGAGCCGCCGGTATTCCAAAAAGGAAATCGTAAAGTAAAGTGCTGGCTGCACCAATAAACCAAGGAGTTTCATCCATGCCGTCCCTTGCATTGTATGACGTGCTTTATTCTTTCAAAGATATTCATAAGGTCGTGCTTGAGTTTGCATCTGAACTGAACGAAGAACAACTACGCTGGCGTCCGCGAGGATATAGCACGTCTATTGGGTTTCATCTTTGGCATTTAGCCCGCGAATCTGATTTTTTGAAAGCCATTATTTTAGAACGTACCCCACAACTTGGCAGTGACTTTGGCGAGCCTAAAGAGATTTGGGCAGTGGAGAAATTAGCAGAACGCTGGCGTTTTCCTACCGACCTCAATGCTACGGTTGGGACCGGATTAAGTGATGAAATTGCAGCAACCTTGCCAATACCGCCCAAGGATGAATTGGTAGATTATCTGCGGAAGTCCTATGAAGCATTAGAGGAATTTATCGCCTTATTGGATGAACGTTACCCGACTTTCGATGGTATAGAGGAAGACCTTCAAAGAAAATTAAAAAACATCCGCTTGAATTTGCTTGTTTTTCTTTCTCACGATTGTCGTCATCTCGGAATGATGGAATGTTTGAAGGGCTTGCAGACTGGATTTGGCTCAGCTACTGAGAAGCGATAACCAGAACACATGAATATGATCTCAGATTTACAAGAGGCAAAACGAATGTCTGTGAAAATTGACGAGCCCACAGAAACATTGCTTTCGATTCATAATTTACACGTTTGGTATGAGCTTCGCCGTTTTGGCTTTAGTTTAGTTGGGCACGTCAAGGCTGTGAATAATGTCAGCTTTGAGTTGGGTAAAGGGGAAACAGTGGCAGTGGTCGGGGAGAGTGGATGCGGAAAATCATCGCTGATGAAGACCATTCTGGGGCTAAATTTACCCACGGGCGGCGAGATTCTTTTCGAAGGGAAGAGTCTCGCCGCATTGAAGGAAGCTGAATTGCGAAGCTATCGCTTTGAAATTGGATATGTGCAGCAAGACCCCTACGGCGCTTTGCCTCCATTTATGAATGTTGAACAAATTTTGGAAGAGCCGCTGATCATTAGTGGAGTTTCAAGTAAAGGTGAACGGCGTGAACGTATTCTTAAGATTATGGGAGAGGTGAAGCTGCACCCTGTGGAAGATTTCCTGCATAAATATCCACATATGTTGAGCGGCGGACAGCAGCAACGTGTGGTGATTGCACGAGCCATGGTGCTGGAACCAAAGATGATTGTGGCAGATGAACCTGTTTCCATGCTGGATGCTTCGGTGCGCGTGGAAATATTAAAACTGATGCATGCCTTGCAAGAATTGCACCATCTCTCTGTGATTTATATTACACATGACCTTTCTACGGTGAAATATTTTTCGGCGCGAATTTTTGTGATGTATGCAGGCAGCCTTATTGAAAAAGCAGAGACGCGCCAATTACTCAAGAATCCATTGCACCCATACACTCATGCCCTGCTCGCTGCAACATCAGACCCTAATGCTGCCAATGCCGAGGTGTATAAAGCCGTTCCGCCTGGCGAGCCGCCCAGTTTGGCAGACCCACCGAAGGGATGTCGTTTTCATCCGCGCTGTGCTAAAGCGATGGCAGGTGTTTGTGATGTGAAAGAACCACCAGATTTTGAACCCGAGCCAAACCATTTTGTGGCTTGCTGGTTATATGAGGCATGATGATAAAAAACCGTTTCTATATGTTTTTAGGCTTGATGTTGCTCCTGTTGGGTGTTGGAATCCCGTTTCTAATGATCGTAAAAGCAATCGAACCAACGTTTTTTCTAGTTTTCTTCACCTCTGGCTCATCCACAGTTGGGTTGGCGCTTGGCATGTTTGGGCTGACACGTTGGTCTGTTAAAGCTATCAAAAAGAAACCACCACGGGTAGAAGAAGATTGGCAGCAAGCGGAATAAAAAACGCCTCGCCGTAAATGGCGAGGCGTTTTTTATAAAAAGTATTTATGCTTTGACTTCATCTATGGCGCGGAACCGGTGGATGAAGTAGACAGCTAAACCCAACAAAAGGATTGCATTGGCTTGATGCAACAAGGCAATGACGATGTTGACGTATGAGAGAATGGTTAGAACCCCAAGTGTGATCTGTACGGCAACCACTCCGAGCAGCCAGATCAGACCTTTTTGAATATCGGCTGGGTAATTCTGTTTCTTGATGATGTAAATCACCACCGGCACCAGAATAACGCCCAACCAGGCGAACCAGCGGTGAATAAAGACAATGGTTTGCGGGGTTTCAAGGATATTGATGAATGAGTTGAAGAGGTTTGGTGGAATGAGTTTTCCGAACATGAGTGGCCAGGTGTCTGAAACATGCCCAGCTTTGAGACCAGCCGTCATGCCGCCGTAGCTGATCTGAATGGCGAGCACAACCAGGGCAGCGACAGAGATTTTTGTAGGTAAAGACCATTTGGACTTTTTCTCATAGTTATGGAACCCAAGTCGGTGACCGGTTGCCGTCCAGATGGCGAGGCTGAAGAGGGTAAGAGCAAGCAAGAGGTGAGCCGTGAGGCGGAAGTGACTGACGGCAGGGCGGTCTACCAATCCGCTGTAGACCATCAGCCAGCCCATTACAGCTTGACCGATGAAGAGAACGCCCATCCAGAAGTAAATGCCAAATTCTTTGAGGGGAATGGTTTTACGAATGAGGAAGTAGAAAACGGGCAAGGCATAGAAAAGACCTGCCATACGGGCAACGAGGCGATGGAACCATTCAACATAGAAAATGTATTTATATTCTTGTAGAGTCATATCTGTGTTGATGAGTTGATATTCAGGCGTTGCTTTGTATTTCTCAAATTCGGCTTCCCATTGATGCTGTGCCATGGGCGGCACGGTGCCATTGATGGGATTCCACTCTACGATGGAAAGTCCAGAGCGGGTGAGGCGGGTGAACCCGCCAAAGACAACAAGAAACGCCACGACCCCGGCAAAGACATACAGCCAGATCATCACGGCGCGGTTTTGGGTTTTTGGCATATGATTACTCCAATTTGAATTGGCGGCATTATAGCATTCAGGACTTAGGAGATTGTTAGAACTTTTGTCACTAAAGTTCCTGTGATTTGTCACCTGCAGGCACACAAAAAAGCGTGGAGTTGTTCTCCACGCTTTTGGTTAACTATTTCGCATTTGGCTTAGAAGTACTCTGTAATCTTGCACGTTGGGCGGGTTCATGAGCACGATCTGGTTGATGACTTCCATGGCACCTTGTTTATCGCCTTTTTCAAGCAAGGCTTCGCCTAATTGGTCGAGAATGGGTATGGCGTCTCCGATGCGACCGCTGCGATGGAGCAAAGCCGCGAGCGTGCGTTTGATCAACGGTTGGTCTTCATGGTCACGTGCCAACTCTTCAAGGAAGGCGATGGCAAGTTCTTGCTTGCTTTGGCTTTCAAGATGCGTGATGTAACTTTCCAGCTCGCTCATGGCGCGGTCTTGTTGCCCCATGCGCATATTGAGTTCGATCAGTTGTTTGCGAGAGGCATCATCATCGGGCATGAGGGTGCGGATCTGTTCATAGACGCGCAAAGCCTGTTTCCAGTCCAAGCGCTGCATATCGATATCTGCCATACGCTGAAGGATGTGGGTATTCCAATCGCGGCTGGCATTGCCTTGTTGCACAATGCGTAATGCGTGAGTGTATGTCTTGCGTGCCATATCAAGTTCAGCGAGGCGGTAGTAGATGGCGGCAAGTTCAAGATACTCTTGAATAGCATCATCAACCTGACCACGGGCTACAAGCTGATCGATCAGACGATTGCGCGCGCCGAGGTCCATGGGCGAGATTTGGATGATACGGCGTAATAACTTGCTGGCTTGCATCACTTCGCCGCGTACACTGTAGGAATGTGCCACAACGCTAAACTTGGCAATCGCATCTGTGGTGTGACCTTCTTGTACGAGCAAATCTCCCATGATGATGTGAAGCGGCAGGTAGGTGGGGGCGTGCTGAATGGCGTCGTAGGCTTCGTCCATGGCGGAGCGCAGGCTGCCCATACGCGCCAACTGGTTGATGCGATTCATCGACTCGAGCACCGAACTGGACTGTACCTGCAAGATCATATCTGCCAGAGGGGCAGCCATGCCATCTTGCTTGGGCATTTGGTCGCGGGTTTTGTGCAGTTGGTCGCGCCAGTCTGCTCGCATTAACAGCCCGCGAATGTTATCGCAGACTTTGCGTAAAACGGCTTCGTCTGTTTGCTGTTGATACGACTCGATCAACGGCTCGTATTGCTGGCGAATGTCATCACCTTGTTCCAGTGGCACAGTCGCCGCATCGGCAAACTTCAAGGCTTCCAGATATTGCGTTGCCGCATCACGGAAGTCACCTTTTCGCGAAATGATATCGCCCAGTAACAGGCGCGAGGCTAAACCATAATCTTCATGCTTAACCGAATTTTGCAAAGCGCGTTGGGCGCTTTCGTAGCGTTCATTTTTGAAGCGTAAATAGCCAATGCTGAATGAAAGAGCCGAGCTGCTAAAGCCAGCATTGAGTGCAGCTTCCATTTCTTCGGCGGCAAGGGTGTCGTTGCCTTTGGATTGTGCATCAATGGCTTGACCCAAATGCAAAACCACTTTAAGTTGTTCTGACTGAGCCGAAAGGGAGCCGGTTCCGCGCATGATGGCAGAGATGCCCTTGCGGTCTTGTGCTACGGGGCTGCTGTCGTCGGAGAGATCGAAGAGGACTTCTGCCAGCTGAGTCAACGCTTTCTGGCGTGCTTCTGCGATCGGGTCCAGTCCTGAGGCGGCTTTTTTCGCCGGTTCCTGCAATTGCTTGACTTGTGCCATGCGGATCGGTCCGGTTCCACCTTTGGCACGGATCGGCTTGGGCAAGAGTTGACCGGTTCTTAATAACGTTTGGGCTTGTTTCACTTCGGCGCTGTTGGGTACCAGCGATTGGGCTTTGTTCACCATCTCTTGTGTTTTTTCAGGGTTGCCCGCGCGTTGTAGAATGCTCGCAATGGCAAGGTATTCTGTTGCCGCTTGTTGACCATGCCCCAAGCGTTCGTGAACTTGTGCGAGGCGTGAATGGGCAATGGCGTGTTCGGGGTTGATGCTGGTGACATGCACCCAGTTTTCGAGTGCTTTATCGGTGTCGCGTTGTTTGAGGAAGAGGTCTCCTGCACGAACGGCGGCTTCGGTGGCGGTCTTCAAGTCGCCAACGCGTTCAGAGAGTTGGGCTACTTTTTCCATGGCGACGGGATCATCTGGCGAGACCTTGACGGCGCGCATGTAGATCTGTAGGGCTTCTTCTACATTGTTGAGCTGATGGAGTGCCTGCCCAAGACTACTGAGCGCTTTGGGGTTATCGGGTGATTCTTCGAGGGCGCGGCGATAGGCGGCAACTGCTTTGCTCCATTCCTGATCCCAGGCAGCGGAGTGTCCCTCGTTCATGGCTTTTTGGAAGATATCTTCTCGTCCGGGCATAGTGTTGTTATTTTACTTTCAAAATAGGGTGGGTCGTCCTAACAATCATGCAATTATAACCTTATTGGTTAGGGGCGTGCGCTAGCGTTCGTTTCCGCGCTTGAAGTTCCCTGTTAGCTTTGCCAGCACCAGTTGCACCCCTTTATCGTCTAGCCCAATGATCTTGCTCGTAAATTTTTGGGCTGCGCTTCCCCGTAAAATCAGGACTTGTTTCCCCCGCCAGTAAATAAACACCTTTTTCTCTTTGTTGATTTTATAGGTAAAGACCTCATTATCCAATACGTTTCGTTTATCTATTTTGTTCATAATGTCTAAAGATCTTTGTATTCTATACGGCAAACTAGAATATTAGGATGCCCAAAGGAAGGCTCCATCAAGAAAGAGCATTATGAATATGCTTATACATATTATAAAAAATAAAATAAGACCTGTCACAACGTAGAATAAAAGCCAGTCGGTTGAAGATTTCGGTTTCATGTATATCCTTTATACATCTGCTGTATTTTTTGCGAAGCCCGCACCTTGACTCATCGAGTCAGTAAATCTAGTAGTATCTTTGCCGCACGCTTTGTTAGCCTGCGCCTTTGCTTGTAAATTTGAAAACTCCGCCACAATTTGAAATTTGTTCATATGAGACTTGTAGACCTGCCTGATCACATGCGATGACTGCTTCATCTGCTGCCCAGTAGTATTCGTCATCATCCCATTGCCAGTGTTGAGATGCCGCTGTGCGAATAGCAACATCAGGAAAAGCAATATCAGCAACTAGAATAAAGCCATTGGTTGAAAGACAATGTGACGATATTTGCTGTAGCAATTTTATTTTAGTTTCAAGGTTAAACTCATGGAAAACATAGGCAGATACAACTCGGTCAAAAGGTGTTTGAAGTTCTTCTATCCAATCGCCTAATAAATTTGCTTGAACAAGTTTGACTTGCGGCAACTTTACTTGCGTTTGAGTCAGCATTTCGGCTGAAAAATCCAATCCCCACACATGACAACCTTTATTGATAAAACGTGCGGCTAAATTACCTGTACCAATACCTAAGTCAAGTATTCGCATGTTGGGTTTGACATCAGCCAAGGAGAGAACTTGTTCTAAAATCATTTCATAGCCAGCAAAAGGAAAATCATCCTTTTCTGACGTAATAGAGTTGTCGTAATTCTTTGCCCATTCATCAAAAAGTTGTGAGCGGCTAGTTTGCGTCAAGTTGAGAAATCCTCACTTTTTAGTAGATATGTGGTAGTGGTGATAGTTACCTAGCGGATTGTGTTTCGTCCCGATAGCGGATACCTACGCTGGGCGGGGACGGCGAAGCAGTCCAATCAAAAAATCAGGTAGTATCTTGCTGCACGCTTTGTTGGGCGCATTTCGCATAACGCAAGATTTTATCTTTCACATTTTACTACTGACTAAAATCTATCTTGTTGTAACTTGCTCAGGTTTTAACCAAAATGAAGGACAGTATTTCGCGGCGCGTTGTAGACTCTGATGTGAGCCGTCGAGTTCTTCTCCTGCCCAGCGCGACCAGACTTTGAGCATATCTGGACTAATGCGGGCAGTCTCTTCCAGAATGAGCGCAACCTCTTCGTTGCTTGCAGGTTCAGCACGGCAGTGGAATTTGCGATTGCCTACCTGCACATGAATGTTTGGATTGGCACTTACATTACGATACCAGTCCGTTTTGCCAGCCCAGCCAGATAGAATTAAGTAACGGTCATTGACTTCATCGTAGCGATGCTCAAGTGGGGTTTGGCGAGTTTTGCCTGTTTTTCGTCCCGTAGTTGTGATTAGCAGGAAATAATTCTTCAACAAGCCCGCCAAACCCAATTTGAAATACAAGATAGAACTTTTAAATATCCACTTAAAGATTGGTCCAGGCTTTTGAATAGGAACGAAGTTTTTCATAATAAAGGCTTCTATCTTTACAAAGAGCCGAAAGAAAGGAGAGGAAGTTTGTGTGCTCATTTAGGAATGTGATGGATTGCCTTTCATGAATTTGTTGTGTGTGCGCCAGTGCCCAACGATTTGCGGCTCGTCCCCGATAGGGGGATACCTGCTCCGGCATGCGGACTTAGCTCATCCGTCCAGCCAGAAATGATATGCTGTCTTTATTATTAAGTTTTTGCAATGAGATAGTGGAAACTATTTGTCAAATAATATCCACCCGACCTTGTTTTAAATGGAGCGATAACTTGCAATATATGGTCGCGTACTATTTCTTCGCCTTTTTCTTGAATGGCTCGTATTGCTGGACCCGATGACATTAAACCGCGCAGAGCAGTCTCTTCGTCAGGATAATCCCACGGACAATTGACAGCCTTTACCGTTGAAGGGATCAAGCCCGCTTTGATGGTAAGGGCTTCCAAGGCACCATCAGCGGAAAGCGCAAATGGACCCGGCGCCCCTGGTGGTGGGGGAGGTAATAATGCCCCCATTGCTTTAATATAAGCTGTCGACTCGCTCTCTTCCGGTTTCCCAAATACAGCGATTACAACCGTTCCAGTTTTTGATACGCGGCTTGCTTCTTTCAATGCGTTGACGGGATTGGCTGCGAATTGAAATGAGCTAAATCCTGTGACTACATCAAATGTCTGATTGTCATAGGGTAATTCTTCCATTTCCCCTGTTCGGAATTCGCCAGATTGTACACGCTCGTGAGCAATGGCTACGAGATGCTCCGATGCGTCCAGTCCACTAACCCGCGCACCGCGTTTTGCTGCCATTTCACAAAAGATACCTGAGCCACATCCAATATCCAGAACAGATGTGTTTTCCCCTACCTCCGTTTCGTGTAAAACGGCTTCAAAGAGAGGAATGGCTACACCTTCTTGTGCATCTGCCCAATCTTTGGCTCGTGTTCCCCAAATTTGTCCTTGTACACTTGCTGTTCCCATAAAGTTTACTCCTTAGAGAAACTGATATTTTAAGTCTTAAGGCTTTAACATTGGCCGTCCCATTTCGCGGACTTGGCTTACCCAGCCAGAAAATCAGGTAGTATCTTTGCTGCACGCTTTGTTGGGCAGGTTTTGCAAGGCGGTTTTGAATTTAATAAGACCACACAGATATGAATGTATTTGTGCTTCTGGAAAATGTTTTTTGCTAATCAAATTCCCTAATAATTGAGTTTGTACATTAGAGGCAATTTAGATTTTAAGCTTCAACCAATTCCAGATGCGACCAAGACCAGGGATAATATAAAAATGTACAAGAGCGGACAGGGCGGCAACAATGGAGCCAATAAAAGTGGGCAATACTGCGCCGAATGTAAAGGTCATCCCCAAGACGAATCCTAACAAGCACTCGGCACGATAAATCGGTAATATTAAAGCAAGCAGAAGCATACCAAAGAATAAAAAGGATGTGATATTTTCATTACCTTTTGTGAAAAAGAAAGATAGCAGAATTCCGAAAATTAGAGAGGCAGCGCCCCCAACTACGATACTTGCCAGAACATGTGACTTTGAGTCTTTAACATTGGATCGAAAGTCAATTCGTTTTTGAATACTACCTGCAAGGAACCAAGCTAGAATTGGAAGTAAAAGTAGCCCCCACCAATTTGAAATTGCAGGCATTTCCTTCATCGCTAAGAAATGATGGCTCTTGATACCGTCGTTGAGTTGTTCCCAAGCAAGATGTGTCATTTCCCATAGTACAACAAATATGACAAGATAAAGTCGCAATTGTGATGTCAGTTTTTCGGACATATCGTTTTCCTTAGTTTGTAAAATATGATGCAGTATTGAAAGTTTACGTTTATATGTCCTAAAAGTTGCAATTGCTCAACGGATTGCATTACCTGCCCTGTCTCATGGAATTGGCGTATCCATCCACCAGAAAAAGGCTTAGTACATTGACCTGCCCCGTCTCGTGGACTTGGCTCATCCGTCCAGCCAGAAAAAGGCTAAGGCGTAGGAAACTGCTTGGGATTGCTGCAGAATCCCACCCGTCAAGTGCACGCTTTGTTGGGTTGCGTTTTAATTAAACTTTACCTTGCATTTTTCGTGACAATCTAAATCCTGCTAATTGACTGGAAGTATGATGATGGTCAAGCAGGTCTTTTACGAATTCAATTATATCGAAGTTGTTCGATTTCCCGAAAATTGAGCCAATTTGAATAGAAATGAACAAGATACTTATATAAAGTATGGGCGCAATAATTAAAGCGAGCATCGGGAGTCTAGAATCTAAATATGCATACTGCTGGCTTGAATGTATATTGGTTGAGATAAGATATAAAGATAAAAGGCTTAAAGCGGTTCCAAACCAAGTTGTAAGAAAGAATATTCCAATTGTTGTAAATCTATGCCAAAGCCTGATGTATGTGCCTTGTGGTGTAGATGAAAATTTACCTGCCAGAACTGGGCGAACACCCCCATCTCTGAAATACGGATTGTAGTTCCACTTTTGTAAATAAAAATGGTTTCCGCTGAAATACCCCCAAAGTGGCTTGTTTAGTTTATAAAGTGTGGGTTCATTATCGGTTCCAGCCTGTAGTTCTCTGATACATTCTTCTTTGGAAAGTCGAACAAACAGCTCATAATCTGGTTTTCTCCAGGAATCCAAAATTATCCAGAAGACACCTTCAATTAAATCCGCTACTTTCCATAAGAAAGATTTGATAATTGAAAGCAAACTGCTCTTGGAGTGTGGATATGCAGCCAATGATTTTGGACGAACACTCCCACCACCTGTAATCCAGTATAAAAATCCTGCCAACATAGCCAATGGGTGAGTGATAAAGATGCTGTAAACGTGCAATTTGCTGTACATAAAGACAAAATAATTTACTTCTGTGAGTTGTCCATGATTGGCAAGATAATAATGTCCGTTTTCAGCATGACCGTTAACTGCGTCGCCGCCAATCATAATTGCAATAAATACAAACAGCAAAAAATTAATTATTGCTATTTGAAATATGATTTGACATGCTTTATGAAATGTTTTCATTGATAATTTTGCAGAGAAGCAACCCAACGGTTTGCATTACCTGCGCTGGGGCGGGGACGGCGAAGCCGTCCAGCCAGAAAAATGATAAGGCGTGGAAACTGCTTGAGATGTGCGCAGAATCCCCAGCGTCAGGTGCACGCTTTGTTAGGCGGTTTTTGTTTCTCGATTTTGGCTCCAAGCTGTAAAAAGCAAGATTGCAGCACCTATAAATATACTTGGGGTTATGGTAGTAAGCAAAACAGAAAAATAAGTATTAATCTTTGCTGATATTAAATTATCAACCAATCCATCAAAAATAAAAAAAACTGTAACAATTAATGTTGATATGATTCCATATCCAAATAACAAAATATTTACCGAACCAATTAATGTAAAACGCATAAACTTGCGCCATGCATGTTTTTTTCGATACACAACGTCTAAACGTAGATATTCTTGCATACTTTCGATGCTTAATGGAGCACCATGTGTTTTTGAGAATTTCATAACTAGTTGGTTTTGGTGATTATAGGCTTTTTCAATGCTGGATTTTATGGTGTGAGATATGAATAAGGGCGTTTCTATTGATTCGCCAACAGGAAAATTTGTTTCAACTACTGAAGTATCTTTATATGCAGTGGAAAAGCCTACAAGCATTGGTGCAGCTACAACTACTTCAGCAGTAGTTAATTTATCTAATGAAACAAACACCCATGTATTTACCTGAGTGCCATTGACATTTACTCCAGATTCTCCAAGTCGGGTAAATCCAAGAGCTAATAGTGCGGTAATTGCTTCTTGAAATATTGTAGGCGGTTCAGGTTGTAAATGACTTATATCTTTTGGACGACGGGTTTTGACACCTAAAGAAACAGACAATAGCTTAAAGCCTAACCTACCATGTTGAATTAGAATAAAATATCCAAGAGCTAACAAAATTGTTTTGATAACGAATGAGACCATGTTTATTTCTTTTTGATTAACATTCCGGATGTAATTAAAACCGCCTAACGGTTTGCGTTACCTGCGCTGGGGCGGGGACGGCGAAGCCGTCCAGCCAGAAAAATGATAAGGCGTAGAAAACTGCTTGAAAATGGCGCAGAGTCCCCAGCGTCAGGTGCACGCTTTGTTAGCTTGCCTTTGTTATGGTTGGCTAATGACTTCATGAGGCAAAACTGGACGGGCAAACACTGTATATTCTTTGTCTTTGTAATCAACAATTTTCCAGCTCTCTGAATAATCAAAAAGTGCAAATATTTTCGTTGCAGTCTCTCCGTCAACAAATAATATCGGCGTTTTTTGCAAGGGAGGCAAGTCATCTGCCCATTCTATCTGATTTGGTCTGTATTCTTGAGGAAGATAATCACTGCCCTCAATTACTTGCAACAAAATTCTATCAGCTTGATAAGGAGCGATGTTGCTGGGCGAATAACTGTCTAGAAACTTGAAAATGTTCTTCATTGATGGAACCACGTTATCTATAACTGGCTCGTAGGCGCATATTCTTTTTGTTTCGATTGACACACAAAGGTATCTGCCATCAAAAGCACTTTCATAACCATTGCTGAAATCGTATAACTTATCAGTTGGGTCATGTTGCTGATTTGTTTCAATAGTGTAAAAACCCCTTTGCTCTAGTTGAGATAGAAACGAGAGAACTTCTTGTTCGGAAAGCACTTTTTGATGCAAAGAATCTTTGTCAATTATTAGTAGCCCATCGCTATATAAAATCAATTTTGGTATATAAGGGCTTACAAGCGGATCGAAAATACCATGATCCCCACCAGAATATGTATATTCAAAAACCACATCTTTTACTGGATACGATGGATATGTAGGAGTGGAAGTAATTGGTGTAGTTGAAATTTTGGTTAACGTTAAAGTTGGAATTTGTGTAAAGGTAATGGGTGGGATTGGTGAAGCGGTTGCAACGACAGGAAGTCGTATTTGCTGACCATCACAACCAAAAAGAAAAATAGAATATGCTAACAAAATAAGAACCTTGTTTCTCAATCTATCCTCTTTGCAAGGGGCAAGCTAACGGTTTGCGTTACCTGCGCTGGGGCAGGGACGGCGAAGCCGTCCAGCCAGAAAAAGGCTAAGGCGCAGGAAACTGCTTGGGATGTGCGCAGAATCCCCAGCGTCAGGTGCACGCTTTGTTGGGCAACCGTATTTTGCAAGACTCATTTATCTTCGGAAGTATATACTACTTCTGCATAGGTCAATCTTAGCAAAGATAGTTGATTGAAGCAAATTAACATATATTAGAAATGGGGGGCGACATACCAGGAATCCCACCCCATATTAAATAATATTCCTTGACGTAGCTGACATATTCCTCCCATAATTTAGGGCGATGTAAATCTAAAAGTTCAAATATTTGCTCGCCATAAATTTCCCAAATACCAGAATGCATTTTTGTTACTAATTCAATAGGTCTTTCAGCATAATCAAGTTCTTCAAGTCCAAGTTCTTTTTGTGCATTTGGCTGGAGGTATTTTTTCATTATTTTCGGAGTTGCAAGCACGCCTATGTCTGCGGGAGAATTGCCTTCAAGGAAATTTACTGCAAGGTCAATGCTATGCCAACAATAACAAGATTCGTTTTTCCAAATCATTACTCTTTCGTCATCAGGGGTATGTGATCTTCCATATTTAACAGTAATCGATTTCACAAATTTATCGCGAGGATCGGGCACATCCCAAATAAACCTAATGCGACAGAACTTAGAGTTATAAATTAAACTAGGTGGAAAATGACGAAAAACACCTGAAGCTTTTAATCGAAATCCCCAATAACCAAGATTCATATTCCTTTCCAATATCTGGATAAGGTTCGGAAACTCGTTTTTTACAACATCATTGAAGTAATCAGTTTTTCCCATGATTAATTGTATTCATGACTCAGGTTGCCCAACGGTTTGCGTTACCTGCGCTGGGGCGGGGACGGCGAAGCCGTCCAGCCAGAAAAATGATAAGGCGTAGAAAGCTGCTTGGGATTTTCGCCAGAATCCCCAGCGTCAGGTGCACGCTTTGTTGGCACGCTTTTATTGTGCAAGACTCTACATGCTTTGAAGTTGCTCACGAATTAAGGTACTTAATTTCTTGACGACTTCATTAAATTGTTCGGGCGGTAATTTACAACTAAACTTTGCTTTTCTTGCTTTCCAATCAAGGCTTTTTACTTGGTCAGATAAAATTGCGCCTTTTGCTTCCAATCCTTCAGGTATCAATACTTCAAAAGGATACCCTTTGACCTGGCTAGTGATGGGGCAGAGGATTGCTAAACCAACTTTTCCGTTATAAGCTTTTGGAGACAAAACCAATGCTGGTCTGTGTCCTGCTTGTTCATGCCCTGCTTGTGGATTGAACATAATCCAAACAATGTCGCCGCTATCAGGAATATATGCCATAGGTTTACCAAACTTCGTTTCCTAAAGCAAAACCTGTATCAACTTCATTATGCAGATTATCTTTTGTTATGCCTGCAAGTAGTTCGTCAAGTGTCCAACTTGGGGAAGGAACTGGCGTGACAATAATTTTGCCTTTCACGATACTGATTTCTACGAAAGAATCATTTTCTAATTGAGCGTCAACCGCAAAGGCTTTTGGTATTCGAAGGGCAAGACTATTGCCCCATTTCTGAACTTTTGTGAGCATAAGGTTATCTCCTGTCTGTTTCTACAACAAAGATACACCTTTTTGCTGGATTTTTCAAGTGCTTATTTTGCAAGGGGCGTGCCAACGGCATGCGTTACCTGCGCTGGGGCGGGGACGGCGAAGCCGTCCAGCCAGAAAAAGGGTAAGGCGTAGGAAACTGCTTGAAGTGTGCGCAGAATCCCCAGCGTCAGGTGCACGCTTTGTTAGCCCGCTTTTTGCCATTTAACAGACCTTCCATAATGAAGACGAACTTTTTTGATAATAGTGATTAAGAAAATCTTTGTATTTATCCCATATATCTGGGCGACGCAAATCAAATAATTCGAATAGACGCAATCCAAAATATTCCCAAATTACAGACTCTCTGTGGATTGGAGAGAAGTCACCTAATTCCAATCTGATTTTATCGTATTTACTCGACTGTGCTTCTTCAAATATTGCCAAGTTTGGATGCTTTAAAGTTTCACTTGGTGATAATCCTTCAAGAAAATAGATATGTGTAGAGCCTGTACTGTGCCAACAATAGCATTCTTCACCATGCCAAGTCATTTTTTCGCTCTCGTCAGGTGCGTGAATGCGACCATATCGAACATGCAAATCATACATATCAGGAGGAGAATTTTTTCTTTGGTAGGCGGAGAAACTCACTCGACACCATTCTGAGTTGTAAATAACTTTATGCGTTAGATACCCATTGGCATATTCACTTGACTTTGAATAGGTGAGTTTGAAGCCCCATCGATTCATGTCAATAACTTTTTCAACGGTCGAAGCCAAATTGATTTCGGAAGAGTTTGTGTTTGACATGCTCTAAACCCAATTTTGAACGAGCGGGCTAACGGTTTGCGTTACCTGCGCTGGGGCGGGGACGGCGAAGCCGTCCAACCAGAAAAAGGCTAAGGCGTAGAAAACTGCTTGGGATGTGCGCAGAATCCCCAGCGTCAGGTAGTATCTTTAAGGGAGGACACGGCAGATCGATGTCAGGTAGGTCGTCAGGTAAGACCGTCGTGCAGCAGGATCGCCGTGTCCTTGTATCAGGTGATCCCGAACAGTTGCAAGGTCCAAGAGACCGAATACTAGCGTGGGATCAACTTCCATTATACAAAGCGGAGGCAGGAATGACAACTAGTAACGAAAAGTTCGTTGGGATCGATGTCGCGAAAGACAAGTTAGACATCGCCGTGTTGGGGGAGAAGAAAGCCAGCCAAGTAGGGAATGATGAAGCGGGAATTGCCAGCCTGATCCAGAAGATGCAGAAACTGGCTCCAGCCCTAATCGTGGTGGAAGCGACCGGCGGATATCAGCGAGCGGTGGTGCTGGGATTGTACGAAGCCGGACTGCCAGTCGCCGTAGTGAATCCCATTCGAGTGAGACAGTACGCCCGCGCCAGCGGACTGCTTGCCAAGACAGACAAACTGGACGCCTTCAACCTGGCAGAGTTCGGCAAGCAGATGAAACCGAGACGTTTCGAGGCAAAAAGTGAGGCGGGACGTGATGTATCAGCTCTTTTAGTGAGGAGACGACAGCTGGAAGAGATGCTAAAGGCGGAAAAAAGCCGCCTGCGGACGGTTCCGCCCAAGATGCGAGGGTCTGTGGAGCGGATGATCGAGACATTGAAGGAAGAGATCAAACGGCTCGAAAAGGACTTGGACAACTTCATGAAAGAGAACGAAGACTGGCAGGCACAGGAGCAGATCCTAACGAGTGCCAAGGGAGTGGGGCGGATCACTGCCACCACCTTGTTGGCAGAACTGCCGGAGTTGGGAAAGTTGGACAGGAAGAAGATCGCTGCCTTGGTGGGGCTGGCACCGATGAACGCGGACAGCGGCAGGAAGCGAGGGTATCGCAAGACCAAAGGTGGACGAATGGAAGTCCGCAACGTATTGTACATGTCGACCTTGGTGGCGACGCGATACAACCCATTGATCCAGGCACAGTATCAGCAGTTGTTGAAGAGGGGCAAGGTGAAGAAGGTGGCTCTCACCGCTTGCATGCGCAAATTCCTGACCATCTTGAATGCGATGATGCGAGATCAGGTCCCGTTCAGGCAGAGAACGTCTGCTTGAGACGGTCAGTTTTTTCCTTTAAAGGAGGATTTTGCTCTTGACTTTCAAGACAGTTGCTGCACGCTTTGTTGGGCAGTGCTTTTGATTATACGACTTCATTTCATTGATCGCTTCCATGAAAAATATTTAGGAACTGAACTTACTACTGTTTCATAATTGTTAGTTTTTTGAAGATTACATCCTTCGCACAAAAGTTGTAAATTTACTATGTCATTTGTTCCAAATTTACTTATTGGAATAATGTGGTCAATATGAAATTCGCCATTAAGCTCTGATACTGCTTTTCCGCAACTGGCGCATTTATCGCGCTCCCTTGCTCTTAATGTTTCAAAAACCCAAGACGGCATTTTTTGTCTATCGATATATTTGATTCTCTTTACAGTGTCATTATCGAGCATTGGAAAACCATCTATTTCATAAATTGATGAAATTGCATAAGAAATGTATTCACAGTATTGGCGGTCGTGAAATATTCGTTCTCCGAAATTAGCTGCATATAACTTCTGAAGTTGGATAATCTCATCTTTATATTCTTCTTCAATTTTGTCTATGACAGAATAAATTTTGTCTTGAAGTTCTCTTTTTTTGAATTCCTTGTTTGCAGAATCACCAGAGTACTTTGATAGAACTTCGTTTATCTCATCGTAAGTCAAAATCAAATATGAGAGCGATTTGCGATAAGGAGGTGCTTGTTCTATGAACTCTAAACCAGATGCAATAAACGTGAGAGTGAGAATGTCGATATTCTTTTGAGTGTCTTCTATGTCAATATAATACGAGTCGTTCTTGACATTAAAAAGCATTTGAAAAAAACGTTCACCTAAATAATGCAATAAGCCATTTGTTGTAGTTGTATGAAGTAAGCTTTTTGGGCATTTGTTGGATATTAAATCATTCGGGATTTGATGCCGAAATATTATTTCTACCCAGGAAATATCTAAAAGCAAACTAATGCCTAGTTCATATATTCTAAGTGCTGTTGGAATGGATATTTGACGATTCATTCTCTACTTATTTTTTGCAAGGAACTGCCCAACTAGGTTTTATACAGCACTATGCTGTATATACTCCCAATTCGGGGTTTTATACAGCATCATGCTGCATAAAACCCTTTATTTTGCATAACGTCATTATACAAGTCCCGCCAAAAAGGGGCAAGAAAACCGGCTTGCCCCTTCCTATTATTCCAACACCGTCATCTCGCCCCAGCTCACACCGGCACGCGCTTCGGTCTCCAACGGAATACTCATCGGATAGGCGTTCGCCATCGTCTCTTGCACAAGCTTGGCGGTCTGCTCGATCTCTTTCTTCGGCACTTCCAACACCAACTCATCATGCACTTGCAACAGCATCTTGGCTTTCAAGCCCGCTTTCTGCAAAGCCGGTGGGATGTTCAACATCGCGATCTTCATGATGTCTGCCGCCGTACCCTGAATGGGGGCGTTGATGGCTTCTCGTTCTTCGCGGTTCTTTAACTGGACGTTGGTCTTGGTCTGCAAGGCTGGGAAGTAGCGCCTCCGCCCAAGCAAGGTTTCCACATACCCGATCTCCGCCGCGTCGCGCCGAATGCCATCCAAATATTTCTTAATGCCCGGGAATTTCTTGAAATACGCTTTCACAAAATCTTCAGACTCAGCCAACGTCAGCCCCGTCGAATGCATCAACCCAAAAGCAGACATGCCATAGATCAACCCGAAGTTGATCGCCTTGGCATGCCGGCGCATATCCTTGTTGACCTGCTCCAACGGAATATCGTACACCGCCGCTGCCGTCGTGGCATGAATATCTTCGCCTGCGCGGAACGCCGCCAGCATCGCTTCATCTTGCGCCATATGCGCCACAATGCGCAATTCGATCTGCGAGTAGTCCACCGAGAGTAGCAAATTGCCTTTATCGGCAATGAAGCCATTGCGCACTTTTCGCCCCGTCTCAGTGCGGATGGGGATGTTCTGCAAGTTCGGGTTGTTGGAAGAGAGCCGCCCCGTCACCGCGCCGATCTGGCTGTACGAGGTGTGCACCCTGCCCGTGTTTGCATCCACTGCGGCGGGCAACGCATCCACATACGTGGATTTCAGCTTCGAGAGTTCGCGATGCTCAAGGATGAAGTCCAGCACCGGGTGTTGTCCGCGCATCGAGTCGAGCACATCGGCTGAGGTAGAGTAAAAGCCCGTGGATGTTTTGCGTCCCTTATCGGGTGGTTCGAGGCGCAAGTGATTGAAGAGCACATCCGAAAGCTGTTGTGGCGAGTTGATGTTGAAGGTCTTGCCAACGTGACCGTAAATTTCCTTTTCGATCTCGTTCAAACGCGCCGCCAATTCTTTAGACATTTCGCCGAAGAACTTGGTATCGATCAATGCGCCGGTCATTTCCATTTCAGCCAGCACAGCCGTCAGCGGCATGTCGATCTCATCCAAAATCTTTTGCCCTTCCACGCGTTTGAGTTCTTTCTCTTCAATTGCCATCAACCGCAGGGTCGTCTCCGCATCGGCAGCCGCATAATTGGCAACCGCTTCAATCGCCACCTCTGCCATGCTAATTTGCTTTTTGCCCTTGCCGATCAGCTCTTCAATATGGGTCATCTCTTCGCCAAGCCGATGCTCAGAGAGATTCTTCAAGCCCAAATGCCGAGAGGCGGGGTCCACAATGAACTCTGCCAACATGGTATCAAAGGTCAACGGCGAGACGCTCAACCCATAGCGAGCCAGCACAATGTAATCGTACTTGGCATTGTGCGCCACTTTCCCGATCTTCGCATTTGTCATCGCAGGGGTGATCGCATCGATCACGGTTTGAATCGGCAGGTTATCGCCAGCCACATGCCCAACCGGGATGTAATAACCTTGCCCTTCTTTTACAGCCAGTGAAATGCCAACCAATTCAGCCGTCATTTCTTCGGTGCCCGTCGTTTCGGTATCGAACGAAATCGCCTTGGCTTTTTCCAACTCGTTGGCGAGGCTTTTTAATTTCTCGGCGCTATCCACGACCACAACCTCAATGCTCGCCGGTTTGATCGCCACCGCCACGGGTTGTGGGGCTTCTGCGAACATGGTCATCTGCCCGGCTTTGGTCTTGCCAGTTTTTACGGTGGGGGCTTTGGTCTCCGCTGGGGCAGAAGCCACGCCGCCGCTAATGGCAGGCACCTTGGTCACCAGTGTTCTGAATTCCATTTCTTTGAAGAAGGCTTCCAGTTTCGAGCCGTCGAACGGCGCCACCTTGGCATGTTCAAAGTCGAATTTGATTTTTAGATCTGTTTCAATGCGCGCCAGGTCACGGCTCATATATGCCGTTTCTTTGTTCGTCTCAAACTTGCCGCGCCAGCGATTCTCCACCTGGTCGAGATTGGCATAGATCGCATCCAGCGTGTTGAACTTTTCAAGCAAGGCAACCGCTGTCTTTTCGCCCACGCCTTTCACACCGGGAATATTATCGGATGTATCCCCAACAATCGCTTTATAGTCCACTACTTGATTTGGGCGGACGCCCAGCTTTTTGATCACATCCGCATCGGTGATGTAGGTTTGGTCGTCACCCGCCAGATACACCGCCGTCCGCTCATTCACAAGCTGTAGCAGGTCTCTGTCTCCGGTAATGATCTTCACGCCGAGACCTTTTTCCGCCGCGAGCTTTGCCACACTGCCCAGCACATCATCGGCTTCGTAGCCGTCCATTTCGAGGCGCGGAATATTGAACGCATCCACCATCTCACGAATGCGCGCAATCTGCGAACGCAAATCATCGGGCATCTTTTCGCGGGTCGCTTTATATTCGGGGAAGATCTGGTCGCGGAAGGTTTTACCTACATCGAAAGCGACGGCAAGATATTCAGGTTTTTCCTGCTCCAACACGCGCACGAGTTCACGCGCGAAGCCGTAAATACCGGCAGTCGGTTCGCCTTTCGAAGTTTGCCAACGTTGGCTGCCTCCGCCTGCGGTGAGGGCGAAGTACATACGGTAAGCGAGGGCGTGTCCATCAATGAGATAAAGGGTAGGGGGCATGTCAGTATCCAGTCGTGTAGTGACCAATTGGAATCGTGTCTAAAAGAAAAAACGCAGAGTTAATTATACTCTGCGTTTCCTTATTTAGAACTTTTGTTTCAGAAACCTACTTCATGGGTGGCAGGTCTTCCAACCCCTGGCGCTGACGGGTTTGGCGAATGTAGTCGCGCACCAGTTGTGGCGGGTGTGGTTGCGAACCGCCCATAATGAGATAGCCCGGCGCCCAGAAATCGCCAGAGGGGTTTTCACGCTTCATGCGTGGGAAATCGCCAAAGATTTTTTCTGAGGTCTGCTGGCGCATAATGCGCATCAGGTGACCGGGTGATGTATTCGGCTGCACGTTCACGACCCACTGCAAATATTCGGGGCGCACGGCTAAGAACTCCAAGCGCCAGCCGAAAGCGATGCAAATGTTAGGCAGCCATTCGCCGAGGCGGTCTGAGAGATCGCCGGTAAGGTAATGGGATGAGAAGCGCGGCACCAACAAACAAGCATACGTCAGGTGATACAAACCCGCCGAGACCGGCTCCGTGGTGAGTTTGCGTGCAATCTCTGTGGAGGGACTTTCGCGAGTCGCGTCATTCTCGCCGGGGCGTGGACGGGCTACCGGGGTTTCAGGTCGCGCCTTGGGCTGAGAAGGAGCCGTCACTTGCACTTCATCGAAATCGATTTGCATATCGTGATGGGCTTCAGACTTTTGAGTTTGCGCCATGGGCTGTGGAACAGAATCTCTGCGAACAGCAGGCGATGGGTCGCGGCTGAAAACCGAAGCGTTGGAAAGCGCATCTGAAACGCGGGTTTGATTCGGGTCGAATGCTTCTTGCGGCTGGGGTTGCGCAGGTTTCTTGTTCGGTAAATTAAAATCGCGGGTGGTTAATGGCTCAGGGTTCGGAGCCGGAATGTCCGCGAGAATGTTCGAGATGGGGGGGATGTTTAGGTCTTCGTCTTTGTTGTTATCTTCGCTGACAGCGTAAGAGACCGCAGGTTGATTTTTAGGTTCGGCTTTCTCGGTGCCAAAGTCGTTCAGCAATTGGCTTGCCTGAGAGCGGATCGTGCTAAAGGGAGTTTCAGCGTCGAAAACAAGAGCCAGCACGGCGTCTGAAGTGAGGCGCGTAGCGTAGAGCATATGCTCCGCTTTGGTGCTTTCGAGTCGAATAAAGCGTAAAAGGTCAGAACCTTTTTGTCCGTCCCAATTGCGGGTGACGGTTTGAGCCACTTCTTTGGCGGCGTTCTGAGAGAGACCGCCGGCATATGCCCACAGGTCATTTTTCTTGGTGATCAATGCAGCTTGTGCCGAAGATTCCAAGGTGAGGCGGGTAAGGTGTTGAGCTGCTTTGTTGGGGTCATTCAGCCACGGCATAAACTGTGCCGTGCGCGACATCGGCATGGCTGGAGACTGAGCGCCAGACTTTGCGGGTTGAGCAGATTGAGGTTGACTGATGGCATTCATAAAATCAGATATCTTGAAGGGCTTGCGAACCATGATCCATGGACGTAATGAATCAAATGCAGGCGGTGAACCTGCTTCTTCGCAGAGGATAACAAGGTTGATGCTTTGGCGAATGGTGCGTAAAGCTGCGCCAATTTCTGCAACCCACTCTTCGCCAAGGGCAAGGTCTAGCATCGCCATAGGCATACCAATCTCATTCGCCTTGACGATCGCTGCAGCCTTGTTGTTGACGATGGTGACTCTGTAGAATTTGGTGTCTTCCAGCGAACGGCGAATGGATTCGCCGAGGCTGATAGACGGGGTAACAACCATTAAATCAGCAGGCATCGGTTAAAGTGTATCACTTCTATTATACGCATGCAAGGACACCCTAGGGTACTTTCCTATCATTTTAGCAACTCTTCTGGACAACTTTACCCCCCAGAGTCGTAACTGCCAGCCAGGTCTTTGATGCCCAAAAGCGCCATCAGCACCTCAGGCGGAATATCTGCCTCTGGCAGATCCACTTTATAAAGCTGGTCGTTTTCAGCGCGTTCACGCAGACTCTTCCAAAGTACGTTTCGTTCTTCGCCTTCCACCACCAAGTCATTCAAGGTCTTGGCATGGAGCAAATATTCGCCAGTGGAGTATAGAAAGGTCAGCCGTTTCCATTTATCGGTTCGGATGGGCTCCTTCAACTTCTCCAATGCACCCAGTTGAATTTTGAAATACTCTTCTTTGGCTCGGGGATGATCCGACTCATCCTTGAGCAATTCGCCTCTCGTGGTTAACTCGTGCCCCCGAACCTGAGCGATATATTCGACTTGCCCGCCTCTTTCGCCGAACGAAGCGGGTTGGTAGAACGCAAGATAATCCACGCTGATAACTTTTGGCGCGCTCTTCAGCGGAATGCGATACCAACCAAGCAAACGCGCAATTTCCATATCGCGTGGCGTAGGGAGTAAGCAAACAAGGATTAAGTCCGTAGGGTTGAGCATGGCTTCATTATAATAGTGGGATTATGTTTATCATTACCTCTCCCTATGAACGGATTACCGCTTTGACCGATGTCTTTTTAGGGATTCTGGCTGCATGGGGGGCGGCTCAGCTTTTTGCCTACGCTGATTTCCGTCATCAAGTCTGGGCATGGACTTTTGGCTTGTTGGCAGTCGCTTCTTTCCTCGGTGCCATTGCCCATGGATTTGCCATGTCTCAAAAAACGAATGACCGTTTGTGGTTACCGATTAATCTATTGTTGGGCTTGGTTTTAGGGCTGTTCGTAGTGGGCGCCTTTTTTGACCTAAGTGGCGAAGGCGTGGCTCGCAAAGCGTTGCCTGTGATGATCGCGTTAGGCTTCGGCTTTTTCCTTGTCACAGTTTGGAAGCCCGGAACCTTTATGACCTTCATCGCCTATGAAGCGCTTGCCATGTTCTTTGCGCTAGGCGTGTATGGCTATTTATTTTTTACGTCTAACTTGGCTGGCATAGGGTGGATGGTGCTTGGCGTATTCGTGACGATCATCGCAGCCGTGGTGCAGGCGACCGGCAAAGCCGGGAAGAGCATTTTCTGGTATTTCGATAATAATGGCGTCTTTCACTTGATTCAGATGGTGGGGATTGTTTTGTTGTTTGTGGGATTAAAACGGTAGGGGCGGGGTTACCCCGCCCCATTATTGTGGAAAACGTATTGGGCGCGGAGACCGCGCCCCTACATATCTTTTCTTTTACGACAACCCAACTTCTTTATTGAACTCGACGATCAACTCATCGATCTGGTCTGCCTGCTTCTGGACGCTGGTCCAGTAATCGGGCTGATACCATTGCGCCTGAATTTCGTCGTAGGTCTTGCCTTGCTGTTCGACCCAGGTATAGTATTTCAAGTTATGTACACGGCGGCGGTCGTTGTAGCGCAGTTCGAGCATATTGTCCGTGGACTGTCCGTGCAGGTAGCGGGCGAAATCGGCGGCGGCGTTGGCTTCGCTGTATTCGCCGAATTCCTGATGCATTTCATGCAGGCGCGAGCGATAGAGTTCCATTGAGTCGGTAAGGACGGTGATCATGATGTCGTTCTCGTCCATCTCGTAGTATTTGGCGGCTTTGATGCAGGAGAGCACGTTCGAGATGCCGGAGAAGCCGAGCAAATCGAGATTGGCGATGACAGATTCGGGCACGCCCTTGGATACAAGATAAGCGCGTCCGTTCTCTTCGTTGAACAGGCGAGCGATGTTGACTACAGCATTATCGTCAATGGCGGTGACCACGTCGGTATTCTTGGTGTTGTGGACCCAGGGGATGTGTTTGTCGCCGATGCCTTCGATGCGGTGAGCGCCAAAGCCATTCTCAAGGATGGTCGGGCATTGCAAGGCTTCACTGGCGACAATTTTTGCATCGGGAAAGAGTTGCTTCATGTAATCACCAGAGGCGATCGTACCAGCGGAACCCGTGGCGGATGCGATGCCGCGGAAGCGTCCGTTTTTGCCAGCCACTTGCTTGAAGACTTCTTCCATGGCGTGACCTGTGACTTCGTAATGCCAGAGGTAGTTGCCGAATTCCTGGAATTGGTCGAAGATCATCAGGTCTTGACCGGAGTTGCGCAGTTCCCAGCATTTATCGAAAATTTCTTTCACATTCGATTCGGAGCCGGGGGTTTTGATGGTTTCGCCTGCGACCTTTTCCAGCCACTCAAAGCGTTCTTTTGACATGCCTTCGGGCAGGATGGCGATCGATTCACATGCCAGCAATGCGGAGTCATACGCGCCGCCGCGGCAGTAATTGCCGGTGGAGGGCCAGACGGCTTTTTGGGTGGTCGGGTCGAATTGACCGGTGACCAAACGTGGCACCAAACACGAGAACGCCGCGCCGACTTTATGTGCGCCGGTGGGGAACCATTTGCCAACGATGGCAACGATGCGCGCCTTGACTCCCGTCAGCGAAGAGGGAAGCTCGACGAAGTTGACTCCGCCATAGGTCCCGCCAGAAGCGCTGGGTTGATTGTGCCAGTTGATCCGAAACAGGTTGCGCGGATGAATATCCCAGAGCCCGATCTTCGTCAATTCCTCTTTGACTTTGGCAGGAATTTTTGACGGGTCTTTCATTTGGGCGTAGGTGGGGATGATGATGTTGCGTTCTTTGGCGCGTTGAATGGCGCGCGCACGCCGATCTTTGTGGATGGTCAGGTCGATTGTGGTCATGGGGAATGTGCCTCCTGAAATTTGTCAGACAACTTGGGTATTATAGTACACATCGGGAGAAATGGGTCATAGGTTTGCTTGGGTGACTTGGGTATAGTGAGTGAAAAATATTAAAGGTGAAGCAAGGAGTAGTAGCGATAAACAATGCAAAGACGACAGCCATTTCGGGATGTGTAATTTGGTTTTTGTTGATCAGTGTGATCTCAAGTTGTGTGATGCCTGTGTTCTTTATGGCAGGCAGTTTGAGTTCGTTCACGATGACCGCCATCAACATCACAGGTGGGTGGATCTGCCCCGAAGGGACAACGCCTCAACAAAACACCTATAGCACCACCACCTTCGATGAATTTGGCAACCCCGAACCTGCCACCGCCTACGAACTGCAATGCGTGGATGCCAGCGGGCAAGTGGTCAAGACCGACCCGGTCGGTTATCCCTTTTTGTGGATCGGGATTTTTGCGGTTTTGGGGTTGATCGTTTCTGGCGTGTTGACCTTCATCTTCGCCGTCCCCGGCGGAATGTTGGTGACGAAGGTGTTGAATTCGTTGTTGAAGGGGAAGAAGGTTGTGCAGAATTAATCACGTAGGGGCGGATTGCGATCCGCCCCTACGTAGTTACAGAAAATAATAAATTGCTAGCAATACCGCAATAATGAGCAAATATAAAGGAAGAGTCGTTATAGATAAAAGCACATCTATATAGGAGTAATTTTCGCCTTCGTATAAATTTGTAGGCATAGAAAATGGCTTAATATCTTTTGGCTCTTTTGAAAGCCCAGCTACATCATTATAGATGCCACGAAATTTTCGTTCTAATTGTAAATAATAGGAATCCAAACCCCAGAATATGACGGTAGGTAAGAGTGCCAATAAAACAAAGTTGTGATTTTGTGTATTTGCAAATGAACCGAGTAAAGCTGTGACTATAATGAGCATCCAACTTTTCATTTGAAAAGAGTTTGAGTTCATTCGGGCGATATTGCTCTGGATAAAATCAAGATGCTTGACCTTGTTTTCAGAAAATGTTTCTTCAACCGTCTTTTTCGTAGCCATATCGTTTCCCTTTCTCTACCAGCGGATTTCCTTCATTATACCTACATAGAAACACAATTAGCTCCGGTCTAGCTCCACAGTAGCTCCACAGTGTCTCCACATAAGCTCCAATCAGCCCTTACCAACGCTCCCAATGCACTACATCTTCCAAGGCTGCCCGTCCGCCCTTCTTTGGCGGGGCAGATAACTTCTCTTCATCAAGCGGATACCCAAACGACAGTGCGATGCGGGCATGCCATTCAGCCGGAAAGCCCAAGATCTCGCGTGCCTTTTCGTGCTCATAAAGAGAGGCTGGCACCGAGCCGACGCCCAACTCCCAGGCGGCAAGCTGCATAAACGCGGCGGCTTGCCCGGCATCAAACATGATCTGAAATTTTTCGGTCGGTTCGGGAGTGAGAATCGCAACAGCAAGCGCTGCGCCTGCCAAGTGTCCCGCCCATTCGCCGCAAGTGGAGAGTTCTTTTAAAATAGATTTATCGCGAATGGCAACGAACTTCCACGCCTGCGTATTCTTAGATGACTGCGAACGTCGCCCGGCGTTCAGAATTGCATGCACCACGTCCTCGGGCAGGGGCTGGTCTTGAAACTTGCGCACCGCTCTTTTCAATCGAATTGCATCTGAAACATTCATCACAACCTCATCCTGTTTGAAACTGGGTATTGAATCATAGGTACTAAAAGTATACATGCCCCTCTTATAATTGTGTGTATTTTGTGAACACTCCTTTGCACTGTAAGAATACAACCATTTCTCTCATCTTTAGCTAAAATAAGCACCTTATAGTACTCAAACAAGTTCGCGTCCGCTCCAACTACTTTAGATAAGGATTCCTTTGCATGAGCGAATCGACTGAGACAAATCAAGAGCGATTGAAGAAGGGGATAAAGAACATCGCTTCTTTCTTGCGCCGAGGCTTGCCTTTTGCTTCGGGAGTTTTCGCTGCCCTTTTAGCTTTCATTCTCTATAACCTCGTCATCGTCCAACCCAATCAACTCAGCGTGGAGGATGTCAACGCATCGGTGGCATCTGCCATGGGGTCTGCGACTCCGCCACCGGCGTATTCGGCACAGGTCTATGAGGTTATCCGCCCGTCGTTGGTATTAATTCAAACCGAAGAAAAGCATCAAGACGCTGAATCAGATTTCGGCTTGGGAAGCGGCGTGGTGGTCGATGCATTTGGCGACATCCTCACCAGTCGTCACGTCATCGATGGCGCGACCCGCATAAAAATCACCTTTGCCGATGGCACCGAGTCTGAAGCGCAAGTCGTTTCTGAAATGCCCGATCTAGACCTTGCTGTCATCCAAGCCTTGGATTCTCCGCCCGTGCTATACCCAGCGATATTAGGCAACCCCGGCGCGATGCGAGTGGGGGACGAAGCCTTTGTGGTAGGCAACCCGTTCGGCTTGTACGGCTCGATGAGTTCGGGAGTCATCTCGGGCTTCGACCGGGTCTTTCGCATTCCGGATAGCAATATTGAAATCCCCGGCATGATCCAATTCGACGCTGCCGCCAACCCTGGCAACTCTGGCGGTCCGCTGCTCAACCGGCAGGGACATGTGATCGGCATCGTAACCGGTTTGACCAACCCCACCGACGAAAATTTTTTTGTAGGCATTGCCTTTGCGGTTCCCATCAACATTGCGGTGGGTGGCATGGGCTCACCGCCGTATTAGTCTAAATCGTAGGGACGACCCGCCCAGCGGGAGCAATTCGTTTGATGTTATTGAAGGGTCGCCCTTACTTGGGCACCAACTCACAAGGAGAATATTCATGGAACAAACCAATCGCGAAAACCAACTTCCGATGGAACGGGTACTGTATGAAGTCAAGAAAGTGATCGTTGGGCAAGACCATTTATTGGAACGCTTGGTGGTCGCTTTGCTTGCACGCGGACATATCCTTGTGGAAGGTGTGCCGGGCTTGGCAAAGACCATGGCGATCAAAACCCTCGCCGATTCCATCGGCGGTGAATTCAAGCGCATTCAATTCACCCCAGACCTTGTCCCTGCTGATTTGATCGGCACGCGCATTTATAACCAAAAGACAGGCGAGTTCAATACTTCGTTAGGTCCGGTCTTCACGAATTTATTATTAGCCGACGAAATCAACCGCGCACCCGCCAAAGTGCAAAGCGCCTTGCTCGAAGTGATGCAAGAACGCCAAGTGACCATTGGGCGCGAAACTTTCAAAGTGCCGAATCCGTTCTTGGTGTTGGCAACTCAGAACCCCATCGAAACCGAAGGAACCTATGCCTTGCCCGAAGCCCAAGTGGACCGCTTCATGCTCAAGGTCTTGGTGGGATACCCAACCCCAACCGAAGAATTCGTCATCGTGGAACGTATGACCGGTGCCGTGCAAGCCATTCAACGGGTGCTCACAACCGATGAGTTGGTGGAATTACAAAAGAAGGTAGACCAAGTTTATGTCGACCCGGCGTTGATCGAATATGTGGTCAAGCTGGTCAATGCCACGCGTAGCCCGAAGACCGTGGGGTTGGATGATATGGAACATTACATCACCTTTGGTGCCAGCCCGCGTGCATCCATCAATTTGGTGTTGACTGCCAAAGCGCTCGCCTTCGTGCGCGGACGTACCTACGTCTTGCCGCAAGATGTGCTCGATATGGCGTTGGATGTTATCCGTCATCGTTTGGTGCTTTCATATGAAGCGCTCTCTGATGAAGTGAGCAGCGATGAAATTTTGAGCAAGATTCTCGACCGCATTCCCGTGCCTGTGGTGCCTTTGAATGAACACTTCAACGTCCGCGCGAACTCCTGAGCGTATTCTGCACCGGCTGGATTGGCAGGTCATTCGCCGTCTGGACGGATATTTGCAGGGTGATTATCGCAGTCTCTTCCGCGGCTCTGGCGTGGACTTTGCCGACTTGCGTGAATACCAGCCGCAAGACGACATCCGCTACATTGACTGGAATGTCAGCGCGCGCATGGATACGCCCTACGTCCGCGAGTATATGGAAGACCGCGAGATTATCGCCTGGTTCTTGCTGGATTTGAGTCCGTCTGTGGATTTTGGCACGTTGGATACGCAGAAGCGTACGGTTCTGGTTGATTTTGTGGGCGTGCTATCGCGCTTGCTCACGCGTCATGGGAATCGCGTCGGGGCGGTGATGTTTGGGAGCGGAGTCCAGCATACGGTCCCGGCAAGAGGCGGGCGGATGCATGTACTGCGCCTCATCAACGATCTGCTCAAACAGCCGCGTCTCACTCGTGTGCCGATGACGGATCTATCCGCTTTGATTCGCGGTGGGTTGCATAGTATCAAGAAACGATCGCTCGTGTTCGTAGTTTCTGATTTCATCAGCACGCCGGGCTGGGAGCGGACGTTGAGTTTGCTGGCGCAACGGCATGAGGTCATCGCCATCCGTTTATGGGACCCGCGCGAAACAACCTTGCCAGATGTCGGGCACATTGTGTTGGAAGATGCCGAGACGGGCGAGCAGTTGTTCGTGGATACCAGCGATAAAAAATTCCGTCAGCGTTTTATGGAGGCGGCGAATAAGCGCGAAGCGGCACTGGCAGACTCGTTTAAGCGTGCTGGTGTGGATGTGCTTTCGCTTTCCACCGAAGCAGACTTGATCCATTCGATTGCAAGTTTTGTGATGTTGCGCCGTCAGCGCCGAAAGTGAAATGACCCGATGAGTTTCATTTGGCAAAGTATGCTTTGGTCGCTGGTGTTAATTCCACTATTGATGTTGATGTATTTCAACATACAACAACAGCGCAAACAGATCGCGCTGCGATACGGCAGTTTGGGCTTGGTGAAGCAATCGTCTGGGCGGGATGTGGGTATGCGCCGGCACATCCCCGCGATTTTCTTTTTGGTCGGGCTGACGGTGCTCTTCGTTGCCTTGGCTCGTCCGCGCATTGTGGTGAGTCTTCCAAAAGTGGAAGGCATTGTCATCCTCGCCTTTGATGTCTCTGGCAGTATGGCGGCAGATGATTTCAAACCGAACCGATTGGAAGCCGCCAAAGAAGCCGCAATTGATTTTGTGGAGCGGCAACCTTCCACCGTGAAGGTTGGGATTGTCGCATTCAGTGAAGGTGGCATCACCGTTCAGATTCCTTCGAATGACCAAACTGCCATTATCGAATCGATTAAACGCCTCACGCCCCAACGTGGAACGTCTCTTGCCAATGGAATTCTCGTTTCGCTGAACACGATTGCCAATATCACCGGTGATGACCCAATTACCACGTTAGACCGAACAGGGATGCCCACTCCCACCGGACCGATAGACAAAGTGGATGAGTCGGTTTCCATCATTCTCTTCACCGATGGTGAAAACAACATGGACCCAGACCCGGTCAACGCGGCGTTATATGCTTTGGAACGCGGCATTCGCATCCACACCATTGCCATTGGCAGCCCCGAAGGTGTGCAGTTGACGGTCAATGGCTTCACGGTTTTTACCAAAGTGGATGAAGCCACTTTGCGCGGACTTTCCGATTTGACCGATGGTATCTATTTCAATGCACAGAATAAAGAAGATTTGGATGCCGTATACAAAACCATCGAACCGGGCATTCGCATTGCCTATGAAGAAACCGAAGTGACCGCTGTTTTTGCGGGTGTTAGCATTCTGAGTTTATTGATCGGCGGCATTTTGTCTTTATTGTGGTTTAGCCGTGTGCCGTAGTGATGGACGATTGAGGTTCTAATGCAATTTATTTGGTGGCCTGTCTTTTATCTTTTTGCACTCATTCCAATCTTAATTCTTGGGTATGTTCTGATTCTGCGCCGGCGTAAACCTTATGCCGTTCGTTTTTCAAGCTTATCTCTGGTCCGCGAGGCGATGCCCAAAAGCTCTTCGTGGAAGCGGCATTTCCCGTTCGTGTTGTTTCTATTGGCGATTTCGAGCCTTATTATGGCTATGACCCGCCCAACCTCTACAGTTACATTGCCTTCCACCAACTCCACCATCATCCTTGCGATTGATGTCTCACGCAGTATGTGCTCCACCGATATTGAACCCAACCGCATGGAGTCTGCCAAGGCGGCGGCGTTGCAATTTATTCAGGCGCAAGATGCCGATACACAAATTGGCATCGTCGTCTTTGCGGGGTTTGCTGCTATTGCCCAACCTCCCACCACAGACCGCACCTTGCTTGAAGCAACCATTCAAAATATTGCCACAGCACGCCGTACTGCCATCGGCGAAGGCATTCTGATGTCCATCAACGCCATCTCTGAAATTGACAAATCGGTGGTCAGCCCGTATGCCAATGTGACCTCAGTGCCTGTAGAGGAAGGCGATTATGTGCCTGCGATTATCGTCTTACTTACCGATGGAGTCTCTACCACCGGCACAGACCCGCTCATTGCGGCACAAATGGCGAAAGACCGCGGCGTTCGCGTCTATACCATTGGCTTTGGAACCGCCAATAACAATGCTCCCATGAATTGCAACCCGTATTCTCCTCAGCCGCAGTTTGAAGAGCAGTTTGGCGGCAATCCCTTCGGCGGCGGTGCTCCCGGCGGTTTTCAACGTGAAATAGATGAGTCCACTCTCAAGCAAGTTGCTGAAATGACGGGTGGTACATATCATCTGGCAGAAAGTTCTACTGAATTGCAAGAGGTGTTCGACAGCCTGCCCACCCAACTTTTTACTGTAACTGAAACCACCGAGATTAGCGTCATCTTTGCTGCGATTGGCGCCTTCTTCATTGTTTTAGCTATTTTGCTGTCTCTGCGCTGGAACCCCTTGCTTTAGCTTTGAACTTATTTCAACGAAAAGACCACGGAGAAAATTGAAATTCTTCGTGGTCTTTTCATATGTAGCGAGGCATGCCATACGCTCATTCAAAAATCTGATGCGAGTATAATTCCAACAATGGACGAAAAACTGCATTTCAAACCATTTGGTTTATCCGCTTTGGCACTGGCTTTTATTGGCTGGGGCGGCTTGTTTCTTCTTATCACTCTCACTTTGCCTTTCGTTTGGTCTCGTTGGGGATTTTTTGTCCTCCTTCTTATGGCGCTCACTGGTACGGCACTTCCCGTTGTTTTTTATTTACATCAACGCTTTCCAACTGAGCCGCCCGCCGATGCGAATGTCATCATGCGCCAAGCCATGTGGGTGGGCGTCTATGGAGCCACTCTTGCCTGGTTGCAGTTGGGGCGCCTCGTAACTCTGTACATCATTCTCGGTCTTGCTGGCGGGCTGATTGCCGCCGAGTATTTCATTCGCATCCGTGAGAAAGCCAATCGCCGTCCGCCCATGATCCACGATGACTACACTTCGTAATCTTCCTTCCGTCGAACAACTTCTCCAAACCGAAACGACTGCGCGACTTATTGCCCGCTTTGGTCGTCCGTTGACCTTGGATGCGTTGCGTGGCACGTTGGATGACATTCGCGCGCGCTTCAAAGCTGGGACTTTGACCGGGTTGCCATCAAACGACTCGATCCTCGCTGAAACCGAATCCACTCTCAACACATGGACGGCATCTACTCTACACCCCGTCATCAATGCCACCGGAGTGATTTTGCATACCAATCTGGGGCGCGCACCGTTGAGTCACGCCACCCTCCACGCCATGGATTTGGTTTCGCGTGGTTATTCCAACCTTGAATTTGACCTTGAAACTGGTAAACGCGGCTCACGTCTTATCCATGCTGAAGGGTTGCTAAAAAAACTCACTGGCGCAGAAGCGGCATTGGTTGTCAATAATTGTGCCTCAGCTGTCTTGCTTACACTTTCCGCCTTGGCAAATAAAAAACGTGTAGTCATTGCACGTTCACAACTCGTGGAAATCGGCGGCGGCTTTCGCGTGCCAGATGTAATGAAGCAATCGGGCGCAAAGTTAGTAGAGATCGGTACCACCAACAAAGTCCGCGTGGCAGATTACTCCATCGCACTGGAAGAACCAACCGCTTTGGTAATGCGTGCGCATCGCTCAAATTTCAAGATCGTGGGCTTTACTGAAGAGCCTGAATTCAAAGATATGGTTGATGCTGCACATAAAGTTGGTGTTCCTGTCGTGGATGATCTTGGCTCGGGTGCTTTGTATGACACCGCTAAATACGGTTTCTCTCACGAACCGACGGTACAAGAGTCCATGCAAGCGGGTGCGGACGTTATCCTTTTCTCCGGCGATAAACTGCTTGGCGGTCCGCAGGCGGGCATTATCATCGGTAAAAAGGACTTGCTCGATAAGATTAAAAAACATCCGCTGGCGAGAGCTGTCCGTGCGGATAAATCTTGTTTGGCAGGCATCTCTGCCACACTGACACATTACCTCAAAGACGAGGCGGAGCGAGAAATTCCCATCGTGAGGATGATGTCTTTAACGCTGAAGCAGGTCAAAGGTCGAGCAGAGGCGTGGCGGGAGGAGTTAGGTCAAGGCAATGTAGTGGATGGCGAGTCCACAGTGGGGGGCGGGTCACTTCCAGATGAATCCATCCCGACCTTTCTGCTTGAATTACAAGTGAAATCTGCCGAAAAAATTTTGCGCGCGTTACGAAAGAACAATCCGCCCATTATTGCGCGGACGGAGAACGATAAAGTGCTGCTCGACCCGCGCACGGTTTTTCCTGAACAAGAAGGTGCTTTACTAGTTGGGTTGAAAAATTTGTTAAAAAAGGAAAATAAATGAAATCAGACCTCGATGCCATTATGCAATCTCGTAACTTGGATGGATTCGTAGTATTTGGTAATGCTGAGAACAACCCACCCATGTATTACCTGACCGGCGGCGGACATGTTAGCCATGCTACGGTGATCAAGAAACGCGGCGAAGATGCGGTTTATTTTTACAACGATATGGAACGCGATGAAGCCGCCAAAAGCGGATTGAAGTTAACCCCCTATAGCAAATATGACTATAACGAATTGTTACAGAAAGCCAATGGGGACCTTTTGTTGACAAGTGCTCTGCGGTACCAACAGATGTTTGAGGATGTTGGGGTGACAAAGGGACGTGTTGGCGTATATGGTCATTATGATGTGGGTGCGGTGTTTGGGTGGTTAAATCATCTTCAGAAGCTGATGCCTGCGATTGAGTTTGTCGGTGAAGCGCGGGATGACTCCATCTTTTTGCGTGCAATGGAAACCAAGGACGAGAATGAAGTGGCACGTATTCGCAAGATGGGCAAGGTAACTACCTCAGTTGTAGAGAAGGTGAAGGAATACCTCACGTCTTGCAATGTGCGCGAGGATGAGGTTTTACTCAAGGAGGACGGCACTCCGCTTAGCGTAGGAGACGTTCACTCGAAGATACGGCTTTGGGTTTCTGAACATGGCGCAGAGTTGCCTTCTGGTTTTATCTTTGCCATTGGGCGTGATGCTGGTGTGCCGCACTCCGCGGGCAACCCGGCTGACTTGATGCGTTTGGGTCAGACGATTGTCTTTGATATTTATCCTGCTGAGGCTGGCGGCGGTTATTACTATGACTTTACCCGCACCTGGTCTCTCGGCTATACCACGCCCGAAGCACAGGCATTGTTCGACCAAGTCAAAGAAATCTACGATACGCTCAACGATAATTTTGACTTGAATGTGGCATTCAAGGATTATCAACGCATGACCTGCGAATTCTTTGAAGGCAAAGGGCATCAAACTCCGCTCAATACCAAAGCACCGATTGAGGGATATGTCCACAGCCTTGGACACGGAGTGGGATTGAACATCCATGAACGTCCTTTCAGCGGTGTGACTGCAGGAGACGATCAGCGCCTCAGACCTGGCGTGATCATTACCTCCGAACCGGGCTTGTATTACCCCGAAAAAGGGATGGGCTTCCGTATTGAAGATACACTTTGGGTGCGTCCTGATGGGGTGATGGAAAAGCTGGCAGACTACCCGTATGATTTTGTTTTGCCAATGAAAAAGTGGAAGAAGAAATAATGATGCCAGACGATGGATCATGAAGTCCATCGTCTATGATCTACCGTCCATCATGCATCTCCAATCTCTTACGTCCCGTCCTTTTCTCGATAGTGACCTGAATGAATTTCCGTTCACGGTGCCGGTGATTCGTTCTTTGCCTGAGATCAAGTTCACCTCACCGGTGACCTTTTTGGTGGGAGAGAACGGCTCGGGTAAATCGACGGTGTTAGAGGCATTGGCTTGTGCGGTAGAGTCCATTACGGTGGGGACGGAAAGCGTCAAGACCGATAAAACCCTTGCACCTATTCGCAAACTGGCGAAGTATTTCAAGCTTGCATGGACAAAACGTACGCGCAAGGGCTTTTTCATGCGCGCCGAAGATTTTTTCGGCTATGCCCGCTCCATGCGTGAGACCCGCGAAGAATTAGAAGAAGAATACAACAAGGTAGAGCACGATTACGAAGGACGCTCCAAATATGCCGCAGACTTGGCGCGTTCGGCGTATGCCGGTCAACTCGCGGCGATGAAAAATCGCTATGGCAGAGACTTGGACAATTTCTCGCATGGTGAGGCATTCCTCACTTTATTTCAGGCGCGTTTTGTCCCCGGCGGCTTATATCTGTTGGATGAACCCGAGGCGGCGCTTTCGCCGTCCCGACAGCTCAGTTTCCTTTCGGCACTCAGGCAAATGGTCGATGAAGAGGCGCAGTTTATCATCGCTACTCATTCGCCCATCATTTTGGCGTATCCGGGTGCTCAAATATTCAGCTTTCAAAATGGGGCGATAAAGCAAGTACAATACGAAGAACTTGAACACGTCCAACTTACCAAGGATTTTTTAAATAACCCGCAGCTTTACTTGCGGCATTTATAGATACAGGAATGATCTCAATGCTTCGCTCGCGCACTTTTCTTTATTTTTTAATTGGTATTTCCTTGTTGATCGCATTGGTGTTTGGTGGGTATTATTTGTACAACACGTACCGTGTCCGTACGGTGGTTATTGCGACGAATGAAGAAGGCAGTCAGAGTTACATCATGATGGATGCTTTGGCGAAGGCGGTTCAGCAGCGCGATTCACGCATCAAAGTGAAGATTGTGCAAACTGCCGGGTCTGCCGACATTATGAAGTTGCTCAAGTCGCATCAGGCAGACTTTGGTACCGCGCAATTGGATGCTGAATTAACGGATCAGGTCCAAACCGTGGCTTTGTTGTATCCGCAGGCGTTTCATATGATCGTACCTGCGGCTTCGGATATTTGGAGCCCAGCCGACCTGCGCGGAAAAAAGATCGCAACCTCCTCCAAAAGTGGCGGCGGTTATAAATCTGTATTTGAGTTGCTGGCTTATTATGGGTTGTCTCCTGAAGATGTTGAAGTTATTCCATTTGAAGATGGCAATTTGCGTGATGCTGCTTTTATAAATGGAGATGTCGATGCCATGTTCCGCGCCAATACGATTGGCAGTAGTAGTCTGCGCGAATTGGCTACACAGAAGGACATTCGTTTTTTACAGCTGGAACAATTTGATGCGATGCGTATTCAGTATCCGTATTTGTTTCAGTATGTAATTCCAAAAGGAACTTATCGGGCAGACGCTCCTATTATCCCTGTGCAAGATACAAAAGTTGTTGGTGTGCCAACCCTTTTGTTTGTGAATGCCAATGTTTCTGAAGACATTGTGCATTTATTTGCCTCTGCTTTGTTTGAAAGCCAGAATGATATTGTTCAAAGCACCATTCAAGGGATTTGGATTGAATCTCCTGTGAATTATCGGACACTCGTGCCGGAAATCCATTCTGGTGCGCTGTCATATTTCAATAGCGATGAGCCCGGGTTTTTCTCGAAGTATTACAACGAACTTAGCTTGTTGTTTACGCTCGGACCAGTTCTGGTCTCTTTGTATTTCACATTAATTGCGAGCTTTCAGGCAAAACAGAAATCCACGGCATCTAGTTACAACTTGGAGTTGGCGAAATTGCTGGCTGACCTGACATACTCAAAAAATGTTCGTACAGTGCAGTATATTGAGCGTAGTCTCTTCGAGTCACTCAATGAAGTTGTGGAAGCCATGGAAGAAGGAAAGATTTCTACCGAAGATTTGAATGTCTATTCGTTGGTGTGGGAAAAAGCTATGGATGCTGTGCGCCGACGATACGACTTAATGAAAAAAAAGCCAAAACGAAAGAAACCTGTACGCAAATGAATGAATTGAAATCTGCTCGTATTCTTGCCATCGAAACTTCTTGTGATGAAACCGCCTGTGCCATTCTCGAAAATGGACGGGCTTTGCTCTCTTCTGTAGTTGCCTCTCAAATGGAGATCCATGCCCGTTATGGCGGCGTTTTTCCTGAAGTGGCATCCCGCCAACATGTGTTGAGCATCATGCCGGTAGTGCAGCAAGCCTTGGCAGAAGCTCACCTTACGCTTAATGATATTGATGCTGTTGCTGTTACGCAGGGACCAGGTCTTGCTGGTTCATTGATCGTGGGTATGAATATGGCAAAGGGCATGGCACTTGCTCTTGATAAGCCACTGGTGGGTGTGAACCATCTTGAAGGCCATATTTATTCATCGTGGGTGTATGAGGCGGGAGATCACAAACCGCCTGCGCCGCAATTTCCGTTGATGGCTCTGCTCGTTTCTGGCGGGCACACTGAGTTGAATCTCATGACCGATCACCTGACTTACCAACGCCTTGGCGCGACTCTCGATGATGCGGCGGGGGAGGCGTTCGATAAAGTAGCCCGCTTGCTGGATTTGCCATACCCAGGCGGACCGTCTATTCAGCGTGAAGCAGAAGAAGGCGACCCGAACCGCTTCAACTTCCCCCGCGCTTGGCTCGATGGAACCTGGAACTTTTCCTTCAGCGGAGTGAAAACCTCGGTATTATACGAAGTGAATGATTTAAAGAAACGCAGCAATAACATCCCTGTCCATGATTTGGCGGCTTCATTTCAAAAAGCCGTAGTGGATGTGTTATTCAAAAAGACAATGGATGCAGCGCGTAAATTTGGCGCAAAAGAAATATTAATCGCGGGCGGCGTCTCTGCCAACCGTGCTTTGCGTAAAGCCTTCAAGGCACAGACCGAGTTTCCGGTACATATCCCACCTCTTGCACTTTGTACTGATAATGCAGCCATGATTGGTGCGGCTGGTTATTTCCGTTATGTCCTGGGACATGTCTCCGAGATGGATATTGATGTTCTGCCTTCTTGGCCGTTGTCGTAATTGAATAGCAGGGGTGACATCATATAAAATGAATTGCCCCATTAAAGGACCAAACCCCCGTTCGTTTGCCCAAACGATTGGGGGTTTGTCATCAGGAGAATGCAACTATTATTATATTTGGGCAGTTTAATGGTTCCTGAACCTTGATTAAGGATTGGATTAGAGGATTCTGGGCGGAAAGATTAAATTTTGTGAAGATGATTTTTACCCCTTCTTTTTTTCAACTTCTTCCAGAAACGCCAGGGTAACAGCCGGGTCAAAATGTTTACCCGTTTCCGATTTTATGTAATCAATGACTTTTTCTTTCGACCAGGCTTTTCGATAGGGGCGGTCATGGGAAATTGCATCGTAGACATCCACAATGGCAAAGATGCGAGCCTCTAACGGAATCATTTCTCCTGATAACCCATGTGGATACCCGCTGCCATCCCATTTTTCGTGATGGTATTTGGGAATAGCCATGGCTGGTTTGAGATACTCAATGGGGGAGAGCAAATCCACAGATATTTGAGGATGTAATCGCATTATGTGGGTCTCTTTCTCGTTGAGTGGACCAGGTTTATGCAAGATGTCATCTGGAATCCCGATCTTGCCGATATCATGTAAGAGGACCCCGCGATGAATATGGGTCAGTTGTTCTTCATTGAAACCCATTTGCTTTGCAATGCGCAGGGTTAGATCGGTAACGCGTTTTGTATGCCCTTGTGTTTCGCGGTCACGGATCTCAAGGGCACGTGACCAACCCTCCAGCGTAGTTTCATAAGCCGATTGGATCTCATAGTTTGATTTTTGCAGATCGTAAACGAGTGCATTATTTTGCTCAAGGGTATTATCCAACAGCCGGGCAGTTGCCCAAGTCATAATGGCGAGCGCGAGAAGGGCAAGAATGGCGGTCAGGTTATATTCCCAAGCATATCCGCTCCATATGCTGACGGCAGTGTAACATAGCGCGGTTAGTGCAGTAAATGAAAACGAACTGGCTGGGCGAATGATAAAACTAGATATTCCAATGGGGAGTGCAAAAATAACCATCAGATATTCCATATATTTGGCATCGCTCAAAGCAGCTGTGGCGAGAATAGTGAATGTGATCGAAAGATTGGCGGCGAGCAAGACCCGACCTTTTCGATTGATCCCCCAGAAAATGTGCAGTGGAATAAACCCTATCAGATTTTCGATCAGATATAAAAGATATTCCTGGCTGGGCGAGATGATATATACATAAATGGTGTTCAACAGAGAGTAAACAAGCAGTAACCAACACAACCCAATGAAAAGAGCAAGTAACTGCCCTTTGCGTTGAATGTCTGGGTCTTGGCTTTCCACTTTGGATAGCAAGCGGAAAAATCCTTGCCAGGTGAAAGGCGCTCGTTTGGTCTTCATCACTGAAAATATTATAACTTTTATAAATTATTCTGTACGCGCACCGAATTGGATCTCAAGCAAACGGTCGTGACCTGCAAGATCTTGATACAAAGAGATCGACGATTCAGAAAAAGTGTCTGCTGCGAGATTTAAGGCTTTAATGCCTTGTGTAGCTTCAATTTCAAGCAAGATCATCCCGTGTGGGGCAAGCCAACTTGGGGCAACATTCAAAAGCCGACGATATATATCTAAACCATCTTCACCACCATCGAGCGCTAGTGTTGGTTCGCGCCCATAGATGGAAAGTTTTCGCATGGTTTGAGTGGGGATGTAAGGTAAGTTGGCGCAGATCAAATTAAAATGACGGTCGGTGGGCAGGGGTTCAATATGCTGCGGTAGCAGGTCGCACTCCAAAAAATCGATGCGATGATGGACGTTAAACTTTTCAGCGTTATGCTTTGCGACCTTGAGCGCGGCACGAGAAATATCGGTGGCTAGGATGCTTGCATTCGGGAAGTGCATGGCAATGGATGTGGCAATGATGCCGGAGCCTGTCCCAATATCTGCAACGGTTCTTCTCTCGCCGGAAGCGGACAGCCACTTAATAGCTTTCTCTACCATCATTTCTGTCTCTGGTCTCGGGATGAGCACGTTGGGCGTGATATCAAAGTCCATGCCGAAGAATTCCCAGTGACCGAGAATATAGGGCAGCGGTTCACCTGCTTCGAGCCGAGCGAAGGCTTGGTTCGCTGAGTCAAGTAGCGGCGCGGAAAGAGGCGCGTCGAGATGGGCGAGCAGCCACGTACGCGGATGTTCGATCACATGCGCGAGCAGAAGTTGCGCGTCGCGTTGAGTCAGGTCATCTGGCAGTTTTGGGATTTTGTGAATGAGATAATCACCCAGAGTTTGGGTCATGAGGTTTCCTGGAAGAGCAGCCGTTCCATGAGGGTTTGTTGGAAGAGGATAAAGATGACCACGATCGGGATGGACATGATAATGGAAAGCGAGCCAAGGTAGCTCCACGGTTGTGCGCCGCCCTGATATTGGGTTTGCACGATGGCATAAATAGACATGGCTAGGGTGACGGTATCGGATTTGTCTACAAAGAGCCAGCCAATGGTGAATTCAGAGTATGCCATAAGAAATGCGATCAAGCCGGAAATGGCAATGGAAGGCAGTGCCAAAGGTAGAGTGATATAGAGGAATGTTCGAAGGTCTCCTGCGCCATCGAGAAAGGCGGCTTCTTCCACTTCTTTTGGAATAGCTTGAAAGGCGGCGCGCATGTTCCAAATGCAGAATGGCATGGCAAACGCAGAGTAGACGATGACCAACGCCCAAAGCGTGGTGCGAATTTGCATCATGCTGAGTAGGATATAAAGCGGCGTCATAAAGGCGACCGGTGGTAGGAAAGCCGTTAGCAGGATGGCGAACAATCCACCTTGGCGGGCTGGAAAGCGGAAACGTGCAAAAGCGTAGGCGAGGCTGATTCCCAGCACAATGGCGATAATGGCAGCCCCAAATGAAACAATCAGACTATTTCGCAGGAGAATGTTAAAATCCACGGATTGATATGGCTTGTCGAGTACGTTCAAAAAGGCGGTCATTGACCATTCCTTCGGCAGCAGGAGGAACTCGGTCGGCCGCCCTTTGAGCGAGCCATCGAAGGCAAGACGGACGATTCCCCAGATTGGAAGAATGACAAAGAAACCGATCAATGCAAGCAAAAGCTGGGTAATGATCTGTTTGAGTAAAGAGATGTTACGCATGGGTCACTCCTTCGCCAACCTTGCTCCAGCGGTTGAAGATATAGACGAATACAACAAGAATTAAAACGTTGATGATATTGATGGCAGCCGACGTTGCGAACTGTCCACCATTGCCGAACCCACCACTTGGGTTGAAGGTATTGTAGGAAAATGTTGTGAGCGTGGCATCGGAGAAGCCAAAAACTTGAAACAGATAGAACTGATTGAAGGCAAATATTCCACGCACAAGGATGGCAGGCAGAAGCAAAGGTAACAAAAGCGGATACGTGATAAAGCGGAAGGTTTGCATCCCATTCGCGCCGTCTATTGAAGCGGCGTCATACACTTCGCGGGGGATCATCTTCAAACCGGCGCTGGCAGCCAGCATCATGAAGGGGAATCCGTACCACAGGGCTGGCAGCAGGAAAATGATCAGCCACAGGTCAGGACTGGAAGCGAGAGTGCTTGTAAATTTTCCAAAGAATGAGTCGGACCCGAATTTATCCGCGGCGAGATATAGCCAGCCCCATTCTCTCTGAAAAATGTTCAGCCACATCATCGCGCCGATCATTTCGGGGATTGCCCACGGCAGGATGAACAATGCTTGCCAGAACCTGCTAAACCGCACTCCCTTTTGCCAGAGCAGCAAAGCCACACTCAACCCCAAGCCTCCCTGCAATGCTACAGACAGGATCGTCCACAGAATGTTGAAGAACAGGTTGCTGAATCCGCTTCCGTAGCCGGTGTTGAACACATTGAAAATATACGGGTAGGTGGTTAGCCCGGTGAAGCCGACTTCTTTCGAATGCGCCCCTTCGGAGGCGGTGACAGGAATTTGTCCAATGATTCCCTGCCAAAAGGCGCGCCAGATTCCGCCCTGAAAACCGTCGCGGATGGATGCTGTGTTGAAATCTGTCATGGAGACGATAAATTGGAAAATGAGCGGGAAGAGAGTCAGCACTGCAAACGCGATCAAGCCCGGGATGAGCCACGGCATGGCGCGCCTGACTTCGGATTTATTATAGACGGGTTTTGTTTTGCGAAACCGCCACCATTCACGAACCTGATCCCAAATTTCAGCCACACCTTCCGCAGCGGCGAGCGAGAGCGGGACGGTTAATGTCAAAACATATTGAGGCCATTTGGTGGGCCAGAACATCAAAAACAGCATCGCGGCCCCGAGCCACAGCACATAGACTCTCTCTTTTTTCCAAAACCGCCCCAAGCCAATGAACGCCAGAAACGCGATCCAAACATCTGGGGCATAGAAAAATATGTCCCGATGCCAAATTTTCGGGGAGACAAACAACCAGTTGAATTGCTGCCAGAAGACGAATCCCGCATCCTGCACTTCTTCGGCAGTGGTGGAATACCCGGCATGATAGAAAACTGATTCACGCAGACGGGTGAGCGGTTCTGCCCATAGATAAGGATCTGCCGCGAAAAAAATTACCACTCCCAAAAGCCCCCACCAGAGCGCCTGTTTCAGGAAAGGTTTGATCAGCTCCTCGTCTTTAGCGGTCAGATACCAATCGATCAGGATGGCGATGCCGATGATACAGTACAGATACTTTGAGGCAGCGGTTAGACCGAGGAAGATGGCAGATGTTACCAGCCAGCCTTGTTTTCGATTCTTCTTGAATTGCAGATACGCCAACACCATGATGAAACTTGTCAGCGCGGGCAGGGCTTCAAGCATGATCTGTGAGACGTATTTGATGGTAAAGGTGTGCGTGGCAAGCGCCAACCCTGCCAGTGGGTTGACGATGGCGAGCAGAAGAACTGTCAGCCAACCAAGGAAGGCGTTAATGTTGCGCCCAGCATGCACCAGCGGACGTGGGATGTACTTGTTTGGTTCTGAGGTGGTGGGGCGGTCGGCGAGCAGGTCTTCTTCGGGGGCGCTTAGAAAACTGATGCCAATGACGATCTTTGCCAGCGGGGGATGCTCAGGGCGGTAGTTCGTTTCCAGAAAGCCAGACCAGTTCGAAGTCCGGATGAGATGCGCGTATTCCTGGGCGGCGCGGGTGTAGTCGTCTTCGTCGTAGTCGATAGGGAGTTTATCCACTGCGCTGGCGCGTGTTCCCCATGCAACGACAAGAACCAGAAGGATTGCCAACAGCCTTGCCAGTTTTTTCATGTCCATAATTGATAAAGGGCACGTTGCCGCGCCCTTCTCCTTGGTTTATTCTTCGTCTTCTACACCGCTGGCGGCGAGCTTGCCTGCTTGATCTCGTGTTGTGAGTTCGTCGATGAACCCGTCAATGTCACCATCCATGACACCTGCTAGGTTGTAATTGGACAACCCAATGCGGTGATCGGTGACGCGGCTTTGCGGATAATTGTAGGTGCGGATTTTTTCAGAGCGGTCTCCCGAGCCGACTTGCGAGCGACGGTCTGCTTCCAGTTCGGCTTGGCGTTTGGCTTCTTCAATTTCAAACAAGCGGGCACGCAAGATCGAAAGTGCACGCAGTTTGTTTTGCAACTGTGAGCGTTCATCTTGACAGGTGACGATCATGCCAGTGGGTTTGTGATACAAGCGCACGGCGGTGGAGTTCTTTTGTACGTTCTGACCACCTGCGCCAGACGAACGATAGACTTCGATCTCGATATCAGTTTCTGGAATCTCAACATCTACTTCTTCCACTTCTGCCATCACAGCGACGGTGGCGGTGGAAGTGTGAATGCGCCCTTGAGATTCGGTGGCGGGCACACGCTGAACACGATGTACGCCTGATTCGTATTTCAACTTCGAATAAGCGCCTTTGCCCTTCACTTCGAAGATGACTTCTTTATATCCGCCCACGCCAATGGCGTTTTCAGACATGATCTCGGTTTTCCATTTTTTCTCGTCTGCGTAGCGGGTGTACATGCGGAAGAGGTCTGCGGCGAAGATAGCGGCTTCGTCACCGCCTGCACCTGCGCGGATTTCCACGATGACGTTCTTGTCGTCGCGCGGGTCTTTCGGCACAAGCAAGCCCTTGATAACTTTTTCAAGCTCTTCGATCTTAGGCTCAAGGTCAGCCACATCTGCTTTGGCAAGGGCAAGCAGTTCTGCATCGGTTTCAGAAATCAGCATGGACTTGGCTTCTTCCAAGCTTTTCACTGCTTGGCGATACTCCTTTGCTTTTTCGATCAAAGGTTCCAAGCTGGTGCGTTCCTTGCTGATCTCGGCGGCACGTTTGTAATCGGTGCCAACGACGAGCAGTTCCTGCCCAAGTTGTTCAAATTTTTCTTCAATGGCTTGTAATTTATCTAACATAATTCCTCAAGTATTGACGATATCGTCTGCGGTCGGTTTTGTAAATTTGCACAAGAAAGCGCGGCACCATACCGAAGAGGCGCCGCGCAAAGGGGTCTTACAATGAAACCAAGCTAATATTTTGCGACTGCAGAGAGGACCATGGAGATGATTAAAAGGATGGCAAAAGCGGCAAACAAAATCTGTGCCGTCTTTTGGCGCTTGGCGACCTTCTCTTCCATCACCTTGTTATTTTTTTGATTTTTTGAATTCTTTCCAGCCATTTCAACTACTCACTTTATGATATTTTTGTAGAACGCTTGAGCCATTACCTTCTCAAGCTCCTCGATTGTAACAGGTTTCATCACATATCCGTCTGCGCCGAGCTTGAGGGCTTTATCCACCATCACATCGGCGGCTTCAGAGGAGAGCATGATAACCGGTAAATTCTTCCATTCAGGGCGGCGGCGCAAGAACTCCAGCATGTCCAAACCGGTCACTTCGGGCATGTTGATGTCCAAAATCATCATGTCTGGTCGCTTGCCTGAGAGCAATGCCTGTGCTGCCGGGCGCGGACCCAGATAGTGGGTGGAGGTGCAGTCCAGCAGTTTTAGCATCAAACTGACGGCGCGAGCCATCTCTTCGTCGTCATCTACGATCCAAACTTCTTTCATTCTAAATGAGCCTTTACATTTTTCGCGGCAGTCTCGGTCATACCTTTGACTGTCATCAATTCTTCGACACTCGCTTCTTTAATCTTATCCATAGACCCGAAATGTTTCAAGAGCGCCTTCCTTCTGGTAGGACCAATTTCCGGGATGGAATCCAGTTGAGAAGCAAGACCCAGTTTCGAGCGTTTTTTGCGATGCGCGGTAATTCCGTAGCGATGGGCTTCGTCGCGAATCCGCTGCACAAGGTAGAGCCCCTGCGAATGGCGGGGGAGGAGCAACGGGTCACTTTTGTGCGGGAAGAAAATCTCTTCTTCCTGTTTGGCGAGACCCACAACCGGAACTTTGTCGAAGATCTCAAATTGTTCCATCACTTTGACGACTCTTCCCAACTGACCTTTACCGCCATCGATAATAATCAGGTCTGGGAGGAAGGAAAACGACTCATCTTTTTTGGACCCGACTTCTGACTCGGTTTCCTGTGAGCCTTTCCACCGCCGGAAGCGACGGGTGAGCATCTCTTCCATCGACGCAAAATCATCCGGGTTTCCTATGCTGGTGCTGTCGATGTTGAACTTGCGATACAGTCGTTTGGCGGGCACGCCTTGCTCGAATACAACCATTGCGCCGACCGTTGCTACGCCTTGGGTGTGACTCACATCGTAACACTCAATACGATTTGGCGGGGCAGATAAATTCAAATGAGTTTGCAAATCAGAAAGCGCCTGCTCTTGTCGGTGCGCATCGGCTTGCCATTGCGCTCGCAACGAGGACAACGTCTCGGTGGCATTTTCAGTTGCCATCTGCACCAAATCTTTGGGCTGACCTTCATTTGGCACAAACAATTCCACTTTTTCACCGCCGCGTTTCGACCGCAACCACTGTGCGATGATCTTTCGTTCTTCCAATTCTTGCGGCAACATCACTTGCTCAGGAATGTTCGCGGCTTCGGTATAGAACTGCTTGACGAACTCTTCCATCACCTGACTGTCGGTTGTATCCTCTGTTCCTTCAAGGATGAAGTACTCGCGCCCGATCAATTTGCCGCCACGGATGAAGAAAATCTGCACGCAGGCTTCACCATCCTCGCGCGCCATGGCAATCACATCTGAGTCTGCGTAATCTGACCCGAAGACAATTTTCTGCCGTTCAATGATGGATTGCATCGCCTTCAACTGGTCTCGTAAGGCGGCGGCTTTTTCAAAACGCATCTCTTCCGATGCCTTGAGCATATCGGCTTGGACGCGTTCCACGATCGGTTCACTGTGTCCGCTGAGGAATTCCATCAAGTCTGAGATTATTTGGCGGTAGCCATCTTTTGAAACCGCCCCAATGCATGGACCTGTACACAGTTTGATGTCGTAATACAAACATGCCCGCGGGTCATTGCCCGTGATCTCGCGATCACAAGTCAAGTAGGGAAATATTTTTCGCAGTACTTCCAAGGTCTGATACACCGCCCACGCCGAGGTGTACGGACCAAAATATCGTGAGCCATCTTCTTCCATTTGGCGGGTGACCGTGATTTTTGGAAAAGGTTCATTCCAGTGAACTTTGATGTATGGATAGCGTTTGTCATCCTTCAAACGGATGTTGTACTTCGGGCGGTGCTTCTTAATGAGGTTCATCTCAAGGATGAGTGCCTCAAGTTCGGACCCTACTACGATCCATTCAATATCGGCAATATCGCGCACCAGGCGGCGGGTTTTGTTATCGTGACTCGAATCGGCGTGAAAATAGCTCCGTACACGGTTCTTCAAATTGATCGCCTTGCCGACGTAAATGATCGTCCCTTCGGCGTTGCGATAAAGATAACAGCCCGGCTTGGTGGGCAAAGTGGCAAGAATGCCTTGTAGTTTCTCTGAAACTTCCATTGCGGCAATTCTACCGCTTGTTATCGAAATTAGGATATTTGTTCTGAAAATTGCCGTTGAAATACAGTACGGTCAGGCGGAATATCATCGCTTAAAATAGATACGTCATCACTTTGGAAAGAAAAAGGAGAATTCAAATGGAACAAATGCCTTCAAACACACCTGTAATGGAATCCAACCCCGGACCCGCAGGCTGGGTTCAAACATGGATCAAAGCAGTTACAAAACCAAATGAACAAACGTTTATTGATATCTCTGAAAGTCCAGATGCGAAGACTCAAACAGCTCTTATTTGGGCTGCCATCGCAGGGCTCATTAGCGGGGTTGTGATAGGAATGGGTTTTGCTCTACAACAACTGATTCAAGGTGGCAATATGTCTGATAAAGTGGTTACTATTGCCGTTGCAATTTGTGGCTTTCCGCTTGCTATGGCAGTTATTAACCCAATTGCTCTATCTTTTTCCACAGCATTGTTCCAGTGGGTTGCAAAACTCTTTGGCGGGGTTGGCACGTTCGAAAAACTTATTTATCCAATTTCAGCCATTACTGTGCCAATGACGATCGTTTCAAGCGTGTTTAGTTTTTTAAGCAATATTCCTTTTGTGGGGGCGTGTTTAAGTATTTTTAGCATTGCTATAAGTATTTATGCGACGGTCTTGAATATTATGGCGGTTAAAGCAGTAAATCGTTTTGACTGGGGGCAGGCAATTGCTTCGGTATTGATTCCGGCTTTTGTAATTGGCATCTTTTGCGGCTGCATCGTGTTCATCGGTATGATGGCGTTTATGCCCGTCATTTCGAATGCTTTCGGAAGCTTCAATTAAAGATACACAAACAATATAAAAAGTCCTCCCAAACGGGAGGACTTTTTATATCTCAATGATAAATGTTGTGCCTTTTCCAATTTCACTTTCCACACGAATGTCACCTTTGTGTGCCAGTACAAGCTGTTTAGTAATGGCAAGACCTAATCCGCTATTTGAGCGATTGGTTCGTGATTTATCTGCCCGCCAGAAGCGATCGAAGATAAAGGGCAGGTCTTCGGATGCAATCCCAGAACCTGTATCTTGGATGGTGATACGCGCGCTTCTTTCTCCGCCGGTTATGGATTCTGTTTCGATTGAAATTTTTCCACCTGCAGGCGTATGTCTTAACGCATTGGAAATGAGATTGGATAATACCTGATTAAGCCTGTCATAATCAGCTTCAATCGTTTTTTCACCATCTGCGTTATGAGCAGTCAATTCGATGCCTTGAGTTTTCGCTTGTGCTGAAAAACTGGTGATGAGATCCGCTGTCAGATCGGCAAGCAGGAAACGGGTAGGGTGAAGCGGAAGTTGTCCCGTTTCGGCGAGCGAGAGCGTTTGTAGATCATCCACCAGCCGTGCCAGCAGTTTGGTCTCATCCAATGTGTTGTTGATGTGTTCCGGGCTGGGTTGATACACACCGTCAATGACGCCTTCGAGGTTGCCTTGAATAATGTGCAAAGGCGTGCGCAATTCATGCGCAATATCGGCGGTGAGATTGCGGCGCTGTTGCTCGGCGCGTTCCAGTTCTTCGACCATTTTATTGAAGCGTTTGATCAACTCGCTGAACATGTCAGACTTGCTCTCATCAACCCGCACCGAGAGATTCCCCTCCGCAACAGAATCGATGGCATTGAAGATATCGCCGAGTGGTTTGCCGAAACGCATGTACATAGTGAAGATGGTAAATACGCCGAGGATCAGCAGGGCAATGGGCGCTGCACAAACCAATAACCAAATATTGCGAAAGCCCGAATATTCTGTGAATGCCCAATATAAAATTGCTGCTACGCCACCAAAGAACAGGGAAAAGATACCAAAGAAGAAAAATGCAAATGGAAAAAAACGCCTTCGACGGCGCTCGATATTGGATGGATGCCTTTGCGGAAAGTGAGGACGACGCATATGCATGGCTTTATTTTATTTCAATGAAACGATACCCAATCCCATATACGGTCTCGATCATATTTTCTCCGGAAGCAGTTTCCAGCTTTTTTCGCAGATTTTTGATGTGCGAGTCTACGCTGCGATCAAAGCTGGATGCGATGCCGTGCATATCTTCGAGTAATTGTTCACGGGTCAGGGTCTGTCCCGGGCGGGCGGAGAGCAACTGTAAAAGCTTGAACTCATTGGGAGTAAGTTTGACGGGCTCGTCGTTGAATGTGACCGAGTAGCGATCTGGGTCAATTTCCAAGCCACCAACACGGATGATGCTGGGAGGTTTCACTTCGCCTTTTGCACGTCGCAACAAGGCGCGGACTCTCGCAACCAAGGCACGCGGCGAAAAGGGTTTGGTGATGTAATCATCGGCGCCGATCTCCAGCCCGGTGACTTGGTCTACTTCTTCGGCGAGAGCGGTGAGCATGATGATGGGCACATCGCTTTCACGGCGCAGAGTTTTGCACACTTCACGCCCGTCCATGAGAGGGAGCATCAAGTCCAAAACGATCAGGTCAGGCTTTTCGCGGCGAGCCGTTGCCAGCGCGGCGTGACCGTCGGCAGCCGTAATCACGCGAAAGCCATTTTTTTCCAGATAGTCACGCGCGATACGCACAATCTTGGGTTCATCATCAACAACAAGGATCAGTTCAGGCATGGTGAAAGTATAAAGGGAATGAGGAAGGATGGATAGTGAGTTAAGAAAGGGGAAGAAGAAAGAGGCGTTTCTTCCTCTTTCTTCTTTATTTCACACGTTACTCTTTCTTCTCAGAGTCGGCAGGTGTTTCGCCTTCTGTGCTTTCGCCGTGAGCGCGCTTGTGCCATTCATTGAAGAATGGGGGAACGTTGCCTTCCCAATCTTTGCGCCAGGGACCGTGATGTCCGTGGTGACCCCAGCCATGTCGCATCCGGCGGAAGAAGAGCATCTTCATTGCGCCGAAGAACAGGAAGAGGAACAAGAACGAGAAGCAGATCGCGCCGAACGGATTGAAGAAGTGCGGGTGACCAAAACCGTACATATGCGGGTAGCCATATCCGTACATCATGGGTGAGCCAGGCATTGCAACCTGACCATTCTCTGCAGCTTTCTCAATAGCGGCTGCAACTTCAGGGGCTTGTTGAATCCCTTGTGCCAAGCCAGCCTTGTACCCGAACGCCCCTGCGCCCGCAATTAGCCCGAGGACGAGCAGAACACCGAGAACGCGTAAAACAATAAACGGACCTTTATTCATTTTTACCTCCAATGGTAATTGTTTGATTTGTCCTTACGCGTCTAAATGTATCAACCCATTGTGGAGGGATTATGGATGGGCAGGGGAGGGATTGTGGAGGGAATGTAGGAAAATTATTAGCGCCTCTTGCTTAACGTTTAGCATCTGGCTCAAGAACTGTCACGTTTTGCCCCGCGTATTTTCCATACAAGTCAGCTCGTCGTTTGCGCCATGCCTCAAGCCCACCACGCAGGTTGGTAATGCGTTTAAAGCCTTTTGCTTTCAAGAAATAAGAGATCATGACTGAAAGTCCGCCACCGGGACAATAGACGATAATCTGCTTATCGCGGGGGAGTTTATTTATATAGTTTTCAACAAATAGCGGGTTGACCTCATGTGCGTTGGGTATCCCCTTGAACTTTGCCCGGTCGTCAGAGGGACGCACATCGAGAATAAACGTATCATCGCTAAAGAGGATCGTCTCGTTCAGTTGCGCAGGAGCTAACATATTCACAAACGAAATCCGACCTTCGAGATAATCTCGAACTACCTTTGCTGTATATTGAACATCTCGTGCCGAGGTATCGTGCCCGAGGCTGATGCGTATCGTTTCGCGTGCGGCTTGATCGGATAACCCAATCGCCTTTAAGACATGAGATGGAGTGTCTTCACCAGTGCTGCATGCCGAGCCAGCCGAGACAGAAATTCCGCGATAATCCAACATGCCCATGAGCCCGGAATTTTCCACGCCAGGGAAACGGATGCTGAGGGTGTTCGGTAAACATTCTGAATCCACCTCGGGCGAATTGATAACACAATCTGGCTTGATCGCTTTGAGGCGTTGGATCAAATCACGTTTCAATGCGCGGACTTCGTCAACATGCGCTAGGAGTTTGTCCACTTGTTGACAGGCGGCGCCAAAGCCGACGATATTGTGGGTGCTTTCGGTCCCAGCCCGTAGCCCGCTTTCTTGGTGCCCGCCATGCAGCAACGGTGTGAATGGGCTGTCTTGCTTGACGTATAACGCTCCGACTCCTTTTGGACCGTACAACTTGTGCGCCGAAAAAGAGGCGTAATCCACATCCCAGGCATGGACATCGATCGGCATCTTCCCCAAGGCTTGTACGCAGTCTGTCAGAATAAGCGCTCCATGCGCTTTTGCGATTTTGGTAACCGCCTGAATATCTTGAATCACGCCGGTTTCATTGTTGGCTAGAATGCAGCAGACTAGAAAGGTATCGTCATCGACCATTTTTTTGAGTTCAGCGAGTTGGACGCGCCCTTTATGATCCACTGGGCAAAATTCGACAACCACGCCCTGTGTTTCTAAATATGCCAATGTATTCAACACAGAAGGGTGTTCAATCGGTGTTGAAATGATCTTTTTCTTTTGAGGGTAAAAGTGCGCTGCGACAGATTTCAGTACAGCATTATTTGATTCAGTGGCGCACGCTGTAAATATCACCTCATACGGCTCGGCATGAATGGCATTTGCCACATGCCTTCGGGCTTCTTCCAATAATCCCGCCGATTTTCTACCCATACCATAAAAGGACGAAGGGTTGCCATAATGATATTTCAACGCCAAATCCATTTTATTGCGTACGTGTTCGCTGACCGGTGTCGTCGCATTATGGTCAAGATACACGTTGCGGTTGAAGCGGATGAGATGTTTTACAAATTCAAAGTATGTGATTTCCATTTGGTCTCCGGGATAAAGCTATGATACGGTTATTCTCAGTATACGTTGTTCCGAAGTAATAGTTGGTAATGGAAGCCCTCTTATTTCACCTTGAGCACGATCTTGCCCCATGCGTGACCTGTCCCCAAATGCTTCATCGAGTCGACTACCTGAGCTAGAGGATAAACTTTTTCGACCACTGGTTTTACCTTCCCAGCTTCAACCAAATCTCGCAAAAAGTTAAGGTCTTCACGCGTGAAATTGGCAATGAAGAAAGCGACAGTTTGGCTGGCACCCAATGCCGCAACTCTCAACCGAAGCGCGTTTGCCAGCGGACCGATAAACTTATTACCCTTCCGCCCGCCAACAATAACAAAGTTTGCTTTGGGTTTGAGGACCTTTCTATATTCTTTCCATGTGCGGCTTCCGGCAATATCTAAGAGAACGTCATATTGCTTATTGCTTTGGATGAAATCCGCTTTGTTGTAATCAATAACAGTATCCGCGCCAAGCGAACGGATTAGCTCAACATTTTTCGTGCTGGTCACACCGGTCACTTCGGCTCCCATTGCCTTAGCAATTTGCACTGCGAACGTCCCCACACCTCCCGCCGCGCCGTTGATGAGAACTTTATCCCCGGCTTTGATCTTGCCGTGATCTCTTAATCCTTGCAGGGCGGTGACCGCCGCAGTAGGGATAGCTGCCGCCTCTTCAAATGTGACGTTGGCTGGTTTGCGCACCACAGCATTTACCACGTTGACATATTCAGCAAAAGCCCCCGTCCGCCCGCCATAGACTTCATCGCCCGGTTTGAGGTGTGTGACCTTACTGCCAACCGCTTCCACCACGCCAGCAAAGTCTGTGCCAATGCGAGGATCTTTCGGGTGGGTGAGTCCGCTTTGCGGGCGCATAATGTATAAGCCGTACATGGCATAAAATTCTGCGGGGTTGACTGAAGAAGCATGAATACGAACCAAGACGCCATCTTCAGAGACACTAGGTTTTTCCAATTCCTCTACTTTTAACACTTCAGGTGAACCATAAGAATAGTATGTAACGGCTTTCATTGGCAATCTCTCCTCGGTAAATAGATACCCCAAATCTATCAATCTACTGTGTAGGAATTGTGGATGTCCGCGCCAGAGATTGTGGAGACTGTGGAGGTTCTGTTGGAAAAGTGTTAATACGCGCTTGTCCATCGTTAGCTCTCTGCAACTTTTCACCCCTGTAAGCATCTGATACAATGCAAGCCGTAATAATAATGAATAAGCCATCGTCTCATAGATGCTTGAAATCAATTTTGAATAGGTAAATAACATGACGGATAATAGACATGTAAAAGTATTGATCTTGGGTGCGGGTCCTGCTGGGCTTTCGGCGGCACTCTATGCCGCACGGGCAGAGCTTGCCCCTGTGGTGCTTACCGGTATGCAGTTGGGCGGGCAGGCAGCCTTAACCCACACAATCGAAAATTACCCCGGCTTCCCCGATGGCGTGGGCGGACCGCAGCTTGGCGAACTCTTTCAGAAGCAAGCCGAACATTTCGGCGCGAAGGTCGAATTTGACATGGCACACGAAGTGGATTTTTCCCAGCGTCCGTTCAAGGTCACTGCCGATAGCGGCGATTACTATGCCGATAGTGTCATTCTCGCTACAGGTGCTAACCCTGTTCATCTTAATGTCCCTGGCGAATATGAAATGACCGGTCGTGGCGTTTCGTACTGTGCCACCTGTGATGGCTGGTTCTTCAAAGATAAGAAGGTCGTCATTGTGGGCGGCGGTGATAGCGCCTTTGAAGAAGCTCTTTTCATTACTCGTTATGCCTCAACCGTCACCCTCATTCACCGCCGTGAAGAATTCCGCGCTGGTGCTATTTTGCAGCGCCGTGCCAAAGAACACCCCAAGATGAACTTCATCTTGAACACCGTTGTCACCGAAGTGCTGCAAGGCGACAAGCTCACCACCCTCAAACTCAAGAACGTTCAGACCAACGAAGAAAGCACCTTCGACACAGACGGCTTGTTCATCTTTATTGGTCATACGCCGAACACTGATATGTTCAAAGGCAAGCTCGAAATGAACGAACTCGGCTACCTCAAGATTAACGACAAAATGGAAACCAGCATTCCCGGCGTGTTCGCGGCAGGGGAGGTGGCAGACGCCACCTTCAAGCAAGTGGTCACCTCGGCGGGTATGGGGGCTGCAGCAGCCATTCAGGCGACCCGTTATCTCGAGTCGCTGGAAGAGGAAGCAGCCCACAGTTAAGAAAGAAGCGGATGACGAACCACGCCTCACTCTACGGGTCAGCTGATCCCGCCCAAGGTGCAGGAGCCATCCTCTAAGCATTATCCACCAACAGACTCGCTTTTAGCGGCGAGTCTGTTTTCTTGAGTGGATTTGTCCAAAAATGTGACATTTTGTACTTTTGGTCTAGGTCACTTTCGGATAAAATTATAAAAAACCACGGCTTTCTAGCCGATCCCATTGGAGGAAGTACGATGAAGAAAATCTCAATTATTGGCGCAGGCAATACCGGCGCCACTGCTGCGCATTGGATCGCTGAGCGCGAACTCGCCGATGTCGTTTTGCTGGATGTTGTAGAGGGAATGCCGCAAGGAAAAAGCCTGGACTTGCTCGAAGCCATGCCGATCATTGGGAAAGACTCGCATGTGTTGGGAACCAACAATTACGAAGACACCAAAAATTCAGACATCATCATTATCACCGCTGGTATTGCTCGCAAGCCGGGCATGAGCCGTGAAGACTTGCTCAAGACCAACGCTGAGATCGTGGGCAAGGCTGCCACTGAAACTTTGAAATATTCTCCGAATGCGATTTTCATTGTGCTCACCAACCCGCTCGATACGATGGCGTATTTGGTTATGAAGAAGACCGGCCTGCCGCGTGAACGTGTGATTGGTCAGGCCGGTATTTTGGACTCTGCTCGTATGCGTGCCTTCGTTGCGATGGAAGCCAATGTGTCTGTTGAGAACGTGCAGTGCTATGTGTTGGGTGGGCACGGCGATGAAATGGTTCCGCTTACTCGTCACTCCAACATTGCAGGTGTGCCGCTCAAGGAATATTTCCCGGCTGATAAGCTCGAAGCGATCGTCAACCGCACCCGCAAGGGTGGCGGCGAGATCGTGAACTTGCTCAAGACGGGTTCTGCCTATTATGCGCCTTCCATGGCTTGTGTTCAGATGGCAGAAGCCATTCTGAAGGATAAGAAACTCATCGTCCCTTGCGCTACGTTGATGCAGGGTGAATATGGTTTGAACGATATGTACTTCGGTGTGCCCGTCATGTTGGGTGCAGGCGGCATGGAAAAAGTGATCGAATATAAGTTTGATGCCGATGAAAAGGCAATGTTCGAGAAATCGGCTGCTTCTGTTCGAGAATCACACGACGCCCTCAAGAGCGTTGTGAGTCTATAACCATCAAAGGTCAAAAGTCGAAGGTCAGAATGGCTTTCGACTTTTGTATTGAAAAATAGGAGCCTCCCATGATTTTGCACGAAAAAATGTCTGCCCAGTTGCCTGCCTGGCGTGAACGCATCAAAAGCCTTGCCAAAGAACATGGCGAAGTTGTGGTCGATAAAGTTACCGTCGGTCAGATCGTTGGCGGTATGCGCGATATCAAATCTCTGCTCACCGATGTCTCTTTCGTAGACCCAGCGGAAGGCATTCGCTTCCGCGGTATGTCCATTCCAGAAGTGCTAAAGGCGTTGCCCAAAGCGAAGGGCGGCAAGATGCCTTTGGTGGGTGGCTTATTCTATCTTCTGTTGATCGGCGAAGTGCCTACCAAGGAACAAGCCCTTGAAGTGGAAGCGGAATGGGCAAAACGCGCGAACGTGCCTGATTATGTCTTCAAGATGTTGAAGACCATGCCGAAAGAAACTCACCCCATGACGCTCTTCTCGCAAGCGGTGCTCGCTTTGCAGAATGACTCGGTCTTTGCGGCGAAGTATCACAGCATGAAGAAAGATCAATATTGGGAAGCCGCTCTCGAAGATAGTCTCGACCTCACGGCGAAGCTTCCTATCATTGCGGCGTATATCTACCGCATGAAATTCTTCGGCGAAACCAGCAAGCCGAAATACAACCCCAAACAAGATTATGGTTTGAACTTCGCCCGCATGATGAAGGTTTCGGATAAGAAAGGCTATGCCGACCTTGCCCGCTTGTACTTCATCTTGCACAGTGATCACGAGTCTGGAAACGTTTCGGCTCATACCATGCATTTGGTTGGGTCTGCCCTCTCTGATCCTTACCTCGCCTTTTCTGCCGCTCTCAATGGTTTGGCAGGTCCGCTCCATGGGCTTGCCAATCAGGAATGCCTGGGCTGGTTGCTCAGTGTGAAAGAGAAATTTGGCGGTGTCCCTTCTCGCGACGACCTCTACAAGTTCTCTTGGGATACCCTCAATGGTGGACAGGTCATCCCCGGCTATGGTCACGCCGTGTTGCGTGTACCTGACCCACGCTTTACGGCGCAGATGGAATTTGCCAAAAAACGCTTCCCTGATGATGAATTGGTGCGCCTTGCCGATATGGTCTTCGACGTAGTCCCTGCTGTGTTGAAGGAACAGGGCAAAGCCAAGAACCCCGCCCCGAACGTGGATGCCATTAGTGGAACACTTCAGTATTACTATGGCGTACGCGAGTTTGATTTCTACACAGTATTATTTGGTGTAGGTCGTGCTCTCGGTGTGACTCCTAACTATGTGTGGATGCGCGCTCTCGGTATGCCCATCGAACGCCCCAAGTCTCTGACGACCAAAATGCTCGAAGATGTGGTTGCCAAAGCAGGTCAACCTGCATAAGTGATTAAATAAAGTTCCCGAAGTTGAAAAGCTTCGGGAACTTTATTTAATTTACTCGATATCGGCTTTTACATCTATAAATAGATAATCCGATTTGCAAATGTAGTTTGAGTTAAAACAAAACTTGATTTGTCCTCCTAAATCTTTAGGAGTCTCAGATTTTCCTACAAGCATTAATCTTAATTCCCTACCAGGGAAAATGGTTATAGAAAAATCATAGATTTGGAAAATTGGGCTATTTCCAAATGCGTTGTTTTCATACACTTTCAGATAAGGCGGATCAATCAATTCAATATCAAATCTTTTGTGAAAATCTGCTTCGATGTGAATCCTCTTTAGGATGATCTCTTCTTCTCCGATATTACGGATAGCAACAGTTATGCCAAAGGTTTGATCTTGACCAATGTTATCAGGAGCTTCAATACTAATCTGAACTTCTTCAGTTGTTTGCCCTAGCAATGCCATTCCGATATGCCAAATTCCACTACAGCAAATAATAGAAACTATTAATAATACAAATCCACTAAATATCCATTGCCAAGATTTACTTCTATTATCTTCTTCTTCCATAAACCCCACCTTATTTCTATTTTATTTCCATTCGATCCATCAAAAATGCGTAGTCCAGCGCAATCTCTTTGATGTAATCGAAACGTCCACTTGCACCGGCGTGACCTGATTCGTAGTTGACGTAAAAGACGACCAGATTGTCGTCTGTCTTTAGCTCGCGCAACTTTGCTGTGAACTTGGCGGGTTCCCAAAACGCCACACGCGGATCGTTCAATCCAGTCGTAATGAGCAGGTTGGGATACTCTGTAGCGCGAAGATTATCGTATGGCGAATACGAAAGCATATATTCAAAATACTTTTTATCTGCCGGGTTGCCCCATTGGGTATATTCCTGAGTAGTAAGGGGAATGCTGGGATCTTCCATTGTGGTGACCACATCCATGAATGGGACTTTGGCGATGACGGCTTTGAACAAATCAGGTCGCATGGTCATGCAGGCGCCGACGAGCAATCCACCTGCAGACCCTCCTTGAATGGCAAGTTTGTCTTTGGCAACATAACCTTCATGGATAAGGTGTTCTCCACAGGCAATAAAATCTAGAAACGTATTGCGCTTGTTTTCCATCTTGCCTTGCTCATACCATTCCCGCCCCATATCGTATCCGCCACGGATGTGAGCGATGGCATACACAAATCCACGGTCGATCAGGCTGAAGCGATTCGAGTCAAAGTAAGGGTCGATAGTCGCGCCATACGAGCCGTATCCATACATCAACGCCGGGTTGGAACTATCCTTCTTTTGCATATCTTTTCGGTAAGCAATGGTTATCGGAACTTGGGTGCCATCGTGAGAAGTGGCATGGATTCGTTCAAGAACATACTTTTCTTTATCAAACCCACTTGGGATTTCTTCCACTTTCTTAATATCCCATTTGCCGGTATTCATATCCACATCAACAACAGTAAACGGTGTAATCAAGGAAGAATATTTCAGCCTTAGCGAATTTGTGCCGAACTCTGAATTCCCTTCGGGGTAAACGCTGTACGAAGCCTCAGGGAATTGCACATAGCGGACGTTGCTCTTCCCATCCGTATCGCTGATGCGGATCTGTTTCAGCCCACCTTTACGCTCATGAATAACGATGTGATGTTCAAACGTCTCGACGTATTCCACCAAGGTATCTTCACGGTGTGGGATGACATCCACCCAATTTTCTTTTTCGGGCGAGGCGGCAGAGACAACACTCAGCCTGAAGTTTTTCGCATTGTCGTTATGAACAATAAAGAACTTATCTTTATGATGTGCGGCACTATAGTCTAACCCTTCGATGCGCGGCTGAAGAATACGCAGTTCACTTGTCGGGTCGTTCGCATCCATAAAGCGGACTTCGCGGGTGTTGGTGCTCATATGATAGGTCGTAATCAGTTCGCCATCACGAGATTTGTAACAGAAAAGATAATACTCTTCATCCGCTTCTTCCAAAACCAAAACATCATTCTTGGGGTCCGTCCCAAGAATGTGGCGATATAACTTATGCGGGCGCAGAGTTTCATCCAACGTAATGTAAAAGAGAGTCTGATTGTCGTTCGCCCAATCTACGCCAATGCGCTCGTAGGCGCTGCCTGAAACATTACCGATTGTTTCTGAAAAATAGCTTCCTGTTACAAGGTCTTTGATGTAGAGCGTGTATACCTCATTGCCTTCAAAATCTGCAAGATAGGCAAGCTTGTTTCCATCAGGGCTGGTTTGAATTCCGCTGATGCTGCAAAACGGTTTGCCTTCTGCTAATTGATTTTGATCTAAGATGACCTCTTCTTTTGCCTCGAGAGAACCTTTTTTACGACAAAAGATCGGATACTGATTCCCTTTTTCGAATCGCTCGTAGTGGAAATACTCGCCTCGCCTCTCCGGGACGGTTGTATCTGTTTCCTGTAGCCTTGCTTTCATCTCGGAGAAGAGCAATTCCTGTGTGGGCTTTGTATGCTGCATGACCTCTTCAAGATAATCACTTTCCGCTTTGAGATATTTTATGGTTTCCGGGTCGTTGCGGTCGCGCATCCAGTAATACTCATCAACGCGGGTGACGCCATGGCTGGTCAACGTGTGTGGTCGTTTAGGGGCAATGGGGTGGTGTTTGTTGGTAGGCATCAAATTATCCTTGAGAACAAAAAGTGACAATCCTGTTTTGTGAACTGTCACTGAAAATTAAGCAAAAGGTAGATATTTCTCGTTCAGGCTTGCCATGTGATGTTCCACATGACCGACAAGCATGTAGACCAAAGCTCGGGCGCTGACGGGGTTTCCGCTGGCGGTGCCAACTTCGGTAAGGGCGGAGGCGCTCATGTTCTTGATGGCAAGCAGATTTGCGCGGCGCAAATAGGTAAATTCGTCCAGCAAATCGGCAAGGGCGATCTCATCCGCATTGGCTTCGCGGACGTAGTCATCCTGTTCGAAGCCGGGGAGGGGAGTCTTATCCTTGCGGGAAACACGCAGCAAACGATAGGAGAAGACCCGTTCGCCATCTATCAGATGAGATACAACTTCTTTGATTGACCATTCTGCGGGTCCGGGTTTGAAGCGGGCTTGTGAGTCAGATAGCCCTCCCATCGCAGCTTTCATTTCATCTGGTTGAAACGACAGGGCGGCGATTAAATCTCCGCGTGCTCTGGCAAGTTGGATGTAACCGGAATAAAAAGGGGCATACTCTTGTGATTCAGGTGGGGAAATGTGGCTCATATGGGCTCCTATTTAGGATTATATCGTACCGATAATTCTTTTATTCACTGTATAATACAGGGACGCATGAACTTTACTCCACTTTATAAACATTTGTTTCGCCCGCCTTCTCCCACCGATCGGTTGAATTTATTTCAGACCTTGTTCGATTCGAACGAGATCAACCCAGATCTGGCATTGGCTTTGCTGAAGATCGTCCATTCAGAGTTAAGCTCTGAGGAAGGTGATGGGGCGTCGTATCGGCAATATGCCCAGATCATTGAAGCCTTGCGTTATCACAACATGGACATGTTGCGGCATATCGTAGAAACCTGGAAGGCGGGGAAACCTGCCAAAGACCCCGAGTGGCTTTCAGATGGGAAGATTAAATAAACTCTTTTGTTTGGGGGTGAGTTAACGGAGGAAACGTTTCATGTCTATCACCATCGGTACTGCCGTTGCCAAACGCGGCGAGATCGTGTACGGCGAATATTTTTTGGTGCAACACCCCGTGGGCGGTGCGGACGTTCTGCCGGTTATCATTGCGCAGGGACATGAAGACGGACCTGTGTTTTGGATCACGGCGGGGATTCATGGCATTGAACATGCAGGCATTCAAGTCATTCATAAATTGATAACACCTGAATTAGTGAATCAATTGCGCGGAACAATTGTCGCTATCCCGGCTTTGAACCCCGCTGGCTTGCGGACGTTGGAACGCCAAGCCTACTATCACGCCGGTGATCCGAATCGCCTCTTCCCTGATGGACGCGCTCCCAAGACCGACCCTGACAAAATGCCGCCCTCGGCATTGGAACAGGCATATGGACGTTTGTTTGAAGAGATCAAAAAGACCGCTTCATTTTATTTTGACCTGCATTGCATGGGTGGACATGCACTTTCATTTATTTTCCGCGACCGCGTACTGTATCGCAAAGGGGATGAAGAAGCCCGCAAACGCGCCGAGATCGTGAGCCAAAAAATGGACGAGATGGCGCAGGCGTATGGTCACACCATGACGGCGGATTTTGCGTTGGGCAAATATATTGACGAGAAATTACATCGCGCCACCACCGCTTCCGTTTCGATGTTGGCGGGCATCCCTTCGTTGACAGCAGAGTTGGGCAGTTCGTACACGCCATACCCTGAAGTGGTACATGCCGCGGTTTCGGGTTTGCGCAATGTGATGCGTTGGGCGGGCATGTTGGATGGTGCAATGGAAGCCATCATCGGAATCAAAGTGGTAGACCCAGGCTATGCCACCCGTCGGCGCAGTGTGGCGCGGGTGACACAGGCTTGTATGGTGCATCACCTCAAAGAGCCGGGTGACCTTGTGAAGGTGGGTGATCCGCTCGTGGAAATGCGTGATGCGTGGGGACGAGTCTTGGGCGTGTTGACTTCGGAGTATGACGGATTCGTCATCTCACGCCCGGCGGGAATTTTGTTCTACCCCGGCGAAGCGACGGTACTGCTTGCCATCCCTGATGATGAGCCGTTGGTGGGGGAGTATCCCGAAAAATATTTTGATTAAAAGTTAGAAGCGTTACGACTCAAAGAATGCATTGACCTCATCCACCAATTCCCGCGGACGAGTCATCGTTGGAACATGCCCTGCACCTTGAAAGAGGTGCAGTTTGCTATTGGGGATTTGCGAAGCGGCATATTCCGATTCGTTTAGCGGAACGATGACATCTTGCGTACCGTGAAAAATAAGTGTGGGTATTTTTATATTGGCGAGGCTGGGGCGTAGGTCAACGCCATGGGAATATTCGAGCAGTCTGATGGCGGAGTCTGAAGCGGCGCGGGCGAGGATTTTCTTGCCCCAATTGCGGATCTCTGAAAAACTCGGCTCACTCTCAGGGACGCAGGCATCCACGAACCCGGCGCATGTCATCTCGTAATTGGCTTTCAGCCCACGAATGAAATTATCGTTTTTGCCCGTCTCATTGTGGAGCGTGGCATCTACGAGAATGAGACCTTCAAAACGATGAGGTTGTTGCAGGACGGCATTCGTCACCACCATGCCGCCCGCAGACTCGCCAGCCAGCACGCATTTTTCGATTCCAAGTTCATCCATCACGGCAAAAATATCCGAAACCATGTTCTCCATCGTGATGGATTCAACCGGCGCAGTCGTCACGCCAGAGCCGCGATGGTCGTAGGCAACCGTCCGCCAGGTTTTGCTGAGATGCGCGAACGGTTCCGTCCACAATTCCCAACTGCCAATCCAACCGCCATGCGCCAAGATCGTGCGCGGACCTGAGCCGAATTCCACTGTATAAAGTTGTGAGTCTCGATTTTGAATGAACATGGTCACCTCGTTGCAGTTCATAACCCTGTATGATGCCGCAAGTTTTGCTCCCTATCCTTTCGCTGTATAATGATGTCAGACAATATTCATGGAGTATTCATGACCAGTAATCACACTCGTAACCCCGGCACGCCCCTTGACCTGGATTGGGTGATGGGCGCGCACATCAACAAAAGCGCAGTGGAGCGGCGCACGTCCACGCTCACAGGTCGCCGCACTGTCAAAAAGGATTGGCAGGCGGCATGGCTTCTACGCGCCGTCACCTGCATTGACCTGACCACCCTCGCAGGCGATGACACGCCCGGACGGGTGAACCGTCTGTGTGCCAAAGCCAAACAGCCGATTCGCCCCGATATGTTGGAAAAACTTGGATTGAACGGCGAGCGGATTCAAGTCGGTGCGGTCTGCGTCTACCCCAACCGTGTGGCGGATGCAGTTCACGCGCTTCAAAATACGACCATTCCAGTTGCCTCTGTCGCGACAGGTTTTCCTGCGGGACAGACTCCTCTGCCACAGCGCATTCAGGAAATTGAGCAAGCCGTGGAAGCAGGCGCCAAAGAAATTGACGTGGTCATTGCCCGCAATTATGTATTGACAGGCGATTGGCAGGCGATGTACGACGAATTGCAACAATTCCGCAAAGCCTGCGGTGACGCGCACATGAAGACCATCCTTGCCACGGGTGAACTCGGCACACTAAAAAATATTTACCAAGCCAGTTTAGTATCCATGATGGCAGGCTCGGACTTTATCAAGACTTCCACAGGCAAAGAGCCGACCAACGCCACGCTCGAAGTGAGCCTTGTCATGATCCGCGCCCTGCGTGATTATCTCGACCGCTTTGGCTACAAAGTAGGATTCAAGCCCGCGGGCGGAATCAGCTCCGCGAAGCAGGCGCTGGCATGGCAGTCGTTGATGAAGGAAGAACTCGGCGACGAGTGGCTGAAGAATGACCTCTTCCGCTTTGGTGCGAGCAGCTTATTGACCGACATCGAGCGGCAGTTGTATCACTATCTCACAGGTCACTACGCCGCGAAACATCACATGCCGATGGGATAACTCCAACGATGGGCAATAATAAGAATCAACTGACCTATAAAGACATGAATTTCTTTCGGATCGGCGGTCCGATATTTATACTCGTCAGCCCTGTATTCTTTTCGCTGGACAAAAAACTTCCAATGTTTGTTCTGGCAGGTTGGGCGTTCTTGATCTTCGGGGTGCTTGCGACTCTTTTCTCCAGCACCCTGACCGCCACCGCAGATAAATCCACGCGTATTTTACAGTTGCGCTATAGTTACCTTTTGTTTCGACAAACCAAAGAAATCCCATTTGACGATATCGTAGATATTCAGTCTCAGGTTTCCAGAGGAGAATCGGGTACAGGGCATTCGACGAATGTCTATCGGATTGTCGTTGTTCTTTATGATGGAAGGATAATGCCCTTCCGCAGTTACTTTACGCAAGATGATTCAAAAAAGAAGATCGCAGCTAAATTTCGTTTGTTTATCATTGGAAAGCAGCGTTCAGATGTTGAACGGGTTGAATCGCCTTCTGCGACATTGTCAATGTAGATCATGAACCTTGCTTGTTGGTAAGACGTATCACGGAGTTACTTATGTCAAAAATACTTGAAATCTTCAACACCATGGAATACGGACCTGCGCCCGAAGCGCCGGATGCTGTCAAGGCGTGGCTGGATGAGCATGGACGCAAGTTCGGCTTGTTCATCAACAATGAGTGGGTGACGCCGAAAGGTGCGAAGTTCTATCCTTCGTACAACCCGTCGAATGGCGAGTTACTTGCCGAGACCACTCAAGCCGAGAAAAAAGATGTAGACGCAGCGGTTGCAGCGGCTCGTGGCGCGTTCAAAACTTGGAGCAAGACTCCAGGCGTGACTCGCGCTCGTTATCTCTACGCGATTGCCCGCAACATTCAAAAACATTCGCGCTTGCTGGCGGTGCTTGAAAGCATGGACAATGGCAAGCCGATCCGCGAATCTCGTGATATTGATGTGCCGCTTTTGGCGCGTCACTTTTACTATTATGCGGGTTGGGCGCAGCTCATGGAAACCGAACTGCGTGACTATCAACCCGTCGGTGTGGTCGGGCAGATCATCCCGTGGAATTTCCCGCTGTTGATGCTGGCATGGAAGATCGCACCTGCGATCGCGATGGGCAATACTGTCGTGTTGAAGCCTGCTTCGTACACAAGGCTCACGGCGTTGCTATTTGCGGAAATTGTCGCCGAGGCGGGGTTGCCTGCTGGCGTGGTAAATGTCATCACTGGAAGCAGCAGCGCGGGCTCGATGATCGTCGAGCATCCCGATGTGGATAAGATCGCGTTCACGGGTTCAACCGATGTTGGGCGCACACTTCGCAAGCAGACGGCTGGCTCTGGGAAAAAGCTCTCGCTTGAGCTTGGGGGCAAGAGTCCATTTGTCGTGTTTGACGATGCCGATTTGGATGGAGCAGTTGAAGGCGTGGTCGATGCGATTTGGTTTAATCAGGGTCAGGTTTGTTGTGCAGGCTCAAGGCTGATAGTGCAGGAAAATGTCGCAGGGAAATTCATCCAAAAATTAAAGGCTCGCATGGAACACATGCGCGTGGGCGACCCGCTGGATAAGTCGATCGACATGGGCGCGATCGTTGACCAAAGTCAATGGGACACGATCGATGGTTGGGTGAAGACGGGCATTGCCGAGGGCGGCGAATGTTTTCAGCCGAATATCGCGTTGCCTGAAAAAGGTTTATTTTATAAGCCGACGTTGATCACGGGTCTCGACCCTGCCGCCGCAACGGTGCAGGAAGAAATTTTCGGACCCGTGCTGGTCTCGCTCACGTTCCGCACGCCGAGCGAAGCCATCGAACTTGCGAACAACACGCGCTATGGTCTCGCGGCGAGTGTGTGGAGCGATAACATCAACCTCGCGCTCGATGTCGCGAGCAAGATCAAAGCGGGTTCGGTGTGGGTCAACTGCACCAATCAATTCGACGGCGCGTCGGGCTTCGGCGGCTATCGCGAGTCGGGCTACGGACGCGAGGGCGGACGCGAAGGCTTATTTGAATATCTGCGACCCAAATGGATGGAACGTCCGCGCCCAGCCCTTCGACTACGGGCGACGGACACGCCCTCCGCTCAGGGTGATGCGGCGGTTTGGGGCGCTCATACTCCAACGTTTCCTGTTTCAGCCACCCTGAGCGGAGCGACCAACGGGAGCAAAGTCGAAGGGCGGGCAAATGGACATTCGCTTCCGCCGATAGATCGCACGCCAAAGATGTACATCGGCGGCAAACAGGTGCGACCCGACGGCGCATACACCACGACGGTGTTGAGCGCCAAAGGAAAAATTATCGGTCAAGTCGGTGACGGTAATCGCAAAGACATCCGCGATGCAGTGGAAGCGGCGCACGCGGCGCATGTCGCCAAGCCAGGTTGGGCGATGCGGCATGGATACAACCGTTCGCAAATTTTATATTTCGTCGCGGAGAATCTCGATGCCCGCAATGCAGAGTTTGTCAAACGCATTGTCGAAATGACGGGACGCACGCAAAAGTCCGCGCAAGCCGAAGTGGACGCGGCGGTGGAACGTCTCTTCAGTTATGCGGCATGGGCTGATAAATACGGCGGCACCGTGCAAGAGACCACCCTGCGTGGAATCACCGTCGCGGTCAATGAACCTGTCGGTGTGATCGGCATTGCCTGCCCCGATGAAATGCCCCTGCTTGGATTCGTCTCGCTCATGGCGCCTGCGATTGCACGCGGCAACACCGTGGTGATGATCCCCAGCCAGAAATATCCTTTATCGGCGACAGACTTCTATCAGGTGCTCGACACGTCCGATGTGCCTGGCGGCGTGGTCAACATCGTCACAGGTGACCGTGACCACCTGACCAAAACTCTCGTCCAGCACGAAGACGTGGACTCGCTTTGGTACTTCGGCTCGGCGGAAGGCAGTTACCACGTCGAGAACGAGTCCGCCGCGAATATGAAGCGCACATGGACAGGCTACGGTCTGCCTCGCGATTGGCTCGACCGCGAGCAGGGCGAAGGTCACGAGTTCCTGCACGAGGCAACTCAGGTCAAGAACATCTGGGTGCCGACGGGGGAGTGACCCCCTCCGCCTGCTATCGCAGGCACCTCCCCCAAATGCGACAGAAGTACCGTCGCATTTGGGGGAGGACGGGTGGGGGTGGTTTTATGTTTTGCTTTCTAGCGCAGCCTGAATAACCCGAATCACCCCATTAATGTCTTTCATCACATCGTTATTCCAGAATCGAATCACTTTATATCCCAAAGACTCAAAATACTTTGTTCTTTCCGCGTCATACTCGGCTTGGTCAAGGTGTTGGCTGCCATCCAGTTCGATGATAAGTTTCTTTTTGATACAGCAAAAATCAGGGATGTAATTTCCAATGGCGTGCTGTCTTCTGAAATTCACGCCTAACTGGTCATTGCGGAGGTACGCCCACAGTTTGGCTTCGGCGGGAGTAGGCTCCTTGCGAAGTTCTCTTGCATTTTGATACCCTTTGGGTGTGGTTCTGCGGGCTGGCATGATTAAATTTTACTCAGGGCGGTAGGGTGCTTCTTCTTCGATGTTCCCTGCAAACTCGGGCAGGTCTTTCCCGCCGATCATCTGACGGATGGCTAATATCTCTCCCAAATGGAACCAGTAATGATAGGTAATGCGACGCAAAGCGGTGCCGCGAGACTGTCTGCTGGGTTCACCGTTGAGCAATAAATTGGTCAGCAGGGTTTCCGTTGTCAACGAGTCGAGATAGGGTTCAGAGGCTTGGGTGACGGTGTGCCATTTCTCAAGCATCTCTTTCAGGGAGGGTGTACTCATCGGCGCACGGAATGCGAAGATCTCATTCAATTCTGGGAACAAAATAATATTTTGCGGACGCTGCAAGAACGAACGTTGTTCATGCCAGGCAAGGTGACCGACAAGCCAACTGATGCAGTTCATCTGTCCGAAGTGGAGCGCGCCCTGTTCTTCGGTCACACCTTCCAGCCCGCGCAGCCATTCACTACGGGTAAAGCGGAATTGGTCAATAAGTGGGTGGGTCATGAGTTCCTCTTTGATATAGTCATCTCAAAAATGTCATCCTGAGCGAAGCGAAGGATCTTTACGCCCAGGGTGAGAGACCCTTCGGTCGCGAAGCCTGCCCTGAGCTTGTCGAAGGGAACGCTCCCTCAGGGTGACACGGTATTTTTGAGACAAGTTCTAATAATGCTTCTCAATTCCGCCGAACCCGATCTGCTTGTTCTTGGCGGACATTTCAATGAAATACTTTAATCGCTTTTTGAATTCGTCGGGACGTTTGCGTGCCGCATCAATAAACGCCACGCGGATGCGAATGTAGGCGTCCGAAAATTTCTGAAAATTCTTCCAGGCATCTTTGTTTGTTTGGATTGCTTTCAAAATATCAGGCGGGATGGTGAATTCAGCACTCAAGACCTCGGTCAAAGTATCGGCTACTTCTTTGATGACCTTCTTCTCCGCCACCAATGTCCGCAGGCGCTCAATGTTGGCTTGCGAGTATTTGGCTTTTGGCTTGCGCGGTGAAAATCGCTGGACGGTATGCTCGTCGTCCAAGGTCTTGATGATGGAGTCAATCCAGCCGAAGCACAGGGCTTGCTCCACTGCGTCGTTGTATTCGATGCGCGGCTTGCCTGTCGCTTTCTTGGGGTAGACCAGCCAGATTTCGGCTTCGCTTTTGTAATGCTGCTTGAGCCAAGTCCGCCAGTCTTTGGGGGTGGTCACATAGAGGGTGTTTGAGATTTCCATAGAGGTGTTCTCTTATACCTGTTTGAAAGTATAACGGCAAAAGACATCCTCTTTCGGCGTTCTCTATAAAGGCATTCCCAAAGACACCCCTGTTTCCCAAAGCACAACAGCCAGGATGATCTCTGCGACTGATTTGAACAAGTCCGCTCGGGCGATGCGCCATTCTTGTTGGATATATGCCTTCCAGGGCGTGTCTTTGTCGTAGATGACTTCGAGCGTATCGCCTGCATCATAGCGCGGCGCTAAGAATCCGCGGTTGTCGCTCACTTGGATGGTGTGTTTCTTCTCATTGACCTGAAACTCGATCAGCGGATGCGTCACTCTGCCCATGGCGCCCGTCATCAGCCAGCCGAGATCACTTTCTGCGGCGCGGACAGCCCCAAAGGTGCTTTCACCATTTTTGCGAATTTTCTCCATTTTGGAGAGGCGTAAGAGGGCGGGGAACCCGGTCGCCAAGCTGAGGACGAAAAATAAAACAGCGAAGCCATAGAACATGATCAATCTCCCATCTATTTATTTCCATAACTTTTCGTATTTTACTATTTTTTTATTCCTTATAAAAGTCACCACAGCGGATTTAGCAGATGAACTTGTAATGTAAAATATCTCCATGCCCAACTCAACTGAACTTCCCATCCTTCCATTTGAATCCAAAAAGAAATTTTCAGAGTGGCTTGCGAAGAATCATGACAAGTCTGCTGGCTTGTGGTTGAAGATCGCCAAGAAAGCGGCTGGGATTTCCACGGTCACGTATGCCGAGGCGTTGGATGTCGCTTTGTGCTATGGCTGGATCGATGGGCAGAAGGGTAGTTTTGACGAGCAATATTTTCTACAAAAATTCACGCCGCGCAGAGCGAAGAGCATTTGGTCGAAGATCAATGTGGAGAAGGTGGCTGGTCTGATCGCGAATGGGGAGATGAAACCTGCAGGGTTGAAAGCGGTCGAAGCGGCGAAACAGGACGGGCGTTGGGCTGCGGCGTATTCGTCACCGAAGAATATGGAAGTGCCCGCAGATTTCCAGTTCGCGTTGGAGAAGAATAAAAAAGCCAAAGCCTTTTTTGAGACCTTGACGGGCGCGAAACGCTATTCGTTCTTGTTCCGAATTGAAACAGCGAAGAAAGCCGAAACGCGCGAGAAGCGCATCCGTCAATTCGTGCAGATGCTGGCAAAAGGGGAGACGTTTTAACTGCAAGCCTTATGGCTTGGGCGCTCGCGGAATCAACACCGGAGTTTTGGCTTTATAGGCTTCGTACTCTGCTTGCCCGCCCCATTCGTTGTCGGCGCGTTTTTCAAGCAAGGGCACGCCGCTTAAGCGGGTGAGTAGAAGGGTGATAAAGAGCGGGGAAATAAGCGTGACCCATTGCCAACCGCGCAACACGGGCAGCGCAATGAGGGTAATGCCGATCCACAACACGATCTCTCCAAAATAATTCGGGTGCCGCGACCATGCCCATAACCCGCTGCGAATGAACTTGCCTTTGTTGGCAGGGTTGGCATTGAAGGTGCGCTTCTGTTGGTCGGCAGTCACTTCAAATACAAAGCCAAATAACCACACCACAAAACCGACGACCATAAAAATGTCCATGCCCACTGGTGTGGTGGATGTCATTACCACCAATGCCGTTGCCATTGAAAAAGAAACCCATAAGCCTTGCAGGGTCCAGGTCAACATGAAACGTGCAAAGTTCGGCTTGATCTCACGAAAGCGACGGTCTTCTCCGGCGGCGCGAACCCTTGTGAATAAGAAGGTCCCCAACCGCAATGCCCAGAGAGCGATCATTCCGGCTAACAACAAAGATCGAATATCACTTGCCTTGCTGAGCAAGATAGCAACCGTGGCTGTAGTGAGAAAAGAAAGACTCCCCGTCAGGTCGTAAAACGTTTCGGTCTGCATGGCAAAGGCGGGCAGAAACGCCACCCATTGAATGCCAATTGCCACCGCAACACAGATGGCAAAGATAGGAAAGCCGTTAACGGTCTTTCCGCCTTGGCTTCCGGCAAGTGCCAGCCCAGATACGATCAATACGGCAATGATGATGGCGATCACAGAACGTTTGCTGACAGGGTTCATAGGGTTCCTCGATTAATAAATTGTGAAACAATTGTAGCTGAAAATTTGAGGATATGAAACCGGCTCTTTTTGCAACTTGGGCGGGTGACTTCGTTTCAAGCCTGTTGCCCCTGTTGAACATTCGTCAGCTTAAAGAGACAGTCACTGTTGAGGTGACTGTCTCTTCTTTCAATTTTATGCTTCTTCAAATTTCATCGTCGCCTTGCGGACGATATCGAGCAGTTCTTTGAGTGGTGGGATGAAGGCGGCAGTGTACAGGACAAACCCGATTCCATAGAGGATGTTTTCGATCGGAGAGAAGATGCTGACCCAGATGATCAGCCCGCCGAGAGCGAACAGGGCGAGCGTCAGCCAGGTGCCGCCAAGGGCGGGATTTTTCTCTTTGAGTAGGGTGCGGCGGAAAATGTACGGGATGAGGGCAATGCCAAATTGGAAAACCCAGCCATAAATTAAAGGTTGAGGCGCGGTCGATTCGACAGGTCCGCTTGGGATGAGCTTCAACAAGATCGTCGGGGCAACCAGTACGGGCATCAAAATCCACACATATGAAGCGACCAAATGCCAGCCGCCTGCCTGTGAGAGATGCCCGCTTGCTTTGAGAGCGCGTATCATCAAAACGACCAGCCAGATCGTCCCCGCCAGATGCATGATCAAACCTGCAACGGTGGGCGGTTCGCTGATGCTGGCAGGAATCCACGGACCAAGGATGATGCCAAACGCACCGAGGGTCATGCCCCAGTAGATCGAGTTGATGGCTTTCTTTTCGCCAAGCGGTTTGCCTGTGATCATCGGGATGCAATCCACGAGCAAGCCCGCAAAGACCAGTGACATGAAACCCCAAGAGTTGGCATGGATGTGAACTTCAAGCGGCACACGGATGTGCAGCACCTCACTCCAATTCAGGAACAAGCCTGTGCCGAGGATGATGCCCAGCAAAAGATACGTCACGCCTGTGATGTAGAACTTCAGGCTGGCGGGCGCTTCTCCGCTGCGTAGATTCCACAGTTGCCCAAGCAAAAGTGATGTGGCGATAAAGACCAATGTGCCGCCCGCAAAGATTTGCGGATGGTTCATGCCTGAGAAGCCCGCAATCAACAAGGCAAAGCCTGCATTCAGTGAAAGCCAAATATCCCAGCGCATGGCGGGCTTGGCTTTTTGGGCGTGGCTTGCCACCAGGGAAGGCAGCAACCCAAAGACAACCTGCGAGAGAATGCCCAGCGTAATGAAGTGGACACGCACCCAGCGTAAAGCGGGGAAGGCACCTGCCAGATTGAAACTGACCAGTGTGGCATCGGCTGCGATGAACAAACCGACGAAGGTGTAAAACAGTGTAGTAAAGATATAGGGGATGGACATTTTATTTTTCCTTATTTATAAACTTGGATTCTTCGTGAAATACATCAACGCAAGAATGATTATCCAAACAATCAGGCGGAACGACATTGCCAGCAAACTTTGTGTCGCCACAACATCACGGAACGCCAGTAAAAGGATTGCGGTTGCGATCAAGTGAATGACAAAGAAAGCGATCGCCGCCACAAAAGCAAGCGGATGATTTTTCCAGATGAGGATTGCAGGAATAAGTACCGTCAAGATTCCCATGCTGAAGTTGTAGACAGGCAGCCACTTCAACACGCTCCAGCCTGGGTTCCAGCCGCGCATCGCCATTCCACCGGCAACGATCGATAATGCGCCGATCAGAAGCGCAAGCCCAGCCGCGACTCTGAGGGTATTCATGCTGCTCCTTTCGAACCGAGGAAGACGAGGCGAGTCCTTGCCGTAATGCCGCGCTTTGAACCGCCCGGCACCACCACCGTGACACCCGGTTTGATATCGAACACTTCATCATCAACGAAGATCAAGCCTTCGCCTTCGAGGAAGTGATACATTGCCGCTTCACCGGGATGCGGCGGCAGTTGCTGCCCTGCTTCCAACCCTACGACCAGCGCCTTGAAATTTTCGCTGTCAAGCAGGAACTGCGGCTTCGGTCCGTCGCTTGAAAAGACCGCTTTTGATTTTGTGTCTGTGAAATAGATGTCTGGCATGCGAACTCCTTTTTGATACACCAGACTTTATCGCTTTCCCCCGCTTCGCGCCCCGACTTTTGTCGGGTTTCTTGCCCCGATCTTTATTCTTCCCGAATCTTGCCCCGCTCTGCCAACCCCGCCTGATCCAAAATACGGATCTGCTGTTTGTCCACCTCGATCAGCCCTGCCTTGGTCAACTCGCGGATGACACGACTTAACACATCGGGAACCGTCCCAAGACGCGCTGCCAACTCGGTCTGATTCGTCCAACGCCTGCGCTCGATCACATCCCCTTCGGCTTGGTCGAGCAACAGTTGAATGAACCTCGCCTCGACCGTTTTCAACGACAAGTCTGCTGCCAGCGTGGCGAGTGTGATGATGCGGTTCGCCAGCATCTCAATGATCTGCATCGCCGTATGCGGATATACCATCACGATCTCTTCCAACGCCTTGCGTGGGATTAACCAAATCCCCGATTCTTCCAAAGCGACTGCTGTGGCGGGGTTTTGCTTTTTCGCGAACACGCCGATCTCATTAAACACTTCACCTGCTTTGATGAAACTCAATACCTGCTCACGCCCATCGGGTGAAGTGCGCATGGCTTTAAGCGAACCATATTCTAGGTAGAACAGATTCGTTTCCACGTTCCCTTCCCAAAACACAACTGCGTTCGGCGGAAAGACTTTCCACACCGCGCTCTTTGCCAGCATAGACAGAGTCTCGTCATCGAGTCCGCGCAGGAATTCGAAGGTTTTGAGGCGTTTCAGTAACAGGTCAGTTTGCATGATGCTTGATATATGCCTTCCAGGCGTGTCTTTGTTGTTCATCACTTCAAACGTGTCGCCCATAAATTTGACTATGGTTCTGACATTAGTGGTTTTGGGTAGCCTTTGCACTTCCCACGGCGCTCAAAATGACACCGCTTAAAACGATCAATCCGCCGATGAGCGCAAACTTGCCCATGCTCTCGCCATAGAACAAGAACACCCAAATGGGATTAAGAACCGGCTCAAGCGTACCGATCAGATTTGCCTCCAATGCCGGGATGTGTTTGATGCCCTTGGAGAAAAAGATAAATGCCACCCCAATTTGAAAAATTCCGAGGAAGGCAAGGATCAGAATGCTGTTCACCGTCCACGTTTCTTTCATGATGAAAGGAAAACCAAATGTGGCGGTGACGAGAAACGCGATGAGGTTACTCTCTGCTGGGTTGCCATCTTTTTGCGCGCGAAAGGAAACCATCATGATCGCACCAGTCACACCGCTAAGGATGGCGAGTAAATTGCCATAAAACCCTTCTGTGCTAAGTTCATCTCCGAAAAACAATGCTAGCCCAATCAAGATGACCAACATGGCAAGCCAATCTGTGCGTGAGGGTTTTTCACCGAGGAACCAATAGGCTAACAAAACCACATAAATGGGCATGGTGTATTGCAAGAAGATCGAGTTCGCTGCCGTGGTCATCTTGGTGGAGGTGATAAATAAGAACTGGGTCAGGATGAACATGGCAGCTGCCAGTAACTGCCACAGCCCAAAGCGAGTCGGGATGCGCCGCAAGTAGATGAGGAAAACGATCGCAGCGAAGAAACTTCGTCCGGCAAGGATGGCGACCGGATGCCAATCCAATATTTTGACGAAAAGTCCGCTTGAGCTCCAAAGAATGGCGGTGATAGCAAGATAAAAAATCGCCTTGCGGCGTTCGGAAAGAGAGTCCACTGAGTTCCTCACAAGGGGTAGATTGGTGCCGATTATACGCGTTAACTTGGGAGGAGTTCTAGTAAAATCATTTCGTTATTGGTTCTGAGCTATTAAATTTAACGATAGAGGAGTTTAACAATGAAAACAGGAATTGTAGGCAGCGGCTTTGTAGGCGCAACTGCTGCGTATGCCTTGGTAATGCGTGGCGTAGGGCGGCGCGTGGTTCTGGTGGATATGAACAACGCGCGCGCCTTGGCAGAGGCAGATGATATTTTGCATGCCGTGCCCTTTGCGAATCAGTTAGAGGTGACTGCTGGCGATTATGCCGACCTTGCCGATTGTAAAGTGGTGGTTGTTTCGGCTGGTGTGGGGCAGAAGCCAGGCGAGACCCGTTTGGAGTTGTTGGGGCGAAATGCAAAAGTGTTTGAACAGGTGATCCCCAATATTTTGACTCATGCTCCCAATGCAATTTTGTTGATTGCCACCAACCCCGTGGATGTGATGACTCACATTGCGGCTCATTACGCCGCCAAGATGGGCGTGCCATCTAACCGCGTGATCGGCACCGGCACCACGCTCGACACGGCTCGTATGCGTACACTGCTGGGTCGCCACCTCAAAGTTGACTCTCAGCATATTCATGCCTATGTGCTTGGCGAGCATGGCGACTCGGAACTGCTGCCATGGTCGCTTGTTACCGTGGGTGGAATTCCGCTTGATGAATTCTGTTCAGACGAAGATATCTCGATTTGCCCCGATGATTATGAAGATATTGATATGAGAGTCCGGCGTGCGGCGTATCGCATCATCGATGGCAAAGGCGCAACCTATTACGGCATTGGCAGCGCCATTGCCCGCATCGTAGAAGTGATTCAACAAGATGAGCGATCTATTCTCACGGTATGTACGCCCATGCCCGATGTGGCGGGCGTCAAAGATGTGACCGTCTCCTTGCCCAACTTGATCGGCGGCGAGGGCATCATCCAAACGTTCTTCCCCAATTTAGATCCGAACGAAATGGATGCTCTCCGGCACAGCGCCAGTGTGGTCCGCTCGGCGATAGAGCAATTGAAACTCTAATCTTGAAACAAAAGAGCGTGATGTTCATCACGCTCTTTTGTTTTTTAGGCAAGCACTTTGTATTTCTTTTGCACAAGCCCGTTCGAGAAAGAACTCACATCCAGCAATTCCAGCTGAATGTCTTTTTTTAATACCCCAAACAGAGGCAAGCCTTCACCGATCAAAATAGGGATCGTGGTGATAATCATTTCGTCCACCAACCCTTCGCGCAAAAAACGTTGGATGGTGACGCCGCCATCGAGATAAATGTGACGGATGCCACGCCGCTCCAGTTCGCGGATCAACTCTCGGGGGGATTGGTGAAGCGTTTCAACTTTTTCGCTTAACTCTGGAGGGATATCCAACCTACGGCTGGAAAGCACGAAGACCTTTTTATCGTAGTGCCAACCACCAAAGCTGAGCACTTTTTCAAAGGTGTTGCGTCCCATAACAATGGCATCCACCGTAGACATAAATTGGGCATAGCCATAATCTTCACCGCCTTCGGTGGGGGTGGGTAGCCAGTCGAGGTCGCCGTTCTTGCGGGCGATGAAACCGTCGAGACTGGTGGCAATATACACAGACACTTTAATAGACATACTTCCTCCTTATCGATACGTGAAGTCAATAAACGCATGGGTGTATGGAAAAGTTCCCTCTTGACAAAACTAATCTGTTTAGTTAAAATACTAATATAAATAGTATTATGGAGAAAGCGATGGAAACAAGATTTTTCAATTATAAAACCGGGCAAATTGCCTATGATGTACAGGGAGAAGGTCCTTTGGTGGTATGTGTGCCGTCTTTAGGAGATGTGCGTGGCGAATATCGTTTTGTCGTGCCGGAACTGGTCAAAGCTGGCTATCGCGTTGCTACCATGGACGTCCGCGGGCATGGGGAGACGAGCACGACTTGGGATGATTTCTCAGTGGCAGCCATTGGTGAAGATATTCTCGCGCTCATTCGCGAACTGAAAGCAGAATCCGCTATCGTGGTGGGAACTTCCATGGGCGGGGGAGCAGCCATCTGGTCAGCAGTAGAGGCGCCAGAGTTAATTCGCGGCATGCTTCTCATCGATCCGTTCGTGGATGGCGATAGCAATCCTTTCTTCCTTGTCCTGCTTTCGATCATGTTTTCCCGCCCATGGGGTGCGGCAATGTGGAAAAAATATTATTCGTCTTTATATCCAACCCGTAAACCTTCTGACTTCGACCTTTATCTTGAGTCGTTATCCCAAAACATCAATGAACCAGGGCGGCTTGAAGCGGTTATGGCAATGATGCGTGCCTCGAAACGTTCTTCAGGAGAACGCATGCCCAATGTAAAACAGCCTGCATTGATCTTGATGGGCAGTAAAGACCCTGATTTTAAGAACCCGATTGCCGAAGCGAAACGGGTTGCTGAAGCAGTGCGCGGTGACTATAAGATTATCGAAAATGCCGGGCATTATCCACATGCCGAAATGCCTGAAGTGACAATACCACTGATGCTCGACTTTATGAATTCACTGAAAGGATAACCATGCCCCGCAAAACTCGTACTCGACTCGATAAAACTGCTGTGGTGCAAGCTGCGGTAGAAATTCTCAATGCAGAAGGTGTGCAAGCACTCACGCTTAGCCGCCTTGCCGAAGAGCTAGGAATTCAAACACCGTCTTTATATAACCATGTAGATGGGTTGCCGGGCTTGCAACAAGAACTTGCCGTGCTTAATGCCAAACTACTTGCAGACCGCCTTAGTTCGGCGGCGATGGGCAAGAGCGGCTCTGAATTATTCATGGAAGCTGCGCAAGCCTTTCGCGCTTACGTGAAAGAATATCCTGGCTTGTATATGTCCACTCTGCGTTCATCGGGCATGCAAGAGACACCGACTAAAGAGTTGCAACAGGAAGAAGAACGTACCGTGAATGTTGGGTTGGTCATCATGGCTTCCTTGGGATTGAAAGGTGAACATGCCATTCATGGTTTACGTGCCTTCCGCAGCATGGTGCACGGGTTCGCTACTTTGGAAGTTGCTGGTGGCTTTGGCATGCCGCAAGATTGCGATGAAAGTTTTCGCAGGCTGGTACTCGCTCTGGTGGCTGGGTTACAGAAATAATTTGGAGTAAATCATGGATGCCTTAAGATATTTGAATTTAGCCTTACGATTTTTATTAGAATTGTGCATGCTTGCCGCGGTTGGCTTTTGGGGTTTCAAAACCCACCAAACCTGGTTGCTGAAGATTCTTTTTGGCATTGGATTGCCTCTTCTGATCGCTATCGTGTGGGGGACTTTCCTTGCCCCCAGAGCAACCCGCCCTTTAAGCGGCGCTTCTTTCCTGACCTTGGAACTGATTCTGTTTTCTTCTGGTGCCATTGCCCTTTTCGCTTCTGGCAAACCAACCCTCGGTTGGGTATATACCATTGCTTTGGTCATCAACAAAATTTTGCTTATTGTTTGGAAGCAATAACTCATTTCGAATTAATTGCAACTTAGTTAAGTCACTGTCGTACATGGATTATACTGATTGAAAAAATTTAATTTCAAAAGGAATTTCGCCATGTCCACCCGTTATAAAATTCGCCAAAACCTCATTTCCATTGGAGATGATTTCTGGATCGAGAACGAAGAAGGAAAACGTGTTTTCAAAGTAGACGGAAAGGTCTTGCGCATTCGCAAAACTCTGGTCTTTGAAGATGCAAACGGCAAGAAACTCGCTCAGATTCAGGAACGTTTGCTCACTATCAAAGACACCATGGTGGTAGAAGACGCCGATGGCAAAGACCTTGCCACCATCAAGAAAGCGCTTCTCACACCCTTCCGTGATCGTTGGGATGTGAAAGTGAAGAATGGGCCCGACCTCGATGTGCAAGGTGACTTCCTCGCGCATGAGTACACCATCAAAGCGGGTCGCAATAAGGTCGCCGAAGTCTCCAAAAAATGGTTGCGCATCACCGATACTTATGGCGTAGAAATAGAAGAGGGGCAGAACGATATTTTGATCTTAGCCATCGCCGTCGCCATTGACATCATGGTAGATGACGAAGCCAAGAAGAAAAAAGAAAAGAAAGAAAAGCTCGAAAAGAAAAAATAACCAGCTACGAGCCTTCGATAAAAGATCGAAGGCTCTTTATTTTATAATTGCCCCATGTCTCTTTATCTCGGATGCCCGGTTTGGTCTTTCAAAGGGTGGGTAGGGAACTTCTACCCCAAAGGCACGCAGTCGAAAGATTTTCTGCGCGAGTATGCGCGGCGGGTTAACACCATCGAAGGTAACACCACTTTTTATGCCGTGCCCGCGCCAAAGACTATCGAGTCATGGGTCGAGCAAACGCCAGATGACTTTCGCTTCTGTCTCAAAATTCCCAAAGCGATTAGCCACAACGGGACTCTCAAAGATTACACCGACCGCGCTATCGGATTCGTGGACACCATGCGCCCGCTCGCCTCAAAACTTGGACCGATGTTCCTGCAGCTACCCCCAAGCTATTCGCCCAAGCTGATGCCGGACCTTGCCACTTTTCTCTCTGCATTTCCAAAAGATGTGCGCCTTGGCGTGGAAGTCCGTCACCTCGACTGGTTCGAGGACGAGTATCGTAACGCGCTCAACAAATTATTATCCGACCACAACATGGCGCGCGTCGTCATTGATACCCGTCCGATACGAGATTTGGCGGGCGATGAAAGTATCAAAGGCGGTGCCTATGAAAGTCTGCTCGAGGCGCGGGAGCGTAAACCCAATGTGCCCGTCTTTGAAGAAGTGACCGCCGACTTTACCTTCCTGCGATTCATCGGTCACCCTGAAATGAGTCACAACCAGCCTTGGATGGATGAATGGACTCCCAGAATCGCTGACCAGTTATCCGCGAAGCTGGAAGCGTTCGTCTTCTGTCATTCGCCCGATAATTATCTGGCTCCATTTATCGCAAAAGAATTCCATAGCCAAATCTCTTCTCGAATCAAAATCGCCCCACTCCCGTGGGACGACCTTGAAACACCAAGCGAGCCTTTTCAGCCGACGCTGTTCTAATGCTCTACTGGGGGCTTAGCCCTCAGTAGAGCGATTTTTTATTTTACTCATAGCATATTCTGCCAACGCCGTGATCGTCAGCGATGGGTTCACGCCAGGGTTGGCTGGCATGACCGAGCCATCGATCACGTATAAACCTTCGTAATTATGAATTTCAAAATTCTCGTTGATCAACCCTTCATCTGCATTTTTGCCAATGGGAGCGCCGCCGAGGATGTGGGCGGTGGTGGGCAGGTTGAGCAAATTTTCGCCGATGGAGCCGAGCGCCACACCATTGATGCGTTTGGCAAATTCTTTGGTTACCTCGTGCGAGCCTTCCACTTGCGCGTTGATGGTGTAGCCGGGTTCTTCTTCTGCCACCATGCCGGTGCGGAATAGAGTGAAAGCGCTTTTGCCGATCTTGAAGCGCATGCGGTTATCGGCATGTTGCATGACGAGCAGAATGGTCACATTGTGTGCCCAGCCTGGCAGGAAGAGCGCTTTGCCAAAGTCAATAGGGTGGGTGATTGCCCAGCCAAAGAAGTTGAGCAGGCGGCGCGGAACGCTGAAATTCTTGTCAATGAGTGGGGCAGCAAGGAAGCGCATCAACGACGAACCATCGGGGTAGCGTACTGGTTCGATGCGAGTAATTTCATCATGGTTGTAAATGGATGAAATGGCGACACCTTCTGAATAATTGATATCGGATTTGCGTGCCACGCTTCCGAGCAGACCTTCGGAGTTGGTTCGCACCATCGTCCCCAGCTTCGCGGACAGTTTCGGCAGCGACTTCTTCACGTCGCGCAGGTTCAGGAGCAGTTTCATCGTGCCCATCACACCTGCAGAAAAGATGACATTCTTTGCGTGGACGGTGTGAGTTTGCTTGAAGAGTTTTGTCGAGTCGCGGTAGGTGATTTCGTAGTTGGGATTTAATGGCTTGACATCAATGACTTCAACTTCCGCCTGCACTTTTGCGCCGCGCTTTTCTGCAAAGTACAAATAATTTTTCGGCAGTGTATTCTTTGCGTTATGACGGCATCCCACCATACACCCGCCGCAATGCTGACAGCCCGCTCTGGCGGGACCTTCTCCACCGAAGTAGGGGTCTGGGACGATCACCCCAGCTTCCCCGAAGTAAGAGCCGACATCCGTCGCACGAAAAGTGTGACCCATGCCGCGTTCCTCTGCCATTTCTTTGAGCAGCAAATCCGCTTTCCAAAGTTTGGGGTTACGCGCCACGCCGAGCATTTTCTTCGCCGTCTCATAATGCGGACGAAGCACATCGCCCCATTTGATGGTTTGACTCCAGGCGGGAGTGGCAAAAGTTTCATCGGTGGGCACTTCGAGCACGTTGGCATAGCCGAGGCTGCCGCCGCCCACGCCTGCACCATGCAAGACCATCACGCCTTTGAGAATGGAAATTTGCAAAATGCCATGCGCGCGCAGAGCGGGGAGCCAAACATACTTCCAGTATTGCCAGTTGGATTTGGCAAAGTCCTTATCTTCAAATCGTTTTCCTTTTTCAAGGACGAGAACGGAATAGCCTTTTTCGGTCAGTCGCATGGCGGATACACTTCCCCCGAAGCCGCTTCCAATAATTACATAGTCATACACTTGAGTCATCTTGCGCCCTCCGCATAGAAGTGATGTGATTATATCAAGGTATAAAAAATGACACAGTTGTAGCAAACCAGTGGAACTTCTTGAGCAAATATTTGGGCTATAATCGGTTCTATACTACGAAAGTAGTACAGGATTAGTACAGGATTGTGGGTAAAAGTATAGAGGAAACATGGCGAAAGTAAAGCTAAACCCGGCTCTTCAACAAATACGCGGACGATTGGCAGGCTTTGTGTACCGCATACGATATGGGGAACAGACCATTTCGAAATCACCAGATATGTCTAAAGTGAAGTGGAGCGCGGCACAGGTGGAACACCGGCGTCGCTTTAAACTTGCAGTGGCATACGCACACCTGGCAATGGACAATGAGCAAGTGCGGATGCAATACACAGCAGAAGCTGCGGAAAAGGGCAAGCGTCCGTTTGACTTGGCAGTCTCGGATTATTTCAAGGGCAGAAATTTATTGATGAAAAATGAAAGCAATGAGTAAGCTGTTATTCAGATGATTGTCACCTAAATAATTACCGAAATGGACAGACATCCGCAGGCACGTAGATGTGACTCTGCCAACCATGATAATCACTGCCGAGCGGAGTCAAAATCTCTGGGTGTTCCGCCGCGTATTGGATCGCCGCCGCACAGCCATCGTACATCTTATGCATGGACTGATATGCTTCCCAAAAGGCAGTTGCCATTTCTATATAAGGTTTTGCATAAGGGTCTGAACCAAAAGTATCTTGCAGCGTTTGGTACGTGGAGGCGGCTTCTGCTTCCTGCCCCTGCACGAGTTGGAGGAGGAAGATGCGGTAATAGGCGTAGGCAGCGAGGCTGGGATATTCGGCGGGGTCAGGAAAAACTGGTGGTAAAGTCGGGTACGGAGTTGCTGTTGCAATCATTAAACTCATCGCATTATGAAACCAATCATTTAGTACTGCATAGCTTTCGTATTCTTGCCTATCTTTTGACCACCACTCTAGGTCGGAATCGAAAATTGCATTTTTATATAGTTCAAGAGCTTCCTTGTATTTTTGCGTTTCTGTGTACCTATCTCCATCTTGGATGGATTGGAATTGATATTGAGGCGGTGAATAATCAATATTTGTAACGGTGTAATTTTTTCCATCCCAACCTAAAGTAACTGTTTCTTCACGCCACGGCAGCCCGCTTGAAAGATCGCCTGGGTCTGCCCATGGAATTTCATCAACTGCTATAAGTTCTTGTAATCCATCATTGTTTATATCGCGGAATTCGTAATTCATGACTGTTCCACCTATCCAGTTATATGTAATTACTTCACCGTTCGGATTGCTTGAAAAGCTGACGAAACTTCTTTCTATTAGCTCCCGAAATTCTTCCCCATCCCACTCTAAAATATGAACTGAGCGAAAAGCCCGACGTTCAAAGTTGGAAATTATAAGTTCGGGAATGGCGTTGTTATTCAGGTCAATAATATGATCTAAATAAGGTGTTCTTTGCGTTCCGTGATACTCTAAGATTGTTTTATAACTGCCTTCTTTGCATGCATATATTATTATCGAATAATTTTGATGAGCATACTCGATAACGCCATCATTGTTTACATCAAGAGGTGTAATATACTTCTCGATTTTTTTAGGAGAACCTCCACTATTGAGGAACTCTAGAATTTCTTCTGGAAGTGAGCTGCCAGAGCAATCGCCTGATCCACAAAAATTAAAATCAGGTTCGAGTTTCGGGCTTTCCTTTGGGCACACTGCCTTCTCTGCCGGTGTGACTGTAACAATGGATGAGACATCGAAAGTCGGGGTGAAGGTTGGAATAGTGGGCAGGGGTGTGATTGTGGCGGTAGGCGTTTGAGTCGCCGTCGGTGTGATGGTTAGCGTCCCTGTTTCTGTGGGAGGTGTGGGTTGTGTGGATGCTTTCCCGCATGCGGAGAGAGTAAGTCCGATTGCAAAGAAAAGGGAGAGAAGTTTTTTCATCGTCCACCTCGTTGATGCGATTATACTTCCATCAGACCATAGACGATGGACGATTGACCGTGGTCTGTGGTTTATCGTCACCTCAAAGAGGAATCCATGATCAACACCGCTTTCACCTCCCGTCGTTCGCCCGTTTACTCCCGCCGCGGAATTGTCGCCACGTCACAGCCGTTGGCAACTGCCGCGGGCATTGAAGTCCTTTCGAAGGGTGGCAATGCTGCCGATGCTGCTGTGGCTGCCGCCGCCGCGTTGAACGTCACCGAGCCAACCTCCACGGGGATTGGCGGGGATATGTTCGCCTTGTATTTTGATGCGCAGACCAAGCAAGTGACCGCCCTGAATGGATCGGGGCGCGCTCCTTCTGCGCTGACGCTTGAGCGGCTAAAGCGTGAGGGACTCCTCGCAGATAGTTTGCCGTTCTATCATCCGCATACGGTGACTGTCCCTGGGGCGTGTGCCGGTTGGTGTGACTTGATTCAGAAACACGGCTCACTCCCGCTGACAGAAATCCTCGCGCCTGCCATTCGACTCGCGGATGAAGGTTTTCCCGTCGCACCGCTCACGGCTCACTTTTGGAGTCGCGGCGCGGATCGACAATTGAAGTCCGCTTTGAATGGGCATGAGATGACCATCGACGGGCGTGCGCCGAAGGCAGGGGAAATCTTCCGTAATAAAGGCTTGGCAAGAACATTCAAACTCGTGGCGGAGCAGGGCGCTATCGGCTTTTACCAAGGCTCGGTTGCAGAAGCAATTGTCGCCGTGATTAAAGAGGCGGGCGGGTGTTTATCTGCTGAAGACCTCGCATCGCATGTGTCTACTTGGGAGAGTCCCATCTCTGTCGATTATCGCGGACTGCGCGTGTTTGAATGTCCACCGAACGGGCAGGGCATCACGGCGCTGATCGCGTTGAACATCCTCGAAGGTTTTGATCTGGCTTCAATGGAGTTACTCTCGCCGGAGAAAATGCATGTGATGATCGAAGCCATGCGCCTCGCGTTTGCCGATGCGAAGTGGTATGTGAGTGACCCGGCGTTTTCGAAGATACCGATGAAAGAGTTGCTCTCGAAGGAATACGCGAGCGAGCGCCGAAAATTAATTGATCTGACACGCGCCACAGTTGACCCGCAGCGCGGCTCGCCGGTGAATTCGTCGGGCACGGTTTATTTGAGCGTGGTGGATGGGATGGGCAATGCGTGTTCGTTCATCAACAGCAATTACATGGGCTTTGGCACAGGCATTGTGCCGAAGGGCTGGGGCTTCACCCTGCAAAATCGCGGACATAACTTTAGCCTCGACCCGCATCATCCCAATGCGCTTGTGCCGGGCAAGCGTCCGTATCACACGATCATTCCGGCGATGGTCACGCGTGTTGCAGATAATTCGTTGTACGCCTCGTATGGTGTGATGGGTGGCTTCATGCAGCCGCAAGGACATGTGCAAGTCTTATCTGCGTTGAAGGATGCCGGGCTTGATCCACAATCCGCGTTGGATTTGCCGCGCTTCTGTCTCGATGCCGAGTCTGCAGGCGGGCGTGTGGATATAGAAGAAGGTATGCCGACTACTACTGTGAATGCCCTGCGCGAAATGGGGCATCCCTTGAACGAGGTCAGCGGGTACGAGCGGGCAGTCTTCGGCAGGGGACAGGTAATTCTGCGAGATGAGTCTGGTGTGCTGTGCGGGGGCAGTGACCCAAGAGCAGATGGGTACGCAGGAAGTTTGTGAGATTTCAACCACGAAGGCAAAAGACTCCAAGTCACTAAGTTTTTCTTTGAGTCTTCGTGCCTTTGTGTCTTTGTGGTTAGGCAGATTACAACTTAAGAAGGAACGAATATGCGCTTTGAAGAACTGAACTGGATGGATGTGGAACGATACTTGGAACAAGATGACCGCCTGATTCTCGTGACAGGTGCATGCGAGCAACATGCCTATTTGAGTTTACTGACGGATATTAAGATTCCGCTGGCGATGGCAGACGCCGCCTCAAACGCGACCGGGGTGCTGGTCGCTCCGCCCGTGAACTTCGGCAACTCTCCATACTTCCGCGACTACCCCGGCACGCTGACTTTGCGAGTCTCGACCCTCAATGCGGTGGTCGAAGACATTGTCCGCTCAGCGTATCATCAGGGCTTTCGGCGGATCTTGATCTTGAATGGTCACGGCGGCAACAAGGGACTGAACGTTCACTTGAACGATGTTAACAACGACATACCCGATTTGAAGCTGAGCTGGTACGACTGGTGGACGTCTCATTCAGTGGAGAAAGTGGCGCTCAAATACAACCTCAAGCCCAAGCATGCCAACTGGCTGGAAGCGTTTCCGTTCACTGTGGTCAGCGAGATGCCGAAAGAACCAAAACTTTCGCCCATGGTTCCCAGCTCCATCATGGACTCCAAAACCGCCCGCGAAGTCTACGGCGATGGTTCGTTCGGCGGCGAATATTTTGTGGATAACGCCATCATGTCTGAGATGTTCAACGCTGCAGTGGAAGATATTTTGATGATGTTGAAATTTGAGTGATTTATTGAATCCACTCTGCAAAAGTCTCGCTGGCAGGGAACCATTCTTTGGAAAGAGTATTCTCTGCCACATAGACTTTTCCGTCTGTATCGACGTAAACGCCTAGGATGTACCACATGCCGGAAAGTTGGTCGCTGTATAGGCTGAGGGAATAGGTTTGGGCAAGAGTGATTTGGTCGGGAGAAAGAGGCGTTATCGGACTATCGCGTAACGGGGATAACGCTTCGTCGATCAGATTTTTGTCTGTTGAAGTGATTGGGTCAGCAGGCGTTTGTGTATTTGGTGCGACCATTGGATAAAGCCGCATCTCGTTGAAGTCAACCGTACGCCAATCAAAGGGAGGTGCAAGTGTATTTCGAAATACTCCGAGAGGGGACATAAAATCGTAAACCACCAGATAATCCGCTTGACCTGCGATTTGATAAACACGCTGCCCGGTGGCGGTTTCTCCCATCAAGATATCGTTCCCTGCTGAACTCAACCCATACTCTTCGTAGTCGCTTACATACACAGAACTTGCTATCGTCAGGGTTTGGTGTGAATAGCCTTCATGAGTAGATGGTGAAGTTTGGTAGACATACTCTGGTAGGTTTTCCGCATTGAGGAATGCCTGTCTATATAATATGGCTGCCAAACCAAAAACAGCAATGCCTCCGCCAATGACAAAGACGATAATACCAACCATCCATTTCTTCTTTACACTCATACCACCTCTTATACGAATCCCTCAGCTTTCAATATGCCTTCAAACGCCTGCTCGGCATCTCTGACGGCTTTCTCTTTCCAGTCTGCTGCGGAGGGGTTGAATAGTTCTTCAAATCCGCGTTTGGCTTCGGCGTGGACTTGGTCATTGCTCGCTCCATGCCAAAATGCGCGGTTCTCGTGAATCATCACCCGTGGACTTTGGAACAATCCGTAGAGTGTATCGCCAAGGGTACCAAATTCAAAAGATGTAGCATATAGCCTCTTGGTGGGATGGTCACGTTGTTGCAAGCCGTAGATGTAGTCGATCATGTCGCCACGGATGGCGTAGAACTCATCGGCAGTGGCAGCCACCACGAGCGGATAGTTGAAGCGCTGCTCGAAATACTCCGATGTACCTTTGTCTAATGCCGAGTTGACCAAACTCATCTGGTAACGCGGACCGTAGCCGGTGTGCATGTCGAGGTGTAGCACTTGGTCGTAGTCACGCAATGCCATTTTGTACAAGTCCATGATGGTCCGAGTTTCTTCTGGCATTTCCTTGCCGCCGTAGTACAAGCCTTGCGGGTTGCGATACTGTCCGAGCAGCAGGGCGAAGCGGAAATTTCGCATGCCTACTTTTGCGATATGGTAAGCAAGCCCTAAAAGATAAGCGATGTTGCTAAAGAAGGTGCTTTGCAACTGCCCTTTTGGATTTAGAAACGCATCGAGTTTTTCATATTCTGTATTGAAGGTCGGGTCAAATTGTGGGTCGAGCATGAAGGTGCGGTTCAGGTCGATGTTGTCTTTGTTGCCGCGCCGATGATTTTTCATGCCCCACGGATTGATGGCATGCACGAGCAGAATACCCGTCGTGCGCGGATCAAGTTTGGGCATATAGTCTTCGACGAATCTATGCATCATTGCCGCGCCGACGTAACATTCCACGCCGTGTTCGCCGGTGGTGAAGACGAGTATCTTCTCGTTCTTTTCAGTGGCGGGGGAGTAGATCCAGTCGATGGTCAGGCTGTTATCGAAAGACATTACATGCTGATGCAAAGCCGCTTTGCTCCACATGGTTTGAATGGTGGGCAAGTATCCACGGAAACGCTCGCGGGAGGATTCGTAGGTGGTGGGGAAGAGGGAGGTGATTGAGGACATGAGAAAATTATTCCGATTGATTTATTGACCGCCGACCGCCGACAGCCGACTGCAGACGATTTAATTTGCGGTCAGTGGTCTGTCGTCAGCGGTCGTTATTTCTGATAGGGTTCCAACTTGTATTCCGTGTAAACCGTCTCACAGGGGTGCCCGCGCCCGATCCAGCTGGTGAGTGTTTCTACTTGGACGATGATGCTGAAGACGGTCACGCTGTTGTGTCCATGCTTGCAAATGGAAGTGGGATACCCGCCATGGTCCGCGAGCAGTTGCTTGAACAGGTCGGGAGTCAATTTGCCGTAGTTCTCTTTTAAGAGGTACTCGGCTCGGTTGTGGCGAATGATCGAGTTGGCGATCGTGCTCCGGTCCAGTTCGAAGCGGCGCATGGCAGGATGGGTGTAGTGATTCGCGTGTGCCATCACATCCTTTTCGATGTAGATGGCTTCGAGGTCGGTGGCGCTGCCTTCCATCGAATAGACTTCGCCGGTGCCATCCGCGATGACGTTGTTATAGCTGGACGCGCGTTCCTTGAGCAGACAAGCATCCATCGCCTCGCTGAGAGTCTTCGCCCCGAGAATGGCGCGCACGACCAGAAGGCGCGGCACACCGTGGCGGACGTCGTTGCTGTTGAGCTGATTGCCTGTGAGGCTGATTTTTGCCGCGTTATAACCCGCGCTGATTCCAACTCCGCCCGCCGAAACGCCGAGAAACTCCGGCTCATCGCCTGCTTGAATTTTGAGAATGACGAGGTCTTCTTCGGTCTTGGCGGAGAGGTCATTGGTGTGAGCTACGAGAGTTGAGCCGTCGAGCGTGGCACGTCCGCGGGCAGCCATGTCGGTGCAGCCTTTGCCATAGGGCGGAGTTTCCCATAATTCTTCCAGCATCGAAATGAAGAGCTCATCGAATGGAACGCCCGCGCCTTCGGCGATGCCCTCGAGTTCATCCATGTATTGCGGATACACGGCGCGGCTGTGTGTTTGGTAGATGCGGCTTTCGTTCACGAGCATCTCCCAGGTTTTGCCGGGTGGCAAACTCTCATGCAGTTGACTCATCATCCTAGCGATTTGCGGTTTGCATTGTTCCCCAATTTGTTTGCCGACTTCACGATATGTTCCGCGTGCTTCAATAACGGGAATGGGCTGGTTAGACATACATTCTCCTTGAATCAAAAATGACCCGCTAAGTGTATCAGAACACGAAGCAGGTCATTTTATGGTCTTAACGATTAATCAACGACGACTTTACTACGATTGAAAGTAATGGTGTGTTGCGAACCTTCTCGAACCATGAAACCACCGGTGAACTTTCTGCCACCAACATAGGCAGTATAGTCCACCCAACCGGTCGGGATTTCAACATCCATTTGCCTTCCAACAGGGAATTCATTGATGGCATTTGTTCCATCTGCGCGGCTGGTGCGCAACGAAATATACACATCCGCTTCAGACTTGTTGATGAGCCAAATGGTGGCATACGCAGCATTGCTTGGAACTTGGGAATTATCCACATGCTTTTTCAACTCTTGCGTAGCTACTGCTGAAGGAACCGCGGTGGGATAGTAGGTATTTGCCGGAATATAAAGTAACTGACCGATATAGATTACGTTGATATCAGTCAACTGCGGGTTGGCAGCCCAAAGCTGAGAAACGCTGAGCCCATACCGGGCAGCGATGGTCGCGAATGTATCACCAGCTTGAACAATATAAGTAGTACTAGTTGTTACCGTGGGGTTGGCGTAATAATAATTGTAGTAGTTATAGGTATAGTAATTGACTACAGCCGCAGGCATGGCGGTTGCATTTCCAACCACCGCTGTGGGGGTGGGTGTTGCAGCCGCATCCGGTGTAGTGGTCACACCATAGTTTGCTCCCGGAATGGTGATCACTTGCCCAACCGTGAGTGGCTCTTTCAACCCGGGGTTGGTGGCATAGATCGCGGATGCGGTTGTCCCGCACATGGACGCAAGCTTATCGACGGTATCGCCTTTTTCAATGGTATAGGCTCCACCGCATACGCCTCCTGCGTGGACCTGAAGCGGAATCAGCGCTGCCAGCATTGCCAGCACCACCAAAACGCTTAACCGAGTAAATGATTTTGAGTTCAAAACTGCCTCCTTGCACGGTCTACTTTAATTCGTATAACCCTATGATAAGCCAAAAAGAGTCGAAAGGCAACTGGTTTTGTAAGAAAAATTGCTTACAAATACATAACATGGCTCCATTTTTGCGAAAATAGGGCTTTTGAGAGAGGCTTGATAAAATTATCCGTACGGAGAACTGAATTGAATACAACCTACCAACGAATTTTAGATGAGATCTATCAGGAGACCCTGCCTTTGCTTGGGCAAGGCAACGTTGCCAGTTATATCCCTGCTTTGGCAGAAGTGAACCCAAAACAATATGGGATCGCGCTCCAAACCTTGAGCGGCGAGACGTATCAGGTCGGAGATGCCAATACACTTTTCTCTATTCAGAGTATTTCGAAGGTGTTTACGTTAGCGATGGTGTTTGGGAAAGTGGGCGAGGCGTTGTGGACTCGCGTTGGGCGCGAACCTTCGGGTAATGCTTTTAATTCGTTGATCCAGCTTGAGACAGAGAATGGGATTCCGCGCAATCCGTTCATCAATGCGGGTGCCTTGGTGGTGACCGATCATCTGCTTTCGCAGACGAGTGCGCCGTTATGGGACGTGCTCGGCTTTGTGCGGAAGCTTTCTAACAATCCAAAGATTAACTTTAGTGAAGTGGTTGCAGAATCAGAGAGACGTTCTGGCTTTCGTAATGCGGCGTTGATCAACTTGATGAAGAGTTTCAAGAATATTGAAAACAACGTGGATGAAGTCTTGGACGTTTATTTCCATCAATGTGCCTTGATGATGAACTGCCACGACCTGGCAAATGCCTTTTTATTTCTTGCCAATGGCGGCGTCAACCCGTGGAATGGCGAGAGGATCTTGACCGGGAGTCAGTCCAAACGAGTGAATGCGTTGATGCAAGTTTGTGGGTTGTACGATGATTCGGGGGAGTTCGCGTTTACGGTGGGGCTGCCCGGCAAGAGCGGAGTTGGAGGCGGGATCGTAGCGGTTATCCCGAACCTGCTTTCCATCTGCGTCTGGTCGCCGGAGTTGAACAGTCATGGCACATCCCTGATCGGCATGAAAGCCTTGGAGTTGTTCACCACGAAGACGGGCATTTCGATTTTTTAGTTACAAGGCGCGTTCCAAGCGGTTATGAGACGGCACACCGGGCAACTTCGACTCGCGTTGACCCGTTTGCTTAAAGCCCAGCCGTTCATACAAGACTTGCGCGCGCGGGTTGAGCACCGAGACATCCAACGCGGTGTGAGTCTTGCCTGCTTGGCGTCCCTGCTCCATGAGATGCTCTACGAGTTGGGTACCAATGCCCTTGCCCTGCATGGACGGGTGGACGCCGAGATGCGCGATGTAATGTACATCTCCCTTGGGCGGTTGAATAATGTTTTCCACTTGTAAGCCGCGAATCATGGCAGGCAGACAGGATGTGCCATAAAAACGAATGATCTGTCTTGCTGCAGCAAGGAAGAAAGGAAAGCCTGTTGACCCATCAAATGCGGCGCCAACTGCGAGCACGTTTCCGGCTTGTTCCCCAACAATATGATTTTTGTATCCCATTTCACCGGCACCATCTAAAAATGCGAAGTGTAAAAACTCGAGGGCTTGCCCAGCTTTGCGGCTGAACACAAAATCAAAGGCGGCGGGACCGGAACTATAAATTAGTGGAACGACAGCACTTGCATCATTAGGCGTGGCAGGGCGGAAGTGGAGGGTCATGGGTTAGTACTCACTCGCAAATTTTTCGTGAACCCAGAGGAATTCCTGACGCTTGTTCATCACACGTACAAGTCCACCGAAGCCAGGGTCTTTTTCTTTTAAGAAGGATTGCAACTCACGGAGAGTCGCATTCTCTGCGCGAATGCTAACACCGTGAGATAGTTCTAAATCGTCTCCTTTGTCTTTCCATAATTCATTTTTTTCACTAGCGCTCAAAGAAGCGTCAATAACCTCTTTTCCAAAGGTAAAATAATCTTCTAATGCCTCATAAATTATTTTGTCTATAGCTATTTTTGCGCCAGCAACAGCTATAGGCAACGCTAAGTTTAGTGCGTTGGTCATTAAACTCAAGAAAGGAGCAGATTTCTTAAACCAATCTCGGCTAAATTCTAAGTCATATATTCCTCTTGAACTATTTCTGCCATTTAATAGTGGTAATGGTAACCGAGAGTGTTCACACCATAAAATTAATCTAAATTTTTCACTTGCCCATTCCTTTGGATTGAAGCTTGAACGTTTTACTGGGATTAAGCTGAATAAGCGTGGACCTTCTTTGGCTTCGTCGGTGAGAAGTTGAATAAGATCGCTGTAAGTTTTGTCTACAATACTTAGTGTACGGCGAGTGCGTTCGTCGAGACCATCAAAACGCTTCATTGTCTTTTCACCTAAATAAGAGATTTGAAGCCGCGCTTTTTCTACATCTGCTTTTATCTCTGTAAATTTGGAGAGTATTAGGTTAGTTGTATCAAGATAAGCAGCAGGTGCATTTAGCAAAAGTTTATCAATGTTTTGCCATTCATTACAGATTTGGCATGGCATCTCAGGACGTTCGCGTTTCTTGTTTTCAATAAGCTTTTCTACCTCAAATAGTCCCGCGCAAGGATTGGGGTTTAAGCACGGTACTGTCACATCGCAGCGTAAACCCTCCCAAAAACTTTCCACAAGGTATTTCACTTCTTCAGTCAACATGCCGAGAAAGCGGTCAGGATAAGGTGCACGGACGGTGATATGTACATCATTGCCAATATGACGTATCAAAGCGCGACCGTTGTAATCGGCATCGAGGATGAGACCACGTTGCCAGTGGACACTGTCATTGTAGTGGCTGCGACCAAGGGAATAACGGTGCAAGCGGACGATAAGTTGGTAAAACAATCCTTCGGCATTGGCAGATTGACCACTTTGTGAGTCCACAATGCGGCAGATTTGAGTTTGCTGGATGTCGCCTTGGGCGGGTTCGGAATGCCAGGCGTTAGTGAAAGTGTCTTCTGTTGGGGTGGTATCAGGGACAAGTTGAGCGATTAAACTGATAGGGTCAGAGTCGGCATCTTTAGAAAGGCCAGCCACACGATAGGAAAGATCAAAGCGTTCCATCAAGCGCAAAAAGATGCGGTGAAGGGACTCGTTATAGCGCGTATCTGCTGAGCGTTCAGGGTTATTCCATAATTGGCTGAGCCTTGAGAACTTAACCAAACCATGTGCTGTACGGGTTTCTTCATCATCGAAGATGTAACTCATGGCATTGGCAAGCCAGTCTGGGCGCAGGATGACAATATCTCGAAGAGTGGGGTCATTTTCGTAATGGGTGAGGTGACCGAGACGATGCGAAATAGTGATGAACAAGCGTGCGATTTCATCATCCATATTGTGAGTGTGGCAGATGGCAAGAACTTCATCAATTTGCAAGTAAGGCAAGCCTCTGGATTGCAACGCTGCACGGGCATCGGCAAAGCTTTTTGGCACGGAGCGGCCAACTTCAGGTAGTTCGGCAGCAACTCTGGCAATAGCTTCTTTGAGTTCTTCAATGCCTTTGCGATTTCCTTCTTTATCAGGTTTACTATCTACCCAAAAGAAATCCACTACAGTGTCTTTGCCAAAGATGTCCCACAGTTCCTGCCGGTCAATATCGGGTTGGCGCTGTTGTGGACCTCCATGTGTGGCGACAACAATAATTTTGGCGCTTGGCTCACGGCGTTTGACCAGTTGAATCCATTCCCTAACAAAGCCCTGCTGGGGTCCTTCGCGCGGTTTCCACACAACAAGATAAACGGCAGGCGCACTGAAGAATAACTGGTGTGTGGGGCGGTAGACCCGCTGACCGCCGAAATCCCAGCCGTTGAGGGTGATTTCTTTTTGTGTTTCTGTATGAACGACTTTGACTTGTTGGATTTCGATACCATGTGTGGAGGGATGTTCCTGCCATTCATTACCTAACAATGCATCCATAAGACAGGTTTTCCCCACTTCTCCTTCACCGATAAGTATAAGTTTAGCTTCGTTAATGACTATAGAATTAGAACTTGCGCGTAAGTAAGCTTTGACACCTTTGATGTCTTGTTTATAAGCCTCAGTGAGTTCAGGGTTGAGGGGGTTTTTATCAAGCCTAAGATATCTCAAATTATCAAGTTGGGCAAGCGAATGGGGAATATCAAGTAATTTATTCGACTCAACCGTTAACTCGGCTAAATTTTTAAGATTTCCAAGCCAATTTGGAAGTGTGGTCAGTTGATTATTGGAGATACTAAGTTTTTCCAAGTGCGTAAAATTTTCAAGCCATTCTGGAAGTGTTGTTAGGTTATTTCCGGAAACAATGAGTATTTTCAATTGTGTGAGATGTCTTAGAGGGAGCGGTAACTCCATCAGTCGATTGTGATCAATGCTTAGCATATCTAACTGTGTGAGATTTTCCATCGACGCAGGAAGTGAAGTTATTTGATTGTCAGTGAGGTCAAGTCTTTCTAGATGCATAAGTTTCCCGATAGACTCTGGTAGTTTAGTTAGTCGATTATAGGAAAGATCAAGTCTCTCTAGATGCATAAGTTTTCCTATGGACTGCGGAAGAGCTATTAGTTGATTATAGGAAAGGTCGAGATACACTAATTGTGATAATTCCCCTAGCCCTTCTGGGAGTTCTTTTAGCTGATTGCTAGAAAGGTGCAGATCCCTTAGTTGTATGTGTTTCCATAATAATTCAGGTAATTCGGTGAGGTTTGTAGCGCGGAAGAAAAAACTCACTTTACCTGATTTCAAGGCTTCGGTGATTTTCTTTTCGGCTTGGAGGTAAGCTGAGTCATGAGGCATGGGTTATTTACCCCCTTCCACCTTCCCCAAAAAGGGGTAAGGGTTGGTATTGGTGAATTGGAGTTGGCTTGCTTGGCTTTCGTTTTGGGTTGTGTTCCAGAAGATTATGTTCATTTGTATACCACCTGATTGGCTTCTCCCCCTTGGAAGGACGGGAGAGGGGGGTACTCGCTGCTTCCAATTTTACCCCTTGTAAAAGACCCTACAGGTTTTTGGAAACCTGTAGGGTCTTATGATTAATACGTATAGAACCCGCGCCCGCTTTTGCGCCCCAAATACCCTGCATCCACCATCTTGCGTAACAACGGCGCCGGGCGATATTTATCTTCGCCCAAGTCTCTTTGCAACACTTCCATCACGAACAAGACCACATCCAAGCCGATCAAGTCCGCCAGCGTGAGCGGACCCATCGGATGATTCATACCAAGCTTCATCACTGCATCAATCGCTTCGGGCGTGCCAACACCTTCCTGCAAGGCAAACACTGCTTCATTGATCATCGGGCACAAGATGCGATTGGAAATGAAACCCGGCGAGTCGTTCGCCGTCCACGCTTCTTTACCCATCACTTTGCATAACTCCAACGTCGTGTTCAACGTCTCTTCATCGGTGGCGAGTCCTTTGATGACTTCCACCAGTTTCATTAGCGGTACCGGGTTCATGAAGTGCATGCCGATGACCTTCTCCGGTCGCTTCGTGGTGGCTGCGATCTTGGTAATGGAAATGGATGACGTATTCGAGGCAAGGATGACACCTTCACGAGCATTCGCATCCATGTCTTTGAAGATTTTGAATTTCAACTCCGGATTTTCAGTCGCCGCTTCGATGACGAAATCCGCCTCCTTCATCGCCTCCATCGTAGACGTATAACTGATTCCGTCTGCGGAAGCCTTTTGCTCCGCTGTGAGCACACCCTTCTCCGCCAGTTTCGCTATGGACTTGGCAATCGTCGCTTTGGCTTTTTCCAACGCAGCCGGTTGCACATCCATGCAAGTGACTTGATACCCCGATGTCGCCGCCACTTGAGCGATGCCATTGCCCATCGTCCCTGCGCCGATTACAAAAATTCGTCTGATAGTCATGTAGTCTCCTTATTGCTGCCTCGTCATTGCGAGGAGCCGCTCTTTGGCGACGAAGCAATCCCAAGCATGCTCATGAGATTGCTTCGGGCGAAGGACAAGACCGCCCTCGCAATGACGGAAACGTATTATTTTTTACTCTTCCATGCGATCACATTATTCTGTATCTGCTCAACATGCCCCGGAATGTGCTTTGAATAAATATCGATCCACTTATCAAACGTATAAGGTTCTTCATATTCAGGATGCTTAATCCAATGGGTGTCAAAGACAATATCAGGAATACGTTTCAAAAGTTGATAGGTGGTCTTGCGCGCCAAACGTGTCACTTCAAGCGCATCTTCAAGATTGTGTTCATGGTATTTCAACACATCCGCCCAAAGCGGCTGGCTGTAGCCCATGATGCTCCCGCCCGGCTCGACGATCAACTTGCGTGCACGTAATGCGCCATTTGATTCACTGTCCGCAATGTGGATGATGACTTCGTAAACGCTCCACTCTTTCGGTTCTGGTTTGAAGAGCATCGCCTCAGCAGGGACTTGTGCCAATGCCGCTTTTAATAAGTCATATCCACGACCGTATAACTCTATCTTTTCATTGCGCTCTTTAGCGTCCATTTTTATTGTCTCCTCATAAAATACAAACGGAGACGAACACCACTGCCCGTCTCCGTTTATTTGGTTATTCTTTAATGGGCTCCCATAATTCAACTTTATTCCCATCCGGGTCCATAAACCATCCGAATGAGCCATATTCCATTTTCTCGATATTGCCAATCACTTCCGCGCCACCTTGCTGAACTTGCTCAAGTGCGCCTTCCAAATCATCCACGATCAAGTTGAACATGAAACCTGTTTTTGATGGGTCAAAGTACGTTGTCGAAGCGTCGAATGCGCTCCATACTGTCTGACTGTTGGCTGGATAATCTTTTGGGTAAAACGCCAGCCCCCATTCTTCAGTTTTCATCCCCAACCACTTGGCATACCATGCGTGGAGTCGTTTGGGGTCAGGTGACTTAAAAAAGATGCCGCCAACGCCTAATGCTTTCGCCATGTTGGTCTACTCCTAATTTTCCAATTCAATCGCCATCGCCACTGCTTCACCGCCACCAAGACAAAGCGATGCAATGCCTCGTTTTAGTCCGCGGTTTTGCAAAGCGTAGATGAGGGTGGTCAACACACGTGCGCCGCTGGCTCCCAGTGGGTGACCGAGCGCAATTGCGCCGCCATTCACGTTGACCTTGTCCCAGTCCCAGCCTTGGTCGGCGAGAGCATAACCGTCCGCGAGGACTTGGGCGGCGAAAGCTTCATTCAACTCGATCAGGTCAACATCTTTCAACGTCCAGCCGATCTTTTTCAATAACTTTGGCATGGCAAAGGCAGGTGCCGCAAAAAGATATTTTGGCTCCATGGCGGCTTGGGCATAGCCAACGATCTTTGCAAGCGGCTTGAGCCCCTTCTTTTCAGCATATCCACGCGAAGAGATGATTGTCGCCGCCGCGCCATCATTCATCGACGATGAATTTCCAGCCGTCACTTTTCCGTCCGCTTTGAAGACAGGTTTTAATTTAGCAAGCGACTCCAGCGATGTATCCTTGCGCGGACCTTCGTCGTGAGTCACCGTGGTCACTTCACCTTTGCGCCCGGGAATTTGGACGGGAACGATTTCAGCGTTGAAACGTCCCGCCTCTTGAGCCTCTACAGCTTTGAGGTGAGAGCGAAGCGCGAATTCATCCATCGCGGCGCGAGTCACTTCATATTCATCCGCGATAAATTCTGCGGCATTGCCCATGCCCCAATTTTCAAACGGATCCCACAGACCGTCGTTGAGCAGGGCATCGGTCATTTGGGAGTTGCCGAATTTCAACTCGCCCATGCGCCCGCTGACGAGATACGGAGCGCGACTCATCGACTCAAACCCACCGGCGATGAAGAGCTCCGCATCACCCGCCCGAATGGCTTGGGCAGACATCATAGCCGCTTTCAAGCCCGAGCCGCAGACCTTGTTAATGGCAGTCGCACTGACGGTTGCAGGGATACCGCCGTAAATTGCCGCTTGTCGTGCCGGTGCCTGACCATTGCCAGCCTGCACCACATTGCCCATGAAAACTTCTTCCACTTCGCTGGGGTCGATGCCTGCGCGTTTAACCGCTTCTTCCACGGCAATTGCACCGAGTTTCGGCGCTGGAATACCGCTCAACGCACCTTGAAATTTTCCGATCGGTGTGCGGGCTGCGCTCAATATAACCGCTTCATTTTCTTTGGACATCGTACCTCCTATGGGGTGATATTCGTATTATACGCGAGAGCCGCCATAGGGCAGAAATTCTGTTAAGTTCTTTCATTCTCTGCTTTCAAACTTGTAGGTGTTTCCATAACAAAGCCTACTATATAATCGACACATTTCTTATGGATATATAGGATCAGGAGAGCGACATGTCAGATGTATTTATTTCTTATTCAAGGCGCGACAAAGTATTCACTCAAAAACTATATGAAGCACTAAGAGACTCTGGTCGTGAGATTTGGGCGGACTGGGACTCGATCCCAGCGGCATCGGATTGGTTTGCTGAGATCAAAGATGGGGTGGAAAAAGCAAACACGATTGTTTTTGTGTTGAGCCCGGAATGGTTGAAATCGAACGAATGCCGCAAAGAATATGATCATGCTGTGGCAATGGGGAAACGATTATTGCCTATCCTGTATCAAGTGGTAGACCCAAAGGAAGTTCCGTCTGAGCTGGCGAAGATTAACTGGGTCTACATGCGTGATACAGATGATTTTGCTCAGGCGTTCCAAACCCTTTCTGCCGCCATGGATACAGACTTGGAATGGGTAAAAACCCATACCCGTATTCAAATCCGTGCGATTGAATGGGACAAGAAAAGTCGTGACCATTCATTCTTATTGCGTGGAAATGACCTAACGGATGGAGAGCAATTTATTGCTCAAGGGGCACAGAAATCACCTGAACCTACTGTTCTCCACGGTGAATATGTGCTTGCCAGCCGAAAGGACGCCACCCGCCGTCAACGCATGACGCTAGCGGGTGTAACGGTTGCACTGATTGTTTCGGTTGCTTTGGGTATCATGGCATTCTTCCAGCGGCAGGCGGCTGTGGCAGCCCGCACAGAAGCAGTAAAGGAAAGAGATCGGGCTGTTGCCGCTGAAAAGATTGCGGAAGATGAACGAGATCGTGCGGACGTTAATGCAGAAGTTGCATATTCTCGTGAGTTAGCAGCTGCTTCTTTGAATTCATTGAACCATGACCCTGAACTCAGTCTATTGTTAGGTTTGCAATCTGTTGCTATTACAGATAAAACAGGGATGCCAATTCAACCTATGAGTGAAGATGCCCTGAGACGTTCTGTGCAAACATCACGGATTCGAAAAACCTGGTTGGCTCATTCAGGTTCAGTTCTCGATATTGCAATTAGCCCTGATGGAACTAAGATTGCATCTGCCAGTGATGATCTAACAGTTAAGATCTGGGACTTGTCAGGCAAATTATTATTGACCATCCCTGATTTTTCAGAAGAAGTCGATAGCGTTGTGTTTAGTCCAGATGGTTCACAGATTCTGACTTCAAGCGGACAGGAAGCCGTTGCATGGGATGCTGTCACAGGCGAAAAATTGGTCGAATATAAAGGTCATGTATCCTATGTCGTACAAGCGGTCTATAGCCCAGACGGGAAATTTATTGCCACCGCTAGTTCAGATGCAACTGCAATTATGTGGGATGCTTTATCTGGAGAAAGCTTGGTAGTGCTCGGTGGGCATGAAACAGAATTGTCTGATATCGCATATAGCCCTGATGGCGAAATGATTGCCTCGACAGACTATAACGGAGCTATGTATGTTTGGAGCACCAGTGCGAAGAGTTTATTGTATATGCTTTCAGAAGGGGAAGGTTCTGTTATCCTTGATGTAGAATTTAGCCCAGATGGTAAGTACATTCTTATTTCTGATAATTATTTTCAAACGATTGTTCTTGTTGCCCAAACTGGCAAGGTAATCTCAGCGCAGAATGTTCATACCGACTTTGTGACCAATGCTGTGGTTAGCCCGGATGGAGCATTTATGGCAAGTGCCTCTACAGACAATACCGTGGTTGTAAGCTCAATAACTGCAAGCGCAGTATTGTTTGGACAAAGTATTTCTGCCGACCCAGATTATATAGATATTAGCAAGGTCATGTTCAGGTTCACAGATTCTACAGATATTAATACTATGATCTATACCCCTGATGGAAAGTACCTCATTACAGGAAATGATGAAGGGCAAATAAAAATATGGGATGCAAACCCAATAAGTGATTATGAGGTGAGCGGATTCCGTCCACATACAGCACGTATTGATGGCATGGAGTTTAGCCCAGATGGTGAACATTATGTCACTGTAGCTCGAGATGGGAAGGCGTTTATCTGGTCATTGACGGATCAATCGTCCATTGAATTGGTCGGACACCAGAACGTCATTCAAGATGTAGCCTATAGCTCTGATGGAATGCGGATAATCACTGGTGGTTTTGATGGTCATGCCATTATTTGGGATGCTAAAACAGGCGATAAATTAATAACACTTTCTAAGGATGATCAGTTAGTTACTGGAGTTAATTTTAGCCCTGATGGTAAATTGGCTGTAGGCTCATTGGGTGATAATACAGTAGTGGTTTGGGATGCTGTATCTGGTGACGAAGTACGTGTTTTGCAGTCGAAAGATATGTATGCATATATCAACGAATTGGCTTTCAGCCCAGACGGTAAAACTCTTGCTGTAAGTAGCGATGCCGGATTTGTTGTTCTATGGGATGTTGCTACATGGAATCAAATTGATGTATTGGCTGGGCATACCGATTGGGTCAAGGGCTTGGATTACAGTTCTGGTGGTACGCATATGGTTACGGCAAGTTATGACACCACGGCGATTATTTGGGATGTTGCAACGCGGACCCCTGTTTTGAAATTGGAGGGACATTCCCAGGGAGTGAATGATGTGACATACAGCCCAGATGATACGCTGGTGGCTACTGCAAGTGTAGATGGGACTGCCAAGCTTTGGGACGCAAATACCGGGGAGTTATTGGTCACATATCAAACCTCGGCGGACCAAATCTTAAGTGTGGCATTTAGCGCTGATGGAAAATATTTGGCAACTGGCAGCGAGACGGGCGTGGTGCGTATCTACTATGTATATGCTGAAGATGCCCTTGAACTCGCCAAAAGCAGGATCACGCGTACATTTACAGAAGAAGAATGTTTGAAAGATTTGCACGAAGAAGCTTGCCCGGCGAATCTCCCTCAGCCACAACAGTAACTAAAGTAAACCGCCTTCTAGTAGATTGAAGGCGGTTTTTATTTCTTTCGATTACAATGCCGCTATGACTGAACAATCCCTTTATGAATTACTCGGCGGTGAAGAGGGTGTGCGCACCTTGGTTGACCGCTTCTATGACCTCATGGATTCTTCGCCGGAAGCAAAAGATGTACGTGCTTTGCATGCCAAAAGCTTGAAGCAAGCTCGCGAGAAGTTATTTATGTTTCTCTCTGGCTGGTCAGGCGGACCTCCGCTATATATCGAGAAATTTGGGCATCCTCGTTTACGGATGCGGCACATGCCGTTTGTCATTGGTACGCGGGAACGTGACCAGTGGTTATGGTGTATGAATCACGCCGTGGACGCAGGGAATTATCACTCAGCTGTGGTTGAGCATCTCAAACAGCGCTTCTCCGAAATTGCAGACTTCATGCGCAATCAAGATGAAACTGAACAAGGTCCCCTTTTGCAGCTTTAAGCGCCAATATTTTTCAGCGCTTCTTTTTGGCTAAGTGGACTTAGTTCCTTTGTGGCTTTCACGAATTTTTTGACAGCGCTGGGATTGGTCCACGCATATTGGCGTAATGCCCAACCGATGGCTTTGTTGATAAAGAATTCATCAGAGCCAAGGTTCTCTCGAATCAGTTCGCACAGTAGGTCAAAATCCGTTTCTTTTTTATAGCCCAGCTGAAATAATAGAGTGGTGCGTCTGAGCCAAATGTTCTCAGATTTGCGCCACTTTTTCAAATACTGTGCCTTCACCTTGGGGTAGCGCTTAAACATTACACCAACACTGTGCCCCGCAATGAGATCAACCGTATCCCACCAGGATTTGTGTGTGATGAGGTGTTCAAGGGTGGCAATGAAATCTTCAGGTAGTTTCTTTTCCATTTTATCGAGCAAGTTGATGGCAAGATACTGAAATTCACGCTGAGGGAGATTCCACAATTCGGATACGATGACGCTTAAATCTTCTATGGGCGGCAAACCATTCTGCTTGACGTACCCGGAAAACAAGCTCTTCACTTGCGGGCTTTTTATTCCCAAGTACTCAAATTGGTCACGCATGTACTTCTTCATCGGCGCGGCATTGACGGGGTTGGCATTTGCCTCAAATAATGTTTTTATTGAACGTACATAGGGATGCATATTATCCTCTTTCTACTTTACGCCTTCTGGCGGCACGAAGCGAAAATTCCAAACCCCATCTTCAGATGAAAAGTATGAATATGGGGTAGCAACAATAAACCACGTATTTCCAGGTCTGAGTGAGACTGGGTCGCCGTTTGCATCTACAAAATATAACGGACGGGCTTGCCCGGTTTCTTTTTCATAGGCACGCGCTTTGGTCGTCCAGCGGACATTGTATTTCATGCCATCGCGGAATAAGTACGCATAACCGCCTTGCCCAAGTTCGAGATGATAATCTAACAAAGTACGAATGGCTCTATCTTGATATTCGTATACTTCCTGGTTAACTTCCAGCACAATGATGTTATTGAATTGTAGTTGTCTGCCTGTGAGACGGTCGATTTCTGGGTGCAAGACCCCGGCATTTTCTTGAGTCGTATCATCTACGTAGCGCCAATATGAACGAGAGGCAGGGTCATACACCCAAGCCGATTGATTAAGCAAGGCTACATATGAATTCAAACGAAAGGCTGCCTCGCCACCTTCGGGTGGTGTCTCTGCAAAAACATTGCTGGCGTAATTGAAATCAACAGGTCGTGAATTTTTATTTTCTTCTGCCAGTGATTTCATTTTTTCGATGCTAAGCATTGCGCCGCCGCTGGCTTCGTCGTGTGGCACCAAGTAGCACTGGGGTAACAACGGCAGGATTTCTTCCGATGCTGATGCAAAGACAAAACATGAATTCAAGAACATGCTATGAATATCTACGTATAACAAACGTCCCGAGCGGATGGGTCCCACCTCGGCGGGGGGGAGTTGGGCAGATTGCTTCAAGGGTGGATTCGCTTCTTCAGACGGAATCAGTCCAATGTCCAGATCAAGAGGCGCGGATTGAAGATCCGCTTCGATCTTACCGGAAGTTGAATCAGCGTCACTGTCATGTTCTTCATCCCCAAGATTAGGTTTCGTAAATTTCAGCCATGCTGGCAGTTTAACTTCGACACTATAGTTGCCTGTTTCGGCACCAAACCCATAATAACCATTTGAGTCGCTGGTAGTTTGCCAGATGGGTTCGCCTGCTGAATTTAATAGATTTATACATACCCCACCAACGCCTTGTTCAAAATCTTCCTGAATTCCGTTCTGATTTTCATCCAGCCAGATGCGATTGCCAATTTGAATGCTATTACCATGAACAGGTTCACGCCGCACTTCACAGTCGCCTGTGATAGGAACGTCAGGCTCGGGAAATTTTCCATAGAACATGGAAAGAAACCGGGTTGCACCTTCGGTAATGTAAAACTCAAAAACCCATGGCGTAAACGATAACCCTGCCTGTGGGCGAGCTGCCACGGGAAAATTTGAAATGGAGAGTGCCATGGCTGGGGTTTGTAATAAGCTTGGGTTTTCAACCTGCAACCCAGAAAGCGGATTCACATTGGACGGAAAATTTTCACGGTCTGGTCCATAGGTGACTGGTTGACTGTGAGGTTGAGGGGTTGGCGTGAATATAGGAGTTGAGGTTGTGGATGGTGTGATCGAAACAATAGGTATATTTTCGATAGGTGTTTCAACCGTTGCGTTACTGCTGCAAGCGAGAAGCAAAAACAAAACCCAGAACAGTGATGTCATTCTTTTCAAGATGAAAGCTCCAAAATTTATTGCGCCCCAGCAGGTTGATAGAATTCCAAATACCACTTGCCATTGGCTTGGGGTGTCACCGCCGTTTCAGGAGTGACGACGATGATCCACGTGCGACCGGGCTTGAGTGGCATGAGTTGTTTGGTGTCTGGGTTGATAAAGCGAAAGGGCTTATGTCTTCCGCTTTCGCGTTCTTGATCGGTGAGGTCTGTGCTCCAAAACATATCGTACATACGTCCATCACGAAATAACAAGGCATAGCCTTCTTTGTCTTCTTCAAGATGAATGTCAAGGTTGGTGGGGGAGACAACATCGTGTTCTGTAAAAACGACCACCACATTTTCAAACTGAAGTTGGCGGCTCGTCAAGCGGTCGATCTCGGGGTGAAGCACACCGGCATTATCGTAATCGGCATTGTCGACATAGCGCCAATAACTTTCAGATGCCGCATCATACACCCAAGCAGATTGATTAAGATAGGCAAAGTACACATCCAAGCGAGATGCAGGTTCACCGCCTTCGGGAATATTTTCATCGAAGGCATTGCTGGCGTAATCCACATCATATTGCTTACTTTCCTGTGCCAAGCGCTTGAGCTCATCAATATCCAACATATAGCCGCCGCCTTCCAAATCATGTTGAACAAAATAACATTGCGGCAGCAGTTCCAATACTTCCGGTGAAGCAAAGGCATAAATGAGACAGGAATCTGGGAAGAATGCGGCGATATCTGCATAAATCAAACGCCCCGAACGCACGGGGCCTACTTTGGCGGTGGGAAGTGCGGATGTAGTAGTAGGCTGAGAGGTGAGGACCAAGCCTGCATCTATGTTTTGAAGCGAGGATGTTACATCCAACGCCTCAGTCTGACCGGTGGCTGGGTCTACGTTGCTATCGGACTCTTCATCCCCGGCATTTTTCTGAACGAACTGCATCCAAGGTGGAGCTTGGAAATCGAGCACGTATCTACCCGGCTCGACGTTGAAAGCGTAATAGCCGTTGCTGTCTGTTGATGTTTGATACAGTAAAGTGCCGTCTTCGCGATACAGATAAATACAAATTCCGCCAACGCCTTTCTCCCACGCTTCTTGAATGTTATTGACATTTTCATCCAGCCAGACGCGATTTCCAATGATTGTAGAGGTTTGCGTGAAAGGCTCATTGCGAATCGCGCAATCGCCAGTGACTGGAATTTCTGGCTCGGGGAAGAGCCCATGAAATACAGTGAGAAAACGGGTGGCGCCCTCGGTTATATAAATCTCAAAGACCCATGGCGCGAACGATAGCCCTGCCTGCGGACGTGCCTCTACCGGGAAATGTGAGATGGATACAAGTAGGGCGGGTAGGTCGAGCAAGCTGGCATCTTTCACGGGCAGACCTGTCAAAGGATTTTCATTCGCTGACACAAGCGGCGTGGATGTTGGGCTTGGAAGGACGGTTGGAGCAGCCGTTTGTGTTGTTTCTACAGGTAAAGGTGCCGTGCTTTCTTGCGCTGTGCAAGAAAGCAGCAGCATGAAAATAAGAGACGCAAAGAGAACAAGCGCGAAGGGTCGTTTGGTAGTTTGCATAAAATCTCCAAACCAATATTCCCCCATGATGATTAATTCCAGCTAAACGACGTTTGTGTTATTGCGATGCAGTGAACGCACTTTGGACTCGCTGATAGGTTTGTTCCAACGATTCTGGCAAAACACGCGTCTCACCGACAGAGGACATGAAGTTTGTATCACCTGCCCAACGGGGCACAATGTGAATGTGGACATGCCCTAATACGCCGGCGCCGGCGGCTTCTCCCATATTGATACCGACGTTGAAACCATGCGGCTTATAGATCTGGCGTAACTCGGTGGTGCAACGTGACGTCAGTTCCATCATTTCGGCGCGGATTTCGCTATCAAGCTCTTCGATGGTCGCCACATGCAAGAAAGGGATGACCATTAAATGTCCGCTGGTGTAGGGGAAGCGGTTAAGGATCACGTAGGAGGACTTGCCACGAAACGCGATTAAGTTCTCGGCGCTATCCGGTTTGGATTGTGCGTTGCAGAATACACAGCCTTCTTCTTTTTTGTTGCCTTCAATGTAATTCATACGCCACGGAGACCATAGATGTTTCATGAAAAGATTCTAGCACAGACGAGATTGCCATATAAAAATTCTTGACAAGCGGACTGTTACGGGTGTATAACCGCGATGCAAATTGAATGGTCCTCGTTAGGCCAGGCGTCTGCAACATACATAAGCCATTGTCCTGAAACGTCGAAAGACGCCAAAGGGTATACCAGGTGAGGTCGGCATAAGGCTTCACTCAATGTGGCTGGGAGCGATCCCTACGATGTGCAGTGCTAAAGCTCAACCAGAGAGGCAAGGTTTTGTTTCGTGCATGTCTGCCTCCTGGTTTTGTAACGGGAGGCTTTCTTTTTGCCAGCATGTGTTGCCAAGGCAAATCTAACCACGTGATGCAAGGAGGTTATCCGTATGAGTACGGATAGTAGTAAACAGATGCAATTTCAGGCGAAAAGATTTTCGGCTTTTCGGTCTGTATCTTCCTACCTCCATGCTGTTCGGTGCCCATGAATTGACCGGGTAAAGCATAACGGGGGAGGGAAGCCGCAGGCTTGAATGAGTGTGAATCGCCTTTTCGTCAGACGGAGGCGATTTTTTGTTGCCTCCAACAGGATGCACTAACTTTATTTTTTAGGAGACGACGATGAACCCAACACTCGCAATGATTAACCTCGAAGCGTTGATCGAAGCACGAGATTTCAACACGTTACGCGAGCAGACCAAGAACTGGTCGGCTGGCGATTTGGCTGAATTGATGGAGCCGCTTTCGGCGGAGAAAGAAGCGGTTATTTTCCGCTTGTTGCCGCGTGAACAAGCGGCTGGTGTATTCAGCTATTTATCTGAAGAACGTCAGGAAGAGTTACTGAAAGCCATGGCGCGTGAAGATGTGGCAAGCATTCTCAATGCCATGTCGCCTGATGATCGTACCTCACTCTTGGAAGAGATGCCTGCCAATGTGATCCAACATTTATTGGGCTTGCTTTCAGCAGAGGAGCGTACAGTCGCTTCGCAATTACTGGGCTATGAAGAAGATTCGGTCGGTCGTTTGATGACGCCCGATTTTGTGCGCGTCCGCCCGCAGTGGACGATTTCCCAAGCACTCGAACATATTCGCCGCTATGGCAAAGATAGCGAAACGATGAGTATGATCTACGTGATCGATGACAATAACAAATTGGTCGATGACCTGCGGATTCGACAAATCCTTTTGGCATCGCCAACCGATAAAGTAGCTGACTTGATGGATTCACGCTTTGTCTATTTGAAAACGACGGATAACCGCGAAACAGCCGTAGAAGCCTTCAAAGACTCAGACTTGAACGCCCTGCCTGTAACCGATAAAGAAGATACATTGATCGGCATTGTTACGGTTGATGATATTCTCGATGTGGCAGAAGAAGAAGCCACGGAAGACATTCAAAAGATGGGTGGTTCCGAAGCCTTGGACGAACCCTACATGAAGATCGCCATTTCCAAGATGGTGCAGAAGCGTGCGACCTGGTTGGTCATTTTGTTCCTCAGTGAAATGTTGACCGCTACTGCGATGGGAAATTTTGAACATGAAATTGCCAAAGCCGTGGTGCTTTCGATCTTCGTACCATTGGTCATTTCCAGCGGCGGAAACTCTGGTTCACAAGCTTCGACCCTTATCATCCGCGCCATGGCATTGGGTGAAGTGCGGCTTGTGGATTGGTGGCGTGTGATGCGACGTGAGTTTTTATCGGGCTTGTCACTGGGTGCCATTCTCGGCGTGATCGGTTTTATTCGCATTTCAGTTTGGCATTATCTTTTCGATGCTTATGGTCCACACTGGTTCTTATTGGCAGTGACGGTCGGAATTGCCTTGGTAGGAATTGTGCTGTGGGGTTCGCTTTCTGGTTCGATGTTGCCCTTCCTTTTGAAACGCGTCGGGCTCGACCCAGCAACATCGTCCGCGCCGTTTGTGGCAACCCTCGTGGATGTATCTGGACTGATTATTTATTTCACGGTTGCAGCAGTGATTTTGAAAGGCACTTTACTCTAAACGCATATGATTCCCCCTCGATGAGACAGGCGAGAATTTCCTCGCCTGTCTTTTTTATTTGTTGCACTTGCTTTGTTTTATGTTATCCTACCCCCAATGCAACCGGACTTATTCTCTGCCACACTCACCGTTTCGCAACTGACCCTGCGTATTCGCAGATTGTTGGAAGACAACCCTGAATTGCAAGATGTATGGGTGGAGGGAGAGATTTCAAATCTTTCGCGCCCGGCATCGGGTCATATTTATTTCACCCTCAAAGATAAAAACGCCTCTTTGCGTTGTGTCATGTGGAAGACAGATGCACTCCGCGCTCGACCTAATTTACAAGAAGGCGGTGCCGTGGAAGTGCATGGCAAGATCGCAGTCTATGAACCGCAGGGACAATACCAGCTCATTGCAAACCTGATTCGTCCCAAAGGCGAAGGCGCACTCTTTCAAGAATTTCTCCGGCTCAAATCCATGCTTGAAGCAGAAGGGTTGTTCGACCCGGATCGCAAGCGTGAAATCCCTACATTTCCAAAAACGATTGGCATTGTCACTTCTGCAACCGGCGCTGCTTTACGCGACATGCTCAATACCATTCGCCGTCGTCAGCCGCTTGCGCGTGTCTTTCTTGCGCCGTCGCCCGTCCAAGGCGCGGACGCTCCACCCGCATTGGTACGTGCTATTCAGGATATCAATAAGCAAAAGCCCGATGTCATTCTTGTAGCGCGCGGAGGCGGTTCCATCGAAGACCTATGGGCGTTCAACGATGAGCGAGTTGTCCGTGAGGTGGCAAATTCTAATGCGCCAGTCATTTCCGGTGTCGGTCATGAAACAGATTTCACCCTCACTGATTTCGCTTCTGATCTGCGTGCGCCGACTCCTACTGCAGCAGCGGAACTCGCGACTCAAACCACATTGGATGATCTTCGCTTTGAACTTTCTGCCTACCAAACCCGCCTCACAGACTTAATCTCTAGCTTGCTCACTGACCATCAAGCTTCTATCTCCGCCCTTGCCGCGCGGCTTAAGTATGTCTCTCCTGAACGGCGTATCCAAGCTGAATATCAGCACATTGACGAACTCTCGCGCCGTGCTGTTTCTGCACTGACTCACCGCATCCAATTACAGTCTGCCCGCGTAGATGGAATATCCAAGCGGCTGGGCGCGTTAAATCCCGCCGGTATTCTCTCGCGTGGATATGCTATCATCACCCGCGAGGTAGATGGCAAAGTCGTCAGCCAGATCTCGCAAGCGCAAGGTGATATGACCGTCCGTGTGAGCGATGGCGAATTTACAGTAAAGCGCAATTCGTAGTTTACGGATTAAACCTCATTTTGGAGCAATCATGGCAAAAGCAAAACCCACCCAAAAACCTGTCGAAGAGCTAACGTATGAAGAAGCTCTTGCTGAACTTGAGCAAACTGTAGAGTTGTTGGAAGGGGAACAGAACCCATTGGACGATGCAATGAAGCTCTTCGAACGCGGGCAAGCCTTGGCTGCTCGTTGCGGTGTTTTACTGGAAGCCGCTCAACTTAAAGTACAAAAACTGGTTGGAGAGACAACTTTAGATTTTGAAGAGGAAGATGAATGAATCTTTTAGCTATTTTTCAGAACAAAGTATTGATCGCTGTGTTATTGGCTTGGCTATTGGCACAGGCAATGAAAATCCCCACAGAATATCTGCGTTCCCGCCGTTGGATGTGGGCAATGTTCTTTGCCGCAGGTGGAATGCCATCTTCCCATACCGCTCTTATGGTATCTGGCACGCTGGCAGTGGGTTTGTATTACGGCTTTGATAACCCGATCTTTGGCGTGGCTGTGGCTGCAACCATGATTATTGCGCACGATGCTGCTGGCGTCCGCAGGCAAGCAGGCAAGCATGCCGAGCGCATCAATGTGTTATTTGATGAATTACTACGTGGACATACATGGAGCGAAAACGACCTCAAGGAAGTTATTGGTCATACGCCATTAGAAGTGGTGGGTGGCATTATCTTTGGCATGTTAGTTGCCATTGTACAGTGGATGGTCTGGAAGTAAAAAATAAAACCCCGCTTGAAAATTTTCATTCCTCTTTATCAAGATAAAGAGGAATGATTTTTTAACGCCGAATTCGACGCATCACTGCGCCAACAAGCGCATTCAATTCAGGGACGCGCAAAAAGAACAACGCTCCAAAATAGACGAAGCCACCAATGGCAATACCCAGCGGAGCGGAAATCCACAAACTGAGCTTGGCACCGATTGCCATCCATGCTGCAACGGCAAGACCCATGGCGATGGCAGCAATGGTAGAGGCACTCACACCGCGCAGAATGGAGCTACCTTCAATGCCGTCCAAGCGTTTGCGCATGATAATGAAGAGAGCCACAGCTTCAAGCGCCGTAGCGAAGGAATTTGCCAACGCTAAACCGCCGTGGGGCATCCAACCGGCTTGAGAGAAGAGCCAAGCAAAGCCAAAACTGAATAAAGCATTCAAACCCATTGCAATCGTCCCAACAATGACGGGAGTCTTTGTATCGTGTAAAGCGTAATAGGCACGCGAGAGAATTTCCACAATGGCATGACCCACCAAACCCGCCGTATACCAAAGCAATGCCCACGAAACCATTTGGGTGGAGGTCGCATCAAACTCACCGCGCTGAAATAGTAAAACGATCACTGGCTGGCGCAACAAGATCAAGCCAACTGTGGCGGGTAATGAAAGCATGACCACACCGCGTAGGGTTGCTGCAAGAGACGAACGCATTTCGCTCATCTCACCGCGAGCCACTTGGGCAGAGAAGGTGGGCAAGGCTGCCGTCGCAATTGCTTGGGCAATTACGAACAGTGGCATGGTCATCAACATGCGGGCGACATTGATGGCGGAGAGACTTCCTTCTCCTTGACCAGATGCGATCATGGCATTGATTACAAAATTGATCTGAACCGCAGCCACGCCCAATAAACGTGGCGCCATGAGCCGAGCCACTTCTTTAATAGCGGGGTTGCCAATTCCTAATGTGAAGGAATACCGGACACGATCTAACTTCAATAGCCCAGGCACTTGCACCAGTAAATGAAGCATTGCCCCGATAACGTATCCCCATGCCAAACCGTAAATGCCCATCGAAGGGACGAAGAAGAGAATGCCAATAATCCAGCCGACCCAGTTGAAGACCGGCGCGAGCGCAGGCAGCCAAAATTTCTGATGTGTGTTGAGGATACTCATCAACAATCCGCTTACGCCGAAGATGGTTGGCGCGATGAGGATGATGCGGAGCAGTTCGACCGTCAGCGTTTGGAGTGAAGGGTCAAGCTCGGGCTTGAGAACGAATAGAACATGGCGAACAATTCCCGGCGCGAAGAGAGCCGCGAGTCCGCTTACGAAGCTGAGCAATAGAATCACCAAGTTTGTCACGGCAGAGGCAAGCCGCCAGGCATCCTCTTTTTTTTCATTGGCAAGAAAACCGGTAAAGGTTGGCACGAATGCTGAAGCCAATGCTCCGCCCGCCAGCAAACTAAAAAGCAAATCTGGGAAGGTGGCAGCAGCATAGAAGGCATCGAGGCTTTGGTTGGTGCCGAACGTTTTTGAAACAAGGATCTGACGCACCAGCCCCATGATGTTGCTCAACACAAAAGCGAACATCACCGTCCCTGCGGCGCGTGCGATCTGACGATTGGCGTTTGATTTGGTTTCTGTCATGGCGGCAAGATTATAATGTTTTTCATGAAGAAAACATCGACAAGCCTCTTTCTACTCTTGATCCTTTCACTGGCGTGCAGTTCTACTACTCTCACGCCAGACATTGCGCCTCAAACCCCGCCGACTGTTGACTCTACAGACCCAGCCTCTGCCACACTGACGGAGATTCCTTTACCGGTTGGGTATGGCGCCAAAAATTCGTGGATCGAAATTTATTTCACCGACCCATCGAATTCTTTGTCGTCTCAAAAGACCGGCGGCATAGACCAGCCTCTTGCTGATGCCATCGACTCTGCCAAACTGACAGTGGATGTTGCAATTTATAGTTTGAGCCTGAATAGCATTCGCGATGCGTTGTTACGTGCGCAGGACCGTGGTGTGCAGGTGCGTATGGTGATGGAAAGTGAGAACCTCGACCGCTCTGATCCGCAACGTCTGATCGATGCGGGCATTCCCATTTTGGGTGATCGCCGCGAAGGCTTGATGCACAATAAATTTACGGTCATTGATGGTTCTGAGGTGTGGGTGGGGGGCATGAACTATACCGACTCAGGAACGTATGAAGATCATAATGTGCTGATGCGCATCCGCTCGACGAAAATCGCTGAGAATTACACCAAAGAGTTCGAAGAAATGTTCGTGGATGATCAATTCGGCGATAACGTTCTTGCCGAAACGCCCAATCCGCGTGTGACGATTGATGGTACGCCAGTGGATACTTACTTCTCGCCTGATGATGGCGTGCAATCTATCTTGCTTGATATTCTCCATGAAGCACAATCTAGCATTTACTTTATGGCGTTTTCGTTTACATCGGATGAATTAGGTGATGCCATTCTCCAGCGTGCGGAATCCGGCGTCACCGTAGCAGGGGTCATGGACGAGGAACAAGTCCAGTCGAATCAAGGAACCGAGTACGATGCTTTCCGTCGAGCCGGGCTGGATGTGTATATCGACGGCAATCCCGGGCAGATGCATCATAAGATCATGATCGTGGATGAAAGCATTGTGATTGTCGGTTCGTACAATTTTACGAATAGCGCCGAAACCAGAAATGACGAAAACTTGATGGTTATTTACGATAAGGACATTGCGGCTCAGTTCTTAAGTGAATTTCAGCGAGTGTATGGTCAGGCAAAATAGACTTCAACTTGTGTTTTATTCTTTACGGCTCGTCCCTAAAACTGTACAGGGATGAGCCGTAACTTTTAAGTGCCCTCTGCGACTATCTGGGTGTAACCAAATAAAAAGAGTAGAGGTGTAAACATGAAAAAGCAATCGTATATCTTCCTGGTTTTGGTCGCATTGGTCGCGGTTTTTGTCAGTGCATGTGGTGGGGCTGCTGCCGCCACCGACACGTCGGCAGGTTCCGACAAGCCGCGTGCTTCCCTGGTTGAATTTACCGGCGTGATCGAAGCCATAGATGGCAACCAGTGGACCGTCAACGGACAGGTCATTACTGTAGACCCAACAATTCTGCGCGATGGTCCTTTTGCTGTGGGTGATACCGTCAAGATTGAAGCTGAAGTACAGTCTGATGGTTCTGTGGTGATTACTCGTGTGGAACCCCCGGTTGTGGCTGTAGGTACCGATGATATTTCCAATGACAATTCCAATGCGAATATCAACGACGATAACAGCAACGCCAGCCTTGGAAATGCCAACGGTAACTTAAACGACAATACCAGCCTTGGTAGCGGCATCGGAAATTCCAACGGCAATTCGAACGAAAGCCTGAGCAATGGCAATACAAATGGCGATGACCATGGCGGTAACTCAAACGGCGATGATGACGATGATCATGGTAACTCGAATGGCAACAGCAATGGCGACGATGATGACGACCATGGCGGCAATTCAAACGGCAGCGATGACGATTAGTCTTCACTAGCCAAAGATAGAAAAAGTCGCCCGGGATAACCATGCCGGGCGACTTAATATCTCACGAAAAAGGCTCGTATGCAAAAAACCTTTAGAACTTCTCTGCTCTTATTTATCGCTTTTTTTATAGGCATGGCTGTCATTCAATTTTCCACGCCCAACCTGCCAGATAATGATGGCTTCTACCATATCAAAATGGCATGGCTCATGCGTACCGAAGGCTTGACACCCGATTTTATCTGGCTTCCCAAAAGCATCTTAAACCAGAACGATTTTTACGATCATCATTTTCTTTATCATGTAGCTCTTATTCCTTTTACATTTGGTGATCTGCGCGTGGGCGCCAAACTTGCAAGTATTACATTTTCCGCGCTTGCTTTTCTCACGATATGGGTATTGTTCGACCGCCAGAAAATTCCTTTTGCATGGTTGTGGGCGTTGGCATTGTTGGGTATTTCAGATGCTTTTTTGTTTCGCATGTCTATTCCGCGGGCACAGTCCTTGTCACTGGGCATTTTAGCGCTCGGTCTGCTTTGGATGTTTGAAGGCAAATATAAACATCTGGCTGTGCTTTCCTTCTTTTATGTTTGGACGTACAACGCCTTTCCTTTGATGCTTGCCTTAGCCGGCTTGTACACCTTTGCCATTCTTTTGACGGAAAAACGGCTCGACCTCCGCCCGGTCTTGTGGACCAGCTTCGGCATTTTCGCCGGTTTGGTAGTCAATCCTTACTTTCCCAAGAACCTGACCTTTACCTATCATCACTTCTTGTCTAAGTTGCAACTAGGCGAATCGATTAAGGTCGGAAACGAGTGGTATCCATACGACACAGCCCAAATCTTGAATAATTCTTTATTGGCATTGGTTGCCTTGTTTAGTGGCAGTATGGCGTTAGGGTTTTCAGGTCGCAAAATGACGGTACAAACGACGACAACATTTTTGATTGCTTTGTTCTTTGGAATGATGATGCTGAATGCCCGTCGCTTTGTAGAGTATTTCCCACCCTTTGCTTTGATATTCTCTGCATTTGCCTGGGCACCGCTCTTTGATTTTGATAATGACAGTCAACCAACTCAAAGTTGGATGCAAAAGCTCCCAGCCGGGTTTCTGGCTTTCGCCATTCTCGCCGGAATAGTGAAATCAGTCCCTGCTGTGCAACATCAGTTGGGCACTTCCAAGCCATATGACCTGTACGCAGGCGCATCTTTTTGGCTGTTGCAGAATTCAGAAGAAGGAGAACTGATCTTTCAAACCGATTGGGATGATTTTCCGCGCTTGTTCTATCACAACACGTACAACACCTATCTTGCCGGGCTCGACCCCACCTATTTTCAGCTCTATAACCCAGAGTTATACAATGAGTGGGTGAGCATTACACAAGGTGATGTGGCAAACCCTTCGGATAAGATTCTTTCCCTTTTCGGGTCACGTTTTGTCATCTCTGACCTCAACCATGGCGATTTTATTCAACAAGCAGAGAATGACCCCAAGATGCGAGAAGTCTATCGTGATGGGCAGTCTGTATTGTTTGAAATTATTGAGCCGTGATACCATTATGTTGTATGGAACATCAAAGATGACATCAATAAAAGGGCAGCAAGGTATCAGCAGCCTGGATGGCTTGGACTCAAAAGCCATTGGGGCAGTGTATGACCAGTATTTTTCTGAAGTCTATCGCTTCGTTTTGTATCGCGTAGGCGACCAGAACCTGGCGGAAGATATTGCCAGCGATGTTTTCATCCGCTTGCTGGAAGCAATCAAAGTTGGGCGCGGACCGGACTCTAATCTCAAGGGTTGGTTGATTGGCACCGCTTCACATGTAGTGACGGACCATTTCCGAAAGAAGTATCGCCGTCCAGAGGATGAACTCTCCGATTCGTTGCCGGGGCTCGAACCAAGCCCTGCCTCTGAAGTGGACCAACGCGAACAGAACCGAATGGTGCGAAGCGCGTATACGAAATTGACCGCTGAACAGCAAGATGTGCTTGCATTGCGTTTTGGGCAGGGATATTCCTTGGAAGAAACTGCCGCACGTATGGATAAGAATGTAAATGCCGTGAAAGCTCTCCAATTCCGGGCGCTGGCTGCGCTTCAACGAGAGATTGGTGAGGTGGATTATGACTAATTTATTTGATGCTCTTGAATTTTGTCTGCGCGAGATCGAAGAAGGTGGAAGCATGGAGGCTGCGCTCAAACGCTTCCCTGAATACGCCGAAGAACTTCGCCCCATTTTAGAAACTTCGGTCAAAGCACGGGAGATGGCAGTCCCTGAACCTTCGCCCGATGTAGTGGGGCGTTCTCGTGCACGGGTATTGCAGCGTGCCGCCGAATTACGTGAATCGAGAGTTGCTCCACGCAGTAACTCTCGACGAGGCTTTTCAGTCTTTCAGCGCTTGGCGCTTTCTTTTGCATTGGTCGCGGTCTTTCTTATGAGCGGTGGCGGTTTGTTGAGTGCTTCAGCCTCGGCATTACCGGGAGAGCAATTGTACACAGTCAAACGCGGCTGGGAGAATGTGCGCCTCTTCTTTATCTTTGACACAGAAGCACGAGCCTTACTGGAACATGAGTTTGAGAACGAACGCTTGCATGAAGCCAACGAGTTGATCCTTGAAGGACGCCACGAAGTGATTCAGTTCGCGGGTGTTTTTATGCAAGTCAATGGACTTGCATACGTTTCTGGGTTGCCGGTGACTTTGCCTGCTACTATTCCCGTCCCTGCAAATGGAGATGCGGTAGTTGTCAGTGGGCGCACGAACTCACAAGGTTTTGTAGAAGTTATCAACTTGGAGTTTTTACCCGCCGGCTCCGTCGTGCCGGTTGGAAAGCCAATTGAAGTGGAAACGGAGTCAGACTCAGAACAAGCTACAGGACAAACTCCAACTCCCTCAACGGGTACCAGTTCTGGGTCCACGAACGAAGCGACGCCCACACCGGTGAAGGAATATGAAGTCAAAGGCACGCTTGAAGCGGTATCGACTTCATCTCTCGTTGTTACTGGTATGACGGTGTATCTTGAAAACTCCAAACTCGACGGTCAGATGTGTGTGGGCGTTGAAGTGGAAGTGAAGGGATACTATGCTCAAGATGGCAGATTTATTGTCAAAGAAGCAAAGAGTAAAGGAAATTGCGCGAGCATTAATAACAGTGGTTCAAATTCTGGCAATGGTAATAACAGTGGCAGCAATAACGAGTCTGGTTCAGATAGCTCTGGGGGCAGCAACTCGAACGACGACTCAGGCGACGACCATGGAGGGAATAGCGGCAGCGGTGGTGGCGGCGACGATAACGATTAAGACCAAACTGCGAGGCAAGCCCTCGCAGTTTTTCTTTCGCAATCATTTGCCTTTTGGCATAAAATCGGTTAAATTAAACATCTAGCACGTTCGTTCTAATCAATACAATATCAAGACTGCAAACGTCTTATGACACAGGAGAGATTACATGAGCGACAACACCTTTTATCTTGGGCGTCTGTTTGACCCAAAAACTGCCAAGCTCACTTCAACCGATATTAACTATGACTCAGCCGACCTGACAACTCACGCAGTTGTCACCGGTATGACCGGCTCTGGCAAAACGGGTTTATGTATTTCGCTTCTTGAAGAAGCCGCGCTCAATGGTGTTCCTGCTATTATCATTGATCCTAAAGGGGATTTGACCAATCTGCTCCTGCATTTTCCTGAATTATTGCCAAAAGATTTTCAACCGTGGATCGACCCCGAAGTTGTGCGCCGCGCAAATAAAACACCTGAGCAAGCTTCGCAAGAAGCTGCCATGGCATGGCGCAATGGACTGCAAGAATGGGGAATGACCCCTGAGCGTATTCTCGACCTGAAGAATTCAGTTGATTTTGCCATTTATACGCCTGGCTCTGACTCGGGCATTCCTGTCAGTGTGCTTTCTTCGCTCGATGCCCCCGGTTTGGATTGGGATTCCAACCGTGAAGTGTTGCGCGAACGCATCACCAGCACGGTTACCGCGTTGCTGGGCTTGGTCGGTATGAACGACCTTGACCCGATCCGCTCGCGTGAACATATTCTGCTTTCAAATATCTTCGAAGAACATTGGTCACAAGGCAATGGCATCGACCTGACCGAGCTCATCTTGCAAACACAAAACCCGCCTTTCGATAAATTGGGCGCTTTCCCAGTCGACACCTTCTTCCCGCCCAAAGACCGCATGTCATTGGCAATGACCCTCAACAACATTCTTGCTTCGCCTGCATTTGAAGCATGGCGTGAAGGTCAGGCTTTGGATGTGCAGTCCTTGCTGTTCAAGGAAGATGGCACTCCGCGTCATAGCATTTTCTACCTTGCTCATCTTTCAGATGGTGAGCGCATGTTCTTTACTACGTTATTACTATCTGCCGTTGAAACTTGGATGCGCACACAAAAAGGCTCCGCCGCTTTGCGCGCCCTTCTTTATATGGATGAGATCTACGGCTATCTTCCTCCTACTGCCAATCCGCCTTCCAAACTTCCCTTGCTTCGTATGTTGAAACAAGCTCGCGCGTTTGGCTTGGGCATTTTGCTTGCCACTCAAAACCCGGTCGATCTTGATTACAAGGCGCTCTCAAATACAGGCACATGGTTCATTGGCAAGCTCCAGACCGAGCGCGATAAGAACCGCCTGCTCGATGGGCTCGAAAGTTTGGCGGGCGGGTTCTCCCGCGCCGAAATGGACAAGCTCATCTCATCCCTTGGCAAGCGCGTTTTCGTCATGAACAACGTGCACGAAAAGAATCCGGTACTCTTCCAAACGCGTTGGGCGATGAACTTCCTCGCCGGTCCCATGACCCGCACCCAGATTCGTGACTTGAACGACTTGGTCGGTGCTGGGGAAGTGGCTGCGCCCACGCCTCAACCCAAGCCGACGCCTGTCTCTGCTCCCAAAGTGACAGCTGCCCCGCCGCCCATTGACCATGTCCAACCGATTTCGGTTCCATCTGCGCCTGCTCAACCCAAGAAAACGCCCACACGCAGCACATCTTCTGCGGTCTTGGATTCCAATGGCGGCAATCTAACCAAGCCGCCCGTTCCGGCTGGTATTCGTGAATATTATTTGCCGCAAAACTACAGCATGCCTGAAGCTTTTAGCGCTGCCGGAAAACCTCAAGCCTATGGTGCCAATATTCAAGGCGTGGTCTATAAGCCTGTCTTATTAGCTTCGGCACAGATTCGCGTCTTAGACCGTAAATACGGCGTGGACGTAGAAGTGACCAAGACCGCCCTCGTAGATAGCCTCGACCGTCGCGGTATCGTCCGTTGGGAAGATTTTACCTATGCTGGTCCTTCACTCGATAAGCTCGAAAGTGGACCTGCTCCTTCTTCCAAATATGGTGCCATCGAAGCCCCTTTGAATGACTCAAAGTTGATGACCGCTTTGCAAAAAGATTTTACCGATTGGGTTTTTCGTAATTCATCGGTGGCGGCTCGTGCCAATGTAGCCCTCAAAGTCTTTGCAGGTCCAGATGTAAGCCAGGCAGATTTCATGAAAGCCTGTGCCGACACGGCTCGTGAAGCCCGCGACACTGAAATCGCCAAGAAGACCTCTGCCATTGAGAAGAAGATCAAAACACTGGAAGACAAATTAGGCAGAGAAGAACGCGAACTGCGTGAAGACGAAGCCGAATTGCAGAATCGCAATATCGAGTCTGGAGCGAATCTGTTAGAGTTGGGCGCTAGTGTCTTGGGATTGACGAGAAAGAAGAGTGTTACGACTCAATTTACCAAGCATCGTTTGGCTCAAAGCGCAAAAGCAGAAGTACAAGAATCGCAAGAAACCATTTCCAAGTTGACCAAAGACTTGAACGACCTCATCCGCGAACGCGAGCAAGTGATTCGCGAAATTAGCGACAAATGGGGCAGGATCGTGAGTGAGTCAAGTGAAGTGACCATCAACCCGAAGAAGACTGATATCTACGTCAACATCTTCGGGGTTGCCTGGAAACCCTACTATCTCATCCAAGCTGGCGGTGAGACGACCGAACTGGCAGCCTTTGGAGCCGATTAACCCTTAATTTTGTAGAGTATAAAAAAAGCGGATGATTTGAATATCATCCGCTTTTTTATCTATTTTTTGTAACGAAACCGGCTCTTACTGCATCTAAGAATACATGAACCAATTTATCATCCTGCTTTCACTTGCATTATGGGGCGTAGTCCATTCTTTCCTTGCTTCACATCTCGCCAAAGACCTGTTCGGGATGAAGCGACTTTACCGCTTGCTTTATAACGTTTTTTCGTTGGTGAGTTTTGCTCCTATTCTTTATTTGGTAGCAACGCTGGAAGATGCAGCTCTCTATCAAATCCCATCCCCGTGGAGCTGGGTGATGCGTGGCGGACAATTGCTTGCGGCGTTACTACTTCTAGTTGCCGTATTACAAACAGATACCCTTTCCTTTGTCGGTTTGCGTCAGTTGTTTGAAGAAGAGAAAACAGGTCAACTTGTGACGCGTGGTTTGTATAAAGTTGTACGGCATCCGCTTTACTTATTTAGCTTGCTGTTTTTATGGCTAAGCCCGTCGATGAGCGTCAACTCGTTGGTGTTCAACCTTGGTGTGACTGCGTACTTCATCATCGGTGCTTATTTTGAAGAACGTAAACTCCTGCGTGATTTTGGCGAAGCCTATGCAGACTATAAACGCCGCACTTCATTCCTAATCCCCGGCTTGTAAAAAACAGACCATTGACATTAGTTGGACATCCGTCAGACACCGTCCAATGAACCATTTTTCATAAAATCTTGACACCCCATTTCAGGCGTGATAATCTTGCCTCCGCGTGCCCGACCCGCCTTTGAAAGCGTTTAGGTGGACGGGCATAAATTTTTATACAGCAGGAGTAAAGAAAGATGTCAGAACGTATTGTTGGAACCGTTAAGTGGTTCAATGCGACCAAAGGCTATGGCTTCATCGGTCGCGACGGCGGCGAGGATGTGTTCGTTCACTTCAGCGCCATTCAGACAGACGGCTATCGCAAGTTGGAAGCCGAACAGAAAGTGGAGTTCTCCATCGAAGAAGGTCCCAAAGGTTTGCAAGCTGCCAATGTAGTGCCCCTTCAGTAAGATAATAAAATATCTTTGCCTAACAGACAGGGCTGTCGTGAGACAGCCCTGTTTTTTTATTTAATTTTACGAAATAAGACTTTTTAGAGAAGCTTCATTTCTTTTCAAACGCATTTCATTTATATATCTTTATGACATTCGACACTATTTGGATGCCTTCAGGCAGATTTAGTATAGATATAGAAATGCCCCGTAACTTTTTCAAATTCTAAGCGACCCTGTAAATGGAGGATATTCTTGTCCATTCTTAATGTATTTAAAACCAACGCCAGCCGGCACACAACTGCCTCATCTGGCTATGTCGTCCCAGACCCGTATCGCTGTGTGCAATGCGGTATTTGTAGCTATAACTGTCCCATCAATATTGATGTCCGCGCCCATGCGTGGAGGGGAGAGCCTGTAAAGCACAGTGAATGCCTCACTTGTGGCGAGTGTGTGGCGAGGTGTCCGCGCGGGGTGTTACGCTTTGAACGAACAGACTTGTTTACCGAAGGTGCCTCATGAAATATGTCGTTATTGGTACCGGCGTAGCAGGCATTTCGGCTGTTGAAGCCATTCGCAGCGTGGATAGAGCCGGTGAAATCGTCATGCTTGGTGATGACCCGCATGGGTTTTATTCTCGCCCGGGGCTGGCATACATCCTCACCGGCGAATTACAAGATGAGTCCCTTTTCCCCAAAAAGCGTGAAGATTATCTCCCGTTGAAATTTAAGTATAAAAAGGCATGTGTCATGCGAATTGACCGTGCAAACAAAACCCTGCATTTGGATGATAAAACGCCTCTTACGTACGATAAGCTGCTCATTGCAACCGGAGCTTCTGCCATCCCGTTGACTGTGCCCGGTGCAAACTTGCAAGGCGTGATGAAGCTCGACCATCTTGAAGATGCGCGTGGAATTTTGAAGTACGCCAAACGCGGGCGGACCGCCATTGTGGTGGGAGGTGGCATTACCGCACTTGAATTGACCGAAGGCTTACTGGCGCGCGGAGTGTATGTTCATTATCTGTTGCGCGGTAATCGTTACTGGAGCAGTGTGCTCGATGAGCATGAGTCGCGCATTGTAGAGGGGCGTTTGCAAGCTGAAGGCGTGACCCTGCATTTCCATTCCGAAGTGCAAGAGATCATTGGCAAATCTGGCAAAGTGCGCGGAGTCCGATTGCTCGACGGACGCACGATGAAGTGTGACCTACTTGCCTATGCCGTAGGTATTAAGCCTCGCATGGAACTAGCTCAATCTACAGACCTTGCTTTAGACCGCGGAATTTTAGTCAACGAATATTTACAAACGAGCGACCCGAATATTTACGCGGCGGGTGATGTTGCCCAAGTTTATGACCCGCTTACAGGGCGCTCTGTATTGGATAGTTTGTGGAGCCCTGCTCGTGAGCAGGGCTATGCCGCCGGTCTGAATATGGCAGGCAAGAGCGAGGCGTACGTAAAGATGGTGCCATTCAATGTCACTCGTCTTGCCGGGCTGACGACGACCATTATTGGGGCGGTGGGGCATGGGCGCGACGAAGATATTGTAGGCATTGCCCGTGGTGATAGCGAGACCTGGCGCCAATTGCCAGACGCCATCGTAGCGCAAGGCGGCTTTGATGTTAACCGTGTTCGCTTGTTGGTTGGAGAGGACCACTTAATTGGTGCAGTCGTGATGGGTGACCAGAAACTTTCTGTACCTTTGCAACGAATGATCTCAGAAAAAATAAACATCTCTTCCATTCGTGATACGTTGTTGAAAAAAGACACAAAGGTTGCCGATGTGATCGTGGATTTCTGGTCGCATCATGTGGCGGCTGTATAGCTTCATTGTTAACGGTCAAATTTTTGCCTCGGGAGGGCAACAAAAATGCTTCGTGGAAACATAGAACTTTGGCTCGCTTTTCTTACTTGTATAGTTATCGGGGCTGGTTATGGGGTAGTGACGGTTTGGACGCGCGAAGTGCCCGCTGCTTCTGAATTTTTTGGGCATACCTTGGGCATTATTGGGTTTCTTTTGATGTTGATGACGGAAACTTTTTATAGCCTTCGTAAGCGTAGTCGCAGTGCAGCGCTGGGACGTATGTCCACTTGGTTGAAGTTTCACATCTACATGGGGCTGGTCGGTCCGTTCATGGTGTTGCTCCATTCCTCATGGAAGTTCAACGGGTTGGCAGGCGCCACCACCTTACTCACTGCCATCATCGTCTTTAGCGGATTCATCGGGCGCTACATCTTCACACGCATTCCGCGCACGCTCGATGGACTTGAAATAGAAGGCACGCTTTCGCAAGAAGCCCTCAAACGTGCCCGTCAAATGATGGCTCTTTGGCATACGGTTCATATTCCCATTGGGATTGCTTTGTTCATTGCTGCCTTTGTTCATATGGGCGGTGCATTGTATTACGCCACATTGTTGAAATAGGAGACAACCATGAATAACACAAATCGACTTGGTTGTCTTACCAGTACGGGGTTGGTTGCCGCGCTCGTCACTCTCTTTGTGATGGTCGGTGTGGTGTTCGCAAGTGGCTCCAAAATGTTTAGCTCTGGCCCACTCAATGCCCAGCCTGGTGAAAACATGGGCGGCGTCACATCACATGCCGATATCAAAGAATGCAATACCTGTCATACCGCGCCATGGGAATCTGTCACCATGGCAAATCGTTGCTTAGACTGTCACACAGATATTGCAAACCAAATGCGAGATGTCGCTCAATTGCATGGCAGTATTGTGCAGAAATCACCTGCTATTGCTTGCCGTGATTGCCACAAAGAGCATCGTGGTTCAACCGCATCACTGACAGACCTTGGCGAGAATTCTTTTCCTCACGATACCTTTGGTTTCTCATTAAATGAACATCAGCGGATGGAAAACGGCGACCCGATTACTTGCGAGAATTGCCATGGCAACGATATTTCAACCTTCGCCTCTGACTCCTGCCAAACCTGCCACAGCGACATGGACATTGCCTTCACCCAAGCTCATGTGCTCTCCTATGGAACCGACTGTGTGGCGTGCCATGATGGTGTAGATCGCTTCGATGATTTCAATCACAATGCCTATGCTTTCAAGCTAGAAGGCGAGCATGCTAATGTCGCTTGTACAAAATGCCATCTCGATGCGCGTTCCATCGCAGACCTGCAATCTGCACCGCAAGACTGCTACTCCTGCCACAGGCAAGATGATGTACATAACGGCGAGAACGGTACAGACTGCGAAACCTGTCATAACCCATCAAACTGGGAAGATGCCGATTTTGACCATAGCCGTACCAACTTCCCCTTAACCGGCGGGCATTCTAATGTTGAGTGTAACCAATGCCATACTAACGGGACGTATAAGGGGCTTTCATCTACGTGTGTCACCTGTCATCAAGACCCTGCATTTCATGCTGGTGCTTTTGGTACAGATTGCGAGTCTTGCCATTCGATCAATGCTTGGTCTCCTGCTGAATTCAATATTTCTCACCCTGAGCCGCGAGTTGATGAAGGCGGTAGCGGTATCCACCACGGCGGAGCCTCCTGCCGCGAATGTCACCCCTCGTCTGTCTTCGAGTCTAGCTGCGACTCTTGTCATAGCGGTGGCTTTGAAGGTGGCGAAGGCGGTGGGGACGATTAGTAGTCTTTGCTATAAAAAAAGAGCGCTAGGCTATCCTAGCGCTCTTTTTTTATTTAACCTTATCGCCCTAAACGATACGATAGGGGACCGGTCTTTCCACCTTCATTGGCTGAGAGTTCACGTGGCTCAAGCATTCCCCAGCGTCCGGCGGCAAGATATAGAATATCCAACACCAAGTCGGTATGGCTGATGCCTTCCGCCGCAGCTTGCAAACAGAGGTCACTGTAGTTTGGGGTGAGCCCCGGCAAAGTGTTAATCTCGATCAGGCGTGGATTGCCTTCTTCATCCAGACGAATATCTGTGCGAGAGACATCGAGGACGTTGAGGATGTTATGAGCACGAAAGGCAAGGTGCTTTAATTTTTTCTCGAGTTCTGGGTCAATGTTGGCTGGGCAGAAGAAACCTTCGTTGCCTTCGGGTCCTACATCTTTGGATTTGGCTTCGTTTGTATACACCCACGGACCTTCGGTATTTCCCGTATCTAATTCCAAGACAGGGAAGCGGTGGAAGCCGTCTTTTTCATACCATTCGGGGTGACGGGAATATAGCTTTGCATCCGCTCGACCCAGGATGCCCACTGTGAATTCGCGCCCGGGCAAGAAGGTTTCAACGAGGGCAGGTTGCTGATAGGTGTTGATGATGTATTCTGCACGTTCGCGCAACTCTGCTTCGTTGTTAACGATGGCTTTCATGTCCACGCCCATACCTGTCCCTTCGCGGGCAGGTTTTACGAAGAGCGGGAATTTCAGCTCGGGGCGTAGGGGTTCATCGCCAAATTGGAATTCTTGAAAGGGAGCGACTGGCAAGCGACGGTCGCGCCAGATGCGCTTGGTCAACGTTTTATCAAGCGAGATGCCATTGGCAAGCACACGGGAACCGGTATAAGGAATGGCAAGCATTTCCAGCAAAGCTGGCACTTGTGCTTCACGAGCATCGCCCCCAAGACCTTCGGCTATGTTGAAGCAAATATCAGGTTTGGCTTTGCGGAGGCTGTAGGGGAGCTCTCTATCCGCGTGGATAAAGACTGTAGTGTGACCATCCGTTTCGAGCGCGGCGCGAAGCGAGTCAATCGTTTCGATATGGTCAAAGTCAGCGAATGCATCCGGGGGAACATTCTCCGGTTTTGGCTGGTTGTCATCTTTAATATTGGCAAGTACTGCGATCTTCCATGGGCGTTTCGACGGACGGCGAGTATTCATCTATGTATGGGTCGCTCCTGTATTTTTCACCCTTGTAGTATAGTATAAGATGTATGGATGACAAGGGGAAAGGGCATTTCTTCACCCGTTTGGGGAGCAACTAGACAATCGTACACCTTTCAGGTATCATTAGCCCACTTGTGCGCTTACTCACGAAGTGCCAAGATATGAATATTTTGCCCGGATAAGCCCCTTATCCGGGTTGTTGTACGTAAAACGAATTTTTTTGGTGGAGGCTACCGAATGTCAGACTTGATCAAGCAGATCACTGGTGATCTGCAGAAACAAATTGAGGGATTCAAGCCCGAGTTCAATATCAGCGAAGCTGGTGTTGTAGTTGAAGCGGGCGATGGCATTGCCCGTGTTCATGGTCTTGCAAATATCAAGGCGCAGGAACTCGTGCAATTTGCCAACGGCGTGATCGGCGTTGCGTTCAACTTGGAAAAGGACAACGTCGGTGTGATCGTGATGGGTGCGTACGAAGGTATCACCGAAGGCATGTCTGTTAAAGGTTTGGGACGCATCGCTTCCGTGCCGGTAGGGGATGCCATGATCGGACGTGTGGTCAACGCCTTAGGCGAGCCAATTGACGGCAAAGGACCTATCGCAACCACCGGCTTCCGCCCGATCGAGCGCATTGCGCCTGGTGTGGTGGAACGTCAGGATGTGGATACCCCGGTGCAGACCGGTATCAAGTCCATCGACTCGATGATCCCGATCGGTCGTGGTCAGCGCGAGTTGATCATCGGTGACCGCCAGACGGGTAAGACCGCTGTTGCCATCGACGCGATCATCAATCAAAAGGGCAAGGGCGTTACCTGTATCTATGTGGCGGTCGGTCAGAAGAAGGCTGCCATTGCCCGTACCCTCGGTATTCTTGAAAAATATGGCGCGATGGAACACACCATTATCGTGGTGGCTTCTGCAGATGAATCTGCCGCGCTTCAATATATTGCTCCTTACGCGGGTACCGCCATCGGTGAAGAGTTCATGGAAACCGGTCGCGATGCTCTCATCATTTATGATGACCTTTCCAAACACGCTTGGGCATATCGCCAAGTTTCCTTGCTTCTCCGCCGTCCTCCCGGACGTGAAGCCTACCCCGGCGATGTGTTCTATCTCCACTCGCGCTTGTTGGAACGCTCCGCGCGTCTCGCCAACCAGTTCGTGGTGACCAAGAACGATTTCAGCGCTGACCTTGCCGACGCCAAAGATGGCGTGGACGGCAAAGTATATACCGGTCCGCTTTCCAAGCATGAAGCCGAAGAAGCTGCCAAAGCAATGGGCGAGGGCTTCAAAGCCGTAAAGGTGAAGGGAACCGGTGGTTCACTCACTTCGTTGCCCATCATCGAAACCTTGCTCGGTGACGTTTCTGCATACATTCCGACCAACGTGATCTCCATCACCGACGGTCAGATCTATCTCGAAAGCAACCTCTTCAATGCTGGTATCCGCCCGGCGGTGAACGTGGGTATCTCTGTTTCACGCGTGGGTGGTGATGCTCAGACCAAAGCGATGAAGCAGGTGGCAGGTCGCTTGCGCCTCGATATGGCTGCCTACCGCGAGTTGGCGGCCTTCGCGCTCATGGCTTCTGACCTCGACAAGTCCACCCAGCAGCAGTTAGGACGTGGTCAGCGCATGCAGGAAATTCTCAAGCAGCCGCAATACCAGCCGATGGAATTCGAATATCAGGTCATTGTGATCTTCGCTGGTACGAACGGTTATGCCGACGGTGTGGCGCTCGATAAGATGGCTCAATGGCAGCATGACCTCATTCGCTACATGGAAACTTCCTTCCCCGAAATCGGTAAGGATATTGTGGCGAAGAAAGCCATTTCTGATGATAACCGTGCCGCTTTGACGAAAGCCCTCGATGGCTTCCGCGCGGGCTGGCAAGCCTAATTCATCCCAAAGGATAAAGGACTGACTTATGGCTTCAGCTCGTGAAATGCGGCTCCGAATTAAGAGCGTAAAGAACATTTCACAGGTCACTCGTGCATTGGAAACTGTGAGTGCCAGCAAAGTTCGCAAAGCGATCAATGCGGTGATGGCAACACGTTCCTATGCAACCAAAGCGTGGCAGGTGTTGCGTCATGTTGCCGAACAACCCGGTCGTGACTCTCTGCATCCACTTTTGGTCAAGCGCCCCGCTGTAAAGAATGCTCTCGCCATTGTGGTTACAGGCGATCGCGGTCTGGCGGGTGCGTATAACTCCAATGTGATCCGTTATACGGCTCAAAAATTCGACCAGTATTCTGTTCCCGTTAAATACATCGCGGTTGGGCGCAAGGGCAGAGACCTACTCTTCCGTCGCCGCAAAGATGTCATTGCAGATTTTAGCAATTTGCCTGCGGCTCCTTCTTTTGCAGATGTTTCCGCCATTGGACGCCTTGCTGTTGATGAATACAACAAAGGCAATGTAGATGAAGTTTTCCTTGTTTATACAGACTTCATCAGCATGGCGCGTCAGGTTGCTACTGTGAAGAAATTGCTCCCGCTTGAACTGGAAGGCGAAGGTTTGGTGGAAGATTTCGACCACAAACCAGCCAGCAGTGGACCTTCCGCTGCTTATGAATATGAACCTGATCAACGCGTAATTTTGGACGAGATCATTCCGCGTTTTACTGCGTTACAGGTTTATCAAGCGATTCTGGAATCTCAGGCGAGTGAACATGCCGCCCGTATGGTTGCCATGCGCAACGCCACGGACAATGCAAAGGAACTCGTTAGAGGCTTGCAATTGGTGTACAACAAAGTTCGTCAACAGACGATCACAAACGATATTTTGGACATTGTCGGCGGCGCTGAAGCGCTTGCCGCGAAATAACCGGAGGAAATCATGGCAAATGCAAACGGCCGTGTCGTACAAATTTTAGGTGGTGTGGTGGACGTTGAATTCCCCAATGGGGACGTCCCCGAACTCTTTGAAGCGATCTCAGTTCCACGCGCTGACAAAGCCCCCCTTATTCTTGAAGTTCAAAAACATCTTGGCGATAACTGGGTCCGCACTGTGGCGATGGACTCCACCGATGGTCTTCAGCGTGGTGTCCCTGCTCAATCAACTGGCTCTCCAATCACGGTTCCAGTAGGACCCGCGACCTTGGGTCGTATCTTCAACGTGCTTGGCGATGCGATTGATAAGAAGGGTGATGTCAAGGCGACTACCAAGTATCCTATCCATCGCTCTGCTCCCGCCTTCGAAGAACAGTCCACCCGCGTGGAAATCTTCGAAACTGGCGTGAAAGTCATCGACCTGATCGCCCCCTTCACCAAGGGTGGTAAGACCGGTATCTTCGGCGGCGCCGGAACCGGCAAGACCGTTATCATCATGGAGCTCATCCGCTCGGTGGCTTCGGTTCACCAGGGCAACTCCGTGTTCGCTGGCGTGGGTGAACGCACTCGCGAAGGCACCGGCTTGTACCGTGAAATGATCGAATACGGCGTGATGAAAGACACCGTGATGGTCTACGGACAGATGAACGAGCCTTCTGGTGTGCGTCTCCGCGTTGCGTTGACCGCGCTTTCGATGGCAGAATACTTCCGCGATCAGGGCAAGGACGTGTTGCTCTTCGTGGATAACATCTTCCGCTTCTCCATGTCCGGTTCTGAAGTATCCGCGTTGCTTGGTCGTATGCCTTCCGCGGTGGGTTACCAGCCTACTCTCGCCACTGAAATGGGTGAGTTGCAGGAACGCATTACCTCCACCCGCACCGGCTCTATCACCTCCATGCAGGCGGTGTACGTGCCCGCGGATGACTACTCCGATCCCGCTCCTGTGGCGACCTTTACTCACTTGGATGCGACCATCGCGCTCGAACGCTCCATCGTGGAAAAAGGTATTTACCCCGCCGTGGATCCGCTCGCCTCTACCTCCCGAATTCTTGATCCGAACATCGTGGGCGAAGAGCACTACCGGACAGCTCGCGAAGTGCAGCGCGTTCTCCAGCGCTATAAGGACTTGCAGGACATCATCGCCATTCTCGGTATCGACGAACTCTCCGAAGATGACAAACTCGTTGTGTCTCGCGCCCGCAAGATCGAACGCTTCTTCTCGCAGCCGTTCTTCGTGGCTGAACGCTTCACCGGCATTTCCGGTAAGTACGTTTCCATCAAGGACACTGTCCGCGGCTTCCGCGAAATTTTGGATGGCAAATGCGATGACCTGCCCGAGCAGGCATTCATGATGGCTGGTACCATCGAAGACGTCCGCGAACGCGCTGAAAAGCTCGCCAAGGCTTAATCAAATAATAATTACGGCTTACGAATTATGCATTGCATAATTCGTAAGCCGTAAGAGAACCCCCCATGACCATTCGTTGTGAAATCGTATCGCAAGACCGCACAGTGTTCACAGGTGATGTGGACATTGTTGTGCTTCCCGGCGCGGGTGGAGAGATGGGTATTTTGCCCAAACATGCGCCTGTTCTAACTACCCTGAAATATGGCTTTGTCCGTGTGCGTGTGAGCGGCAAAGAAGAAGTGTTTGCTGTAGCTGGCGGGGTTGCTGAAGTGCAGCCCGATATTGTCACCATCCTTGCTGATGCTGCTGAAAATGTGGCAGAGATCGATGAGAACCGTGCCGAAGCCGCCCGCAAACGCGCCGAAGAAATCCTCAAGAAGGGTGTCCCGCAAGACACCGATGCTTATCTCGCCATGGAAGCTGCTCTGCGCCGCTCCAACCTGCGTATTGATGCCGTTCGCCGCTACCGCAAGGGCGGATCTCAGATCCACATTTCGGAGAATTAAAACCTAGTGTTCTCAATGTTCTCCAAAGACCTAGGCATTGACCTAGGTACCATGTTCACACGCTTCGCCGATAACAATAATGTGTTGTTGGAAGAGCCTACTATCGTTGCCATTGAAGTAGAAGATCAAAAAATGGTGGCAGCTGGCATCGAAGCCCGTGATATGTATGGTAAGGTGCCAGAGAGCATTGAAGTGGCCCGCCCGCTCCGTAGCGGGGTGATCGCTGATTATGAAATTACCGAAACCTTGCTAGCATACTTGCTTCAACGTGCTAGCGGGTCTATGCGTATCTTCCGTCCACGTGTGATGATTACCGTCCCGTATGGGGTTACCAGTGTGGAACGTCGCGCCGTTTACGAAGCGGTAATGGAAGCAGGCAGCCGCGAAGCCTATCTTATTCAACAACCACTTGCTGCTGCGATTGGTATTGATCTTCCCATCAATTCACCCTCAGGTAATATGATTATTTGTTTGGGTGGCGGGTGTACCGAAGCCGCAGTGATGGCAATGTATGGTATTGTCGCTGCTGATACCCTCCGTGTGGGTGGTATGGACTTGGACGAAGCCATTGTCAATTATGTTCGTCGTAAATATGGCGTGATTATCGGTCAGCAAACTGCTGAACAGTTGAAATTGCGCATCGGCGCTGCCGTCCCGCAAGATATTGAGAACAGTATGGAAGTGCAAGGGCAGGATCAGGTCACTGGTCTGCCGCGCCCAGTTACATTGACCACAGGCGAGATCGTAGAAGCCCTGCAAGAGCCGCTCAAGCAGATTGTCGAGTCAGGGCGTAAAGTTCTCGAAAAAACACCGCCAGAACTCGTCTCCGATATTATTGATCGCGGAGTGGCATTATGCGGCGGGGGAGCGCTCCTGCGCGGCATTGATAAGTTGCTCACCAAGTCACTCGGTATTCCAGCTTATCTCGTAGATAATCCTTTGACTTGTGTCGTGCAAGGCTCTTCCAAAGCCTTTGGCATGCTGAACGTCATCCGCAGGAATTTACCTCAGGTATAAAACAAAAACGGCTTCCAATTTGGAAGCCGTTTTTGTTTTGTAGAAATTATTTAGGCTTCCAGCCTGCATACACAGCAAACCGAAACGAATGAAAAAAAGAGGCGGCATTCTCGAACCCAATTTCTTTGAGCCATGAAATTTGCTCTTGAAGTGGTGAACATTTGTCATAACTCATGCGATCAACGGCTGCTTGTATCTCTTCTTCGCTGCTGCCTAAGGCTCTGGCGCCATCCAGATGAGACTCTTCAAACAAGGATTGTTGCCAAGGCGTTTCACCCAAAATTTGTTCTGCATTGATGAAAATTCCGCCTGGCTCCAGAATATCGAAAATCCGTTTGAATAAATCTCTTTTATCTTTATCGCTTAAGTGGTGAATTGCGAGAGAAGAAATAACGGCATGGAAATTTTCAGATGGCAAAGCGGATGTCATGGTCTGCACAAAGACCTTCGGCTTGTATTGTCCGAGCCGAATTTGAGCTTTGGCAAGCATTTCTGATGATTCATCTAGTAAGGTGATTTTTGCGGTTGGAAATCTTTCAAGCATATGTTCGCTCAATAGTCCGGTTCCGGCGCCAATATCAAGAATTGATGGATTTTTTTCTTTTACGGTTCGGCAGGCTAATTCCACCGCTGTGCCATAGAATAAGTCGTAGCAGGGGATGAGGCGGCGGCGAGATACATCGTATTCAGCTGCATTCCAAATTTTGCTCATGTGAATTTCCTATAAAAAATGCCCGGTCTTTCACCGGGCATTTGCATTTACAAATAATACGTCATCCTTTGTAGATGAGTGGATGGGTCGATATACTGCACTTTGACATTGCCGGGTACGTTCAAACTGATGGGTGCGTAGTTTAAGATGGCACGGACCCCTGCCTGAACCAGTTGGTCCGCCACAGATTGGGCAGCCGCTGCTGGCACAGTAAGCATTGCAAGCTTAACGCCCAGTTCTTTGATGCGCTCATGCATCACTTCTGTATCTTCCACAGTGAAATTGCCAATACTTTGCCCAACCTTCGATTTATCGCTATCGAAAATTGCCACTACATGGAAGCCACGGTTCATAAACCCCTGATAATTGGCAACCGCATGCCCCATATCTCCTGCGCCTACTACAATCACATCCCAAATTCGATCTACTTTGAGGATCTCACGTAGCTTGTTGATGAGATATTCTATGGAATAGCCTGTACCTTGTTTACCAAATTCGCCAAATTGAGAAATGTCCTTGCGGATTTGAGCAGCCGAAATGCCCACATTTTCACCCAATTCCTGCGATGAGGTGGTCTTTAATCCCATATCTGCCATGCGCTGTAATGCACGCAAATATACAGGGAGTCTTCCGATGATAATATCGGGTATCTTCCTTGCATTCATATGAGCCCTCGCCTTTTGTAGTATAGCCATAACTATACCAAAAAAACGCTTTTTGTACAATTATGTACAAGTCTTTCACAAATAAATAGGGGATTAAAAACCCGCCTCCAGTGTGGATTTCTGCCTGGTTGCCAGACCAAGCCTGCGTCTACGCCTGAGCCGATACAAAAACGGAGCGAGAATTTCTCGCTCCGTTTTTGTATCATGACGTGTGTTTGGGCTTTACCTGGTCACTGGTCCACGCTTGGAGCTTTTCGCTTTCTGGAGCGCCTTTCTCCCCAATGACTTTATATACATTTACAGCCTTCGTTTTCCCTTTGACGGTGACTGCATCTGCAAGCTCGCAATCGAATTCATCCTTAACCTGCTGATAGGTGCTCTCGCTGATAAGAATGGGCCAAGCATAGTTTTTGGTAAGGTCTTGGAGGCGAGAAGCAAGGTTTGCGTTATCGCCGATGACCGTATAGTTAATGCGCTGTGCCGAGCCGAGCAACCCCACAAATACCTCGCCCGAGTTAATACCTACTCCCATTTCGATCTGGCTGGGGCGACCCTCTTTTGCCCACTTGTCTCGAAGCTCAGCCAGTGCTTTGCGCATATCCATAGACGCGCGTAAAGCGCGGACTGCGTGGTCTTTGTATGGAACGGGTTCGCCAAAGAATGCAATGATCGCGTCGCCTTCATACTTATCCACAGTGCCGCCATGTTTATATATAACCTGCGACATGGCTTCAAGGTAGGGATTAAGCAGGGCGACCACTCCCTCAGGCGTCATTTTTTCAGAAAGTGTTGTAAAGCCGCGGATATCTGAAAAGATAATGGAAAGGTCTGCACGTTTGTTAAGCGAGTTTATGTCTTGGGTTTTTATCATCTGGTCAACCATTTCGGGAGAAATGAAACGGCTGAATAGATTACGGACGCGACGTTTTTCTTGTTCCTGCGAAACTGCCTGCTCTAATGTAGGCAGGATAACGCCTAGGAAGAGCATAAGAGTTGGAGCAATGGTTGGTAGTATATAACGTTGACTGGAGAAAACAAAATATGCAGCAACCAGATAGATGAGAATGCTAATACCCAAAGCGGTGAGCGTAAAAGATGGGCGCTTTGAAAGCGTGATGAGGTAAGCCATGCCAGCCGCCACGATTATTAGCAAAAGCGCCAGCCAAGGTGGGGCATAGGTAATAAACTTTCCATTGATGATTGTATCTACCGTATTTGCAACGACTTCGACCCCGGGGGTTGGGTCTGTCGCCGAGAAGGGGGTTGGGTAAATATCTTGTAACGTGATTGTTGTAGCACCAATTAAGACAATTTTGCCCCGAAAGGCATCCGGGTTCTGTTCCAACGTGATGCCATCATGGACATCAGATGCAGAATAGGTTGGGTAGGTTCCGGCAGGTCCCGCAAAATAGATAGGAAGTTCATTGGAGCGCAATGGAATGTCTTGACCGTTAAATTTAATGTTCGAATTTCCAAATATGGGTTCTTCAGCGTTTAAATACAATTTTGCAATTTCAAACGCCCAATGCGGATAAACTTGTCCTTGATAGTTAGTGTATGCCGATACATTTCGCACAATGGCATCTTCATCGCGCTTTACATCTGTTGTGCCCATGCCATCTAGAACATCGCGATAGGCAGTTAAAGGCTGAGAAAGTGTTTCTGTTTGATAGCCGTCACCACCTGTTTTGGTAATTTGCATCACAGCTACAGAAGCGGGACTCTCTCCGAGTGCTTTGGCAAGGAGCAAGTCATTTCCAGGCTGTTTTTCATCGGGCTCGAAAAGGATCAAGTCCATACCAACGACCTTGCCGCCACCTTTATTGATTTGATCCACGATCTCTGCAAAGTAGGAGCGAGGCCAGGGCCATTGCAAGCCGGTCCAGTTAAAGGATTGGTCATCAATTGCCACAATGACGATCTCACCAGAAGGCTTTTCCACTCCACGAAGGCGTACAAAAGTATCCTGCATGGAGTATTCCAAGCGCTCAATGGGAGTTGTGATATTGCTAAATAACCCCAGAGCTTGGATAATTAATAGTAGTGTGGCTGTTCCAAGCACTAGAGTGAGGCGTAGGTTTAACGGATTGCGGTCTTTTGACATATCCTATCCTTTGAATTGAAACCTAAGGAATGCTACAGACGTCCATGTGAGAGCCTACGCAATCAGAATAGTTCAGGTAATCATAGGGATCGCAAGGACAGCCAGCGGTACCGCTGGAAGGTTCTTCTGCATTTGGATCTTTGGGGGCTTTTGGCTTTTCAGTCGGTTCTGCTTGTGGCTTTGAGAAATTTGTGCTATTGGATTTACAAATTTCTTTTCCATCTGCACCATAGGCTGTGACAAACCATTGATAGTTTCCACCAGCAGGCAAAACCTCAATATAAAATTCTGCACTGTTCGAGCTTGTTTCAATTCGAGCGGTGCTGCCGTCTTCTTTTATGAAGGTAATAATGTAGGTTTGAGCGTTTGGCTGCTCACTCCATGTGAAATTGACTTTCCCAGCGTTATTGAGTGTGCGACCATCTGTCGGTTCTTGTAATTGCGAACATGCATTGCTTGTTTCGCCTTGCCCATTAACCGAGCTTACTTCAGTGGGTGGCACCTCTGTTGGAGCTTCGGTTGGCGGTTCGGTGGGGGAAGTGGTGGCTTCCAGGAGTTTTGCAACCCCTTCGTCATAATATTTCTTTGTCTCACTGTCGTTGCTATTCTGGAGCCATTCTTCAAAATCTTCCATAGTCATATCCCCGAGCAAGGGAGACTTCCATGAACCATCTGATTCTTGATGGAAAAGAATCACAGATTGTCCATTTGTAAAGATGATCTGTTCTCCATTCGGATTGGTAGCTGAACATGTCCCTTCCAAACAGGTAATATGAATATCTTTGGTGACAGGGTCCACTTCTACTTTAAGATATGAGCCGCGTACTGAAGCCACGCCAGAAGGTGTTTCAACATCAGTTTGCCCTCCGTTGAGGACGATGAAAATTTTTCCTGCTTCGAGTTTTATTTTGGTCAATAAACCACCTTCAACTTCGTCATTTGACGTTAGAGTGAAAAATGAGGATGGCGCAACACGTATAATCGTCCCGGAGGATAAATCGAGGCGTACACGTCCGTCGTCTCCGGTTTGGATCTGTCCATTAACTTGAAGAACGGCGTTCGTTGCTGCTGGCGCAAAAGTGTCTTGTCCCGCTTGTTTCATTTCCACGAGCCCAGTTAATTCACTAAGCCCAGCAGAAAGAGGGGATATTTCCTCTTTGGTCTGGCACCCTGTAAGTATCACCCCTATGATGACGAGTATTGATAAAAGCATAAGATATCTTTTCATTTCTCTCTCCGTTCGTTTGATGCTTTATTTGATAATTTTTATGTTCAATTTGTATTCGACTAGGCTTTCACTGACAGGCTTCGATGTAACTTTAATGAGATATTGCTGCCATGAAGCAACTTTAATGATTTTAGACTTTCCACATTCTATTTGGTCGTTATTAATTGCGCCTTCTTGAACTAATTCTACTGTAATGCTAGCGGCATCGCATGAAACTTGAATTACAACTTCTTTTTTTTCGGAGGAAAAGCCTATCCAGTCTTCATTATCTCCACTAGCAGCAGATAGTTCGCCCTGAAATTGAATAGTCCATGATCCTGCCTGCGAAAGTATAAAAGTGGCTGCAGGCGATTGCGCTGTATCGGCATCATTCTGCGACGAGTTCTGTATGGGTGAATTGGGCTGAATAGTAGGAATGTCGTTTGAAACAGTAGTAGGCGACGTTTCAATGACTTCATTCACCATTGGGATGGAAGCTATATTATCAATCAGTAAAAACTCTGCCGCAACCCAGCCGGTGCCATCTGCTGCCGGTGAAAACCCAATCTTTATCCATTCGCTAGAATTATCTTTTCCATAAACCGGTATGACATCATTTTGATTTAACAACCCTAACGAATCAAAGTCTTGACCTGGTCCGCTGCGGACGTTAACACCTCTCAAAACCACGCCTCTACTTACAGCCTCACTTCCTGTTTCTGGTACAACAACAGAGACTTCCACAGGTGTGTCTGCTAACTGAATAAAATCGGCTCGAACCCACCCGACACCATTGTTAAACAAGATTTGATACCAAATTCCGCTGGGGTCTTTGCCTGTTACTTGAACAGTATTAAAGGCAGAGATCGTGCCTAAAGACGAACTAACTGTAGATGTATCTGCACGAACATTGACCTCTGATGTGGTCGTTCCAGTAATAGGTTCAGATGTAGGTGCAATTGTTTCGTTTGATGGCGTTTCTGCTGTTGGAGTGACAGTAAATGCAATTGTGGCTGGAACAGGCAATGTCGCAGTTACAAACTCAGGAATAGTCACAGTTGGCGTCGATAAAGATGCGTCGCACCCTGTGCATAAAAGGAGGATGATAAAAAAGGTACTTGAAATTTTGAGGTTCACAGGATAATTGTATCTAAAAAATGGGTGGTAGTAATTGTTACAAAGGGGTTCTTAATCACCCATTTGGGGGGATAAAAAGAAAAACATCCGCTTCTTTGCGGATGTTTGGTGGCACCCCCATGCAGACTCGAACTGCACTCTACGGCTCCGGAGGCCGTCGCTCTGTCCACTGAGCTATGGGGGCTTGAGCGAAGCGAATTTTACCATAGGCGTAGAAAAGGGCTGACGGAGCAGCCGCCAGCCCTAACGTTAGAAATGAGGCGAAAGGTCTTAAGTCTTCGCCTGAGCGGCTAGACTAGCGATATTCGCACGTAGTTTTTCAATGATTGCGGTGTTTCCACGTTCATCACCGAATTTTGCCAGTTGTTCTTTTTTATGCGCAAGTTCACCCAGATACTGATAGAAGTGATCTGTGGCGCGATAGACACCGCCACTCAAAGCAGACATACGCGCCCCAAACTGGAAGAAAGAGACGGCTGTTTTATACTGCGCATCAGAAATTAATCCATTTGTTACTTCTTCAGGCAGATGCTTCTTCAATAAACCTTGTTCATGGCGAATCATCCAAGCAATGAAGCCGAGGAAGATGAACCAGCTTGCCCATTCAACCAAAATGACAAAGGCTAGGCTTCCCAATCCGCTCACGAAGAGAAGAACGGTATTGTGGAAGGCATGCGCCGAAACCGCAAGAAGATAGCCAATGATCGGTGCAATAAGTTTTACAAAAATGTTTTTGTTGTTGCGCGCTACAGCAAAACCAAGACCAGTGAAGGCTGTATAGAAAGGGTGACCCCATGCAAATACACCCACGCGCAAGGCAAAGTTAGCAAACATGCCGCCCCAGCCCGCTTCATTATATTGACCGAGAAAATACAAAACATTTTCAGTGGCAGCAAAGCCGAGCCCTGCAATACCACCATAAATAATACCGTCGAGGATGGAGTCAAACTCTTTGCGGAACATGAAGAAGACCAGCATTACTGCAAAGCCTTTCATGAATTCTTCCACCAAAGGCGCCGTGATGGATCCACCAGCAATGTCTTCAAGAACAGCATCGTTCAGCACAAAGCTGAAGCCAACTTCAAATATCGAGGCGACGATCAACGTACCGATGATGGCAACAAAACCGCCCCAGAAAAAGGTCATTAGGAGCAGCCAGCGCGGTTCCTTTTCGTAACGGTCAAGCCAATACAAGAACCACGAGAAAAAGAATGCTGGGATGAATGCCATTGGAATTGCAGCTAGTAGTGCCATAAAAATTCCTCCAGTGAGTTGAAATTAGATATCTGATTAATTTTACTGATGCTGGGCTAAAAATCAATAGAACTTAAGGGGGTATTTCAAATAAATAAAAAATCTGGCATAGCCAGACGTTTTATTTATTCTCTGAAAATTAGGCGAGTGCGCTCTACACGTGCAGTTTCTGGTTCAATCTCAAGCATGGTCAGCACTTCTTCAGGTCGCCCGGTTGCGCCTTCGCGAGCAGCTAGAGTCATTTTCAACCAAATGGTGCCATCTGCCTGCGTGATTACACTTAGCATTTCAACTAATGGACGCAGATCATAGGTTTTGCCACGACGTTCGCGGATGATGGATTCAGCTTGCATGAGGGCTTCAACTTTCCGCGTCAGTTCGGACCCGATGACTGGCTCGGTCAAATGAACATCATATGCCGCCGATAAAACCTGCGTTTGTAAAGCAGGTAAGCGTTCATCTACTGATTTCACATCCGTCACTTTAATATCTGGCGGAAGATTGTCTTTCAAACGAGAGAATATCTCTTCGGTTGGGATTTCTTCATTTAGGCGTACATCAATTACTTCGGCGCGAGAGGAAAAACCCAGCGGTAATGCTGCGGCTAAGCTCATTTTCGGCTGCGGATGAAAACCTTGTGAATAGGAGATGGGCAAGTCAGCACGACGCAAAGCGCGTTCCCATACACGATGCAGGTCAAGATGACCAATATAGCGCAGCGCGCCTTGTTTGGTGAAAGTAATTCGAACTCGCATATTTATTTTTTTGTCTCAGAGGCGATACGTTTTAGCCAGCGATTGATGATGGAACTGGTGCGGCGGTAGGGACGATAGGTATGTTCGGCAATGCGATTATACAAATCATGGTCGAGGAATTCGTGATGTGTCAGCTTTTCAATTGATTCCAGAATATTGCCATATACTGCCAATTCTTGCGATACAATCTCATCGAAATCGATATGCTTATAAGCTTCCACCACAGACAGATCGTGCTTATCCTTTTCGATTAATGCTGACTCGTAATCTGGGTAGCCATATTCTTGTTGAAAATGTTCAAGGGCTGTAAAAGAAGCAGATGATGCATAAGTATTGCCGTGTAGAATTTCGCTCAGGCGATCTGCAATGAATTGCTCGTGTGAAAAGACTTCAGCTACCAGGTCTTTGACAGTAAGCCCAGCCACTACTCCCCGCATGGTTAATTGACGTGCAAAACCAAGGCGATTCAACAAAAGCTCAAACTGATCGCGTTCGGTTTGAAGGCGTTCGAGGAGGACTGTTTTATTCATTACTTTTAATCCCCAGCGACAGGAAGTTCTAATTCTATTTTACGGGCAGGGGTTTTCACTTCTGGGCATTTCCAACCTTCGCCAGGGTTTTCTCGGCGCAGGTTCGCAAAGGTTGGCAAAATGCCACAGGCGAAGCAGTTCAAGCGACAGTCCACGCGGATTTGACCTTCGAGCGACATACGAAAATCTTGGAAGAGGAAGTTCTTACGAACAGCGGCTGTGATGTGTTCCCATGGGAAGATTTCATCTGTGCGGCGTTGACGGTGAGTATAGAAGGCATGGTCAATGCCATTCTCTTCGAAGGCAGCCATCCAGGTTTCAAATTTACGTCCCTCTTCCCAGGCATCGAATTTGGCACCGTTTTTCCAAGCAGTGTAGATAACCTCTGACATACGACGGTCGCCACGGGAGAGCCAGGCTTCAACAAGAGTGTCGTCGGGTTTTGTCCAGCTTAGTTTGATGCTTTTATCTTTGAAAAACTCCCGTTTGAGTAAGGCTTGTTTTTCGAGGATATTGTCGCGTGTATCACAAGCAACCCACTGGAAAGGTGTTTGTGGTTTAGGCACAAAGGTGCTGACACCAGCATGTAACTTTACTTTCCATCCCGCCACTTTGCGCCCTTCTGCAAGGACGCGTTTGCACAAATCGGCAATCGCTTGTACATCTTCGATCGTTTCACTGGGATGACCGATCATGAAGTAGAGCTTGATGGTCGTCCAACCGCGAGCATAAATATCGCGGGTGGTGTTGATAATATCTTCATCTGGAATGTATTTGTTGATGATACGGCGCATACGTTCACTGGCCGCTTCGGGGGCGAGGGTAAACCCACCCGAGCGGTGCTGTTTAAGCTTTTCCATCAAATCTACCGAAACTGACTCGATGCGCAAAGAAGGCAGAGACACGGTCAATTTACGACCTTCGAAGCGTTTGCTAATGGCATCCACGAGGTCGTTAACGTAGGTGTAATCGGAAGAAGAAAGGGACAGAAGTGCCAGCTCTTCAAAGCCAGTTGAGCGGATGGCGGCATCCGCGGCATTTACTACTTCTTCCACGCTTCTTTCGCGGACCGGGCGGGTGATCATACCTGCCTGGCAGAAGCGGCAGCCGCGGGTACATCCACGCATGATTTCTACTGAGACGCGGTTATGAACCACATCAATGTTTGGTACGATGAATTTGGTTGGTGGAGGTGGTAGTTTCGCCACAATGCGCTTGTTGACAAGTTTTGGGGCTTCTACAATGATTGGCGCTGTAGCTTCTACAGTGCCATCTTCCATGTATGTCGTTTCATAGAAACGAGGCACATACACACCAGAGATATTTAATAATGCACGCAGACGTTCTTCACGCGGTAAGCCTCTTGTCTTTTGTAATGAATTGATGATGTCATGAATGGCTTCTTCACCTTCACCGATCACAAAGGCATCAATAAAGGCATGCATTGGTTCAGGGTTGGTAGCGGAATGTCCGCCTGCAATGATAATGGGGTGCGAGTTGTCGCGCTCTATATTGCGGACGGGGATGCCAGCAAGGTCCAGAATATTAAGGGCGTTTGTGTAGAGTGTTTCGTAAGGGAGTGAAAAGCCGATGAGGTCGAAACAGGCTAAAGGCCGTTTTGATTCGAGCGCGTATAGCGGAATCTCGTGTTCGCGCATGAGCTTTTCCATGTCTAGCCAGGGGGCGTAGGCGCGTTCAGCAAGAGCATCCTCGCGTTGATTGACTTGGTCATATAACACTTTTAAACCGACATTGGAAACGCCGATGTCATAAATATCAGGGAAGATAAAGGCAACATGGGTTTGCACTTTATCCCAATCTTTGATGGTGGAGTTTAGTTCACCGCCTACATAGCGGCCGGGGCGTTCAACCTTTAAAAGGATTCTCTCGAGCTTGGCTTCAATTTGTTCTGGAGTAAACATGCCGCCGATTATACCTGATAAGAAATGTCCGGTTGGGGAGGAAAGAATGTGCTTGGGGCATGGGTGCTTTACATTTCTTTGCAGAATTGATAAGGAATTCATGTTTTAAATAGCCCCAAGGGGTCAACTAGGAAAATAGACTTGGGTATAGAATGAAATAAACTTACAAAGGAGTTTTCATGAAAAAAGCACTCACTCTTACCATAGCCCTGCTTCTGACAGCATGTGGCGTTATACAGCCTGCCACTCAGGAAGCACTGCCAACGCCGATCGTGCAAACTGTTGTGGTTGTTGCAACCGCCGAAGCTACGCAACAACTTCCGCCTACTGCAATTTCACTCCCTACTCAAGGACCAACAAATACAGCTGAACCAGTTAATACTGCAACCTCAGCCCCTACTGAGACCTTAGTGCCTACCTCTGCTCCAGTAGCAACTGAGATTGTACCGACGCTTTCATCTTCCTCCACAACAGAAGAACTAAAGCCGGTTAATGTAAGTAATGATTTGGGAAAGGGTGTTTTCAAAGATATTACTTTTTCGAGCGATCTTTTGACCCTTCAGTGTTATCCACGTGAAATAACCATCACTATTACCGCAAATCTTCCAGAGATTGTAAGTGCAATCATGTATTATCGTATGGTCGATAACCCTGATGCGCTTTACCCCTCTGAATGGAAGAACCTTGGTGAGATGGTTAGCGACAAGCAAGGACATTTTTCCTTTGTCTTGGAATCTCTAGATTTGAATCCGGATTTACGCGTTCTTGAAAAAGCTTGGATTGACTTCCAATTTATTGGTATCAATAAAGGCGGCGGAGTAGTAGATCGTACCCAGAAGATTGAAAGGTTAGTAACGTACTATAAAGCATGCCCGTAATAGACAACAAAAAAGCGACCCAAGCGGGTCGCTTTTTTGTTAGTGGTGATCGGCTCCATCATTTGCTTCGTGATTTGGTCCGTCATCGTTTTTCTTAGTTTTGCCTGTTTTTTGGGCTTTCTCACAAGCCTTTTTCTGTTTCTTGTCTTTTATCTTTTCACATTTACCGGTGTACAGTGCAGTTTGAACATGTTGTGTGCCAGATTGTGCATATGCGTTCATTGGCATGCTTAAACCTAAAGCTCCAAGCATGAGAAGGATGGATGCAACAGTCTTAAAAACGATAGTTCTGATCATGGTATTCTCCTATTTACTGGTTGTTTAATAGGATAGTCAGTAGTATTTGATAAAAGTTATGGGTGTGAATTAAAGCACAAGCGGCGAGGGACTTCCTCGCCGCTTGTATATGTGATTTATTTTTTAAGCAACCGCCTCAGGCTTTTTCATTCGTTCACGTCCCCAGAGCCAGAGAGCGCCCAAACCGAAGAACATGATCAAGAACCCGATCAGCCAGCCGACCAAAGGCAATTTGACCAGTAACCCGACAATGACGACACCAAGCAAAAGCGGCCAGACCTTGTGTTCAGCCAGGGTTAGGTTGAAGCGACCAAGGATCCATTTGCCGCCTAACCATGCAACAAGGATTTGTGCACCGAACCCTGTGAACAGCACGAACCCAACGATCATGGCAAAGATACTCAGCAATCCGACCCAGATGATTGTTCCTGTCACACCACCAAGAGAGATTACACCGAAGATGATGCCACCTACGATCATTGCAATTACGATTAACAAGATCGCGAAGAAGAAAGCTGCATAGGCGACGATGCCCCAGCCAAAGCTTGGAATAGGCTGATTCTGAAGTTTATCCCCAAGTCCTTTAAGGAAGCCTGGCACAAGCCAAACGAGTAAAAGTCCAAAAATGGCAAGCGTTACAATTTTGCGCAGCAAGTCAAACACCCATGTTGCCGCAACTTCGCCTGCTGTTGGGGGAGTGGGGATATTTTGTTGATCAACTGTTGGTTCCTTGCGCGTTACTTTTCCGTCAATAACGCCAGACGGGAACTTTAAATCTTTCGATTGAGTGTATGTAAAATCGCCGCCAATTTTTGCGCTTTCCGCCACGGTCAAACCGGGCTGAACGCTAGGCGTCGAGACTTTTACATCTCCAATATACATGGAAGGAGATGGACCACCTTCCTGCATTTCGCCAACTTCAGCTTGAACATCCCCGCCAACTTCACCGCTTAATTCCAAAGCACCAGTGCCCACCCAGAGATTGCGTTCGATCGAGCCAGCGAACAAACCTTGTCCGCCCGCAAAAACAACGTCTTGTCCGACAGCGCTGCTATCTTTTGTTTCAAGGCTTGCGCCCGCTGAGATCAAATCTCCGCCAATAGATGCTTTTTCGCCCAACTGTAAAGCCGCACCAGCAATACGAGCATCATCTTTTACAGTGCCATCGATCACAACGGTATTCCCAGCTGCAATCAAGTCACCTTCTACGGTACCGTTGATAAAAATATATGCACCGAACACGATCAGGTCCCCTTTTACAGTTCCCTCCAACGTGAATTCTTCTGCACTCACATATAAATCATCATTGATGACTTCATCTGCAGCAATAACGATTTTATCGCCTGCGCGCCCATCGAATGCTAATGCCGGAGAAGCGAAGGTTAGAGAGAACAAGGCAACTAGGACAAACATTGCCAAAAATCTTTGAATTGTTTTCATAAATGCTCCTTTGATAGAAACTTCCTGAGAAGGATATACGCCCGAATACCCCAAAGGTTGCATAGATGCGCCGCCTCTTTCTCCGCTCGTAGTTGACCTACCTCATTGACCTTTAATGACTTTGAAGCTTATAGTTCCTTCAATTTTGCGGGCTGACCAAAATACCAATTCATTAATTGGATAAACCAGTAACAATAAAGCTCAGGGGATTGGGAAATGCCAGCCCTAACCTCATCCAAGCTCACGAATTGGACTTCTGCGATCTCCACCGGGTCAAACTGCACGGATTTTCCATTGAGCTTGCTTTCGTATATCTCACTGATCTCATTATCATTGACCCCATACTCCATTTGGATCTTCCCACGTAAGGAAATCTCAATGCCTTCCACACCCATTTCTTCTCGCAAACCACGATTTGCGGCTTCCAGATAGCTTTCCCCGGCTTTGACATGTTCCGACACCGAACAATCCAACAGCGACGGCGAATTTGCCCGGTCTGCGCTTCGTTTTTGGATGAGCATTTCACCCTGCTCATTAAATAGAAAGACATGCACACCACGGTGCTGTAAACCTTGTTGATGGACAACCGAACGCATTTCTTGTCCGGTCACTTTATCATCGTCATTGACTACATCCAATAATTCGTCTGCCATAATTCCTTTGTCATTGCGAGGCGGATGCTTTTCCACCAAAGCAATCTCCTTATTTCAAATATTTTGCTATTGCCCTCGCCGCCCGTTGACCTTCCAACGCGCAACGATCTGCCGTCTCTACACCGCGCAGGAGGTTACCTGCCACGAACACTCCCTCCACGGATGATCGGAAGTTCTTATCAATGACTGGTCCCTTTGTGTGCGGATCGATTTCCAGCCCGCCCATGCGAGCCAGCTCGTGTTCAGGGATCCAATTGCCGGTGAAGATGACCGTGTCACATTCCACAAGCTGTTTGCTTCTGTCCTTGTGAGTGAGCTCGATCCCTTCGACTCGTTTTTGACCGAAGATATTCGATATTTGAGTATTCGTCAGAATCGGCGTTCTGGAGATAATATCTGCCAACGCCCATTTCATCACCACGTATGGGAATTCGATCTGGTGACTGGTTTCTTCCGTCACCATCATTTCACATTTGATGCCTGCACCCATCAGCGACATCAATGCCGAGAGGCTCACCAATTCCGCGCCGATGATAACCGCCCGTTTGCCAACCGGCAAATGTTCTTGATACAAGAACCGTTGCAATGACCCCGTCGTAAACACCCCCTGCGGACGTTTCCCCGGCACCAGCCACGCTGCCCGCGGACGTTCCCTCACGCCGGTTGCCAGCAAAATGGCACCCGCTTCGATTTCGCCCAACCCTTGTGGGGAGGTATATGCCAATTTCTTTTTATCCGTCCATTCCGTGATCGTTGTGGAGGTTCGCACTTCCACATCCATTTTCTCTGCCAATTCACGGTAATACTTGGCATACTTTGGTCCCGACCACATGCGCCACAGATCTTCACGCCCAAAGCCGGTGTGATGACACATGCGCGGCATTCCACCCGCTTCAGATTCGCGGTCTACCACCAGAATGTTTTTGATGCCCTGCTTTTTCAATTCAATCGCCGCCGAAAGCCCCGCAGGTCCACCGCCGACGATGAGCACATCCTTCGTCATTGCCTGTACCGTGCCAGGCACGCGTGCGAGGAGCGCTCTTTCTCTTTGCGACGAAGCAATCTTCGTCACATTCATGGGATTGCTTCGTCGTTCACTATCGCTCACTCCTCGCAATGATGAAACTAATGCTGCATGACAATTGAAGCCCTGACATCTCCCTTGTGAAGCGCGAGTCCTTCGGCGTAATGCATCCACTGTCGAAGCAGGGATGCGCGCGTTCATTGCATCCATCAACTCGCCGCGTGAGACACGCTCGCAGTGACAAACCATCTCAGCGTAGGCGGGGTTCGCAGCCACCATCTCCGCATCTTGGTGCGGGCGAGTAAACGCTTGCCCGATGGTCGGGAGCTTTACCGTTTTGAATTCAGGCTTCAGTTTCAATTCCAAACCTGCATCGCGCAGAAGCTCGACCCCGTATTCAGCAATGCCCATCGCACCCGAAATGCCCGTAGAGCGGATTCCGCCCAAACACAAGTAGCGAAGCGCCGCATCCATTTCGATCTGGTAATCGCTATGTTCCGTCGCTGCCCGCAAACCGGAATAGGTGGCAGTCACTTCTTCATCCAACAACTGCGGCAGGATCTGCCTGCCTTTTTCGATCAAAAATTTCAAACCATCTTCGGTGGTTTCTGTGGCAGTTTTGTCGGGCAGGTCTTCAGCGGTCGGTCCCAATAAAATGTTTCCATACACCGTCGGGCTGATGAGCACGCCCTTCGTAATGGATGTGGGCACAGGCAGTAACACATGATTAATTAGCGGACGCGCCATCTTGTCATAAACGATCAACTGCCCGCGCCTCGGCGTGACCTTGAAACTGGTCTTTCCAAAATGAGCATTGATCTCGTCTGAGAACAATCCGGCTGCGTTGATGACATAGCGGGTTGCTATTTTTTTGTCGCCATCGGATATTTCGTACAGACCACCGTCTGCGGTCAACGGTCGTATCTCCGACACACGGAAATTCAAAAACAACTCCACGCCATTTTCCACGGCTTGATACGCCATTGCCAGCGGAACGGAGAAGGTGCAGAGAATTCCCTCACCAGGGACGTACAATCCGCCCAGCGAACCTTTGTTGATGTGCGGCTCGTGCTGATGAATTTCTTCTGCTGAGATGATACGCACGTCCGTCTCGCCGTTGTCGTGAGCTTGTTTCAATAACTTGGGCAGCGTATCAAACTGTTCCTGATTCCATGCGATGAGCAAACCACCCAAGACTTCATGCGCGATATTCGCTTCGGGCAGGTAATCTTTCATCAACGCATAACTGCGCCGCAGAAGTTTCGCTTCCAGTGAGCCGGGTTTGGCGTCGTAACCCGTATGCCAAATGGCGGTGCTGGCTTTGGAGGTGCCCATGCCCACATCGGAATTTGATTCGACGAGTGCGATTTTTAGATTGTATCGAGAGAGTTCTCTGGCAATGGCGCATCCGACCGCCCCCGCGCCGATGATGGTGATATCGTAGGTTGTTGTCATGGTTAATAGTATAAGGGTAAACGAGAAGACAAGTAAACAGGTAGAACGTCACATGTATACGTGTCTACCTGTTCATCCCTCATTCGTGAAATTTCTTAACAGCTTCCAACGCCTTCTTCCACTGCGCTAATTTCTTTCCTCTTTGCTCTTCCTTCATACTTGGCGTATAAACCCTCTCGGCTTTCCAATTTTCTGCCAACTGTTCGAAGGAAGTTCCCAATGCCGAAACGCCTGCGAGATTGGCAATGCCGATGGCGGTCGCTTCTACAGAGGCAGAGACACGCACTTCGAGGTTGAGCAGGCCCGCGATCATTTGCATCAGGTACGGGTTGCCCGCCGGTCCACCGTCCACTTTGAGGTAGGGCGGGGGAGTGCCGCTATCTTGTGACATGGCAGTGACCACTTCGTACACGCGGCAGGCTATGCCATCCAATGTTGCGCGGACGATATCATCGGAGGTGGTGCTGCGGTTCAAGCCGAACATGGCGCCTTGCACGTCGGTGCGCCAGTGTGGGGCGGCGAGTCCTTGCAGGGCAGGGACGACAACCACACCCGCATCTTTTGAATTGTTTGCCGCGTCATTGCTTGCCGCCGAGTCGGGAATGAATTTAAGATTATCCCTCAGCCATTGCACCGCCGAACCGGTGACGAAAATGCCGCCATCGAAGGCGTAGGCGGTCTGCCCGTTGAAATTCCAGCCGACGGTGGTGAGCAAGCCATTGTTCGAGAGTTTGGGTTTGTCACCGATATTCATCAAAAGAAAACTGCCCGTGCCGAACGAGCATTTCATTTCACCAGCTTTGAAGCAAGCCTGCCCAAACAGAGCAGCTTGTTGGTCAACTAGAAGCGCGTGCAAAGGCAATGGCTTTCCGTTGCCAAAGTCCACGTCGCCGATAAATCCTGCCGAAGGTTTCACTTCGGGCAGCATGCTTTTGGGTACATCAAATAATTGCAATAACTTTTCATCCCACTGAAAGGTGTTCATGTCGAACAATAAAGTGCGTGAGGCAGTGGATGGGTCGGTGACGTGGTATTTCCCGCCGCTGAGTTTCCAGATCGCCCAGGTTTCGGTGGTGCCGAATTTGAGTTTGCCTTCGTGCGCGCGTTTGCGCAGTTCAGGATTGTTTTCAAAGACCCACTTGAGTTTTGGGGCGGAGAAATAACTATCAAGCAGCAACCCGGTCGTTTGGCGCAACCAGTTCAAATCGACGGAGGAGGCGAGCGCATCACAAACCGCCTGCCCGCGCGTATCTTGCCAGACGATGGCAGGCGTAACGGCATTCCCCGTCTCTGCGTCCCAAACGATAAAGGTCTCGCCTTGGTTGTCGAATCCAACAGCGGAGATTTCATACTTGGAGAGGAGCGGCGCGCAAGCCTCTTTGACCGTACGGACGATGTCTTCCGGCTCTTGCTCGACCCAGCCTGCCTGCGGGAACCGAGCCGGGAGCTGCGCCGAATTCTTTTCGATCATCTCGCCAAATTCATTGACGATGACGGCTGTGGTTTGTGTGGTGCCTTGATCAATACCAAGTATGTATTTCATGTTGCCTCCGTCGTTGGTTTAAAAGAGCGGTATCTCATACGAGATACCGCTCTTTTATTGAAACAGAATTAGGCTTCGCCGTATTGCTTTTCGATCTCAGCGATCTTGGCTTGGCGTTCCTTGATTTTGTCGCCTTCGGGTACGCCTTCAAAGCGGGAATCTTCACCACCAGTCATAAAGGTGATGACTGTTCCTACCACACCAACGACGATGGCGATAATCGCGGTGGTGCGATCGGGCACGAGGAAGTGGAAGACATTGGCTTCATTGACCGGAAGAAGGGTCAACAAATAGCCGATTACGGCAACGACCACACCGATGGGTGCATACTTCTTCGACCAGAATGCCAGCAAGGCTACAACGAATACGATGGTGAAGTAGAAGACTTTTTCATTGGGCGGGAAGAAACCGCTGATTGCCAACACAATACCAAAGATCACGGCAAGGAATGCATTCGGCTTGGAGAGACCACCGAGGTTGAAAGGACCCTTCTCTTTCCATTTGGGTCCGCCTTCGGCAAGCAAGCCAGCCGCGACGGGCATCACCATGGAAATATAAAGGAAGACCGCACAAGCGACTGCCAGAATAAGGTACGCAGGCGCGTACAAAGTGCTGGCGAAAGCGAGAATGGCGGAGACCCAAACAGCAGCGCCAGGAGTACGATACTTGGGGCTGACGTTGGAGAGCGCTTTGGAGGCGGGCAAACCACCATCACGGGCGAAGGCATACATCATGCGTGAAGTGGAGGTAAGACCTGCCAACGCACAGACGTAGTTGACCAGCACCATACCAACGGCAAGGAAGATGCTTAACCAGCTTGGCATGCGGGAGGCGCCCCACATATAGAAGAATGAACCCCAGCCAGCAGCATGGGCTTCTTCAAGGCTGGGCATGGTGAGCACATAAGCGGCAACCGCTACGAGACCAAAGACCCAAGACCAGAACACGGCGGTCCACATGCCCTTCGGCACATTCACCTGAGCATCCTGTGTTTCTTCAGAAGTATGAGCAGAGGCATCGAAGCCGGTGATGGTGTAACAAACATAGGAAAGACCAAGCAGGAAGGCGAGAGCTACACTTTCGGTGCGGAAGGGAACCACGCCGCCACCCGCATCACCGGTCACATTCTGGAAGGAAGTGAGGCGGGAGAAATCCAAAGGCACAGGGCTGAAGGCGAAGAGGGTGATAATCAAAACCACGGTCAAGCCGAGGATGACGTAACCGCTCCAGTCGGTGAGTTTGGTTGTGATATCAATGTAGTAATGGTTCAGAATAGCTTGGGATCCCAAGGCGATAATAAGGAAGATCGTTTGGTGCATGGTGCCCCAGGTGGAGACATCCACGTGGAGGACTGTGCTAAGCAACAAGTCTCTGAAGAAGACGGTGTAGAGCAACACATCTACAGAGGAAACCACACAGATCAAACCAATGAGGTTAAACCAGGCAGTTGCCCAGCCCCAGAATTTCCCGCCGAGGTGTGAGCTCCAGTGATAGAGACCACCGGCAGTGGGGAAGGAGGAGGCGATCTGTCCCATACCAACGGCTACGCTCATGGCGAGCACACCACCGACCAGCCAGATCAAAAATGCACCGCCGGATCCAAGCGCGTTGAATGCAGCAGGGAATGCTGAGATACCACCAGCCAAAATACAAATGATAGAAAATGAAATTGCGAAGTTCGAGAACCCGCTCATGCGGCGGGACAGTTCCTGCGCATACCCCAATTTATGCAGGACTTGCTTGTCGTGCGCTTGACTTTTTTCAGCCATTTTCGTAATTCTCCTTGACTATGAGTTGGTTTTGTAGATCAAGAAAGCAAACTTACGAGCAGCACATTATTATTCACCTGATTGACACCTCCTCCTCCCGCGGGAGTTCTCCTCTGAAATTATATGTTGAAAACACTGGCTGTTAATAAAAGGTACGACTAATAATTTATGTTAACAATCATTCTCGCCAGGTTTGTCCATAAAAGCACAAGGGTGCATGGCGTATTACCATACACCCTTGTGGGTTAACCAAATAGCTCCATCAGTTGTTTGACGTGGACGATACCGTCAAAGCCTTTGATATCGCCTTTGCGTATCTCAGCTTTTTCACCGTCTGGGTCGCCTAGGCAGGATACGATCACATCTCCTGCGCTAACATCTTCTTTTTCGGTGTAGTGATTGGTGGTCACAACAACTTTCGCTCCAGCGCCTTTTGCCGCGGCAAGACCATTCTTTGAGTCTTCCACAACCATCACTTCATCAGGCTTGAGCCCAAGTTTTTCAAGCGCGAGGTTGTAGATAGCTGGGTCTGGCTTCTTCTTTTCAACCACATCGCCAGCCAGCACAACATCGAACTTGATATCTTTGAGCGGACCTTCAGTGATCGCCTTGGCAGCCTGTTCATTGGAAGTGGTGCAGATGGCGAGTTTGAGACCCGCGTCCATCGCCTCTTTCATGAACCGGTGAATGCCTGGGCGAAGGGGCAGTTTGCCCGTCTCGATCAGTTCTACGAAGAGAGCGGTCTTGCGTTTATGCATATCTTTTACCAATGCATCGATCTCTTCTTCGGTCATCGGCTTGGAGAAGCCCTTGTTTTGCCAATGCTTCTTCATGCGTTCTTTACCACCGCCGACCTGTAATAACTCATGGTAATACTCGACATCCCATTCGTCGGTGAAGCCGAATTCTTTGAAGGTCATATTGAAAGACACGCGGTGACCATCGCGCTCGGTGTCGATGATGACACCGTCTTGGTCGAAGAAGACTGCTTTTATTTTGGACATGGGTTCCTCTTTTCAATAGACCTGACAGGTTTCAAAAACCTGTCAGGTCTTGTTGAATTCCTATTTCTTCATTCCAAAGAATTCAAGCACAGTATTGACGAAGAGTTCGTTCTCTTCCTTCGAACCAATGGTCACGCGGAACCAACCGTCGGAGCCATACTTCTTGCTCTCGCCGCGCAGAATGATGCCTTTGGTTTCAGCGTATTCGAGCACTTGCTTGCCGGTCTTGCCGGTTTCGCCACAGTCGAACAGAATGTAGTTGGCTTTGGACTGCATGACATAGAAGCCGGGGATGACACTCAAGGCTTCGCTGATGTAATCCACCGCATCATTATTGAACTTGACGCGTTCCGCCAGACCTTCGGTATCTTCAAAGGCGGCAAGTGCTGCCCACATGGGGATAGTTCCCACGTTCCAAGGAAGGAGGGATCCAGCAACCTGTTTGAGGGTGTCTTCATGAGCAATGGTGTAACCAAAACGCATACCAGCCAGACCATATGCTTTGGAAAGTGTGCGGGTGATGAACACGTTCTTGTACTTCTTGGTCAGCTCAACCTGTGACATGCCCAAACCGGCATATTCAATGTAAGCTTCATCCACGACCAATGGGATACCCAACTTGGCAAACGGTTCGAAGTGTTGCGGATCCATGAAGTTACCGCTGGGGTTGTTGGGGTTCGGGATGACGATGATCTTGGTCTTATCGGTGACGGCTTTCATCAGACCATCGGGGTCGAATTTCAACTTGTGATCTTCATAAAGCATCGGCACAGAGACCATCTTGGCGCCGAGCAGGGTTCCGCGCAGACCGTAAATACCGAAGCAGGGGGTGTGCTGAATGACTTCGTCACCTGGTTCGATGAACATGCGGAAGATGTTGTCATACACTTCGCTGGAGCCGTTACCAATCATCACGTTCTGCGGACCAGCCACACCATTGATCTCGGCAATCTTGCTGCGAACAACCAAACCCTGATCAGGGTAGCGGTTGGTCATCTTGGCATACTTGAACATTGCCTCCAACACCTTGTCGGAAGGCGGTACAGGATTTTCATTGGACATCATACGATGTAGTTCGGGCTTGCGCCACGCCAACTCAATGTGCTCCGAGATGTACATCGGAATGCCCTTGACCCACGGGGCGTAATAATCTTCAATATTTTTAGCCATGTTACTTATTCTCCTAAATTATTTTTACGAATGATCACGATGGGTAATCTTATCCATCGTTGATTGTCTATTAAGCCTTGCCGTTACAACCGAGCTTGTCCATCCAGTGCATTACGGCTTTGCGGGTCGCATCGCGGACGAAGACATCGAGCTTGCCGGGGTCGTATTCATCACGGTGAGCGCTGAGATATTCCCATTTTGCATTGATGAGAGTGTGCTTGAGTTCGGTAGAGACATTGAACTTCGCGCCGCCCGCAGCCAACAACTTGGCAACGTAATCATCGGGTAAGCCGGTTCCGCCGTGGACGACGAGCGGGGTCTTGATGCCATTGCTATTCAACATCTTGTGAATGGTCGCCATGCGTTCGAAATCGATCTTGGGGTTCTTGGTCTTGTATACACCATGCGCGGTGCCGATGGCAGGGGCGAAGATATCCACGCCGGTGCGTTCGACAAACTCAATGGATTGTTCGGGGTTGGCAAGCTGCGCTTCATCTTCCGCGACCTTGATCTGGTCTTCCACGCCGCCTACGGTTCCCAACTCACCTTCAACGGAGATATTGCCAACGCTGTGAGCATAATCCACTACTTCTTTGGTCTGGCGAATATTTTCTTCGTAGGACTGTTTGGAAGCATCGATCATGATGTTGGTGTAGCCAGCATCCGCGCACTTTTTGCAGTAGTTGATATCAGTGCTGTGGTCAAGGTGCAAGCAGACTGGCACAGGCGCAGACTCTGCCAGCGTGCGATAGATTGCCACCATCATGTTGGTGCCAAGGAACTGTGAAGGTTTGACTGAGGTCTGCACGATCACAGGGGCTTTCTTTTCAATTGCCGCGTCGATCACCGCTTCAAATTGCAGCAGATCGGTGACGTTGAACGCGCCGACAGCCCATCCCTCTTTGGCAGCAGGGATCATAATTTCTTTTGCATTTACGATAGACATTTGGTACTCCTTGTTTGGTTATCTTTTTTCAATAGGTTTCTTTATTACGAATGAAGAATGCAGAATAATAAATGCGAAATCGTCATTATTCTGCACTCTGACTTCTTCATTTACTCTTTTTCGACGCATCTTTCAACCACTGTTCCCAGCGATAGTCGGTGACGTGCATACGGAAGCGTCCGAACCATAAATTCGCATATCCCTGGAAGTCTTCTTCCAATGTGGAGATGACCGATTGGGTCGTGCCCCACATGGCTTCGTGCAACTCAGACATTGCCCACATAATTCTCAGCCGCGCATAATGCTTGGGGATGAACTTCCCAAAATAAGCGGTGAGGAAGATGCGGATCTGATCCTCATTCAAACGATGGTGGTGCGAGAAATTGCCAAGGTCAAAGAAAATATCGCCCATGCCCGCGTATTCCCAATCGAGCAAGCGGATCTCGCCAATATCACCTGCGACTTCTTCATCCAACCAGTTGAGGTTGAGCAAATCGTTATGGCAGGGAGTGGGTTTGTAAGGGTCTTTCAACAACGCCTTTTCTGCCTCGCGCATTTTCTTTTGAATGAATGCCCAATCTTCAGGAAACTGCGCGCCCTTAGCTTTGGCAGTTTTTGTAAGCATTTCCACACGGCGGAAGACGTTGAACTCGCCTTTCAGTTTTGGAGCATTGCGGTGGAACAAGCGCAGTTTTTGCGCAACGCGCGTCAGATAATCAGGCTTGACGATCTCATCTGGCATGATGCGTTTGCCAGAGACGAAGCGGGTCACAATATAGCCTTCGGGTTCAATGAAGTACACCACCTCGGGCGCAATGCCCAAGTCACCTGCTACTTTATTGGCGGCATATTCCACATCACGTTTGATTCCGAGTTGATCAGTGCCTTCCCCTGCAAGACGAATGACGTACGAACGACCATCCGCTTCGATCTTGAAATTCAAGTTGGTGATGCCGCCGCTGAGCGGGATCCTCTTAATGTTCTTGGAGTCTGCCAAAAACGGCACCTTGGCAATGGCTTTATCGATGGCGAGCGTATTCATGTGACTCTGTTCCTTCCTTTGGTTGAAAGAATTTTTGCGGATGAAGAACCCGCTTCTGTCCTAACTGAAATCTGCTTCTGCTTTCTCAAACCTTAGTGGCGCGAGATACTATCTTGCGTTACGCTTTGATGCGTTCGTTCTTCGCATCCCACAACACGTTGACCGTCACTTCCGCGCCGACTTGTTCACCGAAGCACTCGATCTCAAGCTTGGTGCCCGGCTTGGAGTATTCCAATGGCAGGTAGGCATACGCAATGGACTTCGCGACCGAGTAGCCAAATCCGCCTGAGGCGACCCAGCCCACGATCTTGCCATCCACGCGAATCGGTTCCTTGCCCATCACAATGGTGCGGTCGTCAGCCAGAGTCATCGTGCAGAGTTTGGTTTTGACTCCTTCCGCTTTCTGTTTGACCAAGGCTTCTTTGCCAATGAAATCGCCTTTATCCAGTTTTACTGCAAAACCGAGACCTGCTTCGTACGGAGTGTAATCGGGCGAAATCTCACCGCTCCAGTAGCGATAGGCTTTCTCAAGGCGCAGTGAATCGATGGCTTTGTATCCGCCTGCCACCAAGCCTTCACCTTGACCCGCTTCCCAAAGCGTATCCCACAAACGCAGACCGTATTCCATCGGGCAGTAGAATTCCCAGCCAAGTTCGCCCACATAGGTCACGCGTGAGGCGCGGACGGGTACATCGCCTACGTTGATGTTCTTCGAGGTCATGTACGGGAAGCCTGCGTTGGAGACATCGTCGGTGGTGACTTTCTCAAGGATGGTACGAGCCTTGGGTCCCCACATACCGATACAGGCGTAGTTCGAGCCGACGTCTTCCATCGTGACGGAGCCATCTTCGGGCATCTGCAATGAGAGCCAGGACATATCGTGTTGACCGAAGGCAGTCCCTGTAACAATGAAGAAGCGGTCTTCGGCAAGGCGGGTGACGGTGAAGTCACATTCGATGCCGCCACGCTTGTTGAGCGCTTGCGTATAGACAAGGTTGCCGACGGGCACATCAATTTGGTTGGCGCAAACGTAGTTGAGGAACTTCAATGCGCCGGGTCCGCGGACTTCGAATTTGTTGAACGAAGTTTCATCGAACAAGCCAGCGTTTTCGCGGGTCATGAGATGTTCGTGACCAATGGCGCGGCTCCAGTTGTGGCGCATCCATCCGCGCGGCTCGTGACCATGCGTGGCGAGTTCTTCATATTTGCGGAACCAGTTGGGACGTTCCCAACCCATTTTCTCGCCGAAGGTGCAGTTCAGATCTCGCAGGCGGAAGTAAGTGGGGGAGACACGCACATTGCGCTTGGAAAGTCTTTCCTCAGCGGGATAGTGAATGTCGTAATACTGGGTATAGGTTTCAAAGGTGCGAGCACGTGTGTATTCGAGGCTGTTGTAGCTCGGACCAAAGCGGCGCACGTCGAGACGCCAGACATCCCATTCGGGGCTGCCGTCCACGATCCATTCCGCCATCACTTTGCCGATGCCACCCGCACCAGCCAGCCCATGCGCACAGAAGGCACACGCCACCCAGAAGCCTTTGACGGAAGTAGGACCGAGCAGGAATTCGCCGTCGGGTGTGAAGCCTTCGGGTCCGTTGAGCAGCAATTTCACGGGGGCACTTTCCACCGCAGGCACGCGGCGAATGGAGTTTTCCATCAATGGAGTGAAGCGTTCCCAATCAGGTTCAAGCAATTTGAATTTGAAATCACGCGGAATGCCGTTCATGCCAAAGGTGGCGGGTTGACGTTCATAGCCGCCGGTCACGAGCCCGCCGACTTCTTCGCGGTAATACACGAGCAAGTCTGGGTCGCGCAAGTTGGGGAATTTATTGGTCACACCTTTGATGGGTTCGGTGAGGATATACAAATGCGCCATGGGGATGACGGGCAGATTCAAGCCGACCATTTTTCCTACTTCGCGTCCCCACATGCCGGAAGCATTGACCACGACTTCGGTCTTAATCGTACCCTTATCCGTCACCACTTCGCTAACGCGCCCATTGACGACATTGATCTTCTCCACATTGGTATAGAAGAAGAAACGCGCGCCGCGATTCTTTGCGCCAATGGCGAGAGCGTTGGTGAGACCGGTCGGGTCGATGGAGCCATCGTTGGGGGTGTAGGCAGCGCCGACCACGCCAGTGATGTCCATGAGCGGGAACATGTCTTGCGCTTCTTTGGGGGAGATCAACTCCATGGGCACGCCGAAGGAACGGGCGAGACCGACGAGGCGTTTGGTCTCTTCCATGCGTTCGTGCGATGAAGCGAGACGAATCCCGCCGACTTCGCGCCATGAGGTGTCTTGTCCGGTTTCGGCTTTGAGGCTGCGATACAGGTCGGTGCTGTAATGCATCATGCGGGTCAGGTTTGCGTCGGAGCGCATCTGCCCGACAAGACCTGCCGAGTGCCAGGTGGAGCCGGAGGTCAGCTCGTGGCGTTCAAGGACGACGACATCCTTCCAACCGAGCTTGGTGAGATGATAGGCGATACTGCTTCCACCCACGCCGCCGCCAATGATGACGACCTGGGCTTGTGTTGGGAATTCAGACATGAAAGTCTCCTAAGAGCGTTTACCACGAAGGACACTATGGTCACGAAGTTTTTTAGTTTTCTCTTTGTGTACTTCGTGCCCTTTGTGGTTAAGATTTTTATTCTTGCCAAACGGAATCAGGTCTTGCCATTTCTGCCACAATATCAAATGTAGAGATCGCGCCGAGAGGGAAGGAGTTCGGGTTTTCTTTATCGACGACTACTAAACGATGATAATGATTTTGAATGAGCATGTCTGCGGCTTCGCGCAGGCTGGCGTTGAGGTCGATGGTGAGCGCGGGGTGCATCACATCGCGGACGGTGAGTTTTTCATCAACACCCTGTTTGACGAGATGCAGAAGGTCATGTCCACTGACCACGCCGATGACTTTGCCGTTCAAATCCACGACCAGAACCGAGCGCCAGCCAGAGGAGGTCATGGCATAAGCGGCGGAGAGAACCGGCGTTTTGCCACGGCAAACGAGAATGGCATGCGACATCACATCGCCAACTTTCTCGCGTTTGGATTTGATCCGCTCGGAAAGGCTGGCGACAAAATCTGAAAGCGAGATCGTGCCAACCGGTTTTTCATTTTCTAAAACTAAAAACCGCCCAACCCTTTTTTGCATGAAAAGGTCAGCGGCTTCTGTCAGCGGGGTGGTGGCTTCGATGGTGTCAACAGGCTTGGTCATGAGATCTGAGGCGGTTAACGTCCGCATGGTGTTGAGGCTTTCAGGGTCCGATGAAAGCCATTCGCCTGTCATCAAGTCAAAGTCTGAAATGACTCCCACAATGCGACCATCACGATCGTTAACGAATAAGGCATGCACTTGATGTTGATCGAGCAATGTTGCAACCTGTCCGAGAGTGGCATCAGGTTTGCAAGTGATCACGCCTTTGTGCATAAGGTCTTTGACAAGTTTTGTCATGCAGTCTCCAAAAAAAGAAGACCCGACAGGTTTTATGCGATTAAGCTGTCAGGTCTAAGTAACAAATCCATTATAAGCAAAAATTCAAAAACTTGCAAATTCCTTCAGATTCTTATATAATCCGTCAGATGGGTAAACCCCTTATTCCAGCCCAACGCAGAGAGAAGATTCAAGAGTTTCTTGGCATTCATCAGATCGCGCGCACTGCCGACTTGATGGATCTGCTTGAAGCTTCTGAAGCGACCGTTCGACGCGATTTGGAATGGCTCGAACAAAAAGGCATCCTTGAGCGTACACATGGGGGCGCAGTTCTTAATCAGCGCGTGATCTTCGAACAGGAATATCAACTGCGCCTCAAGAATTATCCCGATGAAAAAAAACAGATCGGCGAGTTTGCCGCGACCTTCATTGAAGAAGGCGATATTGTTTTCATTAACAGCGGTACTACAGCTACACAGGTCTTGCAACACGTACCGCGAAATCCACGCATTACAGTTTTTACAAATAACGTCAGTGCCTTGGTGGATATCGGCGACCCGGGTTTTTCTCTCAACCTGACCGGGGGCGAATTCCAGGCTCGTTCCAACTCTCTATCCGGTCGCTTCGCGCTGGACAATTTGAACTTGGTCTTTGCCAACAAAGCGATTCTCGGCGTAGACGGAATCTCCCTAAAACACGGGCTGACGGTTCCCACCAACCCCGAAGCAGAAGTCGTCCGCAAGATGATCGAGCGCACCAAAGGACAGGTCATCATCGTATCGGACCATAGCAAGTGGGGGGCTGTTTCGAACTTCCACGTGGCGAACATCGATGCAATGGATAAGCTGGTCACAGACACAGGGTTTAGCAAGCAAGCCAAGAAAGAACTGGCAGATTATTCGATCGAAGTTTTTCTGGTGAATAATAGCAAGGTGTAAACAAGGCACGCTTAAGATGTATTTTATGCTTAAGTGTGTTTTCTTTTTTTAACACAATTAAACTACGGAGTTGATGAATGAAATCACACGCAGAGATCGTGGTTATTGGCGGGGGTATTTACGGGGCACAGGTTGCGTATCACCTTGCCAAGAACGGACGCAAGGATGTGGTCATTATAGAGAAAGGCGAAATTGCCAGTGGTGAGTCTTCGCATGCGGCGGGGTTGGTGACTCAGTTTGCAACCTCACAAGCCATGCTGCGCTTCCGCATGTATAGCGTGCAACTTTATAAAGAACTCGGTTTATTCGATACCGTAGGTAGTTTGCGTGTGGCTTCGAGCAAGGAACAATTGCTCGAGATGGAACGCAGTGTGAGCCGTGCCAAGGCATTGGGGTTGGACTGTGAAGTCATTTCGCCGGAAGAATCAAAGAAATATATGCCGCAAATTTCGGATAAAGATCTGTATGGCGGTATTTACCTGCCCGGCGATGGTCAACTTGACCCGTACACGGTCACCACGTCGATGGCGCGATTTGCCAAAGAACAAGGCGTGGAAATTTACACCAACACCCGCGTGACCGGAATCAAAGTGTCAGCAAAGGGAGAGGTTGAGGCGGTTGTAACAGACAAGGGCACGATCCGATGCGAGATCATCATCAATGCCGCAGGGATGTGGGCGCCGCGTATCGCCGCCATGGCGGGTCTGCATGTTCCGACCACTCCGGTAGACCATCAACATATTGCATTGCGCGCTGTGCCTGGGCATGAGTTCAACGATCAGACGCCTTGTTTGCGCGACCCTGATAATTTGGTTTATATGCGTCAGGAAAAAGGCGGTTTGGTGATCGGTGGGTATGAGCCGAAACCGCTTCCGCGTTGGATCGATGGCACGCCGTGGGAACATGGCAGCCGAAGTTTCCCCGGTGATATGGATCAATTTGAGATGCTGCTCGAAGGCGCGATTCGACGTCTGCCGTTTTTGGATCAGGCAGGCATTATTACGTTGGTGCGTCACCCCGGCGCGTATACGCCCGATTGCCAACCCCTGCTTGGACCGATGCCCGGTGTGAAAGGCTTCTGGATGATGGCGGGCATGTCGCTTAATGGATATGGCGGCGCAGGCGGCATGGGCAAGTTGATCGCTGAGTGGATCATGGACGGTGAAGCGCCGATGGATGTATACGGCTATCGCGCCACCCGTTTTGGAAATTATTATTCCGATTTCAAATATGCTGCCGAACGCACCATGGAAAGCGTGAAGTATTACTATCGCTTGAAGTTCCCGCATGACGAACATGAAGAAGCACGTCCGCATCGCACCAGCCCGGTGCATTATCGGTTGATGGAGAACGGTGCGGTCTTTGGCGAGAAGTTTGGTTGGGAACGCGTGAATTATTTTGAGCCGGGCAAAGAATGGCGCCGCATGGGCGAAGATCAGCGCAAGTGGGGTTGGACAAAACCGCCTTACTTTGAGCGCATGCGTGTGGAACATACTGCAGCACGTGAACGTGTGGCTTTATTTGACTTGACCTCGTTTGGCAAGATCGAATTGAAGGGCAAAGGCGCCTTACCTTTATTACAGAGATTGACCTCCAGTAATATCGATAAACCAGTGGGCAGCGCGATCTATACTCAATTCTTGAACCGTAACGGTGGCATTGAATCTGATTTGACTGTGACCCGTTTGGGCGAAGAACATTTCTGGGTCATCACCGGTTCTGGTTTCATTGCCAATGACCATGCCCGCATTTTGATGCATGTGGACGAAAAAGATGGTGAAGTGTCCATTCGGGATATTACGCAGGAACATGCTTGTCTCGCCTTGTGGGGACCGAAAGCTCGCGATGTGTTGAAGAAGATTTCGGAGAGTGACGTTTCCAATGAAGCGCATCCGTATTTGATGACCAAGCCCATCATTATTAATGGCGTAAAAGTGTTGGCGCAGCGTGTCAGTTATGCGGGTGAGTTGGGCTGGGAGTTGTACATTCCCAACAACCGCGCCACCATGGTTTGGGATATGCTCATTGAAGCAGGCAAGGAATTCGGCATGGAACTCGGCGGGTACAAGGTGCTTGATCCGCTGCGCCTTGAAAAAGGCTTTAAGTATTTCACCACGGATATTACGCCCAGCACCTCGCCTTACGAAGCCGGTCTCGGTTTCTGCGTGGACTTGAACAAAGGCGACTTCATCGGGCGTGACGCGCTGGTGAAGCAAAAAGCCGATGGATTGACCCGCAAACTTTGCACATTGGTATTAACCGGTACAGAAGAGTATGTGCAAATCTACGGCGGCGAGGCGGTGTATCATGGAGATAAGCTGGTGACCCGCGTGAGAAGTGGCGGGTATGGCTTTACGGTAAAGAAGAATATCTTGTATGCTTACCTTCCAATTGATCTGGCAGTGAAAGGCAATCGCTTTATCATCGAACTCATCGAAGGCAACCTCGAAGCGGAAGTGACTGCCAATGTATTGGTCGACCCGAAAGGCGAGAAACTGAAAGCGTAAGGCTTAACCACAAAGGTACATAAAGTGTCATGAAGGAAAACCTTTGTGTACCTTTGTGATACTTTGTGGTAGATCATTCCATGGCAAAAAAAACTCCTTCTCCCGCATATATTGGCTTTGGCATGTTGACCCCGGTGTACATCATGTCGCTGGATCAATTGCCCAAGTTGAATACGGGTGCCATTGTGCATCAGGTCAGCGACTACGTCTATGACGATGCCGCCATCATTGCCTGCAACCTTAGTCAATGGGGGGTATCCTCTGCCATGATTGGCACAGCGGTGGGGAAAGACTTGCTTGGAAAATACGTCGCAGATAAATTGAAAGAGCTGGGGGTAAAAGGAGAAGTTCGCTTTACGACGAAATATAAAACACCGTTGGAAGTGAATGTCTCTGACAAAAAAGGTGCGCGCACATATTTCTGGCAGCGTTCCAAGGAAATTCTCGATACATTGGCTACAGCGGATTTGTCGCTGATCAAATCTGCAAAACTGCTATATGTGGATTGGTATGATGGCGATCATATCGTCCGTGCGATGGCAGAAGCCAAGAAGCATAATGTGCCTGTCTTTTTGAACTTTGAGCATGGGCATCAAAACCCGGAATTGCTCAAAAAATATGCAGGTATGGTTACGGTCTGTCAGGCAGTGACCGATGCGGCGCAGATTGGCAAACGTCAAGCCATGTTAGGTACGGCACGTAAACTCATCAAATCTGGCATTCAAACTGCCATCATCACCATGGCAAGCCAGGGATGTATGGTGGTACAAGGTGATGATATTATCCGCGCATACGCGCCAAAAGTGAAAGCGGTTGATGCTTCTGGGGCGGGCGCCACATTCTCCTCTGGTTACATTTATGGGTATCTCAACGGCTGGAGTTTGGAAGATACGGTTCGTTTTGCGATTGCCGCCGCGTCCTTAAAAGTAACCCGTTCCGGGTTGGATATGTTCCCGGTATCTGAAATCAAGGGGTTGGCTCGCATGGTTCGTATTGAGCATATGGTATATCGCGGAGACCAATTCCGTACTATTCGTAAGTTGTTGACCCTTCCAGAGAATAGCCCATTGGTTAATAATGCACTTGTGAAGGAAAGCCAGAAATTGGCAGAAAGAATTTTGCCCAAGAAAAAAATAGATCGTAAAAAGATCAAACGCTCACTGGTCGAATAATTTATTTTATAAGGATGTAAACCATGTCATTTGCTGCTTTGCTTACGCAAGAACAAGTTGAAAAAATTCACGATGCTTCATTAGAGATTTTGGAAGATGTTGGTTTAAAAGTCCGTTATGAACCTGCCCGCGAGCTATTCAAGAAGCATGGCTGTACGGTAGAAGATGAGCGCGTGAAATTTCCACGTGCTGTTGTGGAAAAGTATCGCAAACTGGTTCCGCCCTCTTTTACGTTTCACGCGCGTGATTCGAAATTTGATAAAACTATCCCGCAGGATAGCCCGGTCATTGTTACAGCGAGTTCCGCGCCCGATATTATTGATCCAGTGACCGGCAAAGAAAGACGCGCCGAGTCCAGAGATATTGCACAGATCGCGCATCTCATCAACGAATTGCCTGGATACGACATCTTCTCTATTTCCACGTTGGCAGATGACGCGCCTGCGGATCAATTCACGGTATCGCGCCTGTATCCGTCCATCAAGTATTGTCTTAAACCGATCCGTGTCACCACGACCAATATGAAAGACACCATGAGCATCATGGAAATGGCATACATTGTGGCTGGTGGGGAAGCGGCGTATAAGGAGCATCCTTTCCTCACGCATCACTATTGCCCGGTTGTTTCACCGTTGACGATGGATCATCTCTCTACTGAAAACGTAATGTTCTTTGCTCAGCAAGGATTGCCTGTTTATCCAACTATTGTGCCAAACGCCGGTCTGACCTCACCTATGTCTATGGCTGGAAGTTT
>JAXLVU010000006.1:0-213449 GCA_046328855.1 Anaerolineales bacterium | reverse complement strand
TATAAAAACGATTTTGCTCAAAATTAAATTTTCGTGCAACAGACAAGAAACCAACAGAGGCAGGAAATGCAACTAAAACTCCAGCCCCAAAAGGCAGTAATGCTGTTGGTGTCAAAACAAAGGACAGAATATCAAATTCATTAGGAAACCGGCTTGCCATGTTGAACAGTCCAATAAAAAAAGCGAGCACAGCAAGAGCAATTGCGACAGAAAAGATTGCATCGACTCGGTTTTGTTGCAATTTCAATATCAACTTTCCAAGCAATAAATAAATGAATATAGTGAGTAAAGATTGAAGAGCTAAAGAAACGAATAAAATTTCCACCCCAGTTTTGTAATATGAATCCAGAAACCCTGCTGCACTATAAGTGGGTAGAATACCCAATCCCCAGGCTAGTAGAAGTCGTTTATTCAAAGTCTGCATTAATCTCGTTCCATTCCAGATAGAGCGTTTTGGAGTTTACCACAGGCATAGATTTCAAATAGTATAGGAGAAACTCATAGTTGAGATGCAAGAACTTCTAGAATAGTATGAAGTAGTATTCCATTATTCCATATCAATAATCCCAAAAATATTAGCAGAACAACTTGGAACCATCTCTTATCCCCTAATATTCTCCATGACAAGGCTAAAAGCAATACGAGAGCATATGTCCAATTTTGGGAATATAAGAATAACTCCTTACCATAACGCAAGTGCAACATGACATTTAGAAAAATCCCGCCTATTAATGCCAAAGATAATCGCAAATGTTGACTTTTTTTTATTGTAAGCAAAAAGAGAATAGCACCAATTATCAAAAGCGCCAACCAAAACAAAACTGTGACGTTTTGAATTGGAAGGTCATACCGGCTGATTTCTTCAATTTCTGGTTTGAAGAAACGAAACTGAATAAACGGGATATCTTTATCATAAAAAATTGGAGTAGGTGCAATAATGTTATGGAAAGCAAAACCTCGTATCAGCCCTACGATACGCAGCGAGTTCAGAGGGAAGAAATTTGCCTGTTCAGCCTGTAATGTAGAAGGAATAAAGAAAAGCGGATTCGAATCTGGATAGAGCACATTATTAAGCAGTGTAAACAAAACAAGAAATACCAAGACTGAAGTCACAAAACGAAACATCTGCTTAATATTCGGGCGTGCGGCAAATAATGCAATCACATTCTGTGCAAAGTTTGTATATGTAATGCCGATCGTTATCAAACTGGCGGCAATTAGCGGCGGTAAAGGCTTCTCTTTCAGGAGCAAGACGTAGAACAGCAACAAACTCGCAGCGAGGAAAATGTAAGATTCGAGTAATGAGCCAAAAATCAAGTGCGAGGCGGTTAATCCCAACATGGCAGCGATGAGCGATGCATAAGCTGAATTCCCCGTTGCAGACTTGATGAACATCCATGCAAGATAAACACATGTTGCGCCACCCAACGCTACGAATACATATGCGCCCCACAGCTTGTTGCCCTTCAGGAAAAATGCAATCAAATCCACTGGCGGTTTGAAGAGCAGGATCATGAATGGGTGGACCGAACGCCAGTAGAAATCGTGCCAAGTATCGGTGGTGAGGCGGATGCGGTAGTTCAGTCCATCGGCATCGAAGAAAATATCATCTACATCAAACCGTGGATCATTGATCACCGAAGCGAAAATCAAATATAAGATAAAAAACACAAGAGCTAGTGAAAACCCAGCCAAGTTAGCACTTACATAAGAGTATATTTTTGTCTGCTTGGCACGATTATAAAAGCCACTGAACTTCAGTTTGAGATGGAGCCAAGCTTGCCATGGTAAAGCGAGCAGACTGACAAATAAGAAAAGTCCATTGGTTTCACCGTTCAACACAAAGTATGAGATAGGGAAAAGCGAAACCATTCGGCTCGTTTGAAAAAGCCAGATAATAAAGCCAATGAGCAAAACAAATAAAACGCCATGTATTAGCGCATCAAACCAACGTTCATTCGCTACACGTCGAACTCTGCCCATTAAGAAATATCCACCGACCCCAAAAATCACCTGCAAAAACACGGTCAGCAGAATAATTTCAATGGCAGTAGAGTAGAAATTATCTAAAAAACCAATAAGCAGGGAACTGGCAAAAAAAGCAAACAACCATGCTCCAAATACACGGCGACGTCCACCTGCTTCGATTAGGCTTTGAATAGATGGAGCAGAGGGAATTATAAGGAGGAGAAAAACAAAAAAGAGAAATAGAAAAAACAGCAAAGACTCATGAATTACAAACAAAGTAAGGAACGATGAAAGTGCCGCCCAAAGAATAATAAATACACGTGCAGGAGTATATATTCCTTTAAGTACTTTTCTTAGGAAGGGCAAGCAGAATAAAAGACAAACAAATACCGCAACAGCTGGAATCAACACTAAAAACAATTGGTCTATCAATGGGCGCGAAGTCAAATCAAAAAATCTCTGCGCGAGCGCAAAGGAAATAACGAACCCGGCTATGGCGCTTACCACGCCATCTAGGATATAGTTGTTTAGTTTTGTCATAACACAAATTAAAAGGTGGCAGTCATCTTAAGTGACTGCCACCTAATTAATTACTTCCCTAATGCATTTAGCAAATGCTTGAATTCAGACCAATCTTCATTATCCATCCAAATGTCCACGTTATCGAACGAGACAGCATACATACCATCTTCGTTTGGCTTGGCTGCCAACAATTCGGGGACAGATGCGAGGAGTTCATCCCATTCTTCCATGAAGAAGTTGACTGTGGCACGACCGAGTTGAAGGTAGTAGGTGGTTTCGCCATCGGGTTCGTCTGCACGCCATGCCATGAAATTTTCGGTTTCGGCAATTGTTTCGGTATTGGGGTCTTGAGAGTTACTCATATGGTCTCCTAGTTTTTTGAGAAAAGATTCAGGTAAAAGAAAAAGTTATTTCTTGGCAAACAGATTCCGGTCACGAAAGAAGCGACGAACCGTCACCATGAGCCGTGAGCCGGGAGGCGGGGGCGGCTGGGTTACTTCCTTTTCTGGGAAGGGATCTAAATCCAGCAATTTACGCATGATGTAATTCCACAATAATGCGGCAGTGGCAAGGATAGGCGCTGCAACGACTACACCTAATATGCCAAACAAATTTGCTGCAATGATAGCCGCCACCAACACCGCCGCAGGATGTACCTTCAATGCACTAGACATAATGCGCGGATTGATAATGTTATCGAAAACTTGATCAATCACAAGCGCGACAACAAGGACAATAACCGTATATGTAAGATCTGGCAAGTGAAAAAGGGAGTATTGTTGGAAGTATGCCACAATCACAAGCAATGTCCAGTTAATAGCGGGACCAACATAAGGAACAAAACGGGCAAGCCCAGCCAAGAACGCCAAGCCAATGGCATAGCTTACTCCAAGTGTGGTGAGAACGATTGAATAAACGATAACCGCTAAAAAGAAGATAATGATCTGTCCACGCAGGAAGGCGTTCCAGATGCGCCCTAGTTCGCGGCTGAGGCGGGAAAAATCGTGGCTATATCCGGGGACGTTTACTGTGATGATCTGGTCGCGAAGACCACGACTTTCGATAAGGGTGAAATAAGAGACAAGTAAAACGAACAGGGTCCAACCGAGGAAGTTTGCAGCACTACCGGCTACCGTTCCAAGCAATGTCCCTGTGCGGCTCAGTAGAGGTTGTACCATTCCCAATACTTGTTGACTTACGTCGTTTAGGTCGAGGTGGCTGAAGTCAAGTGTAAATGGGCCGAACTTATAAACCTGTCCGGAAATATCTTCTATTAATTGCGGTAAAGTTCGTAACGCATCTTGTACAATCACAACCAAACTTTGTATCTGTTGTATCAAGCCTACCCCACCCAAGGTTAGAAGCCCTAACAATAAGATAACGATAATTAAAAAGATAATGCTGACTGAAGCATTCCATGAAATATGGATTTTACGTTGTAAAAGATCAGCAATGGGGTGAAACAAATAAGAAAGCAAAAATGCCATTACCAATGGCGTGATAATAAATTGAAACTTGACCAAAAGAGCACCAGCGATGACTACAATAGTCAATGCAACCACAAGTTTTGTGTTCGTACCCCAACTTGGGGAGGAAGGTTTGGGTGTCTGTTCCATATCAGGGGATCCTATCCAACTCGTTGATTTGATTCTATCAAAGATAAGTGATTTTACAATACAAGACTAAATAGAAATAAAAACCCCGCGGAGTTTTCCGCGGGGCAGAGAAAGCAGATTGAACTAACAGCCAGAAATAAATGGGAAGAGCACACACCAACGATAGGTGGCATCGACCCACCAGAAAAACCCGGCACACATGCAGATAAATAATAATGCGCCTACACCGATGAAAACCGGCATCATATTGGTCTTTTTTGCCGCAGGGGGAGGAGCACCGTAGGAAGGAGCAGCAGGGGGTGGTGCTGCAGGAGCAGAAGAGTATACAGGGGGCGGAGGAGCTGCTTGCTGGACAGCACGGCGTGGAACCGCAACGGTCGCACCAACATCAGCAGCAATAGCATCATACATGAGGACGATCTGCTCACCAAGCGAGATTACATCTCCAGCTTTGAGCACGATTGGACCAGCAAGGCGCTGTCCGTTTACAAATGTGCCATTGGTAGAGCCAAGATCTTCCAAAACGTACTTCCCACCTTGGAACATAAGACGGGCATGTTTACGGGACACTTCTGCATCGTTGATTGCAACACCATTTGTTGAGTCGCGACCAATGGTAAGTTGATCCCCTTCGAGCGGGAAGGTGACACCTGGCGTAGGTCCCGACCTCATAACAAACTGAAACTGAGACATCTTCTTCCTCCAATTAATTTCTTTATTGCTCAAATAAGTTTACAAGCTACAAGCTAAAAAGTCAAACCATTACTACTTAGCCCGTTTGGGGGATATCTTAGCGCGGAGCCGTTTTGCTTGTACGCGGAAGGTAGATCATGAACATGGTTCCAACGCCCATTTTGCTTTTGACTTCGATCCGACCGCCGTGTCCTTGCACGATTTGTTTACAGATGGAAAGCCCCAACCCGGTGCCAGATGCACGAGTTTCATGTTCACGCACACGATAAAATTTTTGGAAGAGGTGTGGAAGCGCTTCATCTGGGATGCCAATGCCTGTATCTTGAAGCACTACCATCACCTCATTATCGAGAACTTCAGCACGCAGGAGAACACTCCCATTTGGACGGTTATATTTAATGGCATTGCTCAATAAGTTTAGAAAAACCTGCTTGATCTTATCGCGATCTGCATCCACAACGGGCAAGCCCTCAGGTGATTCAACTCTTAAGTGAATATTATCTTCCACAGCCTTTGTAGACATGATATCTTTGCACTCATACATCAGGTCTGCTAGGCTAAATACAGTTTTACGATATTGCACACGTCCAGATTCGAGCCGTGCCAAATCCAAGAAAGAAGAAGCCAATGCATTTAAACGCATAGTCTCATTATGAATATTCTGAATGATCTGGTCTCGTTGTTCTTGTGACATTTCAGGACGAAGCAAAAGATAGGTTGCAGTACTTAGAGAAGAAAGCGGGGTGCGAAGTTCATGCACGAATTCAGAGATCAGATCCGATTGTTGGAAGAGGCGGGTGTTCTCAATCGCGACAGCTGCTTGAGCGCCCAATACCAATAATAGAGATTCGTCCATCTCTGTAAATTTCCCCTTATGCTTGTTTAGCGCCTCTAAAACGCCAACAATCTTGTTTTTTGTGATTAAGGGAATCCCTAGCAACGACTGAGTGGAAAGACCAGTCACGGCTTCCACATTTGAATAGAAGCGTTCATCTTCATGAGCATTCGTAATGCGAACTGGTTTACGGTTTGCGACGATCCAACCTGCAATACTTCCATCCAGCGGAACGGTAATTCCGCGGCGAGTGGATTCATCCATATTGGTTGAAACTTGAAAATACAATTGACGCGATGCATCATCATAGAGAAGAATGGACGCCGCTTCTGAACCACTAATTTCTGCCGCAGCATGCACAATACGCGAAAGAAGGATATCTAAATCCAATGTAGAGGCAAGGTCGCGTGAGATGTCGATGAGACGCCGATAACTGTCTAATCGTTCTGTTTTAATTTCAGCCATTGAGAACTCTCTTTGTGATTGCCGGCAGAATAGTTGCTACATCGTCAAGAATGGAAACATCTGCGCGAACGTTTAAGTATGTAGGATTGTTATTAATAATGATCAAGTGCGCACCACGATCCAAGGCTTGCATGGGAAGTCCCGCCACAGGCAATACCTCAAGTGAGGAACCCGCCACTAACATTAAGTCACATTTGCGAGCCTCCTTTTGAGCGGTATACCATGCTGCTTGCGGGAGTTGCTCTCCAAAAAGAATCACGTCGGGTTTCAACACTTGTCCACATTCTGGGCAACGGGGGATATCACCTGTTGCAACAAACACTTCAATATATACCTCTGCTTGCTCTTTATGATAACACTGAGTGCATGTCAAAGTTTGCAGGGTTCCATGCATTTCAATTACATTTTTGGACCCGGCTTTTTGATGAAGAACGTCTATATTTTGGGTGATAATGGATTTTAGATATCCATGTTGTTCCAATTCAGACAACGCAATATGAGCCGGGTTTGGTTTGGCATCAAACATCTGCTGAGCTAATGGACGAAACCAATCAAAAAATAGACTTGGTTTGGTTCGAAATGTACTTAATGATGCAACTTCCAGCGGTTCATCGTTGGACCACAATCCTGTTCCAGATGAACGAAAATCCGGAATACCCGATGGTGTTGAAACCCCTGCCCCAGTCAGAATAACCATATGTTTGGATTGACGAATCAGATCCGCTGCAAATTCAATGTTTGTCTGAGTTTGGGGAGATAACGTGCTCATCGAGCCTTTTCACGCTCTATGATTGCATCTGCTAGCTTAAAGAACTGTTGAGACACCATATGTTCTGGTTGGGCGACAAGCGCCGGAGTATTCAATTTTGATGCCTGCATAAATAACTCTGAAGCAGGTGTCAGCGATGTAACAATGGGATGCCCTAATCGCTCTTGAACTTGCGCCCATGGGATTTGAGATTCTGATCGCTGGCGATTGTTAAGGACCACCGAAATTGTTTTTGGATCAATACCCAATTCTGTCATTTCATTCAAAAGAATCTTTGTTTGATGAATGGAACTAGCCGTCCCTTCAAGGACTATGATACGATCGGTACAAAGAGAAAGACTTTTTTGAACCGAAGCTGGAAGCCCAGAGCCAAGATCTAAAACAACAAAACGAGCAAGCCCTCCTAAACGGAGAATAAGTGTCTCGAAATTATCTACACGCGTCAGCAAATCTACATCACGCGGACTATCTGAGGCTGCGAGAACCCTAACTCCCGTGTTATGTGGAACTAAACTAGACTGAACCTTCTCGCGCGTAATTTCAATGGATTTCCCTCTAAGAATTTCTGAAAGTCCATTTTGGGATGACAACCCAAGTTCAAAAGCAATAGAACCTTGTCCAGGTGTAAGCTCAGCTAAAGTAACATCAGCTTTGCTACGGGCATACAACCCAGCTGCTAAGTTTGATGCAACAGTGGAAACACCTAACCCACCACGTACAGATAGAGTTCCTATCACATACCCATTCTTTTCTCGATAAACAGTTTCCATGTCTTCAGGGCGCTTTGGGGTTGCTCGTGCCAGAAGTGCCTTAATATGAGATTGAAGTTCAGTAGGGTGTGTTGGTTTGGTGAGATAATCATCAGCGCCAACCTCAAAACCAGCAACTTTATCATCAAGTTGAGTTTTAGCCGTAAACATCAAGATTGGAATTGTTGCAGTAGCTGGATTCTTCCTCAAACGACGAGTAACCTCATAACCATCCATGTCTGGCATCATAACGTCCAAGAGAATCAAATCAGGGCGTTCCTCGAACGCTTTGGTCAGTCCTTGCGAGCCGTTTGAAGCCGCAATAACCTGATACCCCTGCCGTTGGAGCATTAAACCTACCAACCTCAGAGTATCTACATCATCATCAACAATTAATATTCTCTCAGCCATGGTAACCTCATCCAACAGGAGTCTTTCACATTGAAACGACCCCTGCTTCGAGTCTTTTCCTATCTATTCAATTATAACGGACAAGTAGTCAACTTTCACACTGAGGTCATGCTATAATTAATATAGCAACGGAACGCCTGTGTAGTCGTTCAAACGGGGATGACAGGCTTCGACGGGAGAAGCTGGTTCCGGAATGCGAGCCGAGCGCGCACCGAACTCGTAAAATCAGTGCAACCTTTAAGTGCCAACAACCGCACTTACGCTGCTATGCCCCTCGCCGCCTAAGGCGAACCATAACAGTCTGATACCTTAGGGTGTCACGTCCGCCGGCGCCGTCCTCCACCCGGTGACGGATCGGGCGAAACAATGATGGAGTGCTGCGTGTGATGCTGCTAAACACGCCTAAGCCAAGCAGATGGTCACAGGTTTACCAGCCCGCCGGGGTGCCTGTGGTGACGATATACGGTAGGCTACGCTCGTAGATTTCCGAGAGTCGAATCTTTCGGACCCGGGTTCAATTCCCGGCATCTCCACCTACATCATTGCCCAGTATGCACTGGGCAATGATTGTTTATAAAAGCATCCCCCCCTAAATAACTTATGATATAAAATGCAGCATGAAAAAGTTGATTTTTATTGGGATTCTCCTCGCACTTTCTGCCTGTAATTTGCCAGTAACCGCGGATTCATCCTCTACACAAGCGCCTCTTACCACGCCGGAAACTGCTGACACAACCCAGGCTGTTCTGCCTACGGAAACGATTGCACCAACGGCAACCCCTGAACCATTCCCTCAATTTTTTACAGATCAATTCGACTCCGAATCACCCTACTGGGAATTTATGCAAGCAGGCGGTCTCTCTGCCGTCACTCCCACATTTTCAAATGGGACACTCCACATGGACATCCCAGCCACAGACACCTGGATAATTGGTATTCACGGTGCTAATACATATGAAAATGTTTTCGTGCGTGCCATAACTTCCGTTTCACCAACAGGCTCTGCCGGTTTGATATGCCGATACTCTGAAGATGGCTGGTATGAGTTTAATGTCGCTACAGATGGAGCATATAGCCTGCTTCTCGGGCAATGGCTTTCAGATGGGGTCGTTAAATACATCCCCGTCATTAACGATGTCAGCAATAAATTGACAGAATTAAAAAACATCGAAATCGGCATGTTTTGCCAAGACAACTTTATACAACTCTATGTAAACGGCACCATGATTAACCGTGTAGAAGTGACCAACTATGGTCTCACCGAAGGCAAAATTGGAATATCAGCTGCATCGTTCACAGAAGTTCCATCTTCTGTGCTTTTCGATCAGGTACAAGTTAACGAGCAATAAGTTTATCTAAAACCTATAGATTGTTAACAGAATTCTTGCACTCGTCGCTTAATATGGGGACATTGAAAAAGAGTAACAAGGAGATTTCTCATGGGCAAAATCATAGGAATTGACCTAGGCACGACCAACAGCGTCGTCTCCGTGATGGAAGGCGGCTCCCCCACAGTCATCACCACAGCAGAAGGCGGACGTTTGTGTCCATCGGTTGTGGCGTTCAACAAGAATGGTGAGCGTATGGTCGGGCAGACTGCCAAACGCCAAGCCGTGGTCAATGCAGATAACACAATCTATTCTATTAAGCGCTTTATTGGGCGGCATTTTGATGAGACCGCCTCAGAGCGTGCCATGGTTCCTTATCAAGTGGCGCAGGGACCCACAGGCGACGTGCGCGTCAAGATCCCCGTTAATGGCAAGGAATACTCACCCCAAGAAATAAGCGCAATGGTGTTGAGCAAGCTCAAGGCGGATGCTGAGGCGTACCTTGGTGAACCCGTCACTCAGGCGGTCATTACCGTGCCTGCTTATTTCAACGATAGCCAACGTCAAGCTACAAAAGACGCTGGCAAGATCGCAGGCTTGGAAGTGTTGCGCATCATCAACGAACCGACCGCTTCTGCGTTGGCATACGGGCTCGACAAAAAGAAAAATGAAACTATCCTCGTCTTTGACTTGGGCGGTGGTACGTTCGACGTATCCATCCTTGAAGTAGGCGAAGGCGTAATCGAAGTGAAAGCCACCAATGGTGACACTCACCTCGGCGGTGACGATTGGGATCAAAGCATCACCAATTGGGCAGCCGATGAATTCAAGAAAGACCAAGGTATTGACCTGCGCCAGGATCGCCAAGCATTACAACGTTTGCGCGAGGCAGCAGAAAAAGCCAAGATCGAACTCTCGACCGTGATGGAAACAGAGATCAACCTGCCGTACATCACTGCCGATGCTTCAGGTCCGAAACACTTGCAGTTGAAACTCAGCCGCTCTAAATTTGAGCAAATGACCGAAGACCTGCTCCAGCGCTGCCGCAAACCGTTTGAAGCCGCATTAAAAGACGCAGGCATGGATGCCAGCAAGCTTGATGAAGTTGTCTTGGTCGGTGGTTCTTCTCGTATGCCAATGGTTCAAGACTTGGTGCGCAAGCTCACCAACGGCAAAGACCCGAATAAAGGCGTGAACCCCGATGAAGTGGTTGCGATTGGTGCAGCCATTCAAGGTGGTGTGCTTGGCGGCGATGTCAAAGACATTCTCTTACTCGATGTGACCCCGCTCTCTCTTGGCGTGGAAACCATGGGCAATGTGATGACCGTCATGATCGAACGTAACACGACCATCCCCGTTCGCAAGACCGAGGTGTACTCCACCGCGGCGGACAATCAAACCGCTGTGGACATCCACGTGCTGCAAGGCGAACGCCCCATGGCACAGGACAATATGAGCCTAGGACGCTTCCGCCTCGATGGCATCCCACCGGCACCGCGTGGTGTTCCACAAGTTGAAGTGACCTTCGACATCGATGCGAACGGCATCTTGCATGTGACTGCGAAAGATAAAGCTTCAGGCAAGGAACAGAAAGTGACCATCACTGCCTCGACAAATCTCAACAAGAGCGACATCGAACGCATGGTGCAAGAGTCCAAGCAAAACGAAGCTGCAGATAAGAAGCGCCGTGAAGCGATCCAGGTCAAGAATGATGCGGATAATCTCACGTATCAGATTGAGAAGGCATTGCGCGACCTCGGCGACAAAGTTCCATCTGCCGAGAAGGCTTCCATCGAAACCAAGGTCAATGAGTTGAAGCAAGCCGCACAAGGCGACGATGTGGACAAGATCAAGAAGCTGACCGAAGAATTGCAGAACACATTCCACGCGCTAAGCCAACAGTTGTACGCACAGGGTCAGGGTGGGCAACCTCAACCCGAAGGCGGACCTGCTCCCGACGGTAATGTCGTTGATGGTGAAGTGAAAGAGTAAGTTATCAGTCAGACCTCCGAAGTTTCAAAAACTTCGGAGGTCTTTTTGTATGTATAATCTTTACATGAAAAAAAGTTTTAACCGCCTTTGGTTCATTCCCATTTTCATCGTCCTCAGCATTGGCATTTATTATCTTCCACCCATTCACAGCCGCCTCGCATGGCGCGTTGAACTCGTGCGCACTCAGATCAAATATTGGATCAACCCGCCCGATGAAGCTGTCTTTCAACCTAGCGGACAAACCAGTCCTTTGACCGTGGAAACGGCTGTCGCCACGACTCGCGCCGAATTTTTGTTGACGCTGACGCCCGCCTCCACCCCGACTTCAGAACTGGCTCCCACCATTGAGCCGACCATTACATCCACGCCTTTACCTGCCACTGTAATGCTCGATGGTGTGAAGTATGAACATCAACATGGGCGGACGAATTATTGTGGTCCTGCCAATTTCTCGATGGCGCTTACCTATTGGGGCTGGGACGGAAATCGCGATGTGATTGGCAAGGTTGTGATGCCTGTCAATGAAAAAGACAAGAACGTGATGCCGTACGAATTGCAAGATTTCATCACCCAGAATGTCCCCGGTATGACGTCTATCATCCGCAACGGCGGTGACTTTGAAACACTTAAGCGCCTTATCTCGGCAGGCTATCCGGTCATTACCGAAAAAGGCATCTATGAAACCGACCTCAACGGCAAATTTAGTTGGATGGGACATTACGCCTTTGTCACCGGTTACGATGATGCCAATCAAGTTATTATCTATCAGGATAGCTACCAACCCGATCCAGAAACAAACCCTGGTCCAAACCGCAGAATGGGATACGAAGCCTTTGTAGAAGGTTGGCGTGCTTTCAATTATGTTTTTGTGGTGGTCTTTCCTGTTGAAAAACAAGAGGAAGTGTTGGCATTGCTCGGTCCACTTGCGGACGAAACCCAAGCCAACCGTCATGCACTTGAAGTCGCCAAAGCTGAATCTCAAACTCTCTACGGCATTGACCAATATTTTGCCTGGTTCAACATCGGCACCAGCCATGTAGACTTGCTCGAATACGCCGATGCCGCCAGCGCCTATGACCAAGCCTTCAGTCTCTATGCTCAATTAAACGTGGACGATACCGCCCGCCCCTATCGCATGATGTGGTATCAGACTGGTCCATATAAAGCCTATTTCTATTCCAACCGCTTTACTGATGTGATTAATCTAGCAGATACGACCCTGAACGACACCATCGCCGAGCCCGTGCTGGAAGAATCCCTTTACTGGCGCGGACGGGCATATGTCATGGCAGGAGATACCAACCGAGCCGTAAAAGATTTTATGGCTGCGCTCAAAGTTCACCCCAAATGGGAACCTGCTGTACAAGCGTTGCAAGATTTAGGCTTGCAGCCGTAATACTGAAGGGATGCAATAGCTTTGCATCCCTTCTTTCTTTTATAATATCGCTTACGAAGAATATCAGGAGAGAATTATGTTGAAGAAAAAAATTGCATTTATCGGTCCCGGTGTGATGGCAGAAGCCATGATCGCGGGGCTGCTCAATAAAAAATTAGCAGACGCTAAAAATATCATCGCCTCAGGTCCGCGGGAGCAACGTGGCGAAGAATTGAAAAAGAAATACGGCATTCAATTCACCACCGATAACTCCGCCGCCATTCACGAAGCGGATGTAGTGGTACTCTCCGTCAAACCGCAGCGGTTGACCGAAGTGATGAAAGGGCTCAAAGGAGTCCGCGCCGATGCATTGGTCTTATCCATTATCGCAGGTGCAACCATCAAGAAAATCGGCACAGGACTGAAACACAAATCTATCGTCCGTTCAATGCCGAACACGCCGGGGCAGATCGGCGAAGGCATCACCGTGTGGACGTCTTCCAAAGAAGTGACCGAAGAACAGCAGGATATGACTCGCGCCATTCTCGGCGCCTTGGGCGAAGAAGTGTTTGTAGAAGATGAAAGTTATCTCGACATGGCAACCGCGCTTTCCGGTTCGGGTCCCGCCTATGTCTTTCTCTTCACCGAAGCGCTCATCGACGCTGGCGTTCACATGGGCTTTCCGCGCCGCATTGCCGAGCAACTCGTCTTGCAGACCATCAAAGGCTCGGCTTCGTACTATCAAGGCGCGGCACGGCATCCTGCCACCTTGCGCAATCAAGTCACCTCGCCGGGTGGGACTTCTGCCGAAGCCTTGTATTATTTAGAGAAGGCAGGCTTCCGCACGGCGATTTCGCGTGCGGTTTGGGCGGCGTATCAACGCTCACTGGAGTTGGGCAAGGAAAAGCCAGGTCATGTTGAGGTGGACGAAGAGAAGTAAAGTAACCATCTCTCTAAAATCACCTAAATTTATAGTTATTTTTAAGACATTTTTTAAATTATGACCCAAGAACCTGAAAATAAAATCTATAAAGCAAAAATCCTAGTCTCAGGATTTACGAAAGAACAGGTTGTAGAAGGTTTACAAGACCTTTTAGATGAATTCAGAGCTAGATCTTAGTTGTTTGAGCCTGAGGCATATTTTGACGAGACGAACAATTTACTTGTAGTTATAGTTGGATATGAAAACGATTTTCGACTTAAAGAAAGTGCAATAGATGAAGTTTCAGATTGCATTATTGCGACACTGAATTTCAATGAACAAATAAGCTTTGACGTATCCAAGATATAAACACAAGAATCTTTCGGAACTTAAGATAACTTTCTGATTGGGTTATTCGAAATGAAAAACGCGGATAGATTAACATCTATCCGCGTTTTATTTTTGTATACAAGAATTATTGTGGCGGTTGAACAATCCCCGAAGAAAAACCGTCCTGAGTTACAAAATCCACAACAAAGACATGGAAGGTGCCATTGCCGCAATCCACGTTCCATTCTTCCTGCCAGGAGCCTTCGGCGTTGGGCTGGGTGACGACGGTGATTTCAGTGGTCTCTGCTTTGGGCGAGGGGCAATTCGCTTCCTGGTAATAGACGGGAATCTGCGTCCACACAAATTGACGTGCCCGTTCATCTCCGAGCCCGCCTTTTGGAGCTTCGCTAAAAGGGGTAAACGGAATTGGAACATTGGGGCTGTTGGGGTCATCGGGGTTGACCGGAATTTCATAGACTTCCTTGGCTTGGTCCACCACTTCTTTTGCCGCCACATAGGCTTGGTAACCATAGTAGCCGCCCACACCCGTTACAAGACAACAACAACCAAACAGAAATATTGCAACAATGGTAATAATCAACTTTCGGCTTGAGCTTTTGTCTTCACTAATCGCAGAATTTTGGGGCTCGTTATACATTTATAAACATCTCCTGAAACAATAATTACTTTGTATTATCTCTAAAAGAGCCAAAACCTTAATCCCCCTTTGGTTTTATCAATGCTACCCATTTTCAACAAACCAAACGCAGATGGGTTAAAATCCACCCGCATTTTTACTATCCATTAAAACTCATGGCACTCATTACCACATCCAACCTCACCAAATCCTACGGCGCAACCGATATCTTCTCCGGGCTAACCGTCTCCATTGAAAAGGGAGAACGGCTCGGCATTGTCGGTCCGAACGGCGTTGGCAAGACCAGCCTGCTGCGCATCCTTGCCGGGGAGGATGAATCCAGCTCGGGTTCAGTCATCCGCACACGGGGAGTCCGAACCGGGTATTTGTCGCAAGAAGCCGATTTCAAAATGGAAGGCACACTCTGGGATGCGTGTCATTCCGTCTTTGATGATTTGATCCGCCAGCAAAAGGAATTGCACCGCCTCGAAGAATTGATGGCGACCGACCCGGACGTCATCGAACAATATGGCAAGATGCAAGAGGATTTTGAACGACGCGGCGGCTACACCTACGAGATTCGCATGAAGCAGGTGCTTTCTGGTTTGGGATTTGACGCCTCAGACTACACCCTGTCTTTGGATCACCTCTCAGGCGGACAGCGCACTCGAGGCTTTCTGGCTCGCCTCCTACTCTCGAACCCCGATGTGCTCCTACTCGACGAACCGACCAACCACCTCGACATTCGCGCGGTGGAATGGCTGGAAGGTTATTTGAATCAATGGGATGGCGCGGCGATTATCGTGTCGCATGACCGTTATTTTTTGGATAAGGTCAGCACCGAAATTTTGGAAATGCTGCCCGGCGCGTATGAGATATATAAGGGCAATTACAAAGCGTATCTGAAACAACGTGAAGAACGCATTGCCCGCAGGCAAGAAGTGTTCGAGAGCGAAAAAGAAAAACTTCTCAAAGAAGTGGACTACATCAAGAAACATATTGCCGGGCAGAACACGTTGCAAGCCAAGGGCAAACTGAAACGACTCTCACGCCTGGTGCAAGCTATTGAGCAGATTGGTTTTGATGCGGCATTGAATCAAAAATGGAGCGAGACCGCCGATGAAGTCAGCGTGACCACTTCCTCATTCAGCGCGGAAGAAGCGGAACGCCGTGTGCGTGCGCTCCGCTCTCCCGTGCGGACATTGCCCAACTTGCATCTGCGCCTCGGTTCAGAAAAACGCTCGGGCGACCTTGTGATTCGCACCAAAGATTTGAGCGTAGGCTTCCCTGATAAATTCCTTTTCAAGTCGCCAGACATTGAATTGAGAAGACAAGACTGCGCCGCGTTAATCGGACCGAATGGTGCTGGTAAATCAACCTTCTTGAAGACCATTTTGGGTCAATTTGCGCCGTTGGCTGGTGAAGTGGTATTAGGTTCGAGCTTGCACATTGGTTACTTTGCCCAAGCGCATGAAGGGCTCGACCCCGAAAAAACCTTGTTGCAAGAGATCGACTCGGTCATGCCGCATTGGCAGCCAGGGCAGATCCGCGATTATTTGGGCAAGTATCTCTTCAGCGGCGATGATGTTTATAAAAAAGTTGGCATGCTCTCCGGCGGCGAGCGTGGACGTTTGGCATTGTCGAAACTCGCGTTGCAAGATACGAACTTGTTGCTGCTCGACGAACCGACCAATCATCTTGATATTCCTTCACAGGAAGTTTTAGAGTCTGTGTTGGAAGATTACACTGGCACCATTTTGCTTATCTCGCATGACCGATACCTCGTCGATGCATTGGCGACTCAAATTTGGGAAGTAAACCCCGACGCGGGTGAGTTGATGGCATTCAAAGGCACCTATTCTGAGTTAAGAGCCGAACGCGAGCAAAAGGAATATGAAGCGTTTATGGCAGCGCAGAAAAATAATGACACTCGAACTTCGGGAAACGATAACCGGGTGTCTAATAACGAATCTCGAAAATCCAAGAATGCGAACACGAAAGAAGAAAGACGAAAGATTGCCCAGCTTCAAGAACTGGAAAACAAGATCGCCGAGTTGGAAGCGACACTAGCGAATTTGACCTCGCAGCTGGAAAGCCCCATGGTCAAGCCAGATGAAGTCATTAAGATCGGCAACGAATATAACCGCGTCCAAGCCGAGATGGATGAGAAACTCGCTGAGTGGGAGCGAATGCAAGGATAATGAAACGCTGAGGGCTTAGCCCTCACCCGAATTACGGAGGACCCCATGCCTACTTATATTGATCTCAGCCATACCATCCACGACGGATTGGTCACTTACAAAGGACTGCCCGCCACCATAGTTTGTGATTACCTCACCCGTGAAGCCTCGCGTGGACGGTATGCCCCCGGTACGGAATTTCACATCGGCAAAGTGGAGATGGTGACGAATACTGGAACTTACGTGGATAGTCCCTTTCATCGTTATGCCGATGGCAAAGACCTCTCTGAAATGGAGTTGGAGCATTTTGTAGACCTTGAAGGCATCGTCATCCGCGCAGACTGGCGCAAGGGATTGGCTGTCACCGCTGAAGCGTTCAAAGGCAAAGAGATTCGTGGGCGTGCGGTGTTGGTCCACACGGGCTGGGCAGAACATTGGGGAACCGATGCTTATTTTGAGAACCATCCTTTCCTCACCGAAGACACGGCGATTTATTTACGCGACAATGGCGCAAAACTCGTCGGTATCGACTCGCACAACATCGACGATACTCGCGGCAATGCAAGACCTGTCCATTCGGTGCTGCTTAAGAACGAGATCATCGTCGCCGAGCATTTATGCAATCTTGAAAATGTCCCAGACGATGGCTTCACCTTCACGGCTGCTCCGCCGAAAGTCAAAGGAGCTGGGACGTTTCCGGTCCGCGCCTATGCGAAAATTCAAGCTTAAGAAGTGGGGTAAAATCAAGCTTGTAATTATCTTCAGAGGAAGGAGGTAAATTGCCATGTTATTCTCGCCTAAAGAGAAAGGACAAGGTTTGGTTGAGTATGCTTTGATTCTTGTTTTGGTTGCCATCGTTGTTATTGCCGCACTCATGATCCTTGGTCCAATCATTGGTAATGTGTTTAGTAAGCTAAACTCAAGCCTCGGCAGTGTCTAAGAAAAACTCTTAGCTATAAAAGATATAAAAAATTCGCTCTCAAAACCTGAGAGCGAATTTTTTATATCTAGATGAATTTTGTAAACCTTTCAAATCTATTAAGGAAAAACATCAAAAGGAGATTGAAACCAGTTTTGTTTTCCTGCAAAATGATTTCATCTCTCGCATAAAAGCGAGAAATTCAAAAAAGAAAGGAGGTAAACGGTTATGTTATTCTTGCCCAAAGAGAAAGGACAAGGCTTGGTTGAGTATGCATTAATTCTTGTTTTAGTTGCTATCGTTGTTATTGCTGCTCTTATGATCCTCGGTCCAATCATCGGTAATGTCTTCAGCAAGCTCAATTCCAGCCTTGTAAGTGTTTAATAGTTTCAATAAAAAGCCCTTGTTGTTATGACAACAAGGGCTTTTTATATTATCTACCCGCTAAACTAGCACTAATCATCCTTGTAAGGTTAACATAACTGTTAAGGAACCTGCTAAAAGGTCCCTTGCAAAAACAGACAGTCCATGTAAAATAAAAACATCGCAGGATGACCTTCTGTGAAATCTAAAAAGAAAGGAGAAATTTCCCATGTTATTCTCACCCAAGGAAAAAGGTCAGGGTTTGGTCGAATATGCGTTGATTCTTGTTTTGGTAGCTATCGTTGTTATTGCGGCTCTTATGATCCTCGGCCCGATCATCGGTAACGTCTTCAGCAAGATTAACTCCAGCCTCGGCGGCGTGTAATTCACGCGCTCTAGACTTGCATTATAAAAGTCCCATCATCTGATGGGACTTTTTGTTTCGCTTCATTCTTAGTATAAATTGTATCTCCCCATTTGGCATTTACTCTGCTTGTTGCATTTTTCTCAGTGCAAAGATTCCTACAACATTAAACACAACTGCACTCAATGCAACAAATATGAATCCAAACTGTTGGTAGATTATTGCGGCTAAAAATGCGCCAAGTGCCCGCCCCAAGGCATGACCGGTTACATTGAGTGATAAAAGAGTTGCACGTGCCTCAGGGACTAGTTCCGTCACCATGGGAATATGGCTGACCATGACATACTCGAACGTAATATAGAAAAGAAACAGACCAATGAGTGCGCCAACTTGAGTACGTCCAATAAACGGTAGTAAGGCAGCAGCTAATGAATTAGCAACCAAGCCTATGGCAAGAGCACGCGGTTTTCCTAGCTTATCGGTTGTGAGAGCGACAAGACCTTCACCGCTCAACTCTGAAATGCCAATAACCGCCGAAGCGCCAGCCAATGCCGCGATTTTCAACCCAAATGAATCTTCCAGCCAGACACCAAAAATCACATTGACCAATTCATTTGCGGCGCTAGCCCATAACGCAATAGAAACACCTGCTAGTGCAGGCATTGACTTTAAAATAGCTGAATAGCCTTCCCGAGTGCTATTGACAGGTTCGTGATGAGAATCTTCATTGGGTATGATGCGCCAGAGAATAAAAAAGGCGACTAGCCCTAAAATGCTGAATAAAGGGAATGGCGCGGACCATCCATAATGGTCAATTAGAAACCCTGCAATAGGCACCCCTACAATGAATGCCATAGACCAGGAAACTTCTGTCACTGCAAGGACGGTTCCACGTTTGTGATAAGGGATACGATCTCCAAAATAGGCTTGCATGGCGGGGTCAAAAATATATTTGCCGATGAGTGCCAGCCCTAATGCGATGACCAATGCCCAAAAGGTAGGGAAGAGCGCCACAAGACCAATGCCTAGAATAAAAATTCCCAAGCCAGACAACATGCCAAATTTTCGTCCACGCCAATCGGAAATGGGGCCTAGAAATGGGCTGGTAGCGCCAAGAAGGGAACGCCCAGTCATAAGCAGAGACATGGTAGAGAGGTCTATGCCAAGCCCACGAGCAAAGATGGGCAAAAATGGATAGACCATTCTGTGAATTGAATTTAACACAGTGCGGACGAATAAGAAAATGGCAAGTTGAAAGCGTAGCTTCACAAGAATGCTCAGTTCTGCGGTTTGAGGTTAAGCAAGAAGCGGGTGAGGAAATAAGCTGCAAGCCAAGCGAGGAGATTCAACGATACAAAAAAACCGATAATGATGTAATTTCCAGAATTAAAGATCGGGGATGGAGGCGGGTGCATGATATTTTGGGCTTGAGCAAAAATAACCCGCAGCACAATAATATAAAAAATATTCGCCAAGGATGTGAGCCATGGGATACTGTACATCCACAGACCCAATTGGAGTAGGACACCTGTGATGGCAAAGATCATGGCGAGGCGAAAACGCGGCTCGGCGAGAAAGAGCCCGTTCCAGTTGGTTTGCATGGCTAGCAAAGACAATGGTAGGTACGTGACCCAGAAAATGATGCCAGTGCGACCAAGAGCTGCGCTCCAAGTGTGGAAAAGGTCACGTTGCAGCATCAAACCTAAAAGTCCGGCAAGAGCCGCGAAAATAAAGGCAATTTCGGCGGTGAGTACCCAAGCTCCATGTATGTAAACGAGACGGACATTTGATCCTAATGATTTTTCTTCGGGACCAAAGAAGGCTAGAAGGGCGATCACGCCTACGGTTATAAAGAAATAGGTGAGAGGGGATTTGAAGTTTTTCATGGTTGGATTTTAACATTGCTATTTACTTGTTACAAAAATTATTAAAAGAAAGAGGAAAATCTTTGCGGTTTGGGATAGAATCCATACTTGCGAGTTTATGGAGTGAAAGGCTCCTTGTGATATGGAATATTGGCCCGTTGTTGTAATTATTTTGCAGTTAATTTTTTTAGAGGGGATTCTTTCGATTGATAATGCGGCGGTGATTGGTGCGTTGGTGTCGCCGCTACCGAATGATGAAGAAGTTCCTTGGCCCGGCAAACTGACATGGCTTGGGAAGGCATTACATCCCGTCCTTGGTTTTCAGCGCATGGCGGCTTTGCGTGTGGGTTTATTAGGCGCTTATGTGGGGCGTGGAGCTATGCTTTTCTTTACTAGTTTTCTCATCCACAATTCGTGGATTAAGCTGGTAGGTGCTGCTTATCTAATCCATTTGGCATTTGATAATCTTGACGATATGGCAATGGGAGGAGATGAAAATGGGGAGGTCTCTCCTATTGAAGCGCGTTCATTCTGGGCTACAGTTTTAACCGTCGAAATAATGGACTTGGTATTTAGCATTGATAACGTTGTGGCGGCGGTTTCGTTGTCTGATAAGTTATGGGTGGTGATGTTGGGCGTAGGCATTGGCATTCTAACTATGCGGTATGCCGCTGGTATTTTTAGTTACGCTGTAGAGAAAGAGCCTATTCTTAAGCAGGCAGCCTATATCCTGGTTTTGAATATTGGTATTGAACTCATCCTTTCGCAGGTGTGGAAAATTGAAATCCCTGATTTACTGCGTTTTGGGATTTCAGTTGCGACCATTGTATTGACACTGGCATATGCACATATCCCCTTCTTGCAGCGCTTCCGCTTTGTTTTGCTGTGGTTTGCTCAGGGTATTGGAATTATCAACAAACTGGTCGATTGGCTCTTTATGCCGATCAAAGGTGTCTTTAGTTTGATCGTGGGTCTTTTTTCACGCCCATCCAATTCGCAACCGGCAGAATAATTTTGAATCAAAAAAGGATGAGCTTTACGGCTCATCCTTTTTTGATTCATACTAGAGGTTTTTCCATCCAAACTAAATGGGTAGTGCCTATGTGCGGGACGGGCAACCCGGCAATATGATAGCCATGTTTTTCAAAAAAAGCTGTAGCAGTTACGCGTACCATCGTGCCAAGAGTCTTAAACCCATGCTCACGAGCTCGCGCTTCAACGGCTTCAACGAGGAATTTTCCAACCCCTTTGTGCTGATGCTCTGTAGCGACTGCCAAGTGTGAAACTTGCCCTACCCCAGCTTCTTTTTCGAATAGTTTGATAACGCCCAGAATTTCCCCGGTTTTTTCATTCATTGCCATAAAATGCTCGCTAATGGCTTCAAAGTCATCTTTTTCTGTGCCTTTGGGGTGCCCCCATGGTTCGCGTAATACTTTATAGCGCAACGCATAATACGCTTTGAAGTCATCTCTTGATTTTGGTATTTTGATAACAGACATGTTCCCTCCACAAATGAACCATTGTTCAGTTTCATTATACTTCTCTTGAGAATGCCGCCATACAAAACCGTAGACCCTTTTCCTTGACAGTGACTTTTGCAGTGGAGTACACTACCAACCGGTTGGGGAGTAGCCGCCTGTTCCCCACAGGATGGATCATCGTCAGACCATTGGTTAAACGCCATCGGTGATCCATACGCAAATTGCGTTGGCAAGACCACCACGATGTTTCGATTCGTGGTGGTCTTTTTTATCTTTTATCAGGAGACCTTAGATGGCATTAGAAAAACAAACCAGCGCGTTTTCAGATACCGCCTGGCATGCTTTAGAAGCAGAACAGGTAATGCGTGATCTGGAAGTGCATGACGAAGGGCTGACCACCGCAGAAGCTGAAAAGCGTCTTGCGCATTACGGTCAGAACCAGCTACAAGAAGCGCCGCGCCCAGGCTTTCTTGCCATGCTTTGGGATCAGTTAAATAATTTCGTTGTTATTCTATTGATCGTTGCTTCGGTTATTTCCGCTTTGCTGGGTGATTATGTCGAAGCCATTGCCATCATGGCAATTGTGGTCTTGAATGCAATTCTCGGTATCATTCAAGAGCAACGAGCCGAACAAGCTCTTGCCGCCCTCAAGAAGCTTGCCGCGCCCGAAGCGCAAGTGATGCGCGATGGCTCGCGGAAATCTGTTCCAGCCTATAACCTTGTGCCTGGCGATATTGTTTTTCTTGAAGCTGGGAACTTTATCCCTGCTGATTTACGTTTGCTTGAAGCGGTCAACTTGCGGGTGGAAGAAGCTTCACTAACAGGCGAGTCGCTGCCGGTGCAAAAGAATGCATCTACCTTGCTCGACAAAAACGTTCCATTGGGAGACCGCAAGAACACAGCGTTTATGGGAACGGTCGTTTCGTATGGACGTGGACGTGGTGTCGTTACTAGCACAGGTATGAGTACTCAACTGGGTCTCATCGCCACCATGTTACAAAGTGTAGAGACCGAAGAAACTCCACTTCAGCGCCGCCTCGATCAATTAGGAAAATCTCTCAGTATTGGTTCGTTGCTTCTGGTTTTTGTCGTTTTTATTGTTGCACTTTTTAATTACACCGAAGTCAGCAGTCTATTCTCTAACCCCATCAATTATTTCAAAACCTTTGCCGAGCAAATCACCGAAGTTTTCATCATCGCAATCAGCCTTGCCATTGCTGCCGTTCCCGAAGGTCTGCCAGCTGTTGTAACCATCTCACTGGCGCTCGGTATGCGCGAAATGATCCAACGCCACGCACTCATCCGCAAACTGTCTTCAGTAGAGACGCTTGGGTCCGCGACGACAATTTGTTCGGATAAAACCGGGACTCTCACTCAAAACGAGATGACGGTCACACGCCTCTGGGCAGACGGGCAGTTTGTCAGCGTTTCAGGAACCGGATACACGCCCAAAGGGGATTTTCTCGTAGACGGCAAAGTGGTGGATGCAAAGCAATATCCAGCCATTCTTTCCACACTGTGGCTTGGCGTATTAAACAATGATGCCGAAATTGAAATCACTGGCGAGTCCGACTCACAGAAAACCTATCGTGTTGTAGGAGACCCAACCGAAGGCTCTTTGCTTGTGGCTGCCGCAAAAGCTGGTGCCATTCACGTCGAAATTGACGAAGCTTATCCACGCGAGAATGAAGTTCCCTTTGATTCAGAGCGTAAACGCATGATTACCATTCATGATGTCTCCAGCCCAAATGCAAATGACCCATCACCGTTCACAAATGAAAAGCATAAAGATTGGGATGTCATTGCCGTCAAAGGTGCTCCCGACATTGTGTTGACTCTCTGCTCGAAATATCAAGGCATGGATGATCAGCCTCGCGATATGACCGCTGAAATGCGTGATAAGGTCCTTGCCGCCAACGACGCCATGACCAAAGATGCTTTACGTGTGCTTGGCTTTGCCTATCGTCTGGAAAAGAACGTGCCCGATAATCTTGAAGAAGTGAAAACCGAAGACCTTGAAAAGGATTTGGTTTTTGTTGGTTTAATGGGCATGATCGACCCGCCACGCACCGAAGTAAAACCCGCGCTCGAAAAGGCACGCCATGCAGGCATCCGCACAGTGATGATCACGGGCGACTTCCCGAACACGGCAAAGGCGATCGCGGAGTCTATTGGGCTTTTGAGACCCGGCAAAGGCGTCATGACCGGAGCCGAACTGGATGCTATCGATGATAAACAGCTCAAGGCTGTCATCGAAGATACAGACGTCTTTGCCCGCGTCTCTCCTGAACACAAAATGCGCATCGTAGACGCGTTGCAAGCAAATGATGAAGTCGTTGCCATGACCGGCGATGGCGTGAACGATGCACCTGCCATCAAACGTGCAGATATTGGTGTGGCAATGGGAATCACCGGCACAGACGTTGCCAAAGGCACTGCCGATATGGTTCTTACAGATGATAACTATGCCAGCATCGTCTCTGCCGTGGAACAGGGGCGCATCATCTACTCGAACATCCGCAAGTTTGTGTTCTTCCTGCTTTCTTCGAATGTTGCCGAGATCATGATCATCTTCCTCGCAACACTTGCGGGCTTGCCTGCGCCCCTTACAGCGATTCAGCTTCTCTGGCTGAATCTCATCACAGACGGTGCTCCTGCACTTGCGCTTGCCATGGAAAAAGGTGATCCCGATATCATGGACCAGAAACCGCGAGCCAAATCTGAACCGATCGTCAATCGTTCTATGGGCATTGGCATTGTTGTGCAAACCATCATGCAAACATCTGCTGTGTTGATCGCCTTTGTTATGGGGTTGGCTTGGCACCTTGAATCAGGTGCAATTATTCCTTCTGGTGCAAGTTTCTTGTCTCATGTCCTTGCCCATGATTGGCGCGGGGTTGATGTCCAAACTGCAGAGACGATGGCATTTGTCACACTTTCAATGGCAGAATTGTTCCGTGCCTACACCGTCCGCTCGGAACGCGCTTCGGTTTTCAAAATTGGTGTATTCTCGAACAAATATATGCAATATGCTGTCGGTATTTCCATGGCACTGTTGATTTTGGTTTGCGCTGTACCCTTCCTTCAGCCAATCTTCAACACTCATTTCTTAAGTCTGCGCGAATGGGGGCTGGTTATTGGGTTGGCGTTCATGCCGGCTGTAGCAGAAGAAATTACAAAATTCTTCTTGAGAAAAGGAAATAAGTAAAAGAAAGGCGCCCTTTCTAAAACAGAAAGGGCGCCTTTCTTTTATGACATAGTGTATTATTAACTTTTATCCTGCTTAATTATGAAAAAAGAAAAACGCACTCTAACCCTAAACGAATGGACTTTGTTAATTCTTGGTTCGGCAATCCTACTTGGAGGCATCGTCCGTCTTTTGCCAGGGATATTTGTAGGGTTTCCTCTAAATGACGGCGGAATGTTTCTAAGTATGGTTAAGGATCTACATAATAGTCAGTACATCCTGCCAAAATTCACTACATATAATCATCTACATATACCTTTTTCATATCCGCCTTTTGGGTTTTATTTTGCGAGAGTCATTTCAGATATCTTTTCCATCCACGAGCTGGTTTTATTTCGTTGGTTGCCGCCGCTGATTAATTCTCTGTCAATTTTAGTTTTTTATGCCTTAGCATCAGAATTAACAAAATCCAAATCAATTGGTGCAGTCGCGTCTGCGTTTTACGCATTGACCCCAGGAGCATTTGGCTGGTTTATCATGGGCGGAGGGTTGACACGCAGCTTTGGCTCTTTATTTTTGCTATTAACTGTCTACTCTACACTAAAGTTATTTCAAGATGATGAGAAAAAATATATCGGTTTATCGATATTATTTGGCGGTTTAACCGTTATAAGTCACCCAGAAGCAGGGATACATGCAGCTGTCGCTTGCATCCTGATATGGTTCTTTTTTGGGCGAACAAGAAAAACTTTCTTTTATGCCGCCATAACTGGAGCAGGTGTTCTTCTTTTTTCATCGCCATGGTTAGCAAGCGTCTTGTCCTATCATGGTGTTACTCCATTCCTTTCGGCTCTGCACACAGGGTCCAGCGGGATTACTGCTGTTGGGATACTACACGATCTGCTATTTGATGAAGGTATTATTCCGGTTTTACTTCTTTTTCGTATTACAGGATTAATATGGGGGATTTCAAAAAAGTATTATTTCCTTTTGATATGGTCTTTTTTGCCTTATCTGATTGAACCGCGTAGTGCGCCTAGTGTATCGTTTTATCCGATAACGATACTTACAGCACTGGCGTTAATGGAAACATTGCCATGGCTGATAACACACATAAAAAAGCAAGAGATATCAAATTTGCATCAAAAAGTTATATTCAATATTTCTTTACTTACCATAATCTCCTTGTTATTTATTGATTCATGCCTGTATGGATTTCGTCTTGTTGGGAATAGCCTTAAATCGAATGACCTAAATGCTATGAATTGGGCAAAAGAAAATCTACCTGAAAACTCGGTATTTCTGGTTTTAACAGGTATTCCTAGCCCAGAAATTGACCCTTATATCGAATGGTTTCCGGCATTAACAGAACGTCAAAACATATCCACCTTACAAGGATATGAATGGCTACTTGCAGATCATTTCTATGTTTTTTATGCCGAACTTGCAAATCTACAACAATGCACATCTGTCACTTGTGTAGAGAACTGGATCATAACAAACAATCGGAGTTACGACTACATAGCCGTTTTTAGGGCAGAATCAAGCAAAACAGATGAATTATTCTTGAATGATGCAAATTACAACAAAGTCTATTCAAACAGCGATGTATTCATTTTTAAGTACAGATAACCCATTTTAAGAGAGCTAAGTTTTTTATTTTTTTCCTAAAAATGCATGCATATCTTTGAGAATTTGTTTCCACTCTTTCTCTGCATTAGACTTCCTCTGCATATCCCCCGCTCGTTTTTGCATAATCTCCATGACGCGCTCATCTTCGCCAGCATCCAGCCAAAAGCCATGGTTGTTTTCTGCACAGGTTTCTAATTTCAAATCATACAAACGATACTTGAACTCATCTAAGTTCACCCCGCAATGCGGGCAGGGAAACTCCGTCCGCGCTTGGAAATGGACCAGGGAGCCTTTGTGTTCATCCTCATCAAAAACCACATCTTCAAGCTTGTCAAGTTCGTTGAAGTCCAGCCACATACCGCGGCAATTTGGGCAGGAATCCACCTCGAACATTCCCTTATAGTATTTCTTGGTTAACTCAGAGTTACACTTTGGACAATTCATCGTTTTGATCCGTTTCGTTGGCAGGGAATACACCATCTACCAAGTCTTCCACTACAACATCATTTGGTTTCATGCTCATCCAAACCAAAAACTCGGCATTCCCTTTAGGTCCTAACAAAGAAGATTTTACTAATCCGTGTAAACCAAACCCCTCGGCTTTGGCATACTTCAACACATCCAACAAAACCTGCTGATGAATTTCCGGGTCGCGGATAACCCCATCGCCACGCGAAACTTCTTTTTTGCCAGCTTCAAATTGCGGTTTGATCAGTGCCAGAATCCCTTTTTCCACATTCCATTTTTTGATGACAGGCAATAGTACTTTCAACGATATGAAAGAGGCATCCACCGAGACAAAATCGATCTTCTCAGGCAAAGACTCTACAAAACGCGCATTGGTTTCTTCCATCACTACAACCCGCGGATCATTACGGAGTTTCCAGTGCAGAATGCCCTTACCTACATCAATCGCATAAACTTTTACGGCACCGTGTTGCAACAGACAGTCTGTAAAGCCGCCCGTGGAAGAACCTACATCAACACAAACGAAGCCGGTGACATTGATCTCGAACGTATCCAGCGCACCTTCGATTTTCTCGCCTCCGCGCGATACGAATTTTGGTCCCATATCCACTGTCAGCGTGGCATCAGGCTGAACTGTAGTGGCAGGCTTGAGCGCGACTTGACCCGCGACGCGTACTTGTCCCGCCATAATGAGGGCTTGGGCTTTGGCACGCGAGTCAGCCAGTCCTTTTTCTACAAGGAGAACATCCAAACGAACTTTAGGCATGGCTCTATTTTACTGCCAGAGATGATATAAAAGAGAAAATGGAGAATGTATGAAAAAACTTTTTCTTTTATGTTCTGCTCTCGTTATTATTTTAGGGTGCATGTCTGTGCCTGTCACAACGGCACCCGAAGAGCCTACGGTTCAGATTTCTTTACCAACGTCAACACCAGAAGCAGCTCTTGAAACATTGAGGCGACCTTTTCCTCAACATGTAGCTTATGCGCCAAATAGCATTTTGCCAAACCATCGCACACAAGAACAATTGGATAGTGATGTGCGCACTTATTATGATTACTGGAAATCGACATACGTTGCCGAAGCAGGGACAAACGCAGATGGTGTCTTAATGTATCGTGTGGTGTTAGGCAAGGACGAGCCAACTCGTTCCACCACTGTTTCAGAAGGGCAAGGATATGGCATGATGATCGTACCGATCATGGCAGGATATGACCCTGATGCGCAAGTTATCTTTGACGGGATGTGGGCATTTATGGACGCACACCGCAGTGAGATTGACTCACGTTTGATGGATTGGAATGTGCCATTGGAAGAAGGAAATGCCAGCGCATTTGACGGTGATGCCGATATCGCTTTTGGTCTTTTGCTTGCAGATGCACAATGGGGCAGTAATGGACATGTGAACTATAAAGCTGAAGCAGAAAAGATGATTGCTGGGATTCTCGAATCCACGATCGGACCGGAGAGCCATTTGCCCATGTTGGGTGATTGGGTCAATGTGGGCGAGCCGCAATACAATCAATTCACGCCGCGCTCGTCAGATTTTATGTTGGTCAACTTTCGAGCTTTTCGAAATGCCACCAACGATCCTGTTTGGGATGATGTTGTTTTTCAAAGCCAAACTCTAATGGCAGGTGTTCAAGAAAACTATAGCCCAGAGACTGGGCTGATGCCGGACTTTATCGTAAATGGTGCGCCTGCCCCTGAAAATTTTCTTGAAAATGTAACGGATGATGCCTATAACTACAATGCTGGACGCGTTCCATGGCGGGTCGGAGCGGATGCGCTGCTATTTGATGATGCGTTCTCGCGTTCTCTTGTGCAAAAAATTTCGCATTGGATTGAAGCCAGCGCAGAGGGGGATCCAATGAAAATCCGTTCGGGATATGAATTGAGCGGAGCGCCCCTGCCTAACAGTGATTATTTCACCACTTTCTTTGTTGCCCCAATGGGAGTAGCTGCCATGAACGACCCGGCGCAACAAGAATGGCTCAACGCCATTTACAGCTCGGTATATGCCAACCACATTGATTATTATGAAGACTCGGTCAACTTACTTTGCATGTTAGTAATGAGCGGGAATTTCTGGTCGCCATAATTTACAGGTAAAATAAAACCATGTTAACTGCCTTATTCAAAACCATGCGTCCGCGCCAATGGACGAAAAATGTTTTCATTTTTGCCGCATTGGTCTTCGACAAGCAGCTATTTATCGTTGATTCATTTCTACGCACATTGGCGGGCTTCGCATTGTTCTGCCTTATCTCTTCTTGCGTTTACATCTTCAACGATCTCGCAGATGTTGAGGCAGATCGTCAACATCCTGAGAAAAAGAATCGCCCCATTGCCTCAGGGAAACTCCCCGTCAGCGCCGCATGGACAGCAGGTATCGTTTTCGTCATCCTTACTTTAGGTCTTGCTTACTTATTAGCCCCTACGTTTGCGGGCGTGGTTGCGGGCTATTTCATCCTAAACCTTGCGTATTCAAATTACCTAAAGCACATCCCCATTCTCGATGTGCTCATTATCTCTATTGGCTTCGTTCTGCGCGTGGGTGCCGGTGTGACGCTCATTGCGGTGGAACGCTTCTCTCCCTGGCTTTATATCGTGATGTTCCTGCTTTCGCTTTTCCTCGGTTTTGGCAAACGTCGCGCTGAGCTTGCCCTGTTGGCTCATGGGGCAGGTTCTCACCGCAAAGTGCTCGATGGCTATACTTTGCCCTTACTCGACCAATACATCATGATCGTCTCTGGCACAACCATTGTGGCATATTCACTCTATACCTTCTCCGCGCCCAATGTGCCCGAAAATCACTCCATGATGCTCACTATTCCATTTCTGGTATATGCCATCTTCCGCTATCTGTATCTCATCGAAGTAGAACATGCCGGTGGCACACCAGAAGAAGTCTTACTTTCTGATCGCCCCTTCCAAATCTCCATGCTGCTTTGGGCAGTAACCGTCATTATCATCTTTTACTTTTCATGAAATCTTCCGCCCCCGGCAAGATCATTCTTTTCGGCGAACATGCCGTCGTATACAATCGTCCTGCGCTTGCCGTCCCTGTCAACCAGGTGCAAGTGGATGTGGACGTTTTAGACTCAGATCAGCCTGGTATTTGGATCGATGCCCCCATGGTGAACTTGCAAGGTGAGCTTTCCACGCTTCCTTCCGACCATCCAATTGGTTCTGTGATTCTGAAAGTGTTTCAACACTTAGGCATCTCCCCACAACCTAACCTCAAACTGACCATCTACTCTACCATCCCTGTTGCCGCAGGGCTCGGCTCTGGGGCCGCAGTTTCCGTTGCATTAATTAGGTCACTATCTTCTTTTCTCAATCACGCGCTTTCTAATGAACAAGTCAATGAACTTGTCTTTGAAATTGAAAAACTTCACCATGGCACACCCTCAGGCATCGACAATACCGTCATCACCTATAACATGCCTGTGTATTACATCAAAGGTAAGCCAATCGAAACTTTCAAATGCGGCAAACCCTTCCTCATTGTAATTGGCGATACAGGAGTTCCTGCACCTACAAAAGAATCTGTGGGCGATGTGCGCCGTCTATGGCAAAAGGATGCAAACCGTTTTGAGAATATCTTCAACGAAGTAGCACAGATATCCACCATGGCGCGGCACTTCATCGAAAGCGGGCGTCCTGAACATCTTGGTGAGCTGATGGACCACAACCACGAGTTTCTCCAGCAAATGACTGTCTCTTCGCCCGAACTGGATAGGCTTGTGGATGCAGCCCGTAAAGCAGGAGCTCTCGGCGCCAAACTTAGCGGTGGCGGACGCGGCGGCAATATGATTGCGTTGGTGAACCAAGCCTCGGCGGAGTTGGTAGCGGCAGCGCTTATGTCCGCAGGCGCAAAACGGACCGTCATCACCGAAGTTAAGTAATCCCTCTATGAAATCAAAATTTTTTTTAGCAATTCCACCCTATCTTGCTGTTTGGGTGGGGATGTTCGTCTTTAAAAATGCTTGGGCGGCTTTACTTGGTTTTCATATCACAATTCTGCTTGTCGTATTTTTACTAAAACCCTATTACTCTTTTCGTACTTTTTTTCAGAGCACGAGCAAAAAATTGTTTTTCTTTACTATAGTACTCTGTGCTCTAAGCGGACCTAGCCTGTATCTACTGCGCGGGTTTTTAGGGATTTCTCCAAGCCTTCGCGTGCAACTGACGGCTCTTGGTCTACATGACAATGTTTGGGAATGGTTCATCTTATATTTTTCGGTCGTCAATCCCTTTATGGAAGAATTTTTCTGGCGGCTTGTATTAGGAAGCAGCACAAAATCATTTTACTTGGGCGATTTAATTTACGCTGGGTATCACGCTATGATCGTGTGGAATAAAACATCTCCGCTATCCATTGTGCTTGTACTTCTTGCATTGACCTTTATTGGCTGGCTTTGGCGTCAGCTGTATCGTAAAGACGGAAGTTTGCTTACACCTGTAGTTAGCCATGCCATTGCAGATCTTTCGATCTTGTTGGCTATCTTTTTTCTGGTAAATCCCTGATGAATGTTCTTGCCCTAAAACTTATTCTCGCTCCTCTCATTATTGGTTCTGCCAGTTTGGCAGGTCGCCGGTGGGGACCCGCCGTTAGCGGTTGGATCGTTGGAATGCCTCTTACATCGGGTCCAGTGGTATTTTTTGTGGCGTTAAGCCATGGCGTGACTTTTGCAGAAAGCTCGGTTTTGGGTGTTCTCAGCGGTGGAATTTCACTGGTGTTGTATGCCCTAACCTATGCATGGGTAGCTACGCGCTTTCCATGGTACGCTGCTTTTGTGGGGAGCTTCGTTGTTTTTTCGCTAAGTACTTTGTTTTTACAAAATATAACCGTTTCACTGTGGTTCATTGTACCCATCGTCGCAATAGCTATCCTAATTGGATTAACTTGCATGCCCAAAGGAGAATTGGAGCCGGGTGAAAGTAAACTAAGTCAGTGGGATATTCCCGTGCGGATTCTGATCGGCACGAGTTTTATTTTGTTGATAACAGGCATCGCTCCATTTATCGGCTCCCGCCTAACCGGGCTTCTAACCACCATACCTCTCTATGTCACCATCTTGAGTATTTTCGCCCATCGTGATTATGGTCCCGCCGCTGCGGCTCATGTCCTACGCGGACTGTTATACGGTATGTTTGCGTTTACAGGATTTTTCTTTGTCTTAAGCTTGCTGATCGAAAAAACAAGTTTAGGCGTTTCATTTGGCTTGGCAGTTCTAACGGCACTGGCAATTCAGGGAACATCGCTACTGATATTAAGAAGGTCGCATCAATAAAAAACGGGCTTGGTTCTTTCACCAAGCCCGTTTTCGTTTTACATGGATTTTGCGCGTTCTGCCATTTGGTTGCGGAGGTCATTCGCATCTTTGTCGATGGTGAAGATCGCGCCGAGATAGAACAAGAAGCACAAGCCCCAAGCCACGGTACAGATCAAAAGGATGGCAGTCTTAAGGTCATACATATCGGCGATCACTCCGGTAATGATGGGAGCAAAGGCTGCCCCTGCATTCTCAATGAAATACTCCACCGCCTGCGCCGTAGACCGTACTTCGGGGACCGTCACATCATACACGGTTGCCGTCACATTGGTAGAAGAGAGTGGCATAAAGATGGCGGTAAGGCACATGAAAACAAAAAACTGATTCTTTGCCTCCAATGGTGTGGTAATTGCCAGGTACATGAACAACGCCCCAAGCAACACGCCAACAGAAGAAACAATAATACGTCCCTTATTTGAACGTTTGAAAGCATAATCGCCCAACGCCCCGCCCACAAAGTATCCGCTGGCGAGGATCAAGATAACAGGTGCCATGGTAAAGAGGATGCTATTGGCATCGTAACCGCGTTCTTTTTCAAGATAAGCAAAGAAGAAGAACGTAATCACATTCCATGGGAAGACACCCGCAAAACCCTGTAAGAACACAAACCACATGGTCTTCTTTTTGAAAATCTCTCTTGCTTCTGCCCATGAGAACTTGAAGGTCTGCATTTCCGTCATATTCTCAAATTCAGGCTCGGCTTTACCGCGTGGCATCTCGCGCACGCCAAAGAAGATCAACAAAGCAATCACAAGCCCCAACGAGCCTGTGATATAGAAAACGGATCGCCATCCACCAATCGCAGGCGCCACCATCAATGCGAGGATCATTCCCAACAAATAGCCAATGGGTTGAGCCAACTGCAAAATACCAAAGATCTTTCCACGTTGGGTGGGACCAAAATAATCGGCAATCAAGGTATATAAGCCAGGGTATGAAGAATCATCAATGCCGGTGGAAGCACGCGTAACAAGGAACCCGCCAAAGCTCTTCATAATGGCATTCAACCATGTAGTAGAACCCCAAATAAAAGAAGCCAACGAAAGCAATTTTGTGCGCGAGTAACGGTCGTACAAATAGCCCCAAATCGGATACAAGATTGTGGCAACGATCAATGCGCCCGAATTCACCAACCCCCACTGTTTATTATTGATATTGAAGTCATTACTGATTTGCACTTGCAGCGAACCGATCATCAATTTATCGGTCTGATGCAACAGCATGAAAAAGAAGAACACAGCGACTACAAACCAGCGATACCGTGAATGTTCCTTGGACATAAAAACCTCATGACGTTGGGATGCCCAAGTATCAGGTGTCCGTGTAGAAGTGTCAAGAGTCTTGTGAGTCTTCTGAAATGATTTCCTGTGCCAGGCTTTTCAATTCATTGGCATTCGAAACTTTTGCTGCATCAAAATATTGTTCAAGCAAATCCAGCGGGCTAAGGCTGCTCACTACCTGACCTTCATCAATGCGCACTCGCGACTCAATTTGGGGTCGCTTCACGAAGTGGAACTCAAACGCATCTGCCGCATATTTTCGCAAAGCCGATTCATCGATCAACGAATCCCATTCGCGTGGATATTCAACGATCAAGCGGATGATCGCCTCAGACATTTCCTTAGGCTTGGGCAGTTTACTCTTGAGGAATTCGGTCACGCTCTCACTGGACTCGACAGTTGCCCGGCGGTCTATAAACTTTCTCACCCCTGTGAGTTGAATCCACTCTACTTCGGTGGCGCGTCCTTTTTCCACATCTGCAATGACAAAGAAGCGCTCTTCTTTCGCCTCCCCAAAGTCGACCCGCTCAATGGAACCGGGGTAAATGACCGGCGGTTGATGCCCTTCGTTCACATCTTGCGGCTTGTGAATGTGACCCATTGCCACATAATTGAGCTTGAGATTCTTTACCAGCCCACCTGTTAGCACCAAATCATTTCCCAACATCACCAAGCGTTCTCCACCAAACTTTGCCCCTTCAATCGAAGCGTGCGCTGTCAACACAATCGGCATGGACGGGTCACACTCCTCGATCCAGCCCGTGACCAGGTCACCAATATTTTCTTCAATACGTGCAAACGCCTGCGTGGAATCCGTCTCACCAGTAGATGCCATCAACCCAGAGCGCGCCACCCACGGCATGGCAATAACTTGCAATGGCAAGCCCCATAGATCGGCTGGCTTCAACAACTCAGGAGCGTCCAATACTTTTACATAAGGCACTTGCAGGGTTTTAAACTCTTGCAAGGCGTGCGCCCGCCCAATGGATGGGGAAATGTCGTGATTGCCAACAAGTAGGAGAGTTGGAATCTTCGCCTGAGATAAACGCATGATGCGTTTGCCCCACTCCCGCTGAAAGGTCGGAGCCGGAGAACGATCCTTATAAGCATCGCCCGCAAAAATGACCATGTCCACTTTGCGCTCGATAGCAGTATCCACGATGGTATCCAGCGATTTGAGAAAATCCAACACACGCAGCGGCAACCCCGTAGACGGGTCATGCCGCCCATAGTTCGCCATGTCAATGTGAGCATCGGCAAAATGTAATAGTTTCATTATGGCTGCAATCCTAATTCCTGTAATGCCTGTACAGCAGGATACCAATTTGCATGGACTTCCAACGCGGCACGATAATCTTTAATGGCAGCATCGGTATCACCGATCATATAATACGCTCGCCCTCGCCAAAGCAAAGACTCTTCGAGAGTAGGCTTGGAGATGGTCTTGGTCAAGGTCGTATTGGCAAGGTCGATCACATCTTGATAACGGGCAGAATAATAATACGCAAAATATGGACCGGTCTGATACCACATCATACGAAATGGACGATTGCCTTTGGTGGTATCCCATTTGGAATACTGGTTAAAGGCTTTGTCATACGCCACAGCCGCATCTGAATATTGATTGAGCACGACATGGCTGGTGCCTTTATTGAAATAGGCAAAGAAAAGATTATTGCCGGTCAATTGAGAAACTTCTTTATTGGCAATTTCAAGTGCATGATTGGCAGCCCAGGTTTCATCTGCCCATGGACCGAGTATGGACATCACTTCGTTTTCACGCCCAGCAGGGTACACCACCATGAACAGATAATTGAATGAACGCCAGCCATCCTGATATTCATCGTACTTGCTCAACAAGTCTTTGCCGGGTTTGAGATAGGCATCTTGCACAATGAAGCCACCGCGTTCATCATCATACCCTGTCGTGAACAAATAATGTCCAAGCCAATCGACCTTGCCGGTGTAATCGCGCTCGTAATATCCCTTTTCCACGATCACAGGGAAACCAGCAGCGAGAAGACGTTTAAGCAGATCCATGTCGCCACCGTAGCGAGACAAGGCACGGTATTCGGTGGTCTGCAAATTGACAAAGTCCACCAACTCGTATGGCATCACATTTTTATCGGGTAAACCACGTTCAATGAAATCCAGATTTTGATTCGGCGAACCCGGCTTGACGACTTTTGCAACATCGTCGCGATCGCCATTCCAACCCCAGAATTTCAGTGCCATCGTCAAATTCGCTGGACCACAATAATTCCAACGTCCATGTTGGTCAACATACACTACACCCGGCAAAATGACTTTCCCCGGCACTGGTGTGGATGTGACCGTTGGTTTTGCCGTCGGACCAGCCTTGGTTGCTTTCGGAGTTGGTGTGACCTCAGGTGTTAACGTCAACAACATTTCAGCACGGACGGTTCCGACTGCAGTTTCAACCGTCAGCGGTTCTTCTTCACCACTCGGTTGAAAAACAGCTTCACTGGGCGGGTTAAAAAAATAAACGATGCGGGTACGTAAAAGTTCATATTGAACTGAAATTCTATTTCGCACGGGCGGTAAGAGCACAATACCAATAATCACCACAACAACCGCAAGAATGAACCAGCGTTTGTCGATATTTTTAAGTCTATTCATAAAAAAGATTATAAAGCAAAACAAAGACCCTTTTTTGCTCTTATTTCATCAAACTGACAATTTCTACAAAGTCCTTTAATCTTAGGCTCATTTAAGAGCATAACTTTTCACAGTTAAAAACGACCTAAGTCAAATAACAGGTTGAAACCCAATCTGTAAGGAGCAAATCATGAGAAAAAGTACTTTGTTCGTTTCTGCCATGTTAACCGTATTCTTGATGGCAACCATGTTCGGTGTGGTTTCCGCATATCAACAAGTTGTTAAGAACAATGAATTAACGTCTGCACAATCTTCACAAAAAACAATATCGCAGCCAGTTAGTGTTGTGCTTGCAGTTCCAACAGCAACAGAAATGGCACCGCTTGTCGTAACGGCTGAAGAAGCAACAACTATTGCAGTCAATTTCTTAAATGACCCCATGGTATACAGCGTGGAAGTGGTGGATTACCAAGGTGCGCCTACTTATTTAGTCACCTTTAGCTCAGGTGAATTGGTTTATGTCAGTTCTGAAGGCGTAGTGGTAGCAAATACTCAAGTGCAACCCGTTGTGATCACTGCATCCAACACCACCAGCAGAGGTCAATCGAACAACAGCGGAAGTTCTTCAAACAACAGTTCCAACGGAAGCAGTGCGCATGAAGAGCATGAACATGAAGAACACGAAGGCGACGATTAAAAGGAAACAATATGGCACCCAAACCAAATACCAATAAATGGTCTGATGTTCAATTGGCAATCGCCGCAATCTCGATGACGTCCGTCATCGCATTTTGGAATATGTTTGCAGGTCCAGATAAAGTAAAAGCGGATCAAAAAGCAGCAGAACAACAGGCAGATATCATCCCTCCTACCGTTATGCCCGTTGTCGTAGAACCTACCACTGTCCCATCTGTAACCATGCCCCCTATTGGATACACCATCTTATTCGGCGGAAAAGCCCCCCAGCCCAAAGTCGTTGTTGTTCAAAAGCCGAAGGGAGGCGGAGGCGGCGGTAACGCAGATGCAGGAAACGGCGGAGGTGGTGGCGGAAATGCACCAGCCAGTCAGCCTTCTACATCGACCACTTCATCCTAATGTTTTACAGCCATCCCTTTCGCGCGATGGGCAGTGACATGCTCGTCATCCTTCAATCGGATTCAAAGTCTGCACAGGATGTTTTAAAGGATGTGCCGAACTGGTTCGAAGAATGGGAGCAATCCCTTTCCCGCTTCCGGCTGGACAGTGAGTTGTCTCGCCTGAACCGAACCTTTGACCAGCCTGTGAGCGTGAGCAATGCGCTCTGGGAGGTCTTTCAAACAGCCGTGTGGGCAAATGGGTTCAGTGACGGGCTGGTCACACCCACCGTGTTAGATGCGATGTTAGATGCAGGCTACGACCTTTCATTCAATGAACTATCGCATGAACAGTTCGGCATGTTTTCACAGACCGAGCATCATCCGCTTTCACAGATCGTCGCAGACCCAGAGAATCAGACTATCACCTTACCCCAAGGAGTCCGGCTGGACTTTGGCGGTGTAGCCAAAGGTTGGGCGGCACATCAAGCCATGGAGCGTTTACGTGAGTTCGGTCCATGCCTGATGAATGCCGGCGGCGATATTGCAGTGAGCGAACCACAGTTGAATGGGAGCACATGGCAGATCGGTGTCTCTGACCCATTCCATGCCGGAAGCGATTTCGACACCTTGCTTGTGAATCAAGGCGGGGTTGCCTCCTCGGGCAAGGATCGCCGAAAATGGAAGCGTAATGGCTTGCTTCAACATCACATTATCAACCCTAATACAGGGCTGCCCGTGGATACCGATATCCTGCGTGTGACCGTGGTCGCAGCTACAGTGATGGAAGCCGAAGCCGCTGCAAAAACAGCCTTCATTCTCGGTAAAGAACGCGGTTTGGCTTGGTTAGAAGATCAGCCTTCTTTCGCTGGTTTAATGGTCATGGACTCTGGCGAAGTGTTTATCACCTCTTCCATGACTGAATATTTGCAAGGAGTTAAACATGCAATCTCAAAATGAATTCAATGAGTCATCGGTCAGCATCCAATCGTTTTTGCTGTTCCTCTTCGCCTCTGTTATTGGGCTATTAGTTGCCACCTTGGTTCTGCCCTTTGTATTGCCCAATATGGCATTCTCTCTGAGCGGAGCTTCACCCAAAGCATACTGGTATCTTTCACGCGGCACAGCTTTTGTTTCCCTCTCTCTCTTGTGGCTCTCCATGGCGCTTGGGTTAGGCATCACCAATAAAATGGCTCGTTTGTGGCCCGGTATGCCCGCCACCTTTGCGATCCATGAATATGTGAGTTTGTTGGGGTTGGCATTCGCTGCCTTTCATGCAGTGATTTTGCTGGGCGATGAATATATCAACTTCACTCTCTTGCAAGTATTCATCCCTTTCAGCACGGTAGATTACCGCCCGTTTTGGGTGGGGATCGGTCAGCTTGGGTTCTATATTTGGTTGATCGTGGCGATGAGCTTTTATGTGCGTCCCATGATCGGGCAGAAGTTTTGGCGCGTGCTGCACTATCTCAGCTTCGCCATGTATTTTGTAGGTATTTTCCACGCCATCTTTAGCGGAACAGACTCCAGCATGAGTTGGGCACAGAACTATTATTGGTTCTCTGCCGGCAGTTTGCTCTTTTTGTTCTTTGTGCGCATTGTTAGCATTGTGATCGATGGCTTATTCCCCGTCAAGAAACCCGTCCCAATTCAACGATAGGTTTTAGTAACATGCCAAATAAAGAGACTGTCACCTTCATCGTGACAGTCTCTTTTGATTTAGACCTTATCCAAATAGTAGAGCCATTATTTGCCGATGTATTGCAATGCCACACGCAAACGTTCTTCAACATCTTTGGGGGCATCTTTTGGCAAGGCTTGCAATGCGGCTTGAGCCTCAACCACCGAGTAACCCAATGCAGTGAGCGCAGCGAGCACTTCGCTATCGTAGTCGGCGAGGGCTGCCATTTTAGAGAGAGCATCGGTCGGCTTGAGTTTGTCTTTGAGATGGATCGCCATTTTTTGCGCGGTCTTTTTGCCCACACCCGGAACTTTGCTAAGCAACTCTTCTTCGTCGGCAAAGATGGCGCGTTGTATCGTTTCCAGCGTGAGCGTGGATAACACCGAGAGCGCCACTTTCGGACCAACGCCATCGACGCCGAGCAAGATGTTGAAGAGGTCGCGGTCTGATTGGGATTCGAAGCCATAGAGCGTCAGCGCATCTTCCCGGACGACGAGATGGGTGAACAAAAAGATCATTTCTCCCGCCGAAGCCTTTGTGCGCATCGGCGCCGGGACGAAGACTCGCATGCCCACACCGCCCACTTCGACGATGATGGCGTTATCTTCAACGTGTTGAACTTCTCCGCGTAAGGTGGCAATCATATTTGTATTTTACCGTAAATAAAATGTAGGGGCAGGTCTGAGACCTGCCCCTACGTGTTAATCATATCGTGCCGTGTTCAAATGGGTGATAGCAATTGCCAAGGCATCGGCGGCATCGTCGGGTTTGGGGATCTTCTCTAGCTGCAGCAAGGCGCGCACCATTTCTTGCACTTGTCGCTTCTCAGCGGAGCCATACCCCGCTACCGCTTGTTTGACTTCGTTTGGGGTGTATTCGTAGGTAGAAATGCCGGCTTTCTCAAGCGCTAGCAAGATCACGCCGCGGGCTTGTCCCACCGCGATACCGGTGGTGACGTTCTTCGAGAAGAATAATTTCTCGACGGCGGCTGTTTCGGGTTTATGTTTTTTGAGAAGTTTGTTGAGATCGTCAAAGAGCATCACCAGGCGAGCGGAGGCGGTGGCTTCTTTCGGGGTGAGGATCACGCCATAATCAACAGCGACCAGCTCCCCGTCTGGCATGAGGCGCACAATTCCGTAGCCGGTGGTGGCGGTACCGGGGTCAATTCCGAGGGCGAGAGTCATATCATTAAATGATGTAGGGGCAGGTCTGAGACCTGCCCCTACGTAAAATTGAATTACGCGTTTTCGAGGGCTGCGAGGGCTTCGTCAGACACTTTGACGTTGTGATAAACATCCTGCACGTCGTCGAGGTCTTCGAGGTTTTCGACGACCTTCATCACTGCCATAATCTCTTCCACGCCGAGGTCGATCTCTTGCTTGGCAATCAGGCGCAGACCGGCTTCAGCAGGTTGTACCTTGGCTTTGCCGAGCGTATCCATGATGGTTTTAAACGCATCAACCGGACCAAAGATTTCGATCTCTTCGCCGCTGTCCACCACATCGTCGGCTCCGGCTTCCACACCAAGTTCGAAGGCTTTATCGAATGCCATGGCGCTGGAGGGGAAGGAGAAGTAGGATTTGCGGTCGAACTGCCAGCCCACCGCTCCGGCTTCTGCCATGTTGCCGCCAAACTTGCTGAAGATATGACGCACATCCGAAACGGTGCGGACGCGGTTATCGGTGACGCAAGAGACCATCACCGCCGAGCCATGCGGACCGTAGCCTTCGAGGGTGAGTTCTTCGAACACGGCGGCATCTTTGTCTTCGCCAGTGCCTTTCTTGATAGCACGTTCGATATTGTCTTTGGGCATGTTCTCGGCGCGGGCTTTTTCTACAGCTAGGCGCAAGCGGAAGTTGGTATCGGGGTCGCCGCCTTCGCGGGCGGCAATGGTAATTTCACGCGCCAAGCGGGTGAAGATGGCGCCGCGTTTGGCGTCGGCAACGCCTTTTTTGCGTTTAATGGTGGACCATTTAGAATGTCCGGACATGTCGTTCTCCTTCAGATAATGACCAATTTTGGTTGGGGAATGATGAATTAAGCGGCGAAATTATACCATTCTGGTTTCGCGGCATGCTAGGGCAGGAGTTGCCCCAAACCTGCCTTATGAGCGATTTGTTTTTAGATTTTCCACATCGCGCTTTATGAGGTTTCGTCCGCCAATCCATGCGCCCACTGCCGTGGAAAGGACAGAAAATAGGAAACTGAACAAAATCGCCGCCTCAAAACGCCCCGCAAAAATGACGTTCAAAATCAACACATCTAATTTCAAGACACTTTGGCGAAAGGACTCTGGCAGGAAGATGCCAAAGATCAGCCCAAGAAAAGCGCCGAATGCCATGCCCGTGTATGCGCCCGTGCTGACGCCGCCGGTCGTCCCAGTAGTACGGACGACAACTGCGCCGGTTAAAGCCCCGTTGATCGCACCGGTCACAAGCCCCATGATGGCAGATGTGAGAATTCCATTCCATGTGCCGCTGATCGCACCCGAGCCAGCCCCGAGAAGGGTGCCAATGACGGCACCCAACCAGGTGCCAAAGAAAATGCTTTTTGGATAAAGTTCGTTAGTCATAAATATATTTTACCTGTACAATCGGCATACCCCACCATAATCGGAGATGCGATGATAGACCCCGAAACCAACGAAGATTTTGATGAGCGCCCAACCTTTGACGAAGAAATAAATACCGCTGCCATAGAAGAATCCATTCGTGCAATGCTCACTGCCTTTGGTGAAAACCCAGACCGTGAGGGCTTGCAAAACACACCCAAGCGTGTGGCACGCATGTACCCGGAACTTCTTAGCGGGTACCGCACCGACGTGGATAAACTCGTCAACGGTGCGATCTTTAACGTGACCTATGACGATATGGTCATTGTGCGTGACATTGAATACTTTAGTTTGTGTGAACATCACATGCTGCCATTTATGGGGCGTGCGCATGTGGCGTATATTCCAAGTGGTCAGGTTATTGGGCTGTCGAAAATTCCCCGCATCGTTGATATGTTCGCCCGACGTTTACAGGTTCAGGAACGCATGACCCGTCAGATCGCGGACTTTATCCATCAATTACTTAAACCTCAAGGTGTGGCAGTTGTGGTCGAAGGTTTGCATCTCTGCGCGATGATGCGCGGCGTGAAAAAGCATGATGCCCGCATGACGACCTCCGCCATGCTGGGATCGTTCCGCAAGAGTATCAATACAAGACAAGAATTCTTGGATCACCTCAACCGCGGCGCGGAACCGCTACGGATCTAGTGCCCGTAGGGTATATAACATCTTCTCTCTTTCGCATCCATACCTGACTTTGTAACTGCTTCGCTAATTCTGATAATGTTTCCCCGCTGTGAGGTTTGAACTCCGGCACAAGTTCTGCCAATGGCACAATGACAAATGCCTGCTCCCACGTTTGGACGTTGTGCGGCGTTTCATCGAATAAGACAATATCAATATCAATTGGGCGCGGAGCGTTTTTATTCTCCCCACGTACACGTCCCATTTGCGCTTCGATGGGGCGATTGATTTTATGCTTGACCTGCTCTGCATCGAATGGGGTTCGTAACAGAACGCAGACGTTCAAAAAGTTTGGCGCGGCATAACCAACCGACTCCGTTTCCCACACCGAAGAAACGGCAGAGATCTCCCCGACTTCTTTCAACAACTTAATCGCGAGTGGAATATTTTCCTCAGGCTCAAGGTTTGAGCCAAGGTTAAGGTAGACGTGATGCAATTCACTCATCCCGTTTGCGTTCAACCTCCACGCCAACCGATTTGGCAAAGCGCACCGCTCCCGGCTTCTCCACACGGACAACGACCTTGCAAACCAACGGCGTTTCAAGGCAAATCTTTGCCAGGTCGTTTGCCAAGGCTTCCACAGTGAGTCGTTTGGCGGTTTCGGCATGGACTTGAATTTTCTTCGCCAAGGCGCTGTAATCGACACAATCTTCGATATCGTCCGTTTCAGCAGCGCGAAGCGTGTCGGTATAAACCGTCACATTGATGAGAATGTCCTGCTCCTTCTCACGCTCCCACTCGCGGATACCAATAATGCCACGCACGAGCAGGTCTTTGATAAATACTTTGTCCATGAGGTCTCCTTTACACTAAATGCCTGCCGCCATCGACATGAATGATCTCTCCGGTGATATAGGCAGAACTGGATGCTAGCAAAAATAGCAAAGCATCTTCAGCTTCGCCCGCTTCACTCCAACGTTTGACGGGCACAGCCTCAATAATCTTTTCACTCGCTGACGGTTGATCTGCGGGCGGCAGGATTGCTCCTAATGCTAGCCCATTGACGGTGATATGTGGCGCGAGAGCAATGGCTAATGATTTGGTCATCGCAGCCAAGGCGGATTTGGTGACGGTGTAAGGGAAGTGATCCGCACCGGGACGCAGAGCGCGCCAATCGAGGATGTTGACGATGCGACCAGTATTGACGTGTTTCGCAAAGGCTTGGCTCAACAAAAATGGCGCAGTCAGGTTGACGTTGAGATGGCTATTCCAAGCTTCGAGTGAAGTAGCTTGCATGGATAACGGCTCAAAGATGGATGCGCTGTTGACCAGTCCGTATAGCGGACTGAGTTTGTTCGCGCGTTCGATTAATTGGGCTGCGCTTTCGGGTTGAGAAAAGTCTGCAGCGAGAATCCAGGCACGAGCGCCGAGAGAGGCGAGTTCATCTCGAAGTGATTCGGCTTCTTTAGGCGAATGTCCATGATGGAGGATGAGGTCTGCGCCAGCGCGTCCACAAGCAAGAGCGAATAAACGCCCCAAGCGGCGGGCGGCTCCGGTGATGAGGATAGTCTTGCCGGTTAGGTCATGCATGGAATGATTCTATCACCGCTAAATATGACAATTCTTCTCCGCTTCTTGACTCGGGTTTTTGAAGGTGATACTATCTTTTCGATAAGTTCTGTATCCTCCAAGTCTCATTTAGAAAGGTGTAAAGGTGAACATGAACCAAAATATACCAAGCTATACCGGAGATATTGCAGCACAACAGATCGACCCCACGAAAGAATATTCAACAGAAAATCAGGAGATCTCGTTTTCAGACGAACAACATGCTATTTGGGCAGACCTGTTCGCAGGCATCCATCAGTCGTATTTGATGGAGCACATCTGTGCGGAGTGGAAGAAGGGCATGGACTTGTTGGCGCTTAGCCCGCAGAGAATCCCGACGGTGCGGCATTTGGTGGAGCACATTACGCCGCGCACAGGTTGGAAGATCGAACGAACTGTTGTCAGATACACGTTAGCCGATGATTGGTACAAAAAATTCGCGCAACGTGTATTTTTAATTACCGACTATTTACGCACCCGCGATCAGATGGAATTTACCCCCGAGCCGGATATGTTCCATGACATCTTCGGGCATTTACCGTTCCTCACTCAGGAATTCTATGCACGCATCGAAGACAAGTTCGCACCAGCTTATATGAAAGCGACCACAGAAGAGCGCGAGGTCATCAAGCGTTTGGCATGGTATAGCACCGAGTTCGGTTTGGTAGTGCAAGATAACCGCTTTACGGTTTTCGGTGCGGGCATCATTTCGGGACGCAAAGAATTGACCCGTACCATCATGGAGTTCTACCGCCTCGGGCGTGACAATGTCATTGATTACAGCAAGGATGTGTATCAGCAACTGAATCAACACTTCCTCGCGAACAAGAGCAATTTGTTCAAGATCATCGACGGTGTGAACGCGCTTCACCAAAAGGGACAGATGTCCTCTGCGGATGAAGGCTGGAACGTCGTTTTGGGCCTGTACAAGAGTCTGGGCATCAAACCCGAAGGCATCTTCGGCGGCGAGGTCATCCTCGTGCCGTTCAACTTGGAGACCATCTCGCGCATCCCGAAGACGGTCTACGCCTTCAACCCGATGCTCTTCGTGTGCAATTCACTCGAAGAGATGGATGAAATATTGGATTCGTTTTTGAAGCCAATTGCGATGCGAAAGTAAATTTGAGCAAACTCCCGAAGCTTCGGCTCCGGGAGTTTGTGTTTAATCTGCGGTTGAAAAATCAATTAAATTAGCTAAAATGGAGGGAGTATTTACATCTGGCACGAGGAGAGAGACATGGCAGCAACCTATAACTTTCAGTGGCAAAACCCCAATTTACTTAAGAGCATATACCCCATGCGCCTGCAAAAACTGCGGGACTTTCTGGTTTTCTACAAAGAAGCCGATCTATGGGCAGAGTATAAGAACAAGGATATTTCCACCCTCGCCGCCGATGTGAAAGAATACGAAGACGGCATGGATTTGGCGCGTGCCACAGAGCTCAAACGCTACATGAGCTTGAAAAACTATTTCATGACCAAAGATGTCAAAGGCTTCTTCGTCAAATACAAACCCATCGAAGAAGAAGCGCTGGCGTTGATCCAGAAGAATCACGACCTATTCATCTCCTCTTGGCCCAAAGATATTCGCGGTGAACGCAGCTTCATCCAAATGCGCATGGAGTCGTTCAAGACCCAGCTTGGCTTTTTACGTGACCGCATTCGCTATTTACAGCGCCAACTCGAAGGGATGTTGCCCGAGCACCCCAACCGTCCCAAAGTGGAAGCGGAATTCAAACTCAAAAACGAATCAGCATTGCCCATGGTGCTGGATGAAATGGAAAAACTCCGTCAGTTTGACGACACCTACAACAAGCTTGAAGGTCCCAAACTGGAGTGGTACAAGCTTGCCAAAGCGGACCCGAACTATAAGGTCACAGAGGAAGAGTTCCTCGTCAACTACGACCCGAAGGTGCCGGTGACGGTCAAAGATATTGTGCGCCTCAAAGTGGAGCAATACACCAAAACACTTGAGAACAAAGACCAATATCAACTGCTGACGGACATCCGCGCTCGCTTCGAGAAGGAGCCGAAGCGCTTCCCGACCTGGTTGCAATATATGGTGATTCATTTCTCGGGCATGCGCTATAAATCGGCGCATGGTTCGTGGGCAAACCCGAAAGATTTGCTCGTGCGCTTGCGGGTGGAAGAAGTGAAGAAAGCCCAAGCCGCCCTCACTGATGCCGATGTGACCGCCAAATGCGCCGAGAAGATCGCCCAATACGAAGGGACAGATGCCAACAAACCTGCCCTCGCCAAAACAACCGATAAAGCGTGGAAAGACAAGATCGCCCTGCACATGCAAGGCGTGAAAGCCAACGGACCCAAGACCAAGCGCGCCGGTCTTGCTGCTCTGGCGGAAGAAGAAGCCAAATACGAGTTCCTGACCATGACGACCGACCAAGCCCTGGCGAAGTTGGAGGCGATGAAAGATCAAATCCCAGCTTGGGGGTGGAAGATGATCGTCATGCTCACATCCTTGCGCGTTAATTACGCCACCGATGCCAGTTGGGAAACCTTTACGCCCGAAGAAGACAAAGCCCGTTTCGCCGATATGACCCTCTACCCCATCCTCAGCAAATGGGCAACCGATAACACCGGTATGTGGCGCGATGAACACGGACGCACCCAAGAGATCATCGTCACACGCGCGGTTTGTAATGAGACCGCCGAACACTCGCAACATATTCGCGGACATTTGCCTCCGGGTGGGCTTACAGACAATGCGGCACGTTACGTCAAACTTGCGGCAGAAAAAACACCCGGCTGTTACTTTATCAAGCCGACCGGCGCCGAACATTACACCCAAGGCGCGAGCATCTTCTGGCTACGCTATGTCAACAGTGAGCCGAGCGTTTGGCAGATCCCCAAAGCCACCCAAGACTCGAACGGTGTAGGCTTGGTACCGGCTGAATACCTTGGCAAACGCCCTGCCCCCAAAGGCGGCAAAAACGCAGCTCCTGCTCCCGCGCCGTGGGAATACAAAGGCGGCGGTTTCACTCGCACCCGCACCACCGTCGATGCTGAGAAGAAGAAATCGACCCAATCTCAATGGCTGCGTTGGATCCACGAAGCCACCACCATTGAAGTGGTGGACACTGCCGATGGCACCTACGTCTACACCTTTGAAACCTCCCTGCCCGACGACTTCGCCGGAACCTCGTGCTTAGGTGTCTTCCGCAATACGCTGCGCTGGAATCTCGACGATGGCACCGAAGATAACTACAACCGCTCCTTCGTTGGGTATGCGCCCGAAGGGAAAGTGCCCGTAGAAAACCTCAAACAGCTCATGGATTGGAACAAGATTATTTTGAAGTAAACACGTAGGTCACGCTTGCAGCGTGACCTACAACTTTATATGTACAGCACATGCGCAAACTTACTTTTATCGAATCGGCTCTTCTTATTGGTTTAATCATTGGCTTTCTAGGGCTATGCCTGCTAATTGGCTATTCACTCGTGGTGGTTGCCGATCAACCTGTTTGGACACCCACGCCTGCACTTGACCTGCCTCTCATTGCCTCTCCCACCGCGGACACATCTCTTATCCCTACCGACTCTGCCACGCCTCTTCCCGCGCTCGAACCGACTGCCACCATTGAGCTGATTCCCTCGCCCCAGCCTTCTTTCAACGACACACCCCCGCCCAGCGGAAAGATCGCCTTCACCTGCTACGTGAAGCAAATTGATCAGATATGTTTACTCAATGCCGACGGCAGCGGACGAATCCAACTCACCAATCTCAAAGCGACGGCTTTCTACGCATCTCTTTCCCCCGATGGGCAGACCATCTTCTTCTCTTCACGAGACACTGGCAATTACGAAATTTATTCCATTGATATCTTCGGGAACAACCTGCAAAAGTTGACCAACGGAATCGGCTCGCTCTACGCCCCCGAACTTTCTCCGAACGGAGAATGGGTCATCTTCACCAACAACGGCAATGGACTCTGGCTCATGAAGCCCGACGGTTCCAACGCCCACGCTCTCACCAATAAAGACGACATCGACCCTTCATGGTCGCCCGATGGTTCAATGATCTCCTTCGCCTCCTCGCGAGCAGGCGCACGTCAACTCTTCGTGATGAATGCCGACGGCTCGAACGTTCAACAAGTGACCGACCTCAACAACATGGGCGGACGCAACACATGGTCACCCGATGGGGCAAAACTCGCCTTCTACCGCGGGCCGCAAGGTGACCGAAACATCTACATTATCAACGTGGACGGCACTGGCTTGGTGAAACTCACTGACGGCGGCGACAACCTCGGTCCTTCCTGGTCCCCCGATGGCAACTGGATTGTCTTCACCTCCTTCCGCGACGGCAACAACGAACTCTACATCATCCACCCCGATGGCACGGGATTGACGAGACTCACGAATAGTCCCATTTCGGATTGGCAGCCGAGGTGGGGCAGGTAAGAGTTATAATTTAAATAAACCTAGACGAAGGGAGTTAATCATGTCTACTAAAAATTACAAAAACAAAAAACAAACTTTTCGAAATTGCCTTTTTGGATTTTTGGCTTTGCTTATATTTGTTGGATGCCAAACAGCACCAACTACAACTTCAACCGCCTTGTCTCCAACAAAAACAGCATCACCTGTCCCAACAGCCACTCCTACTTTGGTATATCAACCCGAATCTATTTCCATGGAAAATCCGGGGGTATGGGAGTTTTCTCATCCATTTGTTTTCAAAGATTGGAAACAATGGATCGTCCCTGATAATGAAACTTATAAATTAGATGATGTGTATGAGATCGAGTCTGTCGAACTCTCGTATCAGTGGTGGGGGATGGGAGACCCTTATTTTGAGTATCAACAAATAAAAAGGACAGGCGATGTTTACAAGTTAAATGGAAGAGTTGTTATCGAAGAAAAAATAAAAAACTTAATCAAATCTCTTAGCAACTTACATGCAGTCCCTCAAACTTTAAACTCAATTACACACACAGATGATTATCCAATTTGGGCAATTGAAATTACCGGTACGGATGGAACAAAAATTCTTCTGACTTCAGATAGCAATTCTTCAATGTACGTTCCATGGAATGTAATATACAACGGTGATATTTATGCTCAATATGACGGAAGTGTTGAAGTTGCATTAGCTGACCTTTTTTCAGTTAGTGAAGGTGAACCGATGGCAGCATTCTACCCGGGTGGGGGTGAGGAAGGAAAATTGGTTGTCAGTACTGGAGGTTGGCCCAATCAACTTAATTATGGATTTAATGGACTATTACCATTACATACTGCCTTTAATTATTGGACAAGCCCAGAGACGGGAGAAATCATAGGAATTTTTGATGGCAGAAGCTCCATTGGGGGATTTGGGAATATGGTTATTGGTTCAATAGATAAACTTGAGCGGATTGTTTTGCAAAAAGACGATGGGAGCAAAACGAATTGTGATATTGAAACTCTTGAAAGCGATGACCCTTCGGCGAAGCAATGGAAATTTATCTGTTCACTAGCAGAACCAAATGCCGTTGGCTCTTATTATTATCCAATCAAAGTAACTTTTGGAACAGATAAAGGCGAAAGAATAACTTCAGAAGGAAATTTATTTGGATACTGGGGTCAGAAGATTCAACTTTCAAATGTATTATTCCCTCTTGAAATTTCTACTGCTCTTGAAACTGCCGAAGATTTTAAGAAGTTGGCAGAAAACCATCAAATAATTCTTTACAGTTTTGATGCTAAGGTTGATCAAGCAACTGGAAATCTAAGTGAAGGGATGAACGCAGATGTAGTTCTTTTAGGTCAAATAAACTATAAGGGCAAAGCATTGCCATATTCCGTCACAACTTCAATGGGCATTAAAAATGGAGAGATTATTCGCTGGGATTTAGACGAATTAGAATTACAAAACTTAATTACTGATATTCTTAACCAAAATATTACTAACAATTTGCTGAAAGCTGGTCAGAATCCTGTTTTGAATCTCTATTATTTCGAAGCTAATACATATGTCGATATTGGATATTCTGAAGGAATGACATCATCTGGTAGGAATTGGTATCGACTGGATGAATGCAAAGGTTACCCTTGGATAGAAGAGTTGCCAAATGAAACAACAGCTTTGCGTGAGTTTTCAGTCAATAGCGGCTGGAGAAAGTTTGACTCCCAATTTGTATTGATAGATGATGGAGTTAGATTATATGACTATAGCGGAACCAACTTGGTAGATGAAAATAATTTGTTGTCATTCCTTCTGCCAAAGGAAATTATCATTTCAGAGATGCCGCCTTTAGAAGTTAGTGGACATTTTGGGTATGGTTTTTATATGTTCTTGGTGTGGAAAAAGAATGCTACTCAGGAAGAAATTGAAGCCTATACAAATATGATAAATAACCTTCCTGGAAAAAAAGAGTTTTTTGATTGGGGTGTACAAATTGATGATGTCATATTTGCTGTAAATGAAGATGGCGCTTTTGATATGGTCGAATGCAAAAGTTTGCAGCCGTAATATTCCATATATTTATAAAAACCACCTGCAACTTTTTCCTCACCGCGCCTGTATTACACTCTAGCCATGAATGCGCCCACCGACCGCGACCTGATCCTGCGAGCCCGTCGCGGCGACGCTGAAGCCTACGGCGACCTCGTGGCACGCCACCAAACCAGCGTCTTCAATGTCTGCTACCGCATTCTGCACAACCGCGCCGATGCCGAAGACCTCGCCCAAGAGACCTTCATCCGTGCCCTCGACCGTCTGCACACCTTCGACCTCGAACGCGAATTCAGCCCGTGGATCCGCCGTGTCGCCGCCAACTTGTGCCTGAACCACATCGAGTCACACAAGCCCAGCGCGCCGCTCGACGAAGAACGGGACGAAGATAAAACTCAAAGTCCCGGCGAACAGGTCGAGGTCAAAGAAAGAAGCGAGCAGATCCGCAGCGCACTCGCGTCCCTGCCGCCGCATTATCGTCTCGTCGTCGAACTGCGGCATTATCAAGAACTATCCTACGACGAGATCGCAAGCGAACTGAATATCCCCCTCAGCGACGTGAAGAGCCATCTCTTCCGCGCGCGCAAACTTCTCGCGGAGAAACTCCATGCACCTGACTGATGAGCAGCTCAACGAATTTTTGGACAACGCTTCCACCGAACGCGCCTTCATCGAATCGCATCTCGACTCATGCAACGAATGCGCGGCGCGACTCTCTTCCCTCCAAACCTTGTTCGTGGATTTGGACTCTCTGCCCGAAGTGACCTTATCTCATGATCTCGCCGCCCGCTTCAGACCCCGCCCAAGCCTGCCAGCCCAACTCCCACGCTGGCTCACGCTGACAGCGTCTCTGCAAGCCGCTGCCGCGTTGGTTGCACTTATCGTTGCCATCCCATTCTTCTCCATCATGCTGCCCCAAGTGGAGATGCCATCTTTCACCACCTGGTTCTTTGAAATCCAATCCCTGTGGACTTCATGGCTGGATACACTTTCTACATTTCAGATGCCAACTTTCCAACCTTCAGCCATCCCAACTCTCGAAATGTCCACCCTCTTCATCGCCCTCGCCATCGTTTCCATTTTCTGGATCTTTGGGAACGGATTGTTGTTGAGAAATCGCCATTCGTAGGGGCGGGGTTTCCCCGCCCAATAACATCTGCCTAATCGCATAGGGCGAGGAGACCTCGCCCCTACAAAATCAGGAGCCATTCATGAACGACATCCTTCGCCTCACCCTCGCCATCCTCTTACTGACCATCACCCTCGCCGCCTATTTCCTTGTCATCGGCGCATTATTCACCAACCGCGTCGCCAAGACCCAAACCAGCCTCAACCTCACGCCGGGGCGCTCCTTCGGCTTGGGTATGGTCAACTTTTTCTTCTTCGGCTTGATCGCCTTTGTCATGCTCTCGCTTGCTGAGAATGCAGGTTCCTTCGTCAAAGGGATTCTCACCATCCCCGCCTTGCTCATCCTCGCCTTTCTCTCCATCCTCTTGAGCCTCGGGCTGACAGCCACCGTCCAACACCTCGCCGAACGCCTCTTCCCAGATTTGTCCACATGGAAGCGCAACTTGTGGAGTTCCGTGATTCTCTGTATTGCCTGCGCCTTGCCTTTCGTCGGCTGGTTCTTGCTACTACCTTATGTCGCCTTCACCGGAATTGGTGCAACGATCCTTGGATTCTTCCAAAAAAGTTAAAGTCCAACCCGATGGTCGAGTAGCCTGAGGCGACAGCCGAAGGCGTATCGAGACCATCAGTAATTGAAAGTTGCTTTATTAATTGGTGGTTTCGATACGCCACTCGCTATCGCTCGTGGCTACTCAACCACCGAGTATTCCCTAAAGGACGCGCTCACCCCGCGTCTTTTTCTTTTCCTATCCACTATTCACTCATCACTATTCACTGCTCTTCCTGCAACTTTCCCCACCTCACCCCTGTATCCCTTACATCAACCAAAACCGAAAGGACTTCACCCATGGCTGACATTTCTGCCTTCTTCTTCATCCTGCTCATTATCGGAATCGCCTTCCCTGCCATGCTCACTGCATGGTGGCTGTTGTTCCCGTCCCTGATTGCTCGCGCTCATTCACGAGTGGAAAAAACTCCCTGGGGCACTTTCTGGCTGGGACTCATCCTCGTCATTACGGTGACCATTCCCATCGTCATCCTGCTTGCGCTTCCATTCGGACCTGCCAAATTCATCGGCTGGATTCTGCTCGGCGCTGCGCTTGCCATCTCCACCATTGGCTCGGCTGGCATCGCTGCTCACCTCGGCACGAGACTCACCAAACATAGCAACCTAACTCCACTGAATGGATTCATTCGTGGCGCCGTCATCCTCGAACTCGCCGCCTTCTTCCCGCTCATCGGCTGGCTCTTCGTGTGGATTCCCATCATCCTGATTTCCTTCGGCGCAACCGGCTTTGCTCTGCTCAATTGGTCTCCGCGTGAGAAGACACAACCCGTCGCATCTCCACTCCCCGCACAACCTTAACCTCTTTCTTTTTTCCTCTTTCATTCCACCCACTTTCCACTCACTACTTTCTACTAATCACTATTCCCCATTCACCATGACTCTATCCCGTAGAGACTTCCTCAAACTTGCCACCCTCCTCTCCGCCAGCGCTGCCCTCAACGCCTGCGCTCCCACCGTGCGACGACTCACCAACGGCCTGCCCGCCGTCCCGTGGAGTCCGCTCAGTGTTGCAGATTTCACCGCGCTGAATCGCATCACCTTCGGCGCACGAGTGGACGAACGCGCTCGCTTGGCAGAGATCGGCTTGATAAACTACATTGAAGAACAACTAGATTTTGAAATCATCAACGACCTCGCTCTTGACCTTCAACTTTCGAACTTCGACACATTGAAAATGGCAGCCAATGAGATCGAAGCCGTCACCAATCAACTCTTCGATGGCTATGACCGCGAACGTCCCATCAACGAGTTACGCCAAGCCACATTTCTGCGCCAACTTTACAGCAAGCGTCAACTCTACGAAGTGATGGTCGAGTTCTGGAGTGACCACTTCAACATCTTCATCGAGAAAGAGCCCATCTTCTATCTCAAGACCGTCGACGACCGTGACGTGATCCGCAAACACGCCCTCGGCAACTTCCGCGATCTCGTCTGGGCGTCCGCGCATTCGCCTGCCATGCTCACCTATCTCGACAACCAAGCCAACGTCAAAGGCACGCCCAACGAGAACTATGCCCGCGAGTTGATGGAACTCCATACCCTCGGTGTGGACGGCGGCTATTCTCAAGATGATGTGATGCAACTTGCGCGTTGTCTCACAGGTTGGTCGGTCAAGGAACATTTTTGGCTGGGCGATTTCGTCTTCAAGGAAGATCAGCACGAACCCGGCGAGAAAAATGTTTTGGGTCTCGCGATTCAAGAATCGGGGCAGAGTGAGGCGGAGCAGGTCATCGAACATCTCGCGCTTCATCCATCCACTGCAAAATTCATCTGCACCAAACTCGCGCGTCGCTTCATCGCCGATGAACCGCCGCAAGAAATTATCGAGAAAGCCGCGCAAACATTTCTCGCCACCAAAGGTGATATCAAATCTATTTTGCGTGTCATCTTGTTCGATGGACTTGCCTTCGCGCAGCCCAAATACAAACGTCCGCTCAACTTCGTGCTTTCTGCGTTGCGCATGCTCAACGTCGAAACCGATGGCGTTGCCATGCATAATCCGCTCATGCAAATGGGTCAAATGTATTTCAACTGGACAACGCCCGACGGCTACCCCGACCGCAGCGACGCGTGGCAAGGCAACCTCATGCCGCGTTGGCAATTCGCATTTGAATTGATCCGCAACGAGCTTCCAAAAACGAAACACAACCTCAATGCTTTATTGGATGTCGCCTCTACCGGCAGTTTACCTACTGATGTGGATTCTCTCACCTCATTGCTTTTAGGCACGCCGCTAGATCGCCTCACCCGCGACGGGATGATTGATACCGTCCATTCAGCAGGTGCCACCGAAGAAGAGACTCTGCAAATTATCGCCGCGAGTCTCATCGCATCGCCTGCATTTCAGTGGCGCTGATACCCTGCTGGTTGAGTAGAGCGAGTGCTCTTCTCGCCCGTATCGAAACCAGCAATTAAAAGTAGACAGAAAATTTAGTGGTGTGGTCTCGATACGGGCTTCGCCCTACTCGACCACCAGATGGAATGGAGATTTAGATGTTAGAAACCTTACCCTTAATCCAACACCCGCAAAAGACCTGGATGCCGCGCCTATCCTTCGCACCGAAGAACACCGCCCCACGCGGAGACACACTCGTGGTCGTCTTCCTACGCGGCGCCGCGGACGTGCTCAACATGGTCGTGCCGCATGGCGAAGAAGCTTATTATCAATTGCGCCCAACTCTGGGAATAGCAAGACCGGATGACTCAAGAAAGATGAAAGATGAAAGAGTTGTAGATCTGGATGGCTTCTTCGGTTTTCATCCAAATATGAGTTCGCTACTCGAAGCCTGGCAAAGCAGACAACTCGCCATCATCCACGCCTGCGGCGCACCAGATGAATCGCGCAGTCACTTCAAAGCGATGGAACTGATGGAACGCGGCGTGGACGATGAACGTGGTCCCGCCTCAGGTTGGATCGGACGTCACCTCGCCACCTTGAACACGGGCAACTCATCGCCATTGCGAGCCGTGGGCATGGGCACCCGCCCACAGCGCAGTTTGAGCGGAAGTGTCCCCGTCTCTGCCCTGCGCTCCATCGCAGACTTCCACCTCGGCGGCGATCCACGCGCCCTGCAACAAATGCGTGCTGCCCTAAATTATGTTTATCAAGATGACGCTCTGGGTCAAGACACCCTCTCCATCATGGACACCCTCCAAAAACTCGACCCCACCAATTACCAATCTACCAACTCCCAATATCCCGACACCGAATTCGGTCTTGCTCTCAAACAAACCGCCATGCTTATCAAATCCGAAGTCGGGCTCGAAGTCTCAGCCATTGACCTTGGCGGCTGGGACACGCACTTCACCCAAGGCTCAATGACTGGGCTCATGCCGAATCTGATGAAAGACCTCGCCGAAGGTCTCGCCGCCTTCCATGCCGATATGGCTGACCACATGAACAAACTGACCACCGTCACAATGTCTGAGTTTGGGCGGCGCGCTTATGAGAATGGCAGCCTCGGCACCGATCACGGTCACGGCAGCATGATGATGGTCCTCGGCGGCAATGTAGATGGCGGCAAAGTCCACGGGCAATGGCCCGGTTTGGGTGAAGGTCAACTCATGGGACCTGGCGATCTTGCCGTCACCACCGATTATCGCGATGTGCTTTCTGAAGTATTGAGCAAGCGCTTGAATAACCCCGCCACCAGCGACGTCTTCCCTGAGTATCAGCCCGTGATGAGGAATATCTTGAAATAACAACTTTGACATGTCCTCGCAAGATAGGGTTCTGTATAATTCACAAAACTATGAGCTGAGGACATGTCATGAAAAAGTATATTTTGCTTTTCGCTTTGCTCTTATCTGCTTGCAATCTTCCGGGGTCTGCTACTTCCACAGAACCAACCGCTGAAGAAGCCATAAACGAAGCTCCTCAAACAGAGGATGCGCCTCAAGCAGACAGTAATCCACCTATCAGCATTCAACCTGCCGCCCCGCTTCCCCCCGGACCTGTTCACATGGTTGCCCTCGGCGATAGCCTCACTCAAGGTGACGGCGATGACTCAGGGCGCGGGTATCCCGGTCGTCTGTTAGAGATGGTCAATGCCGTTCGCCCAGATTCAACCCTGTCAAATTTTGGTCAATCCGGCTGGAGTTCCGATGCGCTCATCAATGGCGATCAGGGATTGGAAAGTCAGCTCACGCGGGCGGTGAGTGAATTGCAAGATGCGACTGCCCAAGGAAAAGCGGCTCTGGCATTGGTATGGATCGGTAGCAATGACTTGTGGTATTTGTACGAATACGGCGGTGACATTGACGATGCAGGCGACGCTTCAGATGCGCAACGCTTCGAAGCAAATATAGACACCATCCTCAGCCAACTGCGTGGAACCGGCGCCCAAGTGGTTATCGCTTTATTAGACGACCAAACCAAACGCCCAGTAGCGATAAAAGGTGAAGCCTTTGTCTCTATCACGTCTGATGAAATGAGTCGCATGTCAGCGCATGTGGATGTCTATAACCAGATCATTCGCGATAAAGCTGCCCAATACGGCGCACTAACCGTAGACTTCTACTCCACCGACATTTTCACCAACCCTGCCACGTTATACGATGATGGCAATCATCCCAACCAAGCCGGATACGACATCATCGCCCAAAAATGGTTTGATGCGATATCGCCCCTGTTGAAATAGAGAACAAAAAGGCTCATGCTTTTGCATGAGCCTTTTTGTTTATGGGCTGCCAAAATCTACTGTGATATACCCGCCATACGAACTGCTCGCATAATAGGCATACCCAACGCCCAATGCGGTTATATCTTTATTCATTACAACATCCCAATGAGGTCCGTCTGCCTTCCATTGATTGATTGCATCTTGAGGTGTGCCAATAGCGATGATTTCGCTAAATCCGTTCCCAAGCGGATACCCCGCACTTGCTAAACGATCATTGATGTAAGAACCATCTGACCCTGTATGGTCAAGGAAATTATTACAAGCCATGTCCGCAGAATGTGCTTGTGCAGCAGTTGCCAATTGCGAATTAACGATCAATGTAGGTAAACCGGCGTTCGCCCGCTCTTGATTGATCAACGACGCGATTTGATTCACATAACCAGCATTCTGGCTGTAGTTGCAATTTGCGCCTATGCCTCCAGAAGAGGAGGACTGCGAACCACTTGAGACCGTCGCTTGTGGAGCGGGGCTTCCGCTCCCAACTGTGATCTTCACCCAAAATGTTTTTTCAATCCCGATCGGCACATCTTTACCGATTGGGTTGTTGAGTGTGAAGTACCCCGTAAACGAACCGTTCGTGGTTGGGGCGGTCAGGTCCACTGAAACTTGGACAGATTTCTTTAAAAGCGTATCCGGTATCGGCGCGGAAAGAGGCGCATTCATTTGATCCCCGGCGGCAAATTTGATGGTATATCCATACCAAGGGCAATCGCCGTTGTTGATGAATTCCCACGTCTTGGTGAATTTTTCACCGGGCTTCATCTGCGTTCCGTCTGGGATGGTCACATCACGGACGAGCACAGCACTATCCAGACAGTTCGGGTCGATGGTAACGGCAAAGGTGGGAGTTTGTGTGATGGCTGGGGTTTCCGTCATGGTGGGCGGAACGTATCCCGCTTTTGTAGGAGCAAGCGTTGCCGTGACAAAATTAGAAGGCGCAGGCGTATCCGTTTCTTTCACCTCTACAGAAATACAGGAGGATAAAAGAAGTGCGATAAAAAGAAAAGGAACTATTTTTTTCATTGAGTTTTACCAAAACTATCGTTTACTACAGATGTATCAAACTAGAACATCATCAATTGATTTTCAGATTTTTCCACCGGGTCGCTGGCGATCAGTTCTTCAAAGGTTTCGCGCGTCAGGATAGGAAGGTCTAGCACACTACGCAATAGACGATATTTCGCCAATTTATGTTTCTTCAATCTTTCCTTGAGCGAAGGGTCACGGTCTTGCTTGTAGGCTGCCAGTGCCGCCCGCCCACCAGGGATGACAATGACGGTTTGCTCATCGATTTGTTCCAATGCACGATGAATCAACGCCGAAGCCATCACATAGAATGTACGAATGGGTTTTCCATTTTCAAACCAAGTGACCGTTTTATCTTCGATTTTGGTCTTATATTCCAAGCGCTTGCCAATTTCTTCCAATAAAGCAAAAACTGTTTTCATCTCATCACGACGGGCAGCTGCATAATCTTCGGTACGCAGGTTCCAAATTCCGCCGTCTTTTTCTGCATACGAATTCAAAATGGCATAGATCAAACCTTTGGATGGGGTCATCAAGCCGGCAAATTGTTTATTTAATTCTTCTTCCACTTCCAAAAATATGACCTGTGGATTTTTTTGCAGATAGGTGACAATGCTAACTTCAATCTTATCTGAAAGCGATTCAGCATGCCCGCCTGCCAGGCTCCACACACCAGTATCGATCCCTTCCCCTGTTGAGTAGTGAATGAAATCACGGCTGTCTTTCAAAGCTTGTTCCATGGCACTTTGTGTTTTACGCAATGCAAAGTCAAACTCATCTCCGGTTTGCTTCAACGCATTGACTTCCGCCAGTGCAATCAGCCCTGCCGTATGCAAATGCAAATAGCCTGCTGGTTCGCCGCGAGTAGCAACATAGTCGCGCATTGCTTTGCGCGCTGTTTCCACTTCCATTTCAACAGGCACAGATTTCTTCCCACTCTTCCATAAAACCTGCACGGGGTCATGTTCGGTGCGCAATGCCACGCTTTCCAACTTGAATCCCGCCGCCGATGCAGCGGTTAAAGCTGAAGTCATAAAAGGCGCTTCGGGTTCGGGCATCAAACCAAAGACCGGCACACCGTCTGCAAGCAAATCATCCAAATGGCTGAACATCGCGAACAAAGCAGTGGCACTCCATGCCCAATCGTATCGTCTGCGCCGCAATGCCACTTTGTATGGCTCCACCGCATCACTGCCCCAAAGCCAACCCGCCCACAATGCCGAAAGCGTCCAAAACGCCTGATTAGGTCTTGGAATGGATGCCACTACCGCAGCAATTGGAATTTCACGTTTGACTTCATGCGCAAGGTCTTTCAAACGACCTTCATAGATGCAGATGCCGCCCGTTTCTGGGATTTTCTTGGGCCACGCCTCAACTACAACGGGTGCGCCTGATTCAGCAAATAAGCTGATTCCACGCTCGAGCATCATCCACAAATTGTTCTCGCGGAATTGACTCGGGGTGTTCAACAGCTTCGGGCGCGGACGTTCCGCCGGATGCCCCCAGAGTGTATTTCCTGCATCACACGTCAACAACAACAGGGCGTTCAAAGCCCGAAGACGCGACTCGCTGAGATCTAAACTATTTAGCCGATTGAGAATCGTCCCTAACACATACAACGGACGCGGCAAGTAATGTTCAATGGCTTCTTCAGCATAGACACGATCTTCATCATTCAGTGAAACCACCCGTTCAAATAAACGTGTGCGATGTAGAGTATCCGTCCCTGCAATTTGCAACGCGATTTCTTTATCTGAGTCAGTGGCAATCCGCTCGCCAGAGTCTTTGCAATGTGGGCACTCATAGATTTTGGCATAGGGCACATCCTCGCCTTTGCGCCAAAGGAATGCTTGTGCATAGATCTGTTTTTCACATTTTTCGCATTGTGTGAGATATAGAGATTGTAAATGTTGCTCGAGTCGTTCATCCCCTTTTTTAACCGCTCCAAGGTCTGCGAGTGCCGCCACAAAGTCCGCTTGGGATGGCGGGTTGGCAAAAATTTCTAACAAGAAGCGTGTAATCGGGTTATTCGCCGTGACCAGCACACGGTATCCGCTGCGGGCGGCTTCGAGCGCAAGTTTCGGTGAGAATCCGAATGGGTCGAGCAACCAGTTCCCGGTTAGAGTCTGACGCGAGAGCCAGCCTGAAATGGTGCCATCTTCCAGCGCAGGTAAAAAGCGCGAGAGTGGACCAACGTCTGCGGGTTTGAATCCGGGAATGTATGGTTGAGATTCCATATCACACCAGCGCTTTGCTGATGGCTTTGCGCGGGGCGGCGTTGAGGTCAATTTCGATGGCAGAGAGCAAAATTTGAATGGCGAGAATTACTGAGAGCGTTGGCAAAATGACCGTGCCTGTGGGCGCAGCAATTCCCAACTCGGCATATTGAATCCATTTGGTGATGCCGAAGATCAACCCGAAAAGCAACAACGGAATACCGGTTAGTAAATAGATCGACATCATCGAAAAATCAAAGATGAAGTATTTGAGGATGATGCGTTTGATGAGAGTGCGGGTGAGCTTATATGGAAATTCAAACAATACACGTTTGATCGAAAGGCTCGAAACTTCATTGCGATAACGCGCCGGGATGGTCACATCTTGCACGAAAGCATCGCGCAGATATAGGCGCGAGAGCATGGATGTTTCAAAGTAATAGCCTTTATCGATTTGGTCGAGCGGAAGTTGCGCCAGCATTTCAGCACGGATCGCGAAATAGCCATTGGTGGGGTCAAAGATATTCCAATACCCGGTGGCAGCTTTGGTGAGAAAACTCAAACCAAGGTTGCCAATGCGCCGTACGATTGGCATTTGCCTTAACGCATCGAAGTCTCGAAAGCGATTGCCTTTGGCATAATCCGCTTCGCCGGTAATAAGCGGTGTAATTAGTGCCGGAATATAGTGCGGGTCCATTTGTCCATCGCCATCAAGTTTTATTACAATTTCCGCACCAAGTTCCAAGGCTTTCTTAAAACCTGTTACCATGGCGCCACCTACCCCTTGATTTTTTGTGTGACGGATGAGGAGGATGTGACGATTCTTTTTGGCGGCAGTAGTGACCAGGTCCGCGCTGGAATCGGGCGAAGCATCATCCACCACAATAATGTGGCGAATGAAAGTAGGAATTCCCTGCAGAACCGCGAGAATTTCTTTTTCGGTTCGATAGGCGGGTATCACAACAGCAAGGTTGAATTTCGAAAAATTCATCTTCAAGATTGTAATCGAAAAGGTGATAGAATCTTTTGAAGGAGATTTACACGTGGCTACCGGGGAACGCATCCTCATTGTTGAATCAGACCCAGATATTGCCGATTTGATCGGGAGACAGGCGCTTAAACCACTCGGATATCAAGTAACCGTAGTGGGCGATGCGGGCTCCGCAATTAAATTTGCGGCTCAGACTCCGCCAGACCTGATCCTCGCTAACATTAATTTACCTGGCTTGAGCGGGAAAGACCTACTCGCCGCGTTAAACTCTCAGAACATAAAATCCCCCGTCATTGTTATTGCTGAAAAAGGCCAAGAAACAGACGCCATTCAAGCTTTTCGCCTTGGCGCCATAGACGTGATGTTCTGGCCCCTGCGCGATGCAGAAGCCGTCTCCATTGTGGAGCGTGCCATGCGTCAGACGCAGGAGGCTCGTGAACGTCAGAAACTTGACCGTCAATTAAAAGCAACCAACGACGAATTACAGCGTCGCCTGCGCGACATGACAACCATTCTGACCATTGCGAAGGCAGTTACCTCAGTCAACGATCAGCGCTATTTATTTGATCGCATTCTGGAAAGCGCTATGCAACTCGGCGAAGCAGAGATGTGCTGGCTGATGTTGCGCGAAGATAAAGGCAACCTCTTCCTACTACGTGCTCAACGCGGGCTCCCTGAAGCTTGGGCGAAGAAGATGAATCAACCGATGGATGATGGCATCAGTTCATTGGTGGCGCTTTCCGGCGAAAGCCTGTTCATGAACGGTTCAGCGCTTCAGAAATTTAAGATCGCATCGCTAGGCAAGTCAGCTGGCGTTGTACCGATCAAAATCAAGAATGAAGTTATTGGGTTGATGATCGTTGTGCGCAAGGGTGAAAAGGAATTTGTGAAAGACTCACAAACCATGCTTGAAGCCATGGCAGATTATGCATCGATCTCTTTGGTAAACGCCCGCTTGTTCCGTGCTCTTGAACAGACCGCTGAAAGTGCCCGCACCGGCGAAAAAGCTCGCTATGCTTCATTGGAAGCCCTGCGCAAATCTATCCGCACAGAAGTGGAATCGGCGGTCTATCCACTTAACCTGGTATTGACAGAGATGCCCGGCGCGCTAAACCCAGAACAAAAGAAAGCATTAGAAACCGTGAAGACCGCTCTGCAAAAACTTTCTCATGCCTCTGAGAATACAGTCACATCCAAGTAAGGATATACAAAGAAAGTAATGTCAAAACAAGACCTGATTTTGCTGGCATTGGACGCATCGCCCACACTGGATTTGATGGTGCGTGCTTTCCACTCCGCAAGTTACGAAGTAGCGGTAGTCCATGACCAGTCAGGGCTAGAGAAATCGATTCAACAAGCCATTCCGGCATTGATGATCGTTGGGGAAGTATTCAATGGGGAAGATGGCTTTTCAATTTCCACAGGCACGCTTGAACGCTTCCCTACCATGCCCATCATTCTCTACGCAGAAAAAGATACGCCTGGGCTGGCTCAACATATCATCAAATCAGGCATCAGCGGATATTTACACCCGCCTCTAAAACTGGATGACATTGTTGAAGAAGTGAACCGAACTCTGGTACGCGCTCGAAAACTGGGAGATTGGCTTCGCCGTGAAGTAAAGCGCACAACGGCATCATTGGAACAAAAGGCTCAGATCTCAGAAGCAGAACGAAGCAAACTAGATGTGATCATATCTAATATTCAAGATGGTGTATTAGTCTTGGATGAAACGCATCATATTCTGTTGGCAAACAAGACCGTTTACGAAATTTTCAGCATCAATGGCAACTCTATCCTTGGAAAGTATGTCAAAGACGTAATTAACAGCGCAGACTTAAACGCCCTCATTGACCGTGCCAGAAACGGCGCGTTGAAATATCATGAAATTAATTTCGATGATGGTCGTGTATACAACGCACAGTACACTCCACTACCGCGCATCGGCAGCGCAGTGACCATGCAAGATATTTCGTACTTAAAAGAAATTGACCGCTTAAAGAACGATTTTGTCCATACCGTTTCTCACGACTTACGCTCCCCATTGACTTCAGTGCTGGGATATATGGAATTGATCGAACGTGTGGGTCCGTTAAACGAGTCGCAACACGAGTTTCTAGAACGCTTGCGAGCAGGGGTTCATCACATGACCAGCTTGGTCAACGAATTACTCGACTTGGGGCGGCTGGAATCTGGTTTTGACACACGCCGCGAAACCGTGAATCTCAAAAATGTGCTTGAGTATTCCTTAAATGTATTTGATAACCAGATCAAGAAAAAGAATCTTCAAGTCACATTTGAGTTTGCTGATAATCTCAAATCGTTACGAGCGAACCCCATTCGTATTCGCCAGATGATTGATAACTTGGTAGGCAATGCAATCAAATATACCCCTCTGAATGGTGCCGTCAAATTAAGCCTTGCCATGCAAGAGACGCAAGTCATCTTTCGCGTCACCGACAGTGGACCGGGCATTCCGCCAGATGAACAGAACCGCGTGTTTGAAAAGTTCTTCCGCGCATCGAACCGTCCCAGCGAAACTGAAGGTTCAGGCTTGGGGCTGGCAATTGTCAAATCCATTGTAGAAAGCCATCAAGGACGTGTATGGGTGGAATCAAAAGTGGGCGTTGGGTCTACGTTCATTGTCCTTCTTCCTACAACCGAGTAAGCAAATTAAAAAACGAAAGAGGCTGATGATCACCAGCCTCTTTCGTTTTCAAAACCGATTTCACAAAGTTATCACACTCGGTTTCAGCCCTAACTCATCGATCAGCCCGTTTAGCTCCTCGTCCGTTAGCCTGCGCCCCATGCCGGCATAGGCGGTGAGCATGGCTTCGGTAGTATTTGTTCCAAAGGAACGACCGTCGTAGCGCGGAGTGGTGGTGATGACAGTTTTGACGCCTCTTTCTTTCAGGAGGCTGATATTGTCCTCGGTGGTTGTATTCGTCACGACGGTTTTTCCTGCCAAGCTTTTGGGCATGTATTTACGCATAAAGAGAAAATCACCGGCGATTAAATCAGATTCTTCAAAGTATTTGACATATTTTGGCTCTTGCTCGGCGCCGTCGCTGCCGTAAAAGATCATAGACATGGGAAAATAGCTGACCATGGGGAGCATTACCCGTGCTACTCGCTTGAAAGCAGGGATACCATACAAAGGGATTGGTACCCCCAATGCCACCATCAAATCGCCAGAGACAATCTGGTCAGAGACTTCGGCAACAGCCTCTGCTAACCCCATACGGTCCACTGCCACAGGAATGAAGGCTTGTTTAAAACGCACTTCGCCCAATTCGGCTTTAGCAAGTTCAAAGACACGTCGTTCAAGGGTATGTTTGAGTCCGCGCCCGTCGCAGAGTGGAGTCTGCGTGACGCCAGAGACAAGCTTGAGCGCGGCGTGAAGCGGATATTCTCTTTCATCCAATCGTAGATATAGATCCACACCACCAACGCCAAAGGCATCCACTTTGCCATCCAGCTCAAGATATAGTTGGCGGGCTTTTTCAATATTGCCATCGGTGCCAATTCGCTCGACTTGGATTTCCATGCCATTGAGATTGACGATGACTTTTTTATCCCGCTTTGAACTTCCGAGGCTGATACCTACTGCACGTTTCATGAAAACACCCTTTTAAAAAACATTCCACCACTTTTTGTGGTGGAATGTTTTTTAAATATTTATTTGATCTGATATGTTGGAAGTGCGCCGTTACTAAAGATAAGATTTGGAAATACACCTTCAGGTGTGAAGATGAATTTATCTGTCTCTTTGATTGCATTGGCATTCGCCAGAGCAATTTGTAAAGCTACATAAGATGGATGCGATGCGTACATTTCTGCCAAGGCAAGTTCTTTCGCAATATCCACTTGGGCTTGCTCATTTGCAACCGCTTGTTGGGCTTGTGTCAATTCCAGCTGCGCTTCTGCATTAATCGTCTCTTGTTCGATGACTGCCAGTTCTGCTTCGAGTTGTTGCTGTTTCAGCTCTTGCAATACAGCTTGTTGACGAGACTCTTCTTGCAACTTGGATTGTTCAACACGAATGCGTCCTTCTTCTGCAGCTTGTTGTGCAGCAGCTTCTTGCTTCGCTTTTTCTGCATCTTGTTTGGCTTTCTCTGTGGCAAGACGACTTTGAACAATCGCGTCCAAGGCAGCTTGTACTTCGGGGGAGATGGTCACTTGTGGCACAGCAACATTTCGCACTTCAAGCCCTAATGGTTCAGCCAAACCACTAAGTTCATCATCAATACAAGCGCGAAGATCATCACGCCCTGAGCCAATAACAGCTTCATCGAACTTTTTGTCACCTACACAAACTTTCATAGCTTGCAGAGTAAAGGCAGTGAGACGCTGTTCAAGGGCAATATCATCGGTATAGATGTTACGATAGCGTGAAAAATTGGAAACAACGATATCCGCTTCGCGTGGGCGGAATACGTCTGCTGTCACTTGCAAACCAATGCGTTGTTTATCAATGGTAATCAATTCCGGGTCATCTACGGTAATTGCAACTGCACTGGTCGTGATCTTTACCAAATCAACGAATAGACCAAAGTCATAAGCAATGCCAGGCTGACGGACTCCTGTAATTTCGCCGGCTTCAATGGTTAAACCTACTTCATCATTCTCAATAACTGTGAAATACCAAAAGGAACTGCTGAAATTGGCAATCACCAGCACAATGACAATGGCAACAACGGCACCAATGATCCAACGTGGAAATGCTGAAAAATCAAAACGAGGTGCTGAAGGTTGCGATGGGGTGTTGCCTTGATTTTGCTTTTGTGCGTTGGGGTTTTTCATACGTTCTCCTCCTTAGAATAAGTTATTTTTCTCCAACAAACGGATTATACATCTTCTCATGCTCTACTGTTGTTTCAAGACCATGGCCAGATAGAAGACGGGTTTCATTTGGCATTGTATAAATTTGTGTACGGATGCTATGTTCTAAAGTTGCAAAATCAGCCCCCGGCAGGTCGGTGCGACCGACGCTTTCATTGAAAATCAAGTCGCCACAGAAGCAGATGTTTTCCTTCGCCACATACAGTACACAATGTCCGCGGGTGTGACCGGGCGTGAAGCGGACTTCGAAGTCGTTCGAGCCGAGTTTCATCGTCATGCCGTGGACCAGATCAATGGTCGGTTCGGGACCCGGGTCTATATCCAGCCCGAATTTTTTGCCGCCGCCACCTTCGCGCCAGAGCACATGGTCATCTGGGTGTAACGCCACATGCGGCAAGGGATTGAGCGCATCGGCAATGGCTGCTGCCCCGCCGATATGATCGAAGTGGGCATGGGTGTACCACATGTGACCGATACGCCATCCGCGTTTTTGTGCTTCGGCAAGAATCAAATGCCCATCCCAAGAGGGGTCAATGACTACAGCTTCTTTGGTTTCGGGGTCTGCTACAAGATATGCATTTGTAGATGCGGGACCAAGGGTGAATTGAACGATCTCAAGCATGGGATTCCTTTCGAGGTAGAAATACGGAGCTTAGAAGAATAGACAAGACCAATAAGCCAATGGAGATAGGGTAAACGATGAACGGGTCGAATTCAAATAAAAAGCCTGCAATCGGCGGTGTAATGATGGTGATGACTGCACTGACGGTTTCCATAACGCCGTAGGCAATGCCCATCTGTGATTCGTGGACGAGGTCACGTGCTTGTGCCAATGCCATGGGGCGCCCGGCTCGAAACCCGCCTAATAAAAAGTACCCCAATGCAAGTAGTGGGAGAGAAGTTCCATACCAGATTAAAACCGCAAATAGAATGACCAATGCCTGTGCGGCTAAAAATCCGTGTCGCGGGTTTACCCGACTAAACGTAATCGCCATCAATGAATTGCCAAGTGCGCCGATTGTAAAGATAAGCCCTGTCTGGCTGAGCGAAAATCCACGCACGCCTTCTAGAAAATTGGGCGTAAGCGGTTGTGCAAGATACATAGAGAAAATGGCAAATGCCAGAACGAACATCAAGGTGATAAATTTTTTATTACTGCCCAATCCCGGCGGAGGAGCAGATGGGTCGTGATGATCGATCGGTTGGCTCTCAATAAAGTACACAAAGATGTTGGAAAATACGAACACAATGGCAGCTGCATAAAAGCTCATACGCATTCCATAATGATCGCCGATCCAACCGCTGGTTACAGGTCCTAGAACCATGCCCATTCCAAATGTGGCTGTGGTGAGTGAAAGCACGGTTGCAACAGGTAATTGTCCGCGTGCAGCGGTTACATAACTACTTAACGGTGATGATACAAAAGCTGTTAGCCCGTATGTAAATAAGCCGATTAAGAAAAATGGCAGTGTCTTTGCGCTTCCCATTGTGAGAGTTGAAAGCAAGCCCAACAACCAAGCAACAATAAGCAAAGGTTTTCTACCTAAGCGGTCTGCCAACCTTCCAGCCGGGATATGTGTAATCGCCATGAAAAAGCCGAATCCGCCAAGGATGAGACCAATTTCATATTTACTCAACAAAAACTGCACATCCAAATAGATCGGCACAAAATTGAAGAACATGCCTTCGCCAAATCCCCATAACAGCAAAGCCGCAGCAATGAAAGAAAGATTGCGATTCAACGATTCCTCTTTTGAAAAGTATTAGGAGTGAGATGCATCTACTCGTCGGATAAAATCCCGCGCCAATTCAAAAACCTGATGACGAGCCGCATCACGCGTAACGACGTGACCTGCTTCTACAACATATGCCTTTGTCTTGTCTGAAGCATTGACCAGTCCATCGTACAATCGCTCCACGTTTTCGGGCAGAACATACTTGTCATTCTTCGAATGAATAAGCAGTATAGGTTTGGTCACATTGGGCAATGCTGCCTGCATCGCAAGGATCAACCGCTTCATTTCTGCGATCGAACGAATGGGGTTTTGCGGATACGAAATATGACTCTGAAACGCTTCTTTATCGAACCATGAAGTGCCGGGCACTTCGGTCGATTTCGGCATAAACTTTACGAAGCGACTGTAAAACTCAATGAATTCCGGCGAATAATCTTTTTCATCGCGTGGCAATTGATACGGCGTGGACATTGTTACCACGCCCGCCACATCCAAACGAGTAGACATCAACAACGACAACACACCGCCCATGGAAAGCCCGACGAGAAAAATTTTATCTGTCGCGCCGCGCAACAGGTTGTAACCGTCTTCCACAGAAGCCGTCCAATCCGTCCAACGCGAGCGGATCATATCTTCGGGCGTTGTTGCATGCCCCGCGAGTCGGATGCCTAAGCAGGTAAATCCTTGTTGATTGAGATAATCCCCCATCCAGCGCATTTCCTTGGGTCCGCCTGTGAAGCCGTGAATCAGCAATACGCCAGTTCGCCCGCCAGGAAGAAAAAAAGGTTCAGTTGTAGGAATAGTTTGGGTGTTCACGCCCTCATTATACCTACTCAAGTAGGTATGATATCAACCAGCCCGCGCAAGCCCAACTCATACGAACGCCAGCCGAAGCCGGTCACTTTGCCTTTGCAGACCGCCGAAACAAAAGAGACATGCCGGAACTCTTCGCGTGCATACACGTTCGATAAATGCACTTCGATCACGGGAATCACAATTGCAGAGATCGCATCACGCAGCGCAACCGAAGTATGCGTATACCCGCCGGGGTTGAAGACCACGCCCGAAGCCCATGTCCGTGCATCGTGCAGCGCATCGATCAACGCGCCTTCGTGGTTCGACTGCAAGCAAGTCACATCCACGCCCAACTCTTTGCCCAACGCGATCATCTTCTGGTTGATGTCATCCAAAGTCATCGAGCCGTACACTTCCGGCTCGCGTGTGCCAAGTAGATTTAAGTTCGGTCCGTGCAGGATAAGTACTTTCATCGTCACTCCAAAACAGATTCCAGATCATCAACATTCACTAATTCAACTTTACCAACTTCAACCGGCAAAGCAAAGCGGATCGCCTTCGCATTTTTCTTTTTGTCCACGCGCATGGCTTGGATGATTTTCTCGCGCGGCATTTCTGCGGGGATGTGGATGGGCAGCCCCAACTTTGACAATGTGGACTCAATCGCCTCAACCGTGCTTTGGCTTGCCAGCCCAACCCGAGCCGCGTACCTCGCCTCAGCCGCTGTGCCAATGGCAATCGCCTCTCCATGCCGCAGCTCAAACTTGCTGACGAGTTCCACCGCGTGCCCAACGGTGTGTCCCAAATTCAACGCCGCACGGAATCCCTTTTCATATGGGTCTTCTTCGATAACTTTTATTTTCACCGCCATTGCACGTTTAACGACTTCTTCCAGATTTGCCTTGACCCAGTCCATGCCCTGCTGGCACATGGTGAAGAGGTCTGGGTCTGAGATGATGCCATGCTTGACCACTTCCGCCATGCCGGAGCGGAGCTCACGATCTTCCAGCGTGAGCAAAAGGCTTGGGTCTGCAATGACCAGCTTTGGCGGGTAGAAAGAGCCGATGAGGTTTTTTCCTTCCGGCAGATCGAAGCCAGTCTTCCCGCCCACAGATGCATCCACCATCGAAAGCAGGGTGGTTGGGATGCCAATCCAGTCAATGCCGCGCATGTAGGTGGATGCGGCGAAGCCGGTCATGTCGCCGATCACGCCGCCGCCAAGAGCGATGACGGTGCTCTTGCGGTCGAGCCCATTTTCGAGAAAGGCTTTCCACAGGCGCGAAACCGTTTCGAGATTTTTATGCTCTTCGCCCGCAGGCACAATGACCGACTTGGCATTGAAGAGCGTTTGAATTTTTTCGAGATGATGCTTGGCTACATTTTCATCGGTGACGATGATGGAGTTTTGTAGATTTGTCACGCTGGAAGCGTGACCTACAATGACATCATATTCACCCATCGCGGAGAGATGATGCCTGCCGAGTTTGATCTGTGCCTCGCGTGCGTTTTGCTCGGAAGGTTTGTTGTCGACATGGTGTTGAAGCGAAAAAGAGTTGTAGTGTTCCTTGCGTTTTTCAAGCAACGTCGTGAGTTTATTTTTTAAGTCGCCTATCAAGAGCGGACGTTTGCCCGGCTCGTGTTGAATACGATCCAGCAGCGTTGGGAGTTCTGCCATAAGCAAGAGAACTTTCCCGTTTGATTCTGCAAAGGCACGGTTTTCATCGCGCAGCAACGCACCGCCGCCTAATGCAACGATGCTTTCTTTTTCCGTTGCGAGAGATTTCAGTGCGGCAGTTTCCATATCACGAAAAGCGGTTTCGCCTTGCTGTTCCATAATTTGCGGAATGGACATACCCGCGTTCGTTTCGATGATGCGGTCGAGGTCAATGAACGGGAGCTTGAGACTCCGCGCAAGCAGTTTGCCGAGCGTACTTTTGCCCGTGCCGGGAGGTCCGTAGAGGAATAAGTGCATAAGTGATTAGTATCCAGTAGTCAGTAACCAGTTATTCCCAAAAAATATGCGGGATATTGTCCATCGGAAGGTCTTCGAGCGTGGCTTTGCGCAGGGTCTCGAAGCGCGGCTTCATTTCATTCATTGAGTCGCCGCCGAGTTTTTCGAGCAGGGTATCAGCAAGGACAAAGGCGACCATCGCTTCGAGAATGGGAACGGCACGCGGGACGGGGCAAAAATCGGACCGCTCGTATTTGGTGGGCGCGTTTTCGCCAGAGGCGAGGTCTACGGTTTGCTGTGGGACGAGAGTGGTGGCGATCGGCTTCATCGCGGCGCGGATGACGATGGGTTGTCCGTTGCTTACTCCGCCTTCAGTGCCGCCTGCGCGGTTCGAGTGACGAGTGACGAGTGATGAGTTGAGTTGCATGGCGTCGTGCGCTTCTGTTCCAATGCGGCGTGCATTCTCGAAGGCATCGCCTACTTCCACGCCTTTGATGGCTTGGACGGACATGATCGCCATGGCAAGTTTGGCTTCGAGGCGGCGATCCCATTGGACGAAACTGCCCAAGCCAACGGGTAGATTGAGCGCAACGATTTCAAGGACACCACCAAGCGTATTCTTGCCATGGATGGTCTTTTCGATCTCGGCACGCATTTTTTCAGCGGAGGAGTCGATTGGGCAGCGCACATCTGATTCTTCGGCGCGAGTGAAGCGATCTTCATAGGGCATGTTGCCAAAGTCTGCGGTTACTTCACCGATGGAGGCAACGTATCCGCCAACGATGATTCCGAACTGGGCGAGGAAATGCTTGCACACGGCTCCAGCCGCAACGCGCATGGTGGTTTCGCGGGCGGAAGCACGTTCGAGGGCGGGACGCAAATCTTTGTAGCCGTATTTGACCGCGCCAGTTAAATCCGCGTGACCGGGGCGCGGGGCGGTCATCGGCTCGATCTGCTTGCCCTTCCATTTGACATGGTCATCGTTTTGAACAAGCAACGCAAGCGGAGCACCGGTGGTTTCGCCGCCCATCACACCGCCGAGAATCTGCACGGTGTCTTTTTCAATTTTCATGCGTCCGCCTGAGCCGTAACCCTGCTGACGGCGGGCAAGTTCCTTGTTGATAATGTCTGGCGAGAGGGAAAGCCCGGCGGGGAGTCCATCAAGAATGGTGGTGAGGGATGGTCCGTGAGATTCGCCGGCAGTAAGGAATCGTAAAGGCATAAGAAACTCCAATCATGAAATAACAGGTGAGACTTTCATCTTGCTCGCAACGAAAGCCATCTCCAAAGCAAAGAAACATTGAATTAGAACCATGAGCGGGATCTGAAGCGGAAGCGGCAGAGAATATACAACCAAGGTGCCGGGAATCCACGTCAGCCAACAGTTGACCAGCATGGGAATCGTGACCTTGATGATCCAATCGTCACGCAAGGCACGCCCAAGTGCATTGAAATCATAATTCAGATCGCGCAGACGAAAGCCAATGCCAACGTGGTGAATGCTCAGAAATGCTGTGAACACAAATTGATCGAGCAACATTTTCGAGATCACAATACCAAAGGTTAGGGATGGTCCCCAGAACCAATCTTGAAATTGGTAAAAGTAATCCACCCAGATCATATTAGTTGCCCAAACAAGACAGGTGAATAACAAATCCAAATATCCACGGGCATCACGTTGACTCTTTCCGACGAACATGAGATACAAGCCCGGAATTAATCCCGCGCCAATGGCGCTGGTCAACATCGAAAATGTGAGTCCCCACGAATCCCGAAGGGACTGTAATCCCACCAACGCATCACGGACGGAAGAAAAAATGTAATAAGCTGCGACAAGCAACGCTGCAAAAAATATTATCACCAAGCCAGGGATAAGATTCTCTTGCGCGCCCAGCCAGCCATCTCGAGCAGATTCAAGGACGCGCTTCATTTGATTGCCCTATACATGGCGGCGCGATCAGCAGGAGAGCCTGTCCATTTTTCGAAGGCAAGAGCAGCTTGTTCGAGGAGCATTCCAAGTCCGGTGGAAGCGTTCAATCCCTGGGCGCGGGCATCGCGAACAAGTTTGGTTTCAAGCGGATTGTAGACCAGATCATACACAAATGTATGCTTTGAGAAGATCGTGTTTTCAGGCAGTGGCGAGGCGTCGATGTTAGGTGTCATGCCGAGAGGGGTGGTGTTGACGATCAATGAAGAATGCGGAATGAAGAATGCAGAATTATCTGTAACTTGTAATTGGTAATTTGTAAATGAATTGGCAAGTTGTTGGGCTTGTTCGATTCGACGGGAAGAAAGAGTAACATTCCAACCATCATTGAGCAAAGCATAAACAACAGCGCGAGAAGACCCACCTGCACCAAGGACTAATGCAGACTTCTCAATCTCCAATCTCCAATCTCCTGTTTCCTTCTTCAAATCGGCAAGAAAGCCGAGTGCGTCAGTATTGTCACCGATGAGTTTGTCGCCACGCGTGTAAATTGTATTGACAGCACCAATGGCTTGGGCGGCATCTGTCAGTTCATCCATGAATTCGATGACATTCTGCTTGTGCGGAATGGTAACGTTGAGTCCGTGAATCTCACCCGTGCGGACGCGGGCAAGCAAATCCTGCAATGCATTTTTATCGTCGGGGTGAATAGGAAACAATGAATATGTACCAGCCAATCCATTCGCTTGCAGCGCCGCCTTATGAATTAACGGAGAGAATGAATGACTAAGGGGATATCCGATAAGACCAAGTTGAAATGATGAAGGTTCGGTCATAATAATCAGCGCAAAGTTTCCAACACTTCGAAAAAATTCGGGAATGTTTTTGACACGCAAGACGGATTTTCAATGGTGACTCCATCGAAGCGCAAGCCGATGAGGGAAAATGCCATTGCCATGCGGTGGTCATTATAGGTTTGAATGTTGGCGGGTTTGAAGGTTTGACATGGATAGATGGTCATGCCGTCTTCGTGTTCTTCGACTTGGACGCCAAGGCGGGCAAGCTCGGTACAGGTTGCGTGGACTCGGTCGGTCTCTTTGACGCGTGCGGAAGCAATGCCGCGAATGCGGGTCGGGGATAAAGCGAAAGGCGCAATGGCAGCGAGGGTCTGGGCGGTGTCGGGAATATCGCGCATGTCGATGTCAATACCTATTAGTGTTTGGGTTCCAACAACTTCAATGTAACTCCCCTTTTCATTGACTTGGCATCCCATTTTTTTCAAAACATCAAGAAAAACAATATCTCCTTGTTTTGAGTTGCGAGAGATATTACTCACACGGACAATCCCGCCGCAAATTACGGGTGCGGCAAAAAAATATGAGGCGGCTGAAGCATCAGACTCTATAGTGTACGAATTACGGACTAATGCTTTTTGATTATGTGCCTTGTAACAAGCAAGCGGAATTTTAAAATACTCATACCCTTGACGCTCAACTTCCACGCCAAACTCTTTCATAACCGCAATAGTCATATCAACATAAGGTTTTGAATTCAATTCAGTGGAAAGAGTAATTTCAATAGGTTCTCGAGCATAAGGAGCAACCATTAGGAGCGCGGAGAGGAATTGGCTGGAAATATCTCCAGCGATCGTTGTTTTACCGCCACGCAAACCGGATGCAGTTATTTTCACCGGCGGACAATTATTAGTTGTATTCAATTTTGCGCCAAGTTGGAAAAGAGAAGTAACGAGATCTCCAATTGGACGTTCTCTCATACGTGGTTCACCATCAAGAACATACTCGCCATTCCCAAGCGTTAGAAATGCCGAAAGAAATCTTGCGGCTGTTCCTGCATTCCCAATAAACAGTTCTGCTTTATTGACTGGAATTGTGCCTTGCATACCTGCAACGGTCATGCTGTGATAAATCTCATCGAGTTCAACAGTAAAACCCAAAATTTGTAAGGCTTTAGCGAAGTAACGCGAGTCATCAGAAAAAAGAGCATTACTAATATGAGTAACGCCCTCTGCGAGAGACGCGATCAACAAAGCACGATTAGTCAACGACTTGGAGCCGGGCACGCGGACGGTAGCGTTGAGTGGATGAGACAAAGGATGAATGCGGAATGATGAAGGATGAATGGTCATAAAGTGAAAAGTGGTCAGTTGCCAGTGAAGGATTGATGTTTTTTTTGAGCTTCGTTGAGCAGGGATTCTAGTTTTGCAAAGTCGCCAGCGGATAATGCGGATTCGATTTGCGCGAGTTCGGCTTGCATACCGTGAAGGGCGTTGAGCACATTTTCACGGTTGGATTGCAGGACGCCCAACATCATGGAGGAGGATGTGCCCGCGAGTCGGCTCGTGGATTTGAAGCCAGGTCCAACAAAAGGAGCGACATCCTCAGGGGTGGTGCGCGCCAATGCGGATGAGATTAGGAACGGCAGATGACTTGTAGAAGCGAGGATGCGGTCGTGGTCTACGGCGTCCAGCGTTTTACCTTTGGCGCCCAATGCTTCGATGATTTGCTCAGCGGCGGAGATGGCTCTTGGCGAAGTTCTCTCCAACGGCGTGAGCAAAAATGGCGCGGCGTAGTAGAGGGTCCGTTCGGCGTTGGCGAGTGAGAGTTTTTCCTTGCCGCAGATGGGATGCCCGCCGATGGGGTCGAAGCGTTCGGGGAGTTTCGCCATCGCTTCGACCACCAATCGTTTGGTGGAACCCAAGTCCATCACGATGCAGGGGTTAGGTGTAAATGCAGGCAACTTTTCAAGCAAAGTCAAAATCGCAGGGACGGGCGCTGCCAGAATGACAAGGTCAACTTCGGGGAGCAGAGTGGCAGGGTCGCTGTCGGCGTAGTCCACGATGTTTTGGGACAGAGCAAGCTCAATGGTCGGTTGATGCGGGTCGATCCCGTAGAGAGCGGCACATTTTCCGCGCAATCCCAATGCCATTGAGCCGCCCATCAAGCCCAATCCAATAATGGCGATCTTTGACTCAGCGAGATTAAAGTCAGGCTGTGACATGTGAGTCGACGAGTTTGCGATCCACCGCTTCTGCCACCGCTTTGACCTGCTTCACCATTTTGGCAAAGGCTTCGGGTGTGAGCGATTGCTTGCCATCGGAAATGGCGTGCGGCGGGTCTTGGTGAACTTCGACGATGAGACCATCGGCACCGGCGGCGACACCTGCCTTGGCGATGGACGAAACGAAAGCCGAGTCGCCAGTGGAGTGAGAGGGATCGATGACGACGGGAAGATGTGTGAGTTTTTTGAGCACAGGCACGGCATTGATGTCGGTGGTGTTGCGGGTGGCGGTTTCAAAAGTGCGGATGCCGCGCTCGCACAAGATGACCTTGTGATTGCCGCCGTTGAGAATGTATTCGCTTGCCATCAACATCTCTTCGATGGTGGCAGACATGCCGCGCTTGAAAAGCACTGGCGTGCGCGTCTCACCGAGGGCGCGCAGCAGGTTGAAGTTCTGCATATTGCGCGCACCGAGTTGGAAGATGTCCACATATTTTTCCATCATCGGGATCTGCGAAACCGCCATCACTTCCACGACGATGGGCAAGCCGGTCTTCTCGCGGGCTTCTGCCATGTATTCGAGACCTTCTTCACCGAGACCTTGAAAGGCATACGGAGAAGTGCGCGGCTTGAACACGCCGCCACGCAACGCATTCGCGCCCGCTTCTTTGACGGCTTGTGCAACTTCGAGAATTTGTTCGCGACCTTCCACGGAGCACGGACCTGCAATGATGGGAACCTCCGTGCCGCCGATGGTGAAACCGTTGAATTCAAAAACGGAATCCTGTTCGTGGAATTGGCGTGACGCCAATTTGTACGGCTTGGAAATGCGCTGCACTTCGAGCACGCCAGGGAAGGCTTCGAAGGTTTCTTTGTATACATAGTGCCCGTCACCAACTGCGCCGATGATGGTTTGCTCCACGCCATAAATGGGATGAGCCGAGAGTTTATGGCTTTCAACGGCTTTGATAACTGCGTCGATCTGTTCCTTGGGTGCGCCGGGGCGCATGATGATCATCATGGTGGATATTTCCTCTTTTGTTTTTGTAGGGGCGGGGTTCCCCCGCCCAATATTTTGTTATATACAATTCATAGGGCGAGGAGACCTCGCCCCTACACGCCTACGCCCAACCGTTCTTGGAGTAATCCCCTTGCACAGTGGCGAGCTTACGTCCCATAATTTGGGCGATCTGCCCCACCTGCTTGACCATCGCGGCAAAGGCTTCGGGCTTGAGCGACTGTCTTCCATCAGACACGGCTTTCGCGGGGTCAGGGTGAACCTCAACAATCAGACCATCGGCACCAGCAGCAACGCCAGCACGCGCAATGGCAGCCACGAATTCAGAATAGCCCGTGGAGTGACTCGGGTCGAGAATGACGGGCAAATGGGTAAGACTTTTCAAAACAGGGATGGCATTGATGTCAGTTGTATTGCGTGTGGACGTTTCAAAGGTGCGGATGCCGCGCTCGCACAACATCACGCGATTATTTCCCCCCGCCAAAATATATTCAGCAGACATGAGCAATTCTTCCACCGAAGCGGAAAGTCCGCGCTTGAGCAGCACCGCGGTGCGCGTCTCGCCGATGGCACGCAGCAGGTTGAAATTCTGCATGTTGCGAGCACCTACTTGCAGGACGTCCACATACTTCACCATCACATCCACCTGCACTTGGGACATGATCTCCGCCACGATAGGCAGCCCGGTTTTCTCACGCGCCTCCGCCAACAGTTCGAGACCTTCTTCGCCGAGTCCCTGGAAGGAGTACGGCGATGTGCGCGGCTTGAAGACTCCGCCACGCAGCGCGGACGCGCCCGCCTCTTTCACAGCCTGAGCTGTTTCTAAAATCTGAGAGCGACTCTCCACTGAACACGGTCCCGCAATGACGGCGATATCATCTCCTCCCACATGGAAACCATCAAGAGGTACAAGCGAATCTTCCGGGTGAAATTGACGAGACGCCAATTTATACGGCTTGGTGATGCGTTGAACAATATCAACTCCATCCAGCCCTTCGAAGCGTTCGAGCGGAATGTTGTGAGTCTCGCCGATGGCGCCGATAATGGTCGCCTCTACACCCTGAGAAAGGTGGACGCTCAACCCCATCGATTTGACTTGGGCGATCACCGCTTCAGTCTGCTGTGGGGTCGCATTGGATTTCATAATGATCATCATAGGTAATTTCTCCTAAAAATTTTGAATTTGATTTTTATTGTGCTGCAACTAGGTCTGGTCTTAATTTCACGGCATCGCGCAAATACACATGCTTGATCTCACCTTGAGGCGTATCTGTATTCCAATGCACCAGCACGCGAATGGCTTTGGGCAAACTGCCCGGCACGGGAATCTCGCGGGCACACATCATCGGTACCATGCTCCATCCCATTTGGCGCGCCGCCTGCGCGGGGAAGGTGGCGGTCAGGTCTTCTGTTACGGTAAAGATGGCGCTGCCGACATCTTCTGGTTTAAACCCCGGATTCTCTTTCATAATTGCTTCAAGCAGTTCACGTGTCGCCTGCAAAATGATTTCTGTTTCATTTTCCGCAACGGTGGTCGCGCCGCGGATGCCTCGAACTGACATAGTTTCTTCTCCTGTTTGTAGGGCAACCCTACAGAATGAGGTAATAAAAAAGAGCGAGACCGCTTGGTCTCGCTCTTTTTGCATCCAGATTTATATTCTGTCTACTTAAGCGCCACCAACGGCAACCGGGCTCCGGAAACCGTAATAAAAATAAAAGCTAAACCAACGGGCGAACTTAAGCATTGGGCGCTATTCTATGCACGTCAGGCAATTGAGTCAAGGGTGAGATTTTCAGTAGTGCCCCTTAACAGAAACAACAACTATTAACGTGAGGATTTATTAATGTTGGAAGTATAATCACCCTGTATGTCCATTCTTTCAGGCAAGCACATCCTGCTTGGGGTGACCGGGTCCATTGCAGCGTATAAAGCAGCAGATCTGGCTTCCAAGTTAACACAGGCGGGGGCAAACGTGGATGTGATTCTAACGAGCGCTGCTGAAAAGTTCGTTACACCCCTTACGTATCAATCTGTTACTGGGCGCAAGACCTATACTGATAAAGACCTCTGGGGTGACGAAGCCCATGTACTACACGTCAGCCTTGGCAAAACGGCAGACCTGCTCGTCATTGCTCCTTGCACCGCCGACACGATGGCAAAACTCGCGCATGGCATTGCAGATAATCTCCTCACGGTCACTGCCCTCGCGGCAACCTGCCCGATATTGATCGCACCTGCGATGGATGGCGGGATGTTCGATCACCCCGCCACGCAAGAGAACCTCAACACGCTTCAGACTCGTTCTGTGCTGGTTGCCGGACCCGCCGCCGGGCACCTCGCCTCAGGCATCAAGGGCGTAGGGCGTATGCTCGAGCCAATGGAACTTCTCGGGCATATTCGAATCGCGCTTGGTAAAAATGGAAAACTCGCTGGCAAGAAAGTCATCGTCACCGCCGGTGGGACGCAAGAAGCCATTGACCCGGTACGTGTTATCACGAATCATTCTTCTGGCAAACAAGGCTATGCCCTAGCACAAGCTGCATTGGATGCCGGTGCAGAGGTAACTCTCATCACGACCCCAACGGCATTAACTCCGCCTGTGGGCGCAAACGTTATCAAAGTGAAAAGCGTGCAAGATATGCTCGATGCTTTGCTGAACGAATCTGCCGATGCTCTCATCATGGCTGCCGCTGGCGCAGACTTTCGTCCGGTGAATGTGGCGAAGGATAAGCTCAAAAAACGCGACGGCATTCCGCAGATTCAGCTTGAGGCGGCACCAGACATCCTGAAAACGCTGGCAAGCCAGAGCGGAGAAAAGAAGCGTTTCCACGTCACAGTAGGGTTTGCGGCGGAGAGTCGCGACCTGCTGGAAAATGCATCCGAAAAGCTGAAATCCAAAGGCTTGGACTTTATTGCTGCGAATGACATCTCTGCCACAGACGCTGGTTTTGCAGTGGAGACCAATCGGATCACGTTATTGTTTGCAAATGGAACACAGGAAATATTGCCGCTCATGAGCAAAAGTGAAGTGGCTGAAAAAATCATCGAACATATTGCGAGGCTGTTGGAATAATATGCGTATTTTGGTCATGTCGGATATTCATGCGAACTATACGGCGTTGGAAGCTGTATTAAAAGATGCGGGGTCTGTAGATGAAACGTGGTGCTTAGGTGATCTTGTAGGATATGGACCAGACCCGAACGCTGTGGTGGAGGAAGTGCAGGAGATCAAGAACCTGACCTGTCTGATGGGGAACCATGATGTGGCGGTGGTTGGACGCATGTCGTTAGAGACCTTCAATGGCGATGCCAAGCGTTCGTTGATGTATCACGAAAAAGTGCTTACTGCCAGCAATATTGATTTCATAAAATCTCTACCGAGCAAAACCAAGGTGCGCGGAGAATCTTCCATGGCGCATGGCAGTCCGCGCGACCCGTTGTGGGAATACATCCTCAACTCGATGACTGCGAGTTTGAACTTTGAACATTTCGATACTCCCTGGTGCTTTGTGGGACACACCCACATCCAAAGTAGTTTTGCTCAAAAAGAAGCTTCAGGACGGGTGTTGGTGGAGCAGACCAGACCGGACGTGACGATTCAACTTGAGCCGAAGTTGATCCTCAACCCTGGGAGTGTAGGTCAACCCCGAGACCGTGACCCACGTGCTGCTTACGCCATTTACGATACCGAAGCTCGCACCTGGACGCCAAAACGTGTGATGTATAACATCGCTGAAGTGCAAGAACGTATCCGCGCTGCGGGATTGCCAGAAAAACATGCCGTGAGAATTGGTGAAGGTTGGTAACGCCTCCCACAAAAGTCCTCCTTGAAGTTCGGGAGGGCTTTTTCTTTATAGGAAGTTGTACAATACGTGGGAACAATTTATTTTCGCGTAGCGTCCTTTGAATAGAGAAACTACCAAAGGAAAAGAAGGAGAAAGAAATGAAACGCCTAACGCCCTATAGTCTTATTTTGATTGCAATGATTGTTCTTGGAGCTTGTGCCAGTGCTCCGCGCGACTTGGAAATTTCCGGAGGGTCTGCCCCGGCTTCGGAGCCGTATTACGAACAATCTTCTGTAATGCCTGCGCCCACCATGATGTATGCTACTGATGGCGTTATCGCTGAAGAAGCAGCCCCTACAAGTGGAGAAGGGGGTGGAAATGCCAATGCCGCCCAAGTGGAACGTATCGTCATTCAGAATGCAGATATTGCAGTCGTCGTCTCAGATGTGGAACTGCGAATGGATGAGATCCAAAAAATGGCAGTGGACCTTGGCGGATTTGTAGTGTCTTCCAATTTGTATCAGAGCTACACCAGCGACTATACTCCCGTCCCGGAAGCCAGTCTGACCATCCGCGTGCCTGCTGAAAATCTGGATGAAGCGCTGGAAAAGATTAAGAAAGATGCAGTGGAAGTTCAGAACGAAACCCGCTCCGGGCAGGATGTCACTGCTGAATACGTGGACTTAAAGTCCCGCCTCAAGACCTATCAAGCCGCTGAAGAAGAGTTGACCCAATTGATGGATAATGCCCAAAACTCAGATGAGGTCGTCAATATCTTCAATCAGTTGATGTACTATCGTGAACAGATCGAGATCATTCAGGGTCAGATCAAGTATTACGAAGAAGCTGCTGCACTCTCTGCCATTAGCATTCGCCTCATCGCCGAAGAATCCACCAAACCAGTAACGATTGGTAAATGGGAACCGAAGGGTGTTGCACTCGAAGCCATACAAGATCTGCTTGACTTCTGGAAAGGCTTCGTCGATTTCATGATCCGCTTCGTGATCTTTACCCTGCCTATGTTGATCACTATCAGCATTCCGTTCTACCTGGCATTTATCGGTGTCCGCTGGGTTTTCCGCAAGATGCGCGGCAACAAGAAAAAAGTTGAACCGCAAGTAAAAGAAGAAGAAAAGAAGTAAAACGCCATAATACGAGAGGACGGTGTAACGCCGTCCTCTTTGTTTTATAATCCTCTCATATGGACTCTCTGATTCAAGACGCAAAAACATTGTTCAACGTCCACCTCACGGCGCGACAAGTGGTGGCGCTCGTCAATTACGAAAAAGAATTGATGGAGTGGAACCAAAAATTCAACCTCACTGCCATTCGGGATGTAGAGTCTATTCGCACCAAGCATTTTCTGGATTCGTATTCCTGTGTGCTGGCATGGAAAGCCAACCCGCCGCAACGCCTCATTGACGTGGGCACGGGGGCTGGTTTCCCCGGCATTCCGCTTAAGATCATTTATCCCACTATGCACGTCACCCTAGTCGAATCAGTGGGTAAGAAAGCCATGTTCTGCCAACATGTAATTCAAACCCTGGGATTGGAAGGCATCGAAGTTTTGCATTCTCGAGCCGAAGATGTAGGGCAAAACCCGGCACATCGCGAGACCTATGACTGGGCGGTAGCGCGCGCAGTGGCAAATCTCAATATCTTGAGCGAATACCTTATTCCGCTTGTCAAACTCGGTGGGACGATGCTTGCTCAAAAAGGCGAGACCGGCCCCGTTGAAGCACAGGCTGCCGAGAAAGCGATGAAAATTTTGGGCGGAAAATTAAAACAATTGATCCCCGTCAACTTGCCCGGGGTGGTGGATGATCGTTTTCTAGTTTTGGTTGATAAAGTTGCTGCTACGCCGCCGAAGTATCCGCGTAAGGCGGGCATCCCCATGAAAACCCCGTTATAAATCACTTACTTGTTCAAAACCCACTCTTTGGCTTTATCCAAATCGTCGAACTGACGGAATTCAAATCCACGATTCCGAAAAACGGTTTCCATAAACAAGGTTTCTTCAGAGAGTTGTTTGAATACCATGGCAACACGCCACTGCTTAGACATCCCCAACTGTTGATTTACTTTTGGACGTTCGTAATAATCAAGGGTTCGGAAATCAAAAACCGTCTCACGATGATCCACGATCTGACAGAGACATTGATGTTCTTTCATCGCAAGCGCAATCTCAGCAACCATCTGATTTGCTTTTTCATTTGTAAGTATCCCCTTGGTCTTTATATATAAAAGGGCGATCTCGGGGATATATTCAATATGCCATTCCATACGACTGCCGCCTAAAAAGAAGCATGGTATGACAATAAAAGTCATACCATGTTATGAACTACTACAATAGCGGCGGATTCTACCAGATAAAGCAAAGATATTTACTTTGGCTTATCAGCCCACAGACATGCTAAAAGGAAAACCTCAGCCGCCTTGGCATAGTATCCAATGGCACTGGTCGTCCCTGCAACGAATTGTTTGTTTCCCATAATTGCCCATAGCACGATGGTGAGAATGGTATAACCGACCAAACCCCACCATACCATTTTATGTTTTTGCTGAAAGAAGGCTATTGGAAGAAAATAAGCTCCGAGCAGCCCTAGATATCCTAATCCGTTCAGGGTGAAGCCGATATCGGGGAAGAGAATAAGGTGGAAGTATGCCGCTAACAATGCCCCCAGGATGATCCCGTAATGCTTTAGACTTAGTTTCATGCTTTACTCCTTTGGCAATTGGAATTACGACAGAGACTTAACCCATGGACATCACACATCCATGGGTTCTTACATGCGTTTATTTTCACGATAAAACCCAATTTGATTAACAAATAAAGCAAGAAAGAGTACAATACAAACGTTTCAATTGTTTCCCGTCGAAATTCGGCGGGCACCTTTAACCCAAGAGGAGAATCCCCCCATGTATCACACTATTATTATCGTAGGTAACGTCGGTAAAGATCCCGAGATGCGTTACACCCCATCGGGTCAGGCTGTGACCTCGTTCTCGGTTGCAACCAATCGACAGTACACAGCTGGGAACGGCGAACAGGTCAAAGAGACCATTTGGTTCCGCGTTTCCACCTGGGGCAAGACCGCAGAAATCTGTAATCAGTACGTCAAGAAAGGCTCCAAGGTTTTGATCGAAGGACGCCTCACGCCAGATAAAGCCACGGGTGGTCCACGCATTTGGAGCAAACAAGACGGCACCGCCGGTGCATCCTTTGAAGTCACCGCACAAACCGTCCGCTTCCTCTCCTCACGCGATGATGGCGCCAGCGGACCCATCGCAGGTGGCGGCATGGACATGGCGGAAATTCCCCCTGAAGACGATATCCCATTCTAATCACCTAACCCTCATTACCACAGAGCCCACAACAAGATCTTTCCCCGTAATCCCTGTGATCTCTGTGGTAAAAAATTTAATCTCATGACCAATCCCCAAACTCCCCCAAAACAACCGACCGGTCCCATCCTTGAGCTTCCTGAAGGTGTGGAGCCTGAATATGTCAACCTTGCACGCATCGCTCACTCACCATCAGATATTGTGATTGACTTTGCACATTTACTGCCCGGCGAACCGCGTGCCAAGATCCGCTCGCGAGTGGTGATGACCCCGCTTAGCGCAAAACTTTTGTTGAAAGCATTGGCAGAAAATATTGCACGCTATGAAGCCGCCTATGGTGAGATTCATGTGCCTGTCAACTCTTCTCTGGCAGATAATCTCTTCCGCCCGTTCCAACAGCCGCCTGAACCGCCAAAAGAATAACCATGCACAAACTTGAATCCATCGCCGATCAAATTCGCAAGAATTTTGATGCTCGCACCGCCGCACGTGACCAGGCATTGGCACAGGCTCGTCAGTTAACACGCGCTTGTTCGCTTGCGATCCGTGCAGTACATCGTGACGATATTGAAAGCATGCAAGCCCAACTTCTTGAAGCGCATCATCTGGCAGATACCCTTCGTAATTCTCTCGCCTCATACCCAGACCTCTTCCATGCTGGATATACCCAAGACGCGCTCAAGGAATTTGTAGAAGCCAATGTGACTTGTGCATTGATCAAAAGCCAGCCGCTTCCGACTCCGGAGGAACTGAGCGTTGAACCCGCAACCTATCTCAACGGGTTGGCAGAAGTGGTCGGTGAATTACGCCGCCGTACGATGGATATTCTCCGTCACGGGTATTCGGCAGAAGCCGAACGCCTAATGGGCGTGATGGACGAAATCTATTCTGTGCTTGTCACCATGGATTATCCCGATGCCATCACGAACGGACTTCGCCGTCAGACCGATCTTGCTCGTGGCATCATCGAAAAGACGCGTGGAGATATTACGTTCAGTTTGCGTGGCGGGCATTTAGAAAAAGCCATTGGGCGTTTGCTCAAGCAAATGAATGGTGAGCAGCCTCAAAGTCCAGAAGGAAGCGAAGTATTTCCTCCCATGGATGAGGATGATTAACCATGGCAGCAAAAAAAGGCGGACGCCGCTATCCTCTTGTTATTTTTACGCACATGATGAGCCGTTGGTGGACGGCGGTTTTTACCCTTGGGCTGGCAATGCTTGGGTTGGCGTGGGCAATTCGTAGTTGGGGCTTTGAGCAATGGCGTTGGATGACTTTTGCCGTGTTGGGTGGTTTTACTGCATTGGCAGGAATTCTGATGTGGCTCTTTCGCAAGAGTGCATATGTGCAACCATTTGCCGATCATCTAAAACTGGTGACGCCATTTTTACGAATGAATATTTCGTATAAAAGATTTCGCCGTACTAGCACTGCCACCATGGGCGGAATTTTTCCTCCGAAAAGCTTGCCACGTTCATTACAAGAGATTGTTGAGCCAATCGCAAAGATGAGCGCCATTGTGATCGAAGTGAGTGCTTTGCCAATGTCGCAAAATGCATTAAGGCTTTTCCTTTCGCCGCTTTTCTTCAAAGATAAATCTCCGCACATTATTATCCTTGTTTCAGATTGGATGCGTTTCAGTGCCGAGATGGATAGCATGCGGCATGGTGGTGCAGACGTACCCAATGTGGCGCATCGCCGTGATATTTCTATTCTTTCAAAACTCCCTAAGAAATAATGAATATTTATTTTGCTTGTTCTATCACGGGTGGGCGTGAACTTGAAGTGTTTTATCAGCAATTTGTTGCGGCTCTTGAAGCGGATGGGCACGTGATCCCTACTTCGCATTTGGCTCAATCTGAGTCAATGGAAGGCGAGCGTATGCTTACTCCGGTAGATGTGTATGAACGCGATGTGAAGTGGGTTCGAGAATGTGATGTTCTGATCGCAGAAGTGGGTGTCCCTTCACACGGTGTGGGTTATGAGATCGGGTATGCCTTGAATGCAGGCAAGCCTGTACTTTGTTTGGCAGAAGAAGGGCGGCGTGTTTCCAAAATGATTACTGGGAATTCTGCCCTTGAAATGAAGACATATTCCACCTTTGAAGAGGCAATTACCCAAGCACGTAATTTCTTAAACAGCATCTGATCTTATGTGCTTCATCATGTGCAATGGGTGACATATTACGATGCCCAAAAAACGAAACCTGCATTAATATCACTCACGGAGACGGTTGTAGACACCTCTCAACGCAGAATTCCAGTCTCCTCCTTTGGCGAAAGCTGACGTCAGGTGAACAGCCTGACGTCAGCATTTTAATTTCTTGTTCGCATGCGAACACATCCAACAACTATAGATTTTGTATCTAGAGTTTCAACCCACTCTCGACAGCAGATGTAGCTCGGATCATCGTCAGCAACATCTTGAATTTCTGAACAGCTTTCAAGGCGTGCGGTTCATTAGCAGGCATGATAATAGCATCACCAGCGGATAGACGGTAAGGGGTACCCGAGATGGTAACTTCCGCTTCGCCTTCGAGGATGTGGACCAGTGCATCAAAGGGAGCTTTATGCTCACTCATGCCTTGGTCTTTATCAAAAGCAAATAGAGTGACATTGCCTGCTTCTTCTTTTGTAATTTGGCGGCTGACGACAGAGCCTTCTTGATAATTGACCATTTCGGCAATGTGCAAAATTTGTGATTTGGGTGCAGTGGACATGGGCTTCTCCTGTTTTGGGCAAGGGCGACTCGGAGTCGCCCCTACATGTTATTTTTCTTCCGGCGGTCTCACTTGGCTGAACTCACGCCAGAGCAATAGGTCATAAACGATTTTCAACCCGCCGCATAAAAAGAATGGCACACTCAATAGGTTGGGCATGCTGAAGAAGATGCCGGTCAATGCGGGGGAGATGGAAGCGCCTACAGAACGCGCGATAGCGGTCACACCTGAGGCGGCGGAACGTTCGTCTGGAGCCACAACAGCCATCGTGTAGGATTGACGCGTGGGCACATCCATTTGAGAGATGCTAAAACGCAGGAGGAGGATTCCGATGGCGAGAGGCAGAGAAGGCATCAGCGGCACGAGAATCAAGAAAATATTAGACGGAATGTGGGTAAAGACCATGGTATTGATAAGCCCAAATTTATCTGCAATCTTTACTGCCAGCAAAGATGAAATACCCGCCAGAATATTTGCACCGAAGAAGATGCTTCCAAGAATACCTGAATCGACGCCGAACTTGATGTGGAACCAATACGCGATCATGCTTTGAACGATAAGCCCACCTGCAAATGCATCGAGGGCAAAGAAGGCGCTGAGCTTGAGAACCACGTTTCGTGATTTATGTAAGCCTAAAACTTTTTTGGTTTCATTAGGTTCACTATGCACTTCAATGGCAGGGGAAACTTGTAAAAACAAAATAGCGATCAACAAGCCACCCACGGCATACCCTATAAGAATGTAACGATACGAATCCAAAGCAGACCAACCCGAAGCCTGCAAAAGTTGAGCAAGCCACCCACCTGTGAGCGCACCAATGGCTGTGGAGAATGAACCGACAAGGTTATACCAGGCAAAGATTTTGGTACGCATCTTATCTGGCAAAAGTTGGCTTAGGCTTGCTTGTTCCACCGAAAGGAAAGGACCGATCTCATTTCCGCTTGGGCTAATGACACCAATGATGGCAGCAAGCATTAAGACCTCAATGTTGTTCGTCATCAAGAAAACAACGCCTGCTCCTAACATCAACAAAGCGCCAATGATGAGGGTGCGTTTCCGCCCGAAGCCATCGGCATGGGTGGTGAGATACAGCGAGATGGCGGCATCCCCAGCAAGAGTAAAGGTAAAGAGCAAGCCAGCTTGTTGTTCTGTGATCCCGGTTTCAGAAAGATATAGCACGAGAATAACCGACAAGAACCCATAACAGAACATACGGATAATACGAGTGGTGAAAAGCAAGGCAATATCAAGTGTAGGTTTCATTCTAAATTCCTTCTTTCAATTATATGCCCGCCGCTCCGTTATATCCAAAATGTACCTAAATTCCTCTATTAAATCAGGGGAGTTCTCCTCTAACTCCAATATGAGAATCTTTGTAAACTAATGCTAGGTAGATGAAATGATTATAAAACTTACACATATCACCAATACATATTAATAAGGAGTTTCACCATGAAAAAAATGATGTCCATTTTGTCCCTGATCGTTCTGGCATCCATGTTGCTCACTGCCTGCGGAACCCCCGCTACAGAAGCGCCGGTTGTCGAAGAACCTATTGCGACCGAAGCGCCAACCGAAATTGTATTGCCCACCGAAATCCCTTTCACTGCACCCAAAGGTGCTTTGATTGCCTTCCCTGTGGATACTGCCCCAACCCTAGACGGTGTAGCAGATGATGCTGTTTGGGGAAACGCCGAAGCGATCAAGATCGATGTACAAAACGGTTTCAATAATTTTGAAACTACAGCTGAACTCAAGGCTGTATACACTGCTGATACCGTGTACTTTATGTTGACCTACGAAGATCCGACTGAATCCTTCTATCGTTTCCCCTGGGTTAAACAGGAAGATGGCACTTGGAAACAGGACAAAGATCCAAACGATAAGGGCGGTGACAATAATTTGAACTATGAAGACAAGTTCGCCATGATTTGGAATATCAACAACAGCATTGCCACCTTCAACGAAAAAGGTTGTGGAGCAGTTTGTCATGATGGTGAAAACGAAGATATCAAACCTTACGGTAACAAATACACTGCCGCTGAAGGCGAACTAGGTGATATCTGGCACTGGAAATCCGTACGCAATCTAAACCAGATCGACGATCAATATCTCGATTGGACCATGCTCGACACTTCCTCTCCTGAAGCGCAAGCTAAGACCATCGAAGCCGGTCGCCACAGCGACGCAAAAGACTCAGGCGGCTATGCGGATAACTTTGCCAGCATGCCCGACCCAAACGATGCTACTAAAACTGTACCCGATAAATCCATGCCTGGTTTCATCTCCTCAAGCTACGATACAACCACTGGTTATCCTGGTTACATACTTGATAGTGAAAAAGTTGCTGTGACCAAGGAAGAACTCGATGCCATGCCTGCTGGTACGATTATCCCTGGCATCATCAAATCTGAGATCGTTGGTGATCGTGGTCAAATCTCTGCCGGATGGAAATGGGCAGACGGCAAGTGGACCATTGAATTTAGCCGTGCGCTTGTCACTGGCTCTGAAACAGATGTACAGTTCGATGACCTGACCGCCCAATACTTCTTTGGTCTCGCAATCTTCGAAAATGCCCAGGTTCGCCATGCCTTCCAATATGGTGCTTCCAGCCTGGTGTTCAAACCCCGCTAATTAGTAAATATCATTCTCCTTTGAAATACGGCGTGCGAGATAATATCTCGTGCGCCGTATTTTTTACTCATGCCCTATTCTCTCAAAAAAATGGTGTTCGTATGCATAGGCTGCAAGTTCAATGCGATTATTCAAGTGCAATTTCTCGAACATATTGCTTATATAATTCCCAACTGTCTTTTCGCTCAAACTCAATAATAACGCAATCTCAGAGTTAGTCTTACCTTTTGCAAGATGCGCCAAAACATCCATCTCGCGATCTGATAATACACGAAAGGCATCCTCTTGCGCCTTACGATCAGCCTCACGTACACGATTCAACAAACGTGCTGTTGTCGACGGATCTAACAGTGCTTCGCCTTTCGCCGCTGCCTGTATTGCACGAATCAGTTCTTCATTTCCAACTTGTTTCAATACATATCCAACCGCACCCGCGCTGATGGCACGCACAACCAAGTCGTCATCAGCAAAAGAAGTGAGCATTACAACCTTAACTTTTGAATATTTTGCAGTCACCTGCCGCGTAGCTTCAATACCACCTTCTCCTGGTAAACGAATATCCATTAATACTACATCGGGCGATAATGCACCTACTGCATGAATGGCTTCTGCAGCAGTGCTGGCTTCGCCTACAACTTCCATGCCTGGTTGGTCGTTTAGTAAGGTCATTAAACCCAAACGCACGATATCATGATCATCCACCAATAAGATACGAGTTTTTGCCATTTATTCCTTCCATGGAATTTCTAGAGTCACTAACAATCCTTTATTGTTTTTGAATTCAATTTTACCGTTGAGCAGGTGTGCCCGGTCGCGCATGTTACGTAAACCATAACCATTCTTGAACTCTGAAGGTAATCCTCTTCCATTATCTTGAATTTGAATACAGAGAGTATCACCATTATCATTTGCCTGGATATACACACTCTCAGCCTGTGCATGTCGTACTGCATTTGCCATCGCCTCATTAACAATTGCTAAAACATGCCCCGTCCGCCTATCAGATATTGACTTTTCTTTATCTAATTCAGCATGGACAAAAACCTTTACCATCGAATTGTAATTGGGGTTATCAGATATCTCATTGAGCAAAGTAAAAAGTGGCTTGTTATCTGATGGTGTATGTGAATGTAAGTCCGCTAGATTGCGGCGCAGATCTAGAATTGCATCACTAAGCACTCCCATTGCACGTTTCAGGCGTTTACCTTGTTCACTTTCTGAGTCAGAGATGCGTTCAGCAGATTCTACTAGCAACCCAGCTGTGTACACTTTTTGGATTGCGCCATCATGTAAATCACGAGCAAGGCGTTCATGCTCAGCATTGATAATTTGATGCTGTTCCAACTGTTCAATGCGCCGCTCAGTTTCAAGGTCAAAGACCTCAAGAGCACGAATCAGGGTAAAGGCAATCAACATGCCTACCAATGAGCGAAATACTAAAGGCGGTATTCCTGTCCAAACTGTAAATGTATCCACATTCAAGATATTACCGGGAAAGAAATCAACTGGTGGAACAATAGCACCACCAACAACAGCATAAATAGCAAGTGACATACCTGCAATTTTGAACATCCACACAATATTCGGCACATTGAGAGGTTTAATGCGCTGATAAGTATGTGCTCGTAAACCATATGCAGCAAGAAGCCCACCGGGGAAACCAATCAAATAACGTGCAAGCGCATTTGAATGCCAACGCCACTTGATATCATCAAATTCACCCGGCGATATTACAAAAACAAGAATACTCCAAGAGACAAGTAATAAAAGAGTTTGCCAATGCAATCCTTTCACTTTTTTACTATTAGGCAAAACCACAAAGCCAAATTCAAGCAGGCATGCAAATGAAATAGCTAACAAAACCTTATGAATCAGGTACAAAACTTTCATGGTGGTATTACTAAGGTATTCACCCTGAATCGGAATAAAAAGATCGCCCCATTCGTAAAGCCCATGTGTAATACCAAAAGCTGCCAACCAGCGCAAATTGCGTGCTAGGTCAAGCCTTGAAGAACGGCGCGTTTGTAAAACAATGGCAAACCCCAAAAGAAAAAAGACTAATCCATAAACAAACAGAATAATCTCGCGATTGAGCTTAAAAAACTCAGACAGTGTAATCATTGATGTGTAAGCATAGCATACTTATATAAAAATCAACCCTAATAGCCCGGCAATTACGATAACTACGGCTGTAGTCCATTTAGGTTTGAAGAGGTAAAGGGCTGCCAGAGCAAGAACACCGATTACCCAAGCAAAGGGACTGATTAGTGTTTCAGCAAGGATACCTATTGCTACTGCAGTAATGAGCCCGACCACACCAGCAGTTACTCCATCGAGAAAAGCATGCAGAGAAGTGTTTTCCACTAGTCTTTCGAGGTAATGATGCCCAATCATGGTGAAAGCAAAAGCTGGGGCAAAAACACCAAATGTCATGGCAATTGCACCTAAAACACCATCGCCAATATAGCCGACGAAGGTTGAAAAGATAATCAAGGGTGCAGGCAATAAACCAGAAAGAGCAATGCCATCTAAAAATTGCGCATTAGTCATCCATGCACCGATTTCAACTGCATCATGCCGAATAAATGGAATGGCAGTGTATGCGCCGCCAAAGGTCAACAAACCTGCACGTAAACCAGAGAAGAAAAGAGAAGAAATAGTGGTGGTTTTGAGTATGGCTTCTCTTGTTATATTTGAAGTAGCTTGATTCAAAAAAATGGCATCAAAGACAAACACAGAAAAAATAGAGACTGCAATCAGCGCAAAGGCAAAACGCGTTCTTCCTCTCTTAATGAAAGCATAGGTCAATCCGCCGACCAAGAGTGGAATCAAAAAGTTCACATTCAACAATTGAGCGACCCCGGCAAAGATTGCAATACACCATAACCACACATCACGTTGCAAAGCATGAGTACCAATACGATGAACAGCTCGCACTATCAAGGCAGCCACAGCAGGTTGCATTCCAAGAAATACTGATTGAAGTGCAGGAGTATTAATACCAAAGGTAATATAAAACCATGAAAAAGCGAGCATTAGCAAAAAGCCAGGCGTCATAAAACCTAAACCAGCAAGGAAGGCACCAATACGCCCACGTGCAACCATACCAAAATAAACACACAACTCATGTGCCTCTGGTCCTGGCAATGCTTGATATACAGCCAACACACGATTAAAACGCTCTGGGCTAATCCATTTTTCTTCTTCAACAAGTTCCTGACGGATCATCGCGATTTGTGCTACGGGTCCACCCCAGGCAAGAAAACCAAATCGCAAAAAACGCATGAAAATCTGGAGATAACTTTGGTGTGGTATCTGTTCTTGTGTATTCATATTATTTTCCAAATAAAGTCATATACCCTTCAGGGTTTGCAATGGTTTGCAATGGTTTGCAATCGAGAAACAGGAATGGTCACCGTTTGCGGACCTGCTGCATAGGGCGCAACTTGATATTCATCAAAGGTGATCACAAGAAACCCTTCGTTCGAAAGATTCCAGCGTGTGTAATTTTCAGGCAATGGGTCTGCACCGGTAGAAAAACTTTCGAAGCCAATATCGCGTGTAGCAAGTTCGGCTTTCGAAATATCAGCAAGGGTCATTAGATAATCAGAACCCGGCAGAAAAAGTTCATCCAACGTTACCTCACGGCTGTTTGCAAAATCATAATTGACCGAGATGCTGTAATGCCCGGGGTGTGCTGCACCATCGGCATAGAAATAAACAAGGAACTGAATGCTCCAAATATCGCCGCGCTGTCCAAGTACACTATATTGAATTTCAAGCGAGCTTCCGTTCACCATGGGCGGCGTGCTGGCATACGCAAGTGTGTTGGTCTTGAAGCCATCTATTTCATTTTGAACAATCTGCTTGAGATATGTATTGAAGTTTTGGACTCGCGCATCATCGGAGCCTTGCAAATAAGGGACTTGAGCTTTGATGGTATAGGGCGGTTCAGTACCCGCCTCTTCCACCGGCGACGATTGAACCGTCAGCCCAGAGCTTAGCGTCGCTGGAGATGTTTGTGCTTCTGGTGTAAACGAGGGGATGGGCGTGAAGGTAGGCGCAATACTTTCTAAAGGGGCAGAAGTTTCTGGGGCTGGTGTTCCAGTCAGCGAACAGGCAAGTGAAGCAAGCAAAAGCAATACCAGTAAAAGAGACTTTTTGTTTTTCATTGGAACTCCTTGGAATACTTGGATTCTATCGCTTAAGTAGATTTATGCAGGGACATATCGTTATCAAGTAAAATACCCTTCGATATGAAAGAATTCATCTATTCACGCAATGCCGTCCATGAAGCCTTGCTTGCCAAACGCAGGGACATCTTTTCAATAGAGATCGCCGAAGGTGCGCAAGAAAAAGGCACACTGGCAGAGATCATCAAAATTGCGCAACAAAGGAAGATCAAGATCTTTCGTGCCCCGCGCACCAAGTTAGACAAGATCAACCAGCACCATCAAGGCGTGGTGGCGGAAGTCAGCGGATACCCGTATGCTGATGTGACCGACATCCTCGATAATGCCAAGGATGAACCGCCCTTCATTTTGATCCTCGACTCGTTGCAAGACCCGCAGAACTTTGGCACGCTCATCCGCACGGCAGAAGCTGTCGGTGTGCATGGCATCATCATTCCGCTGGCACGCTCGGTGGAAGTGACGCCCTCAGCGGTGAATGCGTCTTCGGGGGCGAGCGAGCACATGCTGATCGCCAAGTCGAACCTTTCGCAGGCGATGGATGCGCTTCGAGATGCAGACATCTGGCTGGTAGGCTTGGACCAGGACGGGGCGGAGGTGGAAGCGAATTCCCGTCATCTCAAAGGCGCGTTGGGATTGGTCGTCGGCTCGGAGGGGGAAGGCATTCATGAGTTGACGCGCAAGAAGTGCGACATTGTCTTGAAGCTGCCGATGAAAGGCAAAATTGAATCACTGAACGCTGCGGTCGCCGGATCGGTGGCGTTGTATTTGGCGTATTTGAATCGTAAGTAAGGGCGGGGCGACCCCGCCCCTACAAAAAACGGAGAACAACATGCCTCAGGGAACGTATCATTTTCCAAAAGGATTTTTATGGGGAACCGCCACCGCCTCTCACCAGGTGGAGGGCAACAATACCAACAACAACTGGCACAAGTGGGAGCAGGAAGGTCACACCAATGGTTCAGCGGCGATCGCTGCCGACTGGTGGGGTGGACGCTGGCGCGAAGATTTTGACCGCGCCGCTGAAACGGGACAAAACGCGCATCGTCTCTCCATTGAATGGAGCCGTGTGCAACCGGCTCCTGATCGATGGGATGAAGACGCTATTGAAAAATATCGCAATATGTTGCGCGGATTGCGTGATCGCAACATGACGGCGTTGGTGACGCTGCATCATTTCACCGATCCGCTTTGGGTAACAGAACGCGGCGCATGGGAGACCGAAGAGATCGTGCCGTTATTCGAGAAATACGTCCGTAAGATGGTGGATTCGTTGAAGGAATACACCAATCTATGGGTGACAATCAACGAACCGAACGTCTATGCCCTGAGCGGATATGTAACCGGAGATTTCCCGCCTGGGAAAAAAGATTTGAAGCAAGCCATGCCAGTCATCGCCAACATGGTGCGCGGGCATGCAGCTGCGTACCGTGCCATTCATGAGTTGCAGCCAGAAGCCCGTGTTGGGTATGCCTTGCACTTCCGCCCGATGGTGCCGCGCTTGAGTTGGTCGCCTTTGGATCGCTTAATGCGCAATATTCGCTATGAGGGCGTCAACATGGGCTTCCCAACGGCGATCTCAACTGGCGTGATGAAAACACCGATCGGCAATTTCAATATTCCTGAAGCCAAAGGCACTCAAGATTATCTCGGTTTGAACTATTACTCGGTGGATACGGTCTGGTTTGACCTCGCCAAAGCGGACCAAATGTTCTCGAATAGTGGGTACCCCAAAAACGCCGATATGAGCGACACGAATTTTCTCGCGAATATTCCCCATGGCATTTATGACTCTATCAAATGGATCGTGCGAACCTACCCGAACCTGCCTATTATCATCACGGAGAATGGCGTGGAAGATTTTGATGACCACATGCGTCCACGCTATTTGGTGCAGCACTTGCATGAAGTGTGGCGCACGGTCAACTTCAACTGGCCCGTGAAGGGTTACTTCCACTGGTCACTGGTGGATAACTTTGAATGGGAGCGCGGTTGGACGCAGCGCTTCGGTCTCTGGGGCTTAGATTTGGATACCCAGAAACGTATCCGCCGCCCGTCTGTGGACTTATATGCCGAGATCTGCAAAGAGAATGGAATTTCAAGCGAGATGGTGCAGAAATATTGCCCCGAGGTGTTTGAAAAGTTGTTCTCTTCGTAAAGGCTTAAACACAAAGGGCACGAAGGACACAAAGGTCTTTTTCCTTCGTGCTCTTTGTGTCCTTCGTGTTTAATTTATTCTTTGTCACAAAATATAGGGTGGACTGGTGAGCAAGTAATTCTCAAATTTCCCAAACGGTTTTTCAGACATGATCGAGCCGAGGAAGCCTTCGAGGCGGTATCCGCGTTTGAGCAGGTGACCGATGGCGCTGGAGTTGATGGTGGGCACTTCAAACCCTACGACCGATGCTCCCATTTTATGTGCTTCAGTTTCGGCATGGGCAAGCACGGCGGGAAAGTCATCTTTTTCAAGCACAGCGAACGGACCGTAATAATCAGCCTTGATATAGCCATAGCCGATCACTTGTCCATTGCGTTTGTAAAAATACAGACTGCGGTCACTAGTTAAGAATTGGTGGTCCACGTCTCGGCGGAAGCCAAGGATTGAAAGGTCGATTCGGCCCAAGTCTTCGAAAGAGGCGGGCGAAGCGTCTGCCAATTCGATGACAAGATCCGTTTCCACTTCCACGGCTTCGGGGGTACGCTCAAAATAAAATTCGGTCATGAAGGGATACACGCCCGACTTCAGATAACGAGCCTGGGCGCGGATATCGGGCGTGGCGATGATGGTACGATGCGGCACGTCTGAGGGGAAAGCGCGTTGAATCAACTCTCTGCCCACGCCCGCAGACTGGCTGCCCGGCAAGACGAAGAACTCGGTCAGCTCGCGATGATTGCCGCGCAAAATACTGCGGGCATAGCCGATGGCTTCGCCGTCTTTTTCTGCGATCCAAAAATTGTCGCTGGTGTTGGCGAGATGATCCCAAAACGGTTTGCGGGTCTCCCACAATTTTTCGCGAGTCTGCGGGTCGTTGGCGCCGGTGATGGCTTGCACGCCGGTGCGCTTGCTGAAATCTTCAAGGGCGGCGCGGCAGATGTTGAAGGCGGTTAAGTTGTCTTCGAGGGTGGCTTGGCGATACGTGATCATATGCGGATTTTAGCAGGGATTTAGCTGGCTTTTCGCAGCTCGCGTAATTTCTTCAGTTCTTTGGCATTCAAACGTTCAACGGCTCGTGAAAAAGCGGGCGTGCTTAACCTGCCTGCATGTGTTTGTAAATATTGGATAACCTCGTGTTGATGCACCTGCCGCATCTCTCGCAAGACCCAACCCACGGCAGTTTGCACATAATAGCGTTCGTCATCCAGGCAGTTCGTTACCAACGGCAGGACTTTCTTCAACGGCATAAAGACAGCGTTCTTGCCGCTGTAATGGATCAGGCTGACCAAAGACATACGCCTCAACCACTCACTCTCGGCTTGATTCCACTCTAGGAGCTGCGCATACACTTCTTTTTGGTTGCTCTCTAGTATGCGCGAATAGATGGCGCTTAATCCATCACTATGGCACCAATTGTCAACGCGTGGAACCCAGCCCTTCACGACAGACCATAAATTTTTAGGAACTTGTTTTTTTACAATGGGGAGGTAGTATTCAAGTGCGGCAAAAAGCACGTCACCGTATGGGGATGTTTGCCAAAGAGAATTCCACACTTCTAGTATCTGTTCTTCTGGTAATTCGTAAAAAGAGAAACCTTGTTTAACCCTACGCCTTAACGCGGGGAACTTGATCCCAAGATGCTTGAGTTGAGAGCCACGGTCTTGCTGCACAGCTTTGCCAAAGGCAGGGTTGCTGATGGCGGTTAATGCTTCTATAACTTCGCGGTGATATTTTTTTATTTGTGTGGGGTTTAATTTTAAGCTTGCCATAATTTTTGTGGGATTATAGCCTTTGCTTTGTAATAAGATCAAAACAGGACTGTGAATGAAACACAGTCCTGTTTTTGCCGAGGAGCGAGTAACTTTATCTAATTTCGATTTGTAATGATAGATCAGTTTCAACTGCTGATAACCGGGTGTTGTAAATCTCAACAATTTCTTTCAAAACACTAAAAAAATCTTTGTTTTCATCTGTTGCTAATTCAATGATATTCAACCCGATAAAACTCTCAATTGAAACAATTGTAAGTTGCTGGTCAATTCCTTCATCCTGTGCAAGCACTCGCACTTTATTTTCCTGTTCACGGGGAATTAATAAGATTGGATGTAGCCCAACTTTTAGGTTATCAGCACATTTTTGCAGGACATTTCTTGATGGTGCAGCAGTTACGTGGTAAACCAAATTTGAAATCGCGAAATCGCCCATTCTTTCTGTTTGCCTGTCAGCAGCATGGGCTGGATGGTTTGGAATATCAACATCTTGAAACCGCCGAGCTAACTTTGCCCCAACGAGTTGTTGTTCAACAATTCCACCTGAGCGTCCTTTTGCATTTTCTACAATTATGTTTACCCATGTTGCAGGGTCTTGACGACGGTCAATATCCAATTTTAGATTTTGACGTTTCAACCAATCATTAGCAAGGTTACGCAAAGTATCAATAAGTTCAAGTAAAATCACATCCCGTTCAGTCTCAGACGCTTGAAGAAACTTGGCACCCCATTCAAACATTTCAAAAAGCCTCTGACCATCTTGGTGCCCTTGTCGAGTTGTAATTTCTTTCAAATAACTACTTGGAACTCCATAAGATTCGAGAATTTTTCCAAGACCTGAGCGTGCTCCGCTGACTTCACCACCTTGTGAAATAACATCGTTACGTGATACTGGGCTACTCCGTCTTAAATGGTCAATTACAACAATGCCCATCGCAACAGTATTGCGAGAAATTTTGCTATTCCTTGTGCATGATTCAAGCCATCTTGCCAAAATGTCATGGCATTCCTGTTTTAATTTATCCACTTTTAACTCCTTCGTCAACCACGCCTTTAGCTTTTCTGTATTTGTTACTTCATTCTTTAAACCTTAAGATGGACTCAATTATCGTGCCTTAAAATTTTTGCTCACGCACATTTAATGACTTGTATTTCTATAATCAACCTTGAGATTGCCGTTCATTTAATAAAAACCCAACTGGATGTAGTAGTAATTTTTCTGCCAATGGATTCAAAACATTTTCAGCAATCCAAGAGATAGCGGGTACGCAAACAGCATCTCCAAAGCCTGTAAGTGCTTGAACTCCATTTATCGAAATATTGTAGTTATCTGGAACACCCTGCAAGCGCGCGTATTCTCGGGGCGTCATTGCTCGCATTCTAAGTTGGTTTGCACCAGCTTCTATTAAAAATTGTTTGCCACTCCCACCAACCGCAGTTCTCAAACAGCCAGATAAATCGTCATCTCTAACCTCTGCTCTTTGCATTCCTTCACGGCGTCTGCGATAAAAAGTTCTATATGAAATATTTTTATTCAATTTTAGCTTTTCAACTCTTTCACGATGTGAATCTGCCATCATTTCAAGGTGGCGATTCGTTTCTTCTTGTGACCACCAACGATTATTTGAGTCTTCTAGCTTTTCAATAATTTCTGATAATCCTGATTTGTTTATTGGCGGCGGCTCGGGAAGATCATTGAAGAACCAAAGTAAATCTCTATTTGCATCAATGCTTTTTCTTAATTGATCCGACAATAATGACTTTGAACGTTTTAGAATCAAATCAGGCGCTGTTGGAGTTGTAACAAGCTTTGAGCCAATTAAAAACACACGTAAGCGACTTTGCGGCGTAAATCTTAGAGCATCTAGCACAAAGACATCACAAAAATAACCTAATTCATTTAAGGCTTGAACTGTTACTCTGAAATCGTTTCCTTTATTCGAATGAAGCCAACCAGGTACATTCTCTACCATAACAAAAGGTGGAGCAGAGTCGCCTTGCGCTTTGAGTACATTGATAAATCCCCAAAAGGCACTTGAATGATCGCCCTTTATTATGCCATTCATATTTCCTGCTAACGAAAGATCTACGCAAGGAAAGGAACAAGTCGCTAATGTGGTTGATGGGACTTCATCAGCGTTGAGCTTGAAAATATCTTCAACTTTATAGTGTTCGTTAGCATCAGGGAAAAAATCTTGATACATCTCAAATTTTTTAGGCGCAAAATCATTAGCAAAAATGACTTTCCAGCCGTAGGGCTGTAAGCCCATTCGCACAAGTCCAATTCCTGCAAAATATTCTGCTACCGTTAATTGAGTCGTTGCAAACTGCATAAGTCTACCGTTCTGATTATTAGAATGTTCGTGCTATCTTTATTATACGTCTTCAAAGGGCAAAATGTTACGGGAAATCTTTTTGTTCTTCTTCGTAGTGAAAAGAAATCACTTCCAAATATGCCCATACCCATACTCGCCTTCGAGCAACTTCCCTTCGGCGAAGCGACTGAAACGGAATGGCGAGATGTCTACGGTCTTTGGGGTTCCATCCAAAATTAATTCGACCATGCTCGCCCCAGCCGCAGGGGAGGTTTTGAAACCGGTGCCGCTCAAGCCACAGGCGAGATAAAACCCGCCCAAGTCGGTTCCGCTGTAGATGGCGCGTTGATCGGGAGTGATGCCATCGCGCCCAACATGGATGGAGTGAAGTCCGCTTTCTTCGATCTTCGGCATGCGCTGCACCATCGCGTCGATGAGCTTTTCGAGAAAGGTTGGCGTAGGCGTTTGGTCTTCAGCATCGGGCGCTTCGCCGCGCAAACTTTCATCTTCGCCTGCCGCAAGGATCAAGGCACTCCCCTCAGGGCGGAAATAGCAATTTATAACGTCATCGATCACGGCAGGGAATTTTCCCAACGTGGGCGGGCGATGCAAGAAGGCGACATCGTGAGTCCAGGTGATGATCGGGATATCGATCCCTGCCAATGCGCCGACAAGTTTTGCCCACGGTCCCGCCGCATTGACGACGATTGGGCTTGAGAAATCACCTTGGGTGGTTGTTACGCCGGTCACCTTTCCGCCACTCTGGTGGATGGCTGTCACCTCGCAGTTTTGGACGAGAGTCGCGCCGTTGCGTTTGGCAGCCGCGAGAAATGAGTTGGTGGTCAGCGTTGCATCGGCATAACCGGAGTCCGGTTCGTAGGCGGCATAATCAAAATGTTCGGTGACGAGATCAGGGAAGAGTTTGCGCACTTCATCCACCGAAATGACCGAGGTGTTGATGCCAATCTTTTTTTGATTTTCAACATTGCCGCGTAGTTTGTCTTCGTGTTCACGTTTGGCGATCTGCAAGAAACCTGTCTGTTGAAAACCGCATTCGCCGCCCACACGGTCTTTCCATATATTGAAATAATTTTTGTAGCTGGCAAAGGTCAAATGCGACTCAGCCGCAAGGTCATAATGCATGCGGACGAGTCCGCTGGAGTGACCAGTGGCACCTGCCGCACTGACGGTGCGTTCAAGGATGGCGGTCTTGAGTCCGCGTTCGGCGAGGTGAAAGGCGATGCTTGCGCCCATCACACCTGCACCAATGACAATGGCATCGTAGGTTTGGGTCATGGAAAGATTCCTTTATGGTCTCATGTTTGTCGAGCAGGAGGATTTTAGCAGAGTGAAATAATTATCGCCGTTCCAAAATCACCAGCGGAATACGGCGGGACGTCCATGCACGATATTGTTCGTAATCGGGAGTCTTTTCTGCGAGTGCGTTAAATATTTTTTCGCGCTCGTCACCTTCGGCTTCGCGGGCATGGACAGAAAAACGTGAATCCTTAATTTGCACAGTTGCAGCAGAGTCTGCTTGCAGGTTGAGCCACCAGGCGGGGTGATTATCTTTCCCAAGGTTCGAGGCGATGACAACAAAGGCATTTCCATAAGGCAGGTACATCAACGCTTTGGTGCGGAGTTGACCGGTTTTTTTGCCTTTGGTGGTCAGAAGAAGAACTGGCAGTCCGCGAATCATATTGCCGATACGCCCCGAACTCCACAGGTAAAGTTTCAGGTGGAATGCCCAAAATAATTTGATAAGCGAGTTGTGTTTGGCTGGCATACTATGGAGTCAAGCCCGGGCAACCACCCTGATGGAGCGGATCGACGGGTAAGCCAAACGCCTCATAAACAGGAGTACCGTCCCATTCGGCTTGCAAGGGCAAGCCCAGTGCAAATGCCACAGTGGGAGCGGTATCAAAAATATAGACTGGTGTTTTCAACGGACCAGGCACGATCTGCGGTCCGCTGATAATCCAGGGAATTGTCATGGCTTCGGGAATATTTGTGCCGTGTGGTGGGTCGGTTAATGCACCGCCATGATCAGATGTAATGATGAAAAGTGTGCCGTCATAATATCCGTTCTTTTTCATAGCGCTGATAAAGCGACCAAAAGATTGGTCGTTCTTTTTATAAGCGCTTAACTGTTGTTTGGAAAGCCAACCATACTCATGCCCAACCACATCCCCATCAGGGAAATGTACCATCATGAGACCAAACCCTTGCTCGATTTGTTCGAGCGCCATGTTATCTAATGTGGTCTTGTCTTTTGCTTCATCGGTATTATCCACCCAGCCAAAGAAATCGGTGCTTTCTGTGATCTGACGTAGCTTTTCCTTACCAACAACGAGCACGGTCCGCAAACCGACAGAACGAGTGAGGTCGAAGATGTCGGTGCCGAGGGCATACCCATTTTGTGGGACATATTCATTCCAACGGACTGCATTTTTAGCAGGGCAGGTACCGGTCACCAAGGCAGAATGAGCCGGTAAGGTGGTGCTGGGCATGATGGTCTGTGCGGTGAGGGTGTAGGCTCCATTCTTCATCATCTCTTGGACGTTGGTCATCCCAGCCGCATCAATGGCATCGGGGCGGAGTCCATCAAAGGTGACTATGAAAACCCGTGAGATCGGTTGAGGAGCAGGAATAGTGAGTGTCGGTTGTGGCGTTTCAGGCGCAGGCGGAATTGGGCTAGGTGTCAGCGAGGCGGTAGGGATTGGGGGTGTAAGAGTCTCGGTCGGAGGGGTGGAGGCGGAAGCAGAGACACAGGCGTGAAGAAAGATCGAGAGCAGAGTCAGGATGCGGAGTTTTCGAATCATATAAAGGGATGTCTTCTATTTAGGTCTTACAAGGGTATTTATCGTGGATTCTGGGTTGGTCTTCGCCAAAGATCTTAAAGACGGGAATGCCATCCCATTCTTCTTGGTTGATTGGCAACCCTAGTGCATACGCAACTGTGGGTGCAGTATCGAAGGTATACATAAGCAAATCAAGCTCCTGCGGAATCACGCCAGGACCATGAGCTATCCATGTAATTCGAAAATCTTCGATGAGTGTACCAATGTGATTCTTTTCATGCCCGCCATGATCGGAGGTGACAAGAATGAAAGTGCTATCGTACATGTCATTGTCTTTGAGAGCTTGAATAATGTCGCCAAGTATCACATCCCCTTCACGCAAAACCTTGAGATACTCACCAGACATCCATCCATATTTGTGTCCGCGGTTATCGGGGGTGGCAACATGAATGAACATCAATCCAAAATCTTGTTCAATTTGAGGGATCACAGCACGCCCAATAGCAGGGTCACCATAGGCTACTTCAAACACATCTGTCGTTTCTGGCTCAGCAAGTTGACGTAATTTATCTTTACTAACGATCATTACCGTGCGCAGACCCGCATCGTGCGCAAGCTGGAAGATATCTGGCCCTTTGGCATACCCCATGTACATGAAGAATTTGTTGTAAATGACGCCATGATCTTCCATACAAACTCCCGTGACCATGGAAGCATGACTGGGCGATGTAGCGGGATAGTCAATGGTGTAAGCAGTAAGCGGATTATTCGCAGATTCAGCACGCAGCGCTATCAAATTGGGCATGGGGGCTTCATCAATGGCATCGGGACGCAAGCCATCAAAACTGATGATAATGGCGCGCTTAATATTTGCACGAGAGGGTAATGGAGTAGCCGTTGGCGTGAAAGTTGGGCTGGGTGTAAATGTAGCTGTGGTCGTTGGTGTAATAGTGGGAGTGAGGGACGCAGCAGAAGTCGGTGTGATTGTTGGTGTATCTGTAGGGAAACCCGTAGGCGTGGGAACAGGTGGCAAAGAGCTACCCCAAATATTGGGGAGCGTACCACAACCTGCGATAAGAAAAGCAAGGAGAAGAAGAGTAAGTCGTTTCAGAAGATTTCTCCAATAACAAAAGGCGACCCTAGATCAAGATGAGTCGCCCCAATGATTCCATACAAGTTATTTCAACATCGGCATTTTGATGCCATGACGTTTCGCAGCTTCCACTGCAATATCATACCCAGCATCGGCGTGACGTACTACGCCCATGCCGGGGTCGGTGGTGAGGACACGTTCCAAACGTTTGGCAGCTTCTGGCGTGCCGTCGGCGACGATGACCTGACCGGCATGTTGTGAATATCCCATGCCCACGCCGCCGCCATGATGGAACGATACCCAAGTCGCGCCGCCCACAGCGTTGATCATGGCATTGAGGATCGCCCAGTCTGAAATCGCGTCTGAGCCGTCTTTCATGGCTTCGGTCTCGCGGTTGGGCGAAGCGACCGAACCCGAATCCAAATGGTCACGCCCAATGACAATAGGAGCTTTCACTTTCCCACTTGCCACCAACTCATTGAACATCAAACCGGCTTTTACACGTTCGCCATAGCCAAGCCAGCAGATGCGCGAGGGCAAACCTTGGAAAGGCACTTTCTCTCGCGCCATCTTCAACCAACGATGCAAATGCGCATCTTCAGGGAAGAGTTCCATAATCGCCTGATCGGTGGTGTAAATATCTTCCTTATCGCCAGAGAGTGCTACCCATCTGAAAGGACCTTTGCCCTCACAAAACAGCGGACGGATGTAGGCAGGCACAAAACCGGGGAATTCAAAGGCATCGCTCACGCCATGGTTATAAGCTTGTTGGCGCAAGTTATTGCCATAATCAAATACTTCCGCACCAGCACGCTGGAAAGCAAGCATCGCTTGGACATGCTTTGCCATCGAGTCCATTGACATGGCTTTGTATTTTTCCGGGTCAGACTCTCGCAGTTGATTTGCAGCAGTAATGCTCAACCCCGATGGGACATAGAACAACGCCTCATGCGCCGACGTTTGGTCTGTCACCACATCCGGAATGATTCCACGCTGTGAGAGTTCGGTGTACACATCCGCAGCGTTACCGATTAGCCCAATAGACTTGGGTGTGCCATTCTTTACATTTTCTTCCACGAGGGTCATGGCTTCTTCGAGGTTATCCACGACCATGTCCACATAGCCAATGGCGCGACGACGCTCTGCACGCTCGGGGTCCACTTCGACGATGAGTCCCACGCCTTCGTTCATGGTGATGGAAAGAGGTTGAGCGCCGCCCATTCCGCCCAACCCTGCGGTGAGAACAAACTTCCTTTTGAGCGAGCCCCAGCCTTTGAGCTTGGCAAGCGCACCGAAGGTTTCGTAGGTTCCCTGCAAGATGCCTTGCGTGCCAATGTAGATCCATGAACCGGCGGTCATCTGCCCGTACATGATGAGACCCTTTTTGGCGAGTTCATCAAAATATTCCCAAGTTGCCCAATGTGGCACAATGTTGGAATTGGCGATCAATACCTTTGGTGCATCTTTGTGAGACTTAAAGATGACAACCGGCTTGCCCGATTGCACAAGCAGTGTTTCATCTTCTTCAAGGTTTTTCAGCGATTCCAAAATCGCATCATACGCTTCCCAAGTGCGCGCAGCCTTACCACGCCCACCGTAGACGACAAGATCTTCTGGCTTTTCTGCTACTTCAGGGTCGAGGTTGTTTTGGATCATACGATAGGCAGCTTCGCTGAGCCAGTTCTTGCAAGTCAGTTCGGTGCCGCGTGGCGCGCGGATAACACGAGGTGTGGACATGTCAGTCTCCGTTATTCCAATATAAGGAAAGAGGTAACGAATTCATCAAAGAATGGCTCAACTGTGCTTTGCCACTTTTCAGTGGTGGAGAGAGTTACCGATAAGGTTCCGGTAGGCAGATCAAAAAATACCAATTTTTGATACACATTCAACCGGGCGCCTTCCTGCGTCATGAGAGGTGTGGTGGCAGTGATAACGCCGTACGATAAACCGCCGGTTGTGGTTTTGATCTCAACACCGGTCACTTCAGCATCTTTTAGAGAAGTAGGCAAAGTAGCCGCTAAACCTTTGAGGTCTGAATCGGTAGCGACCGAAATTTCCATTTGTGGGTCCCATACTAAATTGACGTTGGTAACAAAGCCGCTGTCGATATGTTCTTCATTGATATCGAGCAAGAAAAGGCGGAAAACATTCGGGTCCTGTTTTTGGATGACCGAAAGTTGATTTTGAATCGCGGGGTTTGCGGCTTCAGGCAATAACACGGCTTCATCATATTCTGGAGAGTTGATGCGTAACGCAAGCCACTGCGTAGGAACCGTAAATTGATACTTGCCGCTCAAGTCAATGAAAGAGCTGGTGCCATCGGTGTTCTTATCCAAGACACTTTCTTCGGCTTGGGTTGGCTCAACAGGCAGCGGCGTGCTTGTGGGGGTGCTGGTTGGGGTCGGTGTTGAAGTAGGGGTGGCGGTAGGAACTTGTTGCGTTAATGCCAGAGCGGCAGCAACGGTCTCAGCGACCATGCGGTCAAGTCGTGTATCAGGTGTCGGCGGAATCGCAGAGGCGGGTTGTAATCCCGGCACGACACATGCCAAAGCAGTCAACATGAGCAAGACTGCCATCAAAAATCCACGGTGTTGTTTCATAGGTTTATCCTTGCAAATGGAATTACCCATAGGGTATATAAAAAAAAGCCTCCCGGCTATTATAGCCGAGAGGCTTTGATTTCTTTGACCTTACGCCGTGGTTTGACCTTTGGCGATCATATCTGCAAAGTTGGTGCCTTTCAAGCGCCCAACCAATTGCTCTTGAGCTTCGCACCATACCGGGCGCAGCGGACAGTTATCATCAAAGGAGCAAGTTCCAGTGTCGCCTACGCATTCATTGAGCTGAATGGGACCGTCGATGGCTTCGATAACTTCAAGCAATGTAATATCTTTCGGTTCACGCGCAAGGGTTACGCCGCCGCGCGCTCCGCGGGAGGTGTGCAACAACCCGGCAATCGAAAGTTGAGAAATGATCTTCGCAAGGAAGGAGGGTGGAATTTTTTGTTCTTCGGCGATCAGGCTGGTTGCGGTGCGGGTCTCGCCATTGCGAGCAAGGTGGAGCACAGCGCGTACAGCATAATCGGCTTGTCGGGTGATTTGCATAATAGACCTCACTTAATATAGGTAAAACTTACCCACAATCACGATTTTATTGTGAACGCCGTTACAAGGCAAGTGATAGAGGTCACTGATGAATTATGACCTTTCGCGCTGAATTAGGAAGATCCTTTTTAAACAAATTACGGATTACGCAACACGTAATCCGTAATTCTTGAGTTGTTATGGACTAACGTGCCAAAGTCAGATTCCCTGCCCCCATCTCGATGACAAAAGTGAGCGTGGGACCTTCCCCTTTTTGGACGTAATCGTCTCCGCTTCTTTCCCAGCCGGGGCCTGCATTCACATTCGACAGCCCACCCTGCACTGTGACCACGGCATCTACCCCATCGGGCACGATGATGATGAAGTTGCTCAAGCCGGTTTCAATCTTAACCGAAGCATCACGCTGTAAATCGCCAGAGAAATCAAGGGTGTAATCGCCTGCGCCAGAAGAAAAATCGAAGAAGCTAAAGTTGGCATTTGCCAACCCGGTAATCTTCACATCAGATGCGCCTGTGCTATAGGTAAAGGTGCTCATCTCAACGGGATTTGGTTCAGAGAAAGCGAGTTCCACGTTTGCAGCGCCATCCTTGATATCCAGGCGCGTGAGCGAGAGCCCGCCCAATTCGAAGGTGCCATCATAAGCGCCAGACTCAATGGACAGGTTCATGGGCTGATCGCCGAGTTTCAGGTCCCATACATTCTTGAGGTTGTTGAGATTCGGGAAGATGTTGAGATTCCCATCTCCCACGCGGACTTCCACATCGCCGCCATCGGTGTTGACTTCGGGTTTGAGCTCGTCATAGTTATATGTAGCGGTACCATTCACAAGAGCATCAGAACCAGGGTTAAGCGTAAGTTCGCCCGCGCCAAAACGCAATTTCAAGTTGACCTCATCGGCATCTGGATAGTCGGCTTTAATATCTTCAGTCACTTCGGGTTGAGGTGTAGGTGGCTTGGGTACACTAATTCCACACGCCAACGCCGTCAGCGCAAGAATTGAGAGAAAGGGTATAAGTTTGCGGTACATAAAGAAAAACCTCCTTAGGTTATTACTAAGAAGGTATACGGTGGAAAGGGGAAAGTGGTTGCTAAATATCATTTATTTAATAAATCTTCTATATCCTCCTTATTAGAAAACTTCAAAGCTCCAACTCTCTCGCTCCATTTTCTCAATTTTGCGTGGTTGAAATGAAATCTAGTAAAAATCCTCAACTTCGCATACCTAATTAACTTTTTTTCATTTTTGAAAATTGACAAACGAATAAAAGTATATTGATAAATTGCGTAAAGTGAAGCTATATACATGAAAGGAAGGAATGCTATGGTAAACACAGGAGGCAACAAAAATTCAGTCAAATGACCTACTGTTGCAAAGTCTGAGAGGTTAGTAAAAGCTTTATAGAAGGAATAAACAACAAAGACCAGCCCAATAAAGCTCATTAACTTTTGAAGAAAATCTTTAAGTATGCCGTATTTCTTATCACGCTCTGCAACAGAAAGCGATAAACTTAAGACGACAATACAAGGAATAAGAATGAATTCACTCCAGAAGCCAAAAGTATAGGCATTTACGATAAACTCTACAATCAAAATAGCTTTTAGGTTGTCATTAAGTATTTTAGTGAAATATTTATTGTCTTTCACATCATTTACGTTTACAAACATTACAAATGCTGATCCCAATATCCAAACAATCGTATCCTTTAAGTTTGAGATATTCCAGAGACGCACCTCTGAAAATAAATAGATCATTCCCCAAATGTAAGCGCCCATAAAAGCTAATGGAATTAAGATTTGTAGCGAAGAGAAAAACTTTAAAATGACAAGTAAAACTTGTCTGAAATGTTTATTTGTTAACGCCCATATAAACAATATAATTAACCAAGTTAATATGGCTAGCTCTCGGTTGTTGAATATCCCTGTTATATATTCCATACCTTGATTTACGCTATTTCTTTAATTAAGTTTCCGTTAGAGATCGACTATTACTCTTTAGATATTCCAACATCTTCCGCGTAGACTCCGCCACTTCTTCAATTGCCTTATTAAAAGCCTCTTCATTGGCTTTAGATGGCTTGCGATATCCGCTCACTTTGCGCACATATTGCAGAGCGGCTTCGTAAATTTCCTGCTCCGTAACGGGATGATCCATATTTCTAAGGGGTTTGATACTTCGGCACATATGATCTACTCCTAGACAAAGGTCTGGCGCGGCTCGCCGGGTTTATAGCGGCGCATAGCAAAAGCGGACCAGTCTTCATTGAACGAAACAAGGGTCACCCAGCGCAAGTCTTTATCCTGTAAAAAAGACCAACCCGTATCACGAGTAAAATCTGTTTTGATCTTAGAGGTTTTCTTGGGATAAGCGATCCACAAAAGGGTTTCGGGCTGAAATAGTTTAAGCGCCTTGGGCAGAACCTTTTCCAACTCTGCTTGATTTTTGACGAAGATCAGAATCCAATCAGCAGGAATCCTTCCGTTCTCAGAGAGAATCACCCCAAACGGCAACGGCTCCAGGTCTTGCAAGGCTCCTTCTGGAGCATTCAACACAACCGCAAGTTGACCGTCCTGCAATTTCATTTTTCGCGCTAAAGTCGCCATCTCAGCACCTGTATCGTTTATTTCTCTTTCTTCAACGCCTTATCCAACGCCTGGTCCACCGAGCGGACTTCGATGATCTCGATGCCTTTTGGATATTCTTCCCCTTTACGAATCGCTTTCGGGACGATGGCGGTTTTGAAGCCCAATTTCTGCGCCTCACGCAAACGCGCCACCATTTGCCCCGGCATACGCAACTCACCTGCCAAGCCGATTTCACCGATCAACACCAGATTGGCTTGAATCGGCACATCACGCCAAGAGGAAGCAATGGCAGCCGCAACGGCTAAGTCTGCGGCGGGTTCGTCGATTTGGATACCGCCCACCACGTTCACAAACACATCTTGCTCTGCAAGTTTCAACCCAACGCGGCGAGTGAGTACGGCCGTGATGAGCAACAGACGATTAAAGTCCACACCGTTGGGCGTGCGGCGTGCATTCCCGAATTGAGTCGGTGAGGTCAGCCCCTGCACTTCCACGAGGATGGGACGTGTCCCTTCCATCGTTACGGCAATCGCAGACCCCGCGGCATTGATCAAACGCTCCGCCAAAAACGCTTCAGACGGGTTGGTCACTTCGATCATGCCGCCTTCGCGCATTTCAAACACACCCACTTCAGAGGTCGCGCCGAAACGGTTCTTCACCGAACGCAACAGACGATACGCCTGGAAGCGGTCGCCTTCCAAATACAAAACCGTGTCCACGATATGTTCCAACACGCGCGGACCGGCAATCGCGCCTTCTTTGGTCACATGCCCGATCATAAACACCGTCACGCCGCTGGACTTCGCCAACTCACGCAACTGCGACGAACATTCGCGCACCTGCGAAACCGAGCCCGCCGATGAATCCAATTCAGCGAGGTAGGTAGTCTGGATGGAGTCAACAATCAACAGGTCCGGTTTTGATTCGCGGACGTGGCTGAAAATCACTTCGAGATTCGTCTCCGTCACCAACAGCAAATCCTTCGGCATATCTTTCCCGCCGTTGAACAAACGAGAAGCACGCATCTTGATCTGTCGTTCCGACTCTTCGCCCGACACATACAACACGCGCTGCACCTTGCCCATCTCAATTGCCATTTGCAGCATGAGTGTGGATTTGCCGATACCCGGGTCACCGCCTACGAGCACGATGGAACCAGGGACAATGCCGCCGCCGAGCACACGCGCAAACTCGCCAATGGGCAGGTGAACGCGATCTTCCGCCTCACCGCTGACCTCGGAAATGGGTCGCGGCTCCGAACGCCCGGTCAACCCTCGAACATTGACCGCGCCTTTCTTCGCCACCGGTTCATCGTGGACAACTTCTTCCACCATGCTGTCGAACGCGCCGCACTGTGGGCATTTGCCCATGTACGAAGCAGAGACTCGACTGCATTGTTGGCAGACATATCGGGTATGAGTTTTTGTTTTTGCCATTAGATACCTCGTGTAGGGGCGAGTCGCGACTCGCCCCTACAAATCATGGTCGCAGTATAACAGAATTTTTGTTCTGTTTTCAGGGTCTGCTATACTCACAGGTGAAAATCACCTCATTCGCCCAAGGAGAACTTTATGAAACTCGTATCAGACATTCTTGTTGTTATCGTCGCCCTCTTGCACTTCTTCTTCCTCTACCTCGAAATGTTCCTATGGGACAAACCCCGCGGCATGAAATCTTTCAACCTCACCGCAGAATTCGCCAAGCAATCGAAACGTCTCGCCATGAATCAGGGACTATACAACGGCTTTCTCGCCGCCGGTTTGCTGTGGGGACTCATGGCAGGTGCCCCGGTGAAAATCTTCTTCCTCAGTTGTGTCATCATCGCGGGAATCTTTGGCGCGTTCACCGTCAGCAAGCGCATCTTTTACATTCAGGCTGTCCCCGCTATTGTAGCCTTGGTGATTTTGTTAGTTGCATAAGTTAGTCTGCGCAGACGACCCGATTGCGTCCTGTATTTTTTGCAGCATACAAAGCTTCATCTGATTTTTGCAGCAGTAGGTCCAACGTATCAGAACTGCCCCTAAACGTGGAAACGCCAAAACTTGCAGTGATCTTGAATTGATGGTCATCGATATTCAGCACCGTGCTTTCCACGATCTTTCGAATTCGCTCGGCTGTCTCTTTGGCTTGATCCAAGTCCGCTTCGGGCAGCAGAATGACAAATTCTTCACCGCCAAATCTGGCAAACACATCCACTTTACGAAGGTTCTGTATGCAAACCTTCGTAAAGTGGATTAATGCTTCATCGCCAGCTTTGTGTCCGTATTTATCGTTAATGCTCTTGAAATAATCAATGTCCACTAAGATGACCGAGAATGGGAATTGAGAACGTAAAGAACGGTGAACTTCCACTTCCGCCAGCGTATAAAAATGACGCCGATTGTAGACATGGGTCAGCGGGTCTTGGGTGGCGAGTTTTTCAAGCTCGGTTTGAATTTTCTTCAAGCGTGAAATATCACGCCACATTACCAAACGTCCGATAAAGTTTTTTCGTTTATCGAACAATGGGGAAATTTGAAGGTCGAGATATGTATCTGAGTCACGGCTGGCTAGAACTTCCACCCGGGTTTGGTCCACGTTCAAAAATGTTTTTACAAGATCAGCCCACGGGGCGAAAACTTCTTCCACGTGCCTGCCAATCGTCCCGGCGGAAGAGGCGGAGAGAAGTTTTTCCGCTTCGGGATTCATATCTACAATGCGATTGTTCGTATCCAAAACAAGCACACCGTCACTCATCCCTTCAATGAGCGTATCTCTCGCAACAGGCACAATATCCAGCATACGATAACGAAGCAAAGCATAGGCGAACGCAAAGGCTGCAATCGTAAATGAAAAAGGCGTGTTATCGGCATTGGGGAATGGGCTTAAACCAGTGACAAAAATAAAACTATTGAGCCAGGTCACACCTGCCCCAGCAATCACAACCCCAAGCTGGCGGCGATAAATTCCCGAGGTGGTCATAAATCTACGCACCAACAAAATGAACGTAACCAATAACAGTAGATAAGAATATACAACGTTCGCCCAAAATACTGGTCCAGCATTTAATATCATGCCAGTGTTTTCCAACCGTTTGCCAGCAAAGAAAAGATTATGCCAGGGGTCGGTCCACATCAGCACTAGGACCAACAATGGCTCTACATACAACCCGATCAATAATGGTGTTTTCAACCATTCTTGTCTGCCTGAAATTTGCATGGCAAACACAAAAAACGCCGCCGGGACGATAACCACCCCAATGTAACTGATATCCAACCAGAAGTAAGGTGTAGGCTTCGAAAGTCCGCCCCAGAAAATGCCATACGAAATATCCCACCAACACATGGCAAGGATGAAGACCATCAATGGAATTGACCCCGGCGTAAACGGACGCCTTTGTAATACCAATAGCCCGACAACAAAACAACAAAACCCAGCCGTTAAGAGGGCAGTACTGTAAAAGATATTAGGAGGGGGCATAAAAGCCTTTGCGTCTACTATTGTAAACACAAAGGCTCTACTTTACTACTTAACAATGATATTCAAATAAAAGAAGGGCGGTTAGCGGACGATATTCACAAAATCTGCAAAGAGCCCATATGCCGTTTCCACGGGTCCACCCGTCATGCCGGGTTTTTCAGAGAGCACGATGGAGTAATCAATGATCACGTCTGTGCGGAAGGTGATGCCAGTGCTGGAATTCATCATGCCATACAGAGACGAAGATGCATCGACCAACTGCGGTGAAACACTGGCTACGATCTTGCCATCCGTCCTTTCAGCTGAGCAAACCAACTTATAGCGTTTGCCTTCTTTCTTGGCGTTGGCGATCATCTCACTGGTAATGCCACGAATGCCAGTGGGATTCACTTGCTGCGGGGTCATGGGCGTATCCCATAACACTGTGACAAGCGATGCGACCTTGATGGCAGCATCCCAGCCGTCCACATCGTTGGTGGGATCGGTTTCAGCGAGACCAATCTTCTGAGCATACGCGAGCGCCTGTTCATAGGTCTCGCCGCTTTCCATGCGAGATAAGATGACGTTGGTGGTAGCGTTGAAGATGCCTTTGAAGGATTCCAAATCCGCGAGAGGGAACGCCTCACGCATGACCGAGAAAACGGGTGCGCCTCCCAAAACGGCAGACTCATGCCGGAACGTTTTACCCTTCGATTCCGCTAACGCGGTCAATTCACGGTAACCATGCACCACCGGACCTTTATTTGCGGTGATGGCATGCATGCCCAAATTCAATGCCGTGCGAATGTGATCCACGGCGGGTTGACCAGTCTGCGTGTTGACCGGAGAATTTTCAAACATCACATTGGCGGCAGAGTTGTTGATCACGCTGATCGAATCATTGACAGGGAATACAGAAAGCTCAGAGATATCTTTTCCGCTTTCGACCAAGTCCAAGGCTTTTTGAATATCCAATCCATCTTGATTGACGGCGTATCCGTGACGACCGGTTGAGATGCCAGTAAACGAAAAGGTGACGTCATATTTTGACTTTAAGACATCCTGTTTGCGAACCAGCAGACGAGCCAAGGAACGGGCGACATTTCCAAAACCGATGAGTGCGATGTTGTAGTGCATAAAAATTTCTCCTGATTAAATTTCGTAGGGGCGACCTAGCAGGTCGCCCCTATAGTTTATATTGGCGGGTAAGGATATGCCCTTCGTCCTTGTAACGGGCGCGGGAAGATTTTTGACTCACACAATTCTTCTGCACGGAAGAGTAGGGCGTCGACTTCGCGTGGGCTGAGATAAGGCGCAAAGAGGGTAGACCAGTTTCCGGTCAAAGAGAGAGGCGCGAGCAATTCATCCGGAATGGCTTGACCAGCAAAATCCCATAACACGGTGCGGAGTTTATTTTCCTCATGAAAACAAATTCCATGATCGATGGCATAGAGGCGATGGGAGTCATCCTCAAAGAAGACATGGCTGCCTTTGCGGTCGGCATTGTTGGCGAGAATATCGAAAAGCACAACGGGACGGAGTTTTTGCTTGTCTTCAACCGTGAAGTTGAAGTAGTGATATTCGATATCGTATTCGATGTATTGCTGTAAAGAACCGGGTCCATGCGGACCATCGTCGCGATAGACGGTAGCTGGCACAATGTGCAAGCCAAGCGTTTCACTTAATTCATATGCAGCGACTTCGCGCAACGCAAGCGTGTTATCGGGGAAATCCCAAAGGGGCTGTTCGCCTTTGCTGGGTTTGTATACAGCTTTAATAACCTCATCCTCGTGATGGACATCGACGAGGAAGGTGTAATTGGAACCCAACATGAACTGACCACGAAGTTCGTAGCTGCCATGGGTGAGGATGGTTTTGATGTCGGTCATGGGAAACGTTTAAGCGTTCGAACGTTTTCACGTTTAAACGTTAGTGCAAGTGTCCGTTTTTCTTGGGGCAGAAGTGACCACCCGCCTCCATGGGTTGACCGCACTGTGGGCAAATGGGGCGCCCACGTTGGGAGACTTCCTGTCCCCAGCGGGCGAGTTGACGCAGTTGGGTGCGGGTTGCCCAGAAACGGATCTGTGAAGCTTCTTCAGGGTCTTGTTCTTCGGTGATGAGTTCTTTGGCGAAGACAACCACACGGTCGCGGTCTTTATCGTAGCCCAAGCCGATCTCTCCAGCACGGAAGAGCGGGTCGACAGGCGGGTTGATGCGCATGACTTCTTCGACATAATCGCCAGAAGCTTCTTCAAGGTCGGGGTATTGCTGGCTAAGCTGCCCGAGGAATTGCTCCACGCCAATGGCAAGTGAAAGCAATTGCGCTTTTTCAATGATGATGGTGTAGGTGCGATGCTCAGAATAAGCATGCAGATAAAAAACGCGTTGACCAGGTTTGCCAATCGCGTCAGCAGTGATGTGATCACAGGGGTCGACGTCAATATCAGTGCGAGACATAAAGATTACCTTTTTTGAGAGTATACCAGACCCCCACCCAACCTCCCCCAAATGCGACGGTATTTCTGTCGCATTTGGGGGAGGTGCCGCTTCAGCGGCGGAGGGGGCAGGTTATAATCTCATCAACTCGCCAAAGGAGATGCCATGTACGATAAAAAAAAGCTCGATGAAATACAACAATCGCTTTCCAAGTGGGAAGAGACTTCTCTCAAAAAAGCTTTAAATCAACTCCCTGAACGTGCTGACGAATTTATTACTACTTCCTCCGAACCGATCAACAGACTTTATACACCGCTCGATATTGCCGATTTAGATTACAACGACTCGCTCGGCAACCCAGGTGAATATCCATACACACGCGGAGTTCACCCAACGTTGCATCGCTCCAAGCTGTGGACAATGCGTATGTTTGCAGGCTTTGGTACTGCAGAAGAGACGAACGGGCGCTTCAAATACTTACTTGAGCAGGGTCAAACCGGTTTGAGCATTGCCTTCGACCTTGCCACGCTGATGGGCTACGATACTGACCAACCCGAAGCACTGGGTGAATTCGGCAAATGTGGCGTAGCTGTTTCTTCACTCAAAGATATGGAAATTTTGCTGGATGGCATTCCGCTCGATAAAGTTTCTTCGAGCATGACCATCAACTCCCCCGCATCCATCATCTGGGCAATGTATCTTGCCGCCGCTGAAAAACAAGGTGTGCGCCTCGATCAATTGCGCGGCACCCTTCAGAACGACATTCTCAAGGAATTTATCGCGCAAAAGGAATTCATCTTCCCGCCAGAGCCTTCCATGCGTCTCGTAGTGGATACGATGGAATACGGCTCACAACACGTGCCGCAGTGGAATACCATTTCCATTTCGGGCTATCACATCCGTGAAGCGGGTTCGACCGCTGCGCAAGAGTTGGCGTTCACCCTTGCAGACGGTATGGAATACGTCCGCTGGGGCATTGCGCGCGGCATGGATGTGGATGAATTTGCGCCGCGTCTCTCTTTCTTCTTCAACGCTCATAACGATTTCTTTGAAGAGATCGCCAAGTATCGTGCAGCTCGTCGGATTTGGGCGCGAGAAATGCGTGAAACCTTCAAAGCGAAGAATCCGCGCTCGTGGCTGATGCGCTTCCACACCCAAACCGCAGGTGTCTCGCTCACAGCACAACAGCCAGAGAACAACATCGTCCGCGTGGCGTTGCAAGCTCTTGCCGCCGTCCTCGGCGGCACGCAAAGTTTACATACAAATTCCATGGATGAAGCGCTTGCATTGCCTTCTGAACATGCCGTGAAAGTCGCTTTGCGGACTCAACAGATTATTGCCGAAGAATCTGGCGTGACGAATACGGTCGACCCGCTTGGGGGGAGTTTCTTCGTCGAAGCGCAAACAAACCGAATGGAGAAAGATGCGTACGCCTACTTCCAGCGCATCCAAGACTTGGGCGGAGTCATCCCAGCATTGGAAAAAGGTTTCATGCAAAGCGAAATCTCCGATGCGGCGTATCGCTATCAACGTGAGATCGATGAGAACCGCCGCAAGGTTGTGGGCGTGAACGCGTATCTTGATGATAAACCGGCTGCCATCCCCATTTTACGAATGGACCCGAACGGATACAGCCGCCAATTAAATCGTTTGAATGAAGTCCGCAAGACGCGTGACAGCGGACGGGTTGGGCAAACTCTCGATACTTTGCGCATTGCCTGCGAAGGGACCGAGAACACCATGCCGTATATTTTGGATTGTGTGCGTGCCTATTGCACGTTAGGGGAAATCATCGGTGTGATGACAAAGGTTTTCGGAAAGTACGAAGAACCAACGATGATCTAGGCGCTCTCGCCTTTTATAGCAAAACGTGGAAACGGTTATACCGTTTCCACGTTTTTGTTTCGGCGAATAGCCAGTAACTTTTGAATCTTCTGATATTTTTCACGTGTGAGCGGATAGGACCACGCCAGAATGATCGTACCTGCCAAAATTGCGGCGCCGATGAAAGAATCCATCAAGCGAATCATGAACAAGGCAGATTCGGGTTGTTGGTACACGGTCACATCTTCTGGCGGCGCCTGATAACCAGACCAACCCAAAATTTGCAGGGTGATGAAAATGATCAGTGCCCCGGTCAATTTACGGATGAGGGTACGAATGCCGTAATAAATTCCTTCTTGTCTGCGACCCGTGCGAAGTTCATCCCACTCGATCACATCTGGCAAAATCGAATCAGGCAAAATATAAGCAGCAGAAACGCCAATGCCCGCCAACCCGGCAAGGAACAACATGTAGCTAGTTTCGCCCGGTTGAATGGTAAAGATCAGCACCTGCACAATTACCCATGCCGCCATACCGAGAATATATGCTCTGATCTTATTTTGTCGTTTCGATAGCCATAACCAGAATGGCACGAACAGCACACAGACCAACATCAACACCCCAAAGAAGGCAGACTCTAAAGCAAGGTCTACACCAAGGATATTGATCTTTGCCAATAAATCGCCCTGCGCCACCCAATACAAGAGGAAGAACGGAAAGGTGATAGAGACCATGTCCACTGCAGACCAGTTGAACATGTAAATTCCAACCGCATATCGAAATGGCACATTCTGCCAAGCCAGCTTAAGAGTTTCGCGAAATGAAAGTTCCTCTTGTTCTTGAGTGTCTTCTGCAAATCGTTCACGCACAAAAAGACCGATCAAAAACAACGGCAACGAACCGATCGCACCAAACACAGCCCCGGCAGTGAGAAAGCCTTGTTGTTGCGTCCCCCCGCCCACAATAACGGCATCCACGATCATGGGCGCAGAAATAACCACCACCATTGCTGACACCAGTTGAAAGACCGAGCGAAAACTTGAGAGTGATGTACGTTCGTCATAATTTTGAGTCAACTCGGGAGTAAGCGAATAATATGGAACCGCCACCAATGTTGTAAGCGTATCTGAGATCATGAATGCCAATGTCACATAGATCAACAAAGCAACCTGGCTATCCCAATTCGGTGCAGACCATAGCATCACAAAACTCAAACCAAACGGGAAGGCAAACCATAATAAGAAAGGTCTGCGTCTGCCAAGTTTCGATTTCACTCGATCACTCAACATACCAATGATCGGGTCATTGACCGCATCCCACACGATGCCCACCAACGCGCCCAACGACGCCAAACGCGGCTCAATCCCAACCACGTCTGTCAAATAGATGGCATAAAAAATCGAGCGCATCATACTAATGCTAGCAATTCCCCAGTCACCCGAACCATATAAAGTCTTCAACCAAAATGGGAGTTTTCTGTTCATCGCACCTTCAAAATTTCGCGCAAGTGTAGCACGGATTAAGGTTTTATAGATTATTTATGATATGAGTTATTTGCTATACGAAGCCCTAGAATCAAAAAAGGACGATGCAGCGGTGCATCGTCCTTTTTTGATTCTAGTTAACGAGCATTTTTTTCGCTGATAGTCTTATCAACCTGTGTTTCGATTAATACTGCACGCACAGCAATTCGGTTTAAATATAAATTTGTCGATTCAATATAAGTTTTACAAGTTACCAGCGTTAACCATGCTTCATCTTCATGTTTCAGGATACTTGTATCATTTGGCGCTACTGTTCGATTTTCACGAACTTCATAAATATAGACCGTTCCATAAGCATGGACAAAAACACGATCTCCCCATTGCAGCTTATCAAGCAAAGCAAAAGGACCAGTTTCGCCATCTGGTAAAGTGACATGTCCAGTTAATACACTATTGCCTTGCCAGGTTGGGAAAGCAGTTCCTTCAAGCCATCCTGCTTCTCTCCATAGCCACGAAATATTCCAATCATCCTTATATAATGGAACTCCAACTATCGGCATCCTCAAGCTAAGGCGTGGTATCTCAAGCCAAACACTTGTTGCACGGAATGCCTGTTCTTCAGGCTGTTCCGGCAAAATAGTCACTTTGTTTGGAGCGAAGCCAGTTGCAGGAAGAAGTGTTGGTAATACTACAGCATTTGTTACTTTTACTCCCCCCCCACCACCTCCTCCTCCTGCAACAGGTGTAATCCGGAAATTACGGACAAAATCAGTTCCTGCAGTAATACCATTTCCAGACAAGGTAATTGTTGGGTCAACGGCAAGCACAATTGATGTAGTACCACATACAAACAAGCGATAATAGCCAACAGTTGTTAATGGGGCACTGAGATTAAGCGTAGCAACATAAGGTCCGGAGCCGCCTCCATTACTGTACACAACAGATAAGACTGGAATTGGAATATCCGGCGCAACTACGCCACCATTGGCCACTACCGCACAAGATGGGGTATTAAATGAACCAGTTGCTGAGTACAGAAGGATATAATTATTTGGATTGTCAACATCATCAGTATCACTAGCTCCAACAGGGTTATAAACATCCCAATTGAATTGGACAGTAAGTTGAGCTAGGTTAAGATTGTTATTGACGGTCTCATTTTCCGAAATAGTTGCATCGCCTGTATCAGGGGTTGAATTAATGTTTTGAACCGTAACAACAGGCAAATCGTCATCGTTATAGAAGGTGCAAGTGACATCTTCTCCTAATTTTAGATTTAGCCCATCACTTCCATCAGCATCAGTGCCTGTACAAGTTAGAGATGTTTGTGTGTAATTAGCAGGTCCACTTTCACTTAAGCTATAGGTGCCTGCACTGACATTTGCATTCGTAATAGAAGTGTCTCCTTCTTTACCGCTAACAACAGATGGACCTTGTGCGCTTAATGTCCAATCAATATCCACAGCAGTACCAATGTTATTGTTAGTCACCTCTTTAAGAAGAGTTAGAGTTGCACCGATATCATCATTTTGGAATATACAAGTGACATTTTCACCTGGATAAATATCCAAACCATCCAAGCCGTTTTCATCATTGCCTGAACAAGTAATAGCAGTCAAACTGTATCCATCAATCTTGGTTTCTAGCAAAGAATAAGACCCCGCTTCGATAACTACATTTGTAACTGCTCCTGTTCCCGTTACACCACTAAGCATAGAAGGACCATCTGCTGTTAATATCCAATCACTTACCAAAGCTGTGCCGCCATCATTATTAGTCACAACTTTTATAAGGGTCAAAGTTGGAGCAATATCATCGTTAGTAATAGTACAAACAGCATTTTGTCCCAAAGATAATGTAATAGAACCATCTGTGGCACAGTCGCCCCCCCATAAACCAGCAGAGTAGCCAGGCAAAATACTCTCACTAACCAAATGAGGGGTCAGGCTCACTGCAACCGGTGTGCCCCAACTCGTTGGGTTACCATCAATGCTGGGTATAAAATTGCTTTGAGTTGCATTCCCGCCATTATCATTGACTACTGTCTTTTGCAAAGTGATCGTAGCAGCAATATCATCATTCGTAATGGTACAAGTTGCAATCTGACCTGGTGTCAATACAATAGAACCATCTGCAGCACAATCCCCCCCCCAACTCCCAGCCGCATAGCCTGATAAAGAGGTCTCGCTGACGGTATATACACCTGCATCCAAAGTCATGGGGGTATTCCAAGTGGTTGATGTGCCGTTGACACTAGGAATGAAATCTATACTTGAAGCCGTACCACCATTATCATTTACAACTGTTTTCTGCAATGTTAATTGGGCTGGTTGATCGTTGTTAGTGAAAGTACAAGTAACGTCTTCACCAAGAGCAATATCAATACCATCGGTTAAATCATTATCCACAGATCCAGAACAGACAAGGCTAGTCTGGGTATATCCTGTGGCGCCACTTTCACTTAGAACATAATGACCTGCATCAAAAGAGGTTACATTATTTACAGTTGGTCCTACACCACTGAAGCTAGTTGGTCCGGTTGCAGTCAATGTCCAAGCACTAGTTGCTTCATTTCCACCATTGTCATTAACTACCGTCTTCTGCAATGTCAAACTAGGCGCCATATCATCGTTCGTGATCGTACATACAGCAACATCACCTACTGCCAATGTAATCGAGTTATTCAATACCGCTGGAGATCCATTCTTTATGCAACTATATAATGAAGCTGTATAGCCAGTTGGTCCACCCGTCTCTGCCAACAAATATGTATCCGCTTTGAATGTCGAACCGCTGGCAACCAAGGTACTTCCGCTCAAATTCGTAGGTGTCCCTCCTGTACCTGTCGCGCTCAATGTCCATGCACTAGCTACTTCATTTCCACCATTGTCATTAACTACCGTCTTCTGCAATGTCAAGCTGGGGGGAACATCATTATTTGTAATAGTACACACCGCTACGTCGCCCAATGCTAATGTGATTGAATTACCCAATACCGCTGGAGCTCCGTTCTTTACGCAACTATATAACGAAGCTGTGTAACCAGCAGGTCCGCCCGTCTCTGCTAACGAGTAGGTGTCTGCTTTGAAGGTTGTACCACTAGCAACGGGGGTATTCCCACTTATGTTAGTAGGAGATCCACCTGTGCCCGTTGCGCTCAATGTCCATGCGGTGTTGAGCGCGGTACCACCATTATCATTCACGACTGTCTTTAGTAGTGTCAGGCTAGGTGCAACATCATCATTCGTAAATGTACAAGTTACATTTTCGCCAATGCCCAAAGAAAGACCATCTGCACCGTTTATATCTGTTCCATTACATGTAATACTGGTATTGGTATATCCAGCAATGCTACTTTCTGACAAGGTGAAATTGCCTGCAGGCACATTGACATTTGTAATTGTTCCTGCACCAGTGGTTCCACTGATATTTTTAGGACCAGTCGCACTAATTGTCCAAGCGGTAGCGACAGCGGTACCGCCATTATTATTTGTCACACTTTTGATTAATGTCAAAAATGTAGCTGGCGCTTCATATGAGCCAATATCACATGTAGCAGTGCCATCACCATTAGCATCTACAGAACGAGTAACCGAATTCTGGGATTGATTATTGGTAGTCGTCGCAGTTCCACATATTGCATTACTTCCAGCATCAAGCGCCGGGCTACCCGGTCTCAACGGAAAATATTGCGGAGTACTAACAGTAAGAGTATCAAGCAGCGGATCGCTGTTTGTCAATCCCACGCCACAATCGTTCGCTAAATAGGTAATATTGTTACCGCTATTCGTTATAGTACCACCGCAGTTTCCCCCCGCACCATTTTCAGTTCCATTATATAAAATCGAATTTGCAACACTAAAAGTTCCACCTTGTCTATAAATCGTACCGCCGTCTGCTGTTCCGGTTCCGCTTTCCGAGACAGAATTTCCAGAGAATGTGACATTATGTACTGTTGCATTTGCTGTAGCATATATCGCCCCACCCTGCACATTCCCACCTCCAGTTGTTGACTTTGTAAGAGAGTTCCCCGAAAACGTGGAATTTGCAACAGTGAGTGTACCTGATGTGGAAACAGCTCCGCCATGTAGGGTTTGATCAGCTGCCATGGTGATTGAGTTATTAACAAATGAACTTAATTTGATAACCGTGGTTCCAGTTGAAAATATAGCCCCGCCGTCTGCGCCGCCTGCAGCACCTACACCTGCGGTATTTGAACTAAAAACTGAATTTGTAATTGTTAAAGTAGTACCAGTGAAAGATATTGCGCCACCATCATCGCGTGTGCTATTTGAAGTGAATCTACTATTAGTAATTGTTAAATTGCCATCTACTTGGAAAATTGCTCCTCCATCGTTCGTGTTTGTCGTAACTGTCCTGTTGTTATCAAATATTACATTATCAATTATTAAATTTGTTCCACCATTTTTTTGAATTGCTCCGCCACTTCCATCAACTTGGCCATTTGAGAGTGTAATATCTCGAATTGTTGTTGTGCCTGCTGTAATGTTAAATATTCTAAAAACCCCTCCTGAACTTATCGTTACATTTCCTCCAGCTGCATTCAAGTTTGTCCCATCAATAGTCAACCCATCGCCATCATCCACCTGAGGCAAAGCCGATGCCAATGTAATCGTTGGACTTGCAGCGTTTATGTTAAACACTATTGTATCGTTCCCTGTACCTGCAGCACAGTCTGCATTTGCTCCATTATCATTTCGCGCATTTTGAAAAGCCTCACGAAATGAACAAGCACCATTTACAGCAATAACATCTGTAGTCGTTGTAACCGTTATGGTGGCTGCATATGCGGGGCGAACCGGCAGAATTGCCAACACCAACAATGTAGATAAAATGGCAACAATAAGTTTATGGAAATACGAGAACGAAGGAAAAGATTTAGCTTGGATGGTAATAGCCTCTTAGCAAATCAATCTCAAGTGATAGAAGGGGTGTATCAAACTCACCTTCGGAGTGCTGTACCAAATTCAATAAAAAAAGTTACCCCAATACCGTTTTTCAAAAAATGAAGGATTTTATGAATGCCCCCTTAATAGAACCTTACAAAATTGCAATATTTTTGCAATATTGTACGCCAAATGAGGAATTTCTGAAAGCACTAAATTGTTATTTAAGGCATTTTCAGAGATAAAATCCCCCCATGTCCTCCTTAGCGGATAAATTAAAGTCACTCGGCGTGAAGACGGCAAGCACGCTTCCTTCCCCGCCCAAACCTGAGAGCCAAACCATCGATTCGGTCGTCGCTGGGAGTTTTATCTCTACCCCTCACGGCGAAGCCTTTGTAACCGAACAAGCCTATGGTCCCACCTATGTTCACGGGCGTTTTTCACCATTCTCGTCGTTTCCGCTTTCGTTTATTTCACAATGGGCAAACGATCCACGCATAGACCAATTACCCATCACAAAGTATGCCTTTTTAGATACCGAAACATCCGGCGTCTCTGGCGGGACGGGGACTTATGCTTTCCTCGTGGGTGCCGCCCGTTTTGTAGACGGCAAGTTCGTCATCAAGCAATTCTTCTTGCGAGACCCTGCCGAAGAACCCGCCATGCTTGAAGCGCTGATCGACTTTCTCGCCCCCTGTGAGGGTTTAGTAACATTCAACGGCAAAGCCTTTGATGCACCGTTGCTTGTCACTCGCTATTCGCTGCACCGAATTCCTGTTCCATTCAAAAATTATGCCCATATTGATTTGCTACCTTTAGCCCGCAGACTCTGGCGAGATCGGCTCCCTTCTCGTGCATTGAAATATATCGAAGAACATGTAATGGGTTTTACGCGTTCTTCTGAAGAAGTGCCTGGGTATGAAATTCCGTGGTTGTATTTTGATTATCTGCGCACGGGGGATGCCCGCCCGCTTGGAGGCGTGTTCTATCACAACGCGATGGATGTAGTGGCAATGGCAGCTTTACTGGCACATGTCAGTGAGATTTTGGCAGACCCGTATGATGGACGCGTGGAACATGGGCTTGATTTCATTGCTTTGGGAAAGTTATTCGAGGATCTCGGTCATTGGGATGAAGCGGCACGTCTGTTCGAGCGTGGACTCGAGATTGGGTTGGATGAATCAGATTTCGGCGTAGCCGTGAAGCGGATCTCCATCCTGCAAAAGAAGCGTGGAGATATGGATCGGGCGATTGAGTTATGGAAAGCTGCGGCGAAGAAAGGTCATATTTATGCTCACATTGAACTGGCAAAATATTATGAGCATAAAATGCGCGATGTGAAATCTGCGGTGAAATGGGCGAAGTCTGCGCGGGCAGAAGCTGAGAAAGCAGATCTGCCGCCGTATATCCGCAATCACTGGTTCAACGAAATTGACCACCGTCTAGAAAGGTTGACGCGTAAAGCGGGTTTATAATTGCCCGAATACGGATCAACCTTTGGAGAGAAAACATGGAAATTAACATTTCACAAGAAAAGGGGAATGTGCCGGTTACTGTGATTCAGGTGACGGGGCAATTAGACGGGCAGACCTACCAGAAACTGATCGCTTCTGCTCAGGAAGTCATCAAAGAAGGCTCAACGAATATTTTATTGGATCTCAGTGAGCTAACTTTTATTTCTAGTGCGGGCTTGGTTTCACTGCATGTGATCGCTCTGCTTCTGCGCGGCGAAGCCATGCCAGACCTTGACCATGGTTGGGCGGCGTTGAAGTCGGTCAACAAATCGCGTGAGAGCGGTGTGCAGCAACATGTAAAACTACTCAACCCGCGGGAAGAAGTGGTCAATGTACTTGATATGGTTGGCTTCTCTTCCTTCTTTGAGATATTCAAAGATAAACAAAAGGCTCTTGAATCTTTTTCATAGAAACGAACGAAGTTCAACGATGCAGGCATGCCTGCATCGTTGTCTTTTATATTAAAGGTGATTTTAAATGAAACGTAATCTTGGAAATATTGTCTTTATTATTTTGGTCCTACTCACCATCGTGGTTTGGGTGGTCTTTCCGCCGCACAGCGAAGGAGTTGAAAATTATCTACGCTATCACATAGGTATGACGATGGGGTCAGTGGTCATCGTCTTGATGTCGTTCTCGCTGTTTATTTCCACTCGTCCGCGCTGGGCAGAGCCTTATTTCGGTGGCTTGGACAAGATGTATATGACACATCGCTATACATCCACTGCGGCATTCCTGTTGATGTTCGTTCACTTGTTGATCGTGCCCTTGCATCTTGTAAACCTGGCGCTTGGAAATTATCTGGCAATTGTTGCTTTTCTCGGTTTCATTGCCATCGTTTTACCCACTCTGACACCACGCATCCCTTTCCTAAGTAAGTTAACCAGTGGAACGTATGAAGGTTGGAAGCGCCTGCATGGTTTTATTGGTATCTTCTTCATTTTGGGCTATCTACATTCAATCACGGTCAATGCCCCAACGACAAAGATCGCGATTAATTGGAATCAAATCTTTGTTTTCCTTGGTATTGGTTCATACATTTACACAGAGATTCTCAGCCGTTTCATGGGCAAGTATGTTCCCTATACAGTTACGGCAGTGAATCATCCCAATGCCTCCACCACCGAAGTAGTGATGCAAGCCAAAGGCAAATCAATCCAACATGCCCATGCTGGTCAGTTTCTGTTTGTGCGCTTTAAGGGCGATAAGGTTCTGGATGAAGCGCATCCCTTCACGATTTCAAGTGCGCCGCATGAAGGCGAATTGCGAGTCACCATCAAAGCTGTAGGCGATTTCACTCGTCATCTTTTCCAGAATCTCAAACCCGGCATGGATGCCGTTGTTGAAGGGGCTTATGGGATGTTCAATTACAAAACAGGCAGCGACAAACAGATTTGGGTCGCTGGCGGCATTGGCATCACCCCTTTCCTCTCGTTCTTACGAGACCTGAAAACGGATCTCGCTCACGATGTGCATTTTTACTACACGGTAAGACACCCTGAAGAAGCGGTCTTTGCAGATGAGATCGAAGCCATTGCAAAGAAACATCCGCATTTGAAGGCGCACATCCGTTTCTCGTCTCAGCATGGTTCGTTGACTGTAGATGAAATCGTCAAAAATGCAGGTGGAGATGCATCCAAACATCACGTCTATATGTGCGGTCCCTTGCCCATGGTGCAGGCGTTCGCGTCAAAATTTGTAGAAGCGGGCGTACCCAAAGATAACGTCCACTTTGAGGAATTCAATTTCAGATAGTCGTAGGAGTAACCCATGCAACTCTCTTTTTCGAAACAAGATAATGTAACGGTCTTGCATGTCATGGGGGATGTAGACTCGTCTAATTACACGGAAGTCATCATCAAGGCACAACAACTTTTTGATGACGGCACTCGCAACCTGTTGCTGGACCTTGCCAATGTTCCGTATGTGAGTAGCGCCGGGCTGATGGCATTCCATACCATTGCGCGTGTGTTTGCGGGGCATTCCATTCAAGGCGGGGAAAGTGGCAGACCCACCTTCCGCTCGATCAACCCGAAAGATGATGCTTCAGCTCGGGAACATGTCAAGTTACTGAGTCCACAACCTGCTGTTGAGCAAGTGTTGGATGTAATCGGCTTGAAGCAATTTTTTGAAATCTATACAGACCTAAAAGCCGCAGTTCAGTCATTCAACAGTTAACATTCTTCTTTTTGCTGAGCTTAAACAGTAACTTGTCCGTGCTTTCGGACAAGTTACTGTTTCTTTATACCTGGATGTGTAACTTTCCACGCGACTTGGCATCAAAAGAATACAAATCTTTTGATGTGAGGACAGAATGTCTAAGAAAAAATCTACTCGTAAAACGAGCTCGATGGCGCAAGGTGGACTAAGCAGTTTCCTGCGCAAACCGACCGGTCAAGTGACCGTCATTGCAGTATTAGCACTGGTCATCTATCTGATCGCAAGCAGCGTGCGTGGAGGCGGTTCCGCGGGGCTGGCAAGCACTGTCAGTGCAGATGAAGCATATCAGATGTATCAGAATGGGACATTCGTTCTGGATGTGCGTACACAGGCAGAGTGGGATGATTATCATGTTCCCAATACCACGCTTATTCCATTGGATGAGTTACCGAATCGCCTGAGCGAATTGCCGAAAGATAAGGAAATCGTTGTGATCTGTCACTCTGGCAATCGCAGCCAGCAAGGACGCGATATTTTGCTGAACGCAGGTTTCAATGCAACCAGCATGACGGGCGGGATTCTGGCATGGTACGACAAGGGATACCCCGTAGACGCAACAGGCGTTGTACAGTAGAAATAAAAGAGCCCTGAATGATCAGGGCTCTTTTATTATGGGGCTGCATAAATGACTGTAATGCCTTGCTGGAAAACTGGAGTGAGGTGAGCGGCAAACTTTTCTTCGCTCACACGCATGGATGTGCGCTCCAAATTCCCGATGAAGACATAACGAATACTATATTTTTCGAGAATGGCTTGTGCTTCTTCCCAACGGACAGTGGAATATAGCAAGTTTATATCGTCTTGCCGTGTGCCTTGCAGTTCTGAACCGCCCCGCCACTGTGACTCATGACCTGGCCAACCCAAAACTGTGGGGTAACCTGTATGCGTTGCCACACGCCCATAGTAGCTATAACTTCCGCCAATGGCTTCGGCGATCACACCCTCAGGTTGAGTGAGCAAAAATTCGATCCCGGCGGCGTCATCAGCATTTTCACGTTGTACGCGGGCAAAATCATTGAGGTTGAAACCAAAGACCGGCTTAAGATTATTGGTCTTGGTCATGATGCCAAAGGTTGGGTAGAGCAACCCACAAAAGATGACCGCTCCCACCAAAATGCGCGCCGTAATATCCGCAACTCCGCGCAGGCTCTGAAGGACATAACCAATGCCAAAGGCTGCGACTAAGCTCCAGAGAATCCACGCTTGGTAGTAGAACTTGAAGATAGTGTTGATACGATATCCAAATTGGTCTCGTAAATAAACAAACTCGGGCGCAAGAATGAGTAGCGCACCAAGGGTAAGCAGTAGGAAAAGAAATTGAAGGGAAGAAGGTGCGGGTGCAGATTCTTCTTTCTCGTTTGTTTCTTGTTCACCATTTTGAGAAAAGACAAATGCCACGGCAGGGATTAACACAGCGACCAAGGTGAGCAAACTGCCAATATGGGTCAGTCTGCGCATGGAGGTGGCAGCGAAGAACTGCCCGGTGGTCATGTTGTAGGAAGCAAGCAAAGCATTGGTGAAATCTTTTTCAACAATCAATGCCAATAAGCTCAAAACAACTGCGAGCAGAAAAAGCAACAGAGGCGTACCTAGCCCAATGGAGAAACCCAACTTCCAGTTTGGGCGAGCCGGGTTCTTTATCAAAACAGTGATAAGAAAAAGATAGATCGGAATCAACAGCGTGCCCCACATCACCCAAAGATGGGTGCCACGGGCAATATACATGAGATTGGGGAGCAACCCGCCCGCTTGGGAAGAGAATCCGATATAGAACGGGAAATATAAAAGTAGAGATAAAATTCCGAGCGGCAACCCCAGCAAAAGCATATCTTCGAGGCGTGCCCAACTCCAACCTTCTTCATTGGCACGCCAAAGGACGAAGGCAAAGACGATCAACGCTGCGGCAACAAGAATATCCCAAGTGTTGAGGAAGGCGAGCCCGCCAAGTACCAATGCAGCAAACAGAAAACCTGTTGGCAGGATATGGATTTGCGCGCCTAAGAAGTTGACCTTGCCATTCTTCCACCCGCCTAGGAAGATGTTCAACGCCACAGAGACGGCAAGCAAACCAAATGGAATTGCCAACACATGCGGATGCAAATCGCCAAGCAGGAAAGAGAAGAAGGGAAACTCGTCGATGGCTTCGCGAAAACCGCCAACGATATCATAATCTTGAATGACACGTGAAGCACGCCACCACCATAGATAACGATCTGGCACCCAGCCCAGCGGTTCAACCGGCGGCTGAGATAGTTCTTTCATGTCCAGCCATGTCCAGAAAGGTCCGCTCCAAGTTTGGGTGACGGCGTCTTTTGTCCAGCCGATGCCTGCACGGTGCAGCACCTCAAGCAAGGCTTCAAAATTTGAAACGAGCAAAAGAAAAAGCGGAGCTAATAACGCTGATACAACTGAAGACAATGAACCTTGTTCATCAGATTGTTTTTTACTGTGAAAGGAACTTAGCAGGTTATATACAATGCCAAAGGAGCCAATCGCACCAAGAGCGAAGACCAGCGAAAGCATCAGGTTATGAGCCGTGCTGCCGTTGATCTTGGTAAGTTGAGCCAGCATGGCGGTTAACACATAGCCAAAGTAATAATACGAAATGGCATAGCCCGAAAGCCAGGCATCTTGCGGGGGGAACGTTTCTGAGCGCAAAATGGAATTGATAAACATCAATTCCATTGGCTTTTCAGTGCTGGCAAGCTCCGAGTCTGCGGCGCGGACAAATGCAATAAAAGCGAATGCAAGCAAAAACAGAACTTCTGTGGTGATAATCAACGCCAGTTTGGCACGTACAAAAGCAAGGATGGCTGTGTAATGTGTAACAAAAGACCAAATACTTAATGCAACCAAAATCGCCAATGCGAAAACAATTCCGCCAACATCATTACGGGCAAAACCAAAAGAGACGAAAAGCCAGAAAACATACCCCCAGATCAGCAAACCGGCGGTCCGTGCGAGGGTGAAGCCGCGGTCGGTAAGCATGGGGAAGAGATGATAGACCAGCGGGAAGGTCAGCCAGCCAAGCAATGTAAGAATGAGATACCAAGGGAGAAAAGCAGTCATCTATTCAGTAACCAGTGGTTTATCCCAACTTCGGGAGTGTGAAGATTCCGGTTGCCGAGTCAGGCTGAAAGTCCAGAACTGAGGCGACGGCGTCCAAATTCAATGAACCGTACAGATGCGGGAACAAATCTGCTTGAGAAATATTTTCGGCAGGCGGACCCGCTGGCGCCTCCCACTTAAGCTGGGGCTTGAGTCTGCTTTCATCAACCACCAGCAAAACCAAATCGGTTCGCCCGCGATAAAAAGCATTGGCAACGTTTACAGCTTGTTTGTCTGTAGAAAAATGGATGAAGCCTTCGGTTGCAAGGCTGGGAGCGACATACTCACCTTTCGCCTGCGCAGCAGACCAATCTGCTTTGGATGTGATGTGAAGAATCATGGGGCTCCTTGCTCTTTGTTTTGCGCATCACGTAGTGAATACTACGTGATGCGCAAGTAATGATTACGGCTTAACTTGATAAATGGTCGTGTTTGCGTCGGTATAGACGGCATCCCAATACGTGCCTTCATATTCGGCAAATTTTGCAAGACCATCGGGTGTACCGGGCAGGGTTGGGTAAATATTGCGTTCAAGTTGCCCAACTACAATGTAATGGACATCATACTTTTCAAGGAATGCAAGCGCAACCTGAACATCAGTAGTGGTGTAGAAATTCCCAATCTGATCGACACGTTCTTGTACTTGCGGAGCAAAAATACCGCGCTGCTGACGCTGATGCCAGTTCCAGCCCACCACACCGGGCAAGCCAGTGTAAATGGTAAAGCGTGTACACCAGCGATATTCTGTGCAATTCCCTTCCACAATCACTGGCGAACCTTCGATATTATCCTGCATCCAACGAATCGCATTGTAATCTTCGCGCAATTCCATGATCTGCCCATCCCACAATTGAGAATGAGCCATGTATTCCATAGCGTCCAAAGAATGTGGAGCATCCGGGTTCATACGGTCGCTCATTTTGTCGGTGGATGCCGTGAGAGTGAACATAAACGCACAACCCAAAAGGGTGTACACACCTACTTGATAGATCGTGCGCCACTTAAAGCGCCATTGGGTAAAGGCTGGTAATAACCACCCAAACGCTGCCGCCGCACTAACAGCAAACATCATCCACGCCTGCAGATATAGCTTAAAGATGGTGTTCATACGTCCGATGTCGCCCACCAACGCCAGGAACTCCACAGCAATGGTGATGGTCAGCGCAGTGCCCGTGACAAAAAGGATAAAACGCTTGGCATCGGGTAAGTCTGAACGCAAGATGAGCACCGCGCTCCAAAATGCAAGTGGAAGCGCTAAGAAGCCAATATATGCCTTTTCAATGAGGAAGAAAACGAAGAGCGCGATGAGAGCCGCAATCACCACTTCAATGGCGACAACATAACGCTGTAATTTCTTCAAGTCAGAGATGGGGGTAGCCGCCATCCATTCGCGAGTTTCCCAAATCAGCCAGGCGGTGATGATAAAGAGGAACAAACCCCATTGGGTGAAGTAAGAAGATAACGAAGTTCGGCTGGCGGTCCAGAATGCAAACGAGTTATAGCTCTGACCAAACCAGTGCGAGAATGGCAAATAGAAAAGCGCGCCAAGTACATATAAAAGTACAGCTGCACCTACTGCCAGTCCGGCTTTACCAGCCAAGGCAGGCACATTGAAGTAATCTTTCCAATCAAAGTAGCGGAAGATGGTATATCCCACCGCAATGGCTGCCAACAAATAATAGGTATACAGATCCCATGTATTGGTCGGTTTGAGTGCGCCAATCATCAAAGCGCCAATACCAAAGGAAGCAATCCATTCACCGCGAGTTAACTGTGCGCGTGAACGCACAAATGCCAGCGCCCATGCAATGATAAACAAGGTCAATGGCATCACCAACATATGCGCGTGTAAATCACTGTATAAGAAAGTGAACAACGGAAATTCTGTAATCTCGTTGCCGGGTCCGGTTGGAATCACTCGGCTTGGGAACCAATACCAATCTCCGCGCCCGATAGGCAGCATCGCCTTTTCGGTGATCATTTTCCAAATGCCTTGGAATGCCCACACCCAATGCTGAATAAAACCCGTCTCAGCTGGAACTGTTCCACCTGGAGCCGCAACACGTTGCATGGCATTAAAGATCAACTGGATCGTCCCTAAATTCCCAAGGAAAACCGTAAGCAATGCACCAGCAAGCCCCGCCAAGAGTTGCAAGTTGAACATAGATAGCTCTTCGGCTTCCCCATCCGCTTTGCTGCTTGCAACAGCGCCATATCCAACCGTGAAAGCGCCCAATGCCACCATGGCGAACCAGGTGGGCAAAATGAAGTTATATGCGATCGACGGCACAATGCCAAGTAACTTCACCGGTGTGCCCGCCAGCACAAACCCATAATAGTAATAATTGATATAGCCGCCGGCATACCACGGGTCATAGGGCGGGAAGCTGGTGCTCTTCAGGACCGCATTGAAATACGAGAAATCCATTGGGCGCTCGCCGCCTTTGGATGGATGCCACATATCTGGGTTGCCAATACGAATGAGTAAATCGATTAGGAAGAAAGTTAAGAAGACGATCTCAACCAAAACAAAGAACTGACGATGGCGATCCCAATCTGCTTTGAACTCTTCCTTGCGCTTCATCCACAAGCCGATGCCTGTTACCACGATCAAAGCGAATGCCACACCGATACTGAGTCGGGTATAGGGCACACCAATCGAGCCGCCCATCCACGCCAGCCACGCCATAAGCGCCAAGCCAACGATTCTCCCCAAAGCATACGCATACTGTCTCAACCCCGGCAATGCCAACCGCGCTATCGGATAAGCGAACAATCCCAAGACAAGGATGAACACATACCACAATACCAATCCCAAGGCAGGGATTTTATTTTGCAGCCAATCGTAACTGAACAAGTCAGACCATGTTCCTCCCGCCCGTTGACTTGCTAATTTTGTTTCAGGCAACATCAAAGTTTTGAAGTCGCTGAACTGTGTAGGTGTAAGTTGAACGACCTTGGTTAAGTCTACACTGCTAAGAATGGCACGGACACGGTTAGCGTCATAGTCTGCAGATTTTTTGAAGATCAACACCTTGGGATGGTCGTAAAAAGTGAAAGCCTCTTCTGCTCGCTGGTCGTTGATAACGATGGGTCCAAGAGTTGGATATGACTCAAAAACTGCCGCTAATTCATAGCCAAGTTTGCCCTCATACATACCGGGCTGCGCAACGCGATAACATTGAATAATTTCTTGGTCTTCAGGGCATCCAATCAATTCCCGATAATACAACGTGGTAAGCGGATAACGCTCTGGTACGCGAGTGATCTGCGCATATTGATGATTGGTGGGAATGACGATGTAATCTGTTCTATTCAGAATATCCAAATAGCGGTTGAGTTTGTTGATGTCATCTACCCAATAGACTTGTAAGACGAGATCGTCTGTTTGAATAGAGGGATCATCGTATTTATACAAGCCGCCAAACGGATCATAACCGTCGATGCGAAAGGGCAAGCCCCAGTCGTAGTCTGTTTCATTTGAAACTGCTGAGCCTTCAATTAATAAAGTTTGTCCTAGTGTTTCGATGCTCAGTGTGTAGGGTTGCTCTTTTGAAAGAGGTATAACCTTATCAAAGGTGAAGGTCATTGGTACGCCACGCGGATCATCCGTCTGTGTGGCATCCAACATGGTGGAGGCGCGCCCCAAGACCAGGTCTGGTTGAGAGGCGGAAGTAAGTGTCAACACAATAGGCGCCGCCAAACCAGCTTCATCACGGGCATAAGCAAAGGTGACCCCAGTCAATTTTCCATCAGTATGCGGCACAAACGATATGTTGTATGGGGTTCCAGCTGTGATGGGGATATCGTAAAGAATCCCTAAAGGCTGATTGGTTTTACCTTCGTCAGTTTCCATCAAAAGATTTACTGAGGAAGGTATGTTTTGGAACATCCAACGCGTGGCAGCCATACGCGTTTCATCACGCACATAAATAGTATGGAATGCAAATGCCCAAACTGCTGTAAATACAAGTACACTCAAACCGATGCCAAAAGAAAGGATGGATAATGAACGATTACTTCGTTCTTCATCTTTCAGAGAGGTGCGAAGTTTTGGCAACTCAAACAAAAACCAGGCAGCCATCATTGCCAAAAGTGGATACACAGGCAACTGATAACGCATGGTTGGGTTGAATTGCAGAGATTGCCATCCAAAATAAAAAGCTGTCCATCCCCAAAGCAAAAGATGGCGATAATCCCCTTTGAGAATACGCCAACCCATGAGCAGGAAGCCCGTCCAAGCAAGAATACCAAGGGGAAGCCCCAGCCCCCAAACCGTTAAGTTTTCAAATGAATATAAATGACTACGACGAGCCCATTGTAAATTCCAGGGCAAATCCGCTATTCCAGTAGCTTGTGTCCGTTGCTCAGCAATTCCTTTTATCCATTGCTCGCTAAGCATCACGCCATCAAATGCATACGGCTGGAAAATACGGAATGAGATAATAGTAGCAAGACCGCCCGCGACTAAGAAAACCAAGACTTGAGTCCAATAATCAGGCGTACTTTTCTTTTGGCGGTCATAAATCAACCAGCGAATAAAGAATACCAACGGTAAAACAAGTGCCATCACCGCCGCATTGATCTTGGAAGCCATCGCCATACCAAGCGCAAAGCCAAAGCCGATGGAAAGATAGAAAATTGGATGTTTTAAGACAAAAAGATGGGGAGAAAAACTACCCGAAGATTGGATATCTTCTTCTATTATTTCTTCAACATTCGTATTTTCTTTGTTTTGTTTTTCTTTTCCCCACTCCAAAATACTGACTGCAAAAAGAAGCGCTAGAAAAAGGAATGTATTAACAAACAAATCTACTGTAAAGAAATGCGATTGTTGGATCTGCATCACTGCTAAAGAAGAGAAGGTAGCAGCTAAAAGCCCAACTTTTCGCCCGTACAAGCGCGAAACAAGCAAGTAGAGAAAAAAGATACTAAACAGGTCTGCAAGAGCAGACATTTGCCTGGCAAAGAATTTTGAAGAACCAATATCTTCGCTGCCAAAAGCCTCCATCAAAACCCGGGTCAATGTCATAGGCAGGTTTCCATAAACAAAGAAACCATACCCACGATTAAAAGGATTCAATGTGGATGTGGAGCTATCAAAATACTCTCCAACCGTCATCCAACGGCGATTTTCTAGCTGGCAAGAATCAATAGGAATATTTGGTTCATCACAAACCTTGGCTCGCAGGTTATCTAATACACCTGAAAGAAACAATTCATCCGGATGTTGATGATATCCTTCGCCCCATTGAATACCAGTGAGTCTTAAATATCCTGCCATAAGCAAGACAAGGATGAAAAGAAGATCGTACAGCCACGAGTGTTTTTCGTTGGTCATAGTATTTTTCATAAGCGCCAGTCGCCCTAAGGACGACTATTTTTTGAGTTACTGCTCCACTAAAAAGATAAAGAAATCTTTGCCGGGGGAATACGAAGTATATCGGCTGATTTTACCGTTCGGGTAGAGTTCCTTAAGAATTTTCTCAGTTTCAGTATCTGCATTCCAATAAATAAACATTTTGGGAGCAGGATACGCCAAACTGTCAGAAAGATGCTCTTGAAATAAAGCAAAGTCGCGATCTGGAATACCTGCCCAACTCCCAGGCAAACGTGTATCTACCCAAAATGGGAATGGCACAATCCAAATAGTGTCTGTTTCGCCGTATTTATTCTTAAAGTCTGTAATAACCTTACCCATTTCTGATGTATTCCAATTTGCTGCTTTGAAAGCAGGTCCAAATTGATTAAAAACAAGGTCATAGTTGTAATACCCAATGCCTACGAACAAAACAATAACCATACTGTAGGCAATAACTTTGCGCCTTGCTTCAGACCCAAAACTAGTCACCAATCCATCAAGTGCCATCGCTGCAATAATAAACACGACCACAGCAGCGCCGCCTGCCCGATTAAGAGCAGGGTTTTCGCCAGGAAAAGCAAGAGATAAAACCGACGGCTGGATCAAAACAGGAACAGATACAAGCAAAAGCAAGTCACGCCAATCTCGCTGGCGGATATACCTTACGATAAGAAAAAACATTCCAAGCAGGAATAAAGCTGCCGAGATAAGATCTAATGCGGGGCGATGGAGAACAGAATGGGTTTGGATTTCACCATCATCCCAGTTGAACATCAACATGCCTTTATACAAGTTCGAGAGGTATATTTGCCATGCCGGTCCGGGCAGTGGGTTTTCCATACTACTCAAACGTGTAAATGCACGGTACCCAAACTTATCTGGGTTTTCGATCCAATAACGCAGAAGCGGTGAAAAGACAAACAAGGAAAAGATAACGATCATTAGAAGCCAGAAAATGGTCTGTTGCCGTTGATCGTTCGTTTTGGCATGCAAAAAGTAAATACCAAAAGCTACCACTACTAAAAACGGCACAATACGGAATGGGCTATAGCCATGCAAGCCGAGTCCGAGAAAGATGCCAGCGAGGATAAAGTCATTACGGTTTTGGGTACGCAAGCCTCGAATTAAATAAAGAAGCGTAGGCGCCACAAACAGAGGGTACAAGGGGAATCTTAATCCGATACGCGAGATGATGTTGGGCCAGCTTGCTACTCCAAAAAGAAATAAAGCAAAGAGTGCCACCCGTTCATTCCCCAATTCTTTCCCCAGCATGTATACAAACGGTATTGTGAAAATCCCTAGCAGTACTGTACCTAATTTGAGACTATAAAAGGTAAAGCCAGTGCCAAAGACATTAAGAACTAACAAAGTCCAATACATCTGGATGGCTTCGCGCCCTGTATTGCGTTCAAAGAAAATGGATGTTTTACCCTGTGAAATTTCATAAACATCGAGGAGTTTTTCAGCATGATCACTGAAAGGCTCAATAGGAACTTGTTGTAATTGAGTAAAGCGAAAGAAAACTGCCACACCAAAAACAACTATAATAAGCAATCCCCATAGTGTTTTTTGTAGTCCATTCACATTATTAAATGTAATTTCCATGCTCCCAAATGAGACAGTTTTTTTGGACGCAACTTCATTATTATTTGTAGAGGCTTCCAACTTGGGGGCACGTACCCAAAAACTATATGCTAAAAACAGGATAGAAAGAATCCAAAGAGCAAGATTAACTGCATTAAAAAGTCCACCGCCGAACAACCAGAATGCAGCAATTGCAAATAAAACCGCAAGGATAAGCGGTATCAATCGAACTGTCATCGTATCTGTGATCTGCCAAAGTACAGGAGCAACAGGTAAGCGCCATTCGTCACTGCGGTAAGACCATAAGACCAATGCAAAAGCCGCCAAATACAAGGTTACAGATATTCCTCCCATACGCATAGGCGGTTCGACCAAAACCTGCGCAAACAAAGCTAGTCCAAACCCAATGATTGCCCGCCAGGGAAAAGACCCTTTTGCCAAAGGCTCTTCCACTTGCTCAAGCATGACGGGTTTTGCCGCCTCTTGAACAAGCATTTGATTCAGTTCTTCGCGCTGTCTGGCGTCCCATATAGAACGGATAAAATTAATGAAAGAAGCCCTATCTTTTATAACTGATTTATAAAGATCAAGAACAGTGGCTTCTTTTTCAGGAATAGAATTGGGTTCTTTTTCTTCCATATCTCTCATCATCCAGAATATATACAAAGTACGGATTACGTGAACCGTAATCCGTACTTTGATTCTATACCATTTTTGATTATTTCTTCCTTGCAATCACGAGAATACTTTCCCCCCAACGCATCGGCAGGAACACCCAACCCGTAATCGCTTGAAAGCCCCCCAGCGAGCCAAAAAGCAATTTTTGCAATTGTTTCGGTATAAAACGAATGTAAGGCACGTCCCAAAAGCCATCTGAAAAGATACGAACAAATTCAAATCCCGCACCTTGGATCAACGTCAACCATTCTTCCGGCTGCTTAAGCGAAATGTGGGTCGGGTCTTGGTAACCGATCCATTTATCCCCCTTCCAAGGTTTGAGTAACGAGCCCAAGTTTGGCGTAGCAAGAATCAAAATGCCATCCTTTTCTGTCACACGCCCAATCTCGTTAATCGCTTTTGCTGGGTCTGGCAAGTGTTCCACAATATGTTTGATAATCACCACGTTGAAAACGCCATCGTCATATGGCAATTCTTGCGCAGACGCAGTCTGGAGAGATGCCTTCTCAGAAAACTCTTTGGATCGATTAACCGCCCAGTGATTTAAATCCATACCGTACGCTTCAAACCAAGCCGATAACTGCCCAACCAAGTGTCCCATACCAGACCCCACCTCAAGCAGACGCGCTCCGCGCCGCCCATAGCGCTTTGCTAGAATGGAAAAGAAACGATTGGACCACCAATACATACTATATTTTGCAAATGTGATATTGGCATATGTGTGAGTAGAGAAATAATTTTCGTCAAAAGGCATGAGAAACTCGATATATAAGTCTTGAGTTATTGTTTTCTGGCAATATAGAACGTGAACGTTCCATCGTCTACAGGTTCTGGTGATGCGTATTTTTTAACATAAGCAAGGGTAGGAGCAAGGTTCCACCTTGTTGGAGAGACAACCCACTTCCCCGTTAAGACTTTCGCCACCACAGAAGGCAATCCAAAATAGTGTCCCCATTCTAGCACACGCATTGAAACAGGCGAAAAATAATGCCACCAACGTTCAAGTGTGAAACCAGCCTCGTTTAATCGTTTCTCCCATACATCAGGTTCATCAGCATGATGAACACGCGAAATTTTACGAAACCAATCTTCATAAGATTGACCAAAGAGTTTGGTCAACGAAAGGGCAGAGAAGTAGCGAGTATTCGGCACACAGAAATAAAACGGTGCGCCTGGTCTAAGTACGCGAGCCGTTTCTTTTAGAACGGCATCAATATGCGGAATATGTTCCAAAACGGAGTTGCTTAATCCGCTGGCAAAATGATTGGAAGGAAAAGGGGTTTGCGCTCCATCTGCTTCGACTAAGGATTTATAAGCATTGTATCGTTTCGCTTCTTTCATGGAGAAACGCCACGGATCAAGCCCAACATCGAGTTTATGATCAAATGTCAGTGACGCGAAGTGTCCATCGCCACAGCCTACGTCGTAAACAGGTGAGGGAAGCGGTAGGTCTTGATAATACGAAGACTCAACAGCACGCAAAAAGCCACGGAAGTAAGGCAAAGAGCTAACTTGCAAGAATAAAAAATCTTTTGATGTCATTGTTTTCTCATAAGCTTGGCAAACAGTTTTTCATATTCCTGTGCAACCGTATCGGGGTTATAGGCGGCTTTAATGGCTGGAAGATCACCGCGATATTTTTCTTTATGGTCAAGCACTTCGAGAATGGCGGTTGCCAGACTTTCTGAATTGCCAATCTCAGAAACGACACCCATATTATGCATCTTCACAGGTTGACGTACACCCGGCAAAGCAGAGGGCACACTCGGCACACCGTTCATCATAGCTTCGATCTGGACTAGACCAAACGCTTCGGTCGAGTTAAGGGATGGCACAGTAATAACATCCAAGTTCGGGTAGTATGCTGCCATCTGAACAGGATCAAGATTGCCAAGGAATTTCCAATTTCCATTGACTTCATATTCATGAATGCGCGGCATCAGCCGATCTGAATAAGCTTGTTCCCCCATCACGTATTGATATGTCCCTGCGAACAAGACTTGAGCCTTGGGATATTTCTTGAGAATGGCTGGCATCGCATCCAGCAAAACTTCCACACCTTTTTCAGAAGCGAAACGGGCTGCCATACCAATTACGGGTCTACGCTCCTGAGTAAGATGAGTGGATGCAAAAGCGGAAACAGCCCCAGGGAGTGGATCCGGCAGCTCAACGGGCGGCAGGATCGGGGTCAGTTTTGAGGCGTAGTGTGAAAGGTACGGAGAGTGATCTGCATAGTCTTGTGTGTAGGTCACAATATGATTAGAAAGAATCCCCGCCATATGGTTTTGGAAATTCACCACAGCATTGACCAAACGATTAAATACGCCCTGCGGAAGTTGAATATCGCAGTGGTAGGTAAGAACAGCAGGCTTGCCGAACAAACGCGCACGGAAAGCAACGCCGGGCGCATCAAACTGCGGAAGGTGCATTTGAACAACGTCATGTTCCCATGCTAATTTGGTGGCGACCAGCCCAAAGGTTGGAGCAAGCACACCTTTGCTGACACGCGCAAGCACAGGGACACGAATCACTTTTACGCCATCCATCACTTCCTCACGCGGCAGGGACGGGTCATATTGAGTGGTCATCACAGTGACTTGGTGCCCGCGTTTGACGAAGGCATGCGCAAGCCGCTCTGCATAAATAGTAAGCCCAGAGGTATGTGGGCGATAGTAGGTTAGAACGGTCAGGATCTTCATTTTGTCTTTCGTTTTGTCACTTTGTTTGGATTTTTCATAACTTGAACCGGGTACGGAACTTCGATACCATTCTCTTCAAAAGCTTGTTTGATTCTGACCAGCACCATGTCTTTCGCAGCATGATGGTCGGTGATGCGATTATCCACCCAGAACTGTACTCGTAAATCTACAGAGGAAGCGTTGAAGGTGTGAAAAAAAACCTGAGCAATAGGCGTTTCCAAACAACCAGGCACGCTTCTAACTTGGTTGAGAATAATGGAACGCACCTTTTCAGTATCGGCTTCATACGGAATGCTCACAGGCAATTCCACACGGAAGCCATTTGCACGGCTAAAGTTGATGATTGGTTGAGAAAGTACATCGGCATTGGGTAGAAAAACCAGCAACCCATTGCGCAAGCGGATTTCTGTGGTGCGCAAACCAATCTTCTGAACAAAGCCTTCGTTTCCCATCAAGCTCACTTCATCACTTACTTTAAACGGCTGTTGAATCAAGAGAATAATGCCAGAGACAAAATTCTGCATGATGTTTTGCAAAGCAAAGCCAATAGTAAAGCCGATGATGCCTAACCCGGTTAGAAAGGCGGTGACATCAAAAAACCTTTGCAATGCAGTGATAAAGCCGAGGGAAATGATCGTCCACTTAAGGATCTGTGAAAGCAAATGCGAAACGCCAGGCTCGGCATTCTTTCGGGTGAGTACACCTTTTAGTAAACGGCCCAGCCAAACACCGGCATAATAACTCACAGCAAAAATCGCCAGCGAAATTAAAACATTGGGCAGTGTTGCCATGGCAACATCGACTAAAGATAAAAGTTGGTGAGGCATGTAAGGATTGGTTTCTTTTCTTGAGTGGAAAATCTAGCCTAGGTATTTTACCTAATAAATTACGGCTGTAAAAATTCAGGGTGAACTTTTACAGCCGCTTCATGTTTAGAAAAGATTTTTATTTGCCTGTACCCATTCAAACAGCATGTTCACTCCTTGTTCCACGCTGATCTTGGGTTCCCAACCAAGTTCGTTTTTTGCTTTGGAAACATCTGCATAAAAGACCCGTTGGTCGCCAGGGCGCCAGTCGCCGCGCGCAACTTCGATCTTCTTTCCAAGCAATGCTTCCAAACGCGGACCAAACTCTGACCAGATCGACATCACATTTGAAGGTCCGCCACCGATGTTGTAAACTTGCCCACGAGCCACGTCGATCTTTTCAACGGCAAGATCATAGGCTTGGATAAGGTCATGGACATGCAAAATATCGCGTACTTGTTTGCCATCGCCATAAATGGTGATGTTGCGTCCCATAACCGCGGCGATGATGAACCACGCCACCCAACCTTGGTCTTCAATACCAAATTGGCGCGGACCATAAATGCAGGACTGACGAAAAACCACTGTTGGCAAATCATAGATACGAGCATAGTCGCGCACGTATTGGTCGCCGGTGCCTTTAGAGCAACCATAGGGTGAGTGAAAATCCAAGGGTTGAGTTTCAGGGCAGCCATGGATCAAATCTTTATAACGCCAACGAGTGGGTTCTTCGAACAACTCCACTTCTTCCATGCCGCCATATACTTTATTCGTAGAGGCATAAATCACAATAGGCTGACGCCCCGACGCACGAGCAGCTTCTACAACATTGAATGTCCCCAAGGCATTGGCTTCAAAATCATCTCTGGGATGGGTGACTGAAGTGGTCACTGCAACTTGACCTGCCAAATGCACGATCACATCTGACGTTTTAGCTGCTTCAGCGATTCTGGCAGCGTCGCGTACATCCCCAACCACAACCTCGAAAGCCTTCTCACCAAACTCAGCTTTCAACCATTCCAAATTACGCGGAGCGCCACCTCGCGAGAAGTTATCGTAAATGGTCACCTTTTCACCGCGTTTCAACAAGCGATGAACGTAATTTGAACCGATAAAACCGGCACCACCTGTAACGAGATACTGTTTATTCTTCATCTGTTTTTCTGTTCCTAAAATTAATTAGTTGTTTGTAAACACCTGAAAGGGTTTGCCCTTCGCTCGATAACCCGAGCATTCCCACAACAGTACTATTGAGATAGTTATAAATGCGCATGGTAAGCGCTGCTGCAAACGCAGTGGATTCATCGCTGGTGAAGCGAGTGAGGGCGAAGACAACAGCTCCTTCGAAGGTACCAACCGCTCCCGGCGCAGAAGGAACCGCGCCGCCGAAGGCTGCCATCCCAAGCCCGAAGATCGCCCAGATCGGTTTGGCTTCGGGGAAAAAGGCAAGAACCATCAGGTAATATGCAAACAAAGCAATTGCCCAATTTAGAATCATCCAAAATAAAAAGCGCAGGAAGAGCCAGCCGTCAGTAAGCACAGCAAGCCCTTGAAAGAAAGACTCGAGAAAACTACCGCCAATTTTTTGCAAAGCTGGGATGCGCCCGCTCAGTTTGTGGAATAAATTCAACGCCCATTGATTGTTGCGGGCAAGGATATACATAAAGACCAAGCCGAACACCATTACCCCACCAAGGATGTACCCAAGGGTAGGTGAACTTTCTGCATTGACCACATATGGCAAAGCCGCCAGGAAGATAACCGCAGAAATGATCAAATCCACGGCGCGTTCGATAACGATAGTTGGAATGATCTCAGCAAAGGTCATGCCGCCCGATTTACGGCTTAGCAAAAAGGCACGTCCGATTTCGCCCAGACGAAATGGCAGGAAGTTATTCAACAAATAGCCTTCGCCAGCAGTAAAGAATACATCTTTATAAGTAGGTTTGTTACGCAACAACGTGCGCCATACAATAGCACGAACAGCAAGCCAAAGAAATGAGAAAATAGCCGCGATGCCGATCAGACCATAATTCGCATTGCGTAAGGCATTCAATGTGGTCTTGATATCCACAAAGTAGAGAATGGCTGCAATGAGCGCAATGCTAACCAAAACGCCGGGGAGGATTCTTTTTAGATTATTTTTTGACTCAGACATGGGGTTCCTTACAAAATGCGGATTGCACATTACAAATGATAATGTGCAATCCGCATATACTATTCGTCTTCCAACTTCAAGACCGCCATAAAGGCTTCTTGCGGGATCTCGACATTTCCCACCATCTTCAAACGCTTCTTACCGCGTTTTTGTTTTTCAAGCAATTTCTTCTTACGTGAGATATCACCGCCATAACACTTTGCAAGCACATCTTTGCGCGTGGCTTTGACCGTAGCACGGCTGATGATACGTCCGCCAGAAGCGGCTTGCACGGCAACATCATATAACTGGCGCGGAATCAAATCCTTGAGCTTGGTAATCAGGCGTTGACCCTTATGGTACGCATCCTTCTCATGGACAATGGCAGCCAAGGCATCAACCGTATCCCCATTGACGAGGATTTCCAGTTTTTGCAGTTTATCGGCGCGGTACTCAAGGAATTGATAATCAAGAGACGCGTAACCCTTGGTGCGCGATTTCAAGTGGTCGAAGAAATCCACAATGATTTCAGAGAGCGGAATTTCAAAATCCAACTGCACGCGATGCGGAGCAGGATGTTCTTGCTGCTTGAAAATGCCGCGACGTTTGGTGACCAGGTCCATGATGGCGCCGTAGTAATCAGTTGGGGTGATGATCTCGATATTCATCCACGGCTCGCGCACTTCGACGATCTTGCTGGGGTCTGGCAATTCGGCAGGTGAATCCACGGTGACGACTTCATCGCCAATGGTCAACACTTCGTATTCTACAGAGGGCGCCGTGAAAAGCACATCGAGCAAGTATTCACGTTCAATGCGCTCTTGAATGATTTCCATATGGAACAAGCCAAGGAAGCCTGCGCGGAAACCAAAGCCTAAGGCTTGCGAAGTTTCAGGTTGATAGGTCAATGAAGCGTCATTGAGTTGAAGTTTTTCCAGCGCTTCACGTAACTCGGAGTAATCATCCGCTTCAACGGGATAAATACCCGCAAAGACCATCGGTTTGGGAAGGAAATATCCGGGCAGGGGTTCGGCGGCAGGAGAAGCAGCAAGGGTTAAGGTGTCACCCACGCGGCATTCGTGAACTGTCTTGAAGCCGGTAGCCACATACCCTACTTCACCCGAGCCGATCACATCCACGGGTTTCATGCCCGGCGCAAAAATTCCAATCTCGACCGGGCGCAGATCGTTACTGGTGGCAAACATCCGCAAGACATCATTCGTTTTAATCTTGCCTTCAAACACACGGATGTAAGCGATGACGCCTTTATAAGAGTCATAATGCGCATCAAAGACGAGCGCACGCAGGGGATCGTTGTCGGCATCTTTCGGTGCGGGCACACGCTCTACGATGGCTTCGAGGATTTGGTCTACATTGATGCCTTCTTTGGCAGAGACGCGTAAAACCGAATCCGGGTCGATGCCGAGAAGGGAACCGACATCTTCAGCTACTTCGTCGGGGCGGGCGGAAGGGAGGTCAATTTTATTGATAACAGGGACAAGGGTCAGGTCGGCATCGAGCGCTTGGTAGAGATTGGCTAAGGTCTGCGCTTCAATGCCCTGAGTGGCATCCACAACCAGAATGGCACCTTCGCAGGCTTTTAGCGCACGGCTGACTTCATAGCCGAAATCCACATGCCCGGGAGTGTCGATGAGATTTAGTTCGTATTTCTGCCCATTTTTGGCGGTGTAGAACATACGCACAGCAGACGCCTTAATGGTGACGCCTTTTTCGCGTTCGAGGTCCATTGAGTCGAGAGCTTGGTCGGTCATATCGCGCTCGGAGACGGTGCCTGTCAATTGCAGGAGCCGGTCTGCCAGCGTGGATTTGCCGTGGTCTACATGGGCGATGATACAAAAATTACGGATATGGTCGGTCATACTACTTTCAATTTTCTATAAAATGTTTTAGTTGGCGGTATTTTTACCCAACAAGCGAACGAAGTATACCCGATAAGTAGACGGAATCTTTGAGGGCAACACGGCGAAAACCCTACTAAATCACCATGGCAAAACAAGAGACAGGGTATAGAATCACTATCGCCTTTAAAGGAAATCACATGCAGAATCAATCAAAATCATACAATCAATTCTTTATTATGTTCGCATTTGGGGTTCTAAGCGGGTTGGTCTTGATCACACTTGCCACCTGGGCAGACCTGGAAGCCGCTTATTATGGGTTCTCCCGCCGTGCCAGCACACCGCTTAGCGGGTTTAGCTGCCCGGTTCTTATGACAGCGACTGAAACGAATACGGTTTCGCTTAAGCTCAAGAACACTACCGACGGGAAAATATCCCCGACGATTTTGGTGGAAACCAGTTCGCCGGTGGCAGCGTTTGAAACCACAGAAAACCTTGAACTTGCGGCTGGAGAAAGCACGATTGCTGAATGGGCAGTAGGACCCGAAAATTTGGACTTAAAGCGCTTCATTTTTGCGAAGGCACTTGTCTATTCATCCTATCCTTTCCCTGACCGTGAAACGACCTGTGGCATCTACGTTCTTAACCTTCCGGGCAATGGCACGATATTCACTTGGGGACTGGTCATTTTGAGCCTGCTCGGGATGGGAATCGGGCTTTATGGGGTGCACCAGTTCCAAGGTCCAGTAAAACGAGGTGCAGATACGTTCAAACAGTTGCTCTTCCTAGCCATTGTCGTTCTGTTCGGGTTTCTGTCAATCTATATCGGGTCCTGGTTGTTGGGAATTCTGGTGCTAGTCGTATCCATCTTGTTTGTGTTTATTTCCACAGGTATAGTAGTTGGGCGCCATCGTGTGTAAAATTAGAAACCTCAATACGCCTCAAAGCGTATTTAGATGGTGAAGGAGAAAAAATGAACATATTCGTAACGTTATGTATAGGTGGGCTTGGCGTTCTGTTTTTGGTTTTACTGACTGGTATTCGCTTTATTCCAAACAACCGCATTGGTATTGTGGAAAAACGCTTCGGCGGAAAATCGTTGAAATCTGGCTTGATCGCCCTTAACGGCGAGACTGGTTTTCAACCGCAAGTGTTGCGTGGTGGACTTCATTACCGCATGCCGATTCAGTATGCGATCCACATTGCACCGTTGGTGACCATTACCCAAGGCAAGATCGGGTACGTTTTCGCACGTGACGGCGCTCCGCTTGAGCCGGCACAGGTCTTGGCTTCAAACGTGCATGCCAGTGATTTTCAGGATGTGACCAACTTCTTGAAAAGCGGCGGGCAGAAAGGTCCTCAGCGCTTAATTTTGCGTGAAGGTACGTATGCCTTTAACTTGATGCAGTTCGTGGTTATTACGGAAGAACGCGTGTACTCCCTGCCTTTGAGCCGGGATGATACGGCTGTGATCGTTCGTATGGCGGAAGTGATCAAAGAACGCGATGGGTTCCGCCCGGTCATCATCAAGGACGGTGACGATAAGATCGGTATTGTGACCGTGCATGATGGTCCGTCTTTACCGCAGGGCGAGATCATTGCCCCAGTGGTAGGTGACAACCCAGAGAAAGCCGATGAATACCATAACAAGTTCCAAGATGCTGACCGCTTCTTGAAAGCCAATGGTATGCGTGGTCGCCAACTCCAAGTGTTGGTGGAAGGTACGTATTACATCAACCGTTTGTTCGCCACGGTTGAGATGATCCATAAGACCATTATTGATGTTGGTAATGTGGGTGTGGTGGTTTCTTATACCGGTGAACAAGGCGTTGACCTTTCCGGTTCAGAATACCGACACGGTGAGCTGGTCACCCGCGGACAGCGCGGTGTGTGGAGTGAAGCGCTTCTACCAGGCAAATATCCGTTCAACACCTATGCAGGCAAGGTCATCCCTGTGCCAACCACCAACTTCATTTTGAAGTGGATTAAGAACGAAGTCGGTTCGCACAACTTCGATGAGAATCTGACCGAAGTCTCGCTCATTACCAAAGATGCTTTCGAACCTTCCCTGCCGCTTTCGGTGGTGGTTCACATCGACTATAAGAAAGCTCCGCTAGTGATTCAACGCTTCGGCGATATCAAACGCCTCGTTGAACAAACCCTCGACCCGATGGTGGCGGCGTACTTCAAGAACGTTGCGCAGACTCGCACGCTCATCCAGTTATTGCAGGAGCGCAGTGCCATTCAGCAGCAATCCAGCTTGGAGATGAAGGAAAAGTTCGAACACTACAACCTTGAGTTGGAAGAAGTGCTGATCGGTACCCCATCTTCACCGGCAGGTGATAAGCAGATCGAAACCATTCTGACCCAGTTACGTCAACGCCAGATCGCGGAAGAGCAGGTAGAAACCTACTCACAGCAGGAAAAAGCTGCAGTCAAAGAACGCGAACTCCGTGAAGCCGAATCCCGCGCTGCCATGCAGACCAAGATGACCGAAGCGGAATTGAGCATCAATATTCAGTCGAACCAAGGTAAGGCCGAGTACGAACGCTCCATTCAACAGGCGCAGCAGATCCGCGCCTTGGCAGAAGCCGAAGCTGAAAAGGTCGCCCGTGTGGGTATCGCTCAGGCTCTTGCCACCGAAGAACAGGTGCGTGCCTATGGCGGTCCGCAGTTCCAGGTGACGCAACAAGTGCTCAACCGCTTTGCTGAAGCTATTCAACAATCTGGCGTGGATGTGGTTCCGCGCGTGGTGGTGGGTGGCGGCAACGGCGAGAAGGGCAACAGTACGCAGTCCAACATCATGGAAGGCTTGCTGACCATGCTGCTCTCCGAACGCTTCGGCGTTTCTGGTGAAGCGGGCACAACCCAACGCTCACCAGATGTGGAAGCCATGCGCGAGAAGATCTTAAAAGATATGCAGAAGAAAGATGATAAGGGCGAAAGTAAGAAAGCCTAATCGTTAAATCAAAAGAGGCTGGTGCTTCAGGCACCAGCCTCTTTTTAGCTATTCTTATTTATCGAATAAATCAATACGAAATCATCAACCCCATTGATGGGCATATTGACCTCTTTTTCAAACCGCATACCCATCTTTTCTGCCACTTTTTGTGAGCCAATATTTCCCGGTTCGATGAGGGAAACAAGACGTGAAAGCTTCAAGGTGTCGAAGCCATAATTCAAAATTCCCTGTGCCGCTTCACTGGCAAGTCCGCGCCGCCAATATTCCTCCGCAATGGTATATGCCACTTCCACTTCGTGAACGCCATCCACATCCCATGGCAGTAACCCACAGCGCCCAATAAATTTTCCGTTTTCTTTCAAGATCGTCGCCCATAAACCCAATTCAGGGTGATGGGGATGCCCGTGCATGTGCCATTCCAATTCCTCTTGCGCTTCTTTGCGTGAGCGTGGCGCATCGGGAATATACTTGGTGATGTTCGGGTTTTGATACAATGCCCAAAGGTCATCCAAATCATCCATCACTGGATGACGCAAGACCAAACGCGGCGTTTCTAAAATGACTGTCATTCTACTTTCTCACGACTGCATAGATTTCCAAATCGGCGGGCTTGCCTTTCCATACTTGATAACTGTGTAGTAAACCTTCGTACTGCATTCCAACCTTGAGCATGACTTTTGAAGATGCTTTGTTTTCAGGAAGTACGACCGCCTCTATCCGAACCAGGTCCAGTTTCTCGAACCCATAGCTTATCAACGCCTGAGCCGCTTCGGTGGCGAACCCCTGCCCCCAGTATTTGCGCGCAATGGTGTAGCCCATCTCGGCGCGACGGTCTTCCTTGGAGATAAAGCCGAAGTTGGTGATACCGATCAATTTTTTATCGGCAAGATGCTCGATACCCCATGCGCGGAAATGTCCCTGCTCGTAGCGGGCAATATAACCGCCCAAATCCTCACGCGCATCATCCAAAGACTGATAACGGTCCCATGGGGTGTAACGGTCAATCTCAGGGTCAGAGGCGTACTCGTACAAATCGTCGAGGTCGGTAGGGCGTAGGTCACGCAAGAGCAGGCGCGGGGTAGAAAGAAGCGGAAAGTTATCGAATGTAGGTTTAGAATCCATGCTGTGATTATAGAATATCTACCAAAAAACATACTGGGATATAAGTCCTAATGTCCAGCACTTGACTCTCCCGTTACTGGAGGGTGTATAAGAGAATGAAGGCGCCTACGTATGATCCGAATCGGAGACTTTTCCAAACTTAGCCGCGTTTCCATCAAAACGCTGCGGTACTACGACGAGATGGGTTTACTCAAACCCGTTGAGGTAGACCGCTTCACTGGCTACCGTTATTACGACTTTCACCAACTGCCGCGCTTGTATCGCATTCTGGCATTGAAGGAATTGGGTTTCTCTTTAGAGGAGATCGGTCGTTTTCTTGAAGAGAATCTTTCCACCGAAGAACTGCGTGGAATGCTCAAGCTCCGTCAAGCCGAGATCCGGCAGCGAGTGGAAGAAGAAACGGCAAGGCTGGAGCAAGTGGAACGCTGGTTGAGACAAACTCAACAGGAGAACTTTATGTCCAAGTATGATGTTGTGATCAAGAAAATCGATGCCATGAAAGCCGCCACTGTCCGCGGCGTGGTTAAGAACCCGCCCGCACAACGCTCGTTATGGGATGAATTGCTGGGCTTTATTTATCAAAACAATATCCGTATGAACGGTACACCAATGGCGATCTATCATGATGCAGATGCCCAGGAAGGCGATTGGGATATTGAAGTTGCCATGCCCATCGCCGGTGACCCCGCTCCCGTTGGGCAGGTCAAAATCTATGAACTACCTGCGGTGGAGACGATGGCATGTGTCGTCCATGCCGGGTCATTTGCCACCATCGGCGAAGCTTATGATGCCCTCGCCAAATGGATCGATGTGAACGGCTATCAGATTGTGGGTCCGAGCCGCGAGCTAAATCTCAAGATGCCGGAAAAGCAGGGCGATCAGAACGACCCGAACACGGTCAATGAGATTCAATTTCCAGTGCAGAAGATGTAAACAAAAAGAGACTGGCAAAAGCCAGTCTCTTTTTATATTTAGAATTTTTACTTCACCAAATTGCGCAGCACTGTGTGCAAGATGCCGCCGTTGCGGTAGTAGTTCACTTCCACATCGGTGTTCAACAGCGCGGTGGCTTTGAACTCGATTACCTTGCCGTCGGCTTTCTTGGCTTTCACGGTCAGTTCGCCTTTCGGCTGGATGCTGTCATTCAAGCCTTCGATGTCGAAGGTTTCGCTGCCGTCGAGCCCGAGTGACTCGGCATTTTGACCTTCAGCAAATCTAAGCGGAAGCACGCCCATGCCCACCAAATTGGAACGGTGGATGCGCTCGAACGATTCAGCGATGACTGCTTTCACGCCTTGCAGCATGGGCCCCTTCGCCGCCCAGTCGCGGCTCGAACCCGTGCCATATTCTTTGCCAGCGAGGACAATGCTTCCTACGCCTTCGCTTTGATACTTCATCGCCGCATCGAAGATGGACATCACTTCGCCGCTTGGCTGATGCTTGGTCCAGTTGCCTTCCTTCGGCGCGACCATGATGTTCTTGAGGCGGATGTTCGCGAAGGTTCCACGCGCCATTACCAAGTCATTGCCGCGGCGGGTGCCGTACTGGTTGAAGTCTTTGGGCTGCACACCGCGTTCTTGCAGGAACTTGCCAGCCGGAGAATCCGAGGCGATGTTACCGGCAGGCGAGATGTGGTCAGTGGTGATGGAGTCCGCGAAGACGCCGAGTACACGCGCATTCTTGATGGGCTGAATGGTCGGCACATCGAGCGAGAGAGTCTGGAAGTAAGGCGGGTGATGAATGTAAGTGGATTCTTCGCTCCACTCGAACAGGTCACCTTCTTTGATGCTGATGTTCTGCCATTCACTCGAACCGGAGAAGACATCGGAATATTTTTCCGAGAACATCTCAGCAGTGACGCTCTGCGCAACCGCTTCTTGGATTTCTTTCTGGGTGGGCCACAAATCCTTGAGATAGACTTCCTTACCATCGGAGCCAGTGCCGAGGGGTTCGTTGTTCAAGTCAATATCCACGGTGCCGGCGAGAGCATACGCGACCACCAACGGAGGCGAGGCGAGGAAATTCGCCTTCACAAGCGGATGTACGCGCCCTTCAAAGTTGCGGTTACCGGAGATGACCGCGGATGCAACGAGGTCTGACCCGGTCACAGCCTTGGCAACTTCACCGGGCAGCGGACCGGAGTTCCCGATACAAGTGGTGCAGCCATAAGCGATGACATTGAAGCCGAGCTTGGAAAGCGGGTCAATCAGACCGGCCTTCTTGAGATACTCGGTCACCACACGCGAGCCGGGGGCAAGGGAGGTCTTCACATACGGCTTGACGTTCAAGCCTTTTTCAACGGCTTTCTTGGCGACAAGTCCCGCTGCGACGAGCACGGAAGGATTGGACGTGTTGGTGCAGGAAGTGATGGCTGCAATGACCACAGCACCATGCTTCATCTGAGTCGAGCCGCCGTTGGCTTGCCCCGATGAAGTAGGGGTGCCAAATGTTGCTTCTTTGGTGAGCGCTTCCTGTGAGAGTTCGAATCCGCGATCCTTTACCGGGGCGGTTAAGGCTTTTCGGAATGTATCCTTCATCTCCGTAAGCGCGACGCGGTCTTGTGGGCGTTTGGGTCCAGCCAATGAGGGGACGACGCTTCCCAGATCCAGTTCGAGGATGTCGGTGAATTCTGGTTCGGGGCTGTTGGCATCGCGGAAGAGTCCTTGAGCGCGGAGATAGGCTTCAGTGCGAGCCAAGACTTCTTCGGAGCGACCCGTCAGGCGCATGTAGCGAAGCGTCTCTTCATCCACAGGGAAGTAGCCCATGGTGGCGCCGTATTCGGGAGCCATGTTGGCGATGGTGGCTCGGTCGGTCAGCGACATGTTGTTGAGACCTTCGCCGAAGAACTCGACGAACTTATCCACAACACCCTTCTTGCGCAGCATCTGCGTGACGGTCAGCACGAGGTCGGTGGCGGTCACGCCTTCTTTGAATTTGCCGTACAGTTTGAAACCGATCACATCGGGGAGCAGCATATCCATTGGCTGACCGAGCATCACAGCTTCGGCTTCGATACCGCCCACGCCCCAACCTACCACGCCCAAGCCGTTGATCATGGTGGTGTGCGAGTCGGTGCCGACGAGGGTATCGGGGAAGGCGATGGTCTCGCCATTCTCTTCTTTGGTCATGACGGTGTCGGCAAGATATTCAAGGTTAACTTGATGCACGATGCCGGTCATTGGGGGCACAACACGGAAATTGCTGAAGGCTTTCTGCCCCCACTTGAGGAACTCATAGCGTTCGCGGTTGCGTTGGAATTCCACTTCGGTGTTGCGGTTGAGCGCTTCGGCGGTTGCGAAGAAATCGACCTGCACCGAGTGATCGATGACCAAGTCAACCGGCACGAGCGGATTAATCTTCTTCGGGTCGCCGCCCAAACGAGCCACAGCGGCGCGCATCGCAGCGAGGTCCACGACCGCAGGCACGCCGGTGAAGTCTTGCATCACCACGCGACCCGGTAAAAATGGAATGCCCGGGCGGGCGCCTTTGGGAGTCCACGCGGCGATGTTCTTCACATCAGCCTGCGTGATCTCGCGGTCATTGCACTGACGCAGCGCGGCTTCGAGCACGATACGAATGGAATAGGGAAGTTTGCTGAGCTGGGTCAGCCCGGCTTTTTCGAGCGCGTCGAGCCGGAAATAGACGTATTTCTTCTTGCCCACGGTCAATACGTCACGGGACTTAAATAGGTCTTGCATAGGATACTCCTTTGGTATGAGGTTTTTCGTAATATCGAAATAAGTTCGACATTACACTCACACCACAATCAGGAAGAACACAAAGGAGCGCCTTTGATATCCTTTTTTAATGTGGTGGGGTTAACGAGAGAAATTCAGAGCTAAATTATACTAATTCAAAGGCGTGGATGGAAGTGTCTTTTCCAAATCACGCCCGCTTTATATGGACTGGCTTAACGCTTCAATTCTTCCTTGAGTTTTTTGACCAAATCCGCTTTTTCAGCATCAGGCAAAAAGGACGCTTCTGCCGATGTGATCACAGACTGTTTCAAGGCGTCCATCGAAATGTTCAATTTCTCGTGAATAGACTGGAATTCATTTGAAAGAGTGATGCGTGAAACACTCGGGTCATCGGTGTTGACCGTGACCTTGAGTCCCTTTTCGAGCATGTGTGGCAGCGGATGTTTCTCCACTTCATTAACCACGCCCGACTGGAAGTTGCTGGTCACACAGACTTCAAAGACAGCGCCGCGTTCCTTTGCCAGATTCGTCACCGCTTCATCTTCCAACACACGCACACCGTGACCGATTCGTTCTGCGCCTAAATTCGTAATCGCATCGCGGATATTTTCCGCAGGACCCCACTCCCCGGCGTGGATGGTGATGCGCAAGCCCGATTGCTTAGCTTCCTTGAAAATATCACGGAAAGGATGAGACTTAAACTCCGCTTCATTGCCTGCCAAGTCCAAACCGAACAAGCCGTTCTTCATATGCTCCACCGCCAACCAAGCCACCTGCTCGGCAAGTTCCGGGCTTTCATGGCGATTCACCGAAGCGATCAACCCCACTTTGATCTTATATTCCTTAGCCGCTTCCTGCGCACTGGTAATGACCCAATCCATCACATCATGCAGCGGAAAACCCTCAGCGCGGCTCAAAGCCACGGGCGTGAAGCGCAACTCCATATAGCGGACGTTGTCACGAGCGGCATCTTCCACCGCCTCACGAGTGACGCGATGAATCACATCGGGTGAACGATAGAACAAGCGCAAGGTCTTAAATTTTTCAAGGAAGTTCGAGAAGGTCATCGGGTCTTGGTCTTGCACTTGCACCAGCCCGCTTAAGTTCAACATCGAAACCGGAACCGTCACCCCGTGTTTGCGCGCAATATCCAACATAGTGGAGAGACGCAAAGACCCTTCCAAATGGCGATGAAGTTCCACCTTTGGAAGGGCAACATATTTATTAAAAGGGGTTGTAGTATCGTCTGCCAAACGCTTCCTCTTACGAGTTACGAGCGGCGGCGCTTCTTCTTTTTACTATCACCGCCGATTTGCACCGACGTCTCGTTCGGTGTCGCAGCTGTCTCTGTGGTCTCAATCGGTGTGATCTCCACCCGTCGCGGTCGTGCCGCAAACGCACGGCTAATCACAAGTCCGCGTACATCTTCGAGCAATTGCTGGAACATCTCTGATGCACTGCGTTTGTATTGTACCAGCGGGTCACGTTGGGCGTAAGCCTCAAGACCTATCGAAACTCTTAAGGCTTCGACCTTGGTCAGATACTCCACCCATAATTCACTGAACGCGCCCAACAACAATTGGCGATGGACTTCATTCAACACGTACTTGCCCAATGCAGAGGATAGCTGCGCCGCCTCATCCGCGCTCAGGCTGGAGGGAGCGTTATTCAGCTTTTCCTCGCCGAAAGCGATTCGCGCCGCCGGACCAAAGTCTGCGAGTTTGGTAGCGTTCTGGCTCAAGCGCATGAACTCGCTCTGTCCCCACGTCTCACGCAGGGATTCTTCTGCCGCTTCGAGGTGATTCATCACATCGTCAGCGATCTCTTCGGCTTCGCGTCCCTCTAATAACTGTGCAGCCCGGAAGGCATATGCAAAACGGGTAAAGAGCTGCTTGACCTGTTTATGGGTTTTCTGATCGAAGGCGGTGCGGGTGCCTTGAGAGAGGGTAATCAACAAGCGCAACCGACCTGGTTCGGTAGAGACATCTTCACGTTGTAGCAACAAGTCAATATCACGTGCCACCTGAGCATTCATTCGTTCCCGTTTTTTATCGAAGGCATCGCGTGAAGTATTCAACAAAATATCGGAAAGATCATCCCAATCTGATGGAAGCGGATTCTGCCACTGAACTTGTTCACCAATGCGGTTCTGAATGGCACCAATCACACGAGTGGCGCTAATGATGGTCAACTGGCTGGCGATCATTTCCTGAATATCTTCTTTCGCATCTTCAGGGTCGTCTGCCAGTTTTTTGAGCAAATCATTGCTTGGGCGAATCGCCAAACGAGTGAGGCTGTTGATCTCTTCCACCAACTTCTGGGCTTTGGGCGCATCTTCTCGGTCACCCAACGTTTGGAAGAAAGCATCGAGGCTGTCTTCGCGTTCTGCAATTTGTGTCTCGAGAGTCTCGCCTGTTTTTTCGATCATCGTCTCAATGGCACGCATGGCATGAGCGTACTCAGCTTCGATAGATTTAGAGACCAAGTCCAAGGTCGAATTGCGGACATCAGAAGGATTGATCTGATCGAGCAAAAGCTTGAACCCATACGAGGGGAATAACCCATTTTTCGATTCAAAGGCAGGCTGAACCTGGTCTAGCCACGCCAGCAAGCGCCACGGACCTTCTTCATCTGCCAGTCCAACTTCTACACGCTTGGTCACTTCGTTATCGAGCATTTCTGCCACGTCGCCGCTCAAATCTTCTTTGACGAAGATCTTGTCGCGCTGTAAGTAGATTTGCTGACGTTGAGTATTTAAGACATCATCGTATTCCAGAAGGTGTTTGCGGACATCAAAGTTCGCCCCTTCAATACGATGCTGGGATTGTTCGATGACACTCGCCACAATGCGGGCTTCCAACGGGAGAGAATCGTCCACCTTGAGGCGTTCCATCAAGCCGCTGACCTGCGCCCCACCTTGAATGCGCATCAAGTCATCTTCCAACGAAAGATAAAACCGTGAAGAACCGGGGTCACCCTGACGGGCAGCACGACCGCGCAACTGATTGTCGATGCGGCGGGCTTCATGGCGTTCTGAACCGATGACGTGCAAACCGCCCAATTCTTTCACGCGTTCCATATCATCAAAGTATTGCAGGAAGTTCTTGACCTCAGCTTCATACAAGCCATAGGCAGTGGAGTCTAGCTTCTTTAATTCCACACGGCGTTCATCGTGGGTCATGTCAAAAGGATCTTTCAACCCAGTTTTGCCCAACACACGATTAACCGCCGAGATCACTTCTTCTGCCAACTCGCCGCCGAGTTTAATGTCCACGCCACGACCTGCCATATTGGTAGCAATGGTCACAGCGCCGAACGCACCTGCGCCCGCAATGATCTGTGACTCTTCGGTATGGCGGCGGGCATTCAAGACTTGATGTAAGACACCGCCTTGGAAGATTTTCTTCAAGCGGTCTTTGGACTCGCTTGGCAAGCTCAAGATATCGAGCAAGGTTTGCAAGTTAGCTTCGTCGTCGAGGCTGATGTTGGTAAGCCCGTGGGGTTTGATAAAGGCGCGCAAAGCGTCGGGGGTGATTTTCTCAATGGGCTCGTTAAAAGGCACGAGGTCCGCAATGAGGCGCCCGTCTTCTTCTATCTTATTGGCGCGGATGTAATGGTCACGCACGAGGAAGTATTGCATCAAGCGTCGAACAGGTTCCGCTTTGAGCCGATTGGAGAGGCGTTCAGAAGATTCGACCGAGGTTGTACCCACAAGCAACGGACGTCCCAACGCGTTGTAGCGAACGATTTCTTGCACAATGGCACGCAACTTGGCTTCGACCGTGCGATAGATGACATCGGGATAATCCTTGCGGCGGAAGAAAAGCGGCTTGGTATCGCCCACTTTGGCAAAGTAGGAATATGCATAGCCTTCTTCATCTTTCGTTTTGATCTCAGTGAGTGTGGCTTCTTTGCCGTAGGAAAGATATTCAAGGTTGGGTGAGATCGGCGCAACTTCGAGCTTGTAAATTTTGTTGAATTCTTCGGCTTCGGTCAGCGCGGTACCGGTCATGCCTGCCAGCTTTTGATACATGCGGTAGTAGTTCTGCAAGGTGACCGTGGCATAGGTGACCGACTCCGGCTCGACCTTCACGCCTTCTTTGGCTTCCACAGCTTGATGCAAACCATCGCTCCAACGACGCCCAGGCATGAGACGCCCCGTCGACTCGTCGATGATGACGACTTTACCGCCCTGCACCAAATAATCTTTGTTGCGAGTGAAAAGGAATTGGGCACGCAAAGATTGTTGCAAATACCCCATGAGACGCGCCTGCTCGGGGTTGAGGTCTTCGGGGCGGTCGGGGTCGAGTAACTGCACACCCAACATGGACTCAACGCGGCTCACACCGATCTCGGTCAGGTTGATAGTGCGAGACTTTTCTTCCATCTCATAGTCTTCGGGCTTGAGCTGTTTAACGATCTGTGCCATACGCCCGTACCATTCTAGATCGCCAGATGCAGGACCAGAAATGATGAGTGGGGTACGCGCTTCATCGATGAGGACGTTGTCCACTTCATCGACCATGGCAAAGTAGTGTCCACGTTGGACGCGGTTCTCAAGTTTCATTGCCATGTTATCGCGTAGATAATCGAAGCCAAACTCAGAGTTGGTGCCGAAGGTCACGTCGGCGCGGTAGGCATCCACACGCTCCACGAGGCGTAGGTGACGCTGATCTTCTTGGGGAGCGTCCCGTTCAAAGTCAACGATGAAGGCTTTCTTGCCGTTCTCGGTGACAGCCGCCATTTGCAGCACGCCCACGGTCAAACCGAGGGCATGGTAAATGGGCGCCATCCAACGGGCATCGCGCCGTGCCAGATAATCGTTGACTGTAATGAGGTGAACGCCACGTCCGAGCAGAGCGTTAAGGTACACGGGCATGGTGGCGACGAGAGTTTTCCCTTCACCGGTGCGCATTTCTGCGATGGAACCACTGTGTAACGCCGCACCACCGATGATCTGCACGTCATAGTGACGCAACCCAATCGTGCGCTTCGAGGCTTCACGGACTGCCGCAAAGGCTTCGGGCATGATTTGTTCAAGCGCGTTTTGTTCGGCTTTGATGCGTTCTTTCTCTTCCAGACCTTCTACATTCCCAGTAAGTTCGACAATGCGCTTCTTAAATTCATCCGTCTTGGCACGCAACGCATCGTCACTTAGGGACGTAAACTGCGCCTCCAAGGCATTGACCTGCTCCACGAGCGGGCGGTATTGGTCTACGGTCTTTTTTGTGGGGTCACCACTGAATAGTTTTACGAAGTTCTTAAGCATGAAATCCCTTTCAATGGAGAGGGAAAGTCCCTTCCGAGGAAGGGATTATAGCATGGGGAATATTGGAGGATTGTTAGAGAAAGGGTCGCTTAAAAGTAAACCGCACGCCTCCCCCAATGGCGTGCGCCCCGTTGTTTCGCATCGGGTGTCCCCTCCCCTTGCGCCGATGCGCCAGCAAGCAAAGAAGAAAGGCATCCCCTATGGCACGCCCAGCCTCCTCCGTCAGTCCACTGACGTTCGAGCCGCCCAGAGGCTGGTGCGCACCCTGTTCCCCCCATGTTCTATGGATTTGGAAGACACCAAACCTATTCCAAACCTTTTTTATTGTATAGACTCTACAAGTACAGTCAATAACCAGAAGGCAGGCATTTGTACTGTATTGCTTGAAACAGAATTCTCTTTCTGTTACCCTTTTTATTAATGAGCAATAGTCAACAATCTTTGAGAGAAGGACGATGCAGTGGGAGCGGTGAACATGCAATCAAAAATACGCGTTGCCATCCTGGACGATCACCCCATGACCGTGGAAGGGTATCTTGCCAAACTTGGCAAAGACCCCAACATTGAAGTGACCGCAACCATAGGAGTGGCAGATTTATTAGAGCCGGTTCTCGAAAAAAGCGAAGTAAATGTCCTTATTCTGGATGTGACCGTTCCAATCTCATCGGAGAACCGTAATTCGTATCCCATTTTGCATGTCATCCCTACATTGTTAGATGAACACCCGAACTTGAACATTTTAGTCGTCAGCATGCGGGTGGAGCGGGCATTGATCCGCGGGGTAATGGATGCTGGGGCGAATGGGTATATCCTCAAAGATGACCAGAATGCCAACCTCAATTTTTTGGAAATCGTCAAATTGGTGGCAGAAGGCGGCGTTTACTTAAGTGAAGAGGCGGGCAAGGTCTACGACAAGCAATTAGAAAAAGAAAATGGCAAGCAAATCAGTCCGCGTCAATTAGAGGCGCTTTCATTATGTGCCGCCTACCCCGGCGATAAAAGCATGTTGCTCGCTACAAAGATGCACATTACCCACTCTGCATTTCGAAATTTATTATCTGGGGCATACATCAAATTGGGAGCAAGGAATCGGACAGAAGCCATCGCAAAGGCAAAGCAAATGGGGCTGATCACACCCGATTAAGTCGGAAGCGCGAACTTGCACAATTCAACAAACCCAATATCCGTTTCAACCTCGCTGTTTCAAATACTAAGAGGTTCATCTATGCTTTGCTGCCTTCACAGTATACAGTACACCTAAAACTAGATATACTTATCTACAACAAACCCCTCCTTTCAAAATTTATTTTGGTCATATCCTGCGTAGGGACATTGCATGGACAAACGCACTTACAACCACCAGCTACTGTTCGAAGCATCTGCATCCCTTGCAGTATTTGTGCTATTACTTTTTTACTCCTACGGAATTTTTATTCAAGCCCCTTATGCAGGGTTTTATTTCAACCCGACAAATGAAAAAATCGAGTTTATTTTTCCAACAGATAACTCTCTTCTAAAAACTGGAGATGAAATCTACCAAGTTGGCGAGATCTCTCTGCAACAATTTAAAGCAGATCGAAGATTAACTCTGTTTGATGGAGTTAAGAAGGGTGATGTAATCGAAATCATCGTTATCAGGGATGGAAGTCCTGTTACTATTCCATGGGAATTCCCCGGATTCACCACTCAAGAATTTACGAACAGGCTGTTCAATTCATGGCTCTTAGCGTATGCATTTGGAATAGCAGGGTTTGCCGCTCAAGTTACTCTTCGTCCACGAAATCTGCGTAGAGGTCTTTTTATTGCTGCCAATTACCTAATGGCAATATTTCTGATCTCTGGTATGCTCTCTTCATGGCATCTTTGGGAAAGCTCAACTTTACTTCATGTTGTTTCCTGGTTCATGATGCCAATCTTCATTCACCTACACTGGGTATTTCCGCAACCCTTCAAAAGAGACATATCAAAATTCTTTTTAGGATTCTTATATGGCATTGCCTGCCTTCTAGGAATCGGAGAGATATGGCATGTTTTGCCAAGAAGCATTTACGCACTAGGCTTTATCAGCGCGATAGCGGGAAGCGTTATTCTTCTGGTAGCTCATATGCTTACTCAAAAGAAAGAACGAACAGCCGTACGTTTACTCTTAATATCCACCATTATTAGTTTTTCATTTTCCATCAGTGTTGCAATTGCTCTGTCTTTTGATGTTGTCTTAGATCTAGGCTGGGTCACCTTTTTCTCCATGCCATTCATGCCCCTTATGTATTTTTATGTGATCGCGAGCTATCAATCCGGTGATTTGCAAATTAAGCTTAACCGCTTTGTTTCAGTTTATTTATATCTAATCACACTTGGTATTTTTGTATTATTGATAATAGTCTTACTCGCTACAAACTCTCTTTTACATGAAACCTGGCTATTTGTAGCAATGGCATTTGCAATAGTCACAGGTGGAATCTCTATCCTATTCTTTCCGCGCTTTCAAGCCTTTGTGGATCAAAAGTTTCTGGGCATTAAACTACCCTATCAACGTCTTCCTGAGATCTATTCCAGCCGTATCATAACCAGCACCTCCCTTCCAAGCCTGCTTGGCTTACTAGAGAAAGATGTCTTTCCCAGCCTATTGATTCGTCAATATGCATTTCTGCAAGCCAGCGAAAAAGGGCTGATAAAGCTTATGAACAATGGCATCCCGGATACCTCCACATTTGATATTGAAACCTTGACTCAACAAGCAGGAGAATATATTCCCAGCCTTTCTCAGCAGGATGAAAGCCCTCGCCTCATCCTGCCGCTCAAAGTGGGTACCCAAACCCTTGGCTTTTGGCTACTCGGTAAGCGTGACCCTGACGACTTGTATCCACAGGTTGAGATTCCCATCTTACAGTCATTGGCAAACCAAACTGCCATCGCCCTTAGTAACATCCTTCAAACCGATCAACTTCGGAACATCTACGAATCCAATATTGACCGAGTTGAAAAGGAGCGAAAACGTGTTGCCCGCGACTTACATGATAGTGTTCTTAATCAACTAGCCAACATGCGCAACAGCCTCGACCAAAGAACTCTTCCCGCTGAATTCCTATCCACGTATGATGGTCTCAAGCAACGCATCCGTGAAATCATTAGCGACCTTCGTCCGCCCATATTGGATCAAGGACTTGCCTATGCAATCAGCGAATTGGTGGAAGACCTTCGAGAAGAAGCAAGCCACATGGAAATTACTCTTGACCTCCAAACCAGTGGCGAAAGAATCCCAGAAAAACACGAAACTCACCTTTTCTTTATTGTGCGCGAAGCCTGTATGAATGTTTTGAAACACGCCAATGCAAAAACATTGAATATCTCAGGAAACATAACCCCCACCCGAGTGGAGCTATCCATTCAAGACGATGGTAAAGGGTTGAAAATCGACCTGCAAAAAGAGGTCAACACTTTGCTCGAAGAAGAACACTTCGGGCTTGTCGGCATGTTCGAACGTGCTCGGTTGATTAATGCAGATCTGAACATAAGCTCCAGCGAAAATTCAGGCACAACCATACATATTACTTGGCAGCCTTAATAAAACCATTATTTCGCCTTTAAAACATTACACGCCGGGCCTTACACCGGCGTGCACCCCAGGTCCCCTAATCGCAATCGGATATCCCCTTTCCTGTTCCAACTGCGCTGGAAAGCAATGTTATTCAGACATCAAACGAATAAATTCAGAAGTTAGAGCAGGGTCAAAATGACGCCCTGTCTCATGACGGATAAATTGAAGAGCATCACTGCGAGACCATGCTTTACGATATGGGCGGTCAGACGTAAGTGCATCGTAAACATCGGCAAAAGCAAAGATCCGTGCAGGCAAAGGAATGTTCGATCCCACCAACCCATCTGGGTAACCAGAGCCATCCCATTTTTCGTGGTGTGACCGTGGTATCACCAGTGCTGGTTTGAATTCCGGGATCGGTTCAAGCATTTCCACCGCGATCAATGGATGCTTGCGCATCACCACCCATTCCTCTTCGGTCAGTTTGCCGGTCTTCAATAAAATCTGATCTGGAATAGCGATCTTCCCAATATCATGGACTTGAGCACCGCGCCGGATGTTGGTCATATCTTCCTCAGGCAACCCCAACCGACGAGCAAGCTGGGTGGTCATTTCGGTGACACGCTGGGTGTGGTCTTCTGTTTCAAAATCTCGTAAATACAAAGAACGCGACCAGCCCGCGATCAGTTTTTCAACTGAGGTAGGGACGTTTGAGATTGTCCACTTAGTCTTGCGATAGTTATTCACATTCCAAATGAAAAGCACTACTTGATCGGCGAAGGCAGGAATTAGCCGAAACTCATACCAGTTAACAACATTTGGCGGCAGAACGATCATGCTTTCGAACATGGTTGGGCGATTTGTATTGTTCAGTTGGTCTACTAGTGCATCGAATTTTCGTCTTACAGTATCTGGAAGAAGTTCGCGAATATCCAATTTCGCGGGCAAGAGATGTATCTTTAGCAAGAGCCCATTGCGCGATTTACAACTTACGATCTGCCAGTCTTTGTTCAACACGAATAAAAGATCTTCCGTGTTCTGCAACATGGATTTCAGCTCATACATCAGCACAGGTTGAATAGGCGCAACATGGATATCCAGATCTGTTGGGATCTTCATACCATCCGAGCCGTTCATATTGTCGTGGTATGGGATGCCAGATTGCATTTCTTAATCAGTCCCTGTGAGTGCATACAACTCGCGTGCAAATTCAGCTAAAGAACTCGCACGAATAGAGGCGATTACAGATACTTCTTCCGGCGTAAGCACAAAGGTTTCGCCAAGATAGCCCTTTTTCAAGGCTTCTTTTGGGTCTTTCAACAGCATGTCGCAAAATTGCTGGTTTACGATCGCAGCAGCAAAAACACGATTCAGTCCATTTGAACGCGGCGCTGCCTTAGATATACGCTGCTGAGGTTTTGTATGACGGTTCTCTGAATTACGGTTGAAGGAAGTGGCGATCATGAAGTTTGTTTTCCTTTGGCAAAAGAAGTCGGTTTGGCAAGCAGCCAAAATGCACCCGCCGCGATAAAAACGTCACCGAGGCTAAAGGCAAATTGGTATGGCAACCAAGCAGGAGGGAGGAAACGATCCGCGAGCCATTCGAAGTGAGTTTGTTCTGGCGGCAGGAGAATGTCCTTGGCACCGAACAAAGTTCCGGCGGGGAAATCCCAAAGATTTTCTTGTGGGAAAAGCCTGCTGGCAGTTTCAGGGCTAATGGGCATATGCCCGCCATTCGTTGCCATCACCAAAAGATTTAAGAACGTGCCTGCCATCAAGACCTGCATTCCCGGCAGACTGCGGTTGAAATAGATGAACGCCAAAAACAAAATCTGTGAAACAATGATGGGAAATTCTCGGGATGTTTCCAGCCATTGGAGTAGGAAGGCAAGCGGCACCAGCCACAAATGATGAAAATTCGGCGCCTCATATCGGACCCGATTCCGGGCAGCTATCCCGAAGCCAATCAACAACCCTAGACCGATTCCTACTAAAAGAACCATTACTAATGTGGACCAGGGCCTGTACCATCGCTTGGTGCGCTTACGCCTAACACCAATAAAACAAGGCTAACTATAGTGACCACCAGTTGAATGTGGTGACGGTTTATTTTTTGGGTATAGTGGGTAAAAAGAGCAAATTGGGTTTTCATTTGAGCATCCTTTCTTTTCTCGGAAACGATGCCCTTAAGATAGTCACCCCCAGGCTTCAAAACAGGCTTCAAAATGGCTATTTTAGGATACTAGTTTTTTGTATAATGCCTCGGTTTCAGGAGATGGTGGCATAGAAAGGTGTTTTTTCAAGGCAGATTTGCAGGCTTCGTAGGTTTGGATCACGGCTGTGCGGTTTTGCCTTCTGGCATGGATTTGCATGCTTGAGCAATATGCCGCCTCATAGATTGGGCTGTAGTCGATGGCTCGTTGGCACACGATCAATGCCTCATCTAACCTGGCTTGTTTTTGGTAAAGGTCTGCAAGGGCGGTCAAAGCTGAGAGATACATTTGATCCAAACGTTCACGATCTGCGATGACCCAATCAAAATACATATCATTGAGGTAAGATCCTACAAAAAGGTCTACAGCCCTCGTGTAAAACTCGATCATCTCTGCGGTCTCTGTTGCTGAACGCGCACGCATCAGATGAGATTCAAAAGCTTCCACATCATATTCGTAGTTGAGGTTACGATTGAACATATATTGATTGTTTTCAAAACGAATAGCTTCATTTCCAACTGCACGCCGTAAGCGATACATCTCGTTTTTAAATCTTAGCCTTACTTTAGCAGGGTCATCTAATTCCTGCCAGAATCGTGAAGATACCTGTTCTTTTGTAAGTGGGGTATCTTGAGACAGGAAGAAAAAGAATAATTCGCGCACCGATTGTGTTTGCCAATCCGACAGATTTAGTTCTCGTCCATCACGGATAACAACAGCATTTCCCAATCCCTTAATAGACAAATGAGCCGCAGGAACTTCAACGACACGTGCTTGTCTACGAAGCTCACGACGTGTATCTGATAGGCTGTTCATCAATTTTTCAGCACGGTTTAAGAAGTCCTTTATTTTACGTCCCACGTTTAATTCTTTTTGAAGAGGCTCTAACCACTTAAAACTTTGGTGAGCTGCAATTAGTGCAACATGTTGAGATTTGTTTTCAATTGCTTCTTGTATCTTTTGAATAGCCATTGATGTTTGTCGATTTCCAGCATATGCCGCAGAAAGCCATACCCGAGCGGAAATCAAGTCAAGAGTTAGTTCATCTTGAAGAAAGTGCATCTCCGCTTGTTCAATTTTTTCACAAGCATACGAAAAGTTTTCTTCAAAAATCGCAAATCTTCCCAAGAGTAAATTAAAATGTCCGTTATCATAATGAGAGGAAGTCGTTTTAATAATTTCTTTTAAAGCATCAATACAGTAAGTTGCTGTTTGAAAATCGTTTTTGAGCAGTGCAAGTCTTGCTCTCCCCACAAAAAGTGAGAAAGTCAAGAATTGATCATTGCGTTCTTCCAACAATTTTTCAGCATACATGTAATTTTGTTCAGCGATTTCCATGTCACTTAATTCTGTATACATATCGCCAATACTAATTGTGAGTAAAGTCTCTAAACGCGTATGTTGACTCCGCTGAGCATACAGGAGTCCCTTTTCATAGGAAAAAGCAGCCTTTTCATAGTCCCCAGTTTGTTGGAACATAAACCCCATATTGTTCAACAAATTAGCTTCTTCTACAAAGCTAAAATCGTGGCTATATATTTCAAGCGACTTGTTAAAATTCTTTTCTGCTTCTTCATAGTTTCCTAAGGTTTGATACAACGTACCAATATCAACTAGAGTTCTTGCAACCAACTTATTATCTTTCAACCGAATCCTGATATCCATTGACTTTTCAATCAGTTTCAATGCAAAACGTATCTTTCCCAAACGCATCATATATGAGCTCAGCACATGCAAAGCTTCTGCATGCAATTGTTGCAAATCATCGCGTTCCTCAACTAGATGAAGAGCTTTTTCTGCTTTAGAGATGCCAGATTGGTAATCTCCCAAATAACGATATCCATATGAACATCGAAGCAACGAAAGTGCTAAATGAGGGATATCTCCTTCTGCCTGAAACACCTCGATAGCTGTTTCTAATTCACGTATTCCACCTTGAGTGTCCCCTTTAATAAGTTTTATAGTCCCACTTATGGAAACAATAAGCGGATGATTTCGTTGGATTGAAGGCGGTAAGTCATGTACCCAGTTTTCAATCAAACGAATCGTATCTTGTAAATTATTAAAACTGGTCAGGTCAATTAACTCCACCAGCAAATCTACATCCCCTAAGGTGCGAATGATTGCATACGCCTTTTCCCATTCCCCCATAGTCTCATAAACATGGCTTAATCGCTCCAGAATCGGGCGGACTTCATCCGGTCTTTCCTTTTTTATTCTTTCACGCAAATAATCGCGGAACAAATGATGATAGCGCAGATAACTTCCATCACTCCCAACAGGGAGTGCAAATAAATTGTTACTTAGAATTGTTCGAAGAAAAAAATCCCAATCTTGCTTGGTCTCATAAAAATGTCCCAGCACCTGTTCACACATGGAAGAATCAAACTCATCCATAAGAGAAGTGCGTAACAAAATCTCACGCATCTGTGGCGTTTGTCGATCGAGGACTTGTTGTCCAAGGTAATCACTTAAGCCAACGCCAGATTTTCGGTCTTTTTCATACACACCGAACTGCAAGCCAGTAATCCAACCTTCAGACTCTTTAAACAGTTTTTCAGCGTCTTCATCTGAAAGCAAAACATTCTTGTTTTGCTGTAACAGGGCTTGAATCTCATTCACCTGAAAGGCAAGGTCTGAAAAGCTCAAACCGCGGACTTGTTCACGTGCCGCCATAAGTGGAAGGTCTGCCAATGCTGTGAGCACACGCGAAGAAATAATGACATGGCAATTATCATCAACCAGTTGAATGAAGCGGTTGAGAAATTCATAAATGGGCTGTACGCCATCTAAAATATGAAAATCATCAAGGATTAAAACAAAATGCTCGTTAATCCCCTCAAACGCTTCGTTCACTAATGTCACAGCCAAGCGTTCTATTTCGTTTTCAAAAGATGTGATGTTTTTCATCACAGACGCGGTTTGTGCTCCAACCCCCGGAAACCCCTCTGCAATGGACGAAACTAAATATGCCAAAAAACGTTGTGGATCACGATCTAGTTCATCCAGCGAAAGCCAGCAACATTTGAATTCACTTTCCTTAACGGCATCAATCAATAGCGAAGTTTTGCCATATCCTGCCGGGGCAGAGACCAGTACAAGCTTATTGTCCAACGCATCAAACAACTGATTTAACAATCGCTTGCGCGTCAACAACTCTGCACGCCTGCGCGGCGGGATAATTTTGGTTTTGCTAATGGGAATTGAAAACATAACAGGCTCGTTCAACAATAAGAAGACAACAACTTTATTTTTTATTTTATCTCTGAAACCATCTTTTAAGTCGTTAAAAAACCAAATGTTATAATTTGTAAAATCCATGAAAATAAAATCGTCCACAATACCGATTATCTTGCTGATTGCTCTGTTTGCAGTTCTCGCCCTTACAGTCTTAAAGCAATCAAACCCTGGCACAGAACTACCAAATCGTGATTATGGATTTTATTCCTATATTGGCTTACAGATCGTACGTGGAAGATTACCATATAAAGAAGTTTGGGAAAGCAAACCGCCCGCCATCTTCTATCTCAACGCCTTTGCCTTGCGCCTCGGGCGCGGACTTCGCTGGGGCATCTGGCTGGTTGAATTCGGTTTTCTTTTTTCCGCCATCACAACCTCCTATCATCTGCTCAAAAAACTTTGGGGCAGCGCGCCCGCCCTCTTCGGCATCTTCGCCTGGCTCTGGGGCATGGATTTCACCCTGCAAGGCGGAAACTATACGGAAGAATACCCCCTGGTCTTTCACTTCTTCGCGCTGACTCTCCTCCTCTACCTGATCCAACACCCCAAACAACGCTTCTTGAATTTGACCTTGGGCTTGCTCTTCTCCATCAGCTTTTTGTTCCGCCCGAACAACGCCATCGTCGAAGCCGTCACCATCCTTGTCTTCGGCGCTTCATTGTTATGGAAGCGTGATTGGCAGGCTTTCTTCACCGCCGTCTTCTGGGTCACAGTGGGAATCGTCCTCCCGCTTGCCGTCGCCTCTGCCTACTTCGCCTACCATGGACTCTTCCAAGCCATGCTCGAAGCATCCATCCTTTATAACCTCACCTACAGCGCAACCGACCTAAGCACCTCTTCTCCATTGAAAGTCGGCTTCGAATTCCTCAATCTCGCCGCATGGCTTGGGCTGATCGGGTATCTACTTCTATTTGCGAAAATAAAAGACATTCTCAAAAGCCCCTATTTGCCATTGTTCATCGTCCTACTCATTGGTGCTCCCGCCGCCGTCTTCCTCAGTGACCCCGCCAAACGAAACTACGGTCACTACTTCATGAACTGGCTGCCCTTCATTGGCGTTCTGGCGGCATTTGCATTTCATACTGTTCAAGAAAAACTCTCCTCCAATAATGAGCAGTGGTCAGCCTTCAGCAATCAGCAGTCTTCTTTCTTCTTTACTCTTTCTTCACTCGTTCTAGCTATTTTCATCTTCATAACAACTGGTCGCGCCTCCACCTATATCACCGCCTTCGACCGTCTCTTCACCTCCGCCGAACGCGAACTTCGTTCCCCTGTCTCCATCTATGTGGAAAATCACACCAGCCCTGGTGAATACGTACTGTTCTGGGCAACCCACCCCGGTGAAAATTTCATGTCCCGCCGCGATACACCTGTAACGGCGCTGTTCTACCCAAACATGGTCAACACCTCAGAGATCGCCCAACGCCTCAACGATGACTTCCTGAGTGATCTACAAACCAGTCCCCCCGTCCTGATCGTAGACATGGGGCGCCTCACCATCCCTTCGCTCGACCCCGCCAGACGCGAAGAACAAAAAGCGATCGGCGTCTACCCAACCAACCCGCCCGACAACCTCGATGAAGTGCTGGCTTTCATTGCAGAGAATTACCATCTCGAAAACATCATCAAAGATAAGCCTGTTTATCGCCTGAATGGGACAAGTGAGCCGTAGTTATGAATAACCCCGGTGGTTGAGCGCAAGCAGTCGAAACCACCAGTAACAGAATTTTTTTCATTTGCGCGGTGGTCTCGATATGTTCCTCGCTACCACTCGAAACTACTCGACCACCAGGGTTTTCTTGTTACAAAACTTTAAGCCACGCGTAGGGGAATAGTCTGAACATGCGTGCTATAATGCCAAAGTAAATGAAATAACTGCCCACTATCTAACTAGCCCATGTCCTTCGCCCATCTCCACGTTCATACCGAATACTCCCTACTCGACGGCTTCTCGAACATCAAGAAGCTGGTCAAACGCGTCAAAGAAATGAACATGGACTCGGTCGCCATCACCGACCACGGCACGATGTTCGGCGTGATCGACTTCTACAAAGCCGCCAAAGCGGAAGGCGTCAAACCCATTATCGGGCTGGAAGCCTACATGGCGGCACGTGGCATGAAGGACAAGGACTCCAAGCTAGATCGTTCCTCCTTTCATCTTTTACTGCTCGCCGAAAATGAAAAGGGCTATCAGAACTTATTGAAGATTGCCTCTGCCGCCCAATTAGACGGTTTCTATTACTACCCCCGCATCGACCATGACTTTTTAGCGGCTCACTCCGAAGGGCTGATCTGCACCTCGGGCTGTATGTCTGCGGAAATTCCGCGCGCACTGCTGAATGACAACCCTGAAGAAGCCGTCCGCAAATGGAATTGGTACTACGATGTGTTCGGACCCGACCGTTTCTTCGTCGAGTTGCAGGAACACAACATCCCTGAAATTCTAGACCTGAACCGAAAACTGCTTTCACTCGGTGCGCGTTATTCGGCGCGATTCGTCGCCACCAATGATGTGCATTACGTCAACCAAGCGGATGCGAAATTGCAGGATGTGTTGCTGGCGATCCAGACCAACTCCACGTTGGCGGACCCAGACCGCATGCGCATGACCGATGACTCGTACTTCTTGCGCTCGCCGCTTGAGATGAGCAAGCTCTTCTCTGAAGTGCCAGATGCGCTTTCGAATACATTACTCATTGCTGAGCGCTGTAATGTCAACCTTGATTTCAAGGGCTATCACCTGCCCGAATTCCCTGTGCCGGAAGGTCACACCGCGGAATCCTATCTGCGCTCGCTGTGCGAAGCCGGAGCGGAGAGAAGGTATGGGGATGATTGCGACAGCCCCAAAGTCCGCGAGAGGCTGAACTACGAGTTAAGCGTCGTCAACTCGATGGGATTCAACGCCTACTTCCTCATCGTGTGGGACCTGTGTTCCTTCGCCCGTGATCACGGCATTTGGTACAACGCCCGCGGATCAGCCGCTGGCTCCATCATCGCGTACACGCTTGGCATCACCATGGTCGACCCGCTCGAACATGCGCTCATTTTTGAACGATTCTTGAATCCGGGTCGCGTATCGATGCCCGATATCGACCTCGACTTCCGCGATGACCGCCGCCATGAGATGCTTGAGTATTGCGCCAAAAAATACGGCGACGACAAAGTGGCGCAGATCATCACCTTCGGCACGATGGGTACCAAAGCCGCCCTCCGTGACGTGGCGCGTGTGATGGAAATTCCGCTGCCCGAAGTGGACAGGGTCGCCAAGCTCGTTCCATTCGCAGCGGGCGGTACGACCATGGCGGAAGCGAAAGAAGTTAAAGAGTTCAAAGAAATTTACGACACCAACCCGAAGATGCGCGAAGTGATCGACATCGCCGAACGCATGGAAGGGACGGTGCGCAATGCAGGCACTCACGCTGCGGGCGTAGTGATCTCGGATAAACCCATCCTTGAGTATTTACCGCTTCACCGCCCGACCTCCAATTCAGAAGACACACCCATCAAGTCGGTGACCCAATTCGAAATGGGTATCCTCGACTCGCTCGGCATGTTGAAGGTGGACTTCCTCGGTCTCATCACGTTGACCGTGATGGCGCGTGCGTGTGACCTGATCTACAAGCGGCACGGAATCAAATTTGATCTAACCAACATCCCCATCGATGATCCGAAGTCATTCGAGCTAATGGGTGCAGGACAAACTGCTGGCGTATTCCAGGTAGAAGGCGGCGGTATGACCCGCTGGCTTGTGCAGATGAAGCCGCAGAACCTCGACAACATCATCGCGATGGTGGCGTTGTATCGTCCGGGTCCGATGGCGTTCATCCCTGATTACATTGCACGTATGCACGGCGAAGCAGAAGTGGAATATCGTCACCCTGCGATGGAGCCGATCTTCAAGGACACCTTTGGCATTCCGGTGTATCAGGAACAACTGATGCGCGCCGCCGTCGAACTCGCCGGGTACACGCCCTCCGAGTCAGATGAACTGCGCAAGGCGATCTCGAAGAAGAAAAAAGAAGACATCGAAAAACACCGTAACAAGTTCGTCAAAGGCGCGGTCGAAAAAGGCATGGAGCAATCCACCGCCGATGCGATTTACGCGGACTGGGAAGAATTTGCACGTTACGGCTTCAACAAATCTCACGCCGCCGACTACGGTGTGATCGCGGTTCAAACCGCCTATCTCAAAGCGCATTACCCCGCCGAGTACATGACCGCGCTCATGTCCGCTTCGGCTGGGCAGACTGAGAAAGTAGCTTTCTACGTGGCGGACGCTCGCAGCATGGGTGTGCCTGTTCTGCAACCTGACATTAACCACTCGGAATGGGATTTCAGCATTGAAGATGTGGACGGCAAGCCCAACATCCGTTTTGGCATGGGCGCCATCAAGAACGTCGGTGAAGGCGCAGTGGAACCGATTATTCAAGAGCGCATCGCCAATGGCAAGTTCACTGACCTGAACGATTTCGCCCGCCGCGTGGACCTTCGCTCTGTTGGCAAGCGCGCACTTGAAGGGCTCATCAAAGTCGGTGCCATGGACTCGTTCGGCAACCGCGCCTCGCTGCTCGCGTCACTTGACCGCATCGTCGCCATCTCCAGCAATCACTTCCGCGCCGCCGATGCGGGGCAAATGAGTCTCTTCGGCGCGTCCACCGGCATTGTGGAAGAGATCACCCTGCCTGAAGTCAAAGACGTGGACAAGCGCGAAATGCTCAACTGGGAGCGCGAGTTGATCGGTCTCTACATCTCCGACCATCCGCTCAACGAATATCAAGCCACGCTCGCCAAGATCGTCAGCTATTTCTCTGGGCAGCTCAGCGAAAGCCACCACGAAGAAAAAGTCCGCATGGCGGGTCTCATCACCGGCGTGCGCCCCTACACCACCAAAACCGGCAAGCCCATGGGCTTTGCGCAAATGGAAGACATTCAAGGCACGGTCGAACTCGTGCTCTTCCCCAAAACCTGGGAAGCCTCACGCGAAATCCTCACCGTTGGGCAGATCGTCATCGTCGAAGGCAAACTCGACCACGGCAGCACCCCGCCCAAATTGTTGGTCGATACGGTCAAGACCGAAATCCCTGTGACAACCTCGGCAGATGATCCCTTCATCACGAACGATGCGACTCCCAAGCCGCTCCTCGCTCGAACCGAAGCGCAATCTCCCCGCCGCCCGGATCAGACTCCGCCCAAGCCTGCCGCAACACCCAAATCGAATCCAACGCCGAAAGCACAGACTCCTGCGCCCGTTGCGAAACCTGTTGTGGCTGAACCTGCGCCTGCATATCAAACACCTGCTCCGACAAATGACAACGCCGATGACGACATGCCCCCGCCGCCCGATAACTTTCCCGACGGCTGGGACAATGAATGGCAGCCCTCCTTCGACGAAGCCGCGATTGCCGCGAAGCCCGCGCCGAAGTTCAAGAAAGATGAACCGATCACACCTCCGCTGGTGACTCGCGCAGTCACAGCGTTGACTCAAGCCGAAGCGCTGAATCCAGCCGAAGACAAGGATGATGCGTTCATTCCGTCGTTGTATGTTCCGCTTGCCAAAGAGAACAAGGACAAGGATCATCCGCCGCGGCAGATTACCATCATCCTGCGCTCCACCGGCGACAAGGAACGCGACAAGCGCCGCATCAAGACCTTGTACGGCACGCTCATCTCGTATCATGGACGCGACAAGTTTAGTTTTCAGATCTTCGAGAACGGCAAGGGACACTTGATCGACTTCCCCAACGACACCACGCGCATCTGCCCCGAACTGCTCGAGCGCCTGAAGAAGCTGATGGGCGAAGAAAGCTGGCGCGTGGAAGAGATCACGTATCAATAACCCGTAGGGGCGACTCGCGAGTCGCCCCTACTTTATTTAAGGAGGAATATGGATTTATATCAACTCGCCCGTGCAAACGGAAACCCCGTCATCGAAGGCGGACGTGTCACCTTCGTGTGGAAGGGACAGTCCGCGCCGCATTTTATTGACGATATTCACCAGTGGGAAGACAATCCGCAAAAGATGAAGCGAGTCGCTCCGGGGCTGTGGGCATATTCACTTGAATTAGATTCAGATGCTTACCTCGAATACAGCTTCTACGATCCGCGCACGAAGAAGCGCATCAAAGACCCGCTGAACAAAAAGACCGTCTTCAACGGCATCGCATATTACAACCATTACTTCTACATGCCCGAAGCGACACCGACACCGTATGCGGTCAAACATCGTGGCGTCCCCAGTGGGCGGGTCGCCCGTCACCTCGTGGATACGTGGATGATCCAGCAGAACGGCAAACGCGAATTGCACTTGTACCAGCCGCCAGTCAAAGGACCTGTGCCGCTGTTGCTCGTCTACGATGGGACCGATTATCTCAAGCGCGCCATGCTCAACGTCATTGTGGATAACCTCATCCACGAAAAGCGCATCCGTCCGCTTGCGATGGCATTTTTACAGAATGGCGACGACCGCCGCAGTGTGGAATATGCCTGTTCCGATGCCACGCTGCTGGATATTGAACAGTCCATCCTGCCGTTTGCGGCGAAGAAGTTGAATCTGCTTGACCTCAAAACCAATCGCGGTGCATATGGTGTGCTCGGTGCATCCTATAGCGGATTGATGTCTGTCTACACCGGCTTGCGCATGCCAGATATTTTTGGCAAGGTCATTGCACAATCTTCTGTATTCGCATTAGAGGGGCGTGATTTTGTAGCAGTGGATTTAATCCGCGCGAAGGTCTCGCGTGAGATCAAGATCTGGATGGACATCGGTCACTTCGATTGGTTGTTGGAAGATAATCGCAGAGTCCAACCGTTGCTGCAAAACAACGGCTACAACGTCACCTATCACGAAGCACCCGCCGGGCATAACTTCACCTTTTGGCAGAACGAACTTCCGCGTGCGTTGATGCACATGTTTGGTTAAAAAGTTCACATTTACATGATATTTCCGCTCATATGATGCTATACTTTTTACGAAGGAGACTTATCAATGGCAACACTTAAACAAATCGAAGGTATTGGTCCTGCACGGGCTGCAAAGTTGGAGAAGGCAGGAGTTCGTGGAACAAACGGACTGTTAAAGATGGGCGCCACCCGCAAGGGACGCCAGGAACTTGCCAAAGCCACCGGCTTTGATGCCAAGACCATTCTCGAATGGGTCAACCGCGCCGACTTGTTCCGCGTGAAAGGCATCGGCACCCAGTTCTCTGACCTGCTCGAAGCAGCAGGCGTAGATACCGCTGTCGAACTTGCCAACCGCAAACCTGAAGCACTGCTTGAGTCCATGGCAAAGGCAAATGCCAAACTCAACAAGGTCAATCAGATGCCCGGCTTGAGCAATGTAAAGGCATGGATCGCGAACGCCAAAAAACTCAAACGAGTGGTTGAGTACTAAAATAAAAAAATCCGATGTGATGAGCATCGGATTTTTTTATCAGGGACAGTCAGTCGAAGATCCCGCATAACAAAGGACGCTCTCTCAACGGACATAATATTTTGATATGATTTGTAAAGCGCATATAAAGGAGAGAGCCAATGAAAAAGATATTTTTTATGATGTCCCTGATGGTGATTCTGGTGCAGGCATGTGCAGCGCCAACTCCTGCCACAGATATTCCGCCCACAGCGGTGGTCGAACCCACAGTCAGCGAAACAGAGGCAGTAGTTGAAGATACAGCCGCCCGTTTGGAAAGACTCGGTGGGTATCCCTGCCCCGATAGCGACTTTACCTGCATCGACGTCGTCGTGCCGTTGAATCATTTTGATCCGCAAGATGAGCGCACAACCACGGTTGTGTTTGCGGTATTGCCCGCAACCGGTGAACGCAAGGGCATGTTCGTCACATCCATCGGCGGACCCGGCGGCTCCGGCTTGATGAGCGCTGATGGCTACACCTCTTATTTCGACCCGCGCCTCACCGAACATTTTGATATTGTATTCTTCGACCAACGCGGCATCAACCAATCGGGTGGTTTATATTGTGTCAATGCGGTCACAAAATATTACAGCACGAACACCGATGCCACCACGCCCGAAGGAGAAGCTCAACTACTCGAAGTCACCAAAACATTTGTAGATGAGTGCATCACCGAAGTGGGTCAGACCGATCTATTGCCCTATCTCGACACCACGCAAGCCGTGGAAGACCTCGAAGTGTTCCGCACGTTAATGGGCGATGATAAATTCTGGCTCTATGGCGAAAGCTATGGCACGCAGTTCTCACAAATGTATGCCACAGCTCACCCCGACCATTTGGCGGGTCTCATCCTCGATGGCACGGTGGATATCACCCTGACCGATACTGAATTCCTCAAAGGGCAAGCCGCTGCGTTTAACGACGTGATGGTTGCCACTCTTGAAGCTTGTAACGCAGATGAAGCCTGCTCCGCTGACATGGGAAGAGATGCCGTTGCCGTATACGATGAACTTGCCACCCAATTGAAACAAGCATCTATCTCCTTTGATTTTCCGCTTTCCACTGGCGAAGTTCAACCTCGCAAGTTCAGCTTCTCAGACCTTGAAGCCACCTCTGGCTTTCTCTATTCTGAAACCGCGCGCATGATGTTCTTGCGAGCATTGGCAGCCTACGCCCGCGACGATACCCTCGTCCCGTTGGCACGCGTGGTCTATAACTCGCTTTATATCAATCCAGATACGCTTGAAGCCGTATTAGATCCCTCCTGGAGCGATGCCATTTATTACGGTGTCACCTGCCGAGACTATGCCGAACCTGGCTCCACCTTCGATGAACAAGCGGAGCTTTTCCTGCGCGAAGGCGATAGTGTGGATGCAACCCTTCCGCGCTTCTCTTCTGTCTTTTACGGGGATCTACCCTGCGTCTACTGGCCCTACCCGAAAGATGATTCTCAACCCGCCATGCTGCCTAGTCCCTTCACGGGCAGCGGCGTTCCCACTTTGGTGCTAAACGCCACCACCGACCCCGCAACTCCTTACGAAGGTGCCAAGAATGTCTTTTCACATTTGGATAACGGATACATGGTCACAGAAATTGGCGGTCCCCATGTCATTTTTGGTTGGGGCAATGAATGTGTGGATGGCTTGGTCACAGACTTCCTCGTAGACGACAAAATGCCTGAGCGTGAAACCACCTGCGAGGGCTATGTGGCAGACGATTTCGTTCCGCTCGCTCTGGCAGATGCTTCCGAGTATGCAAATCCGCTTGAGGCGTTGTCCGCGGTTGACAACGAGATCAATTATCTCCCCGAATATTATTACTCCATCTCCGAAGATATTAACGCCGCGGCTTGCCCCTACGGCGGAAACTTCGCCTTTGCATCAGGCGATGGCAGCGACACCTACACCCTGACAAACTGCGCCTTCTCTGCTGGCTTCACCATGACAGGCTCCGGCTCCTACAACTACGACGATGGCAGCTTCACCCTCGAAGTATCCGTCACCGGGCTGAAAGACGGCACCCTCACCTACATCCGCAATGCGGATTATGCAATCCATGTCACTGGTGAATATGGTGGAAATACAGTTGATCTTTCAGAATAACAATCCTTTAGTAAAAAAAGAACCCATCTTTCGATGGGTTCTTTTTTTACTAACTAGATCGCAAATTAAACACCGCCGAGGCTGGAGTTAATCTTGCTGAAGACGTTACCGATGATCGGGCCGAGGATCATGAGAGCCGCAATAACAACGATAGCTACCAAAACGAGGATCAATGCATATTCGACCAAACCTTGGCCTTTTTCCTTGGGTGAGAACAACATGGCAAATTTCTCCTTTCGTCAGAATTTATTAGAACTTACAAATTTATTCTACGTCAAAATAGGAAAGAGTCAATAGTTTTGATTTTACAATCCTGTTAAGACTTATTTAAACTTAATATAAAGACCTTAAACATCAATTTAGTTTATTAAACGTTACGCAAACTAGAGTTGACCTTACTGAATACATTCCCAATAACCGGACCAAGGACCATAAGCGCTGCAATAACAACAATGGCTACTAAAACAAGAATAAGAGCGTATTCAACAAGCCCTTGCCCTTTTTCTTTAGGCGAGAACAACATGGATATTTCCTCCTTTCGCAGAAGATTTGGCGATAAATGAAAATACACCCAAAAATTTACTTCCATATTATTTTATACAAGAATCGAACACCTTTCAATAGAAACAATTATCACAATTGTAAGCCAGTCTTTTCAAATACGATAAAACCAAAAATTGTTTATAAAAACAATCTTTCGCGCATACGGTCGTTTCTGTGGTTAAATTGGTACATTCCCATAAATTGGTGGCTTCATGCTCATTCATTCAGCTTCTCAGGTATTGACCCTCTCCGGCGGACCCCAGCGCGGAAAAATGCTTGGCTCATTGGGCATCATTCCAAATGGCGCGGTGGTCGTGCGCGATGAAAAAATCATTGCAGTAGGAACAACAGACGAATTACGTAACGCCTACCCTGATGAACCTACTCTCGATGCAGGTCGGTGTGTATTAATGCCTGGCTTTGTAGACCCGCACACCCATCTTGTTTGGGCAGGGGATAGGGCAGATGAATTTGAGAAAAAAATGTCAGGCACACCTTACCTTGATATTCTCGCTGCAGGCGGCGGCATTCTCTCTACGGTTCGAGCCACTCGCACTGCCAGCCTTGAAACATTAATGGCGGAGACCCGCCCGCGCATGTTGAGGATGTTTCGAAACGGCACTACAACCGCAGAAGCGAAAACCGGGTATGGGCTTCAAACTTCTACAGAATTACGTCTGCTTAAGGCGTTGCTGGCATTGAATGATGAAAGCCCCATGGATCTTGTTTTTACTTTCTTGGGCGCTCATGCGATTGCGCCGGAGTTTAAGGATAACCCTCAAGGGTATACAGACGAAGTAGTCAACACTATGCTGCCCATGCTCAAAAGCTGGTGGGAGACTCATGCTCCCCGGCACACCCTGCCCTTTGTAGATGTTTTCTGCGAGACAAAGGCTTTCACTCTCGAACAAGCGCGTCAGATTCTGACGCAAGCAATGGCTCTGGGATTCCCACTAAAAATCCATGCAGATGAATTCGATAATCTCGGCGGGGCGGCGCTTGCAGCGGAATTAAAGGCTGCGTCCGCTGACCATCTCGTGGTCACGTCTGATGCGGATATTGAAGCATTAGGGAAGTCAGATACAGTCGCAGTCGCGCTCCCGTGTACTCCGTTTGGGTTGGCAGAGGCGCACTATACTCCTGCAAAAAAACTTATTGCGGCCGATGCGCTTTTGGCTGTAGCCACCGACTGCAACCCCGGCACCTCATGGAACGAGTCGATGCAATTTGCAATTGCGTTGGCATGCCGTTATATGAAGTTAACGCCTGCTCAAGCCATTGCAGCAGCAACAATCAATGCCGCGCATGCTATTCGTAAAGCAGACACGATTGGGTCAATCGAAGTAGGCAAACAAGCTGATATGCTAATTTTGTCGGTTAATGATTACCGACAGGTAGGGTATCGTTATGGGACAAATCTCGTAAAACAGATCATCAAACGTGGGCAAGTTTACTCCGTGGATGTTGGCTATTATAGGACTGCGTAATCATCATGAACAATTCCTGGAGTATCTTCGCAGGCATTTTGATCTTCAATGCAATTGTGGCATTAGCCATTGCATTGATCCTCACGCGTAGACCGCAAAAGCCTGGCATTAAACCATTGACCATGATGTTCATTGCGTTGGCATTTTGGTCTTTTGGGTATGCCATGATCACATTGTCGCCACAGCTGAAAGACAAGATCTTTTGGCTCAAATTTGAAAATATTGGCATTCAGACGACAGCACTGTTTTGGTTCTTGTTCGCAATGACCTACACAAAAATGGATAGTTGGATGGATAACAAGATGGTGCTTGTAGCATTATGGGTGCCCCCAGCTGTAGCGCTGACCTTTATTCTGTCTGACCGATGGTTTCATCTATATTACAGCAGCGTAAAGATTGCTACTGAAACTGGTGGACCTCTTCTCATAACACGGGGTCCATTCTACATTTATGCCTTGGTGTGTACGTATACTCTTTACCTTGCAGGGTTGGCTGCACTGGTGCGACGTTTTTTGGTCTCTCGAAACATGTATCGAAGCCAAACACCTTATTTGATCGGTGCCGTTATTATTCCATTCTCTCTTAATATTATTTATCAGGTGAACCCTGATATTTTGCCAATCTTTCCTGCTCCTGTAGACTTAACTGCTTTAGCATTCACGTTCACAGCAGCCTTTCTTGCGACCAGTATTTTCGGATTACGTCTGCTTGACCTTGTGCCGATCGCTCGTGATAATGTGATTGAGTCCATTCCAGAAATGGTATTCGTGTTAGACGATAAGGAAAGAATCATTGACGCAAATGCCGTGGCTCAAAAATGGTTGGAAAAGCCATTTGCCGAGATTCTAGGGAAAGAACCGATTGAAGTCTTTCAGAAATGGCCACAATTACTTCAGCGTTTTTTCTTTATGGAGCGCACCCGTGAAGAGATCGAAATTCCGGGCGACCCACCTCGCACACTTGAGACCATCATTACCCCCATATATAACCGTACGAACCAGTTGGAAGGGCGGGTTATTCTTGCTTACGACATTACCGACCGAAAAAAGCTCGAGAAAGAGCTGAAAGATACAAATGAATCTCTGCAAGCTCAATTGCAGGAAAATGAACGCCTTCGTATTCAACTTCAAGAACAAGCCATCCGCGATCCGCTGACCGGCGTTTTCAACCGCCGTTATTTTGCTGAAGCATTAGACAAAGAAACCGCACGTGCGGTCCGCGAGAAAAGCCCGTTTTCATTGATTGTTCTCGACGTAGACTTCTTCAAAAAGGTCAATGATACCTACGGACATAAATGCGGCGACCTTGTTCTGCAATCTCTTGCCAAATTTTTACAAGAGAATACACGCCGCAGTGACATTGTATGTCGCTTCGGCGGTGAAGAATTTGTCATTCTCATGCCCGATGCTGCCGTAGAAGATGCGTACGAACGTGCTGAACGTTTTAGAAACAATTTTGCCTTGCAAATCGTTGAGCACGAAGGGAAACAGGTAAAATCAACCTTCTCTGCCGGGGTCGCATCCTTCCCGGTTCACGCCAATGCAGGCGAGACCCTTCTTAGCATGGCAGACCTCGCGCTTTATCAATCAAAAGCCAATGGGCGAAATCGTGTTACAGTCTTTTCACCTGAAATAGAAGAACCCGCCCCGGCAAAATAAAATTTCTCAAATTCATTTTAGTTTAGGAGAATTTTCATGCAAATCGATATTATCGGTGTGCCTATCGACTTGGGTGCAGATCGCCGCGGTGTGGATATGGGTCCCAGCGCAATACGATATTCTTTATTACAAAAAAAATTGGAAGACCTCGGCTATACCGTCAATGACGAAGGCAATGTAGAAGTGCCCATTGCCGAAATGTGTAAGATCACCAACCCAAAACTGAAATATATCGACTGCATCATCCCCATGTCACGGCGCGTTTCCGGCGCAGTATCCACTTCGATACAGGCTGGCAACTTTCCATTAGTCATTGGAGGCGATCACTCTTTATCCATTGGCTCTGTACGCGGCGCAGCGCGCAATCGCAAGATCGGCGTCATCTGGGTCGATGCGCACGCTGACTTCAACACGGCTGAAACCACTCCATCTGGAAATATCCACGGCATGTCTTTAGCAGCATTATGCGGTATGGGCGATCAAAGCCTCGTGCAGTTATGGGATGAGCCCACCCCAGTCATTGACCCGAACAAAATCGCCATCGTTGGCGCACGTGACCTCGACGAAGGTGAAAAAAGAAACTTGCGGGATGCAGGTGCCATGGTCATGGGCATGGAACAGATTGACCGTTATGGCATGGTAACTTGTCTTGAAAAAGCCATCGAACGCATCAGCCGCGATGTAGATGGTATTTACCTTTCTCTTGATCTTGATGCACTCGACCCCGAACATGCGCCCGGCGTGGGCACACCTGTTCCTGCGGGTCTTACCCAACGTGAAGCACATTTAGCTTGTGAAATGATCGGCGAAACCGGAAAGCTCATCGGCATGGATATTGTTGAAGTTAATCCCATCCTTGATATTCAAAATCGCACCGCCTTGCTCGCTGTGGATTTTGCCCTCTCTGCTCTTGGTCGCCGCATTTGGAATGGAATTTGATGAAACCTACACTCTCTGATCTTGAACGACTCGCCCGCGGAGCCGGAGCCATTCTCCGCGATGGATACAACAAAGAACACACGGTTCATTACAAAGGGGTAATTGATCTGGTTACTGAATCTGATCATGCCTCTGAAGCCTTTCTGCTTGGTGAAATAAAATCCGCTTTCCCCGAAAGTAACATCCTCGCCGAAGAAAGCGGAAATATTCAAGGCAACAATGAAGACCTCTGGTATATCGACCCGCTCGATGGCACCGTCAACTACGCTCATCACATCCCCATCTTCTGCGTCTCTATCGGATTCTCCACCAATGGCGTATTGACTCTCGGTGCGGTCTACGACCCTATGCGTGAAGAAATGTTCCTTGCTGAAAAAGGCAAAGGCGCAACCCTAAACGGAAAATCGATCCGCGTTTCGAATACAGATGAGCTTGAAAAGAGTCTGCTTGTTACAGGCTTTCCATACGACACATGGAACACCGAGCTCGATAACTTCAAATACTTTGAACGTCTCGCCAAAAAGACTCAGGGCGTGCGCCGTCTTGGCTCCGCCGCATTAGATGCCTGTTACGTGGGTGCCGGTCGCTTCGATGGATTCTGGGAATACAAACTCAAGCCTTGGGATGTCGCCGCCGGAGGCTTAATCGCCGCTGAAGCTGGAGCAAAAGTCACCGCCATTGATGGCAAAGAAAATTTTCTTACCGCCACTCCATTATCCATTCTCGCTACTACACCTGGGATTTACGAAGCGACAAAAGAACAGCTAAAATAAAAAAGCGGACGGCGATGAGCCGTCCGCTTTTTTGTAAATCAAATATTGAAAGTGGGCCCGGTAGGATTCGAACCTACGACCAAGCGATTATGAGTCGCCTGCGCTAACCGCTGCGCCACGAGCCCGTGACTTAAGTGAAAATGTCCCAGTGCCGTGTGTCACGTAACCTGACACTTCATCACATGACACTGGAACACTTCTAGAGAGCGGGAGATGGGATTCGAACCCACGAAATGTCAGCTTGGAAGGCTGATGCCTTACCACTTGGCGACTCCCGCAAAGCGACGCTGATTTTACATGCTGGGGAGCGTGCCGTCAAGCACCTTGACCGTCAGAATACAATGCAGTAAAATACTGCCCGCTTAACAAATGAACGCTTCCGTAGCTCAGTGGATTAGAGCGCTTGCTTGCGGAGCAATAGGTCGCAGGTTCGAGTCCTGCCGGGAGCACACAGAAACCACCTCATTTTGAGGTGGTTTCTGTTTTAACCGCTTTCTACTGAAGGCACGAAAACCTTTCCTTTTTGTTTATAATCCTCTCACCATGACAAAGAAAAAACCGCACATCCTGCTCACAAACGATGATGGCATCCGCTCGCCTGGTCTATGGGCTGCTGCTAGTGAACTCGCCAAGATCGGCTACGTTACTGTGGCTGCACCACGCAATCAATCCAGCGGTATGGGACGCAGCCTCCCCAACACATCAGATGGCATCATTCACAAAGAGAAGGTACAAGTCAACGGGCAGGAATGGGATGTGTACGCTGTGGGTGGTTCCCCCGCACAAGCAGTTTTACATGGGGTTTTAGAAATTGTCCCTCACAAACCGGATCTGATTGTTTCTGGCATAAATTACGGAGAAAATGTCGGGCTGGGTATTACCATCTCAGGCACAGTCGGTGCCGCGATGGAAGGTGCCAACCTTGGAATTCCGGCGCTCGCCATCTCTCTTGAGACCGATCCACATTACCACCTCAGCCATTCTGAAGATATTGATTTTTCTGTAGCTGGATATTTCAGCGCTTACTTTGCCCACATTTTATTAGACAAAAAGCACTTCGATGGTGTGGATGTTTTAAAAGTGGAAATTCCGCGTCACGCCACGCCGGAAACGGAGTGGGAACTCTCAAAGCTTTCACGCCTCCGATACTACGTCCCCACCCCTTCCAAACGCACTTCATGGGATGAACCTGGTCCCATTGGGTACACCCACGACAACAACCTTCCTCACGAAAAAGAAGGTACCGATGTTTATGTCCTGCGTAATAAGAAAAAAATCGCAGTCACCCCCATCGACCTTGATATGACATCCCGAGTCGACTTCGAAAAATTTGAAAAGCATTTGCGCGGGTAAACGTATCTGATAGCTTTTGAGACAAAGTTCTGATACATTTATTATAGGCAAGCAGACTGGAATATGTCATAATAGCTTTACCGCGTGTATCTTTATGAACGCGACGGAAAAACCCAAATCTACCGAAAATGTGTGCAAAATAGGGTGTCAGCACACTAACGCGGACTCTACCTTTATCGGAGGGTACCTTTGTCAACAACTACGATTTCTACTAACACGTCACAACGTAAAAAGGTGACGACTCTCACGTTCAGGCAAAAGAAAGAACGCGGCGAGCCGATTACGATGTTAACGGCATACGACTATCCCACAGCAGTGGCGATAGACAAAGCCGGGATTGATTCCATTCTGGTGGGCGATTCGCTTGCCATGGTAGTGCTCGGCTATGAAAACACTCTCCCCGTCACCATGGATGAAATGCTACATCATGCCCGCGCTGTAGCCCGCGGAGCCAAAGCCTCATTACTCGTTGGTGATATGCCATTTATGTCGTATCAAGTTTCAGTGGAAGATGCTGTGCGCAATGCCGGGCGATTCTTGCAACAAGGTGGAATGGACGCGGTCAAGCTTGAAGGTGGGCGTGAACGAGCTGACGCAGTGCGCGCCATTGTCAACGCAGGAATTCCTGTGATGGGACACCTCGGTCTCACGCCGCAATCGGTGAATCAACTCGGGGGGTTCCGCGCACAAGGCAAAACAGCTTCTGCCGCTAAACGTCTGCTTGAAGATGCGCAGATTCTAGAAGAAGCTGGAGCTTTCAGCCTCGTGCTCGAGTCCGTTCCTGCCAGGCTGGCAGAATACATTTCAAAACATATCTCCATTCCAACGATTGGCATTGGCGCAGGGACAGGCTGTGATGGACAAGTGCTTGTCACACACGATTTACTGGGTCTCTTTGAACGCTTTACACCGAAATTTGTTCGCCAATATGCAAAACTGCACGAAACAATGAACAAGGCTTTCACCGAATATCTCAACGAGGTAAACACCAAGCAATTTCCAGCTGCTGAACATACCGTTGAAATGACAGATGAAGAATGGGCCGCGTTTCAAAAGGAAGTGAAATGAGCGAGAACATTTTACTTATTGGTACCGGTGCGCTCTCTACATTATTTGCGGCACGTTTGAGCGAAGCAGGTCATCATGTATCTATGCTGGGAACATGGAAAGACGGAATTCATGCGCTCAATCAAAATGGTGCACGCATTTCAGAAGCAGATGGAAAAGAACGAACTTTTCAAGTCCATGCTACGGATGAACCCAGTGAAGTTCATAATGTTAAACACGCCATTGTGTTGGTGAAATCATGGCAAACGAAACGCGTGGCAGAAAAACTTAAGGGGATTCTTGAACCCGATGGAATTGTGCTGACCCTCCAAAACGGACTTGGAAATCGCGAAACGCTCGCACGAGACCTTGGGGCTGAGCGCGTTGCTCTAGGCGTTACCACCACTGGAGCCACCCTGCTTGGGCCTGGGCACGTAAAAGTTGGCGGCGAAGGAATCCTCTCGCTGGAACAGAATCAGGCACTCGGTCCGCTTGAGGCGGCTCTTCGGTCATCCAACTTTAATTTGCAGATCGTTCAAAATGCGCAATCGTTGGTGTGGGGCAAGCTCATCATCAATGCGGCTATTAACCCACTTACTGCGTTGTTGCAAGTGCCAAACGGTGAGTTGTTGAATCATCCTTGGGCACGCAAGGCAATGAATGCACTGGCGCGTGAAGCCGCAGAAGTGGCGCAAGCAGAGCAGGTGAACTTGCCATTCACAAACCCGATTGAAGCGGTGGAAGAAGTGGCGCGCAAAACGGCGCAAAATCTTTCATCGATGTTTCAAGATGTACGGCGTGGTGCTCCGACAGAGATCGATGCCATTTGTGGCGCGGTGACCAAGCACGGAGAAATGCACGGAATTAGCACGCCATACAATCGTTCTTGCTGGCAATTGGTAAAAGCAATGTAATTTGCAAGGGCGGGTGTACCGCCCTTGTTGTACATTTCTAAAAAGGGTGACATTTATCTATATTCTGCATGATTTCGTTTCTGCCCTCAAAAAATGCGGCATGGTAAGATACATAGAGAAGTAAAACATTTACCGTTAGGAGGCGTTCATGCGCAAACTATTCTTACTCCTTCTTATGGGAGCCTTCCTCTCGTTCCCGATTTCCGCATCTGCACAAAGTGATGTGGCGCTTTCGTTTGCCACTGTGCAATTATGGCCCGAATATGACGACCCCAGCATGCTGGTGATCGTAGATTTTCAAACCGCAGCAAATACCACCCTGCCTGCCACACTCACCTTCCGCATTCCTGCAGAAGCGAACTTGATCGCCGTTGCGTCAGATACAGGCAACGGACAATTCATCGACCATCCGTATACAGGGCCCAACCCTGAAGGGGAATACCAAACCTTTAGCATGGTCATTGAACAGAATACCCCGTACCGTTTTGAATATTATCAACCACTTTCATACAATGGCGATACCCGCATTTTCTCTTATCTTTGGGACGGTGAATATGCGGTTGAGAATTTCCAATACCTTTTCCTTGAACCACTAGATGTTACCGATATTGCGCTCGACCCGAAGTACACTGCAAAAGAGACCTTCAACGGATTGAACTATTATGACGGTGCGCCTGTTCAACTTGCGGCGGGTGAACAATATTCATTGAAAGTAAGTTATACAAAAACTACAGATACTTTGGTTTCGCAAGCACAGTCAGTGCAGATCGCGGAACCTGTGAACGAAGATACGCCGGGACGTGTTTCACTTGCCAACAGTTTGCCCTACATCATTGGCGGGCTTGGCATCATTATGATTGCAGGCGGCTTGATGTATTACTTCCAATGGGGACGTCACTCTGCGGGCGGTGGTAAACATCGGCGCCGTTCACGAACGAATGCAGAAAGTGATGCCACCAGCATCTACTGTCCACAATGTGGGGCACGTGCCAAGCCCAGTGATAGGTTCTGTAGAACCTGTGGAGCAAGGCTAAGGCACGACGACGCATAACGAGGAGAGACCCTGAAGGCGAATAACCCGCCTTTGGGGTCTTTTTATGTAAGCATGGAAAATCTGTCTGTTACATTCATCTATTTCTTTTATGGGCTTGCCTTTTTCAGCATGGGCTTGTTGGTTGCCATGGAAGGAGGGCGCTCTACAGATGCACGCCTGCGCATGGCATTACGTCCGCTGGCAGGTTTTGGTCTTGTGCATGCCGCCCACGAATGGCTGGAAATGTTCAGAGCCATGGGGCATTTGAATGCTTTTCTTGAAAGTATTTATCCTTTACTTGCATTATCCATTCTGGCATTTTCGTTTTTATCTCTCGCAGCGTTTGGTGCGTATCTTGTCCTCGGCAGCGAATCGACTTGGCGCGTCAGCCTAATCATTCCACTGGGGCTCGAAGCCATCTGGGTTTATGGTTTGCTTATCTTCAAAAGCAAATATTCGCTGGATGATATTTACACTGTCGCCGATGTGTGGACGCGATACTCCATTGCCATTCCTGCAGGTTTGCTAGCAGCCGCAGGTTTGGTGGTGCAACAACGCGCTTTCCGCAGGGCAGGGTTGGTAAGTTTTGGTCGCGATAGTTTATGGGCATCCGTTGCATTCATTTGGTACAGCTTGGTCGGTCAACTATTTACAGAGCCGAGCCCTTTACCTCCATCCACATTTCTTAATGCCGAACTTTTCCTGAACACCTTTGGTTTTTCCATTCAGTTGCTACGCGCAATCACTGCCATGTTCGCTTCTTTATTTGTCACGCGCTTTTTGCGCGCCTTCCAAGTAGAAAGCGACAGCAAGATCGCAGAGTTACAAGCCGCACAATTACATGAATCTCAACAACGTGAAAAACTACGTGCCCAACTGTTTCGCCGCATTGTTGGCGCACAGGAGGCTGAACGTCAGCGCATTGCGCGCGATCTACACGATGAGACCGGGCAATCGTTAACTGCAATTGGCATGGGCTTGCGCGGTCTTGCAAACGAGACTGACTCGAAAAAACGTCTCGCCACTCTAACTCAGTTGCAATCTCTCACCTCAGACTCCATCCATGAATTGCAACGCATCATCTCGGACCTCAGGCCTGCGCACCTCGACGACTTGGGGCTTTCTGCCACGTTGAGGTGGTACGCTTCGCGTGTGCATGAGTTGACGTCCCTGCATGTGCGTGTGGACATTGAAGGTGATGAGCCCGCACTCGACGATGCTGTGAAGATCACTATCTTCCGTATTACACAAGAAGCGCTGAATAACGTTATCAAACATGCCCAAGCCACTACGGTTAACGTCAAGATCCATTATTTACAAAAAGAAGTCCGTATTCACGTGTTCGATAATGGTGTGGGGTTTGAAATGAAAGCCGTGCAAAACCGCATTGGACGTGTTTCTTTAGGCTTGGCGGGTATGGAAGAACGTGCTGCCTTACTGGGCGGCGGCGTGACCATCTCCTCTCGCCCTGGGTATGGGACGGAAGTAGAAGCTGTAGTGCCTTTGCATTTGATAGATCAGGAGGAGAAATGACAATTCGATTGTTATTAGTGGATGACCATGCTGTCGTCCGCACAGGGTTGAAGATGTTGCTCAACGGGCAGGAAGACCTTGAGATCGTGGGCGAGGCTGGGTCTGCGGCAGAAGCTCTGGCTCAAACCGAGCGAGTCCAACCAACCGTGATTCTGATGGATATTGGCTTGCCAGACAAGACCGGCATCGAAGCGACACGTGAGATCAAAGCAAAATTTGCGAATGTGAATATCGTTGCCCTCACTATTCACGAGGATGAAGAATATTTCTTCCAGATGTTGAATGCTGGCGCTTCAGGTTATGTGCCCAAACGCGCCGCGCCAGAAGAACTCATTACCGCCATTCGCGCAGCAGCGAATGGGGAGGTGTATCTTTATCCCTCTATGGCGAAGCTCTTGGTGCGCGACTACCTGACCATTGATCGCTTGCCCGAAGAGAAGATCGACCTTGGCGGGCTGACCGACCGTGAGCACGAAGTTTTTACAATGTTGGCAGAAGGGGCAAGCAATCAGGAGATTGCCGATGCGCTTGTGATTAGCCCCAAAACAGTGGAGCGTCATCGTGAGAACATCATGCGTAAGTTAAATCTCCACTCCCGTTCAGAATTAGTGAGATATGCCATTCGCAAGGGAATCATCAAGGCATAGATAACGAAATCAGTACATCACGCATCCCGTATACACAATACGGGGTGCGTTTTTCTTTAAGTGCTCGTGGGTGGGTGTCAAGCGAGTAAGTTTATCTACTTTACACACATGGTTTTTTAGATGGGGTGGATTCCCCACAGGGTGAATAAGGCTTGGGGTGTTCGCCACAGGCAAAGGGTCCCAAAAGATGCGGAGGGTACTCATCCAAGAATGGGGTTGGTGACGAATTTACTTTCCTTTAAGGAAGCAATATCCTATAGACAGATTTGAGAAAGGAGAATGTCATGAACGGTTCTGAGTTTTTCATACTGTACTTTATCGCCCGCGTTGCCATCCCATTTGGAGCGCTTCTGCTGCTTGGCGAGTTGTTACGCCACAAAGAATCCAACTACTGGCTAAAGTGAGGTCGACATGACTGCTAATTCAATTCTCGTTTTTATCCTGGGTGTAATCGTGCGATTGGGTTTGCCGATTCTGGTAACCACATTGATCGTGATCGGTTTACGCCGTTTGGATGTGCGCTGGCAGAAGGAAGCGGAGATCGAACGTAACCTTCTCGTGCGCGATGAGACACCCTGCTGGAAGGAACAAGGTCTTTCGATGGACGACATCAAAGCTCGCGCTGCCGAAAGTGGAAAACCCTGCTGGCAGATCCACCGTCTTTCAAATGGCTATATGCGTGAAGCCTGCCTCGGTTGCGAAATCTTTATCAATGCACCTGCACCGGTGCTAAAGCCATCGAAAGCTCACGCTTAACTCTTAAGTTTCACTCTTAATAGGAGATGCTCTCATGTTCTCACGTTTTGAAAAAATCATCCTCGCCCTTATGGTTTCCCTGCTGATCGCAGGTGTTTCCATTCTCGCTGCTTCTGCACAGGATGCCACGCCCCCTACGCCCACGGGAGCCGAAGAAAAAACCTGCGCAGACTGCCATGAAGAATTTGAAATGAGTTGGAAGAACGGTCCGCATGGGAATGCCTCCAGCGACCCGATCTTCGTTAAAGACTGGACCGACCAAGGCAAGCCGAGTGCTTGTCTCGCCTGCCATGTGACCGGGTACGATGAAAACACCGGCGCTTGGGAAAAAGACGGCGTGTATTGCACAGCCTGCCATAAAGACGATGGCGGCGATCATCCCAAGACCACAATGAGTGTAGATAGCACCGGCGGGACCTGTGGCACATGCCATACGGATGCTCGTTTTGGTATGAAAGAATGGGAAGAAAGCACTCACTTCGCCGCTGGCATGGACTGCACGACCTGTCATGACCCGCACAATGCTTCTTTGAAGATTACCGTCAACCTCAAGGAACAAAAAGTGGCAGATGCTTCTCAGTTGTGCATTAGTTGCCATGAAGAAGCCAGCATGAACTTCCCGTACTCCACCCACAGCAAACAAGGCGTCACTTGTATCGATTGTCATCTTGAGCATGTGGAAAGTGATGCAGCGGTTCATAAAGTTGCCGATCATTCTTTCAAGGCAAGCATTACCACTTGTAACGCCTGCCATGCCAACCAAATGCATACAGATGGTCAGGCTGAATCGACAGAGCAAGCTATTGTTGCGAACGTTGCCCCAACAGAAACACCCAAACCTGCCGCCGCTACGGTAGATCAAGCTCCCATCGTTTCACCAGACCCTGCTCCTGTTTCTCCGCTCGGGTATGCCGGCATCACAGCGCTAATCGGCATTGCCGCTGGTATGTTGCTGGCTCCCTGGCTCGAACGCGGGTATCGCCTCGTATTGAAGAAATCTGCTGAGGTACACCATGGCTCAAAATAAGTTCAACCGCCGTGACTTTATCAAGCTCTCTGCTGTAGGCATTGCCGCTGCTGCGGGAACCCGCCTGCTCACTGAAGAAGCGCAAGCCTCAGAAGGTGTAAAAGGCGAGCATCAATGGGTAATGGTCATTGATCAATCCAAGTGCACAGGCTGTAATCAATGCAACATGGCATGCCACGCCACCAACGACATCAACCCAGAGATGGAATGGACCAAGGTTTTGGATATGGGCGAAATGAATGGCAAGCAAGTGTATCTGCCGCGCCCATGTATGCAATGTGAACACGCTCCCTGTGTAGAAGTCTGCCCGGTGGGCGCTAGCTACTATCGCGATGATGGCATCGTGATGATGGACTATGACAAATGCATCGGCTGCCGTTATTGCATGGTAGCCTGCCCGTACGATGCGCGCTCCTTCAATTGGGAAAAGTTTGATGGTGAGAATCCCTATGTGCCGCAATATGGCGAACCAGAAGTGGAACGCCGTCCGCGAGGTGTGCCAGAGAAATGTGCCTTCTGCTATCAACGCATCGACCGTGGACTTTCACTGGGGCTTAAACCCGGTGAAGACCCCGCCGCCACCCCAGCTTGTGTAGTTGCCTGCCCAACCGGCGCCCGCATCTTTGGTGACTTGAACGACCCGAATTCCAATGTAAGCCAACTCTTGAAGGATCATCCATCCTATCGCTTGCGTGAAAATCTTGGAACCAAACCGCGGGTCTATTACCTGCCCGTAAATGACGACACCACTGTGGAGGGATGACATGAAAACCATCCTAAAAACCATTCGAGAAAATATCTTTACCCCTTGGGGGTTATGGCTCGCTTTTCTAGGGCTTCTGTTGGTCAGCGCATTGGTCGCCGCACTCACCGTCTTCTGGAAAGGCTTGGTCATCACCAATCTCACCAACCTAGTCCCTTGGGGTTTGTGGATCACCATCGATCTCTCGTCTATTGCCGTGGCAGCTGGTGCCTTCAGCTTGTGCGCAATTGTGTACCTCTTCGGCTTCAAACGCTATGAACCTATCGCCCGCACGGCGACCTTCATTGGCTTCACGGGCTACAGCATGGCAATGATGGCGCTATTGCTGGATATTGGTCGCCCTGAACGGTTCTGGAAATCCTTTGTCTTCTGGAATCCTCACTCTCTGCTTTGGGAAGTAACCATGTGTGTGGGTCTATACTTCACGGTATTGATCTTCGAAGTCTTGCCCATCGTCGCATCCTTTGAATGGTTACGCACCAAATACCCGAAGATCGCCGAGAAGATGGAACACATGCATCACTACGCACCTGTGCTTGCCGTCTTAGGCTTGGCGCTCTCCAGTTTGCATCAATCTTCACTCGGTGCTGTATATGGCGTCATCAAGGCTCGCCCCATTTGGTATCGCCCTGAAATGTCTGTGATGTTCATGTTCACAGCCATCCTCGGCGGCGTATCGCTCACACTGTTGGCATCCATGTTGGCAGCACGCATTACGCCCAAAGCCAAGGTCAACGATACATTGATCGAGCGTGTCGCTCAAGTGCTTGGGTATATGATGATCGCTTACCTCTACTGGCGCTTCTGGGATTGGCTTGCCCAAACCTACACTTACGAACCCGGACGCACCGAAGGATTCAGACTCCTCACCAAAGGACCGCTCTCCTTCAACTTCTGGTTCGGCGAGATGCTCTTCGGCGCGCTCTTTCCTACCATTATTCTGCTCAAGCGCTCCCTGCGTCAGACTCCGCTGTGGCGGATGCTCGCCTTCGCGATGATCGTCGGCGGCGTAGTAGCCTTCCGCTTCGATACGAATATCGTTGGTTTCCTTGCGGTCATTCCGTATACCCCCGGTGAGATGATCGTCCAGTACACTAGCTACACTCCTTCGCTCGTAGAATGGGCAGCCGGGTTGGGAATCATCGCCTTTGGTCTGCTGGCTTTCTCCGTCGGTGTGAAATACTTACGCGTTGTAGATCATCGCCTTGTGAGTGAAGAATATGAAGTTATCACCATGAAGGTTGGCGAAGCTGTTACAGGAGATTAAGGTTCGGTATAGAATCAAAAAAGAGCCGCCCTTAGAGGCGGCTCTTTTTATTCTTGTTCCTATGGTTGAACTGTTGGTGCAGGCGGTTCGACCGTTTCCACAATAGGAGGAATGGTCGTCAGCGCGGTTTCTTCAGCGTTGATAAAGCCATAGATTCCACTGAGCATGCCGATGGTTAAGACAGCGGCGATGGGATAGTAGATCATCTGGCGCTTGCGCAGAGTCGCGGCATCGGGGCGGCGGTCTGCAATCCCAGCTTTGATGTCTGCCAACTCAAGCGGATGTTCATGCAGCATTTCGGCTTCGGTTTGCATACCGTTGAACATGGCTTTATTCAGGCGTTTGATGTGCACGCCATACATGTGCCAGATGATGATAGCAAGCACAGCCAACACAGCTTCGTTACCATGAGCGGCTTTGGCAGCCGGTACAAATTCGCCGGGCAGGAACTTTGTTGCTGTAATTGGATTCCACATCATGAAACCAGTGGCGCCCATGACCAATGCGCCCCAAACGAACGCCCAGTATTCCATCTTCTCTTCGAAGGTGTAGCGCCCCATTTGTGGGTAGGTTTTGGCAAAGCCAATGTTGTAGAGCAATGCCTGCAAACCATCTTTGGCATCTTGTAATGTAGGCAGCATGGACATCTTATCGCGCAAGACGAATACGCTGTAACCCATTACGAGAATATGCCAGGCGGTGCCAAACATCATGACAATAGCAGACGTGTGATGAATCGTGCGCACACCCTGAATGCCGCCCAAGGCACCGAGAATGGCTTGTGAAATTCCAGCCTCTGGAAAGCGCTGAGGAAGCCCAGTGAGACCGAGCAAGGTGAAAGAGAGCATCATCACCCAGTGTTCAATACGGCGCGCGATCGGGAAGCGCAGGTAAGCTTTGGTTACAGTATTCATTAGTGCTTTGCTCCTTTCGCGCGGTTGATGATGCGGCGATAAATATCGGTGAGGATAAAGAGCACCATACCACCCAACACTGCGGGAATGAAGAATTTATAGAAGAGGTTGACGTAATAGACGATTGGGTAATGCTCAGGGCTGGGTTGGTAGTGTCCCATCCATGCGGCTGAGAAATTAGCAGTGGCATCGGGGTGACAGCGCTGGCATTTGACGAGCAGATTCTCCTGCATGGCAATACCCGTTTCAGGGTTCTTGGTGCTGGCGATGTCGTGAACACCATGACAGTCTGTACAGACGGCGGTGTTGATCGGTTGACCGGGGAATTGCTGTTCAAAGAGTGTGGTGGTAGTGCCGTGGAAATCTGCCACATAGGTTTCAAGCACTTCGGTGGAAAGACCGTATTTGCCCATCAACTCTTCGTTATCGTGACAGTCTGCGCACAAGGCAGGTGTGTTGTTGTGGAAAGAGGCAGTGGTGGGGTCACCGATGTTGTGCACACCGTGACAATCTGTACAGGTGGGCACATCCGTATTGCCATCTGCCAAGGCGCTGCCATGAACACTATTCTTGTAAATTTCAACAGTTTCGGTATGGCACTTGGCACAAGTGGCAGGCACTTCTTTGCGGGCGGCAATGGTCAGCTCGCCGCTGGTTTCGCCAATGATGCGTCCCTGAGTGTGGGGGTTGTGGCAGTCGGCGCAGAGTGGGGCGTTGGGGTCGCCTTCATCCATCGCGGTTTGGTGGACACTATCATGTGCATCGGTGAACTGATCTTCGTGACATTCTTTGCAGGAGTCGGCGAAGGTCATTTGAAAATCACGAACGGATTTTGATTTTACGTCTGGGTGGGGATAGTCGCTGATATCTACATGGCAATCTACACAGAGAACGCCTTCTTCAGCGTGAACCGATAAACCAAATTCAGTGGGGTTGATGGTTACTGGGAGCGATTCGCTACCGAGGGTTTTGTCGATGCCTTCCTCTTGGTGACAGGCAAGACAAAAATCGTTATTCGGTTTTTGGTCTTGTGCTGCGGGCTGAAGAGAAGGGGCGGCTTGCGCGGTTGTGGTGAGTGCTGCTAGAGCGAAGGCGAAAAGCCCAAGTCCGAGAAGCAAGCTCACGGTCCAGATGTGAGGCGTGCGAAGTTTGATCCTTTGGTGCATCACATTCTCCTTTTTAAAATTCGGACAATTTACATATTATATTCCCGATTACAAACGTGGGGGAATTGCCCCAATTGTAAGTGGGGCATGCGCCCCATTACAGTGCTAAATATCACGGTTTTGGTGTGATTAAGAATTGGATTAAAAAGAAAATGGCGGATGTTGCCATCCGCCATTTTTTATTGCTTGGAGCTTACGGGCGTGTGAACGCGCTCACATCACCGCCCAGGTCCTGAATGGAGTCATACAGGAACTGGATAACGAACTTGGGATTGTGAACGTACGCACCCGGGTCTTTCTGGACGTACTGGTAGTTGAAGGCAGCCTTGAGCAAGCGAGGAGTCCACGCTGCATAGCCCTTGCCATCCGCACCGAAGAAGTACGGGTAAGCAGTAGCTTTGTATTCAATGGCGCCGCCATGTCCTTCAGCATATGCCTGGATTGCAGCATAGAGAGCTTCGGTCATGGTGTCGATCTCGCCCTTGATACCTTCGGTTACATCGCCGTCGCCATCATAGTCCACATCGCTTTCGCGGACTGCTGTTGGGTCGGTGGTGTCGTGACAGGTTTCGCAGGCTTCGACTTTGGGTTCGAGAGCATGAACGTCGTGACAATCCTGGCATTTGTTCATCTTGCCAGCTTCGTCGGCATGCATGTTCTGACCTACATATTCCTTACCTTCGTACATATAGGCACCCTGAACGTCAGCACCGAAGATGGTAGCACCAGCAGCAAAGTAGTGAATGTTGCTGAAGCGGATCTTTGGATCTGGAGTATCTTCTTCCTTACCAGTGAGCGCCTTGTTCAAAGTCGGTGTAGAAGAGCGACCCTGATGGCATTCAATACAGAGGTTGGAGTCGTCGGCGACGAAGTTGCCATCGGCATCTTTACCACCAAAGCTGACGGTTGAACCGCTGGGGAAGGTCACAGAAGCAACGGCGTAGCGTTCGGGCCAGGCTTCTTCATTGTGACAGGTGGAGCACATGAAACCGTTGGCAGATTCCACAGGCAGGTTGGCGCCGTATTCAAGGAATTGCGGCAAACCAGCAGCGCTATGGCACTTGGCACAAGCAGCTTCCACTTCGTAGACAGGATTACCTTCTTCATCCTTATCCCAGTGGCGGAAAGGTTCGGTGTTGCCAGCGAAGTGACCCGCATCGGTACGAGCGAGTTTGCTGGTATCGCCACCGAGGTCGGCGATCGAGTCGAAGAGCAATTGGACGATGTACTTGTTGCCGTGGGCAAACGCACCAGGATCCTTCATAGAAACCTGATAGTTATAAGCAGCCTTGAGCAAACGAGGAGTCCAGCTGGAGTACGCATTCGGGAAGGCAACTTCGCCTTCATCGGCTGCGCCATTGGCGTTTGTGTCAATGAACCAATAGGGATAGGAGGCTGAATCGTAGATGATCGCAGCGCCACCCTTATCAGCGGCATATGTTTGGATCTCAGCTAACAAAGCAGCTTGCAAGCCTTCGATCTCATAATACATACCTTCTTCAACATTGCCATCGCCATCATAGTCAGGAGCGGATGAAACCATGCGGATGTTCTTGAGATCTTCCACGGTGGCTACATCTTCGTGACAGAAGGCGCACTGGTCAACTTTGACTTCGAGGGTATGAGGATCATGACAGCCTGTGCAGGAGTCATAACCATCAGTGTGGGTGTTCTTGGCATCGTAGGTCAAGCCATCATATTCATAACCACCATGGGTCATACCACCGTAGAGGGTGGCAGCCGCAGCATAGTAGTGAACATTGCGGAAACCAAAGAACACATCATTGCCCTGGTCATCCTTGATCGGAGCAACAACGGCATCGGGGTCGGTGGCGGCAAACTTTTCGATCTGTGCATCCACGCTAACCTTGGACTCACGTCCCTGATGGCATTCCATACAACGGCTATCATCACCGGCTGTAATTTCAACGCCGGAGGGGAACATGACCGTGGTCTTGGTCATGGTCACAGCATTGTGACAAGCCACGCACTGCACGCCTTGGGCATGGTCGGCAGCAACGGCTACATCCACTTTACCGGCTTCGGAACCATCGGCACCGAGGAAATCACGATAACCATCGGTGGTATGGCACTTGGCGCAGGAAGTAGGAACGCCGTCAGGATTTTCGGCAGCATCGTCCCAGTGACGGAACGGTTCGCTAGCCACATCCGCATGAGCGGAGCCTTGCCAGTCGGCTAAATAGGGGGTATCGGGAATTGGAGCTACAGGAGCATTTTCCGTTGCAACTTCAGTCCCTGCTTCAGTGGGTTGGGTGCCGCCACAGGCCGCTAAAACCGCGCCGAGCACAACCAAAACCCCGAGCAAAACTAGAAATTTTTTGAGACTCATTATTCATTCTCCTTAGATCAGTGTAAAAAGCTGGTAAATATCGGCGTTTTCTTGGAAATATGCCTCCTTTGGAGAAAATGACTGCTTCGACATTTTTTAGCAGATATGAGAAATTTTACTTAAGTGGGAGATTAATGCACAGTAAAAATAAGCATCCCTTAATGTGACAAAAGTCACAACAATTTAGATAAGATTAGTGAAATTATACGTCGGGGGAAAGGTTTATTCCTTAGAAAGCTCGTCGCCCCCACTAAGGTCTGGCATGGCTGATTCAATCTCTTCGGGGCTTTGCCCAGCTTCCAGCCTATCCACCACTTCGTCAAACTCGGCTGGCAACTCTTCGCCCATCTCTTTCCCCATCTTTTTCATCTTACGAGCAAATGCGGCAGGGTCATTTTCCATCCCTTCCAAACTGCCCAAGTCGCCTGCCATGTGTTCCAGCCTGCTTTCGTCCGTTTTTGCAATGCGGACCTTGGTCATGCGGCGACGTACGTCGGTGCTGTCACAGTGGGCACATTGAACCGTTTTATTTCCGTATTCGCTATAAGTCAAAAAAACTTCAAAGCGCTTTTCACAGGTGTTGCAGATAAAGTCGTAAGTAGGCATATGTTTATTTTACAGAATCAAGCCCAAGGTCGGCAAGAGGCGTTTGGTACAATACTTGGATGAGTGAATTCGAGCTTCGTAAACCCAATCCCTTGTTGATCGTCATCTCTGGTCCTTCTGGTGTAGGCAAAGACTCTGTGGTGCAACGCATGAAAGACCGCGGGTTTCCCTTCCACTTTGTGGTTACGGCTACTACACGTGAGAAGCGAGCCAATGAGACCCATGGCGTAGATTATTTCTTCCTATCGAAAGATGAATTTGCGCACATGATCGAGGAAGATGAGCTGATCGAATACGCCATCGTCTATGGCGATTACAAAGGCATTCCGAAAGAACAGGTGCGCAATGCCTTTGCGAGCGGCAAAGATGTGGTCATGCGCATTGATGTGCAAGGTGCAGAGTCGGTTCGCAAACTTGCCCCCGAAGCATTGCTCATTTTCATCACGTGCGAAAGCGAAGAAGAATTGGAAAGACGGTTGCGTGAACGAAAGACCGAGTCGCCAGACTCACTTTCTTTACGCATTGCCACCGCCCGCAAAGAACTGCAACGGCTCGAAGCTTTTGATTATGTGATTATCAATCACGATTTCCATTTGGATGATACTGTGGACAAAGTCCGCGCGATTATCGAAGCCGAACATTTGAAAGTGCATCACCGCATGGTGACTTTATGATGCAACCTCCCGCCTCTTATTCGGACCCGGAACCGGGCACACAACCCGAGCCGCTCTCTACCCGTCCGCCTACCTACGTGCGGATGCCCACCTTGCAACCCATGGTCACCTATACACTCATCGGTGTGACCATTTTCGTGTACCTCTTGCAAGTTCTCAGCTCTGTCCTTTTAGGTGACTCTAGCTACGGTATTGACTGGGTAACCTTATACGGTGCCCGCATCAGCGACGCAATCTATGCTGGGCAGCTTTGGCGTTTGTTCACGCCCATGTTCTTGCATGGTTCCATCCCGCATATTTTCTTCAATATGTATGCGCTCTTCTCGGTTGGGAGTCTATTGGAACGGCACTTTGGACATTGGCGATTCTTGTTGCTTTATGTTCTTGGTGGTTTTGCCGGGAATGTATTGTCTTTTCTCTTTACCCAAGGCTATTCCGTTGGTGCATCTACCGCGGTGTTTGGTCTCATTGCCGCAGAAGCTATCTTCTTTTACCAAAACCGCAAATTATTCGGTTCACATGCCAGGCAAGCCATTAGCAACGCCATCTTCATTATCGCCATCAATCTCTTCCTCGGCTTGGCTCCCAACATTGATACATGGGGGCACATTGGCGGTCTGCTCGGTGGTGCGATGTTTGCTTGGTTTGCGGGTCCAAAATGGGCGGTGGTTGGTATGCCGCCTGAACATCATCTGGATGATGAACGAGAAAGTCGTGAGATCATCACCGGTGCCCTGCTTGTTCTGCTCATCTTTGGCGGGCTGACCGTTTGGGCATTCATTCAACATGCTGGGTAACAAATAATAAAAAAGCCCGTCGTGGCGACGGGCTTTTTTGATTCATTCTTTTTATCCGCTAGAGTGTGCAAGGCGTGGGTCAAGCGCATCGCGCAGACCATCACCGATCAAGTTGAATGCCAACACCGTAAGCATAATCATAAAGCCGGGGTAGAACACAAGGTGCGGCGCGGTAAAGACTTGATTACGTTCTGCACCGAGCATGGAACCCCATTCAGGTGTAGGAGGTTGAGCGCCTAAGCCCAAGAAGGACAAAGCCGCTGCATCCAAAATGGCGGAGGCGATGCCCAAAGTCCCTTGTACGATGAGCGGAGTCAAGGCATTAGGCAAAATGCGTAAGAAAAGGATTTGCATATTGTTGCCACCCAAAGCACGGGTAGCCGAGACAAATTCCATTTCACGAACAGAAAGCACCGAAGCACGCATCACACGCGCATAGGCAGGGATAGATACAATACCGATTGCCAACAAAGCGTTGATAAGACCCGGTCCCAACACGGTGACGATAGCAATCGCAAGCAACAGAGACGGGAATGCCAATAGTACATCCATGATACGCATGATGATGTTATCGACCCAGCCGCCGAAATAACCTGCAATCGCACCGAGGATGGTTCCGATGATAATCGCAAAGGTTACGGTGGAGAAACCAACCATCAAGCTCAAGCGCGCGCCATATAACAAGCGGCTAAATTGATCGCGGATGTTCCCGTCAATACCGGCAAGATGTTGGGGTTGATCTGCCGGGCAGCCTAACAGATGAATACAAGGCGCTGTACGTGCTTTAATTCTCTGTGGCGGGTCAGCATCCAACATGGAAATGGTGGGGTCATAAGGAGCAAGAGCGGGAGCAAATACCGCAATAAAAATCAAAATACCAAGAATCACCAAACCTGCCATGGCAGAGCGACGACGGAAAAGTCGGCGCATGGTGAGTTGCCACATCCCAGTAGATTTTGAGGCAATCGCTTCAGGATCCAGTGTTGCTACAGCAGTTGAGTTAGCAGTCATTTTCGAGTTCCTTAGTTGAGGCGAACACGAGGATCAAGATAGGCATAAGAAATGTCCACGATCAGGTTGATCACAACGAAGACGAATGCAATCACCAGAGTAAAGACCTGCACAATACCATAGTCACGAGCGGTGATGGCTTCGTAGAGGGTGCGCCCCACACCAGAAAGACCAAAAATCGTTTCGGTGAGAACCGCTCCGCCCAAGAGACCGCCAAAGGACAAACCGATCACGGTCACCAACGGCAGGAGGGAATTGCGGAAGGCGTGTTTGAAAATTACGCCGCCTCTTCCAAGTCCTTTCGCCTTTGCCGTGCGGATGTAATCCTGTCCTAACACGTCGAGCATGGCAGAGCGCGCCATACGAGCGATGATTGCCATCGGAATGGTTCCGAGCGCCAATGCCGGCAAAATGAGGTGTTTTATCGAGTCTTTCAACAATTCCCAGTTTTGAGTCAACAAAGAGTTGAGAATGTTCAAGCGACCCGTAAAGTTTAAGAAAGCGGACCAAAGACCGGTTTCTGGCACAACCCACCCCCACAATTCATAAAAGGGAGTATCAGGAATACCAGGACTCACACGCCCGGAAGGCGGCAGCCAGAAAGGTGTATCTTTCAACATCAAAGAGAACACATACATCAGCATTAAGCCCAGCCAGAAAACCGGCATAGAAACGCCCATGTTCGCCCACACCATGGTGACTACGTCTAACCAGGTGTTGTGTTTGACGGCAGAAATAATGCCCAAGGGAATGCCAAAGAGGATGCTAACGATCAGGGCAGCCAGACTCAGTTCAAAGGTTGTAGGGAGGCGTTCGATCAACAAACGCGAAACGGGCAACCCAAGGCGGAAGGAGTCGCCAAGGTTGCCGCTTGCCATATCCTTAACATAGATCGCAAATTGTGTGACGATGGGCTTATTAAGCCCCTTTTCTTCAATAAAGCGAGAACAGACTTCCTCTGTTGCTTTTTCCCCCAAAATTGCCCGGCAAGGGTCGCCAGGAATAACGCGTGCAAGCACAAAAGTAACAAGCAATATGCCAAATAATACCGGAATGGATGCGATCACACGGCGAAGGATGTATTGGATCATCATGATGGGCAAGGCTCCCTGAGAATACGGGATGGCGGGTTACGCCATCCCGTATTTTTTTCATACAAACTTGGTTCCGAAACGAATTAGGAACCGGGCTTCTTCATCAAGCCCCAGAGGTAGTCGTAGTAGCTCCAGATGTTGCTGTTACCAACATGGGTCGGGGAGTCAATGTTCAAGCCCATGTTGAAGGTGGCAACCACATCATTGGCATCGAAGTCGCTGCCATCGTGGAACTTCACGCCCTGGCGGAGAGTACAAGTCCAGACGGTGAGGTCTTCGCTCGGATCGCAGGATTCGGCGAGGATGGGTTCAGTGGCGGTGCCATTGATCTCGTAGCCGTAGAGGGCTTCCATCACCTGATCGCAAGCGCGGAGGGATTCGCCATCGGATTCGTCAGCACAGAACATGCTGATGGGTTCGGCGTTCTGCATCCAAACGAAGGTGTCGCGGTCGCCAGGAGCGGAGAAAGCGAACTGTTCGTTGGTGAGCGGGCTCGCCTGCGGGTTGGTCACGTCAGCGCGGTACGCGGTGCCGGAACCACCATGAGCAACAGGGATCATCGGAACGTATTCCTTGATCGCGTTGTTGGCCTGAGCGTAGATCGGCTCAGCTTCGGCGGGGTCAGCAATCTGAGCGCCCTGAACCAAGAGGTCAGTGTAGGTGTCAGACTGAACACCGAACTGCGGGTTGGAAGCACCGAAGTGGTAATCCAAGAAGTTGGTGATGTGTGGGTAATCAGCACCCCAACCGAGGAGGTACAAACCATCGAGGGTACCAGCGGAGGAGGCTTCAATGAAAGCACCGGATTCCATCACAACGATTTCGGCATCGATGTTGAGGTTTTCCTTCAACTGAGCCTGGATGTCCTGAGCCACATTACCAACCTGGGGCAGGTAACCGCGGACCACGTCGCGATAGTACAACTTGGTGGAGAAGCCATCGGCGAAGCCAGCTTCGGCAAGAAGAGCCTTAGCAGCATCGACATTGAAGTCATACCAAGCATCACCAGCACAACCATTCGGGATGGCGCAGGGGGTGAAGTGGGTGGCAACTTCGGAGCCGGCGGGGTAGAAGGTATCTACAATGCGCTGGCGGTCAATACCCATGGCGATCGCCTGACGAACCTTCTGGTTGTCAAACGGAGCGAAGGTATTGGTCATACCGATGTAGAAGGTGTTGAGGGCAGGGCGCTTCGCAACCTGGAGGCTGGAATCCGCTTCGACCACAGCAAAATCATCAGGACCGAGGTTATCGATACCGTCCACGGTACCAGACTGCAGTTCGAGCAAGCGAGCAGCAGATTCAGCAGACCAGCGCATCACAAGAGTGGAGGCGGCAGGCTGTTCACCCCAGTAATCGGGGTTGGCAACGAAGGTCACGCTATCACCGCGAGCCCATTCGCTCACCATGTAAGGGCCAGTACCGACGGGCTTTTCGAGACCTTCGCTGGTGCGGGTGGTGTCGCCAGCGGTGGCTTCAAGCCATTCGGAAGGATAGATCGCAAACGGGCTGAACGCGATCTTGGAGAGGAAGGCGGGATCTGGGCGGCAGAGTGTGAAGACCACGGTTGAGGCGTCAACCGCAACCACAGACTGGATCAAACCAATGTAATCGCCATTGCATTCTTCAGCAGGCACAGCAAGGGAAGTGCCATCAAAGGTAGCGATGGAAACATCGGGGATCGGGGTGGGGGTGGCTTCAGCAGCAGGTGCTTCTGTCGCTGCTTCGGTGGCTGCAACTTCAGTCGCAGCTTCCGTCGCTTCTGGTGCAGTTGTGGCTTCAGCGCTGCCACAGGCCGCGAGAACGAGGCTCGCGAGCACCAATAACGAAAGCAAAGAGAACAGATTTCGTTTCATACAGGTTTCTCCTCCATGTGAGAAAGGGGATTTATTCATTTTGCCGCGCAAAATGTTGCGGAATTATACACCTATTGCAAAGCCATCGGAAATCCACTTCCATTTAACCCTACTCGCGAAGGGTCTTTATGCCACAACCCAGGCATGGATTCGCCGCATTTTGGGCATTTTCCCTCGCCCGTAAGGTGATATTCCGTGATGACATACCCCCGCCTCTTCACCAGCCGATAACTGCACCGTGGACACGTAGTATCCTCATACTCCCCAACCGTTCCCGGCAAATTGCCCGCATAGACGAACTTAAGCCCCGCCTCACGCCCAATCTCCGCCGCGCGGATGAGAGTCCGCGCATCGGTGTTGGCTGGCTCGGTCATCTTGTAATCTTTGTGAAACGCCGTCACATGCCAAGGGATATCTTTTGAGACTTCAGCTAAGAACCGCGCCGCATCCCACAACTCTTCATTTGAGTCATTAAAGCCTGGAATGACCAAGGTCACCACTTCCACCCATAGACCGTGCTCTCTGGCACGCTTAATTCCATCTAATGTATGCTGCAACGTCCCGCCGAGTTTGCGATAATTCTTATCGCTCATGCATTTCAAATCCACTTTATAGGCTGATAGATATGGCGCAATATAGTCCATTACCTCGGGCGTGTTATTCCCGTTGGAAACATAGGCACACATCAACCCATTGGCTTTGGCAACCTTGAAAATCTCTACCGCCCATTCACTGGTGATGAGCGGCTCATTATAGGAAGAAACAACCACCGAAGCATTCGTCCGCCGCGCATAGCTCAACATATCTTCTGGCGTCAACTCGCGAATGAACTGCGCCGAAACATCTGAAGCTGGGTCTCGCATGGCTTGAGATGTGAGCCAGTTCTGGCAATACGGGCAGTGATAGTCGCAGCCGAGCATACCGAAGGTCAAGGCATTGGAGCCGGGCAGTACATGCGAAAAAGGCTTCTTCTCAATGGGGTCACTTTGCAATGCCGCCACATACCCATGCGGCACCATTAACCTGCCCCCTTTGTTAAACCGCACCTGACAAATTCCGCGCTTGCCTTCGCGGATGAGGCAGCGATGCCCACAGGCAAAACAACGAACAGAATCATTGGCAAGTTTTTCGTACAACTCACCTTCCACGGTTAGAGCATCGAGCCGTTTTGCCAGAGCGTTCATATCCCCTATAATATACCCATGTTATCGGTTGTAATACAAGCAGGCGGGCAGTCTTCTCGGATGGGCGAAGACAAGGCGCTCAAGCCGTTTCTTGGCAAGCCATTGATTCAACGTGTGATCGAGAGGCTCTCTCCCATTGCGGATGAAATGATCGTGACGACCAATCGCCCCGCAGACTATGCCTTTTTAAATCAACGCCTCATTGCGGACCTCAAACCGGGGTGCGGCTCTCTGGGCGGACTCTACACTGCCATCGCATCTGCCAGTCATCCATTTGTAGCCGTGGTGGCATGCGATATGCCGTTCGCGAGTAAAAGCTTCTTTGAAAGCGCACACAGGCTCCTTGTTAAAGAAGAGGCGGATGTTGTCATCGCAAAAACAGAAGCAGGGCATGAACCGTTCCATGCTTTGTACCGCCGTGAGACCTGTCTGCCTGCCATTGAAGCCGCCATTGAAGCAGATCAATGGAAAGCCGTGGCTTGGATTTCACAAGTCCGCACACGAGTCTTATCGCTTGAAGAACTAAAAGCCTTTGACCCCTCGGGCTTATGTTTTTGGAACGTGAACACCCCCGAAGAATTTGAGAAAGCCGAGCAATTAGCAAAGTAGGTCACGCAATGCGTGACCTACTTTTTGTTTATCGAACGATCAACACCGGGCAGGGTGCATGTGAGACGACTTTCTGACTTGTGCTGCCGAGCAACAGTCCAGCCAACCTGCCCAAACCACGCGAACCCATAATGATGACATCACTATTGCGGATCTTGGCTACTTCGAGAATGGCACTGGCTGGGTCTCCTTCCAAGATCTCAGTATGGAGTTCACATGGAAGTGTGCCTACTTCCTGAGTTGCAGCTTTCAATACTTCTTCAGCTTCGCCTTTTCGATTGGTGATGACCAATTGCATATTCGGTTCACCAAGATACAGTGGAATCGGATCATAGGCGACGACAATGCGAAACTCTTGGGGTTTCATGAGGCGCGCCAGTTCGGCGGCTTTTCGGGTGGCGTGGAGGGCGTGCTCGGAACCATCCACAGCGAGAAGAATTCTTTCAAACATGGAAGCTCCTTTCCGTGGGGTACAATTTCAGTATACAGCTGGCGTATTTGAAATGTATTGGAACGTCACCGTTAAACGTCACTGAATCTCAATGTCGTTTGTCAGTGGTTTTGGAAAAATTCAATCAACTTACCCAGGAGAGACTGAGTTATGGAAGGCTATGAAGGCTTATCACGTACATGGATGGAGCAACTCACTCTGTTGAGTTCGATCATAGGCGGGTTCTCACTTGCCATTGCCGTTGAATTCTTAGCAGGAGAGAAAAAACAACGGATTGCCAGTATTCTGATCGGTATCTTCATTTTGACGGCATCACTTTTATTGATTGCGACTTCGGTAGGAAGCCAGATTGTGGTGAAGATGGCGATCCTTGAAAATGTCCAAATTGCCGATGCGCCCCCTCATCTTTTAGAGAACATGCCCATTGCAGCGGCGTTCGTCTCAGCGTTTTATTATGTAGGGCTCGGGTTGTTCATTGTTGGGCTTGGGCTGGCAGGTTGGATGCACAGCAAAGCGCTTGGTATTGCCACTACGATTATGGCAGTGGTAGGCGGCGGAACTGTCGTCACCCTTATGCTCATGATACGTTAAAAACTCACAGGAGATTTACCATATGTCCATTAGTGCTAATATCAAAACTGTCCGCGAACAATTTCCATCTTTGAATCGCAATGCCATCTTCTTCGATAACCCAGGCGGGACTCAAGTTGCCAAAAAATCCATTGACCGCATCACCAAGTATCTGATCGAGAACAATGCCAATCATGGCGGCGTTTTTGCCACCAGTATTGCTTCTGATGAAGTGCTCGATGAAGCGCATCGCGCCATGGCAGATTTTTACAATGCAGCCTCAGCCGAAGAAATCGTCTTTGGCAACAACATGACCACCATCACCCTGCACATCAGCCGCTCCATTTCGCGCGACTGGAAAGAAGGTGATGAAATTGTGTTGACCCGCCTCGATCACGATGCGAACGTCACCCCGTGGGTGTTAGCTGCGCAGGATAAAGGCGTGAAAATCAACTGGGTTGACTTTGATGTGGAAGATGGCACGCTCAAATTGGATGACTTGCAGAAAGCGCTCGAACGCAAACCGAAACTGGTCGCTGTGGGGTATGCCTCAAACTCGCTGGGAACGCTCAACCCCATCGAAAAGATCATCAAGATGGTGCACGATGCTGGTGCACTCGTGTATGTGGACGCTGTGCAGTAGGCCGTTCATGGCGCTATCGACGTGCAAAAAATCAACGCCGATTTTCTGGTATCTTCTTCTTATAAATATTTCGGTCCACATGCAGAGGATTCTGTACGGCAAGCGCAGGAATTGCTTGAAAAACTTGTCGCATACAAAGTGCGCCCCGCCGCCAGTAGAATTGCCCGGCAAGTTCGAAACTGGTACACAAAATCACGAAGGTATCGCGGGCATCCTCGGTGCTATCGAATATTTTGAATGGGTCAGGAAGGAATTCGGCGGTGAATATGCCGATGAGTTGAAACAACAAGGCTACACTGGGCGTACGCCTGACTCTCAAGCAAGCCATGAGCGCGATCCATGCTTATGAATTCGAGTTAAGTCGTGCAGCACTTGCCACACTCAGATCAGTACCCGGCATTCACATCTTCGGCAACACTGATCCGCGCAGGCTTGATGAACGCATCGCCACCTTCTCCTTCCGCATCGGTAACATGAATCCGCAGACCATTGCAGAGAAACTTGCGGCGGAAAATATCTATGTTTGGAACGGCAACTACTACGCCATCAACGTCTCTGAACGCTTGGGCGTGGAAGAAAAAGGCGGCATGGTGCAGGTGGGACCCGTCCACTACAATACGGTGGATGAGATCAATAGATTAGGCGAAGTGTTGAGAAAAATTGCAGGCTAAACAAAAAAATCCCAGTCGTTTGACTGGGATTTTTTTTGTTTATTTTTACAACGCAAGCAAAGCCGTTATCAACTTAGGGTTATCTACTGAGACTTCCATGTTGAAGCCAAGTTTTTTGAAGAGATGTCCCATCACCTGATTATCGTCCGTCAGAATGGCGCTAATCTTTTCAAGGTGTTCTTGTTTGGCAACCTCTATCATACGGCGAACCATCTCGCCGCCCAAGCGGTTCCCTGATACGGGTCGGCAACGAGAATGCTCAGGCGACCTTCGCTCGTGGCATGTAATTTGCTCAAGCGCTACACCCATGATAATGCTTTCGCCATCCACTTTCTTTTCGGCGACCAAAGCGATCTCGCGATCATAGATCACAGTGGCAAATGCGAGAGAGGCGTTCATGCACCACGCGTTCCTGGAACATCATCGGCTGGAGATAGCGCAAGAACACGCTGCGATCGAAAGGTCGGCGTGGAATTTCACCAACAATTTTTCATCTTCAGGCAGAATCGGGCGGATGGTGACATTGGTCTTATCTTTCGCCGTCCATGAGCTGACGTATTTCATCGGATACGCGCGGATCGCCATCTTGGGCAGTTGCGATTGGGTCACATCTTTACCATACACAAGCACACGCGCATCCAAAGCGATGAGCTTTTCAGGAGATGCCATGAGCGGGTTGATATCCAATTCCTGGATCCAACGATTTTCAGTGACCAACTGCGAGAAGCGGACGAGCAAGCGTTCCAAGGCGGCGAGGTCTGCAGGGTTGCGTCCGCGTACACCTTTCAAGGCGGTGTGGATGCGGGTCTTTTCCATCATGTGACGAGCGAGAGTTGTATTGAGCGGGGGCAAACCCAGTGCGCGGTCTTTGAAGACTTCTACCAATTGACCACCCGAGCCAAACAACAACACCGGACCAAACTGCGGGTCAATGCTGCTGCCGAGAATGAGTTCATAGCCATCGACTTTCGCCATCGGTTGAACCGTCACACCGAGGAAATGTTCCGCGCCTGCTTTTTCAGTCACAGATTTCTCGATGCTTTCGTAGGCTTTCTTCACGTCCTTGGCATCTGCAAGGTTTATCACACCACCCACATCGGTCTTATGCGTGATGGTTTCCGAATGGAGCTTGAGCACCACCGGGTAACCGATCGCGTCGGCAGCTTTGACGGCTTCTTCTTTGCTCTTCGCGATGCAGTATCCACCGTCAGGATGCCGTAACAAGCCAACAGTTGTTTGATTCGTATTCCGTCAAAATGGTGCGACCCGACTTGCGAACATCCTCAATGATTTTTGCGGCGCGTTCACGGTCAATCGCATCGCCGCCATCATCCATAGACATGGGCGTTTCATACAAGCTATGCAAGTTCTCGGAATAATGCGCCATGTAATCGAAGACGCGCGCTGCTGTATCGGGATAAGGGAAGGTGGGGATATTTACTTTGTTGAGAATGGCTTCACCCGGAGCCACTTCTTTGCCACCCATCCATGTAGCGAGGACGGGTTTTCCCAACCCTTGTGCATATGGTTTCAAGACTTCCGCTGTTTCGGTGGGATCGGTCATGGCTTGCGGGGTGAGAATGACCAAAATGCCATCGCTGTTCTCATCTTTTGCGGCAATCTCAAGCGCCTTGGCATAACGTTCGGGGCTGGCATCGCCGAGGATATCAACCGGATTGTTATGGCTCCACGCGGCAGGAAGAAGCTTATTGAATTCTTCCATCGTCTCTGGTGAAATGGTGGTTGAGTTCACCGCCATTCGAAATGAGCGCATCGGTGGCGAGCACACCGGGTCCGCCAGCGTTGGTCACAATCGTCAGGCGCGGGCTTTCGGACGCGGTTGTTTACCAAGCACTTCTGCCATGTAGAACAATTCGGCAATGCTGTTCACGCGCAAGACACCACTGCGACGAAAAGCAACTTCAAGCACTTCGTCGCTGCCGGTCAGTGAACCGGTGTGAGAAGCTGCTGCTTTGGCTGCACCTTCGGTGCGACCGGGTTTGATGACGATGATGGGTTTGGTCATAGCAACTTCACGCGCTGCAGAAAGGAAGGCACGCGCATTACCAATCGTTTCCATGTAAATGACGATGCTTTTGGTGTGTGGGTCATCGCCGAGGTAATAAATGAGGTCGCTCCAGTCCACATCGAGCATGGAGCCGATGGAGACGAAGGAACTGAAGCCCACGTTCTCGGTGAGGCTCAATCCAAAATGGCGGTGCAGAGCGCGCCACTCTGGCTGATGAAGCCCACGCTTCCACGTCGTGCAATGGTGCTGGCGAAGGTCGCATTCAAGCCGGTGGTCGGGCTCATCACACCGAGACAGTTCGGTCCGATGATGCGCATGTTCCCACGGCGGGCATGTTCCATCACTTGGCGTTCAAGTTCCACCCCTGCCGGACCCGTCTCTTTGAATCCAGCCGAAATGATGATGGCACTCGGCACGCCAAGATCCACAGCTTCTTTAATAATATCGGGCACAGTGGTTGCAGGCGTGACGACAACAATCAGGTCAAGTTTTTCGGGAATGGATTTCAAATCAGGGTAGGCTTTGATGCCAGGGACGCTTGGGCGCTTTTGGGTTGACGGGGTAGATGGTGCCGCCAAAGGAGCTGCTCATTAAGTTCCAAACAATGGTTCGCCCCACGCTGCCGACGGTTTCAGTAGCACCGACAACGGCAACACTTTTTGGGGCAAAGATAGAGTCTAGGGGTTGGCGCCCATAATGCAATACATCATGAGCGAGGTCAAATCCAGGAGTGATAAAGGTTTCCATAATTTACTTCTTTCTTTAAAGGGTACGTTGGTACGATGTTTTTTCATCGTACCAATCAGTTTGAAGATAGGTGATACAAAGACATATATACCACTAGAAGCGGGTGCTCAATTTCACGTTTCTTATAGATTAACTTCCTTATTCTTGCTTTTTCCCAACAAAAAAGCGGATGTCTTCCTAAAAAGACATCCGCTTTCGAATGATTCCGTCAGTTTCTTGCAAGTTCCATCAAAAAACCATCAAGACCCAAACACCACAAAATCCAACGGGTCGAGTTCCAGACTCTTCTTTGCAGAGACATGGTTATGCCCATGCATTTTTTTCAAGCTGGTGATGGAGTATTGATCAATGATGCGCGGGGGGAGGGTCTGTGCAGTTTCGGAGAAGTTGGCAAAGACCACGGCACGTTTCCCAGCATGGGTGCGCATAAAGCCAAGCACATGTGGGTTATCGGTCGGGATAATCTCCAGGTCACCACCGGCAAAAACATCGTTTGACTTGCGCATCTCAATCATGGAACGGAAGCCATGGAAGATATGTCCTTCCAACGAGTGAAGATTATTGCGCTTCTTATATCGTTCCCAATCTGCCCGCGGACGATGCACCCAGCGACTGTCACGTTCGTGGGCGGGATCGTCGCGGTAGGTGTAATCATTCAAGGTGCCAATCTCATCACCTAAATAGATGAGAGGAATTCCGCCCACCGTGATGATAATGCCGTGGATCAACAAGATACGGCGGATGGCGAGTTCCACTTCCTTTTCGCCTTCTTCATGCAATGCCTTTTCCAAGCCCGCCAATGAAGCGCAAGTTCCGCTGATGCGGCAATCGCCTGTGATGGGATTCTCCTGGAAGGGCAAGCCGCGCGCGAAACTACCGGGGAAACGTCCGCGATAAAACTCGTTGAGGAAGTTACGGTGGTCGTGTCCATTCACGCCGAGGATGGCAGCGTCTTCATCAGAGAAGGTCCAGCCGATATCATCATGCACACGGACGTAATTGACCCACGCCGTGCCTTGCGGAAGTTTGAAGCGATGCGCCAAGGCTTGTGAAAGCAAGTTTACTTTTCGCGTGGCAAGCGAGTTCCACAATAACGCCATCAGAAGCGGGTTGTAAGAGATCTGACTTTCTTCAAGCGAGATATATTTCACAACATCATCAGGATGCACAATGGCTTCCGATTTAAAGATCAAGGCTGGTGAAGCAATCCGTGCCACTGCATTGAAAGCTCTAATCAGGGTATGCGCTTGCGGCAGGTTTTCGCAATTGGTGCCGAGTTGTTTCCAAATGAAAGCAACGGCATCCAGGCGCAATACTTCCACACCCTGGTTGGCGAGGAAGAGCATTTCTTCTGCCATGCGGTTGAAGACTGCCGGGTTGGAATAATTCAGATCCCATTGATAGTAGTGGAAGGTTGTCCACACCCAATGTTCTTTGCCATTGATGGTGATCGGAGAAAAAGCGCCGGGGTGTTCGTCGGGAAAGATTTCCCTGAGATTCTGCTCGTAGAGGCTGGGCAGCTCACGGCTAGGGAAGATGCGGTAGAAGTCCATGTATTCTTCGTCGCCCTGCTTGGCACGTTCCGCCCAGATGTGTTCATCGGAGGTGTGATTGAAGACCAGGTCAACGACGAGGCTGATGCCGGCTTCACGAAAATCACGCGCAAGGGATGAAAGCTGCTTCATGGTACCAAGCGGCGGATGCACCTCGCGATAACTGCTGACGGCATAGCCGCCATCGTTCTCGCCTTCGGGCGCTTTGAAGAGCGGCATGAGATGAATGTAGGTAAGACCCAGTTCTTTGAAGTAGGGAATCTTTTTACGAATGCCATCGAGGTTGTTGGCAAAGAGGTCTACATAGCAAACGCCGCCGAGCATCTGGTTCGACTGGAACCAATGTGGGTTTTGTTCGCGGGCATCGTCCAGTTCGCGCAAATCTTGCGGACGTTCGAACCACGAACGAGCCATGCTCATCACAAGGTCTTCGAGGTGATAAAAGAAATCGTAACGGTTGCTGTATATATCGGCATAAAAACCCAACAATGCCGGAAAATTCTTCTGCAAGCGGGTTGTGAATTGCGCCCATGCCTGCGGGTCTTTGGTAATGAGCCGTTTCAGATTCTGCTCTACACGCGGCAAAATCCGCACGAGCGATCTACTGGCTTCAAGTTCGAGTTGATGAAGTTCGATCATGATGCTTTTAATAAGGATTGTTCAGCAAGTGCAATCGCGCCCAACATGCCAGAGCGATTGCCCAAACCAGGATTGACGATATAGGTTTCGATATTTTCAAGGATGGCTGGCGACTGAACATAACCATTGATCAGTTCGCGCGTCCGCTTTTGGACCTTCGGTAGGAGTTGTGCCAAACTGCCTACGCCGCCGCCGATAATGATGCGTTGCGGTGAGAGCGTAAACACATACGTAGACAAGGCTTGCGCAATGTATTCCGATTCCAAGTCCCAGGCAATGTGATCGGATGTCAGCAAGGCGCCACGCATGCCCCAACGCTTTTCAATGGAAAGACCCGAAGCCAAGCCTTCGAAACAGTCACCGTGAAATGGGCAAACGCCCTCGAAGGGATCTTTTTCCATGTCATGCCTTACCAAAATATGACCCATTTCGGGGTGTACTAATCCATGCAGAAGGTTGCCTTCCACATAAGCACCACCGCCAATACCCGTACCAATGGTGAGGTAGATGAAGGTCTGAAGACCTTGCGCCTTGCCCCAACGCCATTCCCCCAAGGCGGCACCGTTCACATCGGTATCGAAGGCAATCGGTACATCAAATTCTTCGCGTAACATTCCAACCACATTGGCGTTTGTCCAACCGGGCTTGGGAGTTGGCAGGACGTAGCCATAAGTGGAAGATGCCGGGCTGGGGTCCAACGGTCCGAAGCAGGCGAAGCCAATGGCAGAGAGTTCGCCCAGATTCTCTTCCTGTTGTTTGAAGAACTCGATCACATGCCCCATGGTTTCTTTGGGAGTGGTCGTTTCAAAGCGCGCCTCAGCACGGATGTTGTTAGGTCCGCTGCCCACTGCGCAAATAAATTTTGTGCCGCCGCCTTCGATGGCACCGTAAAGGGGAGTGTCTGTTTTCATAGGGTAGCCTTTGCCTCAGAATTAAGATCATCAACCTGCAAAGATGCAGGCTGTAGTTTATATACAGTGAGAAACTTCAATACCGTTGTACCACCGCTCGAAAAAACATCCAAACCCAGTTGCTGCTCAGATGGGAAGATCAAAGCAGACATGGCAGCCGCACCCTCATTGGCGAACACTTCCACAGAACAGTGATCTACATAGATATGAAGTCGAATACGCCCATTTTCGGGCGATAGATGCACCGAGTAACGAGCCGCGAACCCTTCTTTGAAGTCCACTTGCCCTGATGTACTTCGATCCAAGACTAATTCCTGAGTCTTGGGTTTGTAGGCGATGGTGGTTTGTTGCTTGCCCGATTTTCTCACATGAAAGCCAAACATCTCTGCTGGGGAGTCCACTTCAAATTCAGCCAAGATCTCACAGGTATCTTTGTGTAAATCGGTTAAGAGATTAATACCTGGCAATATTTTACGATCAAGCCAATGCGACGTGCCCCAACGCAGAGACTTTAACTCTGTTATGGGTGCCTGTCGCAAACGAATGCCATTTTGCGTTTTCACCAAGCTCAACTCACGCGGAAGTGTAAAGAGTCCGCGCCAATCGGTGCTGGGTACTTCTCTGGCATAGCTCCAGTTGCTCATCCATGCAATGGAAATGCGGCGTCCGTTCGGTTCGTCGTTCCAGGATTGTGGGGCGTAGAAATCTGCGCCGTGGTCCATCCACAAAGTCGTCTCTTTGGGGTTCTCGGACGTAAATGTTTTGCCGTCGAAATCGCCGATGAAGTATTGTGTGCCAGAGCCGCCAGCGTAGGCACCGCTGCCGACTCCAACGGTCAGCACCCAGCGTGAGTCTGAGCCGCTGACTGGG
>JAXLVU010000005.1:0-273187 GCA_046328855.1 Anaerolineales bacterium | reverse complement strand
CGTCCGCTCATGGAAGTTATAAGATATTTAGAAGAAAACACCTCTCCTGGTGAAGTGATTGGTATGACAGGCGGCGGTAATGTCGGGTATTTCATCAAAGACCGCATTGTCATCAACATGGATGGTCTTATCAACAGCTATGAATATTTCCAAGTATTGAAGGCAGGAGGCGCACCAACATTCTTAAGAGACCAAGGAATGACAGTGATTTTCGCCAACCCACGCCTATTGGTTCTCCCACCCTATTATGGTCAATTTGCCCCTTACCTCGCAAGATACAGCACCTACGGCGGCAAAGACTTGCTTTATCTGCTTGAAGAGCCAAAATATTAATCTATGAAGCGCCCTTTCTCAGTAACCCTTGGCATCTGGCTGGTGTTAATTCTAGCGTTCTGGAACGCCCTGCGAGCATGGACAGCCCTAGCCTGGCAGGATGTTCTGACAGAATTCTCAGCACGGATGCCAGCAACTCTGATTGTTTTTGCAAGCTTGTTCTGGCTTATGATTGGAATAGTCATATTGCTTGGTATCTGGCAGAAAAAGACATGGAGCAAGAATCTGCTCCTTGGGGCAGCGGCAGGATATACCGTCTGGTATTGGAGCGAGCGGCTGATCTGGCAAAATCCACGCCCGAATATTCCGTTTGCTGTCATCATAAATCTTGCATGTTTGATCGTTATTTACTTTACATCGAAATCTTTGTCGAGAGAGGCATATGAGCGAAACATCGAAAATCCAGCAATTGAATAACCTGAAAGCACAATCCCGAATGGGCGGCGGACAAGCCCGCATTGACGCCCAACATAAAAAGGGACGTTTGACAGCGCGTGAACGCCTCGACCTTTTATTGGATCGCGGCTCCTTCCGCGAAGTAGACCCCTTCGTCGTTCACCGCACAACAGACTTTGGGTTGGATGAACAAAAGATCATGAGCGACTCCGTTGTGACTGGCTGGGGAACCATTGATGGGCGTCTCGTGTATGTATACTCGCAGGACTTTACAGTTTTTGGCGGCAGCCTCGGCGAAGTGCATGCCGAAAAAATCTGTAAGATCATGGATATGGCAATGAAGAATGGCGCACCGGTTATTGGTTTAAATGACTCAGGTGGCGCGCGCATTCAAGAAGGTGTGGTCGCCTTAGGCGGTTATGCTGATATCTTCCTGCGCAACACCATGGCATCTGGCGTAATTCCACAGATCTCTGCCATTATGGGACCCTGCGCTGGTGGTGCCGTATACTCCCCTGCTCTCACTGATTTTATCTTCATGACCCGTAATACATCCTATATGTTCGTCACCGGACCTGATGTAGTCAAAGCCGTGACTCATGAAGAAGTAACTCAGGAAGAATTGGGTGGCGCAAGTGTTCACTCTGAAAAATCGGGCGTCTGTCATGTGGCTGCCGATAGTGAAGCGGATACGTTGTATCTCATCCGCAAGTTGATGAGCTATCTGCCGCAAAACAACATGGAAGACTCACCCGCAGCGCCAACATCTGATGACCCGCTTCGCATGGAAGAAGCACTCAACTCTCTCGTCCCAGATGATGCTAACAAACCTTACGATATCAAAGAGGTCATTCGCCATATCGTAGATGATGGCAACTTCTTTGAAATTCATGAAAACTATGCCGCCAATATTGTGGTTGGTTTTGCCCGCCTCGGCGGACAGTCCGTCGGTATTGTTGCGAATCAGCCTGCTGTTCTCGCAGGTGTGCTTGATATTGATGCCAGCGAAAAAGGCGCACGTTTCGTCCGCTTCTGTGATGCCTTCAACATACCGATTATCACATTTGAGGATGTGCCAGGCTTCTTACCCGGAACCTTCCAAGAACACCATGGCATCATTCGCTCAGGAGCAAAACTCCTTTATGCCTACTGCGAAGCGACTGTTCCGAAATTAACGGTCATCACGCGCAAAGCCTATGGTGGCGCATATTGCGTAATGTCTTCCAAGCACATCCGCAGTGACCTCAACCTCGCTTGGCCCACTTCAGAGATCGCAGTGATGGGTCCTGATGGCGCGGTCAACATTATCTTCCGCCGTGAGTTGGAAGCCGCAGAAGACCCCGTCAAACGCAAGGCAGAATTGGTAGCCGAATACAAAGAGAAATTTGCGAACCCCTATGTGGCAGCTTCTCGTGGGTATATCGATGATGTTATCGAACCCAAGGAAACCCGCCCACGCCTCATCAACGCGCTTGCCATGTTGAGCAACAAACGCGATTCAAACCCAGCCAAGAAACACGGCAACATTCCGCTGTAAGAAGGCGAGGAGAGAATCATGTTTAAAAAAGTATTGGTTGCAAATCGTGGGGAGATCGCTGTCCGCATCTTGCGCGCCTGCCGCGAATTAGGTCTTGAGACCGTTGCTGTATTTTCCGAAGCTGACCGCAATGCACTTCATGTGCGCTATGCCGACGAGGCATATTTAATTGGTCCCGCTCCTTCACGAGAATCGTATTTGCGTACAGATAAGATCCTCGATGTTGTAAAACGCTCTGGTGCAGATGCTATTCATCCTGGTTACGGTTTTCTCGCCGAGCGCGAAGATTTCGCTGCAAAATGTGCAGACCTCGGCATCACCTTTATTGGTCCCAAGCCTTCTGCCATTGCGGCGATGGGCGATAAAGCTGAAGCGCGCGCTACGGTGATCAAAGCAGGTGTGCCCGTTGTTCCCGGAACAGAAGACGTTGGCAACATGACCAACGATGACTTGCTCCGCATTGCCCCTACGATTGGCTTCCCGCTTCTTATCAAGGCGACGGCGGGTGGCGGCGGAAAAGGCATGAGAGAAGTCCGAAGCCTGGAAGAAATGCCAACTCTTCTTGAGTCCGCGAGGCGTGAGGCAGAATCTGCGTTTGGCGATGGCAACGTCTATCTTGAGAAATTGATCGAAGGCGCACGTCACATCGAATTCCAGATCATTGCAGATGAGCATGGCAATGTCATCCACTTGGGCGAACGAGAATGTTCAATTCAGCGCCGCCACCAAAAACTGGTGGAAGAAGCGCCATCGCCCTTTCTTGACGAAGAATTGCGAAAGCAAATGGGCGATGTGGCTGTCAAAGCCGCACAAGCTGTGGACTATGTCAATGCAGGGACGATTGAATTCCTGGTTGATAAAGACCGCAATTTCTACTTCCTAGAAATGAACACCCGTTTGCAGGTGGAACATCCTGTCACTGAACTGGTCACCGGCATCGACATCGTTGCAGAACAATTACGCATCGCCCGCGGACGTCAACTCAGCTACACACAGGAACAAGTACAATTCAAGGGACATGCGATTGAGTGCCGTGTTAATGCAGAAGACCCGTTTAACAATTTCATCCCATCCACAGGGCGCATCACACACAGCATCATCCCTACTGGTCCCGGCGTTCGTGTGGACACAGGTGTCTACCCCGGTTTTGAAATTACGCCGTATTACGACCCAATGATCGCAAAACTAATCGTTTGGGGTGAGACTCGCGCGCAAGCCATTCTGCGCATGCGCCGCGCCTTGGAAGAATATCGAATCGTAGGTGTTCGCACCAATATCCCCTTCCACCAAACCTTGATGGACTCGCATCGCTTCATGGGCGGGCAGTTCGACACCCGCTTCGTGGAAGAACGCTTCTCCATGGAAGCCGCCGCCACCTTGGATGAAGCGCAGGCAGAGATCGCTGCCATCCTCGCTACACTCGTATCCCACAAAGAGACGGAACGCTCTGCTCAGATCGTCCGTGGTAACGAGCGTGACACCAGCAACTGGAAGTGGGTCGGTCGCTGGGAACGCATGCACCGCTAATTAGAAGAGGCTATGGCATGAAATATATAACTACGATAGAAGATAAGCAATTTGAAATAGAAGTTGTCGACGATCACCATGTGCGTGTGGGCGGACGCCTGCTCGAGGTCAATTTCGAATCGGTTAGCGGTCAGCCTGTCTATTCTTTAATTCTCGATGGCAAGTCCTACGAGTCATATGTATATCCGGGTGATGAAGACTGGCAAGTCTTATTGCGTGGACGACAATTCCAAGCCAAGGTTGAGGATGAAAGAGAAAAACGTCTGAAAGCGGCAGCAGGCGGCGGCGTGGCAGAAGGAGGCGAATTCCACCTCAAAGCGCCCATGCCAGGGCTAGTTGTCGCCATTCCTATTGCTGAAGGGCAAGAGGTCAAAAAGGGACAGGTGCTCGTTATTCTTGAGTCGATGAAGATGCAGAATGAGCTAAAGTCGCCGCGCGATGGCACAGTGAGCCATATCAAGGTAAAAGCTGGTGAAAGTGTTGAACAAAAGCAAATTTTGCTAAACCTACATTAACCATGAGCGGACAAGAGACCGAAGTTAAATTTTTTGTGCAAGATTTAAAACGAATTGAAATGCGCCTTCAAGAACTGGAGGCGCATTTAATTCAGCCACGCGTCCATGAAGTCAATTTACGATTCGATAATGAAGCCGGGGAGTTAAGAAAAAACTTCAAAGTCCTTCGTTTACGGCAGGATACTGATGCTAAATTCACGTTCAAAGGTCCCAGCGAAGAACGTGTGGGTGGTGTACTCAGCCGCAAAGAGATCGAATTCACAGTCAGCAGTTTTGAAGCGGCAAAAGAATTTCTTGAATTACTTGGGTTTGTGCCTGTGATCTTCTACGAAAAATATCGCACAACCTATGAATTGCTTGGCGTACATATCATGTTAGATGAATTACCGTATGGCACATTTGTTGAGATCGAAGGCGAAGACATCGAAACTCTTCAGAAAGTAGCCAACCTTCTTGGATTAAACTGGAACGCCATGGTCAAGGCAGGGTATCATGCACTATTTGAGCGCATTACAGAAAAATACGACCTTGAATACGGACAGTTGAGTTTTGAGGCATTAAAGTCCATCACTGCAACTCCGGAAGATTTTGGAATCACTTACTCTGACATAAAATAAAATTTATGAACCGTTCTACGCCTAATCCATTTTTTACAGGTATACTGCTTTTCGGTAGTTTTGTTTTTGCCGCCATAGTGATGTGGATCATGGATAATCCCTTCCCGAATTCATGGAACATCATCGCCGTTCTCATGGGGCTTTTTTTCGTCACATTCTTATGGGGATTTTTACGCATCTTAAGAGCAAGAGATATAAAAAATTCTCAATTTATCCAAGCCAGACCGTCCACGCCACCACCTTTACCGACCCCTGAAACAGAGGGAACTATTTATGGGCTGTACCCCGGCTGGGAATACATAGTAGTACAATCTTTTACAGACTACTATGGCAATGCCTTTGAGGTAAATGAGAAGCTCAAGTTCAAAGAGCGCCATTTTTTACCATATCATGGTGGGCACACGATTATGTTTGAAGAATGCAGCCTTTATTTACAAGAGGACCAAAACAAAGATATTCTCGATAATTTTTCGAGTTATATTATCAAAATCAAACCATAAATCGTTTCAATGTTTCGAACAAGGAGACTGCCATGCAAATCAAAGGGTTAGATACTTTAGCAAGGCATGTTCCAGAATTAAACTCATCATCAGGGAGGATGAAAATCGGCGCAACATTCTTCGTCGTATTTGTTTTCACCACCTTATATTTCATCACCACCGACCAAATCCCCACATGGACGCTCGACAGTCAAATCGTTGTCACCACCTTAGGGTATCTTATTCTTAGTCGGGTCTTCAGGCAAAAGAAAGCTTTTATTGAAAAGCACAAAGAGCAAGCCTTTGCCGTAGCATTCAAACAATTTACAGTGCCAAGCCTTGCTATTTTTTCTGCATCGATTATTCATGTCGCTTACATGAATGGACCAAAATTCACTCTGCCCACACTTACCACAATTCTCACTTGGTTTGGATGGGTTTGTATTCTTGTTGGAGCACCTCTATTTATTCGTGCGCTTGCTTTTTTGGGCGCAGATCACGCCGCCATGCTATATGTGTATTTTCCTGGTAGCGAGCTGACCCGCTCAAGCATCTATAGCATTGTTCGTCACCCCATGCATGCAGGTATGCTTCGCATCTGCATTGGGTTAGCTTGCCTCAACCGCGGAATTTTTGCGCTGACCTTTGTGATTATTTTGCCCCTCCTCGTCTTTGGTTGGGTCCGCCTCGTAGAAGAAAAGGAACTAATAGAACGCAATCCCAATTATGGTGAATATCGAAGACAGGTGCCAGCATTCTTTCCCTATCCGAAACAAATATTCCGCTTTTTCAAATTTGTTCTAACAGGTCAATCGTATGCTTGAAAAACGTCCCAACCCTCTACTAAAGTTTTTCTTCAAGACTCCACTCTTTATGCACAAAATCGGTTTAGGTGGTTGGGAGAGCCTTATCGGTGCGCAATGGATGTTCCTTATTACCATTGGCAGAAAAACCGGCAAACGCCGTGAAACGCTTGTGGACGTGATGGATTATGACCCTGCAACGGATACCTATTTCATCGAAGCCGCATATGGCACGCATGCTGATTGGTACAAAAACATTCAGGCTCACCCCGTTTTTGAAGCACAAGTTGGCAGGCGAAAATTTAACGCCAGTGCCAAAGAGTTAAACTCGCAAGACACTGGCGAAACGCTTGTTCAGTTTTTTCGAAAAAAGCCTGCTTACACCCGCTCGGTGATGGCAATGGTTGGGTTGAAATTTAAAGACGAGAATGAGCTTCGCACATTAGGTAACAAGTTGACTCTTCTGGCAGTCACGCCGCTATCTCACGATCATTCAACCAAGTAACCGCTTCAACTTCCTGCTCAATCTGCAACAAAATTTTCAGGCTCGATTTGACCACCTCGACGTCGCCCGATGTCATAAAGCGCATGCTGCCAAGTTGCTCGTTTTGATTTAAAGCTTCGCCCGCCTCTAACAGACGTTTGACCTGTTTCGCCACTGCTGGGGCTGGGTCTATCACCCGAACACCTTCACCCACTATTTTTTCAATCAGCGGAATCACAAAAGGATAATGGGTGCAACCCAACACAACGGTATCAATTTTCTTTTCAAGCATGGGGTGAAGGGCATTTTCCAAGATTCTGCGAGTCTCTTCGCCTTCCAAATCCCCCTTCTCGATCTGCTGCACAAGTCCGTTGCAGGTATTTTGAAATAGCTCTACACCATTTGCAAAACGCTCTACAACAGAAGTATAAAGCGCTCCCTGAAATGTAGCCGGTGTTGCCAGCACACCCACTTTACCCGTCTGTGTTTTTTCTGCTGCTGGTTTAACCGCCGGTTCCATACCTACAAATTGCACATCGGGAAAAGTCTGACGCAAATGTTTCAATGCCGCTGCTGAAGCCGTATTACACGCCACCACAATGATCTTGGACCTTTCCTTCAGCAAAAAGCGCGTAATGCCCTCAGAAAAATCCTGTATCTGCTCCATCGGGCGCGGACCATACGGGACGTGTCCCTGATCGCCAAAGTATAGAACGTCTTCATTTGGCATCAAGTTTCTGATCTCTCGCAAGACAGAAAGCCCGCCTACGCCAGAATCAAACACACCGATAGGATTTAAATTCATATCACCAAAACCTGGCTTTTATTGAAGAGACGCATCCACAAATGATTTGAACAGTCGGCGCATCACAGGTTGGTCGGTGAGCCACTCAGGGTGCCATTGAACACCCATGGCGTAAGGGTGGTCTGGCAATTCTACAGCTTCGATCATGCCGTCTGGAGCATGACCCACTACTTTCAAGGAAGAGGCGACATCCTTCAATCCCTGATGGTGCAAGCTATTGACATTCAACAAAGTTTCCCCAAAGATCTCTGCCATGCGAGAATCCTCGTTAATGTTGACTGGGTGAATAATCTCGGTAAATTCCTCGTTATCGTGATGCAACGCATTAGGGAATTGATCTGGAATATGCGTATAAAGAGTTCCGCCTAATGCGACATTCATCACTTGAACCCCGCGGCAAACCGCGAGAAAAGGTTTGCCATCTTCCACTGTCTTTTTCAGCAATGAAATTTCAGTGATGTCACGAGATTCGTCCACTTCTGCAATTTTCGGGTGGTCTACCCCATTGAAATACTTAATGGACACATCGCCGCCGCCGGTAAATAGAACTCCCTGCACGCGAGCGTATAAATCGTTTCGGTCTTCCTCATCTAAAATCGCCGGAATCAAAATGGGTATGCCCCCACCTTGCACTACGGCTCGAATATAGGTGTGCTGCACACCAGACATGGGCTTGCCGTAATCATTATTGCGATTGAAAGTTGTGATGCCGATTAATGGTTTGGTCACAGGTTCCTCCAAAACAAGAATTTTACGAATACAAGCATACCACAGCCAAACAAGCGGTTATAAACAAAAAAATCCCGATGGGATTTCCATCGGGATTCAATAAGGAAAAACTAGGAGAACTTTTCCTTGATGCGGGCGCTCTTGCCGGTGCGTTCGCGCATGTAGTAGAGCTGAGCGCGGCGGACCTTACCGTGGCGTTCCACCACGATCTTGTCAATGCGCGGGGAGCGGAGCAGGAAGGTGCGTTCTACACCGACGCCGTTCGACGCCATACGGCGGACGGTCACTGAAGCATTGTTGCCGCTGTTTCGCAGGCGAATTACCAAGCCTTTGAATTCCTGAATACGCTCACGTTCGCCTTCCTTAATCTTCACGTGGACGCTCACAGTGTCGCCAGCAGCAAGCTGGGGGATCTTCTCGTTATCTTTTGCCTCTACGGCTTTAATCAAGTCTGCCATTTCGTTCTTCCTTACTTTATGATTAGGTTTCCAATATACGCGAGGGCGGATTATAGCACGGATATTCTCAAATCACAAGCAAAAATCAGGAATACTTTCGAATTGCCAACACCGCATTATGCCCGCCAAAACCGAATGCATTACTGATGGCGAGCGAAATCTTCGCCTCACGTGCTTTGTTCGGAATATAGTCCAAGTCACATTCGGGGTCGGGGGTTTCGTAGTGGATGGTTGGCGGCAAAATCCCGTCTCGAATGGCGTTCACACAGAAAATCACTTCCAAAGCACCGGTTGCACCCATCATATGCCCTGTCATAGACTTGGTCGAGGAAATCGGCATTTTGTACGCCAAGTCACCAAATGCCGCCTTAACAGCCCGGGTTTCGGCTTGGTCGTTCAAAGAAGTGCCAGTACCATGTGCATTGATATAACCAACTTCATCAATAGTTGCCTTGGCAGATTCTAATGCCATACGAATGGCTGCCGCCCCGCCAGCCCCATGCTCATGCGGAGCCGTCACATGGAAAGCATCGGCAGTAGCGCCATACCCAGCCAATTCCGCCAGAATATTGGCGCCGCGTGCTTTCGCATCCGATTCACGCTCAAGCACGAGAACAGCAGCGCCTTCCCCCATCACCAAACCATCGCGGTTCTTGTCAAACGGCTGCGGCGTCATCGAATAGTTATCATTTCGGCGAGACATAGCGCCTACGCGGTCAAATGCAGCCACACCCGTAGATGTGATCGTTGCCTCAGAAGCTCCTGCCAGTGCGGCATCGATCATGCCGGTGCGAAGCATCATCAGGGCAGTACCAATTCCATCCGCGCCAGAAGCGCAAGCCGAAGCCACAGAAAAACACGGACCCTTAATTCCAAATTCAATTGCCGCCATGCCTGCCCCGCCATTCGCCATCAACATGGGAATCATGAACGGGCTTACCTTACGCGGACCTTCTTTGTAATTTGTGAGTGTAGCTTCCTGTAATGAGTACAACCCGCCAATTGCAGATGAAATAATAATGCCAATACGCCCGGCATTTTTTTCTGTAACCTGCAACCCAGAACTCGATAGGGCTTCTTTTGAAGCGGCAACAGCAAATTGTTCAAAGCGGTCACGACGGCGAGCCTCACGTGCATCCATAAAATTTTCTGCTTTGAAGTTTTTCACTTCTGCCGCAATATGTACTTGCAACTTTGCTTCATGTGAATCGAACTGTGCGATCGGCGCCACACCAGACACCCCATTAATCGCGTTCGTCCATGATTCCTGTGCATTCAAACCAAGTGGGTTTACAGTCCCCATGCCTGTAATCACGATACGTTCCTGCATCTCGCCTCCGACGATAAAAAAATGAATATAGCGATATTAACAACACAGGATTCTCAAAATCGTGACGCTCCGCCTCCCTCTCCGCCCGTTCTTGCCAGCCCCCTCAAACATGGACCTACACCGGAAATACCGTCAAATCTCGCCACCCATATGCCACTTCCATCAACTCCTCAGCACCGATCTGAATTGGCTTTTCATAGAGGTGCATGCCACCCAAACGCTCGTAAAATCCACGCGCCGGGTTGTCTTTCAACACCCACACCATCATAGATTTACTGCCCATTTCCCGCAACCCGTTGACAACAGTTTGTACCAACAACCGTCCCACCCCCATTTTGTGAGCCGCTTTCAAAATATAAATTGCAAACAACTCGCCATCAAAACTAGAGTCTTTTATTTGCGGTACACCAAAATTTGAAAACCCCACCACCTGACCGTTCATTTCTGCTACAAATGCGCGATGATATGGGTGCATTTCATCAGAAAGAGAATTAGTCCACTGCTCGGTTCGCCGCTGAATAGACAGATTGTTCAACACCTCATCCGCCACAATCCCGCGGTATGCCTCCTTCCATGCCACAACATGGACAGTTGCAATCGCAGAAGCATCTTCCACAACAGCTTTACGGATAGTGACCATGTTTTGCTCCCTTCTTAATGCACAGAGCGAACAGCTAACTCAACAGTTACGAAATGCAGCCTTGGCACGCCATTCACGTTGCAGCATGCCGTAATGATATTCATTGGTATAAACACCATTCTCTAAATAACTTTCAATAAAATGAGCTTCACGCCGGAAGCCTAGTTTTTCAAGTAGCTTAAATGAGGCTGTATTTTCTGTATCACAATCAGCAATAACACGGTGCAAATTCAGATCTTCAAACAAAAAATCTAACCAAGCTTGAACAGCTTCAAAAGCATATCCTTTATGCCAATGAGGAGAAGCAATTCGATATCCAATAATTGCCTGACGAGCATCTTCCTGCCTCAAAACACAGCCAATATCGCCTATTAATATATTGGTCGCTTTCAAAGCAATCGCGATCTGCATCCACTCGCCTTGCTTGGGGGCATGCATATCTTGCACTTCTCGAATAAACTCCTCCCCCTTCTCTTTTGAATAAGGAATGACCCAACCTTGATATTTACCTACTTCCGGGTCATTACGATAGCTCAAGTAAGCATCAAGATCAGTAAGGTCGAAATTCCGCAGAATCAATCGTTGGGTGTGCAGGAACAAAATTATTCTCCGGGTTTGGGAATGTAGTCACCTTCGACCCATTCCTCTCCATTGGGACCAACTTCTTTTTTCCAGACCGGCACAATTTCTTTTAGCCGGTCAATTCCATAGCGGGCTGCATCGAAAACACCTGTATCGCGATGGGCAGCAGTACAGGCGATGAGAACAGTTGGCGTTTTCGGGTAAAGTTTGCCAATGCGTTGAACAATGGCAATACCTTCCACTACAGACCACTTCTCACGGATCTCATCTGCGACTTGCTTCATCTTGGCTTCTGCCATAGGGACATAAGACTCGTATTCGAGATACTCCGTCTCATGGGCATCACCACGGGTGGTTACTCCACGCACCATGCCAGTGAAGATTGCCGCCGCCCCTGTGGATGTGAGTGTGATTTTAGCGAGCAAATCATTCAAGTCAATTTCAGACTCGGTAATGGAATAAATCGTTGGATAGTTTGAAGGTTGCATATTTGAAGATTATCCTCCAGATACGGGAGGGAAAAGAGCGATTTCAGCATTTGTAGGGACAATCGCTTCATCAAAAACATACTCGCGGTTGATAGTGACCAAAACAGACTTAAGCGACTCTTTCAAGTTGGGGTAATCGCCACTCAACTTCTCCTTCAACTGCAAAACGGTTGTATCTACAGGAATGTCCAATTCAATAGATTTTGTCCCTGCGCGATCACGGATAGTGGCAAAAAATAAAATTTTTATGTGATTCATTTTATATCCAAACATCATTTGGAGCAGTTAGTTCAGAGTCTTTTGCGCTACCGGTATTTACTAAACCAGCTGGTTCAATCAATAAAATATGACACTCTTGTTCAGCAACGGGTTTGTGCTCCACGCCTTTCGGCACGACAAACATTTCACCTTCTTCAAGCACAACATTACCATCACGAAATAGGATCTCAAGATTTCCTTGAATAACAATAAATACTTCGTCTGTATCAGGATGGTCATGCCAGACAAACTCACCTTGAACTTTGGCTAATTTCAGATGATAGTTATTAAGTTGAGCAATAATCTTTGGCGACCAATGTTCGCTGAACTTCGAGAGTTTTTCTTTGAGATTAATAGAAGAGTAATTCATGATTCACACCTGACTGTTCACGGTTCATTAATCACATCGCCACTCATACCGCCGTGCTTTTCAATAAGGCGAATGTTTTGAATCCGCATGGTTTTTTCGGCAGCTTTTGCCATATCGTAGACGGTCAAAGCAGCGACGGAAACAGCCGTCAGGGCTTCCATCTCAACGCCGGTTTTGCCGGTCACTTTTGCAGTGGCAGTAATGACAATACCCGGAAGAGATTCGTCCATCTCAAGGTCAACATCCACTTTGGAGAGTGGAAGAGGATGACATAACGGTATCAGGTCTGAGGTCCGTTTGGAGGCGGTGATGCCAGCAATTTGCGCCACAGTCAACACATCGCCCTTTTTAATTTGCCCGGCGCGGATCAAGTCAAATGTCGCCTTGGTCATATGAACTTCACCACGTGCGACGGCAGTTCGGGTCGTATCTGGCTTGTGGCTTACATCCACCATTTTGGCACGACCATGTTCATCTAAATGAGTTAGCTTGGACATGGCGAAGATTATACACTGGTATAATTCGCGGGCTTATGGACGGATTTCTCGGCAATCAACTTGGCGCGTACAAGGTTCAGACCCCAGTATATGAGGGTCCGCTTGATCTTTTGTTAAGCCTGATCGAACGTGCCGAATTGGATATTACAACTGTTTCACTTGCTTCGGTGACAGACCAATATCTTGAACACCTCCGCAATGTAGATCAACAAAAGCCAGACGAAATTTCGTCTTTTCTTGTGATCGCCACCAAGTTGGTGCAAATCAAATCGGAAGCGTTGTTACCACGACCACCCGAGCGCGAACCCGGTAAAGAAGACCCTGGCGAAGCACTTGTGGAGCAGCTAAAGCTTTACAAACGCTACAAAGAAATAGCCGTTTGGATGGAAGAACGTCAGACGAAAAACTTACGGACGTTCTTGCGTGTGGCACCGCCTCCAAAAGTGGAACCGAAACTGGATCTTTCCAATTTGACCTTAGAGAAGCTGTTAGCAGCGGCTGAGTCAGCTTTTGCGAAGGGCAAAGAGAAGAAACCACTCGGAACGGTCATCACTGCGCCCAAAGTAACCATTCGCGAAAAAATTGATTACATCACTAAAACCTTGAAGAACATTCAGCGCATGAGCTTTAGCGGTCTCATCACAGACAAAGCCACTCGCGTTGAAATTGTAGTGACCTTTCTTGCGCTGCTAGAGTTGGTCAAGCGTTACCGTGTCACCGCCAAGCAGGATGTGTTATTCGGTGATATTGAGTTTGAGCGCAGCGAAGATTGGAAAGACGATGAAGAGATCGAAATTGAGTTTGAGTAATATCAGTTAATCAAAGCGGATGAGGCGAAACCTCATCCGCTTTATTTTTATCTTCAAATCTACATCTCTTCTGCCGCCCGAACACCCGAGAGATATGCCCCATGGACTGTGCTGGGATACTCTCGTGAAGTCGCTTCGCCCGCGAAGAACAAAACATCATCCACGGGTTCCGCGAGTGCATCGTAATCATTTCCGCTCGCAAAAGGTGGAATATGAGAATATGCACCAAACGAAAACGGGTCTTGCCCCCAACGAGTAATCAACACGCCTTCTGGTTCAGGAATTTCATCACCAAACATTACACGCAACGTCTGCATAGCGCCAGTCACAATTTCATCATCGCTCAACTCTTCAAGTGCAAACCCTTTGTCACCACCGTGAAACGCCATCAATACTGGCTCGCCTGTAAACGACACAAAACTTAACCAGTCACACCACTCTCCAAGTTGCTCGCCTATATAACTGATTGTTTCTATATCCTCACCCCAAAACGCTTCTGAGAATTTCAAGTAGACTTTGTTAAGGACGCCCATCGCGAGCCGATTAATTGCTCCTTGTTTAGACTCAGGAAGCGGCGGCTCAAACTTAACCGACGCCTGCTTCAACACCCCTAGCGGAAACGTCACAACAGCTTGATCTGCCACAAAAACCCCAGCCGATGTCTCTACCTCCACCCCATCTGCGCCATAACGGACTGTATTGACAACTGTTCCTAAACGGATATCCAAGCCTTGGGAAAGCCCATCTGTAATCTGGTTATACCCTTCTGGAAAAATTACTTCCTCGCCATCGAATTCCTCGTCTTGGTCCCACCACCAAAGGGAAAGGTCTTTCATATCTGCACCGTATTCCAAAGCTGTGCCTTGATAAGCATAGTAATTTAAGCGACGCAATTCTTCTTCAGACAAGTCGTACTCTGAAAGCACCTCATTAAATGCCTCTTGTAATGACATATCATTATCGGTGTCTTCTTGCATAGTAGCAACTTCGCCATAAATTTCTTCGAACAAAGTTTCCACTTCCTTCCATTCAGCGTCTGACATTGAACTCCCATCCGCATGAAACATGATGCTATTCTCATCGTCTGTAGAGACAGTCTTTACACCAAATTCCTTTGCCAGTTGCGTAATCGGATTTCCATTTACACCATGAATCCAAGATGCGCCAATATCCAATGGGAGTCCGAGTGAGGAGTCAGTCCACATCCGCCCGCCAATTCGATTTCTTGCTTCAAGGATAATGACAGTACGTCCTTGCTCAGTCAGAGCACGAGCCGCGGCAAGACCAGCAATCCCTGCACCGAGTACAAGGACGTTTGCACTGATAGATTTTTCATTTTGCATAGGGTTCGCTTCCTCAATTGGGGTTAAGACTTTGCAAGACAACGCAATGGCTGATGCCGTTCCAATAGAAGCTACTTTCAAAAAATCTCTGCGAGTAAATTTAGATTTCATTGAACTCCTTTTCGGCTATTTTTTGTTGTTAAGTATCGATGAAATATCAAAGCAACCGCTGCACCAAGATTATCAAAGACGAACACATCTACCAAAGATGATGTCCGCCCGGCGACAAAAGATTGATGGAATTCATCGCTCAAAGCATATAAAATTGCCAATGCCCATGCTAATAAATAATTTCGCTTCGGCAAAGCTCGAATGTATGAGAGAGCCAGCAATCCATACACAAAAAAATGAGAAGATTTTTTTACGAAATATTCCCAATCGTGAAAATTAGGCAACTCATCTTTTGTTCTAGAAGAAAAGGCGAAAATAATCGCCATCATTAAAAATGCGGGAAACCATCGCGGTACAATATCAAGAATCTTTTTCATGAGAGGTATCTTTGATTGGTGATGTAATTTTACGAAAAGACGATGCATGGGTAAAGTTTACTGGTCCACGCTGCGTGATTGTAACCGAGAAGCTAGACGAAGTCCGCAAAAGTCTTGAGGAAGTAGAGAGTCTTGTCAATAAAAATGGCTGGACTGCAGCAGGGTTTGTCAGTTATGAAGCGGCACCTGCTTTTGACCCAGCATTAAAGGTGATTTCATCAAAAGATAGGTTTCCCCTTTTATGGTTTGGGCTATATGATTCTTTTGAGACACTTGAATCACTAGAATCATCCATCCCCCTACCTCCCTTAGAATGGACACCAGGCACAGAAAGAGAAGCCTACAATCATGCGATTCAAATCATAAAAGACCGAATCTCTCAAGGCAAGACCTATCAAGTCAACTACACCATGCGGCTGTCCACAAACCTTGGCGCAGACGTAACCATTTGGCAACTTTTCTCACACCTCACCCGTTCACAAAACAAATACGCTGCATATTTGGATATTGATAACTGGTCTATTTGCTCTGCATCACACGAGTTGTTCTTTGACCTAGATCAAGATGTTATTACAAGCCGCCCAATGAAAGGGACAATCAAGCGTGGTCGCACAACAATAGAAGATAAAAACGCCCAGGGTTGGCTACACGCATCCACTAAAAACCGTGCTGAAAACGTGATGATCGTAGACATGATTCGCAACGACATTGGTCGAATTGCCGAAGTGAGTAGTGTACGTGTCCCTGAATTATTTACTATTGAAAAATACCCCACTCTGTTTCAGATGACCTCCACCGTGCAAGCTAAAACCAAAGCATCTGTAACAGAAATCTTTGCAAATCTATTCCCATGCGCATCTATTACTGGCGCACCAAAAGTCAGTACCATGAACATCATTGCTGAATTGGAGACTAGTTCGCGAAAAGTATATTGTGGAAGTATTGGTTATATTACTCCGGGTCGGAAAGCTCGATTTAATGTAGCAATTCGCACCGCATGCATAGATAAACAAAAAAGAAAAGCAGAATATGGAATCGGTGGAGGCATTGTTTGGGACTCCACATCTGCAGATGAATATAGCGAAGCTTTGCTTAAGGCTCAGGTTTTAACTTCCCCACCACAAAAGGATTTTTCTCTATTCGAAACCCTGTTATGGACACCTGAAGAAGGTTATTTCCTTCTGGACCGTCACGTTGCACGCATGATGGATTCTGCAAACTACTTTGGTTTCAAAACAGAAAATTTGGAAGCCAATTTTCGCAAATTCCTAGCTGATACGAGTCTTAATATAACCTCGCCCAAACGTATAAAAGTACAAATGAATTCTAAGGGAGATATTTCTGGAGAGGTCAAAGATTTCCAATCAACCGACAAAGTATTTCAAGTCTGTCTTGCAAAAAATCCTATAAACTCTAATGATTGCTTTTTGTTTCACAAAACTACGAGCCGAGATGTATATAACAGTGCAGCAATAGCAGGTTTCGATGATGTGCTTTTGTATAACGAAAAGGATGAATTGACCGAATTCACCATTGGTAATTTGGTTGTACAAATAAATGGAGAGTTCTTCACTCCACCCATTGAATGTGGGCTGCTCACAGGCACCTTTCGAGCAGAGTTAGTTGCTTCAGGCAAGGTAAAGGAACGAATACTTAAAATTCAGGATTGGGCGGAGTATGAAGCGATGTTTCTCGTCAATTCAGTCAGAAAATGGGTAAAGATTAGTGTGAAATAACAGTCTGTTTCGGGCTATCAGTTTTTGTTATAATTTCTCACCGAGTACAAATTAGGAAGAAAAGAGGAAAGTATGTATATTGACCCTGGTTCAGGCGGAATGTTATTCCAAATTCTCGCTGTTGCATTTGGTGTGATCTCTGGCACAGTGCTCATGTTCTCTGGGCGTATCAAAATGATGATCGCCAAATGGCGTCGTTCCCGCAAAGAAGGCGCGAATAGTTCAGAGACTGTTGAAAACAATTCAGAAAATAAATAATACTTATAAAGTAGAGATAGCAGCCGCTCAAATCTCTGAGTGGCTGTTATCTCGTTATTAGGCAATCATGCGAACACTTATCATTGGGCTTGACGCGTTCGATCCCACATTTTTTGAAAAACTTCACTCACAAGGTAAGACACCCAATCTAAGTAAATTACTGGCAGGTGGTGGGTATTCACGGTTCCGTGTATCTGACCCGCCACAAAGTGAAGTTTCATGGACAAGCATCGCTACAGGCATGAATCCCGGTGGGCATGGCATGTTCGACTTTGTTCACCGTAACCCAGCCAATTACAGCCTGCAAGTTTCTCTGCTTCCCACTCAGAAGAATCTGCTTGGGCTTCAATTTGTTCCTCCTTACAGCGCTCAAACTATTTTTGATGAAGCAGTAGAAGATGGATTCCCAGCCACATCCATGTGGTGGCCAGCCACTTTCCCAGCCAAATTGGCTTCACCCGTTCAGACTATACCTGGACTTGGGACACCTGATATTCTTGGTCGATTAGGTATTGGAACTCACTTTTCAATCGATGACCTGCCAGCTGATCCAGAACGAAAAACTGCAGTCCGAAAATTGACAAAGAAGGGGACTTATAAATATTCTGGTACTCTTGAAGGCCCCGCCAAGAAAAATGGTACTGTTAATATTAATTTCGAATTGGAAGTTAACGACAATATAGTTATACTCCAAGTTGCAAAGCAAAAGGTAACACTCAAAATCGGCGAATGGGGAGAAATTGTAGAATTACCTTTCTCGGTTGGGTTCGGCATGACAGTTAAGGCGATTAGCCGCGCCATTCTAACCAACCTCAATCCGGTTTCGATCTATTTCCTGCCTTTGCAGCTACATCCTTTGGGCTCGCCATGGCCATACGCTACCCCAAAGAATTTCATTCAAGACCAGTGGAAGAAGAACGGACCTTTCCTTACTTTGGGCTGGCCGCAAGATACAACCGCACTCAATGAGAATCTAATCAATGATGATCAGTTCCTCAAATTGTGTGAAATGATCGATGCTGAGCGTGAAAAAGTTCTTAATTCTTCACTTGATACTTTTGATGAAGGTTTGCTTGCCTGTGTCTTTGATAGCCTTGATCGTGTTCAACACATGTTCTTCAAAGGTCGTGAAGATGTTATCGAAGCCTGGTACATTCGGTTAGATCAACTCGTTGGGCGCATTATCGAGCGTGCTACCCGCAAACAAAAGACGCGCATTCTGGTTGTTTCAGATCATGGATTTGGGCATTTTGACTACAAAGTTCACTTAAATAAATGGCTCGTAGACCATGGATATCTCAAAACGACAAATCCCGCTTCTTCCGACCTTCGAACTGTGGACTGGTCTCAGACTCAGGCATACGCTTTAGGTTTGAACAGTCTCTATCTCAACATCGCCGGTCGCGAAGGTAAAGGCATTATCAACGAAGGTGACACAGCAAATACTCTCGCCAGACTCAAAGATGACCTTTTGCAATGGAAAGGTCCAAATAGTGAACAGGTTGTGCAAACAGCATTAATCCGTACTGAAGCATTCCAAGGTCCACTTGCTGCGTATGGACCAGATATCTTTATCGGTTATCGCCCACCTTACCGCGGGTCTGCCGAAACAGGTTTGGGGCAGTGGCGAACCGAAGCCATTGAAAAGAATACAGAGCGTTGGGAGGCAGATCACTGCTTCGACTCAAGAGCCGTTCCAGGCGTGCTTTTCTCCAACGAAAGTTTGAGCAACTATCCCACGCCATCCTATCGTGATATCCCTGCCCTGACCATTGGTAAGGATCTGAAAGCACAAGCCTCTGCACCACCACCGAAATACAGCGACGAAGATCAGGATGAGATTGAAAAGAGGTTAAAAGACCTTGGTTACCTCTAATAAATTTTATTCAAAGCAAGGGCTTTGGACTTTGTTTTTAATCTGTGCCCTCCCTTTACACATTTGGACCTTATTCCTAGGGTTTCGTGACTTTGATTGGGTCACCGCTCGAACCAATTCATGGGATGCGGTTGGTGTTATTTCGTATGGTTTACTTTTTACGTTCTTTGAAAGCCTAATCATCTTTGCAACAACAGCATTACTTGGTTTTCTAATTTCGAGAAAATGGGATGAAAAAAAAAGGGTCGCATTACTAGGGACATTAATTTTAATCTTATCCCTTTGGTCGATCGTGAATCAAACATACTTCATACGAACAATGCAATTCCCAGAACAATTAAGTGGTTTCTACGTTAATACAGGGCGCCCACTTGTTGCTTTATATTTAACAGCTTTTTTAATTGTAAGTATATCTGTTGTTATACCAGCATATGCAATCTTAGTGTCTCAAAAAGTAGAAAAAATTGTTTGGGAAGGGTTTGACCGTTTCTCTACACTAATGATCTTGTACCTAGTATTTGATGTAATCTCTTTAACTATTATCTTCATTCGTAATCTCTGAGATTCCACATGCAAAATAAACTTAGTCGTCGTGATTTTCTAAAACTGGCAGGGATTGCATCGCTAGGATCAATTATCCCTCCTGCTATTCAAAAGACGGGCAATCTATTCCAAGGGAATAAAAAGAATGTACTAGTGATTGTATTTGATGCATTTTCTGCCTACAATATATCTCTGTATGGCTACCAACGGGATACGACCCCCAATCTAAAGCGCCTTGCAAAAAGAGCCACTGTTTTTCACAATCATTATTCAGGCGGCAATTTTACAACTCCGGGCACAGCCTCCATCTTAACCGGCACATTACCGTGGACACACCGTGCGATACGTATGGGCGGAAGGGTAAAACAGGAAATGTCCAATAAAAGCATGTTTCATGCTTTTGAAGATTATTATCGTTTCTCATATTCGCACAACACTCTTGTCAATACTTTATTTGATCAATTTGAGAGTGACATTAATGATTATATTCCGCAGCAAAAGCTATTCCTTTTAGATGACGGAATTGTTCGCAATTTATTTCAGAACGATGAAGATACTGCTACAGTCGCATGGTCACGTTCAATGAAACGTATGGAAGGGTTTTCATATTCATTATTTCTTTCTCAACTCTATGAAAAATACAGGGATCAGAAAGTCTTTGATATTAAGAAACTTTATCCATATGGTCTTCCAAACATAAATACAGATAACTATTATGCTCTTGATCAGGGTATAGATTACTTTAGGGGGAGCATAGCAGACATACCTAAACCGTTCTTTGGATATTTACACTTCCTACCACCACACTATCCGTATAAACCGCGAGAAGAGTTTGTTGGTAAATTCGCAAATGATTCTTTCAAACCTCTTGTCAAACCTGATGATATTTTTTCTACAGATAAGTCGCCGGAGTTCCTCGCTCGATCACGTTCATTCTATGACGAATTTGCACTCAATGTTGATCATGAATTTGGACGGCTATTTGAAACTCTGGAAAATTCAGGAATACTTGATGATACATGGGTGATTTTCACTTCTGATCATGGCGAAATGTTTGAAAGGGGCATTTGGATGCATTCGACTGCAGCCTTGTACCAACCAATTATTCGTATTCCACTACTAGTTTTTGAACCAGGTGTAAGTACAGGGCGCGATGTATATGATCAAACAAGTGCCATTGACTTGATGCCAACTTTATTACATCTTACCGGGCATCCTATTCCAAGCTGGGCAGAAGGTACTATTTTGCCGCCATACGCAGATATCACTAATCCTAATGCACAAGAACGAATATTCATTGTGCAAGCAGAAAACAATGAACCAACATACCCCCTTACAGAAGTCTCAGTGACACATATTCGAGATAACTTTAAACTTACATATTACCTTGGGTATAACGAGGTAGATGAAAAAGAAAAGTTTCAGTTATTTGATATAGAGAAAGATCCTGAAGAACTTAACGACCTCTCGATTTCAAAACCTGAAACTGCAGCAGAATTGCTCAGTATCGTCAAGAAAAAGCTGGAAGATGTTAATAAACCCTATGAGACTTAATAGTAAAAGTGACTGAATTTACAGTCGCTTTTACTATTAAGTCCATTATTTTCTTTGACGATAGAACTGTTCCTGAGGTATATTTCCCATCGCTGCAATATTCATGGGAACACCTAAAAATGCAGCTACTTTTTGGGCATATTCTTCTGGACTTGTAACCATATCATTGTAACGAACATAAAGAACATTCATGTTTGGTTGACTAACAAGCCAAGTTTTAATTTTCTCTAAATGCCTTGCGTACAATTCAGCAAACTTTCCATCTTCAGCAGGGTTACTTGGCTTACCACGTCTTTCCAACATCTTTCGCTGTGAAGCAAGAATTTCCATCATTTCACGTTCCATAAAAACAACTTTATATTGATATGTAGAAGGCAAATTCTCAAGTAAAGCCGAAATCACTTTTATCACTTTACCTTGTGCATCGCTTACCCACTCCACATCCCCATCTTTCATTGCTTTAACACGCTCAAACTCATAATAACCTTGAAGATTATCATCATCTGCGATACGGATATTATCTATCAGAGGGATCAAACCGCCAGCTTCAAGCATCTTCATCATCATGGAAGTACCTGAACGAGGCAACCCCGAAACGACATAAATTGTTTTTTCACTATCAGACATCTTATTTCCTTATCCTGTTCCTTGTTAACAGGCAGGGATGATACTGCCTTTTAGTCGTTTCGTAAACCACAGATCATGAATCAGCCGTTTCTGTGGGGATTGGCGTTTCTGTTGGCGCGGATGTTTCAGTAGATACTGTAGTTGCGGCAGGAGTAGTAGTTGCTTCTTCTTCGCTTGTGGATGTAGGTGTTGCAGTTGGAGTAGAAGTACTCCCTGAAACCACAATCTGAACATATACAGCTTCGCCAAAAGAGGTGCCAGAGGCATTTTGAAGCCGCCAATATCCTGTATATATCCCAGCACTAGATGGAGCTGTCAATTCAACAGAAATATTGCCACTTGAACCTATACTAACGGACTCACTAAGTGCGGTTGTAGATCCGCTCATAGCGTTGCCGCTATAGAAAACCATGGAATAAGACGTTGTCCATTCACAAGAGCCTGTATTTTGTAGGCTCCACGTTTTAGTAAATGTAGTTCCAGGTGCAAGTACGGTTCCATCAGGTATTGTGACATCACTCAGGTACGATGAATTGTCACAGCCTACAGCGCCGCTATTTCCGCTGCTATATGAGACCGAAACAGGGCTGGGTATTGATGTTTTTAAGCCCAGCACTACCCCAGAAGTTGTAGGAAATGCTGTAGCTGTTGCCATAGATGTAACTGTAATTACAGGCGCTTGTGCAGTAATTGTTAAAGCAACCTGTGTATAGATATCATTTACAGCAGATTCATCAACAACTCTGTCAAGATCGTTAGCACCGCATGCATTTATCATAAAAGATAACAAGATAGTTAAAGTTATGTATCTTTTTTTAAGTTTCACAATGGCATCCTTTCATTCTTAAAACGCAGTGGCGGTAACCAAGACAGATAGGAGAAGCATGGAAATTCCTGTTGGGTAAGGCAGGACCGCCACCGCGGAAACCCCGAAATTGTTATATATCCCTTTAAACCTCTCAATACACAAAAGACAGACTGGAACCTTCTAAACAAGAAGTGTTTTGAGTTAGCGCTTTTCGATCATCTTCTGTTACTTTACGGCGAAAATCACATTTTTGAGAATTCACGCACAGAATTTCTTGTGGGTTACGTGCCCAAAATTTAGCATTACTATTGCGTTTATCTACTATCAATAAAGCGCCACCACATTTGGGACAAAATGAACTCGGCAAATAGGCAAACTCTAGATTAGACATAGATATTCCTTAATAGTGAATTCAGATTATTGTAGAAAAGTTTGCTTTGAAAACGCAAAGAAAATGCTATGAAAAGGCTGAGAAATACCTCTTAAGTAAAAGTCCTGCTTTAACAAAAGCAGGACTTTTACTTAAGAGAAACTCTTTATATATATCTTTTTTCTTCTCTTCGCATCCACAGCAAGGCTGACCAATACACCATAAAAAAGACCGTTACAAGTGTCGTGCCGCCATACATCCATTGCACCCAGGTAAGACTGGTATCTGTGCCTGCATAGACGCTATGCAACAAGGATCCAAAATACGCGGCGACACTCAAATAATGGATAACCCGAAACGTTTTCATTGAAATCCACTTGCGGACATAAAAAGTTATTGTCACAAGCGCTGTTAAATAGAAGGCAATAATGCCAATTCCCGTCCAAAACGGACGATAAGCAGATATAAATGGCACAAGAACCTCGATAAGACTTAAGGGCTCTACTTTCTCAAAAAGCAGCACTACTACATGTAAGATCAAAAACCCAAGGCTCAGCAAGGAAAGATGTTCATGGAAATCAAAAGTAAACATGCGTTCCAAGAAAGAGTCGAAGATCTTGCTGCTGACGGCAAAGCCCCACACTGTGGAAAGCCAAAATAGCAGATAGCCCATCAAACCGGCAGCACGAGTGACATACCACCATATATGAACACTATCAAGCGCAAAGAAGTCTTTGACCGTCTCCGTCTGCAAAGCAAGTAGACCTACCGCCAATAGAAATACACCAGTGACAAGAACTCCCACCACGGTGAAGATATCCAGCCAATTTTCGGTTTGAGGTTGATTATGCGTACTCATAAAGTTTTTCCTTTTCAGTAGGCGATTTCCAAATTTGCTTTTCGATATCTACAGCGAGAAATGAAATTTTCGGGTTTTTATCCAGCAGGGTTTGAGCACCTTCTGGTCCGGCAATCAGGAGCGCCTTGGCAAAGGTCTCTGCCTGTGCAGCATGTGGAGCAAAGACTGTAACGCTCAACCATGGTGACTTGGCGGGTTCGCCCGAGCGTGGATCGATCAAATGGTGGCGAGCCTGCCTGTCTTGAGTCCAGATGCGTTTTGTTGTGGAAGATGTCGCTACAGCCCCATCCTCCACTAATAGCATCAACACATTACGGGTTTGGTCAAGCGGGTCTTCAAGAACAACTTCCCAATTCTGCCCATTGGGGCGACCGATCAGAAACATGTCGCCGCCAGCATTGGCCACACAAACGGATGAATACGCTGACAGGAGTTTGGCTGCTTTTTCAGCGATCCAGCCCTTGGCAATGCCGCCCAGATCAATTTGCATACCCACTGGGAGAAGAACACGGTTTTGATCTGTATCCAGTTTGATATCTCGAAATGACTGCACAGGTGCGAGTGATTTTTCTGGCTTTGCACCAGCACCATACGATCGGATATCATCTATGTTGCGAGTGTATCCAGCTGCTTTGAGATGAGGCAAAATCGCCGGATTGAACAAGCCATTTGTGGCAAGGTGATATTCCATTGCCGAGGTTATCAGATCCATCATTTCAGCAGAAGCATAAAACCATGTACCTGCACTACGATTAAGAGCGTTTAATTCACTATCGTGTAAAAAGCGAGAGAAGCGCTGCTCGCTCTGTTGGATAAAATCTTGTGCCGCGCGAAAAGCGTTCACAGGATATTGGACATCAACTCCCAAAATCACCGTGGTGTTCATGGCACGGAATTCATGATATTGCATTATGAACCTCCAGTCATCATGGGTTGTGTAAAGGTCTGTTGCTGAACAACCGTGTTGACAGTAAAGGACTGTACATTTGAGGTCATCAGGGTTTCGCCAGCCAATCCATCCACAGTGGGGATAGGTTGCAACTCTGGCATGGTAATAGCGGTGTTTCCAACATACGTTACATTTTCAAGCTCTGATGCTTGGGAAATAAAAACCCAGCCCATCACAAAACCAGCCAGACTAACAATGCTGATCCAAATTTTAAGTAGATTACGATACAGGTTCATTAGTGGCTCCCTTCACCGTGATGCCCTTGGGGAGGTTGCATAAAGGCAGATGTACTTGTTTGATTAATAGTGACTGTTCCATCACTAGAGATGGTAATAAGTCCGCTGGATTGCAATTGTTGAAGCAAAGATTGATATTGTTGCAATTGCTGGTTTGCCAATTCGATCTGTTGATTAGCTGTTGTAATTTGGGTAGAAGCCTGAGCAATTAGATCTTGATACTGAGACTCTCGGGCTTGATATTGTGCAACAATCTGTTCGTATTGTGCAATTGTGTCCGCAGAAACTTGAGTAGTTTGCGCAGCTTCTGCCTTTGCGGTAGATACCCCTAAAGCGTTCTGCCCCATCAGAAGCATCCCACCGCCTAATAAGGCAGTGATTAACAGCGCTGCGATAAATGCCGAAATAGTTTTTTTCATTGGTTCTCTCTCTCCATGGTTCATCGCAGACATCTGCGATGAACCATGCTTATTTTTGTCGTTACGGTTGAGCGATTACAGGTTTATTTTTCTGAAACACTGCCAGTGCTTTTTGAACTAGCAAAATGACAATGGTGATGCCGGTGATCTTTGCAAGCAAGACGCCTACTTCACCTAAACCACGGGATACAGAGGCTGCATCATGATCTTCGCCGCCTTCCGGGCGCTGCATGGGCTGAAAGGATGTGCCATCCGCATTGGTCATCTGTGGAGGCGCTCCGCGCTCCGCTTCAACCCCAGACATGAGGCTGGTGTTTTCAACCAGGGCGTAAACTCCGCCGGATACGATTCCTGCAATCAGCAGGATGACGAGAATTCTCAAAATAGTTTTCATGATTATTTCTCCTTAGAGGTCTGAAATGCCATGGATACAACGGGTTTCTGTGCGCGCGGCTTGAACAAGCTGGCAATCGGGTTGACGACGTACCGCCCGATATTGGTAACAATCCACTTCCAGTGCAAGGCAAAGTGAATGCCGAGCAAGATCACAGATACATCTGAAGCGAGGCGGTGCAAGCTTTCCCAGCTATGGCTCACATTCATGTGAATACCGAGGAAGGACATCACATCTTTCGAGATCATCAGTCCACTAAAGAGTGCGGCGGTCATCGCGAGGAAGAAGAGTAGATCCACTACATAGTTAAGGCGTGACTGACTGAAAAAGTTCTTGAAGAATTTCGTGGTCACTTCCACCAGCCACTTCCAGTGAAAGAGCAGATGGGTCACAATCGTTGCGCCAAATGCCACTGCCAGCCATTCATGGATGGTATTGCCGGTCAGTTTTGGGCTGGCAATCGCCAAAAAGGCGGTAAAGATTGTAATGTCGAGTACAAGGTTAGTTTTAGTTGATGCGTTCATGATTTATAGGTTTCCTTTCGTTGCCCATGAATTTTGATTCGTGGGGATGTGTCTTGTTGAATTATTCGAACACCTGCATTGTAGAGGGCGAATCTGTGAAAAACCCAAGAAAGGTTTGTATAAAGTCTGTAAAGAATGTGAATTTCCTGTGAAGACTGCATATAGATAACAAAAAGCGTCCCCCGTAGTGATACGGGGGACGCTCAACTTACTTATTAAATTTCTTTTACGCTAAACAGGCACACTCCTTTCCAAGATCGAAACGCTGAAGCGAGTAAGGTCGCTAGGCACTCCTTTCTTCAACCGGTCTGGTTGAACAAGGTCAGTATAGAAAATCATCCTGAGAATTCACCGAAAAATTCATAAGCACCTGCTAAGAACCAGATGTGAATCTTTCTCATCTAATTTTGTCTTTGTTGTACATGTGCATGAGATGCTCACAATTTTCACAGTATTTTCACAGGGTCCCTTTTTATATTGAAAGAGAAATATCTGATCTCATTTTTACAGGGAAATTAAGCCCATGACAACAAAACTAAATGAAACACTTGGAAAGATAAAAAATATTCCTATCCTTTCCACTTTATCAAACCTACCGAAAAAGGTAATTTGGGTCATCATCGTCAGCATAGTGGTATTGGCAGGTGCTGGCGGAGGATATGTTTATTATCAAAGCACTCAAACTGCGGATGAAAGCACCAGCACTTCTGAATTGCAGACAACCATGGCAACCAGAGGTGACCTTGTCATTTATGCCAGCGGCACAGGCACACTAGTCTCTGCAAATGAAACTGAGCTTTCCTTTACGTCTACTGGCAAAGTAACCGAAGTTAACGTCACCGTTGGTGAAAAAGTAGAAGCAGGTGCTCAACTGGCAAAGCTCGACGATACAGATGCCCAAGCGGCGTATGCAGAAGCCAACCGAACTTATTTAGAGTTAACTTCTGCCAGCGCAATTGCTACTGCTCAGCAAGCCATTGCAGATGCAACAAGTGATGTTAGCGACGCAAAAAATACCCTTGCGTACATTATTAGTCCAGAAGTGCTTCAGGCAGAGGAAAAAGTTGAAGGTGCGCAAACAGCTATCGCCGAGGCTGAGGCGAAGCTCAAAGAGTCGCCCACAGACGCAGACGCGAAAAAAGCCTTGGAAGATGCTCAGTCTGACCTTGAAGCATCCCAAGAGTTGTTGGCGCAGGCGCAAGGACGTTACACAAGTTATTACCTCCCCAAATATTTCACAGATGGCAAAGAATTAAATGCACCTTCAGAGGCTGAGATTCTTGCCGCACGCGCAGACTATGAACTTGCCAAAGCGACCTTACAAGAAGCGAAATGGCTGTATGCCGCCTTAACCGGCGAGGAAATTCCTGAAAATGCAACCGGCAGTGGGTTGACTGAGCTTGAACAAGCGCACTTGAACCTCGAATCTGCAAAAGCGACTTTAGACGGTACACAGATCATTGCCCCACATGCAGGCACGATTATGTCTATTGATATTTCCGTTGGAGATAGTGTGAGCAGCGGCAGTTCTGTCATTACGCTTGCAGATCTAAGCCAGCCGTATTTGGAAGTGTATTTAGATGAATCAGATTGGTCGAGTGTTGTGGTGGGCTACGAGACCGATGTTATTTTTGATATCTTGCCAGATAAAACATTCAGCGGAGTTGTCACACAAGTAGACCCTGGGTTGTATTCTTCCAATAACACTTCAGTTGTAAGAGCATTTGTACAGTTGACACAAATCGATGAAGATAGCTTCACCTTGCCTTTAGGCACAACCGCTTCTGTAGATGTCATTGGCGGACGGGCAGAGAATGCAGTGTTAGTCCCTACTGAGGCTTTGCATAAGGCTGGTGATCAGTATGCGGTCTTTATTATGGAAAATGGCAAACCTGTTTTGCATGTAGTAGAAGTGGGCATCCAAGACCTCATTTATGCTGAAATCATCTCTGGCGTAAAAGAGGGCGACACTATAACAACCGGCATCGTGGAGACACAATGAGCATAGAACACTCTATTATTGAAACGGTTGATATCACTAAAGTGTATGGCATGGGTGATATCAGCGTCTCTGCCTTGCGGGGCGTGAGCATTCAAATTCAAAAAGGCGAATTCGTTGCCATTATGGGTCCTTCTGGTTCAGGCAAAAGTACGCTGATGCACATCCTTGGCTGTCTTTCAAAGCCATCGTCTGGTCAATATTTTTTAGACGGTGAAGATGTAAGCCAGCTTGATAAAGTGCAATTAGCCTCCGTTCGTAACCAGAAACTTGGTTTCATCTTCCAAGCCTATAACCTTCTCGCTCGCACAACCGCTTTGCAAAATGTGATGCTGCCGCTCTTGTACAACCATTCCCAGAATTTCACTAAAGAAGAAGGCATGCAAAAAGCCCAAGACTTGTTGGAATTGGTCGGCTTGGGCGGGCGGACAAACCACCAGCCGCATGAGCTTTCTGGCGGTCAGCAACAGCGTGTGGCAATTGCGCGTTCACTGATCAATGACCCTGTCATGGTCATTGCAGATGAACCGACAGGAAATCTCGACACACGTTCAGGCAAGGAGATCATGAATCTCTTGCATACCTTGCACGAACAAGGCACAACCATTGTTATGGTCACACACGACCCAAAAACCGCCATTCATACCCAGCGCGTCATTACGTTAGTAGATGGTTTGGTAGATAACATTACCCACAACAAAAAATATGTTGAGGAGGCTGCCCATGAAGCCATCTGAAGCATTAAACATTGCATGGGATGCCATTCTCAAGAATAAGATCCGCTCGTTCCTGACCATGCTAGGCATCATCATTGGTGTCTCAGCGGTCATTATCATGGTTGCCATCAGCGCAGGGACAGAAGCCAGCATTCAGGAGCAGATTACCAGCCTTGGGTCAAATTTAGTCTTCGTACAAAGCTCCATGATGCGCGGAGGACCCGGGCAGGCGCCCGAAGGCGGTCTCGTCTATGATGATGCGGCTGCCATCGAAACTGGCGTAGATGGGGTGACCGCCGTTGTGGTGGAACAGAACTCCACTGAAACTGTAAAAGCCGGCGACGTCTCTCTTGAAGATATGGAAATCCTCGGCACCACGATTGGCTTCCCATCGGTCCGCGATATGGAAATTGCAGACGGACGTTATTTCAATGAACAGGAAAATGAACGCAAAAGCAAAGTAGCTGTGCTTGGTTACACCGTAGCACAGGAATTATTTGGAGATACAAACCCAGTTGGGCAATACATCAAGATTGGAAATACCAAGATTGCTGTGATTGGTGTATTCAAAGAGAAGGGGCTGGTCGGGAATACTGACTTTGATTCGCGCATCTACCTCCCCATCAAGTTGGTCTTCCAAAAATTTACTCCCTCCATGTTCGCCCGATTTATGGGCGACAGTGTCCGCATGATCTATGTAGAGGTAGATCCAGACGCCAATCAAGATGAGCTCATCACCCAGATCGAACTGCTATTAGCCAAACGACACGACGTTTCTTTAGACTCAGCAGACTTTACCGTAACAACGCAACAAGACATTATTTCGACTCAAGAGTCAACGACATCAGCGTTTCGTTCCCTTTTAGCCTGGGTGGCAGGCGTTTCTCTGATCGTTGGCGGCATCGGCATCATGAACATTATGCTGGTCAGTGTCACCGAACGGACGCGCGAGATCGGCATCCGTCAATCGATTGGCGCCACTCCAGAAGATATCCGCTTGCAGTTTTTGACGGAAGCTCTGTTGCTCAGCATTGTCGGCGGTCTGATCGGAGTCATTGTAGGCGTGGGTGGAGCTTATATCTTCGGCTCTTTAAGCGACATGCGAACTGTAATCTCCCTCCCATCCATCCTCCTGGCGTTTGGCTCTTCTGCCATTGTCGGCGCATTTTTCGGATATTACCCAGCCAACCAAGCTTCCAAGCTCGACCCCATTGAAGCGTTGCGATATGAATAAAGGAAATTTTATGAAAAAGATATTTGCAATTTCATTGATGCTATTTTCATTAGTACTTTCTGCCTGTGTCAGTTCCACATCCACCCCAACAGGTGGAATGCCCTCTTCTAACGGCGGAGGTGAAATTAGCACAATCACCAAGGTTGCTATTGGAACACTCAAACTAGAAGGAACCGAGAATGCCATCACGCCTGAGCAAGCCAGTGACCTTTTACCTCTTTGGCAAGTCTATCTCTCACTAGTAGACAGTGATACCGCAGCTCAAGCAGAAATCGACGGCTTGGTTGACCAGATCAGCACAACCATGACCGCTGCCCAAAACCAAGCGATTGACGACATGCAACTCTCTCAGCCAGACATGATGTCTGTGATGCAAGAAATGGGTATCTCCATGGGGAACCGCCCACAGGCTGATAGCAGCCAAAAGAGCAGTGACTCTGGAAGCTTTCCGAGCGGCGGGCAAGGATTCGCTCCGCCCGATGGTGGTGGCGGTATGCCAGGCAGTGGTATGCCTAGTGGAGATATGCCCAGTGGTGGAAGCGTACCCAACCTCAGCGAAGATCAAATCGCGACAGCGCAAGCTTCAGGCGGAGCACCCGGTATGGGAAGTGGTGTGCCCACTTCATTGATCGAAGCTGTAATCGAATACCTTCAGAAAACAGCCAGTTCATAATACTTGAACCGTCGCAGAAATGATATGGGATGAACGCAAAAAATTGGTTTTCAAAATTTACTATAAAAACAAAGGTCGGCATCTTACTTGCTATTCTTATCGCGGTCAGTGCAGGAGGATATTCAGTATTTGCTTATAAATCTTCCGAAGCTGAAAACGCAGAAACTGCGTTACAAACCGCAACTATTGGTAGAGGTGACTTAAGCATCTCTGCGAGTGGAACCGGGATTCTCAGTACAGAAGATGAGGTTGAATTGTCTTTCAGCACCAGTGGAACGGTCACAAAGGTGTATGTCCACGCTGGGGATGAAGTTCAGGCAGGCGATATACTAGCCGAGATTGACAACACTCAAGCTCAAGCAGATTATTCAAGTGCAGAGCAGACGTATATGGAGTTAGCCTCCTCAAAAGCGATTGCATCTTCTCTAGAAGCATTAGCAAGTGCGGAAAAATCATATTCAGATGCTATTTATCAACTTGAATATCTTGTCAGCCCAGATGTACTGTATTGGGATCAAAATATAGAAAATGCCGAGCAGAATCTAGCAAACGCTCAAAGTCAATTATCAAGTGACACAGAAAATTTACAACTAAAGCAGAAAATTCAAGAGGTAGAAGCCTACCTGCAATCTGCAGATGAGCATAGATCTGAAGCTTTAAATGATTACTACAATGAATACGTTTTCGAAAATTTTGTCCGTCGTGATAGCGAAGGGCACGAATACTTAGCATTGCCAACAGAAACAGACATCACTCTTGCGCAATATGCAGTTAATGACGCACAACGAAATCTGGAAGAAGCACAAACAGTTTACACAGCCTTATCCAGCGGAGTAATTCCTACCAATACAGGAATTGCAAGCCTTGAAGAAGTCCTTTCAGCAAAGCGGGCACTTGATGAAGCAAAATCCATTTTAGATGGAACAACAATCATTGCCCCGAAAGCAGGGATCATTATCACTGTAGATATACAGCCCGGCAACAAAATTGACACTAGAGTTTGCATCACCCTTACAGATTTATTACAACCGCACCTGGAAATCTACTTGGATGAGTCAGATTGGGATAAGATAGAGGTTGGTTATCCGGTAGAAGTCGAATTCGACGCCCTGCCGGATACTCTATTTACCGGCACCGTAGACACAGTAGATAGCGAGTTATCCACCAGCAATATGTCTTCTTCGGTTCATGGTACAGTAGTTCTGGATGCCACCTTCGCAGAGTTAAATCTACCCCTTGGAGCATCTGCTTCGGTTGAAGTAACAAGCATTGACCTGAAAAATATTTTGCTCGTCCCACTTGATGCGCTGGAAGAATCGGATACTGGAGCATATACAGTCCGTATCCTAAAAAATAATGAAGTAAAATTGCAGGCTGTTGATATTGGTATTTATAACGAGTTGTACGCCGAAATCAAATCCGGTTTAAACGAAGGTGATATTGTCGTTACCGGCACATTCGAAGAGTAGATCATGCGCCATGAAAACAAGCTAAACAAAAATCTTCTTATCGGTCTCATTTTGGTCATCAGTTTATCTGCTTGTGCGCCAGCAGCCACAGAGCCCAGTGAAAACGAGGGACACACAGCCACAAGCACCTTCGACCCAGCCATTGCAACCGCGGTTGCAAACGCTTTTACCGCTGCTGCTGCCGTAACAACCAATACTCCTACACAAACATCAACGCCAGCATTTACAGCCACCGCTTTACCTACTTTTACATTTACACTTGCTCCTGCGACGGAAACGCCTCAACCCGTGCCACCAACGGTTCTTAGTGATTATGATTTTTGTGACAATTCAGCCTATGTGAGTGACATCACCATCAAAGATGGGACCGTACTCATGCCTGGGGAAACTTTCAAAAAGATATGGCGCCTTCAAAATAACGGTACCTGCCCATGGCGCCCAGAATATACAGTCACCTTTGTCAGCGGATACAACATGGACGGTGTAACCACCACCATTAACCAATATGTAGCCCCAGGAAAATCTGCCAAGATTACGGTTGCCATGAAAGCCCCAACTGCCGAAGGAACCTATACAGGATACTGGTCACTGACTAATTTTGATGGCGTAAATTTTGGTGAAGTCGTTTATGTACGTGTGGTCGTATCTAAAGACGAGACAGAAGAAGAACCCGAATAATTATTAAACATAAAGAGCGCCTCCAGAACTCTGGAGGCGCTCTTTATGTTTAAGGGTCGAGTAGATTATTGAGAAAATGGTTTAAGTTCACCACCTCCAACGAGGGTGTAAATAGCACCATTCAACGCCGTGCAACTTGAAGCATCATAATATACGGTATGTCCATTTCCGATGATGTTCTGGATAGTTGTACCAGAAATGCCTTCGGGGTCACTCAAGCAAGTGAGGTAAGAGTCAGCTGTCACGGTCCAGGTACTTGAGGCGTCTAATGCCAGGGAAGATGAACTTGCTTCATTATTTGCATTGATGGCTCCAATCCATGAGGAGCTGTTAGTCAATTCAACAGAGATTGAGCTAATAGTATCTGCAACAAAGTCACCGTTCAAGGTCTGGTTGATGGCGGTCAAGTAGACTGTTCCACCGTTCTGTCCACTGGTACCCCAGCGATCATTTGCAGCTGCATTCACGAGGATTCCAGATGCAGCATTTACCGCAACGTCATCGAGAGTAATGTATCCAGTTGAATTATTTACATAGAACAAGGGACTATTGGCATCCGTGTATGTCAACGACCCGCCTTGCATAGTAAAGACACCTTCAGTTCCTTCTGCATCACCAGAAAAGCTCTGATAGATCATTACGCCCCATTTATCTGGGACATTAACCGTCACATCACTATCGATTAGATTAATGGAATTAGCACCTTCAATCACTGCGGCTTCGGAACCATCTGCCGTGCACGTGCTATTTTCAATATTCAAGACACCTGTAGAATAGTAACAAGGTGAATCTGCTCCGGTCGTAAGTAAAGAACCGCCAGTAGAGTTGACTGTACCACTGCCGCGATCGGTAGCAATAGGAGCAGAATGGGCACCAGAAGTGGTCATATTCACATTAGTTAGATTTATCTCTCCACCAAGAGTTGCCATCACACCATGCCCGCCATCTCCGGTTGCGGTAATGGTAACATTACTCAAATTCACCACCGAGCCTTCGCCTGTTGCAAAAGCACCGTTTGCGCCAGAGCCGCTGGTTGTGATCGTTCCGCCGTTGACCGTAATCGTTGACTCAACTGCCAAAATGCCTGCATTCAAGCCATAAAAACTACTACCATCAGATGAAGAAGTTTCTCCGCTGGTATTAACCGTGACATTTTTCAAGGTCAACACACCGCCATCAATTACATATATCCCAGATTGATCCTGCTGTGTCGCTGTATATGTTTGATTGGTTTCCTCAGTTACACCACCGCTCAATGTGTAAACACCTGTAGCCGTAGCCAAGCCTTCTTCCAAATTTCCTCCCACAGGACCGCCACTGGGTGGGTTTCCGGGAGGAGGATTGCCATTCGGTGCTCCCCCAGCAGGAAGCGCGTCTGCGCTTTGGGTTGCAGGCTCAGCAGTTTGAGTGACAAAAACAACTGAGGACGTATCTGTAGCCGAAGCAGTTTCCTGAGTAGCTGCTGCACTTGTGCCACAAGCGGTTAGTAACAAGGCACAAATGACCGCCAGATGAATAAACGTTATTTTGCGTATCATATTGGTTCTCCAAAAGAATGTATTTTCAAGCATGTGCATTCTAGAATGCGAACCTATGGAAATACAAAGAAGAAACTGTGAATATGCTGTGAGTACATTCTCAGTTTAAGAATTTCATTTATAGTTGGTGCAGTAAGATAAAAAAGCGAGATCCTATGCCCTCTGTCCTTGTTATTGATGATGACCCCAAACTATTAAAGATGCTTCAGCGAACGTTGACCTATGAAAGCCTTGAAGTTTTCACAGCCAATAACGGGCTGGAAGCTCTTCCCCTTGTCCAAGCGCAAAAACCAGACCTGATCATTGTAGATTGGATGATGCCCAAAATGGACGGCATATCCTTTATTCAACGTTTACGAGATGAAGAAAACCAAACCATGATCTTGATGTTGACAGCCAAAGATGCTATTGATGATCGTGTAGATGGGCTGGAAAGCGGTGCCGACGATTATCTTATTAAACCCTTTGCCCCAGCAGAACTTGTTGCGAGGGTCCATGCCATGCTGCGCAGAGTTGAAACAAAACCAGAAAACCAGAGGGTTTCCTATGCAGATGTAAGCCTCGACCCAACATCGCGCGAAGCGAAACGTGGTACCATCGAACTCAATCTCACAGTAACCGAATTCAATCTTTTGCATATGCTCTTACGGCATCCACGCCAGGTACTTGAACGACGCCAGATTCTCAACGAAGTCTGGGGCTACGACTTTGGTGGAGATGATAATGTGCTTGAGATCTATATTGGATACCTCCGTAAAAAGCTTGAAGTGGATGGGAATTCACGCCTTATACAAACCGTCCGCGGAGTTGGCTACGTTCTACGTGAAGAATCATAATGTCTATTCGGCTTCGCATCACCTTTCTTTATACATTCATCCTCGCATTGACGTTAACTGCTTTTGGGCTGGCGCTATACACAATTCAAGCCCAATCGACAATGGATTCGCTCAAACATGACCTGAGCGTGAGCGCCAATCGTTTGGCAGATGCTACTCTGAAAACGGATTTTTCCAATTTCAATGGCAATCCTCCACCTGACGGACAACAACCTCCTAATGGTCAGCAGCCACCCAACGGACAACAACCTCCTAATGATCAGCAACCCCCCAACGGACAACAACCTCCAAGCGGGCAACAACCCAGAGATGGGAATCCACCTCCTACTCCTGTGCCGTTCGATCAATTTTCAAATCAACAAGAATTTCAATCATTCTCAGAACGTGAAATTGCCAGAGTCCTTGACTCTGAAGGAAATCTAGTCAGCAGTCCCTTCGGGCGTGAAGGGGATGCATTGCCTTTAAGCGCTGAAGGACTCCAAGCTTTACAAAGTGGCAGTGACTGGTGGGAAACAAACATTGTTTCAGATGAAAGCATGCTCACCTACAATCGTCCCGTTATTGTGGATAATAAGGTAATTTATATCGTTCAAGTCGCTCGCTCACTTACCGAACGAAATCGAACACTGCAATCTCTATCCACAACTCTGTTGCTTGCAGGTTTACTTACAACGCTGGTCGCTTTCGGGATTGGCTGGCTTTTTTCAGGTCTTACATTGGCTCCCATCAATCGCATGACCAAAACCGCCAAAGAAATTGGTGAAGAACGAGACTTTTCTCGCCGGGTTGATTATATGGGTCCGCAAGATGAAGTGGGTCAGCTTGCAAGCACCTTCAATGCCATGCTCTCACGTTTGCAGGACGCGTTCAAAAAAGTGGAACACTCTTTACAAATGCAGCAGAATTTCGTGGCAGACGTTTCGCATGAATTACGCACACCACTTACTACATTACGTGGAAATCTCGGGCTTCTCAAACGCAACCCGGCACCAGAAATACAAGCCGACATTCTCAGCGACATGGTCGACGAAAGTGACCGTCTCATTCGGCTCGTCAACGACCTGCTCCTGCTCGCCCGCGCTGATGCAGGGCGAAGTCTATCCAAAGAATCTGTGGATATCTCAATTGTTTTACAAGAAGTATGCAGGCAGGGAAATCACCTCGACGCAGAACGTGAGATCAATTTGGATGTTGCACCGGGCACTTCAATCATTGGTGACCGGGATGCATTCAAGCAAGTGTCGCTGATCCTGCTAGATAATGCGCTTAAGCACTCCAAAAGCAAGATCAATATTCGAGCAGAAAAACAAGGGAAAAATGTTGAAGTCCGCGTGCAAGACTTCGGCGAAGGAATGCCCCCAGAAACACTTGCACATGTTTTCGACCGCTTCTATCGCGGCGAAGATACCAGCACCATTCCCGGTTTTGGGCTGGGGCTGCCCATCGCTAAAACCCTTGTGGAAGGCTTTGGCGGTGAGATCAAAATGGAAAGTGAAGTTGGTAAGGGCAGCACGGTTACCATGCGCTTCCCATCTGCCAATTAGACTTTACTGATTCAAACGGCGATACACGCCCTTCATCTGTTTATAGATCAATTGGAAGTTTTCAAATCCGGATTCGTACACGGCTCGATTCTGGACTTGGGGTTGATACGCCCTTCGGAATTGGATCAACTCTGGAATATCGGCAAACTTAATTTCGCCCAAGCCCGCCGCCGCGATCCATGCCGCGCCGCGTGCGTTGGCGTAGATGGGATCTGCGACTTGCTTGATTTCCACGTTCATCACATCCGCAAAGATCTGGCACCACAGGTCAGACTGTGCTCCCCCGCCGACGATGTTAATACTATTCACGCTGCGCCCCAAGAATTTCTCTACGGGTGAAAGCAACCAACGTGTGTTGTAAGCAATGCCTTCCAAAAAGGCGCGGATGATATCCTCCCGCGTGGAGTTGAGCGACAAGTTATAAAGTCCGGCACGAAGCGTTTTATCATCCACCGGCGCGCGCTCCCCCCAGATCCACGGCGTGTACATCACACCATTCGCGCCAGCTGGGACACGGTTCGCAATCTGATCGAGCACTTTGAAAATATCGGGCACGTCGGCTTCTTGCAGTAATTCATCCTTGTGATAGATGATGTTGTCGCGCAGAAAAGTGAGGTTGCCGCCCGCCGTGGCTTGCAGCGCCGTGAGCAGATAGCGCCCCGGCACCGCACAGGGAATCGACGCCAGGCTTGAAGCCACATCCGTTTTCTTGAAAGGCACATGCGCCGCCATCCATGATGACGTGCCGATGTAAAGATGCAGCGCGTAATCATCCACTGCGCCTGCACCAATTGCCGCCGCGGTGTTATCAATGGCACCTGCAACAACTTTCACATTCGATGAAAGCCCAAGCGCATTGGCAACATCACCGCGAAGATTGCCGATCACTTTTGTACAAGCGACCACATGAGGTAATTTTTCGCGGTCAATGCCAAGCGAACGAATCAACGAATCATCATAATGAATATCATCCGGGTTGCGATTATCCGTCACCCACGAAGTGACGATCGAATCAAAACTTGCCACGAACTCGCCAGTCAAGCGCAGGTTGATGTAATCCAGCACGTTCAGAAACTTGTGTGTCTTTTTATAAACTTCCGGCATCGTATCGCGGATGAAAAGCATGTGCGCCGCCGGGTCTTTGCCTGTCATCGAAGGCATGCCGCCTGTCAGTTGCACAAAACGAAGCACATTTGAAATCCCCGCGCCGTCGATGTTGATCAGCCCGCCAATTTGTTTTTTCAAATTCGCCGCGCCGCGCATGTCCATCCATAAGATGGCATTGCCAAGCGCGTTGCCATCTTTATCCACGGCAACCGTCCCCTCCCCTTGAGTGGACGCACAGACTGCGACCACATTGGCACCCTGATTCTTCTTCATCAACCTTCCCGCCGCGGACAGAAACGCCTGCCACCATTCCTCTGGTGATTGCTCCGCACCGCCATCTGGCGTGAGGATGAGGCGCACGGGTTCGGCTTCCCACCCCAGCACCTTCCCGCTGACGGAGATCAGCGCCACTTTCATGCCAGATGTGCCAAGGTCAATTGCAAGAATCAGTTTTTCTTGGGTCATTTATTTTCATGCTCCGGTAGGGCGGGTTTTCAACCCGCCATGCGTCATGTATTAAAAGTGCGTCAGGCTAAATACCCTACGGGCACATAGCCTGACCTACAATTTCTTCCTATCTCTGCGGGTCTTTCATTTGAGTCACAAGTGCGGCACTCACAACCAACAAGACTATCGCCAACAACAACGCGGGTGTGAATGAACCATCCGCCGTCTTCAAGGCTTCCATGATGTACACAAACACCACCGAAGCCTGACCAAACAATTGTATCAAGCCATTCGACGTCCCCTCCGGAGTCGGCTGGGTCACTTCAGAGGCATATTGCATCCCGATCGGACTGGTGCTGACGAGGAAGAATCCCATCGCAAAGGCAGAGACAAATAACAACCAACCGGCTGTAGCAAACGCCAAACCGACCAAACCGGGAATCGCCAACAACATACCTGCCAAAATATACGGCTGACGTTTACGAGTCTTATCCGAAAACGGCGGGATGATGACTGCACCCAACACGCCGCCCACCAACATCAACGCGCCGAGGGTTCCGGCATCGGTCGGCGTAAACCCACGCGGACGAATGATATTCTCCACCCAGGTGGTCACACCATTAAAGATACCAAGACCCACAAACGAAACGAACAAATATAGCCAGAATGACTTGACCGTAAAAGCATGTTTCAAGCCATCCAACATCAAGGCGCGGACTTCGCTTCCGTCTGGTCCGGGAGGTGTGGGCGGAGTCTCTTTAGCAAAGATGAGGAATAAGACAGACGAGAATGCCGCAATCCCGCCATAGATCAATTGAACAGTCGGGATGGACATGGTTTCGGTCAGAATAGGAGTTAACACCATGCCAAGCGCAGTGCCAACCAAATTGGCAAGCGTAACAAGCCCAACCGCTGTGGCACGTTCTTCGATGGCAAACCAATTGGCAGGGACTTTCGTCCACGCATTGAGGAGGAAAGGCTGGGCGGCTGCGATGCCAATGGTGCTCCACAAAACTAGGGAGTAATTCGCTCCGGCAAATCCGCGCAACACGCCGAAGATACCCATCATCACTGCACCAATGCCAACCGCCACACGAAAGCCATAGGTATCGATCACCCATGAAACCGGAATCGAAAGCGGAATGAAAGCGATCATGAACGACATCGCCAACAAGCCGATCTGCAAGTCAGTCACACCGTAGAAGGCAGCGGCTGGACCCGTGATCGGCGCATACGTGATCCATAACATCTGGATGGTCAGGTTGATGAACATGAACACACCCAACACCACCCAGCGATACCCATAAAGTTTGAATTTATCTGTCATGATGCTCCTTTGTTAATTCAGTAGGTCACGCTTTGAGCGTGACAGTCACGTTACAAACGTGACCTACAAGTCTTTTTAACCACAGATAGACGCAGATAAACCTACACACACGCCGCTAAAACGGTTTCAAACTTACTCAATGCACTATCGATCACTTCATCTGTATCTGCCATCGACGTGTACATGCGCGAGCCAGCCAAGGTAATCAGTCCCTGTGACATGTACGCCGCGCCCATTTCTTCGATCATGTGCTTGCGCGGCTTGAGTTCCTTTGCCAAGCGAATCGGGTTGCGCAAGTCCAGCAACATCACACCTGATGTCTCCAAATGAACGATCGAGCCCTGGTTATAAGCCACGAATGGCAAGTCATATTTTTCAATGATGGCTTGCAAGCCTTTTGTGAGCCGGTCCCCTGCCCGCCCGGCGATGACCGCCGCATTCGTACGTTCCATTTCCAACAAAGAGTAATAACCCGCCACACAGGAAAGTGGGTTCGCAGAAAGCGTCCCGCCGACATATGCACGTTCGCCAATTCCGCCAATGCCCGCCGCAAAACGCGAAACGACTTCGGCACGTCCGCCCACGCCGCCTGCCATCGGGTAGCCACCGGTGATGCATTTGCCAAACACCGTCAGATCGGGTTTAACGCCGAAAAAGCCTTGAGCACCACCCAAGCCCACGCGAAAGCCGGTCACCACCTCGTCGAAGATAAGAAGCGCGCCAAACTCATCGCATAGCTCACGGATTTTTTGATTGAAATCAAACGGCACGGGACGTGTCCCTGATTCCGGCCCCAACGGCTCGACGATCACCGCCGCGGTGCCGCCCCGCAGCCTGTTCAGCCAAAGTTGACGCTTCAACGCCCCGAGGCTGTTCGGGAAGAACTCGCGAGTCGCAGCACTCGCTCCACGCGGAATACCCGTCGCCTCAAGCCGACCCGTGCCAGGCACATGCAAGCCATAGACCATCGGGTCGCTCCAGCCGTGATATGCGCCGCCGACCTTGATGACATATTTCTTTTTGGTGAATGCCCGCGCCGCGCGAACCGCTGCCATCACACTCTCGGTGCCTGAGCCAAGCATGCGAAACATTTCCACCGCGGGCATGAAGCGATTGACGAGCTCCGCCAACTTCAATTCATATTCATGGAACAGACCGGTCACAGGTCCGCACTCGTTTAGCATCTCAAAAACTTTTTCACGCACAGGCGCATAATTACTGCCCAACACGGTCGGACCACCTGCCTGCAAAAAGTCAATGTATTCATTTCCATCAGCATCCCAAAGATAAGCGCCATCCGTTTTTTCGATGGCGATCGGGAATGGATAATTGAATGCCAAATTATGCTGCACCCCGCCCGGGATAAACTTCTTGGCTTCGTCGGTTAATTCTTTTGAACGCTTGCATTGGCTATCGAAATAACCAAGAAATTCCTGCATCTTCTCGCGCTTAACATGGCGCATGGGCTGGCTGATGAGGTTGTTTAATTTTTTATAGACCACGTCCACGTCGTGATATTCACTAATTGCATATTTCTGTTCGTTCATTTTATTCACCACTTTTTACTTTTTCACCCATTTCAGTTTTCTTCTGGTCTTTGCGCAGCTTGGCAAAAGCAACTTCCCTCACCGCCAATGGGATTTTGCTGATCTTCTTTTCAGTGCAAATCGCAAGCAGGTATGCCATGGCACATTTTTCTAAAATCTCAACATTGTGAACAGCTCGTTCCATATCATGACCAAAGACCAATGCCCCGTGATTCTGCATCATGAACGCATTGTTATTATTTTTGACATGTTTTGCCACAGTATTTTTCAGCATCCCCGTCCCAGACGGAGCGTATGGAATGATCTCCACACTGCGCCCCAGAAAACGCGCCTGCTCATCGAACAGAGCCGGGATCGGTGACTTGATCAGAGTCAGTGCGCTGGTGTACACCTGATGTGTGTGGATAATGGCGTTCACATCTCCCCTTGCCTGATACACCGCCCCATGCATCGTGGACTCGACCGATGGCTTGAGATGCCCTTCGAGCATGTTCAAGTCAAAATCCAAAATGCAGACGTCATCCGGCGTCATCTTCATATAATCGTAATTGGATGGAGTGATAGCAAACGCCGCCTTGCTTGCTACACGCAAAGATAAATTCCCGCCTGTCGCCATCAAAAAACCTTTGCGCACCAATTCGTGCGCAGTCTCAACGATCAATTTCTTTTCAGAGTCAAAATTTCCCATAACTTTCTCCATACTTTTCTGTAGGTCACGTTTGTAACGTGACAACTTTTCAGATAAGAGTGTCATGCTAAAAGCATGACCTACAAACTCCTCAAAAACTAGACAGTGTCCAGATTTTAGGGCACAATCTTGACGGTGTCAAGATTTTCGCTTAACATCTCCCCCATGCCATCTAAAAAGTATCACCATGGAGATCTCAAGAACGCCCTTATTAAAGCCGGAGTAGAGATTCTGGCAAAAGAAGGCGTGGACGGATTAAGTCTGCGCAAAGTGGCACAGCATGCCGGTGTGAGTCACTCTGCACCGTATGCACACTTCCCTGATAAACAATCTCTCATCGCGGCAATCTCCACTGAGGGATTTAATCAACTCTATGCCGAGTTGGAAGCGGCAATATCCCCCTACTCCAAGAATCCTAAAAAGCAGCTCATCGAGGGTGCGAAAGCATATGTCCGCTTTGCAGAAGACAATACCGACACCTTTAAGATCATGTTCTCCGGTGTGTTGGAAAAAGAAAAAGATTACCCATCCTTTGTAGAGATATCAAGTAAGACGTTTAAACTGGTTGTAGAAGTCATACAAGCCTGCCAAAATGCTGGCATCTTACCCAATACTCCTCCAGAGCTCATGGCGGTTTCCGTTTGGGGGCAGATCCATGGCATCGTATCTCTTGCTCTGGAAGGACAGGTATCTCACACTGTATTAGACCGTCATTCTACTCAGGAGATTATTTTGTTCTCGCTTGAGCAAAGATTAAACTCCTAATTCCAGGTAATTCACACAAGCTTCATCTCAATTAAAGATTTATTTGAAGTTTTCCATAGCGCTTTATTTGTGTTATATTTCACAATATAAGTAATGACCCCAAAGGAGGCGAGAGGTATGTGGCAGCGAATGCCCATACAGAAGTAATTGGAGTTGTTCAACATGGAAAGCATCGAATATGGCTTATTGCTCGCGGGGGCTATCTTTTGTGCGTATCGTGCAACAGTTTCTAAACGCATTCTCTCAGCAACTTTATATTTGGCGTGCATCAGCGCATTGACGTCCATCGTTATTTTCATGCTGGGTGCAAAACAAGTCGCTGTGATGGAGCTATCCGTCGGCGCAGGCTTGGTGACAGTTCTGATGGTGTATGCCGTTAGCGTTGTCGGTGAAGATGCGTTGGATCCTAAATCAGTGATCGCAAAGCCATTGGCATTCATCCTGATTGGTTTGGTCACTCTCCTCATCGGTTGGATGATGTACCCCGCCGTCCATGCAAGCCAAAGTACAGGCATCACAGACTTGGCAAGCGTCCTCTGGCAAAGCCGCGTGCTTGATGTGTGGATTCAGATCGTGTTGATCTTTTCCGGTGTGATGGGAATTTTGGGATTGCTATCAGAACGAGGTCCGGTAAAGGAGGCGCAGAAATGAACCTCTCCCCTCTCAACGTTATTTTGATCGGAATCGCCGGGCTGCTCGGCGTCGGCTTTTACGGTCTATTGATCACACGCAACCTCATTAAGATCGTGATGATGCTGCAAATTCTGATCAAAGCCGCTGTGTTGGCATTGGTCTTTGCCGGAAAAGTCAGCGGCAATCTCGGGCTGGGACAATCCACCGCCGCCACAGTTATCGTCGCAGATACCATCGTCGCTGTAGTCGGGTTGGCGCTCGCTATGCAAGTACGTCAACGCTTCGGAACGTTGGATGTGCCGAAGATCTCCACGTTGAAAGGTTGATATGGCTGGAACATTGATCCTTTGCGTCATCGGAATTTCATGGCTTGGAGCATTGACAGTTTGGGCAATCGGAGACCGACGCGAAAAACTTCAACATGCGCTGGCAGTCGTCTTTAGCCTGAGCACGGGCATCGCCTCGCTCTTTCTTTTGAGTTTTATCCAAACGAAACCAGCCGTTGACTTGGCTCTTGGCTCTACCTTCGGAAACTTAACCTTCGTCCCTGATGGCTTAGCTGTGACACTGACAATCATCGCCACGGTCATTGGTTCGTTGGCAGTTTTATTCTCGGTCGATTACATGCATGGAGAAGCTCAACTTGGGCGATATTATTTCCTTGTTTTATTCTTCATTGGTGCAATGGCAGGATTGGTCTTAAGCGGAAATTTGCTATTCACCTTTTTCTTTTGGGAGATCACTGCACTCTGTTCATACGGGCTCATTTCTTTCTACAATGATGACCCTAAAGCCGTGGCTGGCGGCATCAAAGCGCTCATCATCACCCAAGTGGGCGGAGTCGGTTTATTAGCAGGCACGCTCATCGCATATGCCAATCTCGGTAGTTTTCAAATCACAGATATTCTTGAAAAACACAACGCGATTCCAGCAAGTGCATTGGCATTTATGGGTTTTAGTTTCCTCATCGCGGCGGCGGCAAAATCTGCCCAGTTCCCATTCCACACCTGGCTACCAGACGCAATGGAAGCACCAACACCCATCAGCGCCCTCATTCATGCCGCAACAATGGTCAATGCGGGGATTTATTTACTTGCAAGGTTTTATCCTGCCTTTGAAAATATCCCCGGCTGGAAAATAACCGTCATTCTAATCGGCTTGATCTCTGCGCTTATCACCGCCATCATGGCGCTCAGCGCCACAGATCTCAAACGTGCGCTCGCATATTCAACCGTTAGCCAACTCGGTTATATGGTTTATGCCATCGGCGCGGGTGGCGTGTTGGCAAGCCAATTCCATTTGTTGAGTCATGCCGTCTTCAAAGCGTTGCTCTTCCTCACCGCAGGGGCGGTGATCCATTCGGTTGGCACACGAGATATGCGTCGCATGGGTGGGCTAGGCAAGACATTGCCTTTTGCACGTAACGTCTTCATCATTGGCGCATTAGCGCTCATGGGCTTGCCCATCTTCAACGGCTTTTGGAGCAAAGAACTCATCCTCGAAGCCGGGCTGGAGCACTCCCCATTCTGGGCATATCTTCTCATGCTCATCGGCGCAGGTCTCACCGCTTTTTACACCTTCCGCATGACGTGGCTAGTCTTCTTCGGTTCTGCGCGTGAAAACTTACACGTTCATGCAGTGGGCAACGCCATGAAAGTCTCGCTCGCGGTTCTGTCGCTGGGCACATTCACCACTTGGTTATTCTTTGGCGGATTAAGTGGACTCTTGGCTACTTCCCTGCCTTTTCATGCCGTCGAAACCGAATCTACCTTAGAGATGATCCAAACGGTCAGCTTCGCACCCGCTACCTGGTTCGCCCTGTTGACCATTGCCCTCGGCTTGACCTTGTTCTTCACCTTCGGGCGTAAGGTTGCGCTGACAGAAAATCCACGCTGGCTGAATGCACTGACCGAATCTTCGTTTGGCTTTGAATCTGTCAATCGCTTCATCGTAAGGTCGGTTCAAAACTTCGCCGAAAAATTACGCGCCACCCAAACGGGCGAATTAAATTGGAACATTCTCGGCATCATCGGCGCTCTCTTGCTCGTTACAGCAATATTGCTCTTGAACGGAGCATAAATGACACTACTGACTTTCTTTAGCACGATCACAATTCCATTGGTGGCATCACCGCTCGTGTATCTCTCTGGTCGGCTGGGAGCACGAGAATCAATGCTGCGTCAACGCTCCTACCTCGTGCGCGGACTTTCCCTCATAGTCATTTTCTTGGTGTGGATTCCATTCGTTTTTTCTGCAAAAACTCTTCTCGCAGGCAATATTCAAGATTTCAATCTCGAAGCCATCTGGTTGCGCTTTGACGGAATCAGCCTCGTTGCATCTGGTATGGTATTGGGGCTGGGAACGTTAACCATCCTATTTTCTGGTCCATACATGGCGGGCGAAATGGGCGAAGAAAAATATTACGCCATGCTGTTGGCAATTATTGGCATGATGCTGGGACTCGTCTGCGCGAGAGATTTATTCAACTTGTGGGTTTGGTTTGAGGGCATGGCAATCTCGTCCTATTTACTGGTCGCGTTTTATCGTGAACAAGCTGCCTCTCTGGAAGCAGGCATGAAATATCTCGTACAAAGCGCAATAGGCTCAGTGATGGTGCTGCTAGGCATCGCGCTGGTCTTGGCAAATGCTGGGACGTTGGACATGCCTGAAATCCAGCAAGCAGTCACCGAGTCAGGAGTGAACCGCCTGAACTTGTTAGCCGCAGGTGCGTTATTCATCATCGGCTTCGGGGTCAAAGTCGCCATTGTCCCGCTCCATACGTGGTTGCCTGATGCACACTCGCAAGCGCCAAGCGGAATCAGCGCCATGCTTTCGGGCGTGGTCATCGAAGCCGGGCTGATCGCAATGCTGCGCGCGCTTTCGGTGTTGAGCGGGTTTACTGCTTCGTGGGGCATCTTGTTCATGGCGTTTGGCGCGTTAAATATTTTATATGGCAACCTGCTCGCGCTGCGACAGACGATGGTCAAACGCATGTTGGCGTATTCCAGTTTGAGTCACATCGGCTATATCTTGTTGGGGTTGGGTATTACTTTTTACTCTGGCTCAGGGCTTGGCGCACAAGGTGCGTTCTTTCATTTGGTCAATCACATGCTGATGAAGGGGCTTGCCTTTCTTTCTGTGGGAGCATTAATCTACGGCATGTTCCTACAAAATAATTCACATGCTTCATTAACCGTTGAAGCCCTAGCAGGTACAGCGCAGAAATATCCATGGGTGGCGCTGGCGTTAAGCATTGCTGTGCTTGGGCTGGGCGGGTTGCCGCCTCTAGCTGGCTTTATGTCGAAGTGGCAAATTTTTGTGGCGGGTTTTCAAACTCAAAATAGTTGGATCATCGCATTAATGATCTTTATGGCGCTCAACAGCGTTCTATCGCTGGCGTATTACGCGCCGCTTGTTAACTTGATGTATCGCCAAACGCCGTCAGCGCAAGTGCTGGCTGGCAAACCGCTTTCATGGGCAATCGCACTTCCATTAGTCGTTATGACTCTGGCAGTGATTTTACTGGGCGTTGTGCCGCAATGGATGAATTTCATAACCTCATCTGCCGCGCAGACTTTGCTCACCATGTTCGGAGGATGAAGATATGGCTGAAATTCTGCTTAGCCCTTTCATTGCATTTCTTATTTACATTCTCGTCGTTTCTGTGCTCTCTGGGCTGGGACGATTATTCTCTGCAAAAGGACGCGCTTCTGAGTTCAAATCTGAGCCGTATGCAAGCGGCGAAGATTTTGACCCCATCCCTGCCGCGCCGGGCTATCGTCAATTTTTCGTCATCGCTTTATTTTTTGCCGTTTTACATTTGGGTGTCATCATGGTCGGTAGCAGTGACTTGTCATCTGTAACAGTTGTTTATCTGCTCGGTTTGATACTTGCCCTGATCGCACTTATTCTCGGATGAGGTAAATCATGAACACAGAAAACAACCTCAGTTTGGCAAAAGTGATTGACTACGTCCGCGATTGGGCGCGTCAAAACTCGATTTGGGCGGTTCACTTCAACAGCGGCTCTTGCAACGGCTGTGACATTGAAACACTCGCCATCCTCACCCCACGCTACGATGTAGAACGCTTCGGCATTAAGCTTGAAGGCAGTCCGCGTCACGCCGATGTTCTGCTCGTCACCGGACCCGTAACGCGTCAGGCTCGCGAACGCTTGATCCGCACTTATGAGCAGATGCCTGAACCGAAGTTTGTCATCTCTATTGGTTCGTGCAGTGTCGCAGGTGGCGTCTTTCAAGATTGCTACAACTGTATCGGCTCGGTGGATCAAGTTGTACCGGTAGATGTGTATGTCCCTGGCTGCCCGCCACGCCCCGAAGCCATCATCGACGGCATCGTACAGTTATTGACAAAACTTCGCGGCGGCAATGCCCGCCAATCCAAACACGTCATAGCGCAAGAGGTCTCCTCATGAACCTTGAAGAACGCCTGTCACAAGCTGAAACATTGCTCACACCTTGGAACAAAGAAACCTTTCGTCCTGAATCGAACCGGGTAGATATCGTCATCGCAAGCGACGATTTACGTTCTGCTGTTGCTGCACTTCAAGAAGCACATTGGGGGTATCTTTCCGCCATCACCGGCATGGACCTTGGGGTTGACTCAGGTCAACTCGAAACGCTTTACCACTTCTGCAGTGGACCCGCGATTACGTCGCTACGAATCCGTTTACCACGCAACAATGAAATCCACCTATCTAGCATCTCAGACATGACTCCATCAGCATCGCTTTTCGAACGTGAACTACATGAAATGCTAGGCATTAAGATTACAGGCGCATCGTCATATGACCGGCTCTTCCTTCCAGATGACTGGCCCGATGAAGTCTATCCGCTACGGGCAGATTTCACTCCAGAACAGTCCGCCCCAGCACAAGACAAGCGCACAAATCACGTCCACGAGCCAGCCGTTGTCGGCGGGAATACTTTCGTCGTTCCAATTGGTCCCCAGCACCCGGCGTTGAAAGAGCCGGGGCACTTCGAGTTCACCGTTGATGGAGAGATTGTCACCGCCGCACGGATGCGTCTTGGGTATGCTCATCGCGGCATTGAAAAAGCAGCCGAAAGCCGCAACTGGTATCAGAACCTTTATCTCTTTGAGCGGGTTTGTGGCATTTGCTCACATACCCATGCCATGGCATATTGCCTTGGCGTGGAGAAACTGGCGCAGGTGGAAGCGCCGCCACGCGCACAAGCCATTCGCGAAATGGTGGCGGGGTTGGAGCGCATTCACAGCCATTTGCTTTGGTTGGGAGTAGCTGCTCACGAAGCTGGCTTTGATACGTTGTTCATGTACTCCTGGCGCGACCGTGAAACGGTGATGAACTTACTCGAACAAATCACAGGCAATCGCGTCAATTACTCTGCCAACCTGCTTGGCGGAGTCAAATGCGATATCACAGCCGAACAGGCGCAAGCGATTCGAGAAGGGCTGAACTATCTTGAGACTCGTATTCGCTATTACTTGGAAGTTGTCACCACAGACGCATTATTCCTCAGCCGTACACGCAATATCGGAACAATCTCCAAAGAAGAAGCTGAACGCTTCGGGCTGTTAGGACCAACCGCACGCGCTTCTGGGTTAGGTCGAGATGTCCGTGTAGATGCTGCGTATGGTGCATACAAAAACTTTCCGATCAACGCCGTAGTGGAAACCAATGGAGACCTTGAAGCACGTTGTGTCGTGCGGTTGAAAGAATTACTGGTGGCGTGTTTTTCCATTCGAACAATCTTAGACAATTTACCAGAAGGTCCACTCACGGTGCGTATGCCGCGCAAAATTCCGGCTGGCGAAACCATTGCCCGCATCGAAGCTCCACGCGGCGAATTGCTGTACTTTATCAAAAGCAATGGCGGTGAAACCCCTGCCCGAGTCCACGTCCGCACGCCGAGTTTATGTAATTGGGTTTCCGTCCTCGAAAAAGCTGTTGGGCGTCAATTAGCAGATGTACCCATGCTCATCGCCGGAATGGACCCATGTTTTTCATGCAATGACCGCCTTGTCACGGTTGCCACAAATGACCAAAGCGAAACCTGGTCCTGGAGCCGCTTGCGCGAACACGGCATTGAATACTACAAAACCCAATGAACACATTAAATTCACTCTTCAGCATGTTGTTCTTCCCCGGCGGAATATCGCTCATTCTGGTCGGCATGTTCTACGAATGGACAGACCGCAAACTAATCGCACGTTTTCAAAACCGCATTGGCCCGCGTTGGTTTCAACCCTTTGCAGATGCCATCAAACTATTCACTAAAGAACAGATCAAACCAAGCGTCGTTGCACCTCTTCTTTTTTATGGATTACCCATCGTCGCTCTCGCTGGAGCATTGACCGCCGCCCTGTATGTTCCTATCATGGGATTAAACCCCGCCTCCAACTTCGACGGAGACTTGATCGTCACCATTTACCTTCTCAGCCTGCCGACCATGTGCATCGGTCTCGCGGGCTGGAACACCAGCGGACGTTTCTCTCTCATCGGTGCTACCCGCGCTCTAACTCAGCTTTTTGCTTATGAAGCTCCCTTTCTACTCGCCATGCTCGGACCCGCTCTCGCGGCAGGCAGTTGGCAGATCAATATCATCACCCAATATACAGAAAATCATTGGTTGATTTTGACGCAACCTATTGGCTTTCTCGTCGCTTTGATCGGTTTGATGGGCAAGCTCGAACTCCCACCATTTGACGCCCCCGAAGCCGAGACCGAGATCGTCGCCGGAGCCCTCACCGAATACAGCGGGCGCGGACTCGCCCTATTCAAAATCGGCAAATATGTCGAACTAATCATCGGCTTATCGCTGATTTCCGCTTTTTATCTGGGTGGCTTGAATGGCTTTCTTGAATTTCTGCTCAAGACTCTTGCTTTGCTTTTTACCATGTCCATGCTGCAAGTGACTCTCACCCGCCTGCGCATTGACCAGACCGTTGGGCTTTGGTGGCGCTTTGGCGCGATCCTTGTGCTGATTCAGCTTCTGGTCATGATCCTGCTGAAAGGATGGATCGCATGAAAATCGGAACCATGCTCAAAGATGTCCTCGCATCGCTGTTCAAGAAAAACAGCACGCAACTCTATCCCTTCGAACAAACGCCCACTCCAGAACGCTTCCGCGGCAGTTTGTATTATGACCCTTCCACCTGCATGGGGTGTTGCCTCTGCGTTAAAGATTGTCCCGCTAAAGCCATCGAACTTGTCACGCTCGATCGCGCCGCCAAACGCTTCGTACTCAAATATCACATGGACCGTTGCATCTACTGTGGTCAATGCGCTGTCAACTGTCGCTTCAAATGCATGGGCATGTCCAATACCGATTGGGAACACGCCTCACTCAATAAAAAGGAGTTTACGGTCTACTATGGAAAAGATAAAGATATTGAAAACCTCCTGGCAGGAATCACTACGCCAAACCCTAAGCCAACTCAAGAATGAGCAAACAAAACTTTCACGAGTCGCGATTGTTGGGATCGGAAATCCGCTTCGCAAAGACGACATTGCTGGCGTACTCGTAGCAAGCGAGTTATTAAAACGCGAGTGCTCAACGGATGCGAATCATTTTCTTGTTATCCAAGCAGGGCACGCCCCCGAAAATGTCACCGGAGAACTCCGCGATTTTCACCCAAACCTGATCATCCTCATAGATGCCGCCGATATGCGTGCAGAACCCGGCACGATCTGTTGGGTGCCCATTCAATTCATCGAAGGCATGAGCGCCTCCACTCACAGCCTACCGCTCTCCATGCTGGCGCGATATCTAACCCTCGAACTCAACTGCGCCGTTGTACTCATTGGCATTCAACCGAAATCCACTGCAATAGGAGAAGCCGTCAACCCAGAAGTTCTTGCTGCTGTAAATGAAATTGTAGAAGAAATAAGCACAGATTGTCTCGCCGTTAGAACTTACTAAATAATCTCTTAAATCTTTAGGGTTCAAGATGTTTGCTATTACAAGAGGAAATCATGATACATGGATTCATCTCCCGAAAAATCCTGCCGTATAATTAACAGGCTGCGGAGTGCATCGCAAAAACCCTGTCTAATGTAGGATAGGGTATCTTTTTCCTGCCAAAAGGCGAAATAGTCAAATCATGGAACTCAATTCCCTCTCACTCAAACAATTTCGCAATCTATTCGTATCACTGCCCACACCTGTATTCACATCCATCCATGGCGTATATCGCGCCATGTTTGTAGGACCAAGCTGGCTACGAACTTCTGCAGGTCCGGCATTGGCATTGTCTGGGCTGGGTGGCTGGTGGGGCAAAGAATTCAGTACAGACGGCACAGCCATCAATATCGTTTTACGGGCTGGAAAATTCTCCACCCGCTTTCCCATGAAGCTGGTAACTGCCCAATCATTCATCGATGGTAAAGCTGGTCTTGCCCTGCATTATCAGCCCGGCAACCCCTTCCCGTGGATGTATGTAGTAGATGAACTTCGTCAATTGAATGACGATACACTGCTTGGCATGACGATTGCCAACGTCAGTGGACTTCGCAATATAGCATTTCCTTTTACTCTACAATTTCAGGAACATGGCTATGGACTATGATGTCATCGTAGTGGGCTCTGGGTTTGGTGGCAGTGTCGCAGCTTTGCGCGCCAGTGAAAAAGGTCATCGTGTGGCAGTGTTGGAGATGGGACGACGCGTAAGTAAAACGGATATCGAAAAAGCAAATCGCTCTCCGCTCAGTTTATTCTGGATGCCTGCGCTTGGTCTAAAAGGTTTCTTCACACAAACGTTTTTCAAGCACGTCACCATTGTCGGCGGAGTGGGTGTGGGGGGTGGAAGTCTCGTGTATGCGGCAGTTCTACTCGAGCCGAAAAAAGCCTTTTACGAGGACCCCGCCTGGGGTCCGCTTGGAAGCGAACTAGAATCTGAACTGCGTCCACACTACATCACGGCATCCAAAATGTTGGGGCGTGTTACTTGTCCAACATCCCATATTCAAGACAACTATCTCAAACAAACTGCCGAAGCGTTGGGCGTCGGTCACACCTATGGACCGGTTCCATTGGGCATCTATTTTGGAAACGAAAACACTCCTGACCCTTTCTTTGGCGGAGAGGGTCCCATACGAAACGGTTGTACTGAATGTGGAGCCTGCCTGGCAGGTTGCGCACCGGGTGCTAAAAATACGCTAGATAAAAACTATCTCTACTTTGCTGAGAAGAACGGCGTACAAATCCTGCCGGAACATAAGGTGACGTTGATCGAACCAATCGAAGGTGGATATCGGATTCAGATGGTCAACCCGCTGAATGGGAAACGCTACCCGCCTCTGACGACGGGCAAGTTGATTCTATCCGCTGGAGTTTTGGGTACGCTGGAGCTTTTATTCCGCTCTCGTGCAGCAGGAACCTTGCCCAATCTTTCTGCCATGCTCGGCGAACGTGTACGCACCAACTCCGAAGCCATCGTTGCATCTCTCTCCAAAGACAAGAATGTAGATATTTCTCACGGACCCGCTATCTCTTCGGATTTCCACGCAAATGAACATACACACATCACTCAGAACCGTTTGCCACCGAGCTACTGGTTCATGAAGTTGTACTCCGGTCCATTAGTGGACGGAGCAAGACCTTTCCTGCGTGCTTTGAAAGTGTTCGCTTATTTCCTACATCATCCGCTGGATGCCACTTCATCCCTTCGTGTGCGCAAGGATTGGCATAAACGTATCACTTTGCTCTCTGTAATGCAAAACCTCGACAACCAGATGGCGTTTCGTTGGGGTGGAGTATTCGGGAAGGGCTTGCAGTCAGCCTTGCTATCGAAACAGCGTGCGCCAGCTTATATTCCTGAAGCCAATGAAGCAGCACGCACTTATGCCAGCATTAGTGATGGTGTACCGCATAATTCGGTATTGGAAAGCATGTTCAATATGTCAGTCACTGCGCATATTTTGGGAGGCTGCCCAATCGGCGTGGATAGTCAAAGCGGCGTAATCGACGTGCGCCATGAGGTGTTTGGGCACCCCGGTCTGTATGTAATGGACGGTTCAGCCATCCCTGCCAATGTGGGTGTCAACCCCAGCCTAACCATTACCGCCCTGACCGAACGCGCCATGAGTTTATTTCCTCAAAAATAAGGTTGACAGAATCCATTAAGGATTCTGTTTCCAAAAATTTGTTAACTTATCTTCCACCTCGCGGGTATTTTTCACAACCTGATATCCACGCCAATGAGAGGGAAACAACTGACGATACTGAGTCTGGGTAAAACGTTCATCAATCAATACAATAATTCCGCGGTCTGAGTCTGTACGAATCACTCGCCCGGTTGCCTGTAATACCCGATTAAAACCTGGATATTGATAAGCATACGCATACCCCCTACCCATATAACGGTCAAAATATTCTTTTACTAAATCTCTTTCCAATCCCAGTTGTGGTACACCCACTCCAACAACGATAACCCCAATTAATTGATCTCCAACCAGATCAATCCCCTCTCCAAAAACACCTCCCATCACAGCAAAACCGACCAGCGTTTCTTCATTGGTCATAGAAAACTGTGCCAGAAAAGAATCGCGGACGTTTTCATCCATCCCTCGTTCCTGAATGAGCATCTGTCTTTCTGGCAGCCTTTGCCTAAGCCGCTCTACAACCTCATTTAAGTACACGTAAGACGGGAAATAAACCAAATAATTGCCTACGTGAGTTTTTATAACGGTTTCAATCACCTCGGCAATATCGCCATAAGAATCCGCGCGTTGTGTATATTTAGTAGATATTTTGTCGTGAATCACCAAGCAAGCATTTTCCTGCGGAAAAGGTGACTCAAAGATACGGCTGGTATGATCCGTTGCACCCGTCAACAGTTTCTTGAAATAACCCATGGGCAACAGAGTTGCAGAGAAAAAGATTGTTGCACAACTACGTTCTAAAGGAAATGCCAACATCGGGGCAGGGTCCAGACAGAATAGTTTGGCATGCAAATCCGACTGTCCTCGTCGTTCAAAGTATGAGACATAGTTTGTATCAAAATATTCAGCAGTACGAAGGAAATTGCTGCATCGGAAGTAAAACTCCAACAACTCTTGTCGAAATTCAGCCACCGGATTCATAACAAGCCAGTCTTCAGCCTTATGACTAAACTCTCGAATTGTATTGAGTAATGTTTCAGGTAATTCATGTTCAACCAAGACATCTTTACCTTCTGCCTCACAAGCTTTACGTTTCTCCAATAAAATTTTGTTGACCTCGCCTAGTTTTTTCGCCAGCGCGGGCACATGTGGCTTCAATGTACGTTGAAGATTTAACACGCTTTCTTTATCAAGATCAGCGGAGTACATAGCTCTAGCACGATCTGGAAGATTATGAGCTTCATCCACAAGGAAGATATAAGGCTCTGTCGTGAAGTCAAAAAAGCGATGAAGATAGACACGCGGGTCAAAAACATAGTTGTAATCACAGATGATGCAATCCACCCATAATGCCACATCTAGCGAAAACTCAAAGGGGCAAATCTCATACTTTCGGGCAAGTTCTTCAATTACCGGACGGGTAAAAATTTGATGCTGGCCCAGCTCTTGAAGCGCAAGCTTCACCTTGTCAAAATACCCACGAGCAAATATACATACTTCCGGGTCGCAGTTGACTGGCGGACAAAAACAGATTTTTTCCTTGGCAGTCAGTGTCACACTTCGAAGATACAAATTCGACTGGCGCATATCCTCTAAAGCCTTTTCCGCTACTAATCGTCCTGATGTCTTGGCTGTTAAATAAAAAATCTTGGTCGCCAATCCTTGCCCCAAGGCTTTGACTGACGGGAAAAGGGTTGCAATAGTCTTCCCCACACCCGTTGGTGATTGAATATAAGCACGATCATTGGCACGAATGGTTTTATAGACAGTAACTGCCAAATCTCGCTGACCAGGGCGATATTCATTATAGGGAAATTCGAGCTGTTCAATAGAACGGTCACGCCGAGCTTGCCATGCTTGGACCTTCCTGAACCAGTCCAAATATGGGGTAATTAGGTTAGAGAAAAAGCTTTCCAGTTCCGTCCAAGTGAAATGACGTTCAAATGTTTTTTCTTCATGGCTATCCAATTGGTAATAGGTCAGATGAACGCTGATTTCACTTAAATTCTGCTGAAGGGCATACATGTATGCATAACATTGTGCTTGTCCCCAATGCAATGGGTTGTGATCATCGTGTATCAGATCCAAACTCAATGTTGTTGTTTTGATTTCCTCAATGACGACCGGCTCTTTGCCAGCATATAAACCATCGATCCGCCCTCGTACTTCCAATGGCGGATTGGTATTTTCGATACGACAACTAATCTCTACCTCGGTGTCATATCCCTCCGGGCGAGATTTTTGCACCCGTTTATGTCCTAGGGTCCCTAGTTGAGCGCGATCGCGTCTTTGAAACCCGCCTGCCGTCAGGTCTCCAGATTGCATTACGAATTCCACGAGGCTGCGAACAGAAATACTATGAGTAAGGTCTGCTTCCAATGAAGTGTTGGTTTCGGTATCCATTTTCAAACAGGATTCTAGCACGAGAAACAACATCTATTTCTTTTTTATAAAGCGCTACTTTAGTCCATAAGCTATAATCTCTTGTAAGTTAATGTATATATTTACTATAGAGGTTACACATGCCTAACTATCTTATTTCAGCAAGTTCTCCATATCTACTTCAACATGCAAACAATCCTGTAGATTGGTATCCGTGGGGAGAAGAAGCTCTTAACAAAGCCAAAGCCGAAAATAAACCGATTTTCCTAAGCATCGGCTATGCCGCATGTCATTGGTGCCATGTGATGGCTCATGAATCTTTCGAAGATTCTGAGACCGCCGCTTTCATGAACGAACACTTCATCAACATCAAAGTGGATCGCGAAGAACGCCCCGACCTCGATAATATCTACATGCAGGCAACCATCGCTATGACCGGCTCTGGCGGCTGGCCCATGTCTGTCTTCCTTACCCCCGAACTCAAACCATTTTATGCTGGCACCTACTTCCCGCCCGTGCGCCGCTATAACATGCCATCTTTCAAAGAAGTTTTATCAGGTCTTTCAAACGCATGGCAAAATGACCGGGAAGAAGTTGAGAAAACCAGCAATAAAGTTTCTGAACATTTAGACACAAAACTAAAATCGAATAATGAAGAAACTCTTACGTCTGAACATATGGATGCCATTGCCAAATCCATGCAAGGCGCGTATTACTGGGGCACAGGCGGTTGGGGCGATGCGCCAAAATTTCCGCAACCAATGGTTCTTGAATTCTTGCTTCATCACGCCGTCACTACAAAGCAAAATGAATACTTAAAACTGATTGAGCACTGTCTCAAAGTAATGGCACGCGGCGGGATGTACGATGCTGTCGGCGGCGGCTTCTCGCGCTATAGCACACATGTCACGCGGCGGAATGTATGATGTTGTCGGCGGCGGTTTTTCCCGTTATAGCGTCGACAATTTTTGGAGGACGCCACACTTTGAGAAGCAGGGTCCTTAATCGATAACTTATTACGTCCCAAGAAACACCATACATCGATATATTTCTGATTGTCTTCAACTATAAAAGATGCCCTCACATCCAATAATTCAATGATCCTTCTACGATATTCAAAAGATTCGCTCTCTTGTTCCAATCCGTCTGCAATTTGACAATGTTATGCCTAACAAATAGGGAATAGAAAACCAAAACAAATAGGCACCTCTTTTCATAGAGGTGTTTTCGTTTAATCATCCAACTCCTTTTGCCATGAATTAATGCTTGCAATTTCTCAAAAATCTGCTATGATTGTTTTTGATTGATTAATGATCGATTATGAGCGAATTTTCCCCCACTCCTGAACGGCAAAAACAGATCCTTTCCCTGCTCGGCAAACAGGGACGATTAAGCGTGGCTGAGATTGTGGAGCAATTCTCGATCAGCGAAGCGACTGCAAGGCGCGACCTGGAAACGCTTGCCTCGCAAGGCAAAGCCCAGCGCGTACATGGCGGCGTGATCGCTGCGGAGCAGGCGCCGCCCGAGTTACCGATCCTTGAACGGGGAGGCGAGCAAACGGACGAAAAAGCCAGCATTGGGCGCTCCGCCGCAGAATTGATTGCGGATGGTGAAACGGTTTTCCTCGGCTCAGGGACAACGGTACTCGAAGCCGCAAAGCATCTACGAGATCGAAAAAATCTCACGGTCATCACCAACTCGTTACCTGTGTTGAATGCACTAGCTGGCATCAAAGACATTACCGTCGTTTCACTGGGCGGACAATTACGCGAGAGTGAACTTTCCTTCATCGGTCACATTACAGAGCAAGCACTCGCAGAACTGCGCGTGGACAAGGTCATTATGGGTACACGCGGAATCAGTTTGGAACATGGGCTAATGAATGATTACCTGCCCGAAACCCTCACTGACCGCGCCATCCTGAAGATCGGGCGGACGGTCATTATCGTTGCCGATCACACGAAAATCAATCGGGTGGCTACTGCTTTGCTTGCTCCATTGAAGTCCATGCAGGTTTTTGTGACCGACTCACATGCAGAGAAGAAATTCTTGCAGTCGTTGAAAAAGCTCGAGATCGAAATAATCATCGCGTAGATCAACTTAATCACTTAGGAGAACCATGCTCCTCAAAAATTTTCGTCCACAGTCCAAACTAGTCACAAAGACCACACTGGTAAACAAACCGAAATTCCCTGTCATCGACGCGCATGATCATCTCGGCGAACCTTTCGGCGGCGGCTGGGATAAAAAGCCACTGAGCGAATTGCTCAATCTGCTTGATGAAGCAGGCGTCACCCATTATGTAGACCTGGATGGTGGCTGGGGTGAAGATATTCTCGATGCCCATCTCAAATACTTCAAAGATGGAGCGCCTGAACGTTTCCAAGTCTTCGGCGGCGTGGATTGGAGCAAGTGGCAGGAGTTGGGGAATCAATTTCCAGAGTGGGCGGTGAAGCGTTTGATCGCACAGAAAGAGCGCGGCGCACAAGGGCTCAAAATTTGGAAGCCGCTTGGATTGCATGTCAAAGACCATCAAGGCAAATTGGTAGATGTGGATGATGAACGTCTCTCCCCCATTTGGGAAACCGCGGGGGAACTCGGCTTTCCTGTTCTCATTCATGTTGCTGACCCTGTTGCATTCTTTGACCCCATCGACGAAACCAATGAACGCTGGGAAGAGATCGGCGAACATCCCGATTGGGCATTTACCAGCCCGCCATTCCCGTCGTTCATGCACATCATGAATTGTTTTAAGAACCTCGTCACTCGCCATTCGTCCACTACCTTTATCGGGGCACATGTGGGCTGCTATGGTGAAAATCTCGGCTGGGTCGGGCAAATGCTCGACGATTGTCCGAACTACTACATCGACATCTCCGCTCGCTTCGGCGAGATCGGACGCCAGCCTTATACCTCCCGCCGTTTCTTCATTCAATATCAAGACCGCATTCTGTATGGCTCAGATATGAGTCCCGACCTGGATGCGTATCGTCTCAGCTACCGCCTGCTCGAAACAGATGATGAGTATTTCAATTACAACGCCAGCGAAGTCCCTGGGCAGGGGCGCTTCTATGCCTATGGCTTGTTTCTACCTGATGATGTCTTGAAAAAAGTCTATCGCGAGAATGCCATGAAGGTTTTGAAATTCACGTAAACATTTGTGGTATCGACACCTGTACTTGCGTGCTGGTGCAAGTGTACAGGCTTCGCAACGAACGCTCAGCCTACTCGACCACCAAACTATGAGACTACGAGACTATGCAACCAACTAACTACCACACCTACAACGAAATCAAATCACAGACTCAAGCCTGGGCACAGGCATTGGATGTAGTGAACGCTTCACCCTCACCGAAAGCTGGTGACTACGACCAGGTCATTTTCACTGGCTGCGGCTCGACCTACTACCTCTCGCTGGCTGCCGCAACTTTGTACACCGAGCTGACAGGTCGCTCCGCACAAGCCGTCCCTGGCGGAGAGTTGTTGCTGAATTCGCAGACAGTTTTGACCAACCAGAAAACATTACTGGTTGCCATCAGCCGTTCTGGCACAACAACCGAAACCGTAAAAGCAACCGAAAAATTCAAAGCGGAAAAGCGCGGTGACATAGCCGTCATCAGCAATTACAACGAAGTCCTTTCGCGCATGGCAGATTTTAATTTCGTAATCGATAAAGGACAGGAAGAATCCGTCGCGCAGACTCGATCATTCGCTTCGATGTATGTCGCAGTCACAGCCTTGTGCGCCAAAATGGCAGGACGTGACGATCTGCTCTCAGCGATGAGTGGTCTGCCAAAAGCGGGCGAAGTTTTAATTGCGAAGTATGAAGCCTATGCAAAAAAGGTCGGTGAAAACCTGAACTTCGACCGTTTTTATTTCCTCGGCTCGGGCATTCGTTATGGGCTTGCCTGTGAAGTGAACCTCAAAATGAAAGAGATGACCCTCACCCACAGCGAGCCATTTCATTTTTTGGAATTTCGCCACGGCCCCATGAGCATGGTCAATGAAAATGCTGTAGTGGTGGGAATGCTTTCAGATGCGAACCAAGTTCACGAAGCGAGGGTGCTATCAGAGATGAAACTGCTTGGGGGAACCGTAGCAGCTTTCGGTGAGTCTGATGCGGATGTTTGTTTTGAGTCGCATGTTCCAGAGAGTGTCCGCAATGTTTTGTATCTTCCAGTGATCCAGTTGATGGCATTCTATCGCTCACTGGCTAAAAGGTTGAATCCCGATCGCCCCACCAATTTGACGGCGGTCGTGAAGTTGGATCTCTAAAAGGAGGTTGCTCTACTGATTCATATGTTCGATCTGGTTGCCATTTAAGTATGGCGAGCGGCGGGGTGCGCCCAACCCGATAGCTGTGTTCCCTGTCTGGCACGCGCGCGAGCGTGGTGTTGCGGCTATCACAACCAAATGGAGAAGAAGATGAGAAAGATGTTTTTCGTTCTTGTTCTGGCAAGCCTTCTATTAGCTGCATGTGGTGGCGGTGCAACGGAAGCACCCGCTGCAACTACTGATGAAAAAGTTGAGATCCGTGTGTGGGGACACCAGGCACCTGCTTTCAATGAAGCCAATCAGAAGATGTTCGATGACTTCATGGCAGCAAACCCAAATGTGACTATTAAGTATGAGACCTTCCCGTGGGATGTGTTCATTCAGACGATTCAGACTTCGCTCCCTGCCGGTAACACTGCCGATGTGATCCTCATCCCTGGCGGTTACACTTGCCGTTATGCCTCGGGCGGACAGTTGCTCGAAGTGCCCGCCGATGTGATGACTCTCGATGCTGCGAAAGAAGTTTTCTTCGATGCACCACTCGGTGGTCAGACTTGTGACGGTAAGTTGTACGGCTTCCCTGCTGAATACAATCTCGAATATGGCGGGGCGTATGTGAACCCGGCTTTATTCGAAGCCGCTGGCATTGCTTACCCGCCCACTTGGGATAATTGGGATGCAGTGGTTGCCGATGCAAAGAAAATGACCGTGCTTGGCTCCGATGGCGTGATGACGACTGCGGGCATGCACTATACCAATAGCGATCAGTTGTTCACATATTTCCTCGCTGGCATTTTGGAACAAGGCGGAAATTATTTCGCGGAAGATGGTAAGCACTTCAACTTCAATTCACCTGAAGCCGTTGCCACCATTCAAAAGTTAATGGACATGGCTCAAAAAGATGGCATCGTTGACCCAATCATCTTCAACCAGGATAGCGAATGGGTCGGCGATTCATTTGCACAGGGACACAACGCCATTGGCGTGTTGGGCTCTTGGTACGCGGGTGATGCGAAAATCGGCTATCCAGATTTAGTCTTCGATTATGTTTCCCTGCCGCCGATGATGGGCACGGAGCACAAGTTCGTCTCCGTGGGTGGATGGGGCTACGTGGTCGGCAAGAGCACACAGCACCCAGACATCGCCTGGCAACTCGCCGCCTTCCTTGGCGCAAACGAAGCCAATGTGATGTACTTCAACACAACCTCTGCCACCATCCCAGCAATGAAATCTGTCGCCGCAGATCCAAAGTATGTAGAAGCCGTTCCGTTTGCTGCCGCTGTCCTTCCGATCTTGGATGCGGGTGCCTATCAAGGCAACTTGACCGACCCCGATCAATTGGCATATGAGATCGTCTACCCGACCATCCTTGATGCCATTCAAGGCAATCAGACTGCCGAAGAAGCCGCAAATAGCATTCACGAAGCCGCGAATGCCATGGTGGATTCTGCACAATAACGAATAAGAATTTGTAGGGGCGGGTCTTGTGCCACGAAGTGGTATCACCCGCCTCTACATGAAATTTCTGGAGAAGCCCATGGCATTCAGCACTTCCTTCAAAAAAGATCCTCTCAACGAGAGCGGCAAATTGACAGAAAGACAGCGTCGCTTTGCCTACAGCAGTCTGACGCCCATTCTTCTTTATATGGGAGTGTTCACGTTGTTTCCGATTGTCTGGGCAGTGGTGATGAGCTTCTTCGACTACACCCCCATCCGCGAAGGCAGCGGCTTTCTCGGCTTGGGCGGAGCCAATCCATTCATCCTCTTTAATAATTACATTGAACTCTTCACAGAAAATACCAAACCCGCCGAAGTTTTTCGTCTTGCATTACGAAACACCTTCATTTTCACCGCGCTTGTTCTACCTCTCAATCTCATCATTACTCTTCCACTCGCCGTGTTGCTTGAATCCATTGGCGAGCGTTTCAAGACCTTTTTTCGCGCCATTTATTTTCTTCCCACGATTTCATCATCTGTATCGCTCGTTATTATCTGGTCATACATGTACGCACCAGGCTGGGGGCTGCTTAGCCTGATGTTCAAAGCTATTGGGCTCGTCCCGCCGAAATCGTGGCTTCAAGACCCAAGCCAGGTCTACTTCGGCATACCGTTGGCGATGATCTGTGTAGTTATCGCGCACGTTTGGCAGGATTTTGGCTACAACCTCGTCATCTTCGTCGCCGCTTTGCAATCCATCCCAAAGACATTACGCGAAGCCGCCCGCGTGGACGGTGCCAACACCTGGCAGGAATTCTGGCTCGTGGTCGTCCCGCTTCTCAGTCGGACCGTGTTACTGACCAGCGTTCTGACGGTGATCTCTTCGCTGCAAGTGTTCGTCATCTTCCAACTCCTCACCCGTGGCGGACCTCAAAACCAGACTCAAACCTTGTTATTGAGTATTTACGAGAACGCCTTCAAATTTGCGAATAATCTTGGCTTATCTGCCGCGATGTCGATGATCTTATTCATCATCATCTTGACCCTTACCGTGATTCAATTCCGCATTCTGCGCACTGAATGGGAGTATTAAGATGACCATTACCTCAAACAAAAAACCTTCCATCGGCTTCGTACTCGGCAAATCAGGCGCATACGCTGTTCTGATCGTCGGGCTGATCGGCACACTCCTGCCGTTCTTTTACATCATCGTTTCCTCGCTAAAAACTCCCGCCGAACTGCGCCAGACCCCGCCAGACTTTTTCTCAAAGACACCCTCACTTAATAATTACACCACCATCCTGAAAGACAGGGATATTCCCCTCGCGCAAAACTTATTCAACAGTATTTTCGTATCCGTCACCCGCGTGGTCATCACCCTCTTCACCAGTTCCTACGCGGGCTATATCTTCGCCAAGTATCACTTCAAAGGCAAGAACCTCGCCTTCGGGGTCATTCTCATTCAGATCATGATTCCATTTCAAGTGGTCATGATCCCTAACTACCTGCTGGTCGTCAAGCTCGGTCTGATCGATTCGCTCTGGGCGCTCATCATCCCTGCTTTTATTGACGCTTACGGCATCTTCATGATGAAACAGTTTATCGAAGCCCTGCCCTCCGAACTTATGGACGCCGCCCGCATCGACGGCGCATCGGAGTTTGGCATCTACAGCCGCATCGTCCTCCCACAAATGGGACCTCCCCTCGCCTCCCTCGGCATCTTCACCTTCATGTCTACTTGGAACGATTATCTCTGGCCTCTCATCGTGCTCACCTCGCCAGAGAAACGGACTATTCCACTTTTGGTCGTCTGGTTTCAAACCGCGCACGTCTCCAATCAGGGACTCATCCTCGCCGCCTCCATCCTCACCCTCATCCCCATCTTTGTCGTCTACATCTTCCTGCAACGCTGGATCGTGGATCAGGCAACCTCATCCGCGTTCAAATAACATGCGACGTATCTTCAGCCTCTTTCTTCTTTCCTCTTTCCTCTTCGGATGTAGCCCCGCTTCTTCCTCACCCGCATCGTCCCCGAAGGGGGAACCTGATCCCATTTCCCACACCTACGTCTACTCTGAAGCCCCCCTCCTCAACCCCGAGCGCGGATTCTTTACCCCCTACGAACTCCCCAGCCCAGCAGGGTTTAGTTCCGTGCGCATTACGGGGAACACGCTTGCTCATCTCAATATTTATCTGAACGACTACCGCGAATCAGACCTCCCGAAGGAACTGCTCGACGGGCTACAGACCAACTTCGACGATATCCGAGAGGCGGGGATTAAAGCCATCATCCGTTTCGCCTACAACGAGGGACCGTATCCCGATTCTGAGCCTGACGCATCCAAATCCCAAATCCTCAAACACATCGAGCAGTTGACGCCGCTTCTGCAATCCAACACGGATGTCATTGCCTGGGTCGAAGCGGGATTCATCGGCGCGTGGGGTGAGTGGCACACCTCGACCAATGGCTTGGATAACATTCAAGACAAACAGGAAATTCTCAACGCTGTTCTTGCCGCCATTCCAAATCGTTTTGTGCAAGTCCGTTATCCTGCCAACATCATTGAGATGTACCCAAGCCCAGAAGGCGCAGCCAATGCACACGTGGCGCATCACAACGATTGTTTTCTTTCAAGTGAAACAGATGTTGGCACCTACGAACGAGATGGCGAGATAACCATCGAACGCGACCAAGCCTACCTTGCCGAGTTGACTCGCTTCACGCCCATGAGCGGAGAGACCTGCGCGCCCTTCCCCCCGCGTTCGGAATGTACGAACGCCGTTCAAGAAATGGAACTGCTGCACTTCTCTGCCATCAACGAGGCGTATCACAAAGGTATCCTGCGCTCATGGGAAGAAGGCGGTTGTCTGCAAGAGATTACTGACCGCATGGGCTATCGTCTCGCGCTGACATCAGCAGAATTCAATGAACAAGTGCGCCCTGGCGGCATTCTCAATCTCGCGGTTACCTTGGAGAACAAAGGCTTTGCTTCGATCGTCAATGAAAGATTTTTATACATTGTGCTCCTTAATGGCTTCGAACGCTATGAAGTCAAAACCTCCATAGACCCGCGCACATGGCAGCCTGGAAATTCATCGTTCACTCTTCAACTGCATATCCCCTCCAATGCAGAAGAAGGCGAATACCAACTCGCGCTTTGGCTGCCTGACGCCTATGAAACCTTGCATGACAATCCGCTCTACGCCATTCAATTCGCCAACGAAAATACCTTCGATGAACAAACAGGTTTCAATTTTCTCGGCACAGTCACAGTAAATAAATCTACTGGCGGAAATTACCAACGTGGTAATGAATTCAAAGAAATACAAAATCCATAAATCTGAAACCTCCAACCTTCAACCTGCAACTTTCAAACCTTCAAACCTGAAACCCAATCCCAAGGAGAACCCTCATGCCCAAAATCACCTTCATCGGTGCAGGCAGCACCGTCTTCGCCAAGAACCTGCTCGCAGACATTCTCGCCTTCCCCGAGCTTGCCAACTCCACCATTAGCCTGATGGACATCGACCCTGTGCGCCTCAAGACCACCGAAATTGTCGCACACAAGATCGCGGAATTCTTCGGCGCGAAACCGAAGATCGAAGCCACACTCGACCGCCGCGCCGCTCTCGATGGCGCGGACTATGCCATCAGCATGTTTCAAGTCGGCGGCTACAAACCCAGCACCGTCATTGATTTTGAAATCCCGAAAAAGTACGGCATCAAACAAACCATCGCCGATACGCTGGGCATCGGCGGCATCATGCGCGGACTTCGCACCATCCCCGTCTTTCTCGACATCTGCAAAGACATGGAAGAAGTCTGCCCCGATGTGACCTTCCTGCAATACGTTAACCCAATGGCAATGAACACCTGGGCGATCAACAAAGCCAGCAAGATTAAGACCGTCGGCTTGTGTCACAGCGTGCAAGGCACAGCCGAAGTCCTCGCCGAAGACATTGGCGTTCCCATCAACGAGATCAATTACATCTGCGCGGGCATCAATCACATGGCGTTCTATCTCAAGTTCGAACGCAATGGTGAAGACCTCTATCCAAAAATTCGTAAAGCCGCAGAGGCAAAATCCTACGCACGCGGATATCGCAACCTTGCCAATCATGTCCGCTATGAAGTTTTCAAACGCACGGGCTACTTCGTCACCGAGTCGAGCGAACACTTCAGCGAGTACGTGCCGTGGTTCATCAAACAGAATCGTCCCGACCTGCTCGAAGAATTTGAAATTCCCGTCGATGAATACATCACACGTTGTGAAATTCAGATCGCCGAATGGGAAGCCGACAAAGCCGCACTCGAACGCGGTGAACTAAACGAGTCTTACGAACGCAGTCAGGAATACGGCTCACTCATCATTCACTCGCTCGAAACAGGCACACCACGCGTCGTCTATGGCAACGTCTCCAACAATGGGCTCATCGACAACCTCCCGCAAGGCTGCTGCGTCGAAGTCCCCGTGCTGGTCGATAAAAGCGGACTTCAACCGACGCACATCGGCAAGATGCCGCCACATCTCGCCGCCATGCAACAGACCAACATCAACGTGCAATCGCTGGTCGTCGAAGCTGCGCTCACCCGCAAACGCGAACACATCTACCACGCCGCCATGCTCGATCCGCACACCGCTGCCGAACTCAGCCTCGACCAGATCTGGTCACTCATCGACGAACTGATCACAGCCCACGGCGACATGCTCCCCGAATATCAATGAGACGCGTAATTTGTCTCTTTCTTCTTTCCTCTCTCCTTTTAGGATGTAAACCCGCCTCCGACTTATCCGAACCTGATTCTCCTCAAACAAAAGAATCTAATCTTATGCATTCATCTACCCAACCTTCAACCTCTAACCTTCAACCTTCAACCCAATGGTGGCAACCAAAATCTGGACTCACCTGGCAATGGCAAATCGGCAACCTCGACATCGACACATCCATCGAAGCGGATGTCTACGACATTGACCTGTACGTGGATCAAGCCATCATCGACGAACTCCACGCCAAGGAACGCAAAGTCATCTGCTACATCAGCGTCGGCTCATGGGAAGATTGGCGACCCGACAAAGACCAATTCCCCGCCGAAGTGTTGGGTAAAGATTATGAAGGATGGAAAGGTGAACGCTGGCTCGACATCCGCCGCATTGACTTGCTTGCGCCGATCATGCTCGCCCGCCTCGACCTGTGCCAAGCCAAAGGCTTCGATGCCCTCGAACCCGACAACATGGAAATCTACACCAACGACACAGGCTTTCCGCTCACCTACGAAGACCAGTTGAAATTCGCACTCTGGCTCGCAGACGAAGCTCACAAACGCGGACTCGCCATCGGGCAAAAGAATGCTTCCGACCAAGTGAAAGAACTCGTAAACATCTACGACTTCGCCATCACCGAAGACTACTTCTACTACAACGAAGCCGAAAAGATGCTTCCTTATATTGAAGCAGGTAAACCCGTCTTTGCCGCCGAATACACCGACCTGCCAGGCGACTTCGCGGCTTTTTGCGAACGATCCAAACAACTCAACTTCAGCACCATCCTCAAACAACGCGGCTTAGACGCGTGGATACAAACCTGCCCGTAAATCCTGTCAAAGGTCGAAGGTCAAAAGTCAAATAACCTTCGACCTTTGACCTTTGACTTTAAACCTGGAACCTGAAAACATGAAACCTATCACCATCGGCAAACTACGCGGACTTCAACAAATCTCCTCCTCTCGTGGCACATTTACCGCGCTCGCCCTCGACCATCGCCAGAATCTGAGAAAAGCAAATCCCGCCTTCGTGGATGACGCCGAACTCTCCCGCTTCAAACTGGATGTAACATCATCTCTCGCCTCCCATGCAACCTCCGTGCTGCTCGACCCCGAAGTCGCTGCCGTGCAAGCCATTGCACAGGGAGTCATTCCCAAAGAAATTGGATTGGTCGTCGCTGTCGAATCGACGGGTTACACAGGCGACGCCACCGCTCGCCAAGCGCAGATCATCCCAGGCTGGAGTGTGGAAAAAGCCAAACGCATGGGCGCATCTGCGATCAAATTGCTCGTCTACTATCATCCCGATTCCCCCACTGCCAAAGAGACCGAAGCCTTTACCAAAAACATCGCCGATGAATGTACCAAGCATGATCTCGTGCTCATGCTCGAACCGCTATCCTATTCGCTCAATGATAAAAAACTATCTTCTGAAGAAAAAAGATACGTTGTTGTAGAAAGCGCCAAGCGCCTCACACCTCTGGGCGCCGATATTCTCAAAGCTGAGTTCCCGCTCGATGTCGCAGAGATAAACCAAACCCTTTGGCGCGAAGCCTGCGAAGAAATTTCATCCGTAACCGACATCCCATGGATTTTGCTCTCCGCCGCTGTGGACTATGAAAACTTCGTCCAGCAAGTCGTTGTCGCATGTAACGCGGGAGCAAGCGGCATTGCTGTCGGTCGTGCTGTGTGGAAGGAAGCCGTCACCATGATAGGCGATGATCGTATCGAATTTCTGCGCACTGTTGGGCAACAACGTATGTCACGCCTCACATCTTTATGTCATGCACTAGCCAAACCCTACACCGATTTCTTCCAAGCCGAAGCCCCGTTTGGTTGGCACAAAACCTATTGATTGTAAGGACGGGGTGACCCCGCCCCTACTGCGGAATAAAAATGAAACCATACGACCTCCTCGTCGCTGGCGAAATCAACCCCGACCTCATCCTTTCAGGAAATGTCACGCCTGAATTTGGACAGGTTGAAAAACTTGTGGACGCCGCCGCGCTCACCATCGGTTCATCCTCTGCCATTTTTGCCTGCGGCGCAGCGCGGCTGGGACTCAACGTTGCCTTCATCGGCTTGTGCGGGGATGATGTCTTCGGTCGCTTCATGTTGGATGAAATGTCCAAGCGCGGTGTGGATGTAAGCCATGTTCTCCTTCGCAAAGATGGGCAAACAGGATTGAGCGTCATCCTCAACAACGGGATCGACCGCGCGATTCTGACTCACTCTGGCTTAATCGCTGATCTCCAAGCTTCAGACATCGCTGACAGTTTGCTGGCGCAAGCCCGTCACTTGCATGTGGCGAGTTACTTTTTGCAAACCAAACTTCAGCCCAATCTGCCTGCTTTATTCAAACGCGCCCAATCTCTTGGCTTAACCACATCCCTCGACACCAACTACGACCCATCCGGAAAGTGGATCGGGTTCGATGAACTGCTTGCCGTCACAAACGTCTTTCTGCCGAACGAAGCGGAGGCGAAGTCGCTCACAGGTACAGAGAATGCTGAAGAAGCAGCGACCAGGCTCCAGTCCAAGGTGGAGGCGCTTGCCATTAAGTTGGGAAAAGATGGGGCGTTGGGAATCTGCGGGAGTCAAAGAGTCCAAGTTGAAAGCATCCCCGTAAAAGTGGTGGACACGGTTGGCGCAGGTGATTCATTTGACGCGGGTTTTATGTACGGCTACTTGAACGATTGGGAGTTGGAGAAGTCTTTGAGGTTAGCGTGCGTATGCGGAGCATTATCCACACAGCAGGCAGGCGGCACGAACGGACAATCGACTCTTGAAGAGGCGTTGAAATTTTTATGATCCTTTGCGTTACGCCCAACCCTGCCATTGACCGCACGTTGTATGTGAATTCTTTGCATCTTGGCGAAGTTCATCGTGCAGAAAAAGTTTTGACAGCAGCTGGCGGCAAGGGATTGAATGTTGCACGGACAATCCATACGCTGGGTGGGGAGCCGTTTTGTATGGGGTTGGTCGGTGGGCATACGGGTAATCTATTTTCTGATCTGGCAAGGCAGGAAGGGTTATCGGCACAGTGGACGAAAACAAAAAACGAAACGCGCACGTGTGTTATCTTAGTGGAAGAAGGCAGAGATGCAACCGTGGTCAATGAGTGTGGCGTAGAAGTGAATGTAGAAACCACTCATTTGTTTTGCAATGATGTTTGGGAAATGTCTGCACGGACTGACCTTGTTTGTGTCAGCGGAAGCCTACCGCCAGGGTTTTCAGTAGATAATTTTCGGTTATTGCTTTCTGGTTTGGTCGAGCGAAAAAAATCTGTTTGGGTAGATACGAGCGGCACGGCATTGAAAACCGCGCTGGGTGTTCACGGTGTGAGTATCAAGGTCAATGCAGCGGAGTTGGGCGAATCGCTTGGGTTGGAAATTTCCAACATGGAACTGGCAGTTATGGCAGGCAAAAAATTACTGGCGCAAGGTATCTCATCGATTGCAATAACTCTTGGCAAAGATGGCGCTGTCCTAATCACAGAGTCTGGAGTGTGGACTGCACATCCGCCTGCAATTGAAGTGGTCAGCACTGTAGGCAGCGGAGATGCTTTTCTCGGTGGGCTGGCGTTTGCGCTGGATTCGGGAAATCTACCAGAGACTGCACTGCGTTATGGCACTGCTGCTGGGGCAGCGAATGCACTTCACTTTGGAGGTGGCACTGTAACCAGGGAGGAGTTTGATAAACTATGCACTGGGACTCTATTGAAATAATTTTATAAGTACAGATCGTATTTGTCGAACGCGGCATACATATATACGGGTGCAAGTTTATACCTGCCTCTTTCAGAGGATTGAAACTTTTGTGAACCATGCTTCAATGTGTAGATATTGGTGACTTCAGAGTCCCATTGCCCCGATTTATCGGTTGATAGCACCACCCCTAACGCAACGGCAACCACGATATGCCCTCATCGACACGTACAGTTCCTTGGACTATAATTTTATGGATTGTTTTTCATATTTGCCTTAGAGGTATCTTATGCCCAACCAACTAATAAATGAAAATTCCCCTTACCTACTTCAACATGCAAACAATCCTGTAGATTGGTATCCTTGGGGCGAAGAAGCTCTGAGAAAAGCCAAAGCTGAAAATAAACCGATTTTCCTAAGCATCGGCTATGCTGCATGTCACTGGTGTCACCGCATGAGGGAAGAGAGTTTCGAGGACCCTGAAACTGCTTCGCTGATGAATCAAGAGTTTATCAGCATCAAGGTAGATCGGGAAGAACGTCCAGATGTGGACGGGATATATATGCAGGCTACCGTTTCCATGACCGGCTCTGGTGGCTGGCCCATGTCTGTCTTCCTTACACCTGACTTGCGTCCGTTTTACGCAGGCACATACTTTCCGCCTGTTCGGCGCTACAACATGCCGGCTTTCAAAGAAGTATTGTCAAACATCGCCAATGCATGGCGCGAAGATGTTCAGGAAGTGGATCGAGTTGGAAACCAAGTGCTTGAACATATTCGCCCGCCTATTCACAAGCCTGAGAATAAGAATGAAATAACCAAAGAAGCACTCGAAGCAGCCATAAAGAATCTGATTGATTCTTACGATTGGGGCTATGGTGGCTGGGGTTCAGCTCCGAAGTTTCCGCAACCCATGTCCATCGAATTTCTTTTACGTCGTGCAAACACGGATACAGCGCAACGCGAACAAATATTAAAGGTTATCACCCATACATTGAGCGCCATGTCACGTGGCGGAATGTATGATGTTGTCGGCGGCGGTTTTTCCCGTTATAGCGTCGACAATTTTTGGAGGACGCCACACTTTGAAAAAATGACATATGATAATGCCCAGTTATCTTTGGCATATTTGCATGGGTATTTGGTCACTGGCAATAATGACTATCGCAAGATTTGCGAGGAGACGCTGGATTTTGTCTTACGCGAACTAACCCATTCAGAAGGTGGATTTTTCAGTAGTTTAGATGCCGATTCGGAGGGAGAAGAAGGAAAATTCTATATCTGGACACACGATGAGCTCAAGGGAATGCTCGGTTCAGACTTCGACTTTTTCAAAGCTGCGTATGGTATTAACCCATCAGGCAATTGGGAAGGCAAAACGATCTTGCAACGCGCTCTCGACAATCCCACTCTCGCCGCCCGTTTCAAAATAGATCAAGAAGAACTTCAGCAAAAATTATCAAAGTGCCACAAAAAGCTTCTCGAGGTAAGGAATTCACGCATCCGCCCTACCACTGATGACAAGGTACTGGTAATGTGGAACTCCCTTATGCTCAAAGCCTTTGCAGAGGCTGGGCGTTATTTGAATAGACAGGATTATCTACAGGTTGCCATTCGCAACGCACACTTCTTATTGAATAATCTATATACAAATGATCGGCTGCACCGATCCTGGCGAGAGGGACAGGCAAAACACAATGCCTACCTTGAGGATTACGCTGGTCTAATCTTGGCGCTTTTGGCGTTGTATCAATCCGATCCAAATAAAGAATGGTATCTTTCGGCTTTGAAACTTGCCGATGAAATGGTGGCACACTTCGTTGATCCAAATGGAGGTTTTTTCGATACACGTGACGATCATCAAGCCCTCCTTATCCGTCCGAAAGATATTCAGGACAATGCCACTCCGTCTGGAAATGCGCTCGCCGCTACTGCCTTATTCGAACTAGCAGCGTATGGGGATAGGACTGCCTGGCGAGATATTGCTGAGGATATGCTTTCCTCACTATATGGAGCCATGTTACGCTATCCAACAGCATTTTCGCAGTGGTTGTGTGCAGCTGACTTTGCTGTCGGTCCGACTCGTGAAGTGGCAATAATCGGTGCCTCGCAACATGCCGAAACCAAAGAATTATTAAAAACCCTTTGGAAAACATTCCGACCCCGTCAAGTAACAGCAATTTCCAATTACCCGCCGGAGCCAGATGCACCAGCCCTACTGAAAGATAGACCTTTACTAAATAGTCTTCCAACGGCTTATGTATGTAAGGGATTTGTTTGTTTACAACCAGTCAATTTGCCAACTGATATGGAGCGGCAATTGGCGAGCAGCCCAAATCCTTAGTGAGACATCAGACCATAACTACCAACTGATATCCGCGCTGAAAACACAACTCCGTTTGTACGATTAGGCATGCCATTACGAAAAAATGCTTTACGACAACGCGCAACTTGTCCGCATATATGTGCATGCCTGGCAAGTAACACACGACCCATTCTACAAACGCATTGTCGAAGAAACTCTTGAATTCATCGCGAAAGAAATGACGCACCCACAAGGCGGTTTTTATTCTTCGCTCGATGCTGACTCGGAAGGCGAAGAAGGCAAGTTCTATGTGTGGAGCTTAGATGAAATTCGTGACGTATTAAAAGATGAGTCTGAATTTTTTGAAGCGGCATATGGAGTAACGGTCAAAGGGAATTGGGAAGGCAAGACCGTCCTTCAGCGTGCATTAGACGATGCTTCCCTTGCCGCCCGCTTCAAACTGGACCCGGAAGCTGTTCTCGCCAAATTAGCCGAGTCTCACTCCAAGCTTTATGCTGCCCGCTCCAAACGCGTTCGCCCGGGAACAGATGATAAAGTCCTCACCTCGTGGAATGGATTGATGCTCTCTGCCATCGCCGAAGCTGCCCGAGTCCTCGCGGGTGTTAGTCCAAAATCAATCACCTACTCAAATCTGGCTACGCGCAGCGCAGAGTTTTTGTTATCCAACTTGCGAGTTGATGGCAGATTACACCGATCGTGGCGAGATGGCAAAACCACCAATGAAGTTTTCCTTGAAGACTATGCATCATTGATCCTTGGGCTATTGGAAATGTACCAGACCGATTTCAAAACCAAATGGTTCACTGCTGCCAAAGAACTCGCAGACGAAATGGTCGATAAATTCCAAGACCCGAATGGTGGCTTCTTCGATACCCCCATTGATGGTGAAAACCTCCTGTTTCGCCCAAAAGATGTACAAGATAATGCAACCCCTTCAGGGAATTCCTTAGCTTGTGAAGCCTTATTAAAGTTAGCCGCATATACTGACAATGGCAGCTATCGTGATATTGCAGAAAAATCATTTGGCTTGGTGCATAAATTTGTCTTGCAATATCCGCTTGGGTTTGGGCGCTGGCTTACAGCGGCGCAGCTTGCTACAGGAACGCTGAAACAGGTAGCGGCGGTGGGAGAAGCGGGAGACCCAAACTTCCAGAGTTTGCTCAAAGTTATTTGGTCTGAATATAGACCGAACGTGGTGGTGGCTGCATCGTCTTCTTTAGAAAAAAACACCCCCGCATTGCTCCATGACCGTCCACTGATGCATGGTAAAGCCACTGTGTATGTGTGTGAAGGCTTTGTTTGCCAACAGCCAACAACAGAAGCTGATGTGTTGGCTGAGCAGCTAAAAAATTAAACAAAAAACAGACCGTGATTACGGTCTGTTTTTAATTACTTCTGTTCTGTTGTATCGGATTTCTTCTCTGCTTCTTCTTCGCCGCTCAAACCATCACGGAAAGATTTGATGCTCTTGCCGATCTCACCAGCTACTTTGCCAATGCGACCCGGACCAAAAACAAGAACAACGATAATCAGAATGAAAATCCACTCTGAACCACGTGGTAAACCCATAGTAAGCTCCTTGATTGAATTTCATATCAATCGTACCATAGTTCAAATGAAAACTTGATTAGAGTTCGCGGCGAGAGAGCAAACCTTCAAGGAAACGCAGGGCACGTAACAGCCATGAACGAAGGCGCGCAAACAAACGATACTGCTCGGGGTGAACTTGTTTCTTTGCAGGGATGGGACCACTCCATTGTGCAACGAGCGCACCCCAGGTTAAACCCGCACCAAAGCCAACAAAAACCACTTTGTTACCGCTTTTTAGTTTGCCTTTTTCAATTGCTTCTACTGCAGCAATGGGAATAGATGCTGTGGAGGTGTTACCGTAACGATCGACATTGATAATAAATTTATCTAAGGGCAGCTTTAGGTATTTTGCCGCTGTTTCAATAATGCGGTAGTTTGCCTGATGCGGAATAATATAGTCCACTTCTTCAAGTTTCACGTTAGCAAGTTCGAGAGCCTCTTTGGTCGCAGTACCCATCACGCGTGTAGCAAATCGAAAAACAGCTTTGCCATCCATTTGCACATAATGTTTGCCTTCTGCAACTGTGGTTTCATTAGCTGGGAAGCGTGCACCTCCGCCCAACAGAGTTAAGGAGTCTGCGCCAGAGCCGTCTGAATGCATGACCGCCGATAAGACCCCACCGGGCTGGTCACTTGCTTGGATAACGAAGGCTCCAGCGCCATCGCCAAAAAGAATACAAGTGCTGCGGTCTTTCCAGTTCACAAAACGAGAGAGGGTCTCAGAGCCAATGACTAAGGCATTTTTGATTGAACCACTTCGAATCGACTGCGCCGCCATATTGGTGGCGTAAATAAAACCTGAACACGCTGCAAGCAAATCGAATGCTCCAGCTTTAGTGGCACCGATCTGATCCTGCACCAGACATGCAGTTGCTGGGAAAATATATTCTGGCGAAGAAGATGTAACGATGATCAAATCCAATTCAGTTGGCGCTAAATTAGCCACTTGTAAAGCTTTGACCGCCGCATCAACTGCTAATGTTGCTGTAGATTGATCTTCTCTGGCAATGTGCCGTTCACGAATCCCAGTGCGCTCGCGAATCCATTCATCATTGGTCTCGACCATTTTTGCAAGGTCGTCATTCGTCAACACCGGTTCAGGGACACTTACACCCCAACCCGTAATATGCGCGTATGGCATGCTTTCTCCTTATTGATAGCGGCTAAGTACCAGAGTCGCATTGTGTCCGCCAAAACCAAACGAATTAGACATAACATTGGTCACATTCGTCTTGCGTGGTTGATTGGGAACGTAATCGAGATCACAGTTCGGATCAGGAGTTTCATAGTTGATCGTAGGCGGCAAAATCTGGTGCATGATGGTCAAAGCAGAAATCATCGCTTCCAAAGCGCCAGAAGCACCCAAAAGATGCCCGGTCATCGACTTGGTAGAAGACACCGCAAGTTTATAGGCTTGTTCACCAAACACAGTTTTGATCGCCGCGGTTTCGCTCTTGTCATTCAACTGCGTGGATGTACCGTGGGCATTGATGTATTGAATATCTGTTGTTCCAAATCCAGCATCTTTCAATGCCAAGCTCATGGAAATAGCAGCACCTGCCCCATTTTCTGCCGGAGCAGAAATATGATGCGCATCATCTGAAGTGCCGTAGCCAGTAAATTCACAAAGGATATTCGCGCCGCGAGCCTGGGCATGTTCCAAAGACTCTAAAATCAATACCGCCGATCCTTCTCCCATCAAGAACCCATCTCGGTCTTTATCGAACGGACGTGAAGCACGCTGTGGGTCATCATTGCGGGTTGAGAGAGCAGTCATCACATTCATACCTGCCATCGTCAAGGAATGAATGGCAGCTTCAGAAGCCCCAGCCACCATTACGTCTGCGGCGCCACGGCGGATCATTTCTGCTGCTTCTCCTACACCATTCGTGCCAGAAGCACAGGCAGTTGCCAAAGACATGTTTGGTCCACGCGCACCAATGCGGATGGCAAGGTTGCCTGCGGCGCTATCTGCAATCATCATCGGAATCAAGAAAGGACTGACACGTTCTGGTCCGCGTTCTTTGAGATTCTCGTATTGCTCAATGGTGGTAATAATGCCGCCAATACCGGTGCCGATTAAGATACCAACGCGGTCACGATTTGATTCATCGATCTTCAACCCTGAGTGTTCCAGTGCTTCCAACGTTGCCGCGGTAGCAAACTGAGTGAAGCGGTCCATTTTGCGAGATTCACGGGTGCCAAATAAGGCAGCTCCGTCAAAACCTTTTACTTCTGAGGCGAACTTCGTCTTATGGGCGCTGGCATCAAACGCGGTAATAGGGGCTGCACCAGACTTGCCCGCAAGCAAAGCTTCCCAAGTATCTTTTACATTATTTCCAACCGGGCTAACACACCCCAATCCCGTTACAACAACTCGTTTTCTCATGTACCAGTACTCCTTATTGTTAATTTGCAAAAAAATAGAACAAGCAAACTTGTCCTATTTAACACAAGATTCGGGAATTGGACACGCAAGAAAATCACTCCTAGGCTCAAAAAACCAGGGTTTACCTCATAATTATTGAAGTTTTTTCAATAAGGAAAGAGCTTGTTGAACGTGCAATCTGTCGTGGTCTGCAATAAAGCCTGCCACTTCGCGGAAATTGGTTGGTCCAAAAATTGCATGGCGGGCTTTGCGTTCCCACTCCACATCGGGCTTATTTTTCAATATTTCTAGTGTTAAAGACCGTGCAGTAGAAAATTCACGCAATGCAGAAAGCCCATCTTCGTGCAAATAATCTCGTTGATTTGCCCAAATCCCTGTATCAGGTCGGGGAATGAACGGCTCATCTTGTCCATTAAAAAGCTGTAACTGCATGTGGTGAATCTCACGCTCCGTATCACGCAAATGGCAGACCAATTCTGTCAACGTCCATTCACTAGAAGCAGGCTTACGTTTCCATGCCTCTGCGGTTAATCCGCGAAAGAAGGTATCTAATACAGCAGGCACAGACGCTTGAATTGCCATGATGGCTTCTTTTGTTTTAAAGGATGGAGTTAAGGATGCTAGGTCAGTAGACTCAAGGTAACGGCGTAGATCAGATAATGTGCCGCGCGGTCCCGCCTCAGGTCCAGACGTTGAACCGGATCCTGTTTCCACGAAAAACGTAGCCAGCCCGAGCCTCTTCGCTGAAAGAATATCCCGCTCGGCATCATTTCCCACCATGAGAACCGGACCCTCATGCCAGCCTAATTGCCCGAGCACCTCAGCATAGTAGGCAGAAAAATTTTTCAAAAAGTGGAAATCTTCAAAGGTAGAAATTAACTCAAATTGGTCGGGGTCTAACCCAGCCCATTGCACTCGTTGACGTGTAGCCGGGCGCGGCAATAACGGGTCAGTCGCCACAACCAAACGATATCCTTGCTTCATCGCCCATTCAATGAACGGTTGCGTCTCTGCAATTTGAGAAGTGATACCGCGCAAAGTTGGGAATACTTGGCTATAAAACACATCAATGTGTGCATCTAGCTCTTCACGCGTCATCCCCACTTGCGGGCAGAATTCATCACTGAACACATCTTTCAATGTGCGGGAAGCATCGTCATTTTGGTTCATCTTTTCGATGCTAGACATTAACGCACGCATGACTAGTTTTGGGTCGAACTGCGATGCAAAATTGGTCGATAATGCCTGAATGTATGCAGGGAAAAAAATATCCTGATTGGTGTTCAGCAGGGTTTCGTCAAGGTCTAGCAGTAATGTGAGCTTCATGATGAAAAAAGACTCCCCCGGAGTCTTTGGGTTAATCTTCTTTTATTTCGAATTTAAAAGGCAGGGCATGGCATTCGCCACACCCCACCTGAGGTTCAGAAACATTTTGATTGGATTTTTCGCAATATACTTGCACTTGCACTCTACGCTGAAATATAGCCGTCAGCGGACGTGCCACCACAACATTCAACTTCATAAACTGGCACGAATTCGCGCGTGCAATGGCAGGCACAGGGCAAGTCTTACAAAGGTCTGGAGACCAGGCTTGGTTTTGTGACTTAAGCAAACGGCATTCTTCCACGTTTCTGCCGCGGAAATAGTCGCCGTAAAAATGCGGACACTCGTGCCCAGCAGGTGTTTTCATTTTTATTAGACGCGAGTTACGTATTCGCCCGTACGGGTGTCCACACGAATGGTATCGCCAACGTTGACGAAGTTCGGGCATTGCACAGTAAGCCCGGTTTCAGTAGTGACCTTCTTGGTTACACCAGTGGCAGTATCGCCACGAATCGCCATTTCAGCTTCCACTACTTTGAGGTCTACAGAAGTAGGCATTTCCACGTCAATGGCTTCGCCTTTGTAGAAGGTCAACTTAACTTCCATGCCCTCTTTGAGGTACTGAGCACTTTCGCCAAGTGACTCGGCTTTAATACCAGGTTGTTCGAAAGTGACCTTATCCATAAAATAGTAAAGGTCACCATCACTGTAGAGGTAAGAAACATTAGCAAAATCGAGGCTTACATCCTGCACGGATTGACCCGAGTTGAAAGTACGTTCAATGTTGGCACCGGTAAGGAGATTACGCGCCTTAACACGGATGGTCGCATTGCCACGTCCAGTTTTATTATGTGAATAGTCCAACACCTTATAGAGGTTGCCGTCCAATTCAAAAGTGACACCTTTGCGAAGTTCATTTACATCGATCATTCTTGCATTTTCCTTGGTTATTTGGTTTTTTGTATAAGCGGGCGGATTATACCAACGAGTTGCGAATCATGGCTAGGATAGGCTCATTAGGAAAGAATGAGGCACAAAAAGAGCCTCCCCCACAACTTGGGAGAGGCTCTTTCCTTCTATCAAATCTTAGTAGCCCACACTTGAAATGTCATTGCTGGGTCGCCACTGTGACCACTTATCCGAAGCGGGGTCGATGGTCATGTTTCCAGCGGAACCACCCTGCCAGAAGACCTGGAAGATGTTCAAGTCTCCGTCACGAACCGATGTAAAGGCGAGGTTTGTACCGCCGCAGTCCCATGTTGGACCTGAGTCTTTACCTTCGTAGTCTGTCACACGGTATTCCTTGTTATCTCTAAAGTCATAGCTATAGATATCCAAGTTTCCGCTGCGTTCAGATTGGTAGGCAATCCGGTCACCTTCTGGAGACCAAACAGCATTGGTCGTCTTGCCGTCGTTGGTAATTTGTCTCTCCGTTCCGGTTTCGAGGTCAATCACATACAGGTCTGTTGCGCCGTTAACTTCTTTAATGTAGGCAATCTGCTTTCCATTTGAAGACCAAGCCGGGAAGGTTTCATTTTCTGTCGAACTGGTCAACTGAGTTTCAGTACCAGTTTCCAGATCAAGGACGAAAAGATCCCAATTGCCATTACGGTTACTCTGGAAGACCAGTTTGTTGATATCTGGTGAGAAGAACGGGTTGATATCATCTGCCGAAGAACTAGTCAGCTGGACTTCTTTACCTGTGTTCTGATCAATTGTGAAGAGATCGCTACGACCGTTTCTATCGCTTTGGAAGACGATAGTCTCAGCATCTGGACCGTACATCGGATTAGTATTATTCGCCTCAGTGTCTGTCAAACGAATCGCTTCACCGCTGCCAAGTAAGTCTGTGTAATACAGCTCGACATTTCCATCACGGTCGCTTTGGAACACGACCCAGCTATCGTTAGGCGCACGGCTCGGGCGACTATCAACAGATTCATCTTTTGACAAATTGTAGAGCTTGAAGCCTGGTTGTCCTTCTATACCATCCAAACGATACACTTCAAGATTATCATCGCGGAAGGTGTGGAAGATCAAACACTGGATACAAACCTGCGGCTCTGCAGGCGCGACGGCTAATCCGCCAGTTTCAGCACAGTTTGCCATACTAGTGAGTACAGTCGTTCCTGCACCATCAAGGATGGTCAAGAGTAGTGAGTCGAAGGTACCAGAGATCGTAAGACTTAAACTCTCACCTGCCCTCAACTGAACTGTACCAGACTGAACCACATTTCCGGCACTATCGGTGATTGTGTAGTTATATGGCGATTTCATGTCGCCGCCATTATTAGTGATATTGAATTGAGCCACACCGGCGCCATACACACAAGATCCATTCGCAAACAAACTAGGAGGCGGAGGTGGAACTGGAACACAGGTTGTCATATCCACTACAGTAGTCAAAGCAGCACTACTGGACGACTCAAATGTATAGCTTGTAGATGAGCCAGATACTGTAAGTTTAATACTTTGTCCTGCCATTAGAGAAATCGAACCGGTTTGAACAATTGCACCGCTCGCATCCTTAATCGTGTATGGGTAAGGAGCAAGCATATCCGTTCCATTGTTCTTGATCTCGAACGTAGCGGTTCCAGCTGAAGCTGTACACGCACCTACAATAGACAGATCCGCTGGGGGAGGTGGAGGTGGCGCAACACAAGCAGTCATATCTACTACTGTAGTCAAAGCATTATCATTTGGTGATGCAAACACATACGTAGACGATGAACCAGTTACTTTTATTGTCAGACTTTGATTTGCGCCCAAGTTGATAGAGCCTGACGCAGCAACAGCGCCATTCGTATCCACAATAGCATAGGTGTATGGCGAAGTCATTGCAGCGCCATTGTTTGTAACGACAAAGGTAGCCTCACCAGAATTAGAAGTACAAACTCCCGTCACAGAAAGATCAGCTGGAGGCGGAGGCGGAGCTACACAGGTGGTCATATCTGCAGTAGCAGTGAGTGCGCCATCGTTTGGCGATGTAAATATATATTTCGATGAAGCTCCTGTAACTTTGATCGTCTTACTCTCATTGGCATCCAAGGTGATCTTTCCAGAGTCTACCGTTGCGCCATTTTCATCCACAATTTTGTAATCATAAGCAGAGGTCATTTTTGACCCATTGTTAGTGATTACAAAGGTAGCTTCACCCGTATTGGAGGTACATACCCCTGTGATAGAAAGATTGGCAGGTGGTGTCGCAGTAGAAGTCGGCGGGAGACAAGGTGTCATATCCGCAGTGCTTGATAAAGAGGCATCGTCTGGAGAAGACAGAGAATAAAATTTCGAATTTCCACTTACAGTTAAAGTCACACTTTGCCCAGATTTCAGGTCAATCGTGCTAGTGTCAACCAGGTTCTGATTATCGTCCCTAATCTCATAAGTATAAGGTCTAGTCATATCGCCGCCAGTATTTGTAACAACAAAGCTGGCAGAGCCTGAATTAAGCCCATTACAAGCACCTTGAACTGTAAATGCAGGCGGCACTACTGTAACTGTAGGGGTGCTAGTAGGAGTATTTGTAGCAACAGAGGTGCTGGTTGGTGTGGCAGTCGGCTTGCGAGAACAGGATCCTGTCACATTCAACGTCACAGAAGACAAGAAAGAAGTCCTATATGTCACAGTCATAGTTGCATTACCTGCACCCACAATCGTCACAGAAGTTTTGGGTTGCAGATCAACAGGTCCGCTTTGAGCAGGGTCAGTTAGCTGATACGTACCATCACTAACACTACCAGATATATTTGTGATTCTAAACGTCGCTGTCTGATCGACATTACAGAACACCTTCAGATCAAGCTGCCCATCCACAGGCGTGCTTGTTGGCGAAGGAGTAAATGTAAATGTAGATGTAGGTGTTATTGTGAACGTAGAAGTAGGTGTAAATGTGTTAGTAGGAGTATTTGTTGCAGTCCTTGTAGAAGTTGGAGTGCGCGTTGGTGTAGCTGTCTTAGTATTTGTAGGCGTAAATGTGTTTGTAGGCGTACTTGTAATACTTGGAGTAAACGTCAAACTCGGTGTAAATGTGATAGTAGGGGTATTTGTAATTGTTTTAGTAGGCGTAATTGTCTTGGTAGGCGTAGCCGTCCTTGTAGATGTAGGCGTACGTGTATTAGTTGGCGTAGGAGACGGACCGTCTGTATTTGTTGGCGTAGGTGTTCTTGTAAATGTAGGTGTACGTGTTGGTGTAGCAGTCTTAGTGTTTGTAGGCGTAAATGTGTTTGTAGGAGTACTTGTAATACTTGGAGTAAATGTCAAACTCGGTGTAAATGTGATGGTAGGGGTATTTGTAATTGTTTTAGTAGGCGTGGGCGTTTTAGTAAATGTAGGTGTAGGGGAAGGACCTGCTGTATTTGTAACAGTGGGAGATAGGGTTACAGTTGGTGTATTAGATGGTGTCCGTGTTGCTGTAAACGTAGGACTAGGTAAAGGTAAACAAGTCCCAACAGCTTGCAGATTGACATAATCTAACTCAGAGGTTGAATACGTTACCTTTACAGTTGCATTTCCAGCCGCATTAAAGGAAACACTTTCATCTGTATTCAAGTTAAGAGAATAATTAACAGTCGCTTTGCCAGGTTCCGTCACAGAATAACTACCACCCGAAAGTGGTCCACCTATATTTGTAATGGTAAAAGTCGCCGAAAGATCATTGTTACAAGCAACACCCAAACCCACATAAGGATCTACCACTTTTGCCTTTGCAGAGTTATTAGGTGCAGGCAATGTAGCTGTACTAGTAGGTGTATTTGTTGGTACTTGTGGAGCATTATTGTTCTGTTCCAGCGTAGCCGTAGGCGTTGGGGTTAAAGTAAAAGTTGCAGTAACAGCCTCGCCTGGTTGAGATTGCGCATCAGAAACTTGGGGTGGCACCGAAGTATCTGTAGGCAAATCTTGTGCAACTGGTGGCTCGGTAGCAGGGACATCAGCAGGCGGTTCTGTAGCAGGGACATCAGCAGGCGGCTCGGTAGCAGGGACGTCTTCCTGTCCACCGGTGCCGGCAAGTTCTCCACCAGCTGGCGCACAAGCCGCCAAAAGCATGGAAAATATTAAGAGTATGGAGACTACCCTAAACGATTTTGAAGCAAATTCTCTCATCTTATACCTCTTCTACACCAAAACATTAATCTGATTTAACTTTAGATTTTCTTCTAGATGGTTAGTTGCTAAAAAGACCCAAAAAGTGTCGTTACAGCGACAGAGTTTACAACTAATTATATCTTTCAAATGCGGTTCAGTCGAAATGTATTAGAATTGCAATCTAGTTTGTCCAATAAATCGAGTAAAACCATCAAAAGAACAATACGAGAGAGAGTCCTATGAAATTACCGTTTACTGCTAAAAAAACCGGAATTTTTGTCACCCTGTTGCTTCTTTTAGCAGCATGTGGACCCAAAAACGAAACAGAAGTGGTAAGTACAGCTGAGGCGTCCTCACAACAATCCGAACAAACCTCTTCATCTGTCCAAGTAGAAACATCTACAAGTATTGATGGCAGCAATTTATCCCTTGACCCTGCCAAGACTGAAGATACTAACTCCCTTTTGGTGAGCAATTATTTGTACGATGGGTTGGTGAAAAGTGATGCAAACGGTCAAGTTGTACCAGGGCTAGCCTTATCATGGGTCATCTCAGATGATGAACTAGACTATATATTTGAGATTCGGCAAAATGCCAAGTTTAGTGATGGTTCTGAAATTACTGTAGATGCCATAGTAGAAAACTTTAATCGCTGGTTTGAGCCTGAAAGTCCACTTCATGGTGATGGCAAGTACCCCTCTTGGTTAAAGCTTTTTCTTGCATTCAATGGGGAACGTGATGCAAACGATAGAGCAATTTCGCAAGTGGATGGCATTCAAAAAGTAGATACCAATACGATGCTTATCCACTTAAGTCGTCAAGAACCCAAGCTTCTCAATTATCTTACTCAACCCGCTTTTGCTGTTTTGAGTCCAAGTGTGCTTCAATCTCCATCTTATGGAACACGCCAAAACTCAATCATCTCCAGCGGACCATACGTTGTCACTTCATGGACAGAAGAAGAAATTAAGCTTAGCCCCAACCCACAATACTGGGGCGAAAAGGCAACCGATAATATGAACTTTATTCTAAAATAAAAAAAACATTTTACTATTACACCTAATACTTAAATAACTACAACAAAAGAGGCACCTAAGTTCAAAAGGCGCCTCTTTTGTTGTAGTTTTATAGATGGTATCTTACGCTTCCCACCCTAAGTTGATGCGTCCACGTTCGATGTCAATCTTTTGAATTTCGACATCGAGGATATCTCCGACTTGGAGAATGGTGCCATTAGGGATTTGGGTGCGGTGCAAGAGACCGTCTTGCTTGACGCCGATATCTACGAAGGCGCCGAAGTCCACTACGTTGCGGACGGTGCCTTTGAGCTGCATGCCGGTGACGAGGTCTTCGGCTTTGAGCACATCAGAACGCAGGATGGGAGCGGGAGCGTCTGTACGTGGGTCTCTGCCGGGGCGGACTAGCTGTTCGAGCACGTCTTTCAATGTGGGCGCGCCACAACCCAATTCTGCGGCAAGTGCTTCGACGGTGGTTTTAGAGGTGAGAGACTCGACAGCGTGGATTCTTTTCTCGAGAGGCGAATCCACTTTCAGTCCGGCACGAGCGAGGAGGGTTTCGGCTAAGGCGTAGGATTCAGGATGAATGGCAGTTTCATCCAACGGGTTCGCTCCATCTCGAATCCTCAAAAAACCGGCTGCTTGTTCGAAGGCTTTGGGACCCAGACCAGAAACTTTTTTCAATGCGGCGCGAGACTTGAACGGACCGTTGCTATCGCGATGCGTGACGATGTTCTCTGCGAGTTTGGGACCAATGCCCACCACATGTGTGAGCAGCGCGGGGCTGGCAGTGTTAACATCCACACCCACGTGATTGACCACGCTTTCGACCACGCCATCAAGCGCATGGTTCAAGGCAGATTGATCGACATCGTGCTGATACATACCCACACCGATGGACTTGGGATCGATCTTGACCAACTCAGCCAGCGGGTCTTGCGCGCGGCGAGCAATGGATACTGCACCGCGAATGGAGACATCGAGCTTGGGGAATTCGGCGCGTGCAAGGGCTGAGGCAGAATACACCGACGCGCCCGCTTCATTCACAATCAGATACTTGGTCTGCGACGTGGAGCGAGTCAACTCTGCGACCAGTTTCTCGGTTTCGCGTGAGGCGGTGCCGTTGCCGATGGTGATGAGCGTGACGTGATGGCGATTGATCATATCTTGCAGGGTATTGATCGCGCCCTGCCAATCGTTCTTCGGCTCATGCGGATAAATGGTACCGGTGTCGAGCAGCTTGCCAGTGGAATCCACCACGGCGACTTTGCAGCCGGTGCGGAAGCCGGGGTCAAGCCCGAGGACAGTGTGATTGGCGAGCGGAGCCTGACTGAGCAAGGCACGCAAATTGGAAGCGAAGACTTGAATGGCATGATTATCGGCGCCTTCGCCTTTTTCGCGGCGCACATCGCGTTCAATGGCAGGCAGGAGCAAACGCTCGGCGCAATCTTGAATGGCAAGCGCAAGCTGGTCAGCAAAGGGACTGATGATGTCCTGCTCGTATTCCGATTGAATCGCGTCGAGCCAGTCGCGTTCGGGAATATCCACGCGGACTTTCAGCACACCTTCTTTTTCGCCGCGAGTGATGGCAAGAATTTGATGCGGCAGCAAACGGTCTACACGCGAGGCGAAATCGTAATAGCTTTCGTACACGCGCTTTTCATCGACGGCATCTTCGATCTTTTTCGCATACACCGTTGAGAACTTGAGCGCCTTCTCGCGTAAGGTTGACCTGACGTTGGCATTGTCGCTGATGGTTTCGGCGACGATATCCCGCGCACCTTGCAGGGCTTCTTCGACACTGCCCACCTGTTCGTTTAGGAATTTGGCGGCGAGTTTTTCAAGTGAGCCGGAGCCTTGCTTGAGGATAAGGTCTGCTAAGGGTTCAAGTCCCTTTTCGCGGGCGACCATGGCACGCGTGCGGCGCTTCTTTTTATAGGGCGCATACAGGTCTTCGAGCGCGGTCAGTGTGGCGGCGGCTTCGATGGCAGAACGGAGTTCGTCGGTCAGTTTGTCTTGTTCTTCAATCGAAGCAAGGATGGCGGCGCGACGCTCATCCAACCCGCGCAAGCGGGTCAGCTCATCGGCAATGATGCGGATCTGCTCATCGTCGAGTGAGCCGGTCATTTCTTTGCGGTAACGGGCAATGAAGGGAACGGTGTTACCATCATCCAATAATTTGATAACGGCTTCCACCTGTGAAGGTTTGACATGCAAGAGGGTTGCGATGATTTCTGAGTGAGACATAGGGCGCGATTTTATCATGGGGATGGGAAGATGATTTAAAAGAAGGAAAAATGAAATAAATTAAATAGTATTTAAAACTTTCAGTCACAGAGAACGTAGATATCACATAAAAACACTAACAAGAACCGGGATAGCAGTATTAATAAATAAATGAAAAAACAAGGATGGAAACAACTGTTTTGAATATTTCACCAAAATAGTCTCAACTAGAATAACTAGAGGTAAAGTCACAAAAAAAGAGAAGACAAACCCAATTTGCGAAAAATGCATCATCCAAAATATAATACCCTGGATTAAAGCTATACGATATTCTGAAAAATCTCTAGTTCTCAAAAGATGCCAGAACGCACATCTCAATACAACTTCTTCAATTGGCACCACAAATGAAAGTTGGTACAAAATATTTTTTATACCATAGCCAATAGCCTGATAAATGCCACTAGCATATATTAAATTAGACGAGCTATATTTATCTATTTGAAATTTCTCAATAGCTGAAAGTGGTATCACTAATAAACACAGTACACAAGACAATAAAAAATACCTATATTTTATTGGAGGTATATTTTTATATCGAGATATCCAAACAAAAAATAAAACCGCATTAATAATCATAACCAATGATTTAAAAACAATTTCAGCTTCAATATGATAATTACTTCTTAAGAAGCCGGCAATTACAATAAAGAAGATTGCTCCATTATCAAGGTTAAATTCATCAATTTTTTTAATTTGAAAAAACAATATACAGGTCAAGTAAACGTACATCAAAATCAATACACAGTATATTAAGTAGAAATTATAGACTCTATGCGTAAAAACACCTAAGCTATTTACAAGTGTTATTAATATAAAAAAACAAACCAGAAATATCTCTTGAAATCTAATTAATTTCATTCTGTTATTAGCCTCATTCTTATATCTGTTAAGATATTTACACAAATCGTCTCAAATTACCTTTAGAGGTTATTTTGGCATAGGCGAACTAGTAGGCGTTCTAAAAGGCAAAGTTGGGGTCCTAGTAGGAATTCTGGAGGTTGGTGTAAAAGTCACAGTCGGAGAAACTGTAGCCGTAGGTGTTTTTGTCTTATATGCACAAGAATTATTTCCAGACACCATAGGGCACGTTCCTGTGTTTCTATCATCAACTGGCATTAATGAAAATATATCTTTGGCAAGCTTTAAGGAAAGTAAAAATGTATTCCAACCTTTATCCATAGAAGATATAGTATTACAAGCATTATCCATAGGGTAACAATACATAACATCACTTAAGCCAGGTGCAGCAGGGTCTGCATCCTCAATTTGAGTGTTTATTATATCGATAGGATTAATTGCTGTAGCTGAAGGTCTGGGTGTAGAAGTAGATGTTGAACCAGCACTCATAAAATGTTTCGAAACAGGTATTATTGTGCCAGTAGGTGTAGCAGTAAGCAAAGAACTAACAGTAGGATTCATAGTTGGCGTTGGTGTTTGAGTAGGTGTCATTGTTGAGGTCGCTGTAGGTTTTGGTTCGAAAGCTTCTGGATTAGAAAAATAAGCAAAAGCAGCTAAACCACCATAAATTATCACTCCTATAACAATTACGCAAAGCACACCGCCGCAATGCCCTGTTGGATCATCTAAGTTAATTGGATTATTATAGACATATGAATATCTATTCCACGTTTGTGAATTAGATGGACTAGGAATGATCGTATCCGGCTGAATGAAATGGTTAAGATAAGGCGAATAAAAACGCGCCTTGTAATCCATCAGTCCGCCCATGCCGGGGTCCAGGTCGCGTTGACCGGTATATCCGTAGTCAGTTTGTGAGATGGAGCCTATATTGGTCCGCTCGGCACCGAAGGGCAGGTAACGCTGTTGGCTTATTAAAGCGCCGGTTGCATCTGTGACGGCGACCACTGAGCCCAAATGGTCGGTCAGGAAGTATTTTAATCCGCTTCCATCATTCATCGCCACCATCTGTCCGGCAAAGGAATAGTACTTGATGTGCGTATTGTCGCTACGCACTTCGTACGCTCCGCCAAAGTAGTAGGATGTCCATGAAGAGCCGTTGGGAAGACCATTGGCGTCATAAGTCGTGGTCACCGTCGCCACACGGACTCCGTCGCCGTCATAGCCAAAGTCCCATTTGGTGGCGAAATTGCCGGGCGTGGCACAATCTCCGCTCGCGAGGCGGGTGATGCTGGAGATGCGATTCTCCATGTTGTAGGCGTGCTGGTAGGTCACACCGTCTTCCACGCGACAGGTCATATTGCCGTTGGCATCGTAGGTATAGTTCGCCGCCGGGGTCGAGTTCTCGGTCACTGCCGCCACAGCATGTGGGTGGGCAGAGTTGTAGGTGAAGCTTCGGGTGGTCCAGCCGGAGGTGGGGGTTGGAGTGGGGGTAGGTGGCACTATTAGATTTGAGTATGAACGTCCGTTACCAGAATTGTATAGCCACGAAATCTCGTTAGCACTCAATGCCCGCTTGTAATAAAATGCTTCGTCAACGTTTATGCCATTTCCAACTCCAGGTTGGATGAGTAAGGAGTTTGCCGTATCAATCGCGGTTCCATTCGTAGCAGAATAAGATGTACCGTTTACATATATTTGAAGAGATGTACCATTGTACACACAAACAACAAAGTACCATGCATCTGATGCACCAATTGTTCCGCCAGGTGCTACAGAAGTGACAGTCTCATTATTCATACCGCAAAATATACCACTGTAATTTTGGTAAATAACATAGTCACCTTTGTTAACAGGTCGCCCCGCCTTGGAGCTATTAGTATAAATCCAAGTACCAAATGTAAATGGTCCTGTTGCAGATAGTTCTGCATTATCTAGATGGCTTAAAGACTCGTTGTTTGCCGTAATTAAGTTTGCAGCATTTCCACGCAAACCAGAAACATACCCAACCGTATTGTTATCGGTAAGGTCATTGGAACCATGTTCATCAATTCGTGTTCCACTTGTTTCGTCCATACTCCACCAAGAAACCAGATTCATTAAGTAGATACCCGATGGTGTAAGTGTAATTGTAGGGACAAGTGTTGGCGTAGATGTTGCAGTTGGAGTTGGTGTTCCAGTCAGGCTCCACTGTTCTATGTATCCAGGGGTGAAATTACCAGTGAAGGATGAATAGTAATAGACAGCGATACGCCCTTGTCCACCTGAAGCATATGCGCTACCACCTTGTACAGATACCAATCCAATATTTATGATGTTACCTTCAAGTCGAATACTGCCTCCTGAACCGCCACCACTTTCTCTATACAAAAGTCCACCTCCAAGTCCGCCAGCACCATTTCCGCCCTTTGATACAATATTACCTGTATAACTAGAATAGGACTGACTTGAAACCAAGATGATACCACCTCCAGCGCCGCCAGAAAGAGGTCCAGCACTGCCACCACCTGAACCTAAAAAGAGTCTTTGCAGTTTTGACTCTCCATATGTAGCGCCTGCAGAAGCTGCATACATATCAACACCTCTCGTACCATAACTGCCTCCACCAGCTCTCCACAAAATGGCTTCACCGCCAGGTGCATTCTGCCCACCACCATATCCGCTTGAGGCACCAAAACCTTTTTGATTAACATTAATATCGCCAGAACCGCTCAGCATTTGTGATGCGCGAAACACAAGAACTCCGTTTGTATATCCATTAAATGGTTCTATAGTCAAAGTGCCATTTATAGTTACATTTCTATAATTAGGCACACGTATTAACATGACATGGTTTTGTCCATTAGATATATTAGTATCATCCTCTAAGCCGCTACCATACCACAACAGTTTGGAAGTAGAGAAGTACACTACTTTCCCCGTCACACCACCGACACGCAAAAATTCATAATTCCCCATATTCGGGCCGCCACCACTTAAGTGTATAAGCATAATCTCATCGCCAACTTTAAGACAATTTGCAGTAGGTGTAGTAGAAAGATTGGCATAGGAATTTTCAAGAGAAGACACTGCATACGCTACAGCATCGCCACCATCTGCGCACGATCGTCCATTACTGTTCTGGGTGGAGAGGTTGAATGTTGTACCATTGGCAACCGTAAGGTCGCCATCTGCACCGGTTCCCCAATTTGGAGAAACAGTTGAAAAAGTAATAGGGGTGGCGCTGGGAGTAGGTAATATTGGTTGCCCAATCATGGCTGTATACCCAATACTACTATTTGAAGTAAATGTGTTTTGATAGTAAACTGCGCTTCGCCCATTTCCACCAGAACCATTCGCGCTACCGCCATTTACAGTAACCGTATTCAAAATAACATTTGCTCCCTCAATACGAATGCTACCACCTGAACCGCCACCACTATATTTGTTTGTTAGCCCGCCCCCGTAACCACCGTCTCCGTTTCCGCCATTTGACGCAATACTACCCGTGAAATTAGAAAACTGGCTTGCTATAAAAACAATACCACCACCACGCCCACCAATAAGTGGATCTGCATTTCCTCCACCAGAACCCAAGAAAAGTTTCTGTAGTTTAGGATCGCCATATGTATTTCCAGAAAGTACTGTTCCACCATTATTACCTTTAGTGCCGTAACTACCGCCTCCACCACTCCATAAGAATACTTCCCCCCCAGGAGCATTTTGTCCGCCACCATATCCAGAACTAGAAGGAAAGCCAAGTGCATTTGCAGAAATGCTACCCGAACCACTTAATATCCCCGCTACACGGAAAGCAACTACACCTTGTTTATTACCGTCAAAAAGGCTTGCCGTAAGCGTTCCATTAACAGTTAAATTAGAATAGTTTGGGACCCTCATCAACATCACACGAAACTGTCCACTACTAGTACCAATATTTGAGTCGCTTCGCCAACCATTTCCATACCAGTTTATCTTTGGTGAGGAAAATGTCACAAGATTATTGTTAACAGAATCTATTCTTAGAAACTCAAACGCACCTGCATTGTAGTTAATAGGGCTTGAGTCAGTTAATTGGATTAGAAGGATTTCATCACCAGCGATCAAACACTCGCTACCAGGGGCGGAGTCTAATGTTGCAGAAGTACTACCAAGTAAAGTAACGTTATAAGAAACTGCATCTGCACATGTACGTCCATTATGTCGATTTATATTAATGTTGAAGGTAGTGCCTGAACTTACAATCAAGTCTCCATCCGCACCTGTTCCCCATTGTTGTTGCTGCATCGGCAATGGAGTTGCTGTGTTTGATATCGTCGGAGTATAAGTAGGGGTAGAGGAGGCGATTTGGGTAGGAGCAGGGAAAATCTGGTAAATACCCTGTACTTCGGCACTTGTTAATGCACGATTATATAGCCGCACCTCATCCAACCGTCCATTAAATACATTGGCTGTGCTGCTGGAGCTAAAAGTTAAGGGACTAGTACCAGCATTAAGAGTACCTGTAACATTTTGAGAAGCAACCAAACTACCATTAACATAAAGCCGTGTCTGTTTTGCTGTAGCATCGTAAACCCCAGTAACGAGAGTCCAGGTGTTATTTGGTAAAACGGGTCCGTTCAATTGTGCAGGTGATAATCCGCTGACCTCAAATGCCAAACTACCATTCGAATAATTAGCGGGTAATGCCGTTGGTGTTGCTGTGCCCAATTTAGAAACGGTCAACAAACCGTAATCTTGCCCGGCAAGTCCCTTCTTCACAATGTACTGAGTACGATTCGCAATAGTAGAAGATGGATTTACCCAAACAGAAATAGTAAAGCTGCCAGTAAATCGATTCTCTGTTGAATTTGGTACGTTTACATAATCATTACTACCATCAAACAATAAAGACTGTCCATTAACACTGTTCACGTCAAGTGCAGGCTGATTGTAAAGAGTGGCATCATCATTTACCGCATCCCCGCTGGCTATATCAGGAGCAACAGTACCGGTCAGTGCGTCAAAGCTCCAATAACCGACCAAACTTCCCAGTTGGGGGGTAGGTGTTAACGTTGGCGAGGGGGTAAAGGTCTTAGTCGGCGTATAGGTAGAAGATGGTGTATAAGTTTTCGTAGGAGTAAATGTATTTGAAGGTGTTGGTGTAATAGAAGGTGTGAATGTACTAGTTGAAGTCTTGGTCGAAGTAGGTGTTGAGGAAGGCGTATACGTTTTAGATGGTGTTGGAGTGTTAGAAGCTGTAGGCGTATTGGATGGCGTAAGTGTTTTAGATGGTGTAAGTGTAATTGTAGATGTATTAGTTGGTGTAGATGTTTTGCTTGGGGTTAGTGTAATGGTTGGTGTAAGTGTAATAGTTGGGGTAAGAGTAGATGTAAACGTAAGCGTTGGTGAGGGCATACGCGTGTTAGTAGGGACAATTGTATTCGTGGGTGTGAGAGTGGAGGTGGAAGTAAAGGTAGGAGTGGCAGCTGGTTGAATAGTGTATTCAATATGAAGGCGCGGTGCACCGCTGCTACTACCATCATATGCAACTGCAACACGCTTACCTGTGCCTGATATTATGAGCGCAAGCGCATTTCCGCTTATCCACCCGGAGCGATTTACCACTTCTTGAATTATAGGTGACAGATTTGGTGTTTGTTGGTCAATACCACTTTGATTTAGAGTCGACCAAGCAGGTGGCGTCCATGAAACCGAACTTGTAGTCAACGCACGGCTAGAAATATTGGATGTACTACTTACAAATGCAGCAGGATTATCATTCGCCTCCGCACGAACTTCCAAGCTGGTCTCGCCACTCGAAGTCTCATCTACTGTAAATTGTACATAAGCATTCAAAATAGTAGCCCCTTGAGGAATATTAACTCCTACAAACCGCAGCCCTATCTTTTGATCATTTCCATCATAGACCATTTCAAGATCACTACTATCAAGATACATCCATCCAGAAGCAAATTCTTCTGCGTCGTCGCTACTAGTTACAATCGGAATATCGAGAGTAACAGAATCTTGAACGGGTCTATGTTCATAGGACCTCGAACTTTCTTTAGGATTATAAGAAACTGTATGATCTTCAGAATACTCAGGAGCAATAAATGCCTGTGGCGTAGCAGCCCAGTCATTCATCTTCAACATATTTCCAAGAGAATCGTATTCAAATTGCTGTCGATATTTATAATTTGAAGGATTGCTTGTTGTATACGCCTCAGCCAACGTTAAGCGGTTAAGAAAATCATAAGTATAGTCATGAGTTTCGTTTAGAACCGCATCGGCAATATGTGTAATATTCCCAGCGTTATCATATGTGTATGTGAAATTTAAGATTTGGCTAGACGATCTTGAAGATAGTCTGTTTGTATCAGAGCTATAACTATTTGTAACAATTAATCCATTTCCAAGAGTTTGTGTAGTAATTTGTCCTAATGTGTTATATGCCAAACTTACAAGGTCCGTATTCAAATCCGAATCCAACTGAGTAGGGCGACCAAGCGCATCATACTTATAAGTTATTTTTTCGCCATCCGGGTAACTCACAAAAATAGGTCGTCCCAGCCAATCAGCCGTTGTCGTCATACTACTGGTATTCCCGTTAATTTGGCGGTTTTCTGTTACCACTCGCCCAAAGTTATTGTAATTCCAAGTTGTAGTGCCCGTTCCATCGGTCATGCCGATGCGCAGCCCTATTGTTCCAAGCGTTGTTCCATATTGATATATCACACTTAAATTCGAGCCTGTTTTTGATATTAAGCGCCCGAGAGAATCATAGTTAAAGTTTATTTCTGCCCCACGTGCATCTTTCTGCCATTTTAAAGAACCAGCAGGGTAATAACTATATTCCCATACTCCCATATCTGGATCGTTCATCCATGTCTTTCTTCCAAGCCAGTCATACTGTAATATTGTTTTATTATTATTGGCATCTGTTACTTGCACTAATCGATCAGCAGGATCATATGTATAAGATGTGGTTGCATACAAAGAACTCGCATTCGCATATTCTTTTACAGAGATCAATCTCCCCAACCCATCTGTAGTTCGAGCTGTTTTATTCCCATTTGGGTCTAAGAAAGTTGTAGTAAGCCCGTCATACGAAGTGGTAGTAACAATATTTCCTGGCTGAGTAACAGTTAATGGTCTTCCAAGGGGATCAAACGTTGTAGTTGTAAATTTGCTTCCAGCAGGTAACACATAATATCCACCGCTAGTAGAAATCTCATATGGCAAACTTTGCTTAAAATTCAAGCCTTGGGCATTAAAGTAAGAATCGGTAATTAAGAGTTTATTCGTATCAGCATTATAGACTTGGGTTTGCAACATACGTCCCAAGCCATCATATAGCCCCCACACAGAACGATACTGGGATGGTGCCGCTGCTGTGTCCAAAATCTGCATCTCGACACTATATGGCGCTGCAATCCTCCCTGTACCTGAATTCACATCAGGGTAACTATAATACACTCCCGGTTGACTCAATCCTGGCGCCCAAACAGATAGAGTCCTCCCCAAGCCATCATAACTCGTCAGCGATTGCCAACCATTGGGGTCAGTTACTCGATATGGCAGTCCCAAAGCAGGTAAATAATCAGTCACTGTTTCTTGAGAAAGTGGGTTCACTGAGCGAATTGGGAAAGTCTCAAGGGCTGTATCATACACTGTTGTTGTTTCAAACGCTGTCCCAGTAGGGTCGGCGTTAACGGTACCATATTCACTGTAAATCTTTACCGAATCCACATTTCCGTATTCATTGTAATGTGTACGCTGGTCAACAGTTTGTAAACTAGAACCAGTCAGCTTTTGAACAAGAGTCAGATCTCCCCTAGAAGGAATTGTACTAATCTGATCATCATAGTGATAACGAGTGTCACTTAAAATCGCATTAGAGGCATCCACGACCAATACACGAGAAGCTTTGTCTAGGATATACACAGAAGGATCTGTATTTAATAGGTATTCATAATACGTTTTTCGATAAACACTACTGCCAAGATATTGAATTTGCGATAGCAGATTTCCTGTTGCTGGATCGCGCTTATTAATGGACTTAGTGGTAAGTATCATATTACCGCCACTCAGTTCATAATTCAAAGTACTATATAAATACCGAAAGTTCCATTTATCAAACGGCGCTTTAGTATTATCGGTTACATATACATTTGTAGTACGGCGATACACCGTAGCGCCTTTAAGCAATTCCGTTTTTAGCTCACGTCCGGTATCTAACCCACTGGTTCCAAATGTGTGCGTTGTAGCCAGCAATACAGTGTTGGCATTTGAATAATCGAGCTGGTTTTCTGTTGTCGTTGTATAACCTATTAAGTCCCCATAATTAAGATTTCCACTCATCCCTGTATAGACAGGGGTTGTATATGTATATGATTGAAGAGCAGCTATGCCCAATCCATTTTCCACTTGAACTTGTTTAACCCGATAGTTATACCAAGAGTTCGCATCCCGCTCATCATTTTCATAAGTGTATGTCAACACTCCACCAGCGCCATTGTCTATTTTCGTTAATCGTGGATAAGTATATACATCCGTAGTGCCACTAACAGCCCGATTTGCCTTATTCTCATAGGTAAAACGAACCGTTGGCGATTGTGTTGCTAGTGTTCCATTAAACCCAGTTACATCCATACTTGTTAAAGTTAGTGTCCCATCCGCATTTGGAGCAGATGCTACCGAATATCCAAAATCATAGGTACGAACAATATTTCCACTAGAACAAGTTGTTGCGGTAGTCGTAAAACATACATTGATTCTATCTAACAACTTCGAATCAAGATTATCCCAGAGAAAGAACGTGTTAGGCAGGTCGCCTGGACGTGCTTCATATAGGAATTGAACAAAATATGATGGAGATTTCCCATTACCTTGATGTTCACTATTTTCATACCCCGTATATGCGATTGTATCCAGATAACTCTCACGATCAAAAGCAGGAATAGTACCGCCACCTACTGGTCCGGTTTCATAATATGAATAAGCTATAAAGTTTCCATGAGTGTCTTGAATACGATCTACACGCCAACGCAAGGCAACAAGATCGTTTGCTCGTCCCGCATACCCTAAGGATGAATATGCCCCATCGGGTGTCAGACAGTTCGAACCGTTTGTTGTACATTTGTATCCATACATCAGCGCTAATTGCTCAGAATCTGAATTCCAGCCCAAACGGTATCTTGTGCCATCAGTTGTGACAACTTCCCACCATTCACCAGTTATATTTTTGGGGTATTTTCCATCTGCATCTACTGGATTCCCATATCCATAACTATGACGCTCAATGTATAAAAACGCATCATGGTCTGTATAATATCGAGACGGATGGATATTATCCTGCACAAGCTTATACATCGCACCATTTAAGGTCAAAGCAAAATCGTTAACATAACCATATCCATTTTCGTTTGTAGTAATCTTACGGACAATTTCAATGCCATCAATGTTCCAACCTACACCCGTCCAAGGTGCTTGTACATCTCCTAACACCCCATCAACTGTTGCACTAGAGTAGGAAAGTGAAATACTGGGTTGCATTCCTGCACGCCCTTGAGGTGTCCAAATCGGAATAGAATACCGTGCAGCACCAGTAAACAGAGATGTGTATGGCTGATCAAAAAGAAGTACATTTGCTCCGTTCTTTGGAAGAGAATTCCCCAACCCAGCTCCCCAAGTGGAAAAATGAGCAGCCTCAACAACGACAGAGTTGGTTTCTGTATTTTCCACAATAATCGGTACTTTCACCCAGACACCACTCTCTTCATCAAAAGTAGCAACATATGGTTCCTGATCCGCTGGAATATCACCAAGATCAACAACATCATCGAGATTAATTTCAAGATATACAGGCGCTTCAAAAGTAGTTTCTGTTTCTTTAACCAACTTTGCGTCTTGCTCTTTTATTTCCCCATCAGATGTTTTTACCTGTGAAGCTGTTTGTAATACATCCAAATTAAATTGAAGTTCTGGTCCATCTCCTGGCAGTTTTTCTGGCTCAATTACAACAACCGCATCTTGTGGCAGCGCTTCAGCCTCCATGTATAATGAAACTTGTCCACTGGAATTCCATCCATCCCCAGCCTGATCGGGCAAAAGTATCTGGGAATTAGAATCTACGAGTGGACTGTTCTCTACAATCGCCATTGAGGTAGATTGGGCTTCTTCTTTCCCAGAATAACTATATTCAATATCTGCATTGTGAATAGAAATTGAATTTGAACCAGCATTACTAGTCTTTACATCATATGCAAATTGGATTTCTTCACCAACAGCAAGGGACTCTACAGTAAATATCACTGTATTTGTAATTGGATTAAATTCAACACGACTATCTTTAGAAGACTGAAAACTGCCGAGGTCTTGCAGCTTATCAAAGTAACTCAAATCTGTTACTGGCGCTTTGCCATTATTTCGCAGTTTCACATTAATTGTTGTCAAACGATTGGTATTGAGTTCACCTTGAGATGCATATATTGCAAATTCCACCACATCTTTTTGAGGAACAGCTGGCTCATCCGCTTCGTCGGAAGAAAATTGAAGATTGACAGATGTCTCTTCATTAGTTTCGTAGTAAACCTTAGGCTGATGCGGAGGTGTTGATGAGGGTGGGTTTAAGTCAGATGTTTCGGGGTTTTGAATCTCATCACTTGAGCTAGCCATAGCAGCGGTTGGCACCACCGCATTAAGAAGAACCATGACAATGAGAATGATTCTTGTGACGACCTCTTTTTTATATGTCCATGTAAGCATTGTTCCTCCAAAAGAGGTTTTGGTCTATACACCCACCAAAACCAAATAGTAAATTATTAACCTAACCTGAATAGGAATAGGAGATTATTTTTTGTGCGTAGATGCTCATCACAGCTGACATTATTATTTTTTAATTTACTTGGGTTGAGCTACAATCCTCACACCCCCCAGTCCCCTGGGCAATCTTATAAATACAATATTATATTACCTACTTGCTAACATTAATGTCAAGTTAATCAACCTTAAAAAATTATTGGAGCATGTACTCCTAATTTATTTCAGATTAAGAATATTTCTTTTGCTTAAAAATCAAAGACCGCCAGACTTTATAAAGTCTGGCGGTCTTTAGAGTAGCGGGGACAAGACTTGAACCTGTGACCTTCGGCGTTCTGGATTGCTCCTAGCTACCTAGAGTTGAATAGGTAAAACCTTGCTATGCCCACTCATGCACAGATTATTACTTTCTCTTGCTCGTGCGTAGCATGTACTTGTCTGATTAGCGGCGAAACGGACATTTCTTATTCAGAGGTCTACACCCCGCATACAGTGATGGTTCTTGACTGTTGGAAACTTCTCAACCATCGCGGAACCCTCCCCCATCTGAGAAAGCCGGTCTGTATATTGGGCGCAAGTCTCAATTTTTGGGTAAGGCAAAAACCTAAAGAACTTGCAGATTTTAATCAAGCTGGTGTAGCTTTTTCAAGTGACTTACATTTTTGGCTTAACGGTTTGCGTTACCTGCGCTGGGGCGGGGACGGCGAAGCCGTCCGACCTGAAAAATGATAAGGCGTGTGAAACTGCTTGGGATGTGCGCAGAATCCCCAGCGTCAGGTGCACGCTGTGTTGGGTGCGTTTTTGCCTACGAGTTACCCAGGGAGTAAAAGTGTATAACTTCATCGCAAAAATATTCAACGGCTAGGAAAATAAGATAATGTACGCCCCATTGACTTTGGGCAGAATTAAACCATTCGACCATTTTTTTCAAGTCGTTCTGATTGTAATACTTTTTTATGTTCCTTAATTTTGAAAATTTATCAGTTGTAAGTTCGTCAATCGCCCATATTGATAGTTCAATATCATGCCAAATTTCAGGCTCGGTTTTTCGATTAAATTTTGCAGGAATTTTGTCTGGATTTAGTTCCCCAGAGTGTAAATGAATTTCAAAATTTCTTAACTCGTGGATAATGTGCAGTAAAGGATTTTTGCTGTCCGTTATGCTGATAATTTCTTTTTGAATATTTTGGCTCTCTACTTCTTGCTTTAATACATCTTTCATCGAAACAAACTCAGCAAGTGCAGCTCGTAAAAAGCCTTGCCGTAATCGAGTTGTTTCTGGTTCGTTTAGGCTAAGTACACTTTCTAAACTGGTGACAAACCAGCAAAACCTTACTGCGTTTTCTGCTCGTTCCAATACCAAAGGAAATTTGTAAAGACACGCAACTATATTTTCATCCAAAGCATACCTGATTTTGGATGAACTTAAGTCTGGAAGGAGCGAGAAATCAATTTCGTGCAACATGTGAAAGTGTATTACCTGCGAAGCACCCAACTACTGCTTATACAGCGTGCTGTATAAGCACCCAAAATGGGGTACATAACAGCCAAATCGCTGTATAACGCCCTATATACATCAAATTTTATACCCTTGTTTTCGATAAATACAATTATCAAAAATTTAATTAAAAAGAGAGATTACAAACAATCCTAAAACCATAAAACCAGAGAGTACAAGACTAAATGCAATGTAAAGAACTGACCCAATAAACCAGTTCAAAAGTATTGCGAAGCAACTCCCTACTTCATCATCCATATAAATTAATCTTCATCATCTTCTTCTAGTTCATCAAGGTAGTCACCAGGGTTCATTGCCCTATCATGTTCTTCTTCAAAGTATCCAATAAAAATTTTCATCAATTCCCTTGCAAATTTCACATCACCAAACATTTCAATTGCTTTTGCATTTTCTAACATTTCATGTTGAAACTTAGTTTTGACATCAACAACATAATCTTTAAGTAACGACTTTGGGAAAAAATATGATATAGGCTTTTGAAGCTCTACTGCAAATTGAACAAGTGTAAGAATACCAATTTCGGATTTTCCATTTTCGATATCAGAAATTGTGCCTTGTCGCCTATTTAATTTTTTAGCAAGGTCAGCTTGACTTAACCCTTTATCCTCACGTGCTTCTCGTATCAATCCTCCCATCCCAATCGTAAATTCATTAGGTGTTGTAAGTTCATTTGCTCGTAGTAATCGGATAAATTCAAGTTGCTTGTCAAAATCTTGATGTTTTTTCATTTTTAATATCCGCATTTCCTCTATATTTACCACTTGACTATCTATCGCATAAATCGTATAATTTTTTTACTTTTATACGCCTGTGCGGATAGGCATTTTTGTTTAATCTTACTTTGTTTTGTATCTGATTACAAGACCACCACAGCGGCAAGTATAGCCCGCAGACGTTCTAGGACACGCCAAACGGCAAACGCCCCTATCTAATGACATAGGGGCGGAGATTAGATAAATATGGATAGACAAGAAGAAGAAAAAAAGATTGGCTCGGCTTTACCTATTGACCCTAATACGGGCGAGATACTACCCCCTTTGAAATGGGATGCCGAAGAAAAGCGGTACTTCCCCACTACGAAAGAGGCTCTCTCTATTTGGGAGTTACACCTTATTGAAGGCTCAGCGCGGCTTCGTGATTGGGCGAATGACCAAGCTAGGAAAAGAGGTTATAGATAATGTTTTCGGTTCACTGGTTTTCTATCACTATTCACCAAGATTTTGATTATGTCAAAAATCTTTGGTCTCAATTCTTCGCGCTCGGTCTCGGTGTGTTGGTGGATATGGGACACGGCGGGAGAGGCTATAAGCAAATTTATCAGGCTTTGCTCGGTTCCAAGGTCTATTTTGAGCATAATAACGCTAAAGAGGGCAAAGAACATTGTCACATCGAGATACCTGGCTCGGCATGTGAAGCGGTGCTTCCCTCGGTCTTTCCTGAGTTGGTCAAGTTCCTAACTGAAAATAATGTCCGTTTTGCTATCAAGCGGGCTGATTTCGCTTTCGATGGTGTTCCCTTCTCTCCTCAAGATTTCCTCGATGGTCTTATGTCTGAAAATCTTGTTTCTCTTATCAAGCGTGACCCTGCGCTCAATAATGACAGCGTCCGTGTTTCTCAAAGTCCTTGCGCTCTGCGTGAAAATGGCGAAGTTGGGACTATGACTGTGTATGCGGGCTCTGCTTCGTCTCAAAGAATGGTGAGGGTCTATAACAAGCGTGGGGATACTCGTCTCGAATTGCAATTACGGGATGAACGCGCTCATGCGGTCTGTCTGGATGTGTTCGCTCATGCGTGGGAGGATTGGGAGTTCACGGTCAAAACCCACTTACGGCAATTTATCGATTTCAAAAATACGGATTGGTGGGCGGTTTTTGTTTCCATCGCGCATCGTGCCGATTTGAAAATTTCTTCTGCTCGGCGCATGTCTCTAACCCGCATGGAGGAATGGTTCAATCGTCAGGTGGTTGTATCGCTCTCAGTCTATGAGGACGTATGGGGCAAGGCAGAAGCAAAACAAAGAATTGACAAGCTAATCAACAAAGCGAGAAAAACGCGGGATAGGTCGCGTTATGCAAGCGTCTTGCAATTGGCAAGCGCATAATTTTTGAAAGGTGGTGATACTGTGCAACTGCTCCCCTAGCACAGGGTCTAAGTGATACCGTGACATCACTTAGAAATCAGGTCAGTAAAAACTAAGCAACGTCACGGCGTTGCAATTCTATCAAAACAGAGGAAAAGATGTTCAAAAAATTAGGTCAAATTTCTGCAACCATCTTGGCGGGTCTGCTCCTGATTTATTCGGCTACTCGCTCGCTCGATTTTATTTCTCTCACCTTGCCCGCTGATAAACAAATCCTTGCTTGGTTCGGTCTTGCGGCTCTGGATGGCGGTCTCATTGCATGGACATTGGCATACCTGCACGGCTCAAAAGGCTGGCAACGTCCCATAGCCTTTGGAATGGTCATTATTGATCTGCTCGGTGTAATTGCAATGTTTACGCTAGACACGCTGTATAACGCGGGTCAAAACGGTATGACCGGCTCTCTCACTGAAAATCAAATCTTTTGGTCTGTGGTGGGTCTCTCGGCGGTTATCGGTCTCAACATTGCGGCAACGGTGGCAAGTCATCTTATGTCACCCGAAGCATTACGGGCACAAGCCGAAGAAGAAGCAGACGACAAAATCGAAACGGCTACACTGGCGCAAATCACAAAGAACGCGGACACACTCGCCGCAGAAGTTGCGCCCATTGTCGCGGCTGATTGGGTCAATAAGAAACGCGTGCAACATATGGCAAATATCGGTAGCACTCCTGCGGAGGGTAGCGGTTTTTTCGGTCAGAAGTAACAAAGGTCAAGGCGCTTCGGGTCTGCGCTCGCTGTGGCACAAAGTATCAGGCGTCTGCACAGTCTCGCTATTGTTCCAAGGCGTGCAAGCAAGCATCACACAGAGAACGCAAGAAGCGTCAAACTGTCACAGCGTGACACTTTGTTACTCCATGAGATAACGTAATTTTTGCGTAATGTGTCGCAGGGGTGCAGGGGTGACGGGTCACCCGCACCCCTGCGACATACGCAAGGCGGCATGATGACAATTATTCTAAAAGGTCGTTTGAACGGCAATCAAAGATATAAGGCAAAACGTCTGCTCGATATGATGTATTCGCCTAAAGAATTAGCCGATGAAATCGGGGTAAGTACAGACTTGATTTATCGAGGTTATATTCCTTTAGGTTGTCCACATGAGAGAAGCGGTAACAATTACATTTTCATCAATGGCAAGGCGTTTTTGAATTGGTACGAAAACACTTATGTAAAACTTTCACTTGCTGAGGATGAAACATTTTGCAAAACCTGCAAAGAAGCTGTCAAGCTTGTTAAGCCTGAACAAGTTCAGAAAAAAGACCTTGTGTATCTTTTGAGTATTTGCCCTGTCTGCGGTCGCAAGCTGACAAAAATCGTAACCAGTAAAGGCAGGGTAGCCAATGATAAATAAGAACAATTGGCGCATGGTTAGAAAATTTCTCGCGTATCGGGCTAGTGTTGATTTGCTCTCTAAAGGGTCAATGAAAATACAGGAAGTCCATACTCGTTATATTTTGGAATGGGCGCAAGAAACATCATTTCGTCAGGCTCCATCTATTAGACCTTCTCTCCCTCAATACCTGCTCTCTAGTCGCATGGATGGCATGGAAGGACGGTTATCGGCTGGCTATATCAAAAAGACACTTGCAACGGCTCGCATGTTCTTTACTTGGCTTGTCGATAATGAGACAGGGTACAAAGGCGTAAAACAAGCATGGATAAAAACGCTAAAGATTAAGAGGCTTTCGGATACACCCAAAACAAAAGATTATGTTTCCTTTGAAGAAATTTTAGAGATTGCGTCACGTCCTGCACGGTCTGTATTAGAACGACGGACGCGGGCGGCTTTGGTATTTCTTTATTTATCCGGTATGAGAATAAATGCTTTTGTCTCTTTACCTGTGCAAGCGGTTGATATTCCTAATCTATGTGTTTATCAATATCCTAGTTTGGGTGTAAGAACAAAAAACAGTAAGGCGGCTAAAACCTTTTTATTGGATATTCCCGAATTGCTAAAGGTTGTCCAAAAATGGGATGATGAGGTTAGAGCGATATTACCCAGTAATGGCTTTTGGTTCGCTCCATTGTCACCAGATACAGGTTTGATAGATCCCAACGTTTTGGAGGTTGGGGAACATCGAGACGCTAAAGCACGGAAGAATTTTAGAGAATGGTTAGCACAGGAAAATTTACCTTATCACTCTCCCCATAAATTCAGGCATGGTCACGTTCATTACGGATTGGAACACTCGGAAAATATCGCGGATTTCAAGGCGGTTAGTATGAACGCCATGCACTCAAACATGGAAATTACAGATACTTTTTATTCGGTCTTGAAAGATGATGACATCAAAAAACGAATAAGCAATCTGAACAAAAAAGGCAAGTCTACAGGGGATGCAGACATCATAGAAACCTTAGAAAATCTGCTTTCCACCCTCAAAAAGAAGCGTTAAAAAGAATTGACCAGATTAATAAATCTGGTCAATAGTAGCGGGGACAGGACTTGAACCTGTGACCTTCGGGTTATGAGCCCGACGAGCTGCCACTGCTCCACCCCGCACCGGTGAGTAAAGCCCGCCGATATTACCAAGTAACCATGGAAAAGTCAAGCAATTTATCAAATTCCTTTCGCTATATCTTGCAAATTAAGACCAAAAACCGGGCAAAGGAGATTTACAAGCCGTCCTGTTATAATACCTTCTCACGTCATATTAAACTTAAAAGACTATCATTTAAGCCTTACTGAAAATATTTCACTCTACTCAAGGTGCCATCAATGGATTCGAAACGAAATTGGCTCGACCGTCCCATTCATCCCACACTCCCTGCGATTACAAATGAGATCATCCTATTTGTTGTGATCATCTTACTTGCCATCGTCACGCGCTTTTACAACCTTGGCGCACGTGTCATGAGCCACGACGAAAGTTTACACACCTATTTCTCCTGGCTTCTGTATCAAGGACGCGGCTATGAACACACCCCCATGATGCATGGACCGCTACAGTTTCACCTGATCGCGCTTTCTTATTTCCTCTTCGGTGCCAGCGACTACACCGCTCGTATCCCTGCCGTTTTATTCAATCTCATGACCATTTGGATGGTCTGGTATTGGCGCCGGTATTTAGGTCGCACGGGCGCTCTCATTGCAGGCTTCCTTTTAGTCATCTCACCTTTCATGCTTTACTACGGGCGTTATGTCCGCGAAGATAGCTACCCGATCTTTTCCGGCATCTTGATGTTATACGCCGTTCTCAGGCATCTTGAAAGCGGCGGCAAAAAATATCTATACATCCTCTCAGCGGCATTGCTCATTCATTATGTCGCAAAAGAGACCTCCTTCATCTATACAGCACAATTGCTGATCTATCTGGCAATTTACTTCATTGTTCAGGTCTCACGCACCCCTTGGAAAGGCGCCACCAGTGATTACCGCACATTTATCATTGCACTCTGTGTCACTATTCTCCTAGTCGGTGCCACTGCCGGATATGTGCTTTACAGCCGCACGCCAGAAACAACCAACGCAGCGCAAACAGCCGTCCCCGCCAACCCAGATGCCGCGGCTCAAACCTCGCCCGAGTCTGCGCTCTCTCCATTGACCATTATCCTCGGGATAGCTGCTGTGCTCGCATTCGTTGTCACCGCTTACTTCTTGATCCGCGGCTACACATGGGAACGGCTCCGCTCGAACCGCGCGTTTGAAATGCTGATGATCACAGGCACCCTTGTTCTTCCGCAACTTTCCCCACTGCTTATAAACCTCACCAAAGTTACCATCCCAACCACCGCACCTGAAATCACAGCTCTAGCCGGAGATTGGCGTGCTATTCTCACAATTGGTGCCTGTCTACTTGTAACCTTCCTGCTTGCAATAGCCATTGGAATGATCTGGAACCCCAAAACATGGTGGAAAGCAACCCTGATCTTTTGGGTACCTTACGTGATCTTATACACCGCGATCTTTACCAACCCCAACGGTTTCTTCACGGGCACCATCGGCTCGTTAGGGTATTGGATCGTTCAACACGATGTGCAGCGCGGCAGTCAACCTTGGTATTACTACCTTCTCATTCAAGTTCCAGTATACGAATTCCTACCGGCACTAGGCTTGATCCTCGCCTTGATCTTGGGACTTCGCCGTAAAGTATCTCTTCCCGCCGCATATGAAGAAGATATGATCGACGGCACATTCGACGGAAATTGGGAAGAAGGCAAACAACCTGCGCCCACCCAAGAACAGCAAGAAGCTTACACCCGCGAAATGAATTTCGTGAATATGTTCAGCCTTTTAGTATGGTGGAGCTTTATCACATTCTTCGCTTTCTCTTTCGCAGGCGAAAGAATGCCATGGCTTACAATTCACATAACCCTTCCACTCATTCTCATCACTGGTTGGGCATTGGGGTCCATTATTGATAGGACGGATTGGTCTGCGCTTAAAGAGAAGCAAGCTTGGCTTGGATTGGCAGCGGTAACCATTTTTATCCTAAGCGCCGCAAACGTGATTTATGCCTGGAACTCCCCTTCTCGCCCCTTCCAAGGCACAAGCTTAGAACAACTACAAGCAACAAACCTTTTCCTGCTTCCAATGATTGTCTGTCTTGTTAGCGCGGGCGCCTCAGTTTATCTTTTGCGAAGTTGGTCTTCCAAAGACGTTCGCCATGTTTTCACCCTTGTCGTTTTTGCCTTCCTTGGGGTCTTAACCGTTCGAGCTTCCTTCCGTGCCGCCTACCTAACATACGACCAAGCCACAGAATATCTTGTCTATGCGCATGGTGCAACCGGAATCAAAGATGTCATCAACCAAGCGACTGAAATTTCCAAACGCACCACAGGCGGCATGGATATCGCCATCGCCTACGACGCCTCAGCACCCGATACGGGCGTCTCTTGGCCCTTCGTTTGGTACCTGCGCGATTTCACCAATCAACGCTCATTCGACCAACCCACTCGCGCCCTGCGCGACTCAGTCATCGTCATCGTCGATGAGAAAAACTTCGACAAGATCGATCAGGCTCTCGGTCCCGGTTATTACCGTGTGGACTACATCCGCATGTGGTGGCCCATGCAAGACTATTTCGGTCTCGTCAGTGACCGCGACCCAAACATCCCCTTTGATGAGAATTATTCATGCAAAGGTCTGCTCGGGTTCTTGAAACTTGCAAAATCCAAAGATTATTCACGCTTCTGTGAAGGCTTCACCGATCCACAAGTGCGCGCGGGCATTCTCCAAATCTGGCTGAACCGCGATTACACCTTGTATGCTCAGGTAAAGGGACGCTCTGACCTGACTCTGGCTACCTGGCAGCCCGCTGACCAAATGCGCATGTACATTCGTAAGGATGTTGCCGCTCAGATCTGGAATTATGGCGTTGCCCCCACCGCAGATGAAGTCACAGTTGACCCAACCGAAGGCAAGTACGTTACATTGGCAGCCGATAAGATCCTTGACGCTACTCAGCCCAACCCAATTGTATTAAATGCCCCGCGCGCTTTGGCATTTGCACCCGATGGCACCCTTTACATTGCAGACTCTCTCAATCATCGCATTTTGCATGTGGATGCAGAAGGAAATCCGCTTCACACCTGGGGCACCTTTGCAGATGGTGTCAGTGTGCAGATCGGTGATGGCACTTTCAATGAGCCATGGGGCGTGGCAGTTGGGCCGGATGGATCGGTATATGTCTCCGATACTTGGAACCACCGCATTGAAAAGTTCACAGCCACTGGAACCTTCATAAAGGCATGGGGCACTTTCGGGCAAGGCGAAACCCCCGACTCATTCTACGGTCCTCGCGGTTTGGCAACAGATGCCGAAGGGCGAGTCTATGTCACAGATACAGGGAACAAGCGCATCGTCGTGTTTGATGCGGACGGGAACTACATCACCGAGTTCGGTTCTGCCGGCTTCGATCCCGGTCAATTCGATGAGCCGACCAGTGTCGCAGTTGACCGCAATGGAACGGTCTATGTAACCGATACATGGAATCAGCGCATTCAGACCTTCAAGCGAGTAGAAACCCCTGAAGGTGGCTTATCCTTCGAGCCTGAAAAACAATGGGATGTATACGGCTGGTTTGGGCAATCGCTCGACAACAAGCCCTACATCGCTGTGAACGATCAACTGCATGTATTTGTGAATGACCCCGAAGGTTACCGCGTTATGGAGTTTGACCAAGACGGTCAGATCGTCCGCGTATGGGGCGACTACAGCAATGCAAACACCGGCTTTGGGTTGGCATCGGGTGTTGCTGTTGACCCTGATGGGCATGTATGGGTCAGCGACTCGGCATTCAACCGTGTTATGCGGTTTACGCTCCCATAAACTTTATGCAAAAAAGCCCCTCAGTAACTTGAGGGGCTTTTTTTATTCGCTACTCTTATTCCTTCGGCAAGCCAACAAAAATCGTCCCATCACGGACTTGAACCGGGTAGGCTGGGATATCTACCACGGCAGGCATTTGAACGGCTTGCCCGGTGCGAATGTCAAACTCAGCACCGTGCCGCGGACAGACCACATTAAAGTTCTCAAGCATCCCATCCCCTAACGGGCCGTCATCATGAGTACAGACATCACCAATCGCAAAGAATTGACCAGCGATATTAAATATCACTACCGGTTTATCGCCTAGGTCCACAAAGAGGCGCTCACCATTTGGAAGTTCAGAAGCGGGGGCTATTTCTACAAATTCGACTTTTGATTCATCAAGGGAGGTGTAATTGAACATGGTTTTCTCGGGTTTCAAATATTTTCATTAGGAGATGTATTGAAAGAAAACATCAGCACTTCATCTCGAAAGACACAGCCCTGTTTTTTCCAAAACATTTCTCCAGAGGTATTCGTCTTTTGCACAAAAAGATGCGTCTTATAGATGCCAATATCCTGAAGAGCAGAAAGGCATGCTGAATACAAAGCTTTACCGATACCTAGTTTTCGGAATTCAGGAGTGACGATTAGATGTTGCAAGTATCCGCGCCGCCCATCATGCCCAGACATCACACAACCGACTATCTTTTCATCGACTATTGCTACAAAACTCAGCCCGGGGTTTCTCTTCAAATAAGCGGACGTGGCATCTTGTGAATCAGCATCTCGTACAGTAATACCGGGAGTCTCACGAAACAGGACAATAAGGGCTTCATAGTCTTCAATCACCATCTCGCGGATCTGATACAATATCACGTTTCTACTCCACCAGATCGTCTCCAGCTTCCCCCAAGCCATACACCCCAGCCTTCAAAACTTTAAGCGAAAGCAATGCACACTTCAAGCGCACAGGTCCCAAATCAATGCCGAGCATATCGAGGATATCCTGTTTATTGAGTTTTTTCACATCTTCCAATGGCTTACCTATGATGGTTTCCATCAGCAAATCGGCAGAAGCTTGCGAAATGGCACAACCGTGACCATCAAACCGCGCTTCGGTCACATTTCCATTGGCATCTACCCGCAAGTCGATCTGGATATGGTCACCACACAAGGGATTATTATCCGCAAAAGAAATATCGTGTGGGTCTAGGTGTCCACGATAGGATGGATTCTTATAATGCTCAATAATTACTTCACGATACAGGTCGTCCATTTATAGTCCTATAGTTCGATGGTCAAGTAGTCAAAAAAACTATCAAACGATGTAATGACAAGGCTAAAATTAGCCGAACATTTCTTTTACTTTATACAATCCCTTAACCAACATATCCACTTCTTCTTTTGTTGAATACAAATAGAACGAAGCCCGGCTGGTGGCAGGGATGCCAAATTTTTCATGCAAAGGTTGAGCGCAGTGATGTCCCGCACGGACGGCAATGCCATCCTGATCAAGGATTTGTGCTACATCATGCGGGTGGACACCCTCAAGTGTGAAGGCAGCCACACCGCCTTTTTTATCTGCAGATGGACCAAATAACTTAACACCGGGTATTTCTTCCAAGCGTTCCAAGGCATATTCGGTAATCTCATGCTCATGGGCAGCAATATTGCTCATGCCGATCTGAGTCAAATAATCAACAGCTGCACCCAAACCGATAGCTTCTGCAATGGCAGGAGTGCCCGCCTCAAATTTATGTGGCAAGGTGTTCGGGCGGAAGGAGCGCAACTTCACTTCCTTAATCATGTCACCACCGCCGAGGAATGGAGGCATGGCTTCTAACAAAGCTGACTTGCCATACAGCACACCCATCCCGGTGGGACCGCACATCTTATGCGCAGAGAAAGCATAGAAATCAGCATCTAAGGCTTGTACATCTACGGCTAAGTGCGGAACCGATTGAGCCCCATCTACCAGAGTCACGGCGCCCGCCGCATGAGCTAATTTGATGATCTCTGCCGCCGGGTTGATCGTGCCCAAAACGTTGGACATGTGTGTAAACGAAACCAGTTTCGGGGTCCGGTTAAGAAGCGTTTTGTAGGCATCCAAATCCAGCAAACCGTCTTCCGTCACAGGGATAAATTCCAGCTCAATTCCACGCTCCGCTTGCAGCATGTGCCACGGAACGAGATTACTGTGATGTTCCATCTCTGTCAAAATGACAAGGTCGCCCGCCTTTAAATTTGCTCGCGCCCAGGAATAAGCAACCAGGTTAATGGACTCGGTCGTATTACGAGTGTAAATAATCTCGCGCGAAGTTGCCGCATGGATGAATTTGGCAATGCGTTCGCGTGCACCTTCGTATAAAGACGTGGCTTCTTCTGCCAAGGTATGCACACCACGATGGATGTTCGCATTCGAGCGGCGATAATAATCGTTCATCGCCTCGATCACTTGGATAGGCTTCTGAGAAGTTGCCGTGGAATCAAGATAGATCACACGTTTGCCGTTGGCAGTTTCGCGCTCTAGAATTGGAAAATCTTTACGAATTTCGTTTATGTTTAGCGTCATGGGAAATAAAAAATAGACAGGTACACAAGTACACATGTCTATTTTTTGCTTGTGTACCTGTTACCTGTGTATCGGCTTAATAATCCGGAATAATATCTTTCTTCAAGGCAGGTTTCTTCCCTGTAGTTCCAGGGCGAATGTGCTCAGAATTGAGCGGATACCAAAGAATGCGATCCGGCACCATCCAACCATCGGTGAGGAAAACATTCGAGCGGAACTGCACTGCCACCATCTTGTTATCCACCTGCACCACAATGCCTTTGATCCAACCACGCACGCGCTCGCGTCCCTTTTCATGGTCGCAAAACACTTCTACGGTATCGCCCACTTCAAAAGCATACTCAGGGCGCGGCGCCTTCATAAACGTGAACGGATTGGAGTTGGTAGCACTCAAGCCAACAGAAGAACGTCTCAATACAGGCTTCGCAGGTTGACGGATCTGGCTCGACAAATTAATGGTGCGCGTCACTTCAACAGGTTTTTCAGCAGACGCAGGTTTTTTCTTTACAGAAGAAATAACGGACTTACTAGGCTTGGTAGCACTTTTTGCAACCACTTTTGTTTTCGACTTTGAGACCGTCTTACGAGCCGCACCAACCTTCAACGTCCCCTTCTTAATTGCCGTTTTCGCCTTCACCGCCACTTTTGTCTTCGAATTGGATTTTGTTTTAGACTTCACTGCCATAGCTCACTTCCTACGAACGAAAATTGAGACGCCCTCCGCCTCATTCTTAAGGGATGCCTGATACAACACTCCAAGCATTTTCTTCTGCTGATACTATACTTGCGAAGACCAGACAGGTTCAAGAACCTGTCTGGTCTTATAAATTATGCCGTCAACTTGATGTGGATCGCTTGTTGAAAACGCTCCCGAACACCTTCAAATGGGATGCGCTGCATGATGGGGTCAAAAAAGCCCTCCACCACCAACTGCTCTGCCTCTTTTTGCGGAATCCCACGAGATTTGAGATAGAACAAAGGCTCCTGCTCTAGTTTACCAACGGTTGCGCCATGTGTACAGCGCACGTCGTCGGCGAGAATTTCCAATCCGGGGATCGAGTCGGCGCGTGCCTGATCGTCGAGGACGAGGTTGCGGTTGGCTTGGTAGCCGTCGGTCTTCTGAGCGCCCGGGGCAACGTAGATCATGCCCTGCCAGACGGAGCGGCTCTTTCCTTTTAATGCACCCTTGAACAAGAGGTCGCTGGTGCAGTGCGGGGCGAGATGATTCTGCTGGGTGTCGTGGTCGAGGTGCTGGGTTCCGTCGGTAAAGTAAAAGCCAGACATGCGTCCCTGAGCGCCTTCGCCAGCCAAATCAAGATCAGAAAAGTTCTTGGTCAGGCGTGAGCCTACGGCACCGAATATCCAGTCCAGATTGCCGCCACGATCCACGCGAGCGCGTTCATGTGAGAAGTTCCACACATGGCGACCCCAAGATTGCAATTCAACAAATCGCAAGTTGGCATCTTTGCCAACATAAATCTCGACGATTCCAGCATGCATGGCGTGACCGGTTTCATCAGGTGAAGCTGCTTCGTGGACATAGGTCACAGAAGCGCCATCTTCCACATACACAATGAGATGTGAGAAGTGAGCGAGGTCAGAGCCGGGTCCCCACAACACAGAGTGAAGCGGTTGCTCCACCTGCACACCTTTGGGAACATAAAGCAAAACACCATTTTCGGAGAGAGCCGAAGCCAGCGCGGCAAACTTACCATCTTCCGGCTTGACGATCTGCCCGATCAACTTTTTGAGCAGGTCGGCATGATTCTTTTCGGCGGTACGGAAGTCAGTAAAGACCACGCCCTTTTTGGCAAGAGTCGGGTCTAAGTCCACGTTGGAGCCGCCGGGGAGCAGAGTGATCTGTCCGCCGTGCTGTTCGCCGGTGAGCGGTTTGAGCAATTCTTCAGGCACCACGGGCAGGTCTTCAAATGCACCAGCTTTTGGGAGCTTGAAATCAGAAGCGGGCAGCAGACGCAAATCGGTGCGACGCCAGGCTTCGTCTGTGTTGACGGGGAGGGAAAGCTTCTGGAAGGAGTCCCAAGCCCCGGCGCGGAATGAGGCGAGTCCGTTCGCGGAAGGGACATCTGCCTGCGTAAAGATAAATTCTTTCGCAGCAGTGTCGGCGCGACGTCCTCGGGATACGGTTACTTTTGGTTTTTCTTGCATGTTAGCCAATCGATCCTTCCATTTGTAACTGGATGAGCCGATTCATTTCGACTGCGTATTCCATGGGGAGTTCTTTGACGAGCGGTTCGATGAAGCCAGAGACCACCATGGTGGTGGCTTCTTCTTCACTGAGCCCACGAGACATGAGATAGAAGAGCTGCTCCTCGCCCACTTTGCTGACAGAGGCTTCGTGACCGATGGTCACATCGTCTTCATCAATCTCAATATAGGGATAAGTATCGGAACGGGATTGTGGGTCAAGTAGAAGCGCATCGCAGACGACGTTAGACTTGACGCCCTTTGCGCCCTTATAGACCTTGAGCAAACCGCGATAAGAAGCACGCCCGCCAGCCTTAGAAATAGACTTGGATGTGATCTTGCTGGTGGTATTCGGCGCAAAGTGAACCATCTTCGAGCCGGCATCTTGAATTTGACCTTTGTTCGCGAATGCCATCGAAAGCATTTCGCCGTGAGCACCGGGCTCCATCAAATAGCAGGACGGATACTTCATCGTAACCTTCGAGCCGATGTTCGCATCTACCCATTCATGGGTGCCGTTCTCAAAGACTTTGGCGCGCTGGGTCACAAGGTTGTACACATTGGTAGACCAGTTCTGGATGGTCGAGTAACGGGAGCGTGCGCCCTTCTTGACGATGATCTCAATTACACCAGAATGGAACGAGTCGGTAGTATATTGCGGAGCAGTACAGCCTTCCACGTAATGCACTTGCGCACCTTCATCTACAATGATGAGCGTGCGTTCGAACTGCCCCACATTGGCAGTGTTCAAACGGAAGTATGCCTGCAAAGGCAAATCCACATGCACACCTTTAGGCACATACACGAAGGAACCGCCTGACCATACAGCAGAGTTGAGCGCTGCAAACTTGTTATCTTCAATCGGAACGACGGTGCCGAAGTATTCGCGGAACAGGTCCGGGTGCTGGCGTAGACCATCTTCAATGGAAAGGAAGATCACGCCTTTTTCTTCGAGATGCTTTTGAATCGAGTGATAGACCATCTCCGATTCGTATTGTGCGCCCAAGCCCGCCAAGAATTTCTGTTCGGCTTCGGGCACGCCGAGCTTATCGAAGGTGCGCTTGATATCATCGGGGACATCGTCCCATGATTTTTCGCTTTTCTCGGTCGGCTTGACGTAATAGTAAATATTATCGAGATCGAGTTCTTTCAACTCAGGTCCCCAATTGGGCATGGGGCGTTTCAAGAAATGATCGAGCGCCTTAAGGCGAAACTCGAGCATCCATTGCGGCTCGCCTTTCATGCGCGAAATATTTTCAACGACTTCGCGGCTCAAACCTTTTTCAGATTTGAACGAGTAATTATCGTCACGGTCGTGAAAACCGTACTTATAATCGCCAATTTCTTCTAGGATCTTGGTATCTTCAGACATTTGATTCACCATTTTCTGGATGAAGAGCCCGCCTCATGCGAACCCGTCACCTGCTACTAGTAAATGAAGAGTGGACTACGCTGCAGCTTCTTCAGACTTTTCGCGAAGCCAGTCATATCCCTGATCTTCGAGGTGCAGGGCAAGTTCTGGTCCGCCGGATTCAACGATGCGCCCACCCATCATCACATGTACAAACTGCGGTTTGATGTAATTCAACAGACGCTGATAATGTGTAATGACCAGCACCCCAAGTTCAGGTCCAGAAAGAGCGTTTACGCCTTCAGAAACGATGCGAAGTGCATCAATATCCAACCCAGAGTCAGTTTCATCCAAGATCGCAAAACGAGGCTTGAGAGTTGCCATTTGCAAAATCTCAGCACGCTTCTTTTCGCCGCCAGAGAAACCGTCATTCAGATAACGACCCGCGAAGGTATGGTCCATCTTGAGAGCATCCATCTTTTCCTTTAACATCTTGCGGAATTCAGGAATGGGCATGCCTTTGTCTTCGGGGTTTTCGGCACGGCGGCGAGCATTGATCGCCGAGCGTAGGAAGTTCGCCACGGTCACGCCGGGGATGGCAACCGGGTATTGAAAAGCGAGAAAAATACCGGCGCGGGAGCGTTCATCCGGTTCCATTTCGAGGACATTCTCACCATCAATGAGTACTTCACCGCTGGTGACAGTGTAATTGGGGTGCCCCATCAGGGTATAAGCCAAAGTGGACTTACCCGTCCCGTTCGGTCCCATAATAGCATGGGTTTCTCCCTGTTTAATAGTAAGGGTTAACCCTTTGAGGATTTCCTTATCCTCGATGCTTACATGCAAATCCTTGATTTCTAACTGCGACATTCGATTTACTCCTACAAGTTAAGCCAATACTGGCGTTTTTATCAATCGGGCGGCATTGTAGCAGGTTGCAAAGGATTTGTCAATATTTATGATAATTTTCTAGTTTATTCAACAGCGACACTTTCATTGACAAAATGAAATTTAAATTAGATAATCTAAATCTAGTAACCTGACAGTTTACTCGCTGACTGGATAAGGGTAGTGAAATCGATAAAAGTGAAGCAAGCAGCGATCAATGGGTCATAAACCGATTTGAAATAGACTCAAACCGCGAAAATCTTTACAATCAACGAAATGTCATAGTCCAGCAAGGAATCAGATATAGAGGATCACAACCAAAGTCAAACGAGATGTTACACAACATAGTGCTCTCCAGATTAAAGCCGTGTTTCTTGAAATTAGCGAGCATCTCTTCGATCCACATCCATCTACGGTAGTAGTACAAGGTCAAAGCAGCATCGGGAAGGCTGGTCGCCAAAGCACCAAGTTGCCCACCAGTTCTTTCATTGAGCCGCAGTCTGGTATTACCATCTAAATTGATTGCTTTCATAAGGAGGAATAAAAAAATGAAAAAAATATCCCAAATCAGTATTATTTTGCTAATGTTAATTTCCCATTTCGGGGGCACCCCAACCATACATGTGTTCGCAGGAACTTATTCAGAATATTCATCAAACGCCTCGGAATCTTTATTATATTCATCAAAAAAACTATTGACTAACACGGCTCTTTTAGTCAAAGATATTAATCCGGGACAAGCGGGGTCTATGAGTTCAGGGTTCTATGCTGAAGCTATTGGAGATACTCTTTTCTTTAGTGCAGGCGATTCTCATGGACTTGAATTATGGAAAACGAACGGGACAGAGGATAGCACAGTTATGCTAGCTGACATGAATCCGCTAGCCAGCTTTCAACCTGATCAGCTTATTAATGTAGATGGAGCATTATTTTTCTCAGCAAATGATGGGACTAAAGGGCAAGAGCTTTGGAAAAGTGATGGCACTGAAACAGGCACAATTTTGATTAAAGATATTAATCCTAATTCTGGCTACTCAACCCCCGAGTTCCTAAAAAATCTAAACGGATATCTTTTTTTTACGGCATATGATCCTGTTCACGGAAGAGAATTATGGATTAGTGACGGTACATCAAATGGCACCAATCTCATATTAGATATTAATCCGGGCAATGCAAGCTCTACACCGGAAAACCTTATCACTTCAAATGGACTTATCTATTTTTCAGCAGATGACGGAATACACGGCAATGAATTGTGGATGAGCAACGGAACACCCGAAGGAACTGTTATGGTCAAAGATATTGTACTCGGCATGGGAGGGAGTTTTCCTAATAATTTGACTGACCTAAATGGGATTATTTACTTCTCAGGCGCAGGAGAATTATGGAAGAGCAATGGGACAGAGTATGGTACAACACTGGTTAAAGACATTAACTCAACAGGTGCGTCAGATCCTCGTTACATAAAAAATGTAAATGGTGTTTTATATTTCATTGCAAATGATGATACACATGGGGCTGAATTGTGGAAGAGCAACGGCACTTTTTCTGGCACCGTGTTAGTTAAAGATATCTGGCTAGGTAGTAATGGCGGCGGATTTGACTTTACCTACATAGATAATGTTATTTTCCTAGGGAAAAATGATGGCGTAAATGGCTGGGAATTGTGGAAAAGTGATGGCACTACTACTGGAACTGTTATGGTTAAAGATATTGTACCTGGAAGCGGCAGTTCCGGGCCATCAGACTTGTTTGCATCAGGAGGAAAGATTTATTTTTCAGCTAGTGACGGAGAACATGGTGCTGAAATCTGGCAAAGTGATGGTACCGATACAGGAACAATAATGCTTACGGATATCAACCCTACTGGTGACTCACATCCCTCAATGTTTTTTGACATTCAAGGCAAAGTGTACTTTCGCGCAAATGATGGCATTCATGGAAGTGAACTATGGAAAATTGATCAAGTAAATATCCCTACAAACTGGATAGTGACAAATATCAATGACACTGGGTCCGGCTCGTTACGGAATGCTATAGAAAACTCATCATCGGGAGATACAATCACCTTTGCCCTCACTCTTTCTGGGCAGACAATTCGACTTCAATCAACCTTGGCGATAGACAAACATATTACCATTGACGCCTCTGTTCTTTCCGAAAGAATTATCCTTAGTGCCGACTCGGATAATGATGGTGATGGAGACGTTATGCTCCTAAATGTTTTAGCCAGCGGGAGTGTAACCATTAAGAATATAGAGTTCGCAAAAGGCTATACATCAAGCTCTCTAAATGCTGGAGCGATTACAAATTTAGGGAGTCTGAGTGTTTACGATTCTAAATTTATTCTCAACCAAGGTACTCAAGGAGGCGCCATACGCAACAACGGTACCCTCATTGTGGAAAACTGTGAGTTTTTGAATAACACTTCATCAAACAATGGTGAAGGTGGTGCCATTATGAATAACCTTGGCGCGACTGCTACCATAAGAAATTCTAGTTTTACCGAAAATTCAGGAGCAGGCGGAGCCATTGGCAATGTAGGCACGTTAACCATTGAGAATAGCACTTTCTCAAATAATTCGTCATTGCTTGGCGGTGGTGCATTAGTCAACTCATTTAATGGCACAACAAAAATCTACGAAAGTACGTTTACTGGAAATTCAACACAAGGCAATGGTGGTGCCATATATAATCTAGAAGGCGTAGTAGAAATTTATCAAAGCACCTTTTCAAATAATTCTGCAAAACAAGGCGGGGCAATTATTGCCGGAACACTTCAATATGGAAATAACACGACTACACTAATCTCAGAGTCTATTATTTCAGATAATCAAGCTTCTTTGAGCGGAGGTGCCATTGAATTTGATTCTGGAAGCAGCATGATCATTGACAAAACAACCATCTCAGGCAATACATCTGCAGCTGCTGGCGGTATTGCAAATATTTCTGGCAATCTTCTGACAATTACAAATAGCACTATCGCAAACAATATTGCCACTCAAGCACCAGGACCAGGCGGGATTATTGGGCTAAACTCTCCGGTCACAATAAAAAACAGTACAATCACCGGAAATAACTATGCTGCGGTCTATGTTCAAGGCAATACCACCATATCTAATACCACAATTGCAGGAAATCCAGGGTATGGTTTAGAAGTTTTAAATTTTTCATTAAGTATTAAGAATTCTATTATTGCCAATAATAATATTGATTGTAGTCTTCTAAATGGAGCTACTCTTAGTATAAGTCAAAATAACTTAATTGAAACAAACAATGGCTGTGGAACACCCGCTTCAATCACTGACCCTTTACTTGGCTCACTTGCAAATAATGGGGGATCGACTCAAACAATAGCACTATTGCCCAACTCTCCAGCAATTGATATGGGAAATAACACCTCTTGCGAAGCAACAGACCAGCGTGGAATAACACGTCCACAAGGCAGTTCTTGCGATATTGGAGCGTTCGAATACCAAGACCTAACCTCTCCATCAGTTACTTCTATCGTTCGTACCTCCGCAAACCCTATCTCTGCACCAAGTGTGGAGTTCGCCATCACATTCTCGGAATCCGTGCAAAATGTAGATATAAATGACTTTAGCCTCTTCACCTCTGGTGTTTCGGGCGTAACCATCACTAGCGTTACCCCCGTCTCTACATCGGTTTACACCGTCACTGTGAATACCGGTTCCGGCAATGGCACGATCCGTTTGGATGTACCAGTCTCAGCAACAATCAAGGATCTGTCCAATAACAATTTATCCGGATTGCCTTATACAACAGGCGAAAGTTATACCATTGTTAGTCTTACCACCATCGACGTAAGCATTAGTGCCGTGAATCAAGGAAGCTATGCCGTCAACCCCGGCAGCAGTCTGCGAAAGAGCTACACCGGGGTCGACAATGGACCGGTGAAAGTAGACGGAAATGGCGGAAACGTGATCGCCGCAGAACGCGTGATCTACTATGCCGGCGGCGTGCCAACCTCCTTCACCGAAATGATGGGCTTGCCCAGCACCCAAATCGATGATGAGTACTGGTTCCCCTGGTACGACAATGTCAACATCGACACGAACTTACGCTTCGGAAATGTCAGTGGAGCACCCGCTTCGGTGCAGGTCTTTATCGGTGGCGTGGAAATGCCCGGCAGTCCCTTTGCCTTGACCGCTTCAGGTGCAGGTCAAAGCCTGCGAGTGAGTTTCGCAGGTGTCAATAATGGTCCGGTGCACATTGTCAGCACACAACCCATCGTCGCGGCTGAACGCATTATCTACAATCCCACTGGAAGTCTACCCACTAGCTTCTCTGAAATGATGGGGTTGCCCGCCAGCCAAGTCAATACCACTTTTGTGTTCCCTTGGTACAACAATCTCTTCCTCGATACACAACTACGTTTTGCCAATGTGAGTGGTTCGACCGCTACGGTCAATGTCTACATCGGGGGAACCTTGATGCCTGGCAGTCCCTTTACCTTACCTGCTTCAGGTGCAGGACAGAGCAAGTTGATCAGCTTTGCTGGGATCGATAGTGGTCCGGTCCGGATCGTCAGCAACCAGCCGATTGTCGCATCTGAGCGGACGATCTACAATCCAGGTACGGGGAATACCAGTTTCACTGAGATGATGGGCTTGCCGGAGTCGTTGGTGAACACTACCTACTATTTCCCCTGGTACAACAATCTCTTCCTCGATACGCAGCTCCGTTTCGGGAATGTCAGTGGGGTGCCTGCCTCTGTCAGAGTTTACATTGGCGGGGTTGAGATGGCGGGCAGTCCCTTTGCCTTGACCGCTTCCGGGACCGGGCAGAGTTTGCGCATCAGTTTTGCAGGCATTGATAATGGTCCCGTAAAGATCGTGAGTGATCAGCCGATTGTGGCTGCGGAGCGGGAGATCTATCTCATCGGGGGGGTGCCGGTCAGTTTCACCGAGATGATGGGCTTGCCTAATTCTCTCTTGAATTCTTCCTACTGGTTCCCTTGGTACAACAACCTGTACCTCGATACCCAGCTACGCTTTGGCGCTCCGTAGTTTGCAACTACTACAAGACAAAGCAGGGACTGATTTCTCAGTCCCTGCTTTGTATATACTTTTTTTCAGGTAGGTCAAAGTAAAGCAATCACAAGACTTCCATCTCACGTCAGCAATTTAGGTTATTTTATAAAGGATGTGGGAACAGTTTTCTATTGGTACTCACAAGAGTACAAACTGCCGCATGGCAGATAGGAACGGGCAATCTGAGATAGCGGAGTTGCCTACCTCACAGTTGTTCAACCAGACACTGATCCCGCTCTACTTTGGGGCAGCCAATCCGAATATCCACAATACTTCCTTCTATATTGCGGTATGGATAAACTCTAACGGACCGCGTCTTAGAAACAAGATGGGACCTTTAGCCCAAATAACTCAAACTTATCCTGAAAATATGAATTTTCGAGATGAGTTCTTCTATTTTCCCCACTCTAGCAGAGTATAATCCCGCCGCTATGAAACCCGCTACTTTTGACCTTGTTATCTTTGATTGCGACGGCGTACTCGTTGACAGTGAGCCTTTAGCAAATCGTGTTTTTGTAGAAATCGTTCGTGAACATGGGTTTACGATAGACGAACCTACCTATTTACGAAAATTCTCTGGGGTTACACTACCAGATCGCATTAGTGGAATTGCACAGGATTTGAATTGGGAACCACCCAAGAATTTCATTAATGTATTTGATGAACGGCTTTCCATATTAACCGAACAAGAACTGCAACCTGTACAGGGAATACATGAACTGGTAAAAAGCATATCCGTTCCAATATGTATTGCCTCAAATGGAACACGCGAAGAAATCAATCAACGTTTAAGGCTTTCGAAACTTGTTCCGTTTTTTGGCGACTCCATTTTTAGTGGACACGAAGTCTCCAACCCCAAACCAGCACCAGATGTATATTTGGCTGCCGCCAAAGCTTTTGATGTGCCACCATCCCGCTGTATTGTGGTCGAAGACAGCATTCCTGGTGTGACAGCTGGCATTCGTGCAGGTATGCAAGTATACGGACATGCTGCATTTACACCTGCTGAAAAGCTTAAGGAAGCTGGGGCTATCCCATTCGGAGATATGTATACATTAAGAGAAATATTTGCCGCAAAAGATATTCTGGTTTAAAAAATGACGAGTTGATGCTCGTCATTTTTTTACTTCAAATAATATTTTTTCAAGCAATCAATATCATGTTCTTTGAGTTCCAAACCATCACGAACGTAGTTCGCAAAAGACCCGTGTTCTTTTTCAACAGTTTCAAAGGCAGTGTTCAAGTATGTTGCATCAGCGCTCATAAATCCGCGGATACCATCGGTAAATTTTTTACCTTTTAGGATTGTTCCAATAAAGAGATTGAATTTATATGCACCTAGTAAATATCGGTTTGTCAGCAAGTAATCTTGCATAATAATGTCTTGCGGCACACCAAGAATTCGAAGAAGAGCTGCGGCGGCAAATCCAGTGCGGTCTTTTCCGGCTGCACAATGAAACAAAATTGGGCTCCCTTTTGACTCTAATAGTTCTTGAAAAAAACGTTTATATTCAGGTGTGAATTTAGATGCCAATTCCATATTAGTAGCAAACATAAACTCGGCTGGGTTGAGCGTTTTCATGTTCTTTACCATATCCGCTCGCTGCTCATGCCATACTCTTGTGCTAGCATCTAACATAGGAAGATGTACTAATTTAACTCCTGCAGGCAAGCGGTCTGGCTCATGATGTACTTCATTTTCAGAACGAAAATCAAATATCCGAGATAATTTCAAAGAAGCTAATTTTCTTAAATCAGCCTCGGAAAGCCTATGTAAACTATCAGAACGATATAGAACGCCCCAACGAATCGACCGTCCATCCATTGTAGGATAGCCACCAAGATCACGAAAGTTTTTGGTACCCGAAAAATTTAGGTGCCGCGAATGTTCGAACTCTACAACAGTTTCTTCTATTTCAGTCATATAACATGCCCTTTCAAAAGCGTCTTTATTATATGAACTGGTTTAAGCGCAACATTAACAATTATTTATACTCTATCTAACATCCGCTTAAGACCGAGCTATAATTTAAATCATTTTTTAGAGATTGGAGATACAAAGTGGTGAAACACCGTTCTATACAAGAACTTGAAGCAGGATTACCTCTTATCAAACAATCCCCAAAGCAGGAGGGTAAACTGGAGTTGATCGTCCGTAGACCTTCTGTTGAAGAACGCGAAATTATCTCTCAAGGCAAAGTGGACTTAACCATTGGCTTGGAAGGCGATAATTGGCAAGCCCGCGGCAGCAAAACTACACCGGATGGGTCTGCCAACCCGGAGACACAAATTACCTTGATGAATTCGCGCGTGATCCACTTGTTGACCCAAGATGAAAACCTTTGGCAATGGGCAGGTGACCAGCTTTATGTGGACCTAGACCTTAGTGAAGAAAACCTACCGGCAGGGACAAAACTTTCGATAGGCACCGCAGTTATAGAAGTGACAGCTACACCCCACACGGGTTGCAAGAAATTCTCTGCCCGCTTCGGGTTGGATGCTTTAAAATTTATCAGCGCCTCTGAAAACAAATCGCTACGTTTGCGTGGAATCAACGCTCGCGTAATTCAACCCGGTGAATTCCAAAATGGTGACTTGGTAAAAAAGATTTGATATGATCCAATTAACTCCTATTGCAACTGTAAAAAATGCACGCATTGAAATTGAAGATGATAACTGGGGAGATGTTGTCTCAATTATTGAGCTAGACTCATCTTTGCCGGAAGAGGCTTTATTGGAAATCGAAAGCTTTTCTCATGCAGAGATCATCTACCATTTCCACTTGGTTTCAGATGCAAAAATCGAAACCAGATCAAGCCATCCACGCAATAACCCAGATTGGCCAAAAGTAGGGATTCTCAGCCAACGGGGGAAGAATCGGCCCAATAGGCTTGGAGCAACAATCGTTAAAGTATTGAAGCGCGAAGGTCGTCAACTGCATGTGCAAGGGTTAGATGCTATTAACGGCACACCCATCCTTGATATCAAGCCTGTCATGCGTGAATTTTTGCCGCGCGAAGAAATTCACCAACCAGATTGGTCTATTGAGTTAATGAAAAATTATTGGAACAAGGAGACGCCATGAAAGCTGTCCGCTTTATCGGTGCGAATCAACCATTACAAATGCAGGAAATTCCCATCCCTGAGATTGGCGAACGCGATATTTTAGTAAAGGTCAAGGCAGCAGGAGTCTGTCATTCAGATGCACATTACCGCGCAGGGATATCGCCGATACGACCAGTGCCACTTACCTTGGGGCACGAGGTAGCTGGCATGGTTGAGAAAATTGGGGCACTGGTGACCAATGTAAAAATCGGTGATCGAGTTGTTCTTCACTATAATCTTTCGTGTGGCGATTGCTATCAGTGCTCAACGGGCAATGACCAATTTTGCGAAAAAGTTTTGATGCTTGGGCACTATACCAATGGTGGCTATGCGGAATACATTGCCATACCGGCGCGCAACGCCATTCATTTACCAGATGAAATTCCATTTGAACAAGGCGCAACCCTGATGTGCGCCAGTGCCACAGCCTTCCATGCACTCCGAAAGAGTCGCATCAAAAGCGGTGAAAGCGTTGCAATTTTCGGCGCAGGTGGTTTGGGGCAATCTGCCATTCAACTGGCAAAAGCTTTTGGCGCACTCGATGTGTACGCAGTAGACATTAATGAGGCTAAACTGGACCTTGCCAAACAACATGGCGCGATTCCTGTCAATGCCAAACAGTTAGATGCCGTAGCTGAAATAAAACGTCTCACTCACAATAAAGGGGTAGATGTTGCCATTGAAATGATCGGCTTGCCACAAACAATGAAACAAGCTCTTCAGGTGGCAGGAGTGATGGCGCGTGTGGTCATTGTTGGCGTTTCGAATAAAACACTCGAAGTTCAAACCTACAGTGAACTGCTTGGCAATGAAGTAGAGCTCATCGGATCCAACGATCATCACTTGCAAGAACTCCCTCTGCTTGTGGATCTTGCTCGCCGCAACATATTAGATACATCAAAAATTGTCAGTAAAACCATTCCATTGGATGCAGATGCCATTAATACCGCTCTCGATGAGTTGGAGCGCTTTGGCAGTGACGTGCGCACAGTGATCGTCCCCGCCTCTTCCTAAGCCGACAACTGACCAGCATTTCGACGTATAATCAACGCTCATAGGTATCCATGACAAACCAAACTCCTATCATCAGTTTCAGCCCCAAGAAAATTCTAATTTTCTTTTTCTCTCTCGTAGCATTATTAGTTGCCCTCAGTATCTGGGGACAACACATGCGCTTCTTTGGTGTTGGCGATATCCGCGGACCCATACATGAAATGTTCATCGACGTTATGATGACATCGTTTTATCTGGACTACGAAAGCAATGTGCCAACTTTCATCAATGCCCTAATGCTTTTCATTCCAGCACTTCTGCTCCTTGCCATTGGCTTATGGAAAAACAATATTAAAGATAAATATCGTTTTCAATGGAATGCTCTTGCTTTTATCTTTTTCTTGCTTTCCGTGGATGAAATTGCTTCATTCCATGAGCGCCTTATCAAACCAATGCGTGCCGCAGTCGGTTCGCACGGTGTTTTCTTTTTCGCTTGGATTATCCCTGGCATGGCTGCTGTTGCACTTTTCGGTTTTGCTTTTCTAACTTTCTTCTTGCATCTCGATAAAAAGTTTAAACTGCTCTTTTTCTTCTCACTCGCTGTATATATTAGCGGAGTGATTGGTGGAGAAATGGTTAGCGGGTATTTCGCTGCCAACCTCGGGCAGAAAAATTTCACTTATGCCGTCGTTGCCAGTTTAGAAGAATCTGTTGAAATGTTCGGCTGTGGGCTCATTATCTATTCGCTGCTTGAATACATCAAACATTCTCTTCCTGAAGGGCTCACGTTCAAAGCATCATGATTCCAGATCGTGTTATTACGCTCGCAGAATTAAAACGCAATACAGGCGAACGCGGCACCCGCATGTGGATCGCCCACAATGGCATCGTTTACGATGTGACCGAATGCCCAAAATGGCGAGCCAGAATGCATGAGTTTCTTCATTTTCCCGGTCAGGACCTGAGTAGTGAAATGGAAGACGCTCCTCATGAAAATGAAGTATTCAAACATGATTGTGTAAAAATCATTGGAAAACTGGAAGAACCTAGCATTTCCACTCCGTAGCTTTCCAACTAGTAAAATCTAAAACCTTCAATATAAAAAGGATTTACATCCACAATGACTTCGCTCAAATGGTGGCAGACTGCTGTTTTTTATCAAATCTATCCGCGCTCTTTTGCAGATAGCAACGGTGATGGCATCGGTGACTTTAAAGGAATTACCGAAAAGCTAGATTATCTCGTCAGCCTCGGCGTGGATGCGCTTTGGCTTTCTCCACACTTCCCTTCCCCAAATTGGGATTGCGGTTATGACATTTCTGACTATACCAATGTCGCACCGGAATACGGCTCCCTTGAAGATTTTAAAACATTCCTCACTGAATCTCATAAACGAAACATTCGCGTCGTTCTGGACCTCGTCCTGAATCACACCTCTGACGAACACCCCTGGTTCCTTGAATCCAAATCCAGCCGCGATAACCCCAAAGCGGATTGGTATGTTTGGGTCGATACCCCACCCAATAACTGGCAATCCTGTTTTGATGGCGATGCGTGGACATATGCCCCTGAACGCCAACAGTATTACTATCACTACTTCATGAAACAACAGCCAGATTTGAACTGGCACAATCCTGAAGTGAAAGCCGCCATGTGGGATGCCGTTCGCTTTTGGCTGGATCTTGGTGTAGACGGTTATCGCCTCGACGCCATTGGCACAGTTTTCGAAGATCCAAATCTGACACCCCATACCGTTCCTATGACTCTTGCCGAACTGCGCCGTTTCTCAGAGCTTGCAGAAACTGAAGAAGACAAGAAGCTTAGAGAAAAATATTGGGTTGACATGTTCAAAAACCAATGGGGTCAACCCGGCGTTCACGAATTGATGAAGGAACTGCGTAGTATTCTTAATGAATATGATGGCGACCGAATGTTAGTCGGTGAAGATGACAACATCGACTACATGGGCGATGGAAATGACGAACTTCATCTTGTTTTCAATTTTCCGTTGGCAAACACCAACCGCATCACACCCAATCACATCCGCCAAAATCAAAAAGAACGTATTGCCCGTTTGAATCAACTGACGATCAAAGGCTGGGCATGCAATACACTTAGCAACCATGACCGATCACGTATCTACACAAACTATGGCGACAAGCTTCATGATGCTGAGCTTGCCCGCCTCAATGCCGCCCTCGTATTGACCCTGCAAGGGACACCTTTTCTCTATAATGGCGAAGAGATAGGTATGACTGATTATCTCCTGCCACATATCTCGCAAGTCAAAGACACAATGGGCTCCTGGTATTACCATACCATCGTCACCGAAATGGGCGTAGACCCTGAAGAAGCCATGTTTCGCACTGCCGAAATGACCCGCGATAAGAACCGCACGCCTATGCACTGGTCAAACAAGGCAAATGCAGGCTTTTCTCCCGAAGGTGTAGAAACCTGGTTGCCGATCAACCCGAATTACAAAGAAGGCATCAATGTCTTTGAGCAGGAGCAAAACCCAAGTTCGATTTTGAATTACTACAAACATTTGCTAAAAGTACGTAAAGCAACTCCTGCGCTGGTAGAAGGAGACTATCTTCCGCTTCACGAAGATGCAACTGATTACTTTTCCTTCGTACGTAAATCAGCCAAGCAGACCGTGTTGGTTGTATTAAATTATTCCGATAAACGCTTACGTCTGAATTTCTCAAACGAGCAGGTTGTGAATGGGACGAACCTACATACACTATTCACCAGTGCTGTCCGCTCACCTGCTGACCTAAAAACGGACAATCTCACCATCGCGCCATTTGAAGTTTTTATTGCGGAAGTAGCTGCATGAGTGAAGAACGGGCGAAACCCAAAGCCTTCGCCACCCTGTGCGGACGTATCTTCCGCGATACCGACCCGCAATATTTTCCTTTTGCTGAATACAAAGGCAAGAAAATTTTGCTTTGCACCGAGGCTTGCCTTGGCGCTTTTCTCGCAGACCCAGATATCTTCTGCAAAGTTCACCGTAACTCAGACAAAACTGCTGCTCGCATGAAGAAAGAGATTGAACATTTGGCTGCTTTATGGAGCCAATACAGTTATTTAAGTCCCCAAGATGCTAACGAGGAGTAATGGCAAAGAAAGATAATAATAGTGATGAAACTCCAATAGAATTTTATATACCAAAAGGAAGATCTAGAGTCCCAATACCAATCAATCAGCCACATTGGATATATAAAAATTCTAAGCCAAACGCTTTTGATTGGTTCTTCGCTTATTTCTTAACCATTTTAGGTTTTACAACAACAGTCGGAAGTATTATCAACAGTAGCAAGTCTTTCCCGCTTTTAATAATCTCAATATTTTTTCTTGTTATTGGATTGGCTTATCTTCGAAGTTTATTAGTACAACATCAAAAGTTCAAATCAAACCTGAGTGGAACCATTCAATCAAAAAAAATCAAAAGAAAAAAACAACTAAAACGTAGAAAAGACTTTAAGTAACCGCTCATTGAGCGGTTTTCTTTTACGTTTTAATTTATAAAAACTATCATAACAGGTCAATAGTCACCTACTGAGCGTGAGAAAAGAAACTTACCTAAACAGACTAAGTAGGGAATAATTCTAAAAGAGAGTTTTTAATAAGAGTCGAAAAGGATCATCTTTATATATGAATATGAACTTGAAAGACATTATTGTGATAGCACAAGGTGAATTATTAACCCCAGAATTGAATACTGATGTAAATATCCATGGTGGTTGCTGTGCAGACCTAATGAGCGATGTGCTTGCATACAGCCGTCCGCGAGCAGTGCTGTTGACCGGGCTGACCAACCCACAGGTAGTCCGAACCGCGCAAATGGCAGATTTCCGTGCGATCGTTTTTATCCGCGGCAAGAGACCTCAGCAAGAGACAATCGATATCGCAAATCAAGAAAACATTCCGTTGATCACAAGCCCAATGGGTATGTTTGAACTATGCGGAAAACTTCATGACTTAGGATTAAAAAGCTACGAAGGCAATGGATCCGACTAGGCAACCGACTGAACAGGAAAAGTTTGGGCGGCATCGTCCGCTCACAGACCGCGATGCACATGAGATCAATCGCATCGAGGAACTTTCATATGACTTGAAAGTACGTGAAGTGATGATCAAGAATGTCATCACAACCACATCGGATGTGCCGCTTTCCAGCGCATTAGAGCTTTTGAGGGTCAACCGCATCTCTGGTTTGCCCGTCGTCAGCGACGGCAACTTGATCGGTGTTATTAGTCTTGAAGATATTGTACGGGCTTTGCAAACAAATGGTTTATCGCTCCCAGTTAAAGCCTACATGAGCACAACCCTTGTCACCGTCAAAGCTACAGACAGTGTTGTTGAAGCAATAAAAACATTCAGCGAAAAAAGGCTGGGGCGCTTACCCGTGGTAGGTGAACACCAAAAGTTAGAGGGCATCATCACCAAGGGTGATATCACACGCGGCATTCTGTTGGCTGTAGAACGTGATTACAAAGAAGAGGAAGTCCGGCGATATCGTGCCAGCCACTTATTCGACGATATTGTTTCAGACCGCACTACACTTGTCTTACGATACAACATCAAAGTTGGGGATTTTATGCATGGCGGCAATGCATCCAGCAACATCAAGCGCGCCCTGCTTCGCCTCGGTGCCGATGCACAACTGGCACGGCGCTGCGGCATCGCTGCCTATGAAGCAGAGATGAATCTAATTATTCACACCACCAATGGCGGCGTTCTCAAACTTGAGGTGGAACCACATCGCATCAGCCTGATCACCACAGATGATGGCCCCGGCATTCCTGATGTGCAAAAGGCACAACAAGCTGGCTATTCAACCGCCACAGATAAAGTGCGTGAAATGGGCTTTGGTGCAGGCATGGGGTTGGTCAACATAAAACGCTGCGTAGACTCAATGGAGTTGGAATCAACCGCTGGCAAAGGCACAAAACTCACGATGCGTATCAATGTTCCAACCGAAAGCCTTAATAGCAAGAAGGGATAACTATGAATCTTCAAACCGTCATTGAAAATCTTCAACTCAATATCCTTACCGAGCCGCGTGATTTTTCATCCATTACTCCCAAAGGCGGCTACACATCTGACTTGCTTTCATGTGTTATGGCAGGCGCAAAGAACAGCAACATCTGGGTCACATTACAGGCTCATATGAACATCGTCGCTGTCGCAGCCATGCTTGAAGTCTCAGCCGTCATCATCACCGAAAATGCCCAACCCGATGAAGCCACCATTGCCAAAGCCAATGAACAAGGCGTCATTTTGCTATCGACAGAAAAAGCAAGCTATGAGATCTGCGGCGCCCTCTGGGATTTGAACTTGCGTTAAGTATGAAATCTTTTTGTGCAGACCTGCACGTTCACACCGTCCTCTCCCCCTGCGCAGAAGTGGAGATGATTCCGCCTCTCATCGTGCAAGAGGCGCTTGAGCATCACATCGATATCATCGCCATCACCGACCATAACGCCAGCGCGAACGTAGGCGCTGTCCAAAAGGCGGCAGATGGAACTGGGCTGACCGTATTGCCCGGTATGGAAGTCCAATCGCATGAAGATGTCCATCTGCTTTGTCTCTTCGCCTCTCTTGCGGACCTCGAAGCCTGGCAACACCAAGTTGACCTTGCCCTCCCCGATGAATTGAATCCTGCCGATCACCTTGGTGAACAATTTATAGTCGATGAACAAGGCGAATACATCCGCACAGAGCCGCGGCTCTTGCTCACAGCTACAAAATTCTCTATCGAAGAAATCATTGAACTCGTCAATACGTTGAATGGCATTGTTATCCCAGCTCATGTAGACCGTCCCTCCTTTGGCTTATTCCCTACACTTGGCTTCCTTGCAGACTGGTGGCACTTCCCTGCTTTAGAAATTTCCCGCCACATCACCCGAGAGATGCTGTACCAAAAATTCCCCTCATCGAAACGGCTGCCGGTTATCCAATCAGGCGACGTTCATCGACTTTCTGAATTTTTAGGCAGCACATTTTTTGAGCTCGAAGCACCTACCCTTTCTGAGATTCAAATGGCATTAAGGGCGGAAAATAGCAGAAAACTACGAATGTAATCGATTTAATTGACAGATAATTTACATATTCATCATGTGACATCCTTCATTGACTGATTTGACATGGTCATGTAAACTATATTTGTGAAAATTATCACAATACTTTATTAAGGCGACTTATGACAACAAGAGCATTGAAAGACATCCCCGCGAACGACCCACTTAAATCTGAAGACTTAAAGCCCTTGATCGACAAAGCCATTGCCGAGAACAAAGACCGCCCGGGTGCGGTCATGCTCGTGCTGAACGAAGTGCAATCGAAGATCGGGCACGTCTCCCCTTGCATGCAGGTGTACATCGCACAGAATTTGAACGTCCCGCTCGGGCAAGTCCACGGCGTGGTGACGTTCTATTCTTTTTTCAAGACTAAGCCGCGCGGCAAGCACACCATCAAATTCTGTTTGGGAACAGCTTGCTATGTAGCAGGCACTCCGCAACTGGTGGAAAAAGCCAAACAGATGTTGAACATTGAACTCGGTGACACGACTCCCGACGGGCAGATCACGCTTGAAGAATGCCGCTGTGTGGGCGCATGCAGTCAGGCACCTGTGGTGGTGGTCAACGAAGAAGTGCAAGGCAAATTGCGCCCGAACAAGTTTCCACAGGTATTGAAGAAGGTTCAAGGTTAACCATGCGCGAGATCGCTCTGCATCTTTTGGATATTGCTGAAAACAGTGTTGCGGCGGAAAGCCGAAGTATTCAGATTGATGTAGTGGAAGACTTGCAAAACGATCTGCTCAAAGTCTCAGTAAAAGATGACGGCAGAGGCATGGATGCAGAAACTGCCAAACATGTAATTGATCCGTTCTACACCACGCGCACCACGCGAAAAGTCGGGCTGGGAATTCCGCTCTTGAAGTTGGCGGCTGAACAGACCGAGGGTGGCTTAAGCCTGGAAACAGAACCCGGCAAAGGCACGCGTATCGAGGCGTCGTTTCGTCACAGTCATATTGACCGCATGCCACTTGGTGACGTCGGAACCACTTTCCTGACCTTGTTAATTTCATACCCGCATATTCATTGGGCATTCAAGTATGAGATTACAGCAAAAGATGGCTCGATGAAATCGTTCGAGCTGGATGATATAGAAATCAAATCGGTGCTCGGTGATACCCCACTGACCGAGCCGGATGTGTTGAAAATTCTACGTGGCATGATCGAAGAAGGCATTCAAGCGCTCACGCCGCAGATTGAATATTGAGAGGAGTAACCATGCCAGCCATTAAATCGTTGGAAGAACTGAAGCGCGTTCGCGAAGAAGCGCTTGCCAAGAAACAAATGAAAGCCGCTCCCGGTCAGATTCAGGTGATCGTAGCGATGGGCACGTGTGGAATCGCCGCCGGTGCACGCGACACGATGAAAAGCATTTTGAATTTCATCGAAGCCGAAAAACTGAGCGGTGTGACCGTAACCCAAACCGGGTGCATGGGCATGTGCGAGCAAGAGCCCATTGTGCAGGTCGTCGTGGGTGATTCAGCCAAGGTAACCTATGGAAAAGTCAACGCGGAAGTTGCCGGTCAGATCATGAAGCAACATGTGCAACATGGAACGCCTTTGAAAGATTACGTTTTGCCCATCTAATTTCAGAGTCAAAGGGACTTACCCTTTTGACTCTTTCTCTGGAGTAACTAATGCCTTTTTATCGATCTCATATTTTAGTATGTGCTGACCCGGAGTGCCTGGCGAAAGGCGCTCATGATGTTGTAGATGCTTTGCAAGATGAACTTGTTGCGCAGGGACTTTTAGACGAAATTCAAGTCCTCGAAACCTCACGCATCGGAAGTTGCTCAGATGGACCCGAAATGATGGTCTACCCCGAAGGCGTGCATTACGTCGGCATGACCGCGGACGATGTGCCGTTTTTGGTGGAAGAACATTTTCTAAAAGGGCGCATTGTTGAGAAGTTCCGCGAAGTTCATAAAGCGATCGTTGATGAAGAGTTAGGTCCGCTGCGCCCGAAGGAAGTGCGTGTGGTGCTGCGCAACTGCGGCGAGATCGACCCGATGAACATCGAAGATTATCTTGCTGTGGATGGCTACCAAGCACTTGGAAAAGTCATCGGCGAGATGAAGCCAGAACAGGTCATTGAAGAAGTGACCAAATCCGGTCTGCGCGGACGTGGCGGCGCGGGCTTCCCTGCTGGGCGAAAATGGGGACTCACTCGTCAGGTTCCGGGTGACATCAAGTATATGGTCTGCAATGCTGATGAAGGTGACCCGGGCGCTTTCATGAATCGCCGTGTACTCGAAGGTGATCCGCATTCGGTCATTGAAGGCATGATCATCGGCGCGTATGCGGTTGGCGCAAATTATGGCTATATCTACTGCCGTGCGGAATATCCGCTGGCGGTGGAAACACTCAATGTGGCAATTGCCCAAGCGCGTGAGTTTGGCTTTTTGGGAAACGACATCCTCGGTACCGATTTCAACTTCGACTTGGAAGTGCGCGTTGGCGCGGGAGCATTCGTTTGCGGCGAAGAAACTGCTCTGATGGCATCGATCATGGGGCAGCGCGGAGAGCCGCGTCCCCGTCCCCCATTCCCTTCGGTAAAGGGCGTTTGGGGCAAGCCATCGAATAACAATAATGTAGAAACGTATGCCAATGTGCCGCAAATCATCCTCAAAGGCGCGGACTGGTACGCCAGCATGGGCACCGAACGATCCAAAGGCACGAAGACCTTTGCGGTCGGCGGCAATGTTGCCAAGCCGGGTCTGATCGAAGTGCCGATGGGAATCACCTTGCGCGAAATTATCTTTGATGTAGCGGGCGGAATCAAAGACGGCAGGCAATATAAAGCCGTACAAACGGGCGGACCGATGGGCGGATGTCTCACCGCTGAACATCTGGACCTGCCGCTCGATTACGAAGCACTGACCCAAGCCGGTTCGATGATGGGCTCGGGCGGTCTGGTGGTGATGGATGAAACATCCTGCATGGTGGACATTGCCCGCTTCTTCATGGACTTTACGCAAGCGGAATCCTGCGGGAAGTGTACGCCTTGCCGCGTGGGAACACGTCGTATTCTGGAACTGCTGCAGAAAATTTGCGACGGCAAAGGCGAACATGGCGACATTGAAAAACTCGAAGACCTGTGCCATGAAGTTGCTAAAAATAGTTTATGCGGTTTGGGACAAGGTGCTCCCAACCCAGTCTTGAGCACGCTCAAACACTTCCGCCATGAGTATGAGGCGCATGTGTATGAAAAGAAATGCCCGGCAAAGGTCTGCCGTAATTTGATCCACTTTGAAATTCAGGCACCAACTTGTACCGGTTGTACGGTCTGCGCGAGGAACTGCCCAGTGGAAGCCATCAGCGGTGAACGCAGACAGGCACATGCTATCGATATCAACAAATGCATTCGTTGCGGCATTTGTATGCAAGTTTGTAATTTCAACGCGGTCTCGGTTCTTTCGTAATTATCGGAGGTTGAATGTACGCTCCAGCGGTAGAACGTGAAATCAAGGAAGTCGTTCAGGAAGCCATTGAAAAGCATGGACGTGGGCGTGATGCGTTTATCCCAATCCTCAGCGAGATCAATCATGTGCTGGGGTACATCCCTGCCGAAGCCATTCGCGAAGTGAAAGTGCAGATCAATCAGGATGGCAGTTTCGTCTCACAGGGACAGTTGTACGGGCTGGCGAGTTTCTACGACATGCTCTCCACCCAGCCGCGCGGACGACACGTCATCAAGTTCTGTGAGAATGCGCCGTGTCATGTCGTGGGCGGCAAAGCCATCTGGGATGCCTTGCGCGAAACGCTAGATCTCGAAAATGGCGAAACCACGCCCGATAAAAAGTGGACGCTTGTCACCACATCGTGTATCGGTTTATGCAGTGTGGGTCCTGTATTGTTGATTGACGATGACATGTACGGAAACGTCACTGTCGAACAACTACCCGAAATTTTGGAACGTTACGAATAGGAGCCAGCCATGAAAACAAAACGTGCCATGATGTTGGTCTCCACGGATCCAGAGAGTATGAGGCTCGGAGCGAGCGAACTACTCGAAAATCTGAAAGAGGCGTTGGAAGCGTATCAATTGCAAGATGAAGTCGATATCGCCGAGATCCAAGATATCGAGCGGACAAATATCCTTCCAATTGTTGTGGTGTACCCCGAAGCCGCAGTGTATGGACCGGTCAAGCCGGGCGATGCGCGTTATTTGGTGGAAGAACATCTTTACAAGGGACGCGTTGCTGAGGATTTGCTTGCCCCGCCCAAACAGTTGACGGGACAGATCGGTTCTCTCCGCGCTCATAAAGGATACAACCCATCGGAGCAGCGGATCGTCCTCGAGCGTGCCGGGCGCATTGACCCCGAGAACATTGAAGATGCGATCGCTCACAACGGTTATGAAGCGCTTGGCAAAGTGCTGAGCGACATGACGCCGGAACAAGTGATCGATGTCGTTGAAAAATCTGGCTTGCAAGGACGCGGCGGCGCAGGCTTTTTGACGGGGCGCAAATGGAAATTTGTGCGCGCGGCAAAAGGTGAAGAGAAATATGTCATCTGCAATGCCGATGAAAGCGAACCGGGCACGTTCAAAGACCGCATCGTGCTCGAAGGTGACCCGCATGCAATCCTCGAAGCGATGGCAATTACGGGTTACGCCGTCGGCGCGGACGAAGGCTACATTTACATTCGCGGCGAATATGGTCATGCCTATCGCCGTCTGCAACATGCGATTGAACAGGCGGAGGAATTTGGTTTCCTCGGCAAAAATATTTTCAACACGAACTTTAACTTTCACATTCATGTGCATGCTGGCGCAGGCGCGTACGTCTGCGGCGAAGAGACTGCGCTGATCGAGTCCATCGAAGGCAAGCGCGGAGAACCCCGTCCCCGCCCACCCTACCCGGTGACGCGTGGCTTATGGAATAAACCCACCACGGTCAACAACGTGGAGACGCTGGCGAACATCCCTGCCATTTTGCGCAACGGCGCGGAGTGGTATCGCTCGTTCGGCACGCCCTCCAGCCCGGGCACGAAGGTTTACACCATCATGGGCAACGTCAACTTTAGCGGCGTGATCGAAGTGCCAATGGGCATCACTTTGCGCGAGGTCATCAACATCTACGCCAAAGGGATGAAACCCGGCAGCGTGCTAAAACTCGCCCAAACCGGCGGTAGCAGCGGCTCGATCATCCCGGCTTCCCTGCGTGATGTTCCGATGGATTTTAAATCTTTCCGCAAGGCAGGCGTTTCGCTTGGCTCTGGCGCGCTTCTCATCTGCGACCAGAACACCTGCATCGTGGACCTGGTCAAAGTGCTGTTGCAATTCTTCCGCTTTGAGTCCTGCGGCAAATGCACACCCTGCCGTGTGGGCACCCAACGCTCGTACGAGATCGTGGATCGCATCTCGAAGGGACAGGGCAAACTGGATGACTTGGATACACTGCAAACATTGATCGCGGAAATGGAACGCGCCTCAAATTGTGGGCTTGGGCAGACCGCCACCGTTCCGATCCGCGACATGCTCAAGCATTTTCGTACCGAAGTAGAAGCACACATCCGCTTAGGCAGTTGCCCGACGGGCGTGTGTGAGATGAATTTAGTACCCGAACATATTGGATAAACATCCTAATTTTAAAGAGGATTACATGGTTCAAATAACGATCAACAAACAACAAATTGACGTCCCCGAAGGAACAACGGTTCTGCGTGCGGCAGAGATGGCGGGCATTCACATTCCACGTCTATGCGACCACAAGGAACTAACCCCGTACGGCGGCTGCCGCTTGTGCATTGTGGAAGTGCAAGGCATTCGCGTGCCAATGGCATCCTGTACCTTGCCGGTCAACAATGGCATGGTAGTGGAAACTGAAACCGATGCGCTTAAGAAATCGCGTCAGTTCGTGCTTTCGATGCTGTTCAGCGAACGCAACCACTTCTGCCCGTTCTGCCAGGTCAGCGGTGGAGATTGCGAATTGCAAAACTCCGCTTACCGCGAAGAGATGACTCACTGGCCCATTCAGCCGGGCTGGAATGATTTTCCGGTCGATACATCACATCCGTATTTTGTGCTCGACAACAATCGCTGTATCCTTTGCCGCCGCTGTGTGCGGGCTTGTGCAGAGATGGCGGGCAACTTCACGCTCTCCGTTGCGGAGCGCGGCGCGAAAAGCATGATCGTCGCCGATACCGATATTCCACTCGGTGAGAGCACCTGTATCAAATGCGGTTCTTGCGTGCAGGTCTGCCCGACCGGCGCACTCATCGACCGCACCAGCGCGTATCAGTCGCACGATAAAAATTTACAGGAAATCAAATCCTTCTGCGTGGGTTGTTCGGTTGGTTGCTCGATCAAGATCATGGTGCGCGATAACCGCATCGTCCGCATCGAAGGCGATTGGGATGGAGCCGTCAATCACGGTGCGATGTGCGAGCATGGACGTTATCACACCACCAATGACAATCGCGTGCGCCTCACCTCTCCGCTGATGAAGAAGAATGGCAAACTCGAACCCGTCTCCTGGGATGAAGCCTTGAGCGCTGTGCAGGAAAAAATGGCGAAGGAAAGTGTCGCTGCGTTAGCATCCACTCGTTTGTCGGCAGAGACATTGGCAGCGTTCAAAGATCTGTTTGAAACAAAACTTCACAGCAAACTTGTCACCAGCATCGAAGAAGGCGTGCCGACTGCGGCGGTGGCAAAATTTGCTGAGACGCACGAAAACTTTGAAGGCAAACTCGACGCGCTCAAAACTGCGGACACGGTTCTGTGCGTCGGCGCGAATGTCAACCGCAGCCACATGGTGGCGGGATTTTTATTCAAGCGCAACTTGAACGCTGGCGTGAACTTGATCAACATCGACCCGGATGAAACTTCACTGGATGAAATTGCCCGCGTCGCGCTTAAGCCGAAAGCTGGTTCCGACCAGACGCTGATCCTTGCGCTGCAAGCGGTCATTGCAAAAGAAAACCTCGAACGCAAGTCCCTGAACATCAAGGACGCCGATGCTCGCATCAAAAAAGCTGTCGCTGAAACTGGCATCTCCGAAGCTGACTTGACCAAAGCCGCGCAGATGCTGGCGCATGCTATCTCGCCGATGATCGTCTTTGGTAAGGGCGTCACCGCTCAACGTGATGAAAAACTGATCGAAGCGCTGTACCAGCTCGCAGTCCAGGTGGGAGCCGTGGATGGCGAACGCAGCAACATCCTTTCGCTGAAAGGTGAGTCCAATAGCCAGTCTGCCTCGTTGATGGGACTCGAGCAGCCATTCAATCCCAATGGAGAAAAAGTGACTTACATTGCGGTTGGCGATGATTATGCCTCGAAGAAATTGGTGGAGAAAACATCCAAGGCGGCTTATTTGGTGGTGCAGGCAAGTTATGAATCCAAACTGACCGAGCAAGCCGATGTGGTGTTGCCCGTGAGCATTTGGGCGGAGCAGGAAGGTCATTACATTAATCTCGATGGTCGCATTCACAAAACCGAAAAGGCGATCAACGCGCCGGAAAACGTGCGCGACAATTTGGATGTGTTGACCGATCTTGCCAAACGAATGAAATTGACCTTGGATGCGGATTGGACAAAGTCCATCCGTGAGCGCAAATCTAGCGTGTCGCTGAATTGAGGAACTTATGAATAAACCAAAAATCGCTTCTGATTGGATCTGCGGCTGCGCAGGCTGTCACATGTCTTTGCTCGATATGGACGAGCGCATTTTGAAGATCGCCGAACTGGCAGACTTGCGCTCTACGCCCATTACCGACTTGAAAGAACCCGATGCCAGCGGCGTGGACGTGGGCGTGCTCGAAGGCGGCGTGAACAATTCCGCGAACGAAGAAGTGGCTCACAAGATGCGCGAACGCGCGAAAATTTTAGTAGCGCTCGGTGACTGTGCCGTATTTGGCGGCGTGCCAGCACTGCGAAACCTCTGCGGTGTGGAAGCAGCATTGCGCCGTGCCTATGTGGAAGCCGAAAGCAACGAAGAGGGAAGCCAAATTCCCAACGACCCCGAACTGGCAACGATGACTCAGGCGCGGGCTGTGCATGAAGTGGTGCCCGTCGATTACAACGTGCCCGGCTGCCCGCCCGATGCAGATGTGATCTTTTATGTGCTTTCAGAACTGGCACAGGGGCGCAAGCCGGAACTGAAAGATGAGTTGTTGCATTGGCATTAGAAATGATGAATGCAGAATGATGAATGAGGAATAGCTTATGACTACACAGAAAATAACCATCGAACCGGTCACTCGCATTGAAGGTCATGCCAAGGTGACGATCCACATGAAGGACGATCATACTGTTGACCATGCTTATATGCACGTCAACGAGTTTCGCGGGTTTGAAAAATTCTGCGAAGGGCGTTTGTATTTTGAAATGCCGCAGATCACGCCGCGCATTTGTGGCATCTGCCCGGTAAGTCATCACCTCGCGGCGGCAAAAGCGAGCGACGCGTTGACGGGGCAAACCCCTCCGCGCCCGGCAAGTATGTTGCGCGAATTGATGCACATGGGACAGGTCATTCAAAGCCACGGCATGCACTTCTTCGAGTTGGCGGGTCCTGACCTGTTGCTCGGCTTCGACGCTTCGCCAGAAATCCGCAGTGTGGTTGGCTTGATCGGTGCAAACCCTGAGTTGACCGTGAAGGCTGTGCAGTTGCGCAAATTCGGTCAGGAAATTATCAAGACTTTGGGCGGACGTAAACTACACCCGGTCTTTGCTGTGCCCGGTGGCGTAAACAAAGCACTGACCATTAAAGAACGTGATTACATTCTCAGTGGTGTCGATGCTGCTGTAGAAACCCTGCTCTTGGGCATTCAGATCATGAAAGACTGGGCGGCGAAGAACATGGAAGACATCAACAAGTTCGCCGTCTTCCCAACCGGCTATTTCGGTCTGACCACCCCTGAAAACGGGCTCGAACTGTACGACGGCGACATCCGCCTCATCAGCAATGAAGGCAAGCCGTTGGAAAAATTCCCGGTTGCCAATTACTTGGATCACATCGCGGAACACGTCGAGCCGTGGTCGTATCTCAAATTCCCGTATTACAAAAAATTGGGCTATCCGGGCGGCGTCTATCGCGTCGGTCCGCTGGGACGCCTGAACCTCGCCGAGAAAATTGATACTCCGCTGGCGAATGAAGAACTCAAACTCTTCAAGAACCTCAATGGCGGCAAGATGGTCGAGAACACGCTGTACTATCACTATGCCCGTCTGATCGAAGCCTTGTTCGCGGCAGAACGTGCGCGTGTGCTGTGCGAAGACACAGACATCACCAGCACAGACATCCTCAACACCCGCAAGAATTACACCGGTCATGGTGTGGGCGTGTTGGAAGCTCCGCGCGGAACGCTCATCCACGATTACACCGCAGACGAAAACGGCAAGTTGCTCAAGGTGAACCTGATCGTTTCGACAGGTCATAACAACTGGGCAATGACCAACGCCGTGGACAGCGTCGCCAAGACCTACGTCAAGGGACCAGACATCCACGAAGGGATGCTCAACCGCGTCGAAGCCGCCATCCGCGCCTATGACCCGTGCCTATCCTGTTCCACGCATGCCGTCGGGCAGATGCCCATCCAAGTTGACTTTATTGCTCCAGACGGTACAATGATTAAGACCCTGAAACGCGATTAAGGTTTAGTGTTTCGTCGTCCATCGTTCACTTTGATTAGCAAAGGAGTTCAACCATGACGACTGTACGAAAGATCATCGAAAGCAAAGCCCGCACAGAAGTCTTTACAGTGCCCATTACTGCCACCATACTGGATGCATTGAAAGTAATGGATGAAGGCAATGTGGGAGCCGTGTTGGTTACAGAAGACGAGAAGATCGTTGGCATCTTCACCGAACGAGATTATGCCCGGCGAGGCGAACTCAAGGGCAAGCACGCCAATGAAACTCCCGTCCGGGAATTGATGAGCACAAACCTCGTCATGGTCAAGCCGGATACCTTGTTAACCGAATGCGCCGACCTGATGTACCAGCACCATGTGCGACACCTGCCCATTATGGAAAAAGAAAAAGTCGTAGGCATCGTTTCCATTCGCAGGCTGGCAGAAGCTTTACTGGCTGAAGACAAAGGGACAATCAATAAACTTGAGCATTACATCCTTGGAACGGGATATGGCGAGTAATCCTAAACCTCCGAGGTCTTAGAGACTTCGGAGGTTTATCAAGGTTTTAGAGGTTGAATGAAAAAAATTTTATTACTAGGCTACGGAAACCCCGACCGTGAAGATGATGGTGTTGCCTGGCACATTCTGCGGGCGTTGGCGGTCCGAATGGGGCTGCCTGCACCCGATTCATACGAGGATGATTTCCCTGAAAACTCACAGGTAGATTTCGCTTTTCATCTGCAACTCACGCCCGAAATGGCGGAAGATATTGCTCAATATGAATACGTCTGCTTTGTGGACGCGCACACGGGCAATATTCCAGAGGAAGTACGCATCATTGATGTGGAAAGTGACTTTCAGAAATCACCTTTCACGCATCACCTCACCGCTCAGTCGTTGATGTCGATCTGCGAGACGGTCTATCATCGTAAATCGGATGCAGCATTGCTCTCAGTGCGCGGATATCAATTTCTGTTCTCGCGCCTCCTTTCCGCGCCGACGGCTGCTCTTGTGCCCGAGGCTGTGGATTTGGCTTGGGCGTGGATGAACACCCGAGAAGCGCTGAAACAGGCTGGAGATTAAGAAAGAAGCGAAAGCAGTCCTTGCGGATGGGTATAAATCAAATCAGATGACAAACGTCACGCGAGATGAGGAGTTTTTCCGTGTGACGTTTTATTTTGCCTATGATAAAAAAGATACTATATAAGGAGACGAAAATCATGACCACTGTCCGAAAACTTCTGGAAGCCAAAGAATTTGCAACGAACTACTCTGTTGAAGCCTCTCAAACTGTGTTGGATGCTCTAAAGGTAATGGCAGAAGCCCACATTGGAGCTGTGTTAGTAACAAATAACGGAAAAATCGTTGGTATTTATACTGAACGTGATTACCTCTATAAAGGTGAAGTGTTGGGGCGGGTTGCCAAGGATACAAAGGTCAAAGATGTGATGACACCGAAGATGATCAATGTAACCATGGACACCACTGTTGAACAATGCATGGGGCTGATGAAACAATACAAAATCCGCCACTTACCCGTGGTGGAAGGCGAGCATTTTGTAGGTTTGGTTTCCATGCGCGATGTGATGCTGGCAGCGATTGACATCAAAGAAAGTGAAATCCGCGGGCTTGAAAATTACATCATGGGCTCTGGTTTTCAATCGTAGTTTTCTCAACAAACTTGAAAAGAGGCGCAATGTTTGCGCCTCTTTTTTTACCTACACGATTTGGTAAAATCACATTTATGTCTTTTCGTAAAACTGTATCTATATTTTTACTTGCCAGTTTCATCGTCTCTTGCGCACCTGCCACAGAAGAACCTGCAACCTTCCCTACCTATAACCCTTTCGTTTCTACCAATGGAGCCACTCTTCCGCCAAATAGTAACGTGGCAGTGACCACGCCTCTGTCTTCTGAAACGGTTATTCCCTCAGCAACCTCCACACGCCCGCCAACCCCCACTCGCGTGCCTTTGAATATTTCTTCTCTCATCGGGGTGCAAAGCCAGATCATTTCGGGTTCACCTACTCCAGATACAGCTCGGGTGTTGCCGACACCACGCCAAGATGCGGATCAGTATGTGGTTCAAGCTGGCGATACCTTAGGCGCCATTGCTCAACGCTATAACATTAGCCTGCAAACTCTTATGGATGCCAATGGGATCACCGATCCCAACGCTCTTGAAGTCGGCATGGCTTTAAATATTCCAGCGGCACAAGTCAGCGTTTCAAGCGGACAGTCCTTAAAAATCATTCCAGACTCCGAACTGGTCAACGGACCTGCAACAGCCAAATTTAATTTAAGAAACTTCATTGCCAGCCAGAACGGGTATCTCAACTACTATACTCAAGATGTCAATGGGATTTTGCTAAATGGCGCCGATATCATTGAAGCCGTTTCGTACAACTATTCAGTAAACCCACGTATATTGCTTGCCTTGCTCGAATATCAAAGCGGCTGGGTCACCAACCCAACCCCAACCAATATCGATTACCCGATGGGGTATTATGATGAAGCCCGTGCAGGGTTATATCGTCAGGTGGTTTGGGCAGCAAATACACTCAACCGCGGCTATTATCTATGGAAAGCCAATGGTCTCTCCACCTGGGTGTTAACCGACGGTCAAGTCATTCCGATTGACCCAACCATAAATGCCGGTACAGCCGCCGTACAATATTTCTTCTCACAACTTTATGGCTACGATGCCTGGCAATACGCCACAAGCCAAACCGGCGTAGTGGTTACATATGTTGTACTTTTCGAAAACCCGTTCAACTATGCCATTGAGCCATTAATCCCTGCTACGCTTACACAGCCACAAATGTCTCTACCATTTGCTGCTGGCGAAAGCTGGTACTTCACAGGTGGTCCACACGGCGCATGGGACTCTGGTTCTGCCTGGGGCGCGCTTGATTTCGCTCCGCCAGATAACAGTGGCGGTTGTAACGTCAGCACCAGTTGGGTCACTGCTATTGCAGATGGGCTCGTCACTCGCACAGGTACAGGTTCGGTGTACCAAGACCTTGATAATGACGGATACGAACAAACAGGTTGGGTCATTATTTACATGCATGTTGCAGCTGCTGGGCGTGTTACCCCTGGTGAATACCTCTTCCGCAATGAAAAAGTAGGGCACCCCTCATGCGAGGGCGGCATTTCGAACGCCACTCACGTCCATATCACCCGCAAATACAATGGCGAATGGATTGCCGCAGATGGTCCCTACCCATGGAATCTTGATGGTTGGATATCCAGCGGCACTGGCTATGAGTACGATGGCTTCCTCACACGCAACGGTGTCAGCATCGAAGCGTTAGATGCCGCACAACCCGCCAACCTCATCTCCCGCTAACTCACTTCCCATTAACATAACTGGTTATAATCATCCAAACCATGCAACGCATCCTTGCTGTTCTCATCGCACTATCGATGACCATTTCTGCCTGTGGAACTTCACCTTCCATTTGGGGAGTTGTTCCCACCCCAACCCCAAACGCCTCTCAAACAGCGCCTCTTACAGACCCGTTTGCTGGTCAGAGTGACCCGATCGTTTTCCCAACTTCAACCATTCCACCTTTCATTGAGACGGAGAATGCCCAAACGCCAACTCCGCAAGTCACAAAAGAAGCTGTAACAAAACAAACACAAGCGGTAGAACCATCCGTCACTACAGCTCCGCTTAACGATGCGGCTCCCTTTCTGTACTATGCTCAAAGCGGAGACATGCTCTCAGCCGTTGCAGCACGGTTTGGAGTAAGCGAATCGGAGATCATTTCAGATGCCGATCTCACCAAAACAACCTTGATCGACCCTGGCACCCTGCTTGTCATTCCAAACCGCATCAATGAACCCACCACCCCCAACATTCAACTTTTGCCAGATGCTGAATTTGTTTTCTCCGCTACATCCATTGGCTTCGACACAGAAAAATTTGTTAAAGATCAAAACGGATACCTCAGTTCTTTCCGTGATTATTTAGGGTCTGTAGGCTGGGTTCAAGGCTACGATGCCATTGACCGGCTTTCCGTCGAGAACTCCGTCAGTCCGCGTTTGTTGCTTGGCTTGCTTGAATATGAGGCACGTTGGGTACGTGGTCAACCCATAGACTTGTTGCATACAGACTTTCCAATGGGCTTCAATGACTATCGCTACAAAGGCATGAGCGTTCAAATGACCTGGGCAATTAACAACATGTCCATTGCGTATTATGGCTGGCGGGCTGGCACCATCACCCACATCGAATTCCCCGATGGAACCAAACTTCGCCTTGATCCACGCTTGAATGCTGGGACTGTTGCTATTCAATATCTGTTTTCCAAACTTCATAGCGAATCTCAGTGGTCGCAGATCATCAATCCAGATTCTGGTTTTCCAGCCTTGTACAATGAAATGTTTGGCGACCCTTGGGCACGGGCAGATTTAGTCGGTCCTATTTTTCCCCCGGGCTTAAATCAACCACCGCTTGTCTTACCGTTTGAACCAGGCGCAAAGTGGAGTTTTACGGGCGGTCCACACAATGGTTGGGGGCAAATCAACCCAAACATTTATGGACAATCGCACAGCATCTATTCCGCGATTGATTTTGCTCCTGCTGCGGCAAAATCGGGTTGTGTTCCAAATGATGCCTGGGTTGTCGCAGCGGCTCCAGGGTTGGTCATTCGCTCAGAAAATGGGGTTGTGATGGTCGATCTCGATGGAGATGGCTATGAACAAACCGGTTGGGATCTTTTATATCTACATCTTGCGACAAAAGACCGCGTCCCTGCTGGCACCTATCTTGAACTCAATGACCGGATTGGTCACGCTTCTTGCGAAGGCGGTGTTTCAACTGGAACCCACCTTCATTTTGCCCGTAAATTCAATGGCGAATGGGTCACAGCAGATGGACCCATTCCATTTGTAATGAGCGGCTGGCGAGTTGTTGCTGGAGACGCCCCTTATAAAGGTCAACTCGTTAAAGGAGATCAAGTCGTCACTGCAGACTTGTTAAGCCAGGCTTGGTCCAATATCATCCGCGAAGACGATGAAGAAGATAACTAAAACAATTAAAAAAATCCAGGCTGTTATTCTAATAACAGCTATATATCTTTCGTCCTGCTCATCTCTGCCCAATAATCAAACGACTGCCTCTACTCCACTCCCCAACAATGCAGTGGCACAATCGCCATCGCTACTGACGCCCTTCCCAACTCGTCGTCCTTATGCGCCTGGCGAATTAGTAGACTATATTGCTCAAACTGGAGATACGCTCCCATCTCTTGCTTTGCGCTTCAACACCAGTGTAGATGAAATTCTGGAAGCGAATTCATTTATCCCCCGCGATGCAACCACTATGCCGCAAGGCATGCCAATGAAGATCCCAATCTATTATCGTGCGCTTTGGGGCAGCGCATTTCAGATCATTCCAGATCATGCCTTTATAAACAGTCCGACAAACATTGGCTTCAATACAGCCGCATTTCTCTCAACTCAAACGGGCTGGCTTTCCACCTACCGTGCCTATGTCGGCGGCGAGTGGAAAACTGGCGCAGCACTTGTAGACTATGCAGCGATCAACTATAGCATTAGCCCTAAATTGTTATTAGCAATCCTTGAATATCAAGGCGGAGCTCTAACCCAACCGGCTCCACCGGTCAGCAAAAACCTACTTGGGCTTAGGCGTCCCTTTTGGGATTCGCCATATCTACAACTTGTGCTTGCCGCTAACACACTCAACAACGGCTATTATGGTTGGCGTACTGGCACTCTACTTGAGTTTGAAGATGACAACGCTATTCTCATTCGCCCAGACCCGTGGCAAAACCCAGGTTCGGTTGCACTTCAATACTATTATTCACGCATGTTCACGGGCGACGAGTACAACCGAGCGATTGGACCCGATGGGCTTTATAAAACATATTCCACTTTCTTTGGCGACCCTTGGGAGAATCACTTCGACCTAATTCCCGGAAGCTTAGTTCAGCCAGAACTTTCCCTGCCTTTCCCCGGAGATCAAACCTGGAGTTTCACAGGCGGACCCCATACTGGTTGGGGCACAGGCTTTCCATTTGCAGCGTTAGACTTCGCGCCTCCTGCCGAACAATCGGGCTGTGTGCCTGCAAAGCCTGAGAACTTTGCCACCGCTGTTGCCGACGGGTTGGTCGTTCGGTCTGCGCAAGATGGCTTAGCTCTTGACCTCGACCGTGATGGCGATGAACGCACAGGTTGGGTAATTTTCTATTTACACCTTGCCACAGATCAACGTGCAACTCTCGGCGCAGACTTGAAAGCAGGTGATATGATCGGGTACCCCTCTTGTGAGGGCGGTCGCTCTACCGGGACACATGTTCATATTGCCAGAAAATACAACGGCGAGTGGATTCCCGCTGATAGTGCATTGCCCTTTGTAATTAGTGGCTGGGTGCCACACAGTGGCACAGAAGCCTATGAAGGTACCCTCACCAAAGGCGGATTAACTGTCACAGCCTGTGTATGCGGTGATGCTTACACCGCCATCAGTGCAAATTACCCGTAAAACAAAAGGTCGCATTACGCGACCTTTTGTTTTGGCTGATACTCGCCTTCCTGCAACAATGATTTTGTCTCTGCATCAAATATTTTGTATATTAATCGAATCGGAAATGCTTTGGAGAGCATAGCTTGGGCAGGACAATATTTTTCTGCCGAAAGCTCAATAGCACGTACTAGAGCCTTTTCATCTATGTTCGTACCATAAACCTGATATTCAATCACTGATTCTGTGAAGACTTTGGGATGCTCACTGGCACGTTCTGCATGAAATTTAATTTGAAAATCTGTTACTTGTTGTTGTTTCTTTGAAAGTATCGAGATGACATCCATGGCGGTACAACCAGCCAATCCAATTGCAATCATTTCCATAGGGCGTGCGCCACTATTATCTCCTCCAGCAGAAACATCTGAGTCTAAACGTTGTGTAAAACCAGAAGGTCCCGCCCCTTCAAATACCATTTTCCCTTGCCAATTCAATATCACATCCATTTTATTTTTACTCCTCAATCACATCAGGAACATATTTTTCTAGATTCTTTTTTGAAATGCCCCCAATCCACATTAAACGAACCTGCCCATTACGATCAATAACATAAGAACTAGGGAGATTCATTGTTTCAAATGCGCGTCCAGCTTCACTACTGTAGTCTAACCATATGGGGAAAGACAATTTGATTTCTTTCACAAAAGGTAACACTTGGGGTAACGTCTCACCTTGATCGATAGCGATTAAAACAAAGCCTTCTGATTTATATTTTTCATAAAACGCCTGCAAGGTTGGCATCTCTTCACGGCAAGGCGGGCACCATGTTGCCCATAGATTTACCAACACAACACTTCCGCGATAATCCGAAAGAGACACAGGGTCGGTGCCTAAGTCAATAAAACTCAGGTCTGGGGCAGGGAAATCTACTTTTGCAGGCACCGTTGAAAAGTCGATGGAAGAGCCGGTAGAAACTTCATCCTGACTTTTCAATAACAAAAAGGCGATTCCTAGCGCGAGGAAACCAAACCCGATCATCACCAATGCCATAATACGCCCAAGAGGGGTTGTGTTTGCAGGTACTTCTTGTTCCATAAGATCCAAATTGTTGGTCTCCTCACGGGAGTTTATTTCAGTCATCAGGTGCACCCTCCACCTTCCCCGTTAACAAAGCCACAAGAGGGACATTCCAATTGAAGCATGCCATTGTAATCAAGCTGTCCTTCATTACAATTTGGGCAAACTGAACCTTTTCGAAGCGGAGCATCCACTTCGAGAATTTCTGGCTTTTCTAATCCAAGCAATAGTTTTTCAAAAGACGAAAGGTTTTCTGTTTTTTTCATCAAAATTCTGAGGGTATAGCACGAGTAAAAATTACCATTTTCACAAAGTATACACTAAGGGAAAATATCACAACATAAAACAGGATGAATGTCATCCTCTTTAGGAAGGATGATACTGGCAGGCTGTTTATACAATGAGTAACATGATTTCAAATGTTAGATAACCTGCCAGGAATCCCGTTATTTGAAAATCTCAACCCCGAACAAAGGTTTACTTTAATGTCGGTGTTTGAGAAATTTGCGTGTTCTCCAGGGACGGTTATCTTTGAACAAGGCGATATTGCCAAATATTTATACCTAATTTTAAGGGGTAAAGCTGTCATTAGCTATAAGCCTTATGATGGTCCACGCATTGTGCTTTCGCGTCTAAAAGATGGAGATGTGTTTGGGTGGTCTGCTGTGGTTGGGGGGAAAAAATATTCTTCAAGTGTTGCCAGCGAAACAAGCCTAGAAACAATTCGTATCCATCGTGAATTGCTGCAAAACCTTCTTACGCAAGCTCCAGAAACAGGAAAGATTATCATAGATCGATTGGCATTAAACGTTTCTCCTCGTTGGAAAAATGCCCACGAACAGATCAAGCCACTTGTTCACGAAGAAAGGAATTAACTATGTCTGTTTCTACATCAGCTATTCGTGAAAGCCAGGTGCGCCAACTTTTGGAAAACCTGAGCGCCTATATAGAGCAATTTCACGGTGGCACTGTGGAGTTTGTCTCTCTCACGGGAGATGATCTAAAGATTCATTTGGGAGGGGCTTGTTTGAATTGTCCCTTGCTTCCATCCACCTTACATGGCTGGGTGGAAGGAACAGTCCATCAGTTCTTCCCAGAAATTCATGTACTAGCCAGCAACTAAAAAAAGCCCTCGCAAATTGCGAGGGCTTTTTGATTCTTTTAGAATTTAGGAATTTCGGATGAAGTTGCGAACGACAAGAAAACCGCCCACAAGGATCAATACGACTGCCCAAAGGTAATTAGCAAACTGCAAAAGCGAGCCAAGTCCTAGTAGCCCCATAACACCTAGCCCCAACGCAGGCCAGTATGCCCATTTCATGCCTGCCAGCAAAGCAACAAGCAAGAAGGTAAATGCAAGCCCGAGGAAGAAAAAGCCCGCAGTTTGGAATTCGCCAAAACGCTCAGCAGCAATCGTCATACCAGCCAAGGTTGCCAAAACACCACCGGGAATAAGCGCCCACCAGCGTTCTTGGGGGCTGGTCAGGTAAACGACAAAGAAAGTCAGACCAATTCCGCCTAAGACAATAGCACCTGAATATTCTTCAAAATAGGAAGAAGCAAGAATTAACAGGGAGAGTGCGGTTAATACACCACCGGGGATGATCGCCCACCACCGTCCTTGTCGGTCAGTAAAGTAGACATACCAAAATGAAATGGCAATTCCTCCTAAGAAGATGGCTCCGCCAATATCATCTAACGATTCAGGCAGAAGAATCAGCGTCCCTAAAGCCAAGAGGGTAAAGCCAGGGAAAGCCGCCCACCAGTTATCACTGAATAGTAAGGAAAGGAATGCCAAACCTCCGACCATAAAGACACCACCCCAGAAATAGTCTGTGGCATTTTGCAAATATCCCATCGTTTGAGCAAGGGCAAGTCCGCCGCCCAAGATGAGCAATATGCCTAAAACAATGCGTGGATCAAAACGTTTCATCATCATGAAATCTCCTACTTAACCCTAACAGATGCGGCTCCGCCTTTGACGTGGATATCCACTGCATTGGGGGCAGAAGCAAAATCTGGCGATTCGTCGCTTGGGAAGCGAGATCGGTCTACTTTAAAATCACCAGCGCCCATGGTTGCGCGTGCACGGATAGCAACGCCGTCAGGGACGATAACGGTCAAAGATGCAGCACCAATTTCACAGTCCAGAGAGAGGCGCCCAGTAGATGGCACGGTGATTACTGTTTCACTTGCGCCAGATTTCAGCTGAATATCTGTAACTGTCATATCCCGCAAGTTAATATCTGCCTTGTTTGCACCCAAGTTTAGGTTCAATGCCAAAGGTACAGAAGCATTAAAGGACATATCCCAATCAAATTGCTCTTTCCAGCCAAATGGCGGAAACATGATATGGTTTTCTGAAGGTTGCAACTTTACATTAAGCACATCGCCACTTAAGTCTGAGGTGTGACTCAACCCGCCAGCAAATGTACCTTGCAGAAGTTGATTTCCTGATGCGCCACTATGCAAACGGAATTCGCCCGCGCCATGATTAATGCGCACTTTTGCAGAACGTGCATTTTGCAGGTCAACACTAGCAGGTTCGACCTCAACATTTTTGCGCATGAACACACTTAGCAAAACCCAAACACCAAACCCAATGAGGAAAATGGGCCAGAACAAACCCAATAAGGAGTTTCCGTTCGGGAGGCGAATTCCCATCTCTCCGGCGAGCATCAATCCGCCAACCAGCAGCAGAACGGTTCCCCAAAACAAAGAATTTCGGTTCATTTTATTATTCCTTCTTGCGATACGAACGGTATAACCCGCTCCCCAAAACCCATAAGCCCAGCAAGATCAACAATACAGCCGGACCAAACTCGCCAAGAATATTCCATCCGCCAAGAAAAGCAGCAAAGACCAGGAATAATACAGCGCTGACCACCATCAGATTCAAGCCGCGCTTCAAGTTGTGACCTGTATTCTCGCCAAGCAACCCTTGAAGGATGGTGCCCACGCCGATAAAGCCGGGGATTAACGCCCACATGTAAGACCACGAGTCATAATTCCCTGTTGTTTCCTGGTAATAGAAAATTCCACCAATACCAGCCACTATTGCAGCCGGAACAGCAAGTCCGGGCGAGCCGGTGACCAGACCTATCACCAAAATACCCGCACCAATCAATAACATATTGACGGGCCATTGAGTATATGGCTCAAAGAAATTCCTAAAGTCGGGCATGGTTTGGTTCAACAAGAACCAACCGCCGATCAGGATCAAGATAATGCCCAAAGCAAGTTGAGAACGACCAGTCTTATTCATAAAAATTCTCCTGTGTTACTCTTGAAATTAGTGTATACCGTTTCAAGCAATTTTGAAAGCCTCTTCATATACGCAGAAACATTAAGTAAGTTTCAGCGCTTGCCCAGCCACAAACCAAATTGAGCAGGTTCCCGTTTCGCCCGTAAGCGAGCCATCAGCGGGCGAAGCCTCCATTTCCACCCGTAATTGGGAACTATATGTTGCCATTTTATGCCGAGCGATTTTCCTAAAGATTTCATACGTTCATAGGTCAAAAAACCTTCACTCCGAATAGTATCTGATGCAAACCCATACCGAGACAAAAATTGCGCCTTGCGCTCATCCATCATAGCTCGCCCAGAAGCCTCCTCGTGATAGATTGGAGAATCCATAATTACTATCGCTCCATCTGGCTTAATGATTCGGAAACCTTCTAATAAGACCTTTTCATAGCTTTCGGCATAATGAAATGATGCATTGAAGATTACAAAATCTGCAAAACATTTAGAAAATGGCAAAAATAAAAACTCTGCCTGAACAGAGGTAAAACTGGTCTCATAATATCGCCGAACTCCTAAACCATCTTCAGAGTTCGTCAACAGATCGACCGCAAAAACATCATGTCCAGATTCCGCCAACTGATTTGAAAGCCAGCCATTGCCCGCGCCCAAATCCACAATAGCAGATGGTTGTGATAACAACTTTTTCAACACTTGAAAACTCGCAGCACGAATTTTCCAATCAGAAGAAAAACGTCCGCTTAAGTCTTGAAAAGGCAATGCTCGATAATATTCCGCATCTGCCGAAAATCGCCCTTCAAAATGACGAACTTTTTCATACTCTTCAACAAATCGGGAAAAATGTGCCTCGCGTTCAGGAAGCAGAAATTGCCAAACACCATTTACTTGACGAAAAGTCAGCGCCTCTTTCTCACATTGAAGCTGGTCTGGCGCTTCAAACGTCAACTCACCCTTACAACGTGGACAAACGAAATTCATGCATCCTCGTTCAATGCCATAATGGCAGCACGATATGCGCTTTCAAAAGAGTGATTAATGGCTTTCATGTCCCTTGGTATCTCCCATTCCAAGTTCGCCAGCCTATCCGCCACTATCACCACAGCCGCCGCTTCCACACCCCGTACCTGCGCCACAGCAAACAGACTAGCTATCTCCATTTCCACTACTTGCACACCTTCCGTCTGGTAATGTTGTACCTCTTCCCGTGTCTCTCGATATGGAGCATCAGTTGTCCATGTTGCCCCGGTCACAAAGCCGTCTGGTAAATGCTTCTTTAGTTTTTCGTTGAGGAAACCATTAGCATTTACAAACTTTTCAGCCAGTAAATAATGCTGAGACACTCCTTCATCGCGAATTGCCCTGTCAGTTAAAACAATATCAGCTGTGTCGAGATATGTTTGTAACGCTCCACCCCACGAAAGGATTACGAACCGTTTCACTCCCCAAGCAATCATTTCTTCGGTCAATGAAGCCACAACCGGTGCCCCAATCCCAAAATTAGACAGCACACCCACCCGTCCACGTGTTGCCTTGACCAAGTAAAAGTCTCCCATCACCTTGCCAGCTTTTCGAACTGGTATCTTCCAACGTAATTGGGTGGGAAGATCATTCTTAAGGCAGAGAATTAATCCTTCAGGTACATCCACCTTTGGGAATTTTCCAAAACGTTTGCGCATGGCAATGGTATCTTCCGGTCGCATCACCGGAAGTCCACGATACTTATCCGGGAAGTTTGGAAAGGACATGCTTTCTCCATTGGAGCCATAATAACGCGGCATGAAAAATCTCAGCGTACAAAACCGCCAGAGCAGAACCCACTCCGCCAAATTGAACGGTCAAGACAGACAGTGACAATACCAGGGCAAGCAACGCAAGTAATAGAGAATGCAAGACCGGTTTCTCATATCCCAATGCGACCAGCCCAAGTGAGGTGTATGTCACCATCACATACGGTAGGATGCTCCACACCAGCACCCGTAAGGCAAGCGCAGAATCTGAAAACTTGTTGCCAAATAAAATGCGCACCAAAGGCTCAGCAAAGACAATGAGTACCCCAGAAATCACGAAGGCAAATGCCAACAGTGGAGTTAAGCCTTTTTGCTGTTTGCCAAAATTATCATCCCGCGTCATTTCTGGGTACATAGCAGTGAATGCAGAAAAATGCCCCAACTTGCCCGCATCTGTCACACGCAAAGCGACAGAGAACACACCAGTTCCCGCATACCCTGAAAGGATCGGCAGTAAGGCGACAGGAAGTTTCTCATATACGAGACGTAACGTCCCAATCACTGCCATAGGCAGACACTCTTTCAATAAGGCAAATGACCGCACCAAAGAAATGAATTCAAAACGTATCTTGTAATGTCCACCTGCCCACACGGCAAGCAGCACATGGGCAAGCAGCAAAGTGAAGATCAAAAATTCGAGATCTCCCTGCGCCATCCATAACACCGACACAGCAAAAAACTGCAAGACCGCCATCAACAACTGTGCAATGGAATAGATTGCCATTTGCCCACGGATACGCACTGCGATGGTAAAGATCGAATAAAACGAAAGCGGAAAGAGCGCCAGAGTATAAAACTTCACTACAAAAGGTATCTCGAAGAACTGCCCTACAAAGAACACTGTACCACTATAGACCAATGACAAGAATAATTGTCCACCTAAACCGTCGGTCAGTAGCCATGGCATGTCAGTAACAGACAACTTGCGGATGAGTATCATATCCATGCCAAAATTCGTAAAGGCATTCCCAATCAACAAAACGGCTGAAGCAAGCGCATATTCTCCGAAGCCTTCCACACCAAGGTAGCGAGCAAGAAGAATATTTGAAACAACCGCCAATCCTTGTGCGCCATAGCGTGATATAACCGTCCATGTAATATTTTTAAGCATGTTTTTGGTTAATGCACAAAGTTTCTCAAACGGATTTCAGCCCGCATCCAACCGAAAAGATAATAAGGTGAGAGTAGCATACCGCGTAACTCCTTCTTCTTCCACGCCTTGCGCAGACGGAATTCATGGTGCACACGTCCATGCAGAATGCGATAAAACTCTTGTGGAAATGGACCGCGATATAACATGGCAAGATCGTCCGAATCCACCCAATTCTGTTTTTCGCCCAATTCCAATTTCACACGCTCATAGAATTTCGTCCCCGGCAGTGGATAAGAAACAGAAATGCCAATATCATCTGGCATGCAATCGCGGACCATTTTCAATGTCAATTGCACATCATCCCAGGTTTCACCTGGGTAACCAAACTGCAAAAAGAAACCAATTTGAATCCCATTCGCATGCAATAACTCTGATGCACGATAAATATCTTCGACCTTATCGCCTTTATCCATCGCATCCAAGATTTTCTGGGAGCCAGATTCTGCTCCCACCCACACAATCTTACAACCTGCTTTAGCCAAAGCTGCAGCGGTTTTCTCTGTCACCAAGTCTGCGCGCTTCAAGCACTTGAATGGAATCACTGCATCATGTTCGATTAACAAATCAGCAAATCGTTCCACCCAATTGGGCTTCAAACCAAAAATATCATCTGCAAACCAAATATGGTCAGGGGCGAAATTTTCCTTGATCCACTTCATCTCAGCAGCCACATTCTCGGGCGAACGTGAGTTATAACGTTGTCCCCAAATCGGCTTGGCACACCAATTACAGTGATACGGGCAACCACGCGTAGTGACCATGTTCATCGAAAAATAGCCATGTTTTTCGTACCATATCTTTTTATATTTTTGCACATCCACTAAATCCCACGCAGGAAATGGGAGTGCATCGACATTCTTGATATCGGGACGACGGGTAGGGTGCAAAGTGAATCGTGAAGCATGCCCAATGACATCACGCGCATCTTTTCCCGCCGACAACTGGTCCAGCAATTCTGCGAGTGTTTCCTCCCCTTCGCCTAGAATGCAATAATCGGCGCCCTGTTCTAAATACTTGGCACAATGATCGGTTACATCTGCTCCGCATAAAATAACTATACATCCGCGCTGTTTTGCCATTTGGATCATTGTGAAGGCGGCTTCGCGCATTCGTGAGAGACACATTTTAGAAAGATAATTAAAGTTATCTTCATAAATTACCGCATAGTCTGGCTTATTTTCATCCAGCGACTTTGCCCACTCTTCCTCAGACTCTGCCAGCATGGCATCGAACAAAGCTACTTCATAACCATGCGCGCGAATGTAACTGGCTGCGTACAATGTGCCCAAAGGTGGATATGGCTGCATGACACGCCAAAGTTTTGGGTCAAAACGCAGATAATAAGATTGACCAAAAAGAACTTTAGTCATGAATGCCACTCTCCTCTAAACAAGCAAGTCTTTCCCGAAAAGATTGATCGGTCCCAAAATGATGGTTGTCAAAATTACCCTGACACAGGTCTGTAGTAAATTTTGCTTCCTGTGCAGTTCCATAAGTATTCATGATCTTTTTGACCTGAAAATCCATCGCCCATGTTTCAAGTACATCACCCATTTTTCCAACCCACAGGATTTCAAACAATTTTTGCAATAACGATTTTCCAAGTTGAGTTTTGGGCGTATTCACCGGCACAGATTTTGCATTTGGCAGATAGGTTTCTATCCAAGGGTTCACTGCCCGCAAGCACTGATAAATATTCATACCTGTGATGGGAATCATTTGGCACATTTCGCGAGCGGAGTATAAATCTTGAGGCTTCCACTCCAACGCAGATTCGGTTACCAGCAAATTGACACAGATTCGGTCACCCCAAAGCCGCATGATGCGACCAAAAGTTACAGCAAAAGCGCGCACCAACCACAAGCGACCTGGTTGTGTGACGAGCATGTAGTCCATATCGGCATCTTTGGAGAGGTTGAGAACAGCCAAAGAGCCGGTCATGGACACCATGCGAACGAAAGGGAATATACCAAGGATATGTCCATAGAGAAGGGCGCGACGAAAGGCAGGAATAGATAATTTCTCACGCTCACGGCGGATGTTTACTATAACATCTCGTTTGGGCAAAAAATAAAAATCGCCGTTTGAAGAAACAGATGAAGTAGATTTCAAAGAATTGCGAAGTTCTTCTTTTGTGGCAGGGAATGTTAGATAACGATGCAATTCATCCAAATTCAAAGGGTAATCAAAGACATCAGAATACGCTAGTGTTTCTAGAATGGCACGTTCTAGAGAGGAGGAAAAATTAGGAGACACGGTTAAGGTATGTTAGGCAGAAGCAGGCTTCTGCTCTGAAGTGAAGCGGGCAGAAATGGATTGAAATAAGGTAAAGCCCGAAAAGAAGAATAATCCCAAAGCGAACAAGAAGGCATAAATCGTCATCAAATAATAGCCAGAAGACCAAGCTAACCAGGCAGACCAAAGATTAATGCAACCAAGCACAATTTCGAAAATCACTAAGGTATCGAAACGGGTTAGATAACGATTCCCGCGCCACGACTGCGAACGTTCTGTAATACCAAATTTCGGTGTGCGTTCAAATGGAACCACGCGTTTTTGTAAAATTTGATACAGCGCACGCATGGTATTCAGGACCATGCCAGAAGCAAATACAGAGAGCAAAAGAATTGTTGGCAGAGATCGCAACCAACGACGTTTGAGTAAATGTTGAGCTGCAACAAAATATAGAGCTGGCGCAATGGCAAGAAAGTTCATCAAGATTCCAATTCCAACAGGAGCCAGCAAGGTTGGGAACTGTTTTGAAAATATCAACAATAACGGATAGCATACCATGAGCATGATTGTAAGCATATGCAGTAAATATCCTGTGAGGTGAAAGGTGGCTTGCAGTTTACGCATAAATGAAAATTTACCATGCCAAATCACAGGGAGGTATTTGATAGCGCATTCTAAACTTCCGCGTGCCCAGCGATATTGCTGACGACGATATGCTGTAAAACTAACCGGTAACTCAGCCGGCGCTTCCACGTCCCCGGCATAACGAGCAGACCATCCTTTTAGGAATGTGCGATAAGAAAGGTCCATATCTTCGGTCAGTGTATCGGCATGCCAACCCCCTACATCCAAGATAGCTGACTTACGCCACACACCGGCGGTGCCATTGAAATTGAAAACATAATCAGCACTCGAACGTCCAAGCTGGTCAATGGCAAAATGAGCATCCAGCGAAAAGGATTGAAGCAAGGTCAACAATGAATAGTCACGGTTGAGATGCCCCCAACGGGCTTGAACAAAGGCGACTTTTTTATGATCGAAGCGTGGCAACATTTGCATGAGAAAATCTTTTTGGGGAAGAAAATCCGCATCGAAGATGGCGATGAATTCACCCTTCGCTGTTACAAGTCCATTAGCAAGTGCGCCTGCTTTAAAGCCGTATCGATTCTTCCGGTGAACATGAACAATATTCACACCCGTTTTCTGTATGTTCCTTACTTTTTGAGCAATAAGCAAGGCGGTTTCGTCTGTTGAGTCGTCCAGTACTTGAATCTCCAACAAGTCCTGCGGATATTCTAACGCTGCGCAAGCATCCAAAAGGCGCTCTGCCACATACCATTCGTTGTAAATTGGCAATTGCACGGTAACCATCGGCAGTTCTTCAAACTTTCGAAAAACTTCTGGCTTGATACTGTTGCGGTTTCGCAAGCTGACAACCATCAAATATAAGAGATTACAGATGTAAATCGCCAAGGTCAACATCGCCATGGTATAGATGATGACCACAGGAGCAAGAAGGTATTGAAGCATACTACCCAGCTCGCTCTAATGAGGCTGAATAGAGCCCCCATGCCAACCATTGCCAAAGGCGCCCTGGCGCATACATCCAAGTGTAATAGTCGAATAGATTCACAACAGAAATGACAAACAATAAAGAAAACGCTCCCACAGCAAGGGGGTGATGGGTATAATGCCGCCAGCGCAAAAGAAAGGTCACACCGGGAGCGAGAAATAACATAAGATAAAAACCGCCGCCGAGTACACCGGTTTCCAAAGCAGAAAGCAAAGGGGTGAAATGTGGGGGCTGATAATTAATTCTGAAATTTTCGAAGCGTAATTTCATGGCAAGTGGTGAAGCGCCCAGCCCAACCCCAATCGCAGAGTGTTCAATAAAAAGGGTGTTTCCAGCTTCAAGCAAATACGCTCGCTCGTTCATAGGTTGGTCTTGCGCCACATTCCCCGAGTTGACTCGCTGCCCAAAAACAGAAAAGTTTTTCCATACAAATGGAGTTATAACAACCAAGGTGATAGCCCCAAAAATAACAAGTCTTTTAAGCCCGTCAAATCGTTTTGAGAGAGTTCCGCAAAGCAAAATAAAACTTACAGCTACAAACAAAGCGACCCAGGCAGAACGAGAGAAAGTCAATAACAATGCAAGGAAGGTTGGGACGATTACTACTCCTGCGAAGTAAGGCTGCCATTTCTTACCATAAAAGAAAAAAGCAAACAGAATGACAAGCACAAATGCCAAACAACCGCCTAAAATGTTAGGATGATCCGCAAGTCCATAGGCACGTAAAATCCGAGCCCCATTGACAGGGATAATGCTTATTCCCAAAACAAGCGGGTCAAGGGAATGCTCTCCCAATACTTGAAGCCCAAGAGAAGATTGCCTTAGAAACTGACCTATTGCAACAGGCACTTGTATCATCGCTTGAAGTGCAACAGGCACCAACACCCAAACGACATCTACAATTTCATTTACGATATACAAATAAAACAAAAGCAAAAATACAAAGCGAATGGCATGATAGCATGTGATGATTGGGTCAACGCTATCGATAATAGATACCCATCCTGAAAACGTTATTCCCAAGAGCAAATACCAGGTCAAAGGGTTTCCAATGTTCACCTTGCGTCGCTCAATCACCAGCGAAGACGCCCACAAACCAAGTGTAAATAAAACCCCAAGGTCGCTGGCAAATAAAAGAAAATCGGTGTAATCAGAATACACCGGGAAGAATGGACGCGCCCATAATACCAGCCGCAACCGAAACGGCATGAGGATGATCGTCAACGCAAAAAATAGCTGCGCACTAATTCTAAAGAAGCGAGGAAAGAAGTTATTCACAACAACAAATAAGACCTGAGCAATCCAATTTTACAATTATAATCTGTCGCCGGTTATGTTTTCGATTATTCGCCCACAAATGTTGATTAATATATGAAAGTTGCCATCGTTCATGAATGGCTGAGCACATTTGGAGGCAGTGAACGCCTCTTAGTTCAATTGCTGCATCTTTTTCCCCATGCGGATATTTTCGCGCTTACGTATTTCCCAAAAAACTTTCAACACACAGAGCTAAAAGGCATCAAAGTTCAAAGCACCTTTTTGCAAAATATTCCAAACATTGAACGCCATTATCGCAAACTCTTGCCCATCATGCCATTTGCGATTGAATCTTTAGACTTAAGCGAATACGACCTTGTCCTTTCACTCTCACATGCTGTGGCGCACGGAGCGAAAACGCACAAAGGTCAAACGCATATCTCCTATATTTCAACGCCGATGCGCTATGCCTGGCACATGCGGAATGACTATCTGAAGCTACACGGCTTGACCAACCCCCTCATCCGCCTCGCCGCAAACGGGACCTTGAGCCTGCTCCGTCGTTGGGATGTCTCTGCCTCCGCCCGGTCTGATTCGCTGATCGCCAACTCCCAGTGGACTGCCGCACATATCCGCGAAGCCTGGGGGCGAGATTCGCAAGTCATTTACCCTTCTGTAGATATCAGTCGCTTTATGCCATCTTCACAGCGCGAGAGCTATTATCTGCTTGTATCACGTCTTGTACCCTACAAAATGGGAATCGAAATCGTCAAAGCGTTTAACTCGCTTGGTTTACCACTGATCATTGTCGGCGATGGACCCGAACTTCAGCATGTTCAAGAAATAGCAAACAAAAATATCACAGTTATGGGCTATCAACCTGACTCGGTTGTTACAGAGCTGATGAATAAAGCCAAAGCATTCGTTTATATGGCAACTGAAGACTTCGGCATTGCCATGGTTGAAGCCCAAGCAGCAGGGTGCCCTGTCCTTGCGTATTACAAAGGTGGCGCATCAGAAATCGTTCGAAATGGAGAAACAGGGCTACTCTTCCAGGAACAATCTGCTGAATCGCTTACAGATGCTGTCTTGAAATTTGAGAAAATGCCTTTAAATAGCAAAGCCGCATCGGAAAATGCGGCTCGCTTTTCTTCTGAAAGATTTAGGCAGGAATTTTTAGATCACATTCACAAACACTTAAAATAAACCTTTGCCAACATTTTCAAGTCAAAATATTCTGTCCATCGGGCATTAAGGCTCTTTTTCAGACCGTCTACTACAAAACAGAAAGAATGTCAGTTCATGCCGATGGCTCGTGCCATTGCTGGTGCTGCAAATAAAATAAGCACAATACCGATTACTTCCAAATTCAATAACAAGCGGATTCGTTTGTGCTCATCATCGGGCAACTCTAAATTTCTCTCTTCCACCACGCTCCCCCAGCGAATATAACGAATGGTTGGGTAAATAGAAAGTATCCCAACTAGCACAAACAAAGCCATCTTTACCCAGAACAATGGGTTAGCGCCGTAGTAACTTGCCCCTTTTTCAAAAATGAACACACGCAGTAGCCCAGCCACCAACAACACGCCCGCCGAGATGCCATACCATAAATCCACTTGTTGAATGCGGCGCACTTCTCCAGCGCTTAATGATCTACGAAAAGCAATAAACTCATAAACCAGACAGGCTGTCATTGTAAAAGCGGCTATATGATGCAAAGTTGCCATTAAAGATGTTGCGATTACCATACTCTCTCTCCTAATCGTGTTCTTTACTTCGTATGCGGATGGCTCTTATACCAAGCCACAGTCTCTTTGATGGCATCCTTCATTGGGGTAGCCTTCATTCCAAAAGTTTTCTCGAACTTGCTAGAATCCACAATGAACGGTTTTTCAAACTCGTACATCATCTCTACAGATTCTTTTGCTTCAGGGATGAACAGCCCACCAATCGCCATCATGGTTTTACCCATTGCACTGACCTTGAGCGGCAGTCCCAACTCGTCCGCGATCATCTTTGCCATCTCACGCTGAGTCACACGCGGATTGTCATTCGGCACATGCCAGGCATGCCCGTCGGCTTCATCCCGCTCGCCAAGGATAACCAATGCCTTCCCAAAATCAGGGATATACGTGTGCGTATGAGGAACGTCAATATTCCCAATCAAGCCCGCCGCTTTGCCCGCGATCATCGGGTAAAACGTGCGCTCTCCCATTGCCGCTGTAGGTAAACCCCACGGACCAAAGAAATCAGACCCACGTGCCGCGGTCACTTTCAACTTGCCAGCTTTGTGAGCGTCAAACGCTGCATTGCTCAATTCACTGCGCGCCTTGCCCTTGCGTGTGTGCGCATTGTGCGGAAAGTCCTCGGTCATCGGCTTGCCATTGGATTCGCCGTACATATAAAGGTTTTCAACCAGGACTAATTTTGCTCCGCTGCCCGTCAAGCCTTCGATGATCGCGTTTTGCAACGGCATGAATTTCGTCGTCCATTCGTTGTAATTCGGCTGCGAGGCTTGATACACCACTTTCGCCCCACGCGTCACTTCTTTGACCTTGGCAGAGTCATACAGATCCGCAGCCACCACTTCCACTCCGGCAGGTGCTTCTTCCATTTTGCCCGAGCGATTCACCATGCGGACGGATTCTCCGCGCTTGAGTAACTCATTCGCAACTGCGCGACCGATCGCGCCAGTACCTAACACAACATGATTGACAGACATTTTTATTTCTCCTATTTCAACCAATCCAAAATAATTTGATTTACTTCCGCGGGTTTTTCCTGATGCACAAAATGATCAGCATCCAACATCACCGTTTTTGGTTCATGCTTCAACCAACGCGTATTATGCTCGTGTCCCGATGCCAGCAAAAAGCGATCTCGTTTTCCGTGGATAACCAACGTCGGCGCTTCGATCAATGGAAGTGTTCCATCCAAAGTATATGGCTCCTTCGGATAATTCAACTGATAGAACGAAGTGATTGCATTGGCGTCTGTTCTTCGATCAGCATACAAATACAAGGGCAAGGCGGCACGATCCAACAACAAACTGATCTGCCACGTGCGGAACATCGGCTTCGCGCCTTCCTTTTGCATTGCCCGCGCATATCCGCTCGCCCGATGTTGCTCGCCATGCTCCGCCAATTCCTCGCGCATAGCATTGGGATGTGGAACGCTCAAGATGACAAGCCGCTCCGTTAGTTCTGGATGAAGCGCCGCGAAGTGCCATGCCAGCCAAGCCCCCGCATCATGACCGACGATCGCAGCCTGCTTCCGTCCGAGATGCTTGATCAACGCCGCAACATCTTCTACCAACCTCTCCACCCGATAGCCATCGGTGGAAGCAGGCTTGCCCGACTCGTTGAATCCGCGCTGGTCTATTGCAACAACTTGATACTGCTTCGACAATGCTTCAATCTGATGCCGCCACGAATACCAAAATTCAGGGATACCGTGGATCAGCACCACCAACGGACCTTCGCCCAAAGTGACATAATGTTGACGAATGCCATCATTCTCAAAATACTCATCCTGCACGCGGCGTGTGACCGGGTGATTGAAAATCCAGCCTTTTGCAAAGTTCATTAGAAAATTCCTTACACAGCCGGAGGGGACGGCATTTTGAAACCAGATTGCATCATCTCTGGCGCAGTACGCCCTGAAGACTGTAAGGGCGAAGGATGTTTCACTTTGGACTGCTTGCCTTCGGTCAACATGCGGCGATGCGCTTCTTCCCATGTGGGAAGTTCTATGCCGTCCTGCTGCCAACGCGCTACCGAAGCTTCGTTACACATCTCAGAAAGAATACGCATGGCGATCTGATGCGCGCCTGAGCCACGATACTTTTTCATAGCCGATTCTTCAGTCCAAACTGTTTTTGTCCACACGACATTATTTTTCTCGAAACGGGTTTCCACGCCCTGAACGCCGTCGGCTTTTTGAGCTTGCGTCATGGTGCGCATGGCATGCAGCATGAAGAGCGGCATATAAAAAATGGAACGAACTCGAAGACGGGTAATGGATACGGTATACATTTATAAACTCCTATTTTTTATTGGTGCTGATATGGTTTGTTTCGTAATTTTTTGTGAGACCCAAATTGCTTAGCCCACTGTCGCCAGCCGAAGCCGCCCATCACTTTATACAACCACCCAGGGATAATCGGTCGCGCTAACAAGGCACGCGCAGATTGCGGAACAGGCTTACCCAACACAATAGACTCGGCTGCCAACTCAAGCGCTTTCCTGATGGGAATTGCACGTCCGTCTAAATCCTTAAGCGGAGTGCCATGTACAATCCCTTCGCCTGCGCCAAGGGCAAGACCACCCAACCAGTTGAAACCGTTCTGGCGGGCGAACTCGGCACAGATAGCAAGCGCATTATCAGTATGATAGGCTTCGGGGAAACCGCAATTGGCAATGGCTGAAAAATGGAAACGAATGCCTTTTTCTTTTCGGTACAGCGCGATCTTCTCGAGCATGGAAATGACAGGCGCGGGTAGAGTATCTACATACAAGGGGAAGGCAAGCGTGACCAGGTCGGCTGATTCAAGCTCTGCAAAAAGCTTGTCCATTTTTGCTGGTGAATTGAGCATGGTATACATATGAAAGGTTTGAGTTTCAACCCCTTTTTGATTTAACTTTTCAAAGAGATACTCTCCCAAAGAAGCAGAGGTGCTCTTCTTGGTGCGTGGACTTCCCACCAGCAGCACAGCGTGTTTGACAGGAGCCGCTTCAACGGAAGAAAATGTTGGGGATGGCAGAGCATGCACGGGTGAGGAGGAAGCGTGGGCAATCGCTTCGAGCCAGGATTCGGTTTGAGCGGTCAAATCAGAGTTTGAGGGCTGACCCGTTATCAATCCTGCTACTGTGGTTTTTGAATTCATGTTGATGGACATGCGCTGGACGAGATGCCGAAAGATGGCTTCGGTTTGAGTTTCGGGTTCGTCCATCCAACCGATGACGATAATGTTGGGGTAGCGGTTGTAGCGGGTTTGATGATGGGTTTCGCCGTGGACGTTTGTGAAGAAGGGCGAGATATTTTGAATTTGGTGATCGACCATGCGTTTGAGGGCAGAGGAAAAGCCGCCAAAGGTGACCGGGGTTAGATAAATGACAAGGTCGCTTTGAATGACTTTTTCGGCAATGATGCGATTATCGTCATCGGTATTGCAGACGCCAGGCGATTTGACCCAGCAGAAAAAATCCCCGGCGCAGTTGCCGATCTTCTGTTCACGTAAGACAATAGTTGAGGTGTCCCAGGCGCGTGCTTGCAGGTTGGCTTCGAGGCTGGCAACCACCCGCCCACTGAGGGCGTCGTTGGCATGGGAACCGTCGAGAATAAGTGTTTTCATGGTTACTCCTTTACGAACTGTTTTTCAATGGATGCCATATCCGTTTGGATGGAAGGGAAATTTTCTACTAATTTGTCTTTGTAATTAATTCGGGGGTATTTGCACTTAATCGTTTGCGTGCCGTTTGGCGGCGTCCCACAGCTTCCACATGCTCAAATGCAGCGCCGAGTCCAAATTTTGGCATATTGCCATACACACATTCGAATTGATCCGGGTTGACGGTATATGTCTCATGCCAGATACCAACGGTTCCGTCACTGCCAACGAGTTGATTGAAATTCTTCCACGGACCAAGATGGGGGTCAGACGGGTTGCGGGCAAATTTTTCCAAGTCTTCGAACGAGCGCCAATATTGGATAAGAACCGGTCCACTGAAATTCCAGAAAAATTCTGCATGCAAGAAACCCTTTTCAGGATATTCGTATAAAGTTCGCATCATCGGGTTCATTGCATTCGAAACGGGCAGCCACTTATCGATCCGCCACCATTTATTGATCCGCATTCCGATCAGAAAAACCACAAAGGGCTGGTCTGTTTTTGCGGTGTAACGTCCATTGAAAATGTTTGACATAATTTTCTACCTCTTAATAAATTGATTGAAAATGGATTCAAGTTCGTACGAATAAAGAGCATCCCCATTCACGCCAAAGGGCGGTAGGTTATTGGAAATCTCCAATGAGACAAGTCCGTGAACTCGACTCCAAACCAGCATCGATACAGCCAGTGACAAAATATCGTAGTTGCCTGCAAAGCTTTTCCACACCGCGAACTGTTGCTCATACCCCGGCTGGACAGTGGGATATCCCTCGGAGTGCAACTTGTTGGCTACACGTAATTGGTCAATAACGCTAACAAGCGCACTTAAAGAACGTGCCGCAGATGGCAACACTTCCATCAAAGGTGCTTGATAGCCGGGAATGGGTGTTCCAAAGATGAGTTGATAACGTTGTGGGTATTCCAACGCCCATTTTCGATAAGAATGCCCAATAGCATTCAAACGCCCCACCATATCTACTTCGGGGAACTCATCACGTGCGCTGATCTGATAATCACCAAAAGAAGTGTAGGCATCAATGATCAGTGCAGTCACGAGCGCATCCCGATCTGGGAAGTAGTTGTAGATGGCGGGCGCCGTGATCTTCAATTCACGCGCAATCGCGCGCAACGACAGTGTCGCTGTACCTGTCTCAGCGATCTGTTTCCATGCTGTGTCTTTGATGGCTTCCTGCAAATTTTGGATCTGTGTTTTCTTGCTGGGTCTCACCATTTCGGCTCCTTATTTACTATACAGTGTAAATATACAGTGTTTATTTTATTAAGTCAAGGGGTAAAAAAAGACCTCGGAGGGTTTTCAACCCACCGAGGTCTGCTATATCGCTTCCTTCACTGCCACCCATTCACCAGTGTGTTTGGGATGCTCCGCCGGAACCAAATTACCAACATCCACCAGCTTGCCCACCGCCCTTTTCACAACTTCATTCCCCCAACCAAACAACTTCTGCACATCACGGATTTGTGCCGTGCCGACCATGTCAAAATACAGTTCCAATAATTTAGCCCGCGCTTGCGATTCTGTGATTGTCCGCGCTTGCTCTGCCAATTCAGGGAAATGACTGGTCGTGATAGTGTAGATATGAGAATACTTCCACGCGCCAGCCTGCGCCACGCCGACGGATAATATTTTAAGATCGCGTTGTAAATATTCCAATGCCTTATTGAATTCAGAATCTTTGGCATTGGATAACTTCGCCTCTTTGCGCAAGTCCAAAGTATTCATCGCCCCTTTATCCAGTAAAGCTTCATACACTTGCTTCGCAGATTGCGGCAAACGCCCTTCTTGATAGGCAATCAAGTAGTCTTCTTCGGGTGAGCCATAATTTTCAGACAAGGCATAAAAATACGGCGCAATCTCCAATGAGATCATGGTCGCCTTGCCACGCAAGATTTTCCCGTAGTACCAAATCTTTTTATCGAGCGCATCATCTTTCCAGCCCCACGTGATATGACCTGGGTCATCGTGCTTATCTGCCACAGGTCTATCGCCTGCAACTGCTGTCCACAGCGAAGGTAGGTCAATGCCTTTGATGGGCCAGAAGTAAACGAAGCCGCGTTTGTTGACGAAGGTCAAAGCCGAGGCGGGAGATGAAACCCGTTTCTGCGGAGGCAGGTTAAAGGTCCGCGTGCGAAGCGCTTGAAGTTTCTTTAAATTAATCTGAATCATCGCTCAGATTTTATCATTTGCGATAAAATCGACCAATTATGAATATCCAAAAATTCAAAGACAGTGACGAACTCAGTCAGTCTGCAACAAAAAAATTTATCGAGCTTATCAACCAAGCCATTGCAGAACGCGGGCGTTTTCTCGTTTCGCTCTCTGGTGGCAGCACTCCCATGAAGCTGTACGAAAAACTTGCCAATCAAACATTGGATTGGTCGCGTGTGCATTTCTTTTGGGGAGACGAACGCTGTGTACCCGTGGATGACCCCGGCAATACCTACGGATCCATGCGTGGAATTCTCTTCAACAGAATTGGGACGACAAACATTCACCGCGTCGAATCGGAACTTGAGCCTGCCTCAGCCGCCCAAGCCTATGCTTACACCCTAAGCGGATTCGCCGACGCGCCCTTCGACTTTCCGCGCTTCGACCTAGTTCTACTCGGCATGGGCGATGACGGGCACACCGCCTCACTCTTCCCCGGCTCACAAGTGGATATCGAAACATCCACCATTGCTGTTACTGCTCAGTATCAAGACCGCCCCGCCAACCGCGTCTCTCTAACGCCAAAGGTGTTCAATCACGCCAGAGAGGTTTGGTTTTTGGTCACTGGCGCAGGCAAGGCAGAGACTTTACGCAACGTCATAAAGGGTGAAAAAAATTTGGAATTACTCCCGGCTCAACGCATTCAACCCACAGATGGAAATCTGGTTTGGATGATCGATGAAGCGGCGGGAAAGTTTATATAAATCACACCGCTTTTATGAGGCGTCACCCTCATAAAAGCGAAATCGTAAAAGGAGCAATAAAATGGAATTAGCATTGATCGGTTTAGGCAAAATGGGATTAAACATGGCGAAACGCCTCACCAAAGGCGGACATCGCGTCATTGGTTACGCCCGCACAAAAGAAACAGTGGATGGTGCCGTCAAAGAAGGTATTGAAGGCGCATACTCAGTGGAAGAAGCTGTCGGCAAGCTCACCTCATCCCCGAAGGCAGTTTGGGTCATGGTTCCTGCTGGTGCCACCACCACCGAAACCATTGAGAAAGTCGCCGCCTTATTGAAACCCGGCGACATCATCATCGACGGCGGCAACTCAAACTACAAAGACACCATCAAACACGCTGAAATGCTCGAAGCCAAAGGCATCGACTTTGTCGACTGCGGCACCAGCGGCGGCATTTGGGGCATCACCGAAGGCTACAGTCTGATGATCGGCGGCAAAGAAGAAGTGACCAAGAAATTGAATCCCATCTTCGAAACCCTCGCCCCCGGAAAAGAACTCGGCTGGGGACGTGTCGGTCCGCATGGCGCTGGTCACTATGTGAAGATGGTTCACAACGGCATCGAATATGGCATGATGCAAGCCTTTGCTGAAGGCTTCGGTATCTTGAAGAATAAGAAAGAATTTGGGCTCGACCTTTCGCAGGTCTCACACATTTGGCAGCATGGAAGTGTTGTCCGCTCGTGGTTGCTCGACCTCGCCGCCAACGCCCTCGACGAAGATACCGAACTCAAGGACATCAAGCCTTGGGTGGCAGACTCTGGCGAAGGTCGCTGGACCGTATTTGAATCCATTGACCTCGATGTGCCTGCCCCTGTCATTACTCTCGCATTGCAAATGCGCTTCGCCAGCCGCGACGAAGAGAACTACCCTGCTCGTATGCTATCTGCCTTGCGCAATCAGTTCGGCGGGCATGCTATTAAGAAGGCTAAATAGAAAACCGACAACGGACGATAGACTATTGACCATGGAGAACCATCCATCGTCTGTCGTCCATTGTCTATGGTCAAAACTTTATGAATACTCCTCTTTATAACGGGCTTCTTACTACAATCATTATCTTCGGTGCCTCCGGCGACTTGACCCAGCGCAAACTTATCCCTTCGCTGTTCAATCTCTTCCGCAAACGCCGCACCCCGAAGAAATTTCAAATTTACGGCTTCGGCGGAACCGCTTTTACCGATGACGAGTTCCGCGAACATCTCTACAAAGGGATGAAAGAATTCGCCGGGTATGAATTTACCGACGAAGAGTGGAACGTTTTTGCCCCCAACCTGCACTACCATACCGGCAAATACGCCGAAAAAGCGGATTTTCAATCTCTTGCAGATTCACTGACCGCCTCTGAAGAAGGCGAAGCGAACCGTCTCTTTTACATGGCTTTGCCGCCAACCCTCTTCCCCACTATCGTAGACAATCTCGATGCAACCGGTCAATTGCATGAGAACGGCGGCTGGAGACGCGTGGTGCTTGAAAAGCCTTTCGGCACCGACCTTGCCTCGGCTGTAGAGTTGAACAAACAAGTCCACAAAGCATTACACGAGAACCAGATCTATCGTATCGATCACTATCTCGGCAAAGAAACCGTGCAAAACATTCTCTTCACCCGTTTTGCCAATACCATCTTTGAACCGATCTGGAATCGAAACTACATTGACCACGTTCAGATCACTGTATCTGAAAAAGTTGGTTTGGAACATCGCGCCGGTTTTTATGACGGCGTCGGCGTCTTGCGTGATATGTTCCAAAATCATATTTTGCAGATCCTGACCCTGGTCGCTATGGAGCCGCCCGCTTCGTTCAGCGCCAGCCATTTGCGCAATGAAAAGGTCAAAGTTCTCAGCGCCATCCAGCCCATGACTCCCGAACAGGTCGCAGCGAACACAGTCCGTGCGCAATATAAGGGTTATAAAAGCGAAGAGAAGGTCAACCCCAAATCCACTACGCCTACCTACGCAGCTTTGCGACTCTTTATCAACAACTGGCGTTGGAAGGGTGTGCCTTTCTATCTGCGCTCAGGCAAGAACCTCGCCGAAAAGCAAACCCAGATCATCATCCAATTTAAAGAGCCGCCTACCACCATGTTCCCCATGCAAACCATGAAGCCGAACATGTTGGTGCTTTACCTACAACCCGATGAAGGTGTCCACTTGCGCTTCGAAGCCAAAGCGCCAGACACAGTCAACGAAACCCGCTCAGTAGACATGGAATTCCACTACGATGATGCCTTTGGTAAGTCGTCCATCCCCGAATCATACGAACGCCTCTTGTTGGATGCCCTGCAAGGCGATGCCTCTCTCTTCACACGTGCAGACGAAGTGGAGACCGCTTGGTCGCTGATCGACCCCATTCTCCAGACGTGGGAAACGCATCAGACTCCGCCGTTGGCTGTTTACAAACCCGGAAGTTGGGGTCCGCCCGAAGGCTACGACTTGCTCGCTCGAGACGGTCGGCGCTGGCTAAATGAAGAAGCTAGCATGATGTTGGAAAAATAAAACAGTTCTCAAGGGTGGAAAAAAATAATAGAGAAGTAATACGCAAAGAGCACAATCCTTTTAGATTGTGCTCTTTTTTGTGCAACCAAACTTCCCATGGCATCGTAAGTAAACACGAAAAGTTCACCAAAATTTGAAACTTTTTTCTATACATCCGGTCATAACAAATAATCAATCCTTGCAAAGGAAGCGGACATGAAATCGCCTAAACTTATCATCACGATCTTACTTGCACTAGCCCTCACAGCCTGCGGAAATGCCTCTGCGGCAACGCCTGAAAGCACGCCCATTCCAGTCGTTGAAGCAGACGATACCATTATTGCTGAAGGAAAATTGGAACCTATTACTTATACTGAAATTTCCCTCAACACCAGCGGATTGGTCAGCGAATTACCCGTAGAAGAAGGAGAACGTGTGGAAGCAGGCGATGTGCTTGCTGTTGTGCGTTCTGAAAATGCCCAATCGCTCAAAGATGCTCAGGCAAAAGCCACACAAGAACTGACCGAAGCCTATAAGGAATATCGTGACGCCCAAAGCCATTTGGATGATTTCGATGTCCCTGCCCGATGGAATGGTATGACCCCTACAGAAGCCATTTCCACCTCCCTCGAAAAATTGGATGTTGCCCGTGCAGAATTCGAGCCCTATAAACATCTTTCAGAAAAATTGATCAAATATGAAGAACCGAAGCCAGATTTTTCTGAGATGACTCAGGAAGAGATGGAGTTCTATGAAGCCAGCCTTGAAAATCATAAAAATGATAACCGTCCCTTGAACGGCGAAGCGCGCGCAAAGAAAAAGGCTCTCGATGAAGCTTGGGAGTTATACCGGATTGCCATTCGCTGGTTGGAGGTGGAGAGCAACTACCAAAACGCAAAGGTACGACTGACCAATGCTCAAGCGGACTTCGATGCACTACAAGATACCGATTTCTCGCTCGATACCGCCGCCCTGCGTGCCATTCTTGCAAATGCTGAGTTACGTGCCCCTCACGCTGGCGTGATCACAGACTTGAATCTCAAAGTTGGCGAATTTGCCACCGATGCAGCGCCCGTGGCAACCATTGCCGATACATCCAAATGGCTCGTCAAAACCAGTGACCTGACCGAGATTGATGTGGTCAATCTTGAAGAAGGGCAACCCGTCACAGTTAAGTTAGATGCCATTCCTGGTAAGGAATTCAAAGGCAATGTGCTTTCCATCGGTCAGAATTATTCCGAAAATCAAGGGGATGTCGTTTATGAAGTCACCATCCTTTTGACCGAGTTCGACCCGTCCATGCGCTGGGGCATGACTGCTGTCGTGACCTTCGAGTAATCAAGTAAGTCAGGCTATTAAGCCTGACTTACTTGTGAAAGAGATCCTTATGGCTATATCATTTTTCAAAACCAAAGCAGAAGGCAGCGAAACTGCAGAGCGTCCAATCATTGATATTCGCAGTGTGAACAAATTCTACAAAACGGCAGTTGGTGATTACCATGCGCTTAGTAATGTGGATTTGCAAATTCAAGCAGGCGAGTTCGTGAGTATTATCGGCAAATCGGGCAGCGGCAAGACCACCTTGTTGAACATGATCACCGGCATTGACCGACCCTCAAATGGCGAAGTTTGGGTCAACGGTACAGGTGTGCACACACTCAATGAAAACAAAATGGCACGTTGGCGCGGAAAGAATCTGGGCGTTGTCTTTCAGTTTTTTCAACTTTTGCCAATGATCTCAGTGATCGAAAACATCATGCTACCCATGGATTTTTGCCGCATGTATTCACCTGCCGAACGCCGCAAACGCGCTATAGATCTGCTCGAATTGGTAGAACTGGCAGACCACGCACATAAACTCCCCACTGCCCTTTCTGGCGGTCAGCAACAGCGTGTGGCAATTGCACGCGCACTTGCCAACGATCCGCCCGTCATCATCGCAGATGAACCAACAGGGAATCTTGACTCAAGAACAGCCGAGTCTGTTTTTGTGTTATTCAATGACCTTGTGGCAAAGGGAAAGACCATCATCATTGTCACGCACGACAGCGCCATGGCAAAACGTACCCATCGCACCGCACTCATTGCAGACGGTGAAATCGTCAATGAGTATGTAGCAAAAGCCATGCCAACACTTTCTCACACTCAGCTTTTACAAGCCACAAAAGCAGCCACTCCAATGAACTTCGAGCCGGGCGCCATGATCCTTTCTGAAGGAACAAATGCAGATACGTTCTATATCGTTTCACATGGCACTGTGGAAGTTGTTTTGCCTCGCCCGAATCAATCGGATGTAGTGGCGGTTCAACTCGGACCTGGAAAAGTGTTCGGCGAAATGGAATTTTTCCACGAGAAGAAGCATCGTGCTTCCATCCGCGCCTCGGAAGCGGGACCAGTGGAGGTTCTTGCGATCGGGTATGACAAGCTCACAGAATTGCTGAGTCAGTCTGACGTTACGCGTGAAGCGTTGAAAGAGATGGCTGGCAAACACAATGGTGAGAATCTGTCCTGGCGGGGAGTTTCATCATGATTGCTAGTCGGTGGAAAAAAGTCTGGGCTGATTTTTGGAGCAACCGCGGGCGGACGTTTCTAACCATTGCCACCATTGCAGTTGGAACGTTTGCTGTAGGCTTCAATAGCAACCTTGGCTTGTATATGAATGAAAGTATGGACGGGGATTTTCTTTCAGCAAATCCATCTGAAGCAGAGGTATATGCTTCGGATCTAACTGATGATCTCGTTGAAATGGCGCGTGAAGTGCCCGGCGTGGAGGCAGTGGAAGGATATTCAGGCATCAGTGGTCAGCTCATTAGCCCTGATGGAACGAAGATTAATATCTCTTTCACAGCAGCTGAAAACCCGAATTCGTTGACGTTGAATTTTCTCAAACCGGCACTTGGAGAGACTAAAATTCCTGTGTATGGCAAAAAAGAGGTCATTCTTGATGCCAGTGCATCGTCTTTGGGGTACGCCCCTGGAGATATGCTCGTCATTGAACTGGATAACGGCAAACGCCGCGAATTGACCTTTACAGGGTACATGCACGCTGTGACGGGTTTCCCTTACAACTTAGCACAACAAGTTAATGCATATGTCACACCTGATACATTGGAATGGCTGGGCGGAAATATCAACCAATATGGAAGGCTATCGATCAGCGTTTCTGAAAAGCAAACAGATGCAGACCATGTCACTGCTGTCGCTCAGGCGGTAGCCGATGAGTTGAAACGCGCAGGGTCTACAGTATATTTTGTGAGTGTATATCAACCAGGGCATCACTTCGCTTACAGCATTACCCAAGGCGTATTCTTTGTATTGGGTGTTCTTGGTTATCTCACTGTGTTACTAAGTGGTTTCTTAATCGTCAATACCATTACCGCATTAATGACCCAGCATACACGTCAGATCGGCATTATGAAAGCAACCGGCGGAAATGTCTGGCAGATATTTTTTATGTATCTGGTACTTATCATGGGATTTGGCATTGGGGCACTCTTACTAGCTGTGCCTCTTGCCAATTTGGCCGCCCAAGTGATTGGCGGTGGAATGGCAGCCTGGCTGAACTTTTACCCGACAGCCTATCAAGGGTATTCCATTACTTTGATTCAACAAGTAATGGTCGCAATCTTCGTTCCGTTAATGGCTGCCATCCTGCCCATCTACAACAGCGTCGGAATTACGGTTCGTGAGGCGTTGAGCGATTATGGGTTGGGCGGTAATGCCAAGACAAAAGAAGAGACGGTGGGGAAAAACTCTGTGCTGATTCCGCGCCCGATCCGCATTTCGTTGCGCAACACCTTTCGAAGAAAAACCCGACTCGGCTTGACCCTTTTTACGCTGGTACTTGGCGGCGCTGTATTTATTGCTGTTTATAACTTATGGGCATCGTTCGATAAAGTAATCGAAGATATTCAAGGATATTTTCTGGCAGATATCAATATTTCATTTGATAAAGGCTATCGATACGATAAGGTTGCCAGCATTGCCACAAGTATTCCTGGAGTAGAAAGCGCGGAAGGTTGGCTGGAATGGACCGGAACGCTTGAGATGGGCGATGATGAAGCCGGCACACAAATCTTATTTGTTGCGCCTCCCTCCAACTCGAAATTAATCGACCCCATTATCACTTCTGGTCGCTGGTTACAGCCTGGCGATGAAAACGCGATTGTGATCGGCAATCACCTATTGCAAATCTTTCCTGACCTAAAAGTTGGTGATTGGCTCAACATTGATATTGACGGCAAAAAGACAAAGTGGCAAATTGTTGGTACCTATAGCATCACCGGGAATGTCAGCCCGCCCTTGTTATACGTGAATTATGAATATTTGAGCGTTTTAGTTGGTGAACCTGAAATGGCATATTCTCTGCGCATTGTCACCAGCCAACATGACTCTCTTACCCAAAACCGTATCAATGACCAGATCCAGAGAGCATTCGAAGAACGTGGGATTCAGATCAGTTCCACGCAACTAGGCGCAGATTTTATCCGCGACCAAAAGGCACAAACAGACGTTCTGGTGTATTTCATGCTGGTTATGGCTTCCTTGATTGCTTTCGTCGGCGGTTTAGGTTTGATGGGCACCATGAGCATCAATGTATTGGAACGCACCCGTGAGATCGGTGTTATGCGTGCGATTGGCGCAAGCAATGGCGATATTCAGGCAATTGTAATTACAGAAGGAATGGTGATCGGTATTTTGAGTTGGGCAATCAGTATCTTCATCTCAATTCCCATCACAAATGTCTTATGTTATGGGGTCGGTATGGCGATTCTAACTGCGCCCATGCCTGCCATCTACGGCGTGACTGGCATCCTTGCCTGGTTAATTTTTACTCTTGTATTGGGTACTCTTGCCAGCGCACTACCCGCCCGCCGCGCCTCAAAGCTGACGGTGAGAGATACATTGGCATACGAATAAAGTCCACGGGCGCGTTATTTGTAACTCTTGTGGGCACACAACTTTCACATATTTCCTCCATTGCTTTGTAATACAGGTGTGAAACAATAGAGTCAAGTTTACAAATGGAGGTAAACATGAAAACAAAAAAATGGCTTTGGTGGACTCTCACCATCCTTCTCACTCTCGTTGTGTTGGCAGGTGTTGCCTTTGCAGGGTTCCGCTTTGGCGCCATGTATAGCACAACTCTCACCGCAGAAGGAACTTCCGCTTTCGCATTTCATCACGGACATGATTTCAGCGGTGGAATGACAAACGAAGGCTTCGGCATGATGCGCGGCTCCGATCGCGGACATGGCTTCGGCGGGCGCGGCGGATTCGGATTTTTTGGTCCGCTGTTTGGGTTACTTCAACTCGCCGTGTTTGGCGGTTTGGTTTGGCTGGCATTTAGCTTGATCAAACGTAGCGGTTGGCGCCTCGTGAACGTCAACAGCGCACAAGCAACTGAACCTGCACCAGCTCCAGCTCCTGAGCCGGTAGAAGTTCAAGTTGAAGACGAAGAGAAAAAGGATGAGGCGTAATCCACAGTTCTAACGCCACCCCAACCCCCGCCTTGAAATGAGGCGGGGGTTCTTATCCTCCAGAATTTCACACAATTTCTTCACAGGGTTTATGGGATAATAAAATCATGCCTCAAACAATTCTTATCGTAGACGATGAAAGACGAATGGTTTCCCTCTTGCAAAGTTATCTTGAGCAGGAAGGATATCGCGTATTAACTGCATACAACGGGCGTGAAGCTCTGGAAGTGGCTCGCCGTGAAAACCCAGACCTTGTTGTGCTTGATATTATGATGCCAGAAATGAACGGCTATGAATTTATGAATGCGCGCCGGGCTGAAAGTGACACCCCGATCATTATGTTAACTGCCAAAGTGGAAGACGAAGATAAGATCATTGGGCTGGAGCTCGGTGCAGACGATTATGTAACCAAGCCGTTTAAACCCCGCGAGTTAATGGCGCGAGTGCGCAATGTATTGCGCCGCGCCGGAAAGAACGAAGCCAAAGGGCAAACGCTGAAAGTAATGGATATCATCCTCAACCGTGAGACACGTGAAGTTTCCATTGGCGACCGTGCTGCGGATTTGACCCCGTCTGAATTTGACCTGCTTGCCGCGCTTATGACCGCACCGGGCAAAGTTTTCTCGCGCCTCGATCTGCTCGATGTGATCCAAGGTGTGCGCTATGAAGGCTATGAACGTACCATCGATACTCACATAAAGAATCTGCGTGCCAAAGTGGAAGATGATTCTCGCAAGCCCAGCCATATCGAAACCGTATATGGTGTTGGCTATCGTTTGCGAAAACAGTAGTCCCATTGTAATATCATGCGTCTCTCGACCAAACTTATCCTCTCCTTCTTGCTTATTAGCATATTTAGCACCGGCATTATCGTCGTCTCTTCGCGCATTCTTGCAAGCCGCGAATTTGAACGCTTTGTAGGTGACCGCTACACTGCTGACCTGGCAGATGACCTTGCTCGGTATTACAGCCGCAATCAAACTTGGGACGGAGTTGAGCAAGAATTTCAGCGTGGCGATCATGATCATCATGTACTTTATTTTTCGATTGCAGACCCACAAGGCAATATCCTTGTTGCAGGTAATGAATACAACGTTGGAGATCCATGCAGTCAGGAAGAGCTTGAAGAAGGGTACCCCATTCAATCGAATAACAAAACAGTTGGTGTACTTTTGTTACCCAGCGCCCCTGAAAAAAATCCGCTTGATTACGAGTTCTTACGCCGTTTGAACGGCTCTATTTTCTTAAGCGCCATTGCTACTCTTGTCTTTGCGCTCTTCATCGGCATCTTGCTTTCACGCAGTATCCTACGCCCGGTCCGTGAACTTACGAAAGCCACGCACCATATGGCAGATGGAAATCTGGGCGGTCAGGTTCCAGTCCGTTCGAGAGATGAGATCGGCGAATTAGCTAAATCGTTCAACAAGATGAGCGCAGACCTTGCACGTTCGTTCAACCTCCGCAAACAAATGACAGCCGATATCGCCCACAAACTTCGTACGCCCATCAGCCTTATTCTGGGGCACGCTGAAGGTGTAAAAGACGGTGTCTTGAAGCCGAATGCTGAAAATTTTGAGATCATTCGTGAAGAAGCCGAACGCCTCGAACATCTGGTCAATGACCTGCGGACTTTGTCCCTTGCCGATGCAGGCGAACTTTCTGTCGATTTCCAACCCGTGGACATCAACAACTTTATGAGCGACATCCACGCTCATTACTTGACTCTGTTTAACCAGAAACGCATCACTCTCGACCTTGAAACTGCTTCAACAACCCTGACGGCGAATCTCGACCCGAACCGTTTCGCTCAAGTCCTGAAAAATATTCTGGATAATGCTCTCCGTCACACTCCCGAAGGTGGACGCGTGGAATTGAAAACTCAACTTACAGGAAGCAGCATCCAACTCTCCGTTAAAGATAGCGGCGACGGGGTGCATCCCGAAGAAGCTACTCACCTCTTTGACCGCTTCTACCGCGTGGATCAATCCCGTACTCGAGATGATGGCGGTTCTGGGTTAGGGCTTGCCATTGCCAAGTCTATTGTAGAAATGCATAAGGGTCGCATTTGGGCTGAAAGTGAAAAAGGCAAAGGGCTGAAAGTAGTTATTGAAATTCCAAACATCTAAAAACAAAAGAGGACATGCTGAGCATGTCCTCTTTTTTGATGTCGCTTCCTACGCAAGGGCTTGCTTTGTTTTCTTGCCTGCCCAAACAATTCCAGAATAAATAGAACCTGCAATTGTCATGAGTACTAGAGCTTTGATGACGCCACCGGGGAAACCAAATCCACCTTGTTCGCCTCGTCCTTCATCATGATCGCCATCTGGGCGAAACTCGGAACCTTCAGCAAATTGCGGTCGTTCTCTTCCGCCTTCAAATTCTGGGAAACCATTGTTTGATGAATTTGAAGCGCTCACACCGACATACATTAGTCCACCAATGATCGTGGCAACCACTAAAATAATCAAGACCCGAAATAAGGTATTCATGGTTACGCCTCCTTAACTGCTGTGATGGCAGGTTGTTTCTTCTTGAAACCGCTCAAGAAAACTCGGGTAAACGTGGTTACAATCCAATTCCAGTGCATAGCAATATGCAACCCCATAATGAGCAATGCAAGATTGGCAGACATATCGTGCAATCTACGCCAGACAAAGTTCATAGGTAGAGCCAGCCCCAAAGAAGGAATGGCAACTTCCGAAATCATGATGCCAGATAACATGATAAGAATCCCGTCGATGAACAACAGCCAATTCAGCACATAGTTGACACGCGCATTTGCATTCGCTTTGCCAAATAAGCGTTTCGTAATATTCACAATCCAGTCCCAGTTTAATAAAAGATGGACAATAATTGTGCCAGCCAGGGCAAGTGATAGCCACTCATGAATTGCCAACCCGCTGAAGCGTGGATCCATCGTAATGAGAAAGGCGATAAACGTACCAATATCCAAAAGTAATTTTGTTCGATTTGAGTTAGACATTTTTTCTCCAAGATTCAATTAACAGCCTTATATAAAGAACTGTTGCTGATTCTATAAAAATGCCTTCGCTTCAGGTGGATTAAATACGAACAGATTGTGAAGAATTTGTAAAACTAGGGTGTAACCTCTGCGGGAGGCAATGTAAAGTAAAAAGTAGTGCCTTTTCCTTGTCCCTCAGATTCCAGCCATATCCGCCCGCCATGGACCTCAATAATGCGCTTCACAAGGGTGAGTCCAATCCCTGTCCCCTCTTCTTTTTGGTCAAGCCGATTGAACAACCCGAAGACCGTCTCATGATATTTGGGGGCAATCCCAATACCATTGTCAGCAACATAAAAAATAGGAAAATTCGTTTTCTTGTCAAAACCAGCCTGCCCAATTCGAATAGAAGGTTTCGGCTGACTGCCCATAAATTTAATAGAATTCAAGACCAGATTTTGGAGCACTTCTAAAATTCTAGTTCGATCACAGCGCACCACAGGAAGTCCACTTTGGACAACAAACCACTCTCTTTGTCCCTTTTGCGGCTCGACAACCAAAGTCAGGACATCCTTCACCATATCTTCGAATGGGACATTAGCCAAAGAATTGATTACCCGCCCAACCCTAGACAGTTCCAACAGGTCATTCAGCAAGGCTTGCATCGTCTCAGTAGCTTTGATGACCCGCTTCATATCCACTTCAAAACGCTGCATATCTCCTTTGACAGCAGACTCTTTTAAGTACCCCACATAGCCGCGAATTGTCACAAGCGGAGATTTCAAATCATGCGACACCGTATAGGTATATCGTTCAAGTTCCGCATTTTTTGTTTCAAGTTCATTGATTAAAGTCACACGTTCATCAAGTAAGCGTGCGGTTTCAATGGCATTTGCAACTTGATCCGCCATGGTTTGCAAGGCGGTAATATCAGCATCTGTAAACGCAGATGGCAATGCCGATTGAATCGTCATTGCTCCAATAACTCTTCCATGAAACCTCAAAGGGAAAGCCACCTCTGAGCGTGTGAGCGGCAAAAGTGGATTTTTGAAACGAACCGCATCCTTCCCAACATCCAGAGCAATCCGCGCCCGATTATTGACAATCGACCAACCGATCATGGATGAATTGGCAATAGGCAGGAAATGCCCTTTTGCAAGCATTTCTTTTCCCGCTGAACCCGTTGCCGCAGTAAGCACTGCATTGTTCGTCTCTTTTTCAACCAAAAAGATGCCCACATAATAATAATCAAAATGCGAGCGGATGAGTTCCACAACTTTGGGCATCAATTCACTCAGCTCCAAAATAGACGTAGCCGCACGCGACACTTCACTCGCCGTCTGCAACTGGTTATTCCGCATGGATTGCGTTTGAACCATGTATGCCAACGTTTTCTCTGAACTTTTTTCCTTGGTAATATCGGTCCAAACCCCCAACCAATATGCTGGCTCTCCATGGTCATCTCGAACTAGCTTGGCTTCATCGCGAACCCAAACCATGCTTCCGGTTTTCGTTATAAGGCGATACTCCACTTTGAATGGTTCACCTGTTTCCACCGAAGCCTGGTTCTTCAAAAGAACATTTTCAACATCATCTTCATTAATGATTTTCATCCAAAGTGTTGGATCGTGAAGAAAGGTTTCGGGAGAATACCCAAGCAAATTCTCAACCTGCGGGCTGACATATAATGTACGTGCCTCGGGCGATATATCATTGATATATGTAATCGTGGGAATATTCTCAAGAAAGAGTTGATATTGATTTTCGCTAATATAAGCTTTTTCTGTTGCTAGTTTTGTACTATCAATGGCAGCTTTTTGAATATAAAGCGCAATAAAAAAGAAAAATGTATAAATCGCCAATCGAGCACCGTTTGAATAGTCAGCGGCAGGCGGCAAAAAACCTTTTGATTGTATAAATATCAGAACACTACCATAGAGAACGGTCAATAAAGCAACGGAAACGCCTACACGGAAGTTAAAAATCAACCCACTAAGAAGAATAACAATTAGAAAGCCAGTAAAAATAGGAGCTGTAATTCCACCAGTAATATACGTCAGCCATGCAACCAAAAGCCAAAGAAACCCTACAAAAAAGGCGCTTGCCAGAAATACTTTTTTTCTTTTAATCAGAAAGAGAATAAAAACAGAAAGAAAAAATATCCCCCCGCTAATCATCAGTGTACGCAACAACAATTCATGAAAAATGAAAATAGCAAAAACCAGAAAAACACCAGTCAATGCCATGATAGATAAAATAACGGCGCGAAAAAACTCCCCTTGCACTTCCCTATTGGTCTCAATGGTCGGAATAGTGATATTTTTTTCTTTCATAACAATACTTTGGATTTTACTTTATACATGTTTTATTGAGGGAGTAAAAATCAAAAATTTATTTGTCTACACGTATAATCTCTTCTTTTGTTTCAATCACTTCTGCTTGAATTTTCCCAGCAGTAAGTTCTCGTAGATCTGTTTGAAAGTTATCGTAATATTCAACAGGGAATCGCAAAGTCAATGTGATATCCGCGGCATAATCTTCACCTAAGATATTACCGCTATTCTTTGTAGCCAATAATCTAACTCTCTCCAACAAGTTATAGGGGATTGCCACCATCACTACACATACAGGGACTCGCCTTCCGCGTTCTACAACATTGACGACAGACTGAGCCGCCTCTGTATACGCCTTGACCAGTCCGCCAGTTCCGAGCAGGGTGCCCCCAAAATAACGGGTGACTACTAAAACCGCATCCCCCAGTCCGCTTCCACGCAAAACAGTCAGCGCAGGTTTGCCAGAAGTTCCACTCGGCTCACCATCATCTGAAAAATATTCCGTTACTGTGTTTCCACCGCCAATAATATAAACAGGGACATTATGAGATGCGTCTGCAAACTCCTCTCGAATCCGCTTCATGAAGGCGCGAGCTTCGTCGATGGAAAAAGCAGGCGCGAGCGTAGCAATGAAGCGCGAATTGACCACCGTCTGCTCGCGGCGGATTTCAGTTAAAGGCACTACATAATTTCTAGACATAATTTGATTATACTCATATCAAAAAGGGAATTTTTTATCATGTCTCTTCCAACTCAACAAGCGATTTTAATTACTGGTGCCAGCAGCGGTATTGGAAAACACCTCGCGCTACGCCTCGCCGAGCGTGGATGTATCGTATATGCCACAGTGCGAAAAGAAAAAGACATGATGGCGTTATCTGAAATCCCAAATGTCACACCATTGCTAATGGATGTTCGCAACGCGAGGCATATTCAATCGGCTGTAGAAACTGTCAAGAATGCAGGACATGGACTCTATGGCTTAGTCAACAATGCAGGCATAGGTGAATTAGGAATGCTCACCACATGGACAGACGAAGAGATGCAGGATATTTTCGATGTCAATGTATTTGGTCCACACCGCATGAGTAATGCTTTTATGAATTTATTGATCGAATCCAAGGGACGCATTGTAAACATTGGCTCTCAGGGAGGGATGCTGGCAAGCAAGTATTACGGTCCATATGTGATGACAAAGCATGCTTTAGAAGCCTATACAGCTGTATTGAGTGAGGAACTCAGATCGTATGGCGTGCAAGTCAGCATTGTCCAGCCCGGCGGGATTATCTCGGAGATCGGGGAAAAATCTCAGGCGGGGACTCTGGCTCACTTTCAGCGTGCCCAGCCTCCGTTTAAGGAAGAGGCGGATCTTATCCTCGGAAGTTTTGCAGAAGAATCAGAACCGAATCCAAATGAACCCGAGTCTGCTACCAATCGTAAGCCATCTTCTCCTGAAATCGTTTGGGAGGCTGTGCAAGATGCCTTATTTAGTGAAAAACCAAAACTCCGCTACTTAGTAGGAACACACTGGGAAGGCAATCGCGTGCTCAATGCCTTGATGTCAAAGCTATTAGACGAAAATGACAATCCACAGCATAATTATTCACGCGATGAATTGATCGCCTTGCTGGATAGACATCTGACAGAGCGAAAAGCATCTTAGATAGGCACTTCCGAAAACAGTCCAGATTATATATAATGTACAATTATGGTAATGGCAGCGAAAGAACTTTCTCACAAACCCCTTAAAGAGGAAATTTACGATGCCCTGCACAGACAGATCATTGCGGGTCGATATGGACCTGGTGATTGGCTGAGGCAGGAAGACATCGCCAGCCAGATGGGCGTCAGTATGACCCCCGTCCGTGAGGCGTTTGACCTTCTTGTAGCAAAAGGCATCGCGGAACGAGTCCCTTATCGGGGCGTACGCGTGCGAGAAATGTCTACTGAGGATGTGGTAGAAGCCTATGGGATGCGCCTCTTTCTTGAGGCGATGGTGGCTCGGGAAACCGCGCTTAACATTACGCCTGAGCAGGTGCAAAAGCTTGAAACCATTATGGCAGAAATGGATCGCCACGTAGAGTTGAACGAAATGCCTCAAGAGCGACAACTAAGCCGTCAATTTCATAGGGCAATTGCAGAGGCATCAGGGAATAAGTTATTAGTGGAACTTTACTCTATCGTCTCAAATGCATTTCCAGATTGGCTGCTATATGAAGCGCTTTATCGTCAACCTGAGCTGGTTTCAAGCAGCGTATCGCAAACGCACGATGAACACGCTGCTATTTTGAGCGCGTTCAAAAAGCACGACCCCGACCTGGCAGTGAAAGTCTCGCTCGAGCATGTTATGGAATCTGGCAGATGGCTGGAAAACTACCGTAACATCCCTGCCAAGTTATTAAGAGAAAAAGAAAAACAAGTTTCGCACTTGATCAAAAAAAATAAGTAAATTCATCAGGAGGCAGTTATGTCAGAAGAAATCGAGAAATTATTCAAGGATATGGCACAAAGTATCATCGACGGAGACTCTGATCTTTCAGTGGAACTCGCCCAAAAATCCATTGCTATGAATATTCCCCCACTCGATGCCATCACAAAAGGATTTGTGATCGGCGTCAATTACATCGGTGACCAGTTCGGCGCAGGTGAAGCCTTTTTGCCGGAATTGGTTATGGCGGGTGAAGCCATGAAAGCTGCTGTGGCAACCCTCGAACCTGAATTGCTCAAACTCGGCGAAGCCCGTGAAACCATGGGCAAGGTCATTCTCGCCACGGTAGAAGGTGATATTCATGAGATTGGCAAAACTCTTGTGGGAACCATGTTGAGCGCTTCTGGCTTCGAAGTGACCGATCTTGGCGTAGACCAACCTGCAGACAAGATCATTGGTAAGGCGTTGGAAATCGATGCTCAGCTTATTGGCTTGAGCGCATTGCTCACTACTACCATGGTGCGCCAGCGCGAAATCATTGAAGAGTTGGACAAGGAAAATCTGCGTCCACGCATCAAGGTGATGGTCGGCGGTGCACCCATCACCCGCGACTGGGCAACCAAAATCAAAGCAGACGGAACTTCAGAAGACGCAGTCGGTGCCGTGGCATTGGCGAAGCAGTTGGTTGGGAAAGCATAAGCGCAAAACAAACGTATTGAAACCTCTTTTCTGTTAATCACAGGAAACCCAATTGCTTTTAGCAAACAAGCAGTACGAAATGAGTAACGAGGCGTAAGAAAATTGATTTGCTCCCTCGTTACTCGTTTCTGTTCTCTCCACCAAAGAGAACTTAATCCCACTTAGAGGTGTCTCATGAGACCAAAGCTTACATTACTTAGCGACGAGATCATTGCTCGCATTTTGGCAGAAGCCTATGAACTTTTGCTCAAACCCGGCATTAAAGTTCAAAATGAAGAAGCCCGCGAAATGCTTAGGCAGGAAGGCGTTGTTATTGACCCAGAAACCAACGTAGCACAGATTCCCGCTTCACTCGTCCAACGCGCCTTGGAAAGTGTGCCGCGTGAATTCTATCTCTATGACTATCATGGCAACCCCACCGTTCACTACGGTGGCGACTCGGTCCATTTTGACCCGGGATCTTCTGGCATCACCATGCTCAACCCCGATACCCTCGAGCATGACACAACCGAAACCGAGCACCTCATTCGTTTATTAAAAGTTGCGGAACAAATTCCACAATACGATGCACAATCTACCGCCGTGATCTGTCACGACGTTCCCAAAGACATTCAAGATTCTTATCGTCTTTATTTAGCGTTGCTCTATTCCAAGAAACCCATCGTCACGGGTGCATTCACCAACAAGACCGTACAAGAAATGATTGATATGCTCGCCATGTTCGCGGGCAGCGCCGAGGAATCACGCCAGAAACCGCGTGCCATTTTTGATGTTTGTCCGGCTCCACCATTGATCTGGTCCAACTTTGGCGCCGGCAATCTCATTCAATTGGCACGTGCGGGCATCCCGGCAGAAATCGTCTCAGTTCCGTTGGCTGGCGCGGCTGCTCCTGTCACCATGCTAGGAACGGTCACGCAACACACCGCTGAATGTTTGGCGGGCATCACCATCCATCAATTGGCAAAACCCGGCTCCCCCATCGTTTGGGGTGGTGCAGCAGCCATCTTTGACATGAAAAAGGGCGCAACACCCATGGGCGCCATCGAAACTGCTATGCTCGATTGTTCCTACGCGCAGGTCGCCAAAACCCTCGGCATGCCCACGCATACCTATCTTGGTGCCACAGATTCCAAACTGGTCGATGCCCAAGCTGGACTTGAAAGCGGCATTACTGCCATGGTCGGTGCACTCAGCGGTATCAACATGATCTCCGGCTCTGGCATGTTGGACTTCCTTGCCTGCCATAGCGCCGAAAAACTCGTCATCGATGCAGAAGGTATTGCCATGGCAAAGCGCATGGTTATGGGTGTCAAACAACATACCGACACCCTCGCCACCGGTTTTTACGATGACAAAATCAACTTCAAAGGCGGCGACTTCCTCAAGCAAAAAATTACGATGAAGCTCTTCCGCGAAGAACAACATTTACCCAGCGATATTATTGACCGCAACTCGACTCGTCAGTGGAAAGAGTCTGGCTCGTTGGATGCCTTCGGCAGAGCCAAACTGCGCGTGAAAGAACTACTCGCCTCTTACACCCGCCCTGAGTTGGACCCTACTCAGGTAGCTCGTCTCCACTCGTACATGCTCGACCTCTCCAAGAAGGCAGGCGTTGAAGAATTACCAAAACTAGAAGATTACGAACTTGTATAAACGTGTCGGATTAATAATTTATGAAGGGCAAAGCTTTGTCATGGAGAGTATTTAATGTTAAGTAAATTTATTGCATTTCTTAAAGACCTTCTGCTTATTCCCGTAGTTTTCGGCGCTATTGCTTTGTTTGGTCAATCTCTAATAACCACAGAGCGGGTTACTTGTGAATTACAAGAAGATCAATTCTATAATTGCACCGCTCAAGACCTTATATTTGGAATAAGAATTTCAGAAAGAACAGCAGAAAAAGTTAATAGTATTGGCTACGATCTCAAATGCAGTGAAAGTAGTGATGGACGTAGTTGTACCGCTTTTGCCTCATTCAAAACCGAAGATGGAGCTGCCATTCAAGTAAGCAAGCGATACAAAGACCCAGACCAAGTACGTAAAATGACAGAGACGCTAAACTCTCTCATAAATGAAAAAAGCAATCCGATTAATATAACCTTTCCACCTTCGCTCTTCGCCATGATCTTAGCAGGTCTTTTTGCGGTAGGTTCATCCTTCTTCATCATAAGTAATGCGCTTGAAAATTTCAAATAACATTAACAAGAAAACTCTCTTAATGCCAACCTTCGAACAGCTTCTACGCCTCCCCAACATAGACAGTGGTCTGCCATTTAGCATTTCGCCAGACGAAACACGAATCGTATTCTCTTGGAACAAGACCGGCTCATGGGAGTTATGGGAACACAAAGATGGAGCACTCGAACTAGTAAAAATTGAACTGGAAGGCGCAAAATTCTCCCCTCACTTTTCGCCTGACGGTACCAAACTCGCCTTTGCCCTGGACCCAGATGGGAGTGAGTCCTATCACATCTGTGTCCACGATCTGACAACCAACACCACCACCGACCTGACTCCGGGTATTTTATACGCCAACCAACCCAACATGTCTTGGGCTCCAGATGGGCAATCGCTAGCTGTGCTTTCAGAAGCCAAAGGCATCTTCTCGTTATACGTCCTGCCGCTTGATGACAGCGGATTACACATGCTCAAGAATGTATTCCGCCCATGCTGGGATGCCGCTTGGTCACCAGATGGGATGTGGATCGCAATCGAGTCCGAAGCCGAAGCAAGTGACCGCAGCATTTACATCGTACCAGTTGGACGGCGCAAAGGTCCACGGGTTGGGACAACTCAACTAAAGTTGGACGGAAAAGCATTGAATGCCATGCATCCAGCTTGGTCACCAGATTCAAAGTCCTTGGCTTTTTCGTGCGAAAACGGTGAATGGTTCAATATTGGCTTATATCATGTCGACACAAAAGAAGTCACCTGGGTGACGGACTCATCGGGAGACAATACCCAACCCACATGGTCGCGGAGCGGAGACATTCTCGGCTGGGTACACAGTGAAGGTGCAAAGACCAGTTTCCAGTTTAAGCGTGGAGGCGATGCCATTCGTGCGGTTAAGGTCGGTGATGGAGTCCACGCACAACCGCAGATCACAGCCGATGGAGTCGTCATCCTATTTGAAGATGTAAATCACCCTACAGATCTATGGAAGATCGACCTTGAAAGCGGGAATACTACACAGCTGACAAAGTCATTAGACATGGACTTGAATTTTCAGCCGCCCGAAGAAATTTGGTATGCTGGCATGGATGGCGTGCAAGTGCCTGCTTTGTTGTATCGTGGAGTTGGTGAAAATGCTGTTCTTGATATTCACGGCGGACCGAACTGGCATGTGCAGTTTTCATGGAACCCCATGTTGAGTTTGATGGTGCAACGCGGTTGGACTGTGCTTGTGCCGAATTATCGCGGTTCGACAGGGTATGGCAAAAAATGGCAAAACGCCAGCCGCTACGACATGGGCGGTGTGGATAATGACGATTGCGCAGCGGGAGCGAAATATTTGTTAGAACAGGGTCTAACAAAGAGCATCGCTGTAACCGGGCGAAGCCATGGTGGATATCTCACCATGACCTGTTTAACGGGATACCCAGAATTGTTCGTTGGCGGCTCAGCTGTTGTGCCTTTCTTGAATTGGATTAAGTCACATCATGAGTCGCGTGAAGACCTTAAACACTGGAACATCGAAAATATGGGCGACCCAGACGACAACCGTGAGTTGTGGATTGCGCGTTCGCCATATTTCTTTTTAGATAAAGTAACCTCACCTGTACAAATGATCTGCGGAGAGAACGACCCGCGCTGCCCGGCATCTGACTCTATGGATGCCAGAGATAAATTAGTAGAACTGGGTAAAGAAGTAGAGTTTCTGTTATACAAAGGGGAAGGGCATTCGTTTTATAAGATCGAGAATATTATCGATTCAGAAACAAAACGTATGGAATTTTTAGAGAGAGTATTAACGACGAATCGTAAGCAATAGATGTGCCTACATTTTTACTGAGGAGATAACCATGGAGCCCTTAAAGTTTTTGTCTGACGCGGATGTACAAGCCATGCATGAAGCCACTTTGCAGATCATGAGTGAAGTAGGCATTATTTGGACTCACAAACCCAGCCTTGATGTTTTATTACAAGCGGGCTGCAAGATGAAGGACAACCGCGTTTTGATCCCACCCGATCTGGTGATGGATTCGGTTGCAAAGGCAAATAAACGTCCAAAGATCCGCGGGCGAAATGGCACGGTCAACGAATTGGGCGGCGGAAATTTATATTTCCATAACCTTGGCGGCGCACGCGATGTATTTGACGCCCGCACAGGCACACACCACACGGCAACAGCAGAAGATTGTGTGAACGCCGTTCGCTTGTTGGACGCACTTCCAAACTGCAATAACGTCACACCATTTTTCACTCCGCCAGATGTGGAAAATGAAATGATGGCGTTACATATGTTCCGCCATGCGCTCTCGAACACCACCAAACCTGTGCAGGGTCCTGGTATTCAATTTGGGCATGAAGCGAAATACGCGGTTGAAATGGCTAAGGTCATTGGCATTGAGCCGCACGAGATCACGCTCTCGCTTTCGCCGGTCAGTCCGCTGACCATGCACGATATTGCCGCCCAAGCCATCATGGATATGGCGCAGGCGGGCGTTATTCATGCTAACCTACCTGCCCCCACAGGCGGCGCAACATCGCCTATGACCATTACAGGCAGCCTCGTCCAGCAAAATGCAGAAACGTTGGCTCCGCTCGTCCTCGCACAGATTTTGAACCCCGGTTGCGGTGTCGTCTATTGCGGGCGTCTTGGGCTGCTGGAGCCACGCACAGGCTTGATCTGGGCTGGCGTGGAACTGGGCATGTCTTCGGCTGCCACGGTTCAACTCGGACATTATTATGGGTTCGCCGTCAACGTGTATGGATTCTCGACCAATGCCCATACACTCGACGCTCAAAACGCTTTCGAACGCGGACTCAACGCCTCTCTCCCCGCTCTAGCCGGAGCCGATGAACTCTCGGGCATTGGCGAAATGGAAGCCGGTGTGATGGGGTCCTTCGCGCAAATGGTGCTTGATAACGAGTTGGCAAAAAGCGTTCATCGTCAACGTCAGGGCTTATCAGCAGACGCCGAACACTTAGCGGTAGAAGTGATTGGCAATGTAATGGACTCCAACCGTAATTATCTTGCTAGCAAGCATACGCTCAAACATCTCCGCGCAGGTGAAATGGCACTGACCAAACTTGCCGAACGCAATTCCTGGGACACCTGGGAAGATAAACTGGGACGCAGACAAATGGCAGACTCTGCCACCGATGAAGCCGAACGGATTTTGCGTGAACACCAAGTCCCTCCGCTCGACCCCGCACAAGAAGCCGAATTAGACAAAATTCTTGCTGCAGCCGAACGTGAAACCGTAAAGAAAAAGTAAACAAGCAAATTGACACAGGGCATTCAAGTTGCCCTTGGTGTAGGTTTCCTTGTATACTTAAAGACAGGAGAATACAGAATGATCAAACAAGCACACGCAATTTCAGAAGACCTCATCGAATGGCGACGCGATTTTCACATGCACCCAGAAATCGCCTTTGACCTGCACCGCACCGCTGGAATTGTGGCAGATGAACTGGAAAAGATGGGCTATCGAGTAAAGCGCGGGGTTGGCAAGACAGGCGTTGTAGCAGAAATCGGCGAAGGCGGAAAGCTGGTAGCCATCCGCGCCGATATGGATGCACTCCCCATCTTTGAACAGAATGAAACCGACTACATCTCACAAAATGAAGGCAAGATGCATGCCTGCGGACATGACTCGCACACTGCCATGGCATTGGGCGCAGCAAAAATTCTCTCGCAAGAAAAATTGAATGGGAGGATACGTTTTCTCTTCCAGCCTTGCGAAGAGACTGCCGATGAAGAAGGCAAAAGCGGCGCACAACGCATGTACGCGGAAGGTGCAACCGAAGGCGTGGACTTTGTTATTGCACAGCACGTGGACCCAAGCCACCCAGTTGGAACCATCACGATCAATGAAGGTCCAAGCGGAGGCGGGGTGACATCCTGGTCAGCTACGATCTATGGCAAGGGCGGGCATGGTGCAGAACCGCATGTATCCAATGATCCATTCGTGATGTTGGCGCATGTCATTATGGGAATCAATTCCGTGGTTTCTCGCAGGCTTGACCCATTCGAGCCAGCGGTCATTAGCATTGGGGCGGTCAATGGCGGGTTCGCAGAAAATGTCATCCCCGATAAGATCGAAATGATTGGAACCATCCGCTTCACTTCACTGGAGATTGAGAAAAAAATCCGTGAAGAGTTAACCAAAGTGTTCGAGATTGTCAAAGTCCTTGGCGGTGATTACAAATTAAACTTCCTCTTTGGCGGTATGCCGATCATCAACGATAAATTTGTATCCGATACGATTGCAAGCGTTGGCAAAGAACTACTTGGTGAAGAAAATGTGTTGCCAATGGACAAGACTTTGGGCGCAGAAGACTTTCCCGAATTTTTACGGGACGCACCAGGAGCCATGTACATGCTTGGTGTAAAGATCGAAGACCGTCCTTTGTATGAATTACATCACCCCAAGTTTGACCTGGATGAACGTGCTCTACCCATTGGCACAGCCATCTTGGCAGAAACTGCAAAACGCTTTTTGAATTCATAATTCAGAGACTTAAGAGTCTCATACTAAATTTTTCGGAGGGCACCTGTGCATACCATTCTCAAATCGGAGAAAAAAGAAGTTGTCATCGGTTTTGACAAGCCATTCGTCATCATTGGAGAAAAGCTGAACCCCACTGGCATCAAAAAGCTGGGACAAGCCTTGGTCGAGCGCAATATGGACTATGTCAAGCATCTCGCCAAGCGCCAAGTCGATTGGGGTGCAGATGTGCTCGATGTGAACGTAGGGCATCCGCAAATTGAAGAAGCGGAAGTTATGCCCTTGGTGGTAGAAGCTGTACAGTCTGTCACGGATGTGCCCTTATGTATTGACTCGAATGAGCCGAAAATTCTTGAGGCAGGCTTGAACGCCATCAAAGGCGGTAAGCCGCTTGTGAACTCAGTCAACGGGGAAGAAAAGCAACTTAGCACAGTGCTACCCATCGTCAAGGCAAGAGGCGCAGCAGTCATTGGCTTGACGATTGCCGATGAGGGCATCCCACCCACCGCAGAAGGGCGTCTCGCTGCTGCGGCAAAGATCATCGAACGCGCGGCAAAGGTCGGCATTCCCGTTGAAGACATCATCATCGATCCGCTGGTTATGACGGTTGGGCACAATAGCCTGGCAGCGACCGTAACTCTCAAAGCTATTGAGTTGATCAAAAAAGAATTTGATGTGAACATCAGCCTCGGTGCGAGCAATGTGTCATTTGGGCTGCCAGATAGGCACTCCGTCAACGCTGCCATGCTTTCAATTGCCATGCTTACTGGTGTCACCACGTCCATCACAGACCCAATCAAACTTGGCAGCACCATCCGTGCTACAGATTTGCTCATGGGGCGTGATCCAAACTCAATGCGTTATCTCAAATATTTCCGTGCTACCGAAAAATTACGCGAGGCAGAAGCGGCTGCAAAATGAACGTTCTAGAAACTATACTCAATAATCAACGCATCGCCATCATTGATGGCGCGATGGCAACCGAACTCGAAGCACGTGGTTGTGATTTGAATGATGATCTTTGGTCGGCACGGGTTTTGCTTGAGCAACCCGAATTGATTCGGGCAGTGCATCTCGATTACTTCAACGCAGGTGCCGATATTGCCATTACTGCCAGTTATCAAGCGACGGTAGATGGGTTTGCCAAGCGCGGCTTGAGCCGCGAGCAAGCGCTGAATCTCATGAAAAAATCTGTGCAATTGGCACAGGAAGCACGTGATGAATTCTGGGCAAAGGAAGAGAATCGCGTGGGTCGTGTCCGTCCATTGATCGCCGGTTCTGTGGGTCCCTATGGCGCGTATCTCGCTGACGGGTCTGAATACCGTGGTGATTACAATTTGAGCGAGGATGAGCTGATCGCTTTTCATCGTCCGCGAGTGGAAGCGCTCATCGCCTCGGGCGCGGACCTGCTTGCCTGCGAAACCATCCCATGCGGAATCGAAGCCCGAGCCCTGTGCCGTCTCCTTGCTGAGTTCCCAAACACAGTTGCCTGGTTCACCTTCACCGCTAAAGACGGTGAACTCATCAGCAACGGCGAGCGCATTGCTGACATTGCTGCTTTTCTTGATAGTCAACCTCAAGCCGCTGCGGTTGGCATCAACTGTACCTCGCCTATCCATATCCCTTCTTTGGTGCGCGAGATCAAAAAGAACACAAGCAAGCCAGTCATTGTATATCCAAATTCTGGTGAGTACTATAGTGCCGTCACCAACACATGGCACGGTGAAACTTCCAGTGACAAGTTTGGTTTGCAGTCGAAAGAATGGTTCGAGAACGGTGCTACTCTCATTGGCGGATGCTGCCGCACCACACCGGGTCACATTCACGAAGTGAACAATTGGGCAAGGAAATAAACTGCTTTCTTAACTTTTACTGATTCAAACCATGTATAAAGAGACGCTAGTAAACCGTCTCTTTTTTGTTTCCATACAACGTCGAGTGACAATTTTAAAGGAGAAATTATGAAGAAAGTTTTAGCGGTATTCCTCACTCTTTCGGTGGCAATTACAGCTTGTGCTGAAGCGTCTCCCTTACCCACCAACACTCCCACCCCAGCGACGAACACTCCCACACAAACATCTACACTGGAACCAACAGCCACATTCACGCCAGCGCCTACAGCTACCCCTGTTCCGCACCCAATGAGCATTATTGCATTACGGAATCAAGAATATCCCGGAAGCGAGATCACCGTTGTCAAAGAGTTAGATCGAGGCACAAATTATCGCCGGTATTATGTTTATTATCTTTCAGAAGGGTTGAAGATTTATGCCTTGCTCACCATTCCGAATGGCGAAAAGCCTGAAGGAGGTTTTCCCGCTATCGTCTTCAATCATGGTTATATCCCGCCAGATGTATACAAAACAACAGAGCGCTATATTGCGTATGTCGATCAACTCGCACGCTCCGGGTATGTCGTCTTCCGCATCGACTACCGCGGACATGACCAATCGGAGGGCGAAGCGACCGGTGCATATGGCAACCCCGGCTATCAAGTGGATGTGATGAATGCGCTTGCGTCTCTCAAACAGCACCCAGATGTGAACCCTGAAAAGATCGGCATGTGGGGGCATTCGATGGGCGGATATTTGACCTTACGCGCCATGGTCATTTCGGATGACATCAAAGCCGGTGTGATCTGGGCGGGTGTCGTCGGCTCATACTCGGACCTGTTGTATAACTGGCGAAGAACAGGTGCTTTCACCCCGTCACCTAGTTCTACCGGGCGTGGGTGGCGTTCAACATGGATCGAACAGTATGGAACGCCTGAACAAAACCCCGTCTTTTGGGACTCGATCTCTGCCACATCCTACCTTGCGGATCTTTCTGGTCCGCTGGAATTGCACCACGGCACCGCAGATGAAGATGTGCCAGTGGAGTTTTCGATTCGCTTGGCAGAGTTGGGTAGACAATACGGGCAGATCGTTAATTTATATACATATGAAGGCGATAATCACAACATTTCAAATTATTTCACTCAAGCTATGAATCAGACCATTACGTTCTTTGATATCTATTTGAAGTAAAAATAACGATAGGTCGCCGACGTAGACTATGGTCGGCGACCTATCTTCAAAAGCAGCTACTTATCGAAATGCAAGATCGCTAAATTTCCGTCAAAATGTTTGGCAACTTGTTCGGGGATATTCCCAAGTGTGTCTTGAACGCGCTTGCGGGAGCCAAAACCAGGCAAAATGATAAAGGCGCTGACAGCTTCGTGTTCCAAGTGTTCAGGTTTAAGTTGGTCTTTCAAAACCTCAAGTTTATATTCTTGTTCAGGGCGGATGGCAACAAACAAAGCCTCTAAGGTCTGCACATAGCTCTTGTCCGCACGAACGAGCAAGGGGACATTGAGCGCCTTGGCAATGGCAAAATTGGCTTCCAACATGCGGCGTAATGCAATCGGCGGGACAGCTTTGGCAGGCACAATAAAGATCACGCGTTGCATGCTATTCAACGGCAGGGATAATTTTCCAACCACTACGGGCGTATCCGAACCCCAGATGACTTCATCCAGAACGGAACCAAGAACGCTCTCACGGAAGGTGCGCTTGCCGCGCCAACCCATAACGATGATGGATGCATTTTCTTCGTCTGCGGTATGCAAAATACCTTGGGCATGGGTAGCAGCCAAGCGAGGGATCAATTCAAGTTCTGCTTCAGGGTCATGCAAATTAGCGCTGACCTTTCCGAGCAGTTCCTTGTGCATCGTCAAGCTATTGCTTTCATTGGATTTTGTCGCTTGAGCCACACTGACCGCCAGCACTTTCCCTTTCGAACTACGAGCAAGCAGATTTGCAAGTGCCACTAACTCCCCAGAATTGGCTTCGGAAACAGGCACAAGAACCCGCCCAAAGAGTGGAGTCTGTTCATCGTCGCCAGAGGCAGTTTGAAGGTCAGGAGCGAAGCGCTGGACGATGAGAGGCGAAGTGATCGAAGTGAGGAGGATCATCAAGATGGCAGCATTGAAAAGGGTAGCGTCAAAAAGTCCAGTTTCCAAACCAATGACCAAGGTCGGGATGGTCACAGCGGCTTGGGCGTGAGACAAGCCATAAACGGTCCAGAATTCAGATTTGGTGTATTTGTAAATACGAGCCGTAAGCCAGGCGGCAATCAGTTTTGAGACATACGCCACAATGGTTACGCCAATGGCAACGATAATGGTCTGCGGACTTTTAAGGAAGGTCAATGGGTCTGTGATAAGACCACTATAGAGCAAAAAGACGGGGATGAAAAATGACTCGCCGATGAAGAGCACATGCCCCGCCACCGGGCTATGACGCGGCAACATTGAGTTAACTGCCAAGCCCGCAAGAAAAGCACCTACTACTTCGTGAACGCCAATCACTTCAGCAAAAAATGCTGCCAAAAATAAGGCAACGATCACAAATTGAAATTCAACAGCACGACCTGTAAGTTTTTGGAATACAAACTTTCCAAAACGTGGCAAACCGAAAATAATGATAGCAGTAAAGACCACTAGTAAAACAAAGAGCTGAGCAAAATACCCAAAGCTTAAACCACCTTTATCTGCGCCAAGGACAACAGCCAGAACGATAAAAGCGCCAATATCGGTAAGAACTGTTGCGCCAGTGGTAACCGCTACGGCTTCGTTACGGGTAACACCCAGTTTGGTAAGAATAGGGAATGCAATAAGGGTATGTGAAGCAAAAGCAGACCCCAACAAGATCATCCCCAACCAGTTGAGCCCGAGGGTATATCCCAGCCCCATGCCCATGAGTTGCGGAAAAATAAATGTGATAATGCCAAACACCAGCGCACGTGCGCGGACTTTCATGAATTGGTTGATGTCCACTTCAAGACCGGCGCTAAACATAAGATACACCAAGCCAATGGTCGAGAGGAATTGGATGCGGTCGTTATCTTCAAGCAGACCAAAGCCATGCGGACCGATAAGCATGCCCCCAATAATGATTCCAATAATACCGGGCAGACGTAATCGCTCTGAAATCAGCGGTGTGATCAGAATGATCGCCATAACGATCAGGAAAAAACCTACGGGTTTGGAGAAAAGTTCTTCAAGCACAGAGTTCCCTCAAAGTTGGATTGTCGTACAAATAAAGATTTTAATAGAAAGCCTGACTACAGAGTAGATTTAACACATCCCCCAATTCTCTCAAAGCTCACTTGGTTCTATCCACAATTTCCATCATGACCGATGGGTCACTGAGCGGAGTAAAACCATATTGACTGTACAAACCATGTGCATCATATGTAGCCAGTAACCAGCGGCGCAGTCCTTGCAAATCTGGGTGCGCCATAATGCATTCCATCATCCATTTGCCGATGGACTTTCCGCGATAGTCTTCGTGGATAAAGACATCGCACAGATAGGCAAAGGTGGCGTGGTCGGTCACTACACGAGCAAAACCAATTTGCCTGTCTCCATCGTATACCCCGAAATTGAGCGAGTTTTGAAGTGATTTCTCGATCACAGCTCGTTCGCGTTTATTTGCCCAATACGAACGGGCAAGGAAACGGCAAATCTCCTCCACATCTAGCCGCGAAGGGTCATTCGAAATGGTGAATTGGTCTCGTATGTAATCCATAACTTATTTTATCAGGCAGGGGCAGATTTACGGTAAACTACATCTGAATTCCATTTTCCATACAGAGTGGAGAACCCCATGCGCCTCACCAACATGATCACCGCCGTTGACCTGCATGCTTGCGGCGAACCAGGACGCGTCATCACCGGCGGCGTGCTTGACGTACCCGGCAAGACAATGTTCGAGAAAATGAAATACATGGAAAAGAATCTAGATGACCTGCGTTTGCGTATGCTACGCGAACCACGCGGCTACCCTGCCCTATGTTGCAACGTCATCATGCCACCCACGCATCCCGATGCTGCTGCAGGCTTTATCATCATGGAGCAGACGGAATACCCACCCATGTCTGGGACGAACACCATTTGTGTGGCAACTACACTCCTTGAAACAGGCATGATCCCCATGCACGAGCCGGTCACCGAATTCATGCTCGAAGCGCCTGCGGGGCTGGTTGGCATCCGTGCGGAGTGTAAAGATGGCAAGGTCACACAAATCACGTTCAAGAACGTCCCCGCTTTTGCCGTACATCTCGACCTTAATGTAGAAGTTCCAACTCTCGGCACCGTCAAAGTGGATGTGGCTTGGGGCGGCATGTTCTATGCCATCGCAGACGCCTCACAGTTCGGTTTGCAACTCACTCCTGATGAAGGCAAAGATATTACACGTATTACTGAAATGGTCAAAACTGCAACAGCAGAACAATATCCAGTAACACATCCTGAAAACCCAGAAATTATGGGTCCCACCATTGGTCAACTTTCTGCACCACCAGTACACCCTCAAGCGCATCGCAAGAATGTCGTCACGGTTTCAACGGGCAAAATTGACTGGAACAAACCCTCCACCTGGACAGGCGTGATCGACCGTTCCCCCTGCGGAACAGGTACGTGCGCCAAGATGGCAACCTTGTATGCGCGTGGTCAGCTTGGCTTGAATCAAGATTTCATCCACGAAGGTATTCTTGGCACGCTCTTCACCGGTCGGCTCATAGAAGAGACCAAAGTCGGTCCGTACAAAGCGGTTGTCCCAACCATTGGTGGCACAGCATGGATTACGGGCATCAATCAATTTGTGGTTGACCCCAGCGACCCATATCCAAATGGGTTTACAGTTGGTGATATTTGGTGAAAGGAACTCCTATGCTTATTCTCTCCCGCAAAGAAGTAGAAAAACTGCTCGACCCACAGGAACTTTTATCTGCCCTTGAAGAAGGTTTCAAGGCGTTGAGTGCCGGTCAGCTCAATGTGCCACCGCGTAATCAGGCAATTGCCCCCAAAGGCTTGTTAGTAGGCATGCCAGCTTATATGCCCGGTCAGTTGATGTCTGTCAAACTGGTTACGGTTTTTCACGAGAACGTCCCCGCACATCAAGCGGTCATCGCCCTGTTCGACTCAGAAACGGGGACACCCGTCGCTTTTATGGACGGCGAATACATCACTGCCCTGCGAACCGCTGCGGGCGCCATTCTTTCCATCAAACATCTCGCACGGAAGGAAAGCAAACGTCTCGCCATTATTGGGGCAGGCGTTTTAGGGAATGCTCATTTAAAGATGATTGAGACTCTGGGTAAACTTGATGAGATTGTGATCGCGTCCAAAAATTTTGCCAACGCCCAAGCCTTGGCACTGCGCGCTTCAAACGCCCATGCAGCTGACTCTATCCATCAAGCCGTTTCCAACGCCGATATCGTTTGCCTGTGTACGTCTTCGCCAGAACCCGTCATTCAGGCAAATTGGTTGAAAGAGGGCGTGCATGTCACATCGGTTGGGTACCGTCCGCCTGGGGGCGAATTACCGCGTGATCTGATCGAGGCGAGTCACGTCTTTGTGGAATCAAAAGTTGCCTTTAGTGCGCCCCCGGTTGGATGCAGTGAATTGCAAGGTTTGGATGCCAGTTTTGGCACAGAGCTTGGCGAAATGCTCCTGAAACAGAAACCCAGCAGAAGGTCCGAGCATGAAACGACGATCTATAAATCAATGGGGCACGCCATGGAAGATCTCGTCGCCGCAAATTTAGTCTATCAAAAAGCGCTAGCCAATCAATTAGGCAAGCGCTTCGACTTGTGAGTTTAAGATTTCAACCGTTCTGCAAACTCCCGCAACTGAATCGGGCTGATCGGTTTCAGTAGCACAATATCCGATTTTTCACGCAAAACTTCAGCCTCCTGCGAATTGGCAGTAGCAAGAATGACGCGCGTAGAGCTGAAACGCTTATCTTTTCGAATCACCTCAAGTACTTTTGCGCCAGAAACCCCGGGCAAATTGATATCCAAAACGATTAACCTCGGCGTCACTTTGGTAAGACGAGAAATAGCTTGAGAACCATCACTAATGGCTTCAACTTCAAATGAGTTCTTCAGAGCAAGAGTAAAAATCTGGTTCTGTTGTGGGTCATCTTCGATGACCAGTGCAAGTGGCTTTGCCATACATCTCCTAAAAAATTAGAATTTTCAAAAACGATTCACTATATGCGATAGTGGTATGTCTCAGTTTTCAACAGGCTGTAACAGTGGGAAAGTTACAGTAAAGGTACTTCCGCGCCCAGATTCACTTTGTAAAGAGATCTCTCCGCTCATCAACTCTGCCAATTGTTTAACAATGGCAAGCCCCAACCCAGACCCGCGGTTCTCACGTGTGATGGAATTGCTTAACTGTTGAAAGGGTTCGAAAATACTATTACGCTCGTCTTCTGGAATACCAACACCAGTATCCTGCACTTTCAAAGCCCAGCGGTCTGGGGATGCCATAACAAAACGAATATTCACTTCTCCATGAGAAGTAAACTTAATCGCATTCCCTGTAAGGTTGACAATAATCTGCTGTAAACGCTTTTCGTCTCCATACAACTCTACAGGCAAATCGGCAGCAACCTCTGTATGAAATGCCAAGCCCTTTTTACCAGCCAACACAGACATGGTCATTGCGATCTTCTTCATTAAATCAGCCGGTTTGAAATAAGCGTTGTGTAAATTAATCGATCTGGCTTCGATCTGAGCCTGGTCTAACAAGTCATTGACTGTGTCTGTTAAGAAGTTGGTGCTTTCAACAATATTTGAAATGGCAGTCATTTGGCTGCCATTGAGAGAGCCAAATGAGCCCTCTTTAAGCAGTTCGGCAAAACCTAAAATGCCTCCAAGAGGGGTTCGCAGTTCATGGCTCACGCGTGAGACCAATTGGCTCTTGAAACGGCTGGCTTCTAATGCCTGGTCACGCGCGAGAAGCAAGGCTTCTTGAGCCTGCCTCAACTGAGTGATATTTCTCGCCAATGCCTGGAAGCCCACAATCTTATCACCATCCCAAATTAACTGCACATTCTGCCCCACCCAGATAATTTCACCCTTCATGGATATGGCAGGAAATTCATAATAGGTATTATTCGTTCTGCTGAGGTACTGACGGTCATACACACGCTTTAGACGGTTGCGTGCTTCAGGGGTGGTTAATTCAAGATATTTTTTACCAAGCACTTCCTCTTCACTTGTGAATCCCATCATGTTAAGAGCTGCCGGGTTGGCATATGTAAACATCCCTTGCATATCTGTTCGGTAGATAATATCACTGGCATTTTCTACAATCTGACGGAACAGGATTTCGCTCTCTTGCAATAAAGCTTCAACTCGCTTACGTCCAATCACACCAGAGATAGCATCTGCAATTGCAAGCAAAAATGTCTCATCATCGGCACTGCGTTGATACCCATGCGGCAGGTACAAGACAATTACGCCCAATACTTCCTTGCCCTGCAAAATCGGAACGTTATAATGCCCGTGCTCCTCTATGCCTTCATAACGAATCTCGTGCCTTTCATCCAAACAATCTGAAAACAGGATCTGTTTCTGCATGGCAGCACGCCCACACATGCAGCGACCCATAGCCACCTGAGCACATAAATTCAGCAAAGGAGGGGCAAAGTTGCGATGCATGTGCAGGCGCAATTTTTGAGTCTCTTTGTCAACGAGAAAGATACCCGCTTTCGGAACAAGTTTCATCCACCCTACAGAAAGAATTCCATCCAGAATATTTCCCAGTATTTGGTCAAGGGTCATGTTTTCAAGCCCAACGCGTAAAAGAGACACGATAATCTGCTGTTGCTCATTGGACCGTTGCAGGGAAATTTGAGTACGTTCACGCTCAGCAATTTCTCGCAAGGCGGAATCATACAAATTAACGTTATCTAACACAAGGGCTACAAGGCGGGCGAAAAGAATGCCTGTTTGAATTTGTTCATTCGTAAATGCATATCCAGCTTGGTCACGCCCCAAGGCGAGAACGCCGATACATGTCTCACCAGCCATAACGGGGAAATCTGCTGTAGCATGTATCGGGTTTACATCATATACGTCACGCCGAAACTCCCAGGTGGCATAATCTTCAAGTACAACGGGTTCCTTTGTGTCAAAAGCCTGCCACGAAAGTTTTGCCTGCTCACGCCCAACCCGGTCACCTTTTAAGTTTGGTTGGTTGGCGGTAAAAGCTTTCACCACCAAATATCCATCCTCTTCCAGCATGAGCTCGCTAAACGTTGCATCCAGCAGAACAGATGCGCGGTCTACGATCACTTGGAGCAGATCTTCCACATCACGGCGGTTCAAAAGATCCAAGGTAACTTGGTGCAAAATTGACAAATACTCATTCCGCTTCTGCAATTGGTCTTGCAGCTTTCGCTGTTCAGTAACGTCTTGTTTGATCTCAATAAAGTTGGTCACAGCGCCATTCGAATCCATTACAGGGGCAATACTGGCTGATTCCCAAAATACCTGCCCATCTTTGCGATAGTTACGGAATTCACCTCGCCAAGTATTCCCAGCATTGACCGTCATCCACCATTCTTGGTTCCGGAAATTATCAAGTTTCGAGGCTGGGTTTAGCAATCTTTCAGGGGTTTTGCCTAAAGCATCTTCAGAAGAGTAACCTGTGATCAATGAGAAAGTGGGGTTCACATATTCTATAACACCTTCACGGTCCATGATGATGACCGTATTAGCACTCTGTTCTACTGCCTGCGACAACTTACGCAACTGCTCATCCGCTTCTCTTCGAGCAGTAATATCTTCTTTAATTGCCACATAATTTGTCACCCTACCCGTTGCATCCATAACAGGCGCAATAGTGGCATTCTCCCAATACAAGGTTCCATCCTTACGTTTGTTATGAAACACTCCATACCAAACATTTCCAGAGGAAATTGTTGCCCACAACTTGTCATAAAATTCTGCACGTTGTCTACCAGATTTTAAGATCCTGGGGTTTTGCCCCTTGATTTCATTAAAAGAATAACCAGTTATTTTTTCGAACGTGGGGTTCACGTATTCAATATCGCCATTCGTATCGGTAATGATGATCGAGTTTCCGCTTTGCTCAATAGCACGTGATAATTTTCGAATCTCTTCTTCTGCCTTTTTGATCTCCGTAATATCCTGCATAATACCTTGAACAAACAAAGGCTTTCCAGACGATTCACGCACTAAGATGGCTTCATCACGAACCCAAACAACCCGACCATCACTGTCAAACAGACGATACTCCGAGAGGGAATGTCCATTAGAGAGCGTCTCATTAATAGTCTCAATGGCTCTTTCTTTATCGTCAGGGTGAAGAATGCTATGCCAAAGCATGGAATCCTTCTCCCAAACAGACATGGGGTACCCTAGCATTCTTTCGGCTTGTGGGCTGTAGTAGTTGTTTTTTCCGTTTCGATCTGCATCGTCGCGGTACAAAACTGCAGGTAACTGTTCAACAAGGGTTCGGAATTTAGATTCTGCCTCTTGCAAATCATGTGTTCGTTCTTCCACGCGCTGCTCAAGAAGGTCACGTTCCTGTTGCAATAAATTAGAAGTTTGCGATTCCTTACGCCAGGCAGAGTTTAGGTTCTCCATCAAGACGATGGTAGCGTTTGCAATTGCAGAAGAAGTTGCCAGAAACACGAATAAATTCGTAAACCCGATGGCAAGCGATTGCGGGCGGAGTGTTGTTGCCGTTAGATTCAGGGGAATATAGTAACCGCCGCCAATAAGCCAGGCGAATAATACAAGCGTGATAAAACTGGTCAGGGTTGCAAGCCGAAGTCCACGCCGCCCGGTTAGAAGAGTAGAAATCGTTACAAAAGCAGTAAAGAATAAAAAACATTCCACTGAGAACCCATACCCAATGGTTTCATTAACCGACATAAAATAGATTAGAACTAAAAAGATATTTGCACGTGTTTCAAAGCCGATCTTTCGTCCGCCCCCAAGAAACCATAACAGGACAATAACAATTCCAAAGAAAAGGCTGGATATTGAAAAACGCGAAGCAACACGCATGACGGGCAGAGTAAAAAAGTATGCGATAGTCCCTGCCAGTGCACCTACTCGTAAGATAATGGTAAAAGAACGCTCACGTGCCAAATACCATGTGGGGCTAATATTAGGCGGCACTACCAAGTCTGTATTGATAGGCGTATAAAAATAGACAAAAATTTTCTTTAGCCACGGATATGCATCCAACCACTTCGGAGTTTCAATCGTAGTATCCACGCTATCAGAAACAGAAGCAGGTTCGGTGGAGGATGAGGCGGGTCTTCGTCGCGTAGAGCTAGAAAGCACCTCACGGACAATCATCACTCTGCCAGCATTTCTCCCCTGTGCATCCTGGATATGAGAGATCGCCGCTTCATACTGACGTTCAGCCTGTCCAACTCCATTTGAAAATTCCTGCACCCAATCTTCATCTTCGCGCAAACGCTCGCGAAGTGACTGCCATGGTGTAAACAGCTCAGATGCCAGTGTTCCAATGGCGTGAGAAATTTGGATACCCAAAATACGAGCCGCAGACGAGTTGATATCTGCAACTCTATCATTGGCATCTAGTACGATCACACCTTCTTGAAGGGAATCGATAACCAGATCTCTAGCAATGGGCGTGATATCAACAAGATGAAATCCAAAAATTGCCCAAGCCAATGCCGCAACGGTGACTGTGAAAGAAAAAGGCGTGAGATCGAGATATGGAATAGGGCTGTTGCCCGTTAGATATAGCACATTTCCGATCCATGGCGCAAAGACTGCAATTAGCATCGCTATAACTTGGCTTCGATACAAACCTTGTAAGCGGACCAAAGCGCGCACCAATAAGATCGTTCCAATCAGAAGCATCAAGTAGGAATAAGCAGTATGGGCGTAGAACCAATAACCTTTTTGAGTGGCGAGTGCAGAAAAGCCTTCAACAAGGCTAATGTCGTATTTCGCCCAAACCAAACCATGCCAGCGAGTTGTCCATGCCAAAAAGACGGTGATGACTGGGAAGATCGCTGTTAGAACATAAAAATGTCGTGTAAGAAGTTTTGAATAGCCGGCAAAATCGATCGCAAATATTAGCCATGCGTATGGTGCAAAGGCAATTCCAATGTACTGACTTACCCCCCAAATGTAAATGGTATTCAAATCTGCACTGGATATTTCCAAAATATATCCAAGAATCCACTGAGCAATTGCAGCTGCAAGAAGGGTCAACGCCGGGGCTCCGGGAGAAGAGCGATGCCTCCAGGCATAGATGGCTACAAAAATAGAAATCCCAGCCGCTGCGATCAAAGGTATGGAATAAGGCGTGTAAATGAAATTCATGGGCGATTCCTTTGGCAAAATCAGCCCAATTATATAGTCATCCCCTGCTATTGGTTCATTACAAAGCTATTAGGTTTTAGCCCTTACCGGAGCCAGAAGGTAAGAGTTAGGAAATACGTAGTCAGCCCAAAGACGGCAAGCGCCGTAGATGTAAGCAATCTCCAATTTGGAGGGTTGCCATTCGCAATAGACCGAAGTTGGAAGACCTGAAAAATGGCAAAAGGCAAGGTGAGAAATGCTGGTGCAACCAAATTGAATGCAAAGCCAAAAAGTGGAGTCAGAGCAAAGCTGACATATGCAAAAGCGATCAGGCTATGATGCAAAGGCACGGCTCGTTCCCAGCGAAGGCGACAGAGAAGAGTGCCACGCTCATACTTTTGATCTTCTGGGAATGTTGTGAAATTGAGAATCAAAAAATATGCCAATGCTAGAACTATAAGTGGAAGAAGCAAAGTTGTAAGCAAACGCGAGGTTTCATCTGCTTGGAATAAAAAGGCAATAGACGGTGCAATGTAAGCGATTTGCACAGAAAGAATTAATTCACCAAATCCACGGTTGACAAGGTGAAAAGGCGGAATAGCATATACGAGAGTAAGTACCAACGAAGAAGCAAGAAAAAGAAATGCTGAAAATGAGAGGGAGAAATTGAGATGTGTGATAAACCCAATGACAGCTGTTGTACCGATCATCCCAACTGAAATGTAAAGCAAGTTATTACGAAGAGTCTCTTTTTTCTGCGGCGTTTCGCCTTCGACAATAGGTTCATTATGCGGACGAAATACTTCGCGCAAGAATGACATACTTGTCTGCATAAGAAGCACAAAAGCAAGTCCCAGTAAGAACGGAGCAGACAGAAAAGGTTTGCCGAGGTAAGAAGGGATGCTTGCACCGAGAAGATAGGTCAACGCAGCTAGAAAAAGATGGAGTGGTCGAGTTAGTTTTAGCAAGTTTAGATATCTCAATATACAATTTTAGACTGATGTTTTAGAAAGGTAATCTTCCAAACGTTCCACTGCCTGAGGAAGATTTTTCCTTCCCAACCCCAGACGGAAATGGTTATGCATATCATCATAAACCGAGCCGGGCAGCAAAAGAACACCAGTCTTTTTGACAAGGTCATCACAAAAAGCTTCAACATCCCCTTTAAGTAACTTGGGGAAACCCATCGAACCAGCCTTAGGGTGATGCCAAGTAAAAAGCGAAGAGTGACGGGCAAATAGATCGTCAACAATAGTAAGATTATTCTTGATAATTTCTAAATTTCGGTTCGCCAAAGTAGCGCGATTACGTATCGCAACCTCCGCGAGAAATTCGCTGGGAGCTGAGTTGCATATGGTGGTGTAATCCTTCAAGGATGCAATCTTCGCGTATAAATCGCGGTTTTTGGTAGCAATCCAACCAATACGAAGACCTGCCAAGCCATAAGTTTTAGATGTCACCCCAAGCGAAACAGCATGAGCGCCATAATCTACAGCTGCTGGGAGGCGATCCGCAGGGTCATATTCAGACTCACGATAAACCTCGTCGGAGAAAAGGAGAAGATTGTTCTCTTTGGCAAATTGATTTAAGGAGTCAAAATCGGCGCGAGGCATGAGATAGCCGGTTGGGTTATGGGGCACATTGACAATAACTGCCTTGGTCGACGAACGCATGAGATGACGCAACTCGTCCAAATCCAACGCCCAACCATTCTCTTCGCGAGCCCGCCACGGGCTGACCATACAACCGATTCCCTTTGCGATCTCGCTCAATGCTTGATAATGCGGCGAATGGACAATCACATGGTCGTTCTCTTTCAACGAAGCCATCATGAAAAGATAAATTGCCTCATTTGCGCCGGTGAAAATCAATATATCTTCTGGCTGTGTAGTTGCATACATGCCAGCGATCTCTTTCCGCAACGTTGGGCTACCCTGTGATTCTGTATACCCCAACCATTGTTTATGAAATCGTTCTGTAGCATTTTCCTCTAAAGCAAGCAAATCTGCCACAGACATCGACTCGCAATCTGAGGAACATAGCAGATACTCAGTATTGAATTCATATTTAGCAAAGTAACGTTCCAGCTTAAATGGGGTCAGTTCCATGAAGGTCTCCAAAACGGGTAAGTAAAATTATCTATTTCAGCGCACGCTTAACATCACGATAATGAAGTTGATTATGCAGGTATAGCATCTTTATCATTTCACGAATAACCGTTTCCCCTAAAAAGGGATGTCGCCCTTTAATTTCCAAATCTTCTTCCTTCAACCCACTTACCCATTGCACCGAATCAGCGCGGACCTGCTTGTATTGCTGCAACAATTCAGCAGGTGCTAATTCTTTTGTCTTCTCTTGTTGAGAAGCGTTATAACGGTCAATGGAGAACTCATCAGAAGCCCCTTCTCCCGTGGCACGAATGCGTTCAAAAAGCTTCACCAATCCGCGCTCAGAGGTGACAAAATGCGAAAGCACATTTCGAATGCTCCATGTTGTCCCTTCTGTGTAGACCTCGTTCGCCCATTGGTCATCTGTCAATTCAGAAAAGAAGGCAACCATCCGCTCGCCTTCGGTTTTGAGCTTTTCGGTAAGTTCAGCAATCTCAGACACGGGCATCTCCTATAAATCTATGGTTGGGCATAAATCGCATAATTGATCGAGCGCTTCCCAGTTGTCGGGTAAAAATAATCACGAAACTTTGATATCTGCTCCACTAAACGCTTGCTATCTTCAAAGCCGGGGCGCACATAATAATAATGGGTATCATACGGGCTGTCACCAAACACTGCCGCAAGAATATAACCATTCTCTTCGGCATAGGTTTTTAGCAAGATCGTCATGCTAAACCAGCGTTGGGCAAGGTTGGCATCTGTCAACTTCGGCGGCACCAGCGGCGAATAATAATCATGGAACATAATGATCTCTGGCTTGTACTTATCCAAATATTCCACCGTAATCGAACCATTATGTGCAACAAACTGGTCGTTCAACCCCCAGGTATCAATCGCATCCCATCCAGAATAATACGGCAACAAACCTGCCTCTGTCACCGCCATGACATAGCCCTTCCCACGATAGTCTGCTAACATTCTCGCCATTTCTAAACGCCCATCACGCTCGTAAGGGCGATCACATGCTTGTTGATACAAAGCTAAAGAACAATTTTGGAACCAGGAATAGTAGACCACTCCAGCAGCTACACCAAACAATGCGACGAAGTACACGGCTCTTTCGCGGACCTGAAGCTGGTTCAACCCATCAAACTTGAATCCGCGCACAAGCGGAATCCACGACATGAGCATGAGCGGCACGGTTGCATACTGAAAACGAGCGCCATAATTCATTTCGTCTGAAATCAAGCCAAACGCCGCTGCAAACCCAAAGATGGGAATCATATAAGCCAATGTAGTTTTAAGGGTTTCGTTTGAGCGAAAGCCGAGAATAAATGCCAACACAACAGGCAAAGATAATCTCAGCATATTTAGCATAGACGCATCAAACGTCTGCCAAGACCAACCACCTTCACCCTTTTTATAAAATGGGTTTGGAAGAGGATAGCCAAAATAATTCCAACGCCAAAGGAAGTATGAACCACCCAATATCAAGAAAACAACCCCAAAGATCGCGATAATAGATATGGAACGCTTAAGTCCGCGCATTACGATGACAGCCAGAAGCATGAGTGAAGCAAGGATGACTCCCTCGGGGCGAATCAGCCCGGTCACAAGTCCGCTCAGGGCGAAGGCGAGAGAAAGCCACCAGCGTGGATTCTCTTCCTTCATCAGAATCAAGCCCAAAGTCCAGGTAGAGGCGGCGGCAAGAGCAAAAAAAGGCGTGCCAAAATATGCAGAGACGTAGGAAAGACCGGTCCCAACGACAAGATAAAGTCCGCTTAAAAAAGAGAAAAGTATGTTGCCATTATGAACTCGTCGATTTGTCCAATAAATGATTAGAACCGTTAGCAGATGCGAAACAAAGCCAATGCCACGGACTGCCTGCCCCACTGTAAACCCAAGTTTTATCAAAGCAGCCGCAGCCACCATGAAAAGAAAATCCGTTGCACCGTCGACTGGATGTTCACCGATATTCCATACAATGCCATGTCCGCCGGCAAGATGCTGGGAATAACGCATAATCATAGCGGCATCTTCAAAAGGCGGTATATCGAAGTTGATGTAATTAAGTGCGTAAAAGAAAATAGACGCTAAGAGCAAAATGGAAACTAGAATGTCAGGGAGATTTTTTTTATAATTCATCAGGGTTTTCGAAGTACAAAGATTTTTTTATTTAAATCAATGAGTATCCACCGTCAACGACAATGGTCTGCCCAGTAATATACTCATTTTTGATTAGAAATTCGAGAGTCGATGTGATCTCTTCCAAAGTAGCAGCACGCTGTAACGGAAGTTTCTTTACGAGTTGTTCCCACTTTTCTGGGGTAACGACATCGGACGGAAGAACCAGTCCTGGGGCTATTGCATTGACTCGGATGGAAGGGGCAAAAGCCCGTCCTAGCATTTTGGTTAAGGACTCTACACCAGCTTTACTCACAGTATATGAAGGATAGCGACTCCAAGGCTTTTGTGCGCCAACATCCGAGATATTCACGATCAGCCCACCTTGGTCCATTCGCTTGGCAGCTTCTTGCGCAATCAGAAACGGTGCTCGCAAGTTGAGGTCGAGCGCAGAATTCCAATCATTGAGTTCTAGATCGCGAGGGCTCCCTACTGGCATGAGTGCCGCCGAATTAACCACAATTTTGAGGGGCGTATGGAATTGGTCCACCATTGAAAACAAGAAATTGATTTTGTCTGGTATGGTCAAGTCTGCTCGAATGGGCAGGCAATCGACCCCCAAAGCGCGAATCTCCTCAGTTGTTTTCTCTGCCTCCGTCACTGATCCGCGATAATGCAAGGCGATGGAATATCCCATACGAGCCAGGGTTAGAGCAAAAGCTTTGCCCAGTCGCTGAGCTGCTCCAGTGACAAGGGCGAGGGAATTCAAGGGCATGGTCACATTGTAAACGAAAACTTGCCTCGGTCTTCAATTCGAGGCAAGTTTCATAAATCGGGTATAATCGCGGTCACGCCCCAGTAGCTCAATGGATAGAGCGCCTGACTTCGGATAATCTAAGAGGGAAAATTATCGAAGTAGCAAATACACGGGCAACGCCTCTAACAAACACCCATATCTAGGACACAGAACGGTAAACAATCGACTGACTTGAAAGAGTCAGTCGCTCTATTTTTATGCACCACGCCCATGATAGGGCACGTGCAAGAGGGACGCAGCTTTTCTCTTCGCGTCCTCTGGTCGGCGGTCATAGCGTGCTGCGGTCTGGATATTTGCCCAGCCGCCCATCTTGGCAACGGTCGCAATGTCGGCGCCAGCAGCTAAAAGATTACTAGCAAAAGTTCGACGCATATCATGCGGAGAGAAAGGCTTAACTCCTGCTTCGCTTGCTCGCTTCTGAAGCATGTTGTAAATTGCCTGAGAAGTGAGGCGTGCGTCTCCTAAGACTCCCGCTTTATTCACTGCGAAAAATAACGCACCCGTGTTACTTCCTCGAAGACTCAGCCAGTCATTTAATGCGAGAGCTGCGCCACCGGTTATGTATGCCGTTCTTTCTTTCTTGCCCTTACCACGGATTGCCAGGCGTCCGCTTTCATCATCGAAGTCGGCATAGTCAAGCGTGACTACCTCAGCCCGACGCAAGCCACACGAATACATGACTGCAATAACCGCCGCATCTCTCACGCCTGCAGGCGAAGGATCCTCTTCACAGGAAGAAAGCAATGCTGCCAACTCTCCGGACGACAATTCACGCCCTGTTGGAATAGTCTCGCCACGGACGCCTTTCACACTCACAGCTTTTTGATAATCCTCAGCGCTCATCTGTCCGGATTGCCATGAAGCCCGCAGAGTCCCTTTCAGAGCTGCCAAAGCTTTATTGACCGTCGCAGGCTTGTAATGTTCCTGCATCTTCGAACGAACAGCCGCGACATGCTGAAAGCGAAGTGATGACCAGTCCATTGTCATAGCGTTCTCATTACGAGAGATACTGCCAGCAATGAGGTTCAACACTTGGAGCATGGTCCGCCGTCCGCTTTCGCTTCCCAGGCTTGCAATGTAGATTGCTGCAGCGTTTTGGTCAATCTGAATTTCACTGCTTGCCTGGGCAATGATTGCATTACTCTTCGTCATTCCGTTCTCCTTTCGTTTGTTTCCAGAAGTGCCATTCTCATAACTGAAAAACAGCATTTTTAGGGCATGTCCATTGCTGGACATGCCCTCTTTCGCGTCAGGAAGCCCGTAGAGACTCGCTCCGTCTGTCCTGTGGGATATTCTCCCTCAAACGACTCTCACGCACTCTACAAGGCTTTTTTATTATATTGTCGTTTCGTCACCTTCCCGCATTTTGAGTACTCACCATCGAAATCACTTCGAGAGTCTGTCCGCTTCCCACGGCTGGGAGATGACGATATTCAGTTGTTAAGGTTCAGATTTTCAACTTCAGTTACACACTTGCCATCTGACTCTGACGCTGTTTGCGTTCTCTGTAGGCTGCCTGCTTGCAAGCCTGGCTATGGTATCTGCCATGAAGAGCACCTTCGAACTGTGTTCCGCATCGAGCGCACGTCCTCAGATCTGTCTGTTTTTGACCCGTTCCGCCATGTCGCTTGCGGTCTCGGTATGCCTTCTGTTTGCAGGACTGTGAACAGTAACGTCCATGCAAAGCACCGGCGTAGTCGAGACCGCAGCGAGCACAGACTCTTATTCCTGCTTCGATTCGTTGTCTACGAAAGGGGCAGTTTGCGCTTCGGCTTCATCGCCTCCGTTGCTCTGAAGTTCAACAAATCCGATGCAATTCATGCACGGCTTTTTATCTGTAAACTTTTCAGGCGATTTAACTACCCATCCACAATCAGGACATTTATAGACAAACATTTCAACGCTGTTCACATTCGTAAAACTTACAGGCGAAAAACTCCCAGACTTTTCCCACATTGGGAAATGCAATCCATCACGTGTTATTGGCTTTGGAGCAGGATATTCAGCAGGCTCTACACCTTGAGCCTCAGCAATGCCCTGTTTCACTGCTTCATGCAAAGATGTTGGGCTCTGCTTCACTTCAACGGTTGGCGCCGGCACTGCAGCTTCGAACTTTCGTTCACCACCGAACTTCGCAGTAAGCCACGCAGGAAGAAACTGCATGAAGCTGACTGTTTGCTTGGGGTTATCTTGAAGCATGGCAAAAGGCAAAGGAGCGCTGTTCGATGTCGGCACGTTTTGTGCCGTGCTATCAATCAAGGTCGGGATTTGTCCGGTGCCGACATAGGACATATATCGAGAGCGTGTCTGGTTCATCCAGTCCTGGGCAAGAGTCGGAGCAAGCTGAGCCGCGAGAGAGTCCGCATTCTTTGAGATCTGCTTGAGAGTCGCATCTTCAACTTTGCTGAATGCGTCTTCTTCCGCTTGCTCGCGCAGCTTCTCTGGATCCGTCAGGTGATGAGCAACAGCCGCAGCAATGTTCAAAGCAATGACTCCGGACAATCCCAGGACTGCGGTCTGCATTTCAGAAGCCGTGAGAGCTTCAGTCATGCCGGCTTTGCCAGTGTTGTAGAGAGTATCCAAGGTGAACATGGCAATGGCGCCGACCAGGTCAACCAGCACCATCAAGAACGAGATAGCGCGCTGCCATCCCTTGGAACCATACAGGTAGGACAGGATCCACGCGACGAGACCACCATCCAAAGCCGCGAGACCGAAATAAGCAAGGACCTTGCGGTCCTCAGGAAGCGTGAGACTGATGAAGTCAAGACTGCGAGTCGCAGAATACACCAGCAACACCGCTGCCAAAATGAAAACAACTATCGTACCGATTTTGCGAACCATATATTTCTCCTATTTACAAAAGGTTGAATTTATCCAGCCGCGAACACCGTCCACTGTTGTGACTTCGTTCCACGCACCGGCTTTGACTACGGTCAATTTCTGACCATCTTCCAGAACACGTAAAACAGGACACGTCGTCCCTGCACATTCGCGCAGGTTGACACGTCCTGTTTCGAGACCAGTCACCACCTTGCAGAAATCGCCAGGCGTTGCCGACATAGGTGACTGTAGAGTCTGTGATGATGGAATTACGATCGGCGATGTGTTTTCCGGTTCAACGTCGGGCATGAGCCAGACGAGACCATAAGCAATCGCCGACAACAACACAAGCAGAGGAAAAATTTTCTTAGTCAATGCTAGCTCCTCAGGGTAAAATCCACGTACCGTCTTCCCACGGTGCCCGCTTAGGTTATGTACCGATTTCCTAAGCGGGCTTTTTCATTCCGACATGCGAACGACTCTCGATGGTCTTCAACATCAGACATGCCATTTCAAGCCTCTCCCCTTTTGTCATTTGGTCAAATAACTTCCTCCAATCTCCCAGGACTCTCCTGGGCTTTCGTTTTCTTGGTCTTGGCTTTGGTCTCATTGGATGCTCCTCTTCTGAGATAAGGTAGCCCGCCCATGCGAAGGGCACGGGCGGGCTTGGAACAGCGCTGCCAGTAGCGCTGATATCCACTAGGTTATCGAACTACGACCTCCGCAGGGAACGACTCTCGCGGAGTAAGCCAGACTGTGACCTCGTGCGAAGCGCGGAGAGCAAGAGCCGACTGCATCATGGCTTCAGCAAGCATGTGTTTGCATCCGCCGGTATAGGCACGTTTGGCAGTATTGCGGAATTCCCAATCATGACACCCGCAGGAATGAGCGGTCGGGATGTAAGCGAGGCGTTCGCCTTGGTAGTATTCCTTGCTCAACAAAATGCCGACTGCCTTGTTCAGGCGTTCAATCAACTTGAGATTTCCCTCGCGGCGAGCTGCTGCGCGCATCTGGTTGTAGACTGTGAAGATCTCGGATTTGGTGAGGTGGTTCTGGCTATTCATCGCTTATCTCCTTCGTTTTCAGTTCTTACTTTTGTGTTACAATAGTCACTGTTTCTAAACTTTCGCTATTGTAACTCTAGGGTAACAGCCTGTCAAGGGTCAAAAATCTGTAACACTAGTGTACAAATGGAGTAAAATATGAGTGTGACCGTCAATAACCGCTTCGCCATCCTTCTCGCCGAAAAGCGCATAAAAGAGCGCCGCAACATCTCCCTTGCTGAAGTCGCAGACGAAATAGGCATTTCTCGAAAGACCCTCTACGCCTGGGAGAACAATACTGTTACTCGCTTTGATGTGCCCGTGATTGATGCTCTCTGTCAATACTTCAGTGTCAAGCCTGGTGATCTGTTTGAATACATCGAAGAAGAGAAGCCGAAGAAGAAATAGACTCCACCACCCCACCAACAAAAAGCCGCCCCGAGCTCACGAGGCGGCTTTTATTTTGTCTATGCCCGGTCATCGATGCCGACGCCGATACCTGGACCGGTCGCACTGTTTCTGTAGAAACACCAGGCGATGAAGGTCCACCAGCGTGACCAGGTCAACCCTACGACTCTGGCAGGGTCGCTTTGATGAACTAATGAAAGTGGCGTGACGGGGGTTCACTATTTATTGTCGCAAAATTACTTGTCCACCTTTTTGCATACGACTCTCGCTGCCGGTCGGGCCTGTTTCCGTGGAAACAATTTACCCATGCTATACTCATCAAATCAAATTATCACGGAGGATAGCATGACTGAAAAGTTCATAAGAAATAGAATATTAGGCACAGTAGACATCGATACTGATGAGGCACAAGTACAAGTCAAACAGAAATTGAAGTTAGCAGCATCCGGAGCATTCCCTTACATTATTCGAGAAATGATGAAAAAGCACGGATGGCGGATTCTAAGCTCCGATGCAGGAGAGCAAGCTAAAGAGCAAGCCAAATTGTTAATTTGTTATGCCTGGTGGGCAAGAGCTCTCGAGGGAGGCATTCCGAAAAAGTATTTCGAAGAGTTCATGTTTGATCATCTTGAATATTTAGAACAGCCAGGCAACAAAGGCTCTGGTGACGAACTGGTTTTAGATAAGTGGAAAAAGTACGGCTAATAATCTCCTTTCTCAATCAAAAGCCGGTTCATGACCGGCTTTTGATTCTCGTCGTTTCTGTGGAAACAATTCAAAATACTTTTAGCAAATTTGTTCTGTTTTCAAGATGAGATTTTTTTTCTGTCTTCACAAACCCCGCCACCGCCCAGGAACGAAAAGTTGGCGAGAGTCGGGTCCAGAGCCCAAGACACTCTCAAGCAATATCCCTCTCTTCAACTTCTTTAACATGAAGCTTCTTGCCATCAAAACGAAGTAAATATGTAATGTCATGCTGATCTAATTTGTGCCCGTCAATTTCTCCATCAAATTCGACTGATACGTGGTAGTCCTTATTTTCCATTAACCTTATGTAATTTAAATCATTCTCAACGCCTGTCATTAAGTAAGCTAGCCCTTGCTTAGAAAGCCAAAATGCAAATACAACGAGTTCCGGATTTTTGCTATCTTTCCTAAGAGTGTAGTGCTCAGTTCTTCCTTCAACATCCTCAGGAAGCCAAGAAAGATACATTGGTAATTTTTTTTCATCAATGAGCAACCAATCTTCAGTTACACTTGATACTAAAACTCTTGCCTTCTTGATATCAAATGGCTTGTTATTTTTTATTGATATGAATAAATTAGGTCTTTCCCCATCATTAGGCTGGATAACTTTAATCTCAATATCATTCCATGTGTATTTATCAGCCATCACTCTATAACCATTAATTTTTTGAGCAGTATTTACCATTAGTTGGTAAATAAATACAGCAATCAAAACAATAAGTCCTCCCCATCCAAAATTTGGGGGAAAGAAATTATTGATTTCGATTTTTCCATCTCTTTGGAAAGTAATTACCATAGAAAATATGGTGGCGACAAAAACAAGTCCCAACGCTGCGAGCCACCACGAAACTGAAGAACTGATGGAATCTTTCAACACTGAAGAAAGATATCGTTTTACAAGTTTTATTTCATCTAGTCGCTTTTGAAGTGAAACCCTAATATCCATAATATCCTCTCTTTATCTCATTTTACCTCTAGTAACAAAAAAAATATCCACCAAGAATACTAAAGTGCCGACACATACCGATACATTTTCACTTACTCGCCGACACGTGTCGGCGCCCATCGTTTCTACAGCAACAGTCCTAACCGTCACTGAAGGCGACTCTCTACAATTTCGATCGGGGACTCTTTCACACGCCTGATACCCTCTGCGCTGTTATTCTCCCTGGTCGAACTTTTTCAAGCAGGGGGTATGGAAGACAACAAAACAGACTCCCATGCCCTTTCGTTTCCGAAGGTCGCGAGAGCCTGTATCAAGTGTTCAAAATGATACCGTTTTGCTTCCATACCCCCCACCCCCCCAATTTCGCGGGTGTACGCGCACAATTACCCCGCCGGTCTCCATCCCCTAGATGCCAAACATTTTTGCCCCCCTCCCCCTCATCGATGCCCCAAAGAACGTTGGCGGCATGTAAAGACGCCCCTATTCTCTACGGGCGAACTTCAACCAAGGACCGCGCCCAGATGACCAAGGCATTGCACCTCAAGGATCTGTGTAAGGAAATTGGGCAAGGCGCCACGCCTCAGAAGCTCATTTGCATCGAACTTGTCGGCGCCATCAACAGCGCTGCGCAGGCGTCCGCCGGTCCTTGATAACACCTGCAGCTCCTCTGCCCGTTTCACTTGCCGCGGGTTGTCCCATAGATCATCTGCCCACACAAAGACACGCGAATGCCTGCTAGCAATTGCCTGCATCACATCCACGTCACCACCTCCCTCACTTCCAAACGAGAGACAAGTCACGCCTGCAGGTACACACTGATTCACACTAATGCAATTGAACTCTCCCTCGACGAGAAGTAAGGTGTGATGTGCCGGCATGACATAGCCCAACCCATACAGCACCGACACACTACCAGCCCTCTGAGTGAAGCGCTTTGATTTATCCTGCTTTGCCAGTTGGTCAATGAAACGGTATTTCAAAGCCATCACCACCATGTTGTCTATGCGCTCAAAATCAATCCAAGGGATGACGATGGCTGGTCTCTTTCGCTTCTCGCGCGGGTCATAGTGATATTCAAAGCCCAGGAACCATTGACTCCATGTTCCAACATGAAGACCACGGGTGGCAAGATACTCCCTGCCCAGCTCACCATCGTGTTTAGAAAGCAGCCTTTCACTACATGAGTCTATGGTCTTCCAGGCTGCATCTTGCCACACTTGAGAGCGCCATTCAGCATCTGTTCGGCTCCACCTGGGAGGAGTTGCCGGCGCCGTCGGCATGCGCTGTTGAGTGTATGCGTCTCTAGTCACCACCTCACCACCCATTATCTTCAATGCTGCTTTGAAGTCACAGTTCTCTCGCCGCATGATGAAGTCAATCGACGTGTGATATTTCCCGTCACCACAGTTTCTACAGTGCCAGATTTGTCCTTTCTCACCATACTTTATGGTAAACCGGTCCTCACCACCACAGAATGGGCATGGTCCAACATGATACCTTCCAGCCTTGCGCAGATCCGGCACAAGGGCTACCAAGTCAAAGGTTGCGTTTATTTGGTTGGCGTTCATTTGTCTACTCCAATTCGTTACGTTGTTACGATACATCGTCTCAAAAAACAGAGGGAATTGACCGTCACTGGTGGTAACTGGTGCCACTGGTAGGACTTCTAACACCCGTAAGAAGTGTCACCAGTCCTACCAGTTACCACCAGTGAATTTGTCAGACATCCATCTCAATCTGGGTTTCTTCCTGCCCATCGATGGGTAAGGAGTACCGATTGCCCTCCTTCTGGGCAAGACCAGCATTACAAAGGTCATTGAGGCTTTTGAGGATATTGGATAGGTCCTTATTCAAGGCTCCGGCAATATCCTTTGCCCTCACCTTTCCCATCTCCTGTAGCGCTTCGAGTATCTCCCTCTTATTCTCCGTGATTTGGATTTCATAGGCATCACCATCACACTGCCAGTAAAAACCATTCTGAGAGAATGAGAGTTGGAGGACTGATCCCTCAGTTTCACGCCCGACAACTGCAAGCTTTGCACCGTGCTTTCCCTGCTCCTTATACAAGCCCCAAGCTGTATCAACGACGCCGGCTTTACCCGTGGCACCGTAGATGTGGGCGATAGGATCGGTGCCTTGCCCTGTGTTTTTTGGCATGTGGTCAACTATGAGAAAGGCATAGTTTGAATTGACAGCATGACTCTGGATGGGTGAGATTGCATCTGTCATCTCATCGGTTTTGAGTTGGTCGCCACGAAAGGAACGGCTAAAGGTATCCACGATGACTAGTGCATATCTTTGCGACTCGATATGTGCAAGGAGCTTCTTCCCTCCGCCTGCATTCAAAGCGCCTATCTCCTCATGAAATTCATCGAAGAGATAGAAGTCAACCTGACTTGCTGCAGCTCTATCCCAACCTTGTTTTCTCATGCGGTCCTGAAGTCGGCGTTTACTATCTTCGAGGGCAAGATAAAGGACTCTACCTTGTCGAACATCCTTGCCGAGTGCTTTGCCACCAGTCGCGACCGATAGGGCAATTTGCAGGACCAGCCAGGACTTTCCAATCTTCGGTTTGCCGGAAATGAATGCAAGCCCGGGCGGCAAATATTCAGGGATGATGAACGGGACGGGTGGGAATTCTTCAGCGAGGATGTCACTTGCCTTAACTGTCCGCAGCGGTTGGATGAAAGGCACAAGAGAAGGGTCTGAGTTTCCCTTGCTCATGTAACTTGAGATGATATTAGAGTTTGACTTTTTGAGACGCTCCGCCAAGTCTTCCGGCAATGTCTTCAAATACTCATCAAACGCTTGCTTTGCTTTGGACGTTTTATCGTCCTGGATGTGGTCGGCTTCATCGCCGACCACAAACTTATCGAGTGTTGGTAATCCTGTGAGAGTGCCCATATTGATATTTGCTCCTTTGCTCGCCGTCATGAAATTTTTTCCCATTCCGAGAGGATGAGTTTGATTTGGATGTCGCCACGAAAATCAAAGGTCTCGCCCTTCTCGCGGATGTGTTTAATGGTTGCCCGGTAGGTCATGCCAGTATCCCTGATGAATATCTCGCAATATCGCGCGCCTAATGCCTCTGCATCGTTCAAAGCAGATACACTGTTGGCAATGGCAAGGTATGGCTTTGTCAGCAGGTTCTTTGACCAAAGCGACTTTGCAAACGTATCGCCCAAGACTTGCCCAATCCACATCCCGTTCACGAAGATAGGCTTGCCGTTTTTCAGATTTGTTTTAGAATAGGTGCTCATGATGAGGTCCTTGGGCTGTAGACCCTGGGCATTTGCATCTCTCCAAAAGCCAGCATCCGCCTGCACTGCGGGCGGTTTGCGTTAATGGGTGGTTGTGGTCCGTCATATAGCATCAGCCGGACTAATAATGTTGTGTTCATTTCGTAGATCCTCCGAATCTTGCTTTAGATATCGAATAAGTTGAGTCATGTCGGAATGACCCAAGAGTCTCTGCAACGTGACTAAGTCGGCTCCTCCACGTTTCATTGCTAGGGCAAACGCACGACGGAAAGAATGGGCGGATGGCGTCGGCACCTGTGCGCGCTTTGCTCGCCGCACCAGGATTTGACGAAGTCCGCTCTCCAACAATCGCTCTCTGTCCTTAGTAGCCACAAATAACGCGGGCCAGACATCGTCACGCTGCTTTAGGTAGGCACGCAGCGCACGCCGCGCCTCTCTACCAAGGAATACAGTTCGTGGTCTTCGGTTCTTGCTTTGTCGTATCAACACACCTCCTTCTCTGTCTACATCCTGAACATTTAGAGCGAGCAATTCACCAGCTCGCACGCCCGTATCGAGCATGAAGAGCATGATTGCCTTGTCACGGTAATCGATGAATTTGCCGCCGTTGCATGTGTCCACCATCGCGCGCACGTGCTCAATGGACACAGGGTCCAGAGGCTCGATATCTACACGTGGAGGCTTTATGTTACGAAGCGGGTCACGCCATTCAGACGGCTCATATTCCTGTTCGAACCATCGGAGCAGAGCGCGCAGGCTTCGGTACACACCATGTATGCCGCCATTGCTATGACCTGTTTCCTTCCAGTGATTGAGGAAGGAACGAATAACGTCCGAATTTAGTTGATCTACATTTGTTATTCCCCGCTCAGTGCACCATTCAAAAAAGATATCCAGATTGTGCTCGTAAAACTTTATGGACTTTCGAGCAAGTCCCTGCGCTCTGCGGTCGGCAATGAAATGGTCTTGAAGATTTTCCAAGTCACGCTCCAAGATGAACGAAGATGGCGCGTTGAATTGACCTTGTGCAGGCTGAGCAGTGCTTGACGTGTGAGTCAGGGAGGGGGTAAAATCCGAATGCATCCGAAATTCATCTTTTGGCAAGTCGCCCGTTGGTCGCGGGCGATTTGCTGTTTAATTGGTTAGCTCTGCAGTCGGCTCCTTGCTTGCTTTGCCGCTCTCTTTTCCCTCGAAGCTTTCAGAGCTGGCACTACTTCACGCAGCACCAAGCGGACAGCCATCACTTGAGATGTCCGTAATTCTTTAGCAAGCTCCCGCAGGAGTTGCTTATCTTCCGCGTTCAAACGGAAGTTCACAGAGGGGGATGAAGTTGAAGTTGCCATACAAATATCCTTTCGAAATTGGTTAACAAAAAACGCCCGACGAATCCACTTGGATTTCGTCGGGCGGCATCACTCCGATATTTCTTTTTGCGCCCCGGATATACCAGGACTGCCATTTTATGAAAGTGGTGTCACGAAATTGTTTGACTCGTCGGGCGTAACTCCGACAATGGTTGCAACACAAGCGACCACTTATAGACACTTCATACCCCTATGTGTGTCACAATGCTACCACAGACAACCCAAGGGAGTCCATACTAAACAATTATCAATTAGGGTGTTCCATTGCTGTCGTTTCTATAGAAACAGTCATTGCTTTTGGCGTCATCGGCTGCCGATTTGCCAGGTAAGCGAGAGTCTGTAAAAGTGTTTGATAAAATTTCAGCATGAGAGAAATATTGCCAGTAGCTAATCATTTAGCAAGGGAATACATATATTCCTTGGATACAAAAAAACGTCAGCACATTGAAGATATCCGTGCTCAAAAGGTGATGGGAGTTCGTCCACGTCCTTCTGACAAATTGATTGATCGGTCAGAGTCGCTCGATGCTAGGTCCCGTGCTGAAATTCTGAACCGAGTTGCGATGCTTGTCGATGAAAACATTTTTGGACGTTCCGAAATGTGTGAGCAGTTCGCAGACCTATTGCGTCGGTCTCTAAATCATTTCGGTCTGAAAGCGCGAGGTATAGCAGGAACGGCTGTATATTATTCAAGCGGCAAAGAAATCTTTCGTTGGGGACATGCTTGGGTAATCGTCGGCGGAGAAGTCATTGATGGAAATATTGACACGTTACCAGAGAATCCCTTTGCACCGCCCAATATTTCAATAGATCCATTTTGGGGAGCTGCAGGTCTTATTCCAAAAGACAGGAAGTTATTGGTAGATCCTAAGAGAGTCTTTCGGACAAATGATATTGATGTACTCAATATCTGGTGGCCCGAATTGAAGGATTGGCTCGATAAAACTATAAAGCGATAGGGCAAGACCCCGACTCTCGCCGACTTTTCGTTCCTGGGCGGTGGCGGGGTATTTCGAAGCCCGAAAAAATTTCTCGGCTTAAAAATAGAACAAATTTTCTATTTATTCTGGCGACCGTTTCTACAGAAACAACCCGCCTGTGATATCGAACCAGGCAAAGACTCAAACGTCAGATTCATCCTGTGATGCTTCCAGATAGGAAAGTCTGTAAGAGTCGTCGTTCCAGGCTAAATAAGATTATCGGCTGGGCTCCCTCGTTGATGTGCTTCTCTCAAGTCATCCGGTGTTTGGGCAAGATATCGGATGAGCTGAGATAGATCTGCATGCCCTAATAGCTTTTGAATGGTTATCAAGTCGGCACCAGCTCGCTTCATCGCCAGGGTGAACGCTCTTCGGAATGAGTGAAGCGAAGGCGGATGGACTCCTGCCTGCTTTGCACGTCTCAAAATGATTTGCCGCAAGCCCGCCATTTTCAAACGCTCACCTTCATCCGTCACAAACAGCGGTCGTGTGCTATCTTTACGGAGTCGGAGGTAGGAGCGCAGCGCTCGCCGTGCCTGTCTGCCCAGGAACACATTTCGTGATTTCCTGCTTTTGCTTTTTCGAATGACCACGTCGCCGGTCAATGTGTCGATGTCCTGCCGGTCCAGGGCGAGCAGCTCACCAGCTCGGACTCCTGTGTCCAACAGGACCAGCAGAATAACCTTATCGCGTTCGTTCGTGAATTTTCCTGCCTTGCATGTTGCCAACATCGCGCGCACGTGCTCGATCGGGACGGGTTCTAATGGTTCAATGTCAACACGTGGCGGCTTCACCTTGCGCAGAGGGTTGTGAAAATCCGTCGGCTCGAATTCAAGGTCATACCAACGCAGAAAAGCCCGCAGAGTCCGATATCGTGCATGGACTCCACCGGCTTTTATTCCTTTGTCCTCGAGGTGGATGAGATAGTGACGGATTACATCCGGAGTGAGCTGGTTGACCGTTTTTATAGCTTGCAGATCACACCAGTTTAGAAAGCCCTGCAGGAGGTTGCGATAGAACTCAATAGTCTTACGCGTCAGGTTCTGGGCTCTCCGGTCGAGCAAAAACGCTGCAGCAAGGGTCGGCAAATACGTTTCTTGACTCAAAGAGTCAGGCGCTCTTAAATTCATCAAGAGCCGTAAATCGTTCGTTGGCATGGACGCATCCTATCCATTTTGGACCGTCTGCGCCCATAGATATGGGCATGCAACAAGGCACTACCCCTGCATGTTCGTTATCGGGTATAATCGCGGTCACGCCCCAGTAGCTCAATGGATAGAGCGCCTGACTTCGGATCAGTAGGTTGTGGGTTCGACTCCTGCCTGGGGCGCCAAATACAGGTGGTTTCACCCTCAGACGCCCCATATTTAGGGGTGTTTTTGTTTCTACTACCCTCGGCGGTGCAAGTCGGTGCAAGTTAACGGGCGCATCACGCACATTATGTACTGTTGAGCGTAGCATTGCCAATTTACCCCTCAGTAGCTATCAAAGCATCTTGTATATCGCGAGCTTTCTCCAAACCACCGGGGATCAGGTGTGCATATATCTGCGCAGTAATTGCCGGAGATGAATGTCCCAAATAGTGTGAGACTTCAACCAACGACATATTGCCATTCAACATGATCGATGCTGCGGTGTGCCGCAGGTTATGGAACGTAAAACTATCTGGCAATCCCATTTTCTTAAAAATATTTTTTGCTGATTTTTGCAAAAGCCCTGGCTGCAATGGTGTACCAATGCTGGAAGTGAACAAATAGTCCAGCGGCTGCCATGCACTACCCGCCTCTGCCATTTGTCTCTTTTGCTTTAAGTGATGTGATTCAAGCTGCTTTATCAGAACAGCGCCAAGCGGAAGAGTGCGAATCCCAAAGTCGGTTTTGGGCTTATCGGGTAACCGCTTTTCGCCTTTCACATGGCGGGCAGGAATCTGCTGAAAAACAGAGATGGTTCTCTGAGAAAAATCGACTGCCCTCCAAGTTAGCCCCAGCAATTCGCCAAGCCTCATTCCAGTGCCAAGTGCCACCTTGAAAACGGTCAAATAAGCTGGGTAGTGTTGCTTCACGAGGCGTTGAAATTCTTCTGCCTCCGCCCGAGACATCGCCTCAACATTACGTGATTTTCGTACACGAGGCGGTTTCGCATCACGGCATGGATTGGAGTTGATAATCCCATCTAGTTGGGCATCTGAAAATATAGCTCGCAGGACCCGGTGAACATATGCTACGGTTGCAGTGCCTGATCCATTTTCAAGCAGCCTTGAATAGAATTGGTTTATCTGCGATGAACGCGTTGTACGTAGAATCAAAGACCCGAAATGAGGGACAATATATCTTGTGCAGTATCGGTGATAATCATCGTAGGTGCGCGTTCGGATCCTATGTCGCTTCGTCTCTAACCAGAGAGCAGCATATTGCCCAATCGTTGTATTGTGATTTTCAGATGTCAAACCAGCATCCACTTCATTTAAGTGCTTGCGGATCCAGGTTTCGGCATCTTTCTTCACTGGAAAGGATTTAGTCAGCCGCTTGGGCTTTGTGCCAGGCAACGATGGCAAGGTTACCTGAGCGCGCCAGGTTCCAGATGAATTTTTACTAACCGACCCCGAACCAGGTGAACGATTATTTCCCTTGTTGTACATAAACATCTCCTCAGTATTTTGCACGAGGAGGTGCTGCTTCTTTTCATCTTGTGGATTGTTAAGGTACTGTAGCATAAGATTTTATCAGTCGAGATGGGTTTTGATGCAAGAAGTTATATCTCTTGCATCAAAACCACATCAGGTATGACTTTCACCCGTTCTCGAACGCTCAACAAATATTTCTAAATCTGAGCGCCGAATACGAATCAGGCGCCCCTCATAGCGGTGAGCTCTTAGGCGTTTAGTCGTAATCCAAGTGCGAACAGTAGAAGCGGAAACACGTAGAATCAGAGCTACTTCAGCGACAGACAGGTATTCAGGTTGGAATTCTGAAAGGGCAGATGAATTTAAGAGAGGTTCGGTCATATGAACATTCCTTCTTTTTGGAGGTGTAAACATAAAAAGCTCTCAACAACCCAAAACGAGTTATGAGAGCTTTTTATACCTACAGAGAATTGATTTAAAACAAAATTGCCTTCGGCTTATTCCCAATAAGGGTCACAAAGCCAAAGGTGCGTTTTTACATTGTGTCAAATTAACAAGTAATACTGAGGGGGAGCAGAATTTTAGACAAGCCAATGGTGACTGCAAACCATTACAACCTCAGACTGGAGATCAGGCACAGACGGCTTTGGGAATGGCGCCGTAATTCCATGTGATTTTTTACTGAAATAACAAACAGGCAATCATTAAACCCAGGGGAATTGCACCCACATGATTGTTCAAGGCATTAGCTATGCCTAGGGTCATCATTACCCATAAAACTACAACCAAACAAAGGTTGCCAAATCATATAAGTAGACAAAGCGGTCTTCAGCCCTTCTACATACCTCCAAGAAAAATTAGAAACTCATCCACAACAACGATGGATGATCGATTCATAGCCGCATTGCGGCATGACATGCCCACTTCATACCTCCCCGCCCTGATGGATAGTGAATATGGTTCCAATTTCTCAATTTTTAATGTACTGGCACAAATACAACATTGCGCTTCACAAAGATATTTTCGCACAAACCGTATAATATCGCCAAGAATTTGCACTTACAATTTTTTTAGGTTTTTCTATTGACGCAATATAATTAGATGTTTACATTCTGTCACAATCTCATTTGCAATAGTCAGGATGCCCCCCTCATCCTGACTGTTGCGCTTTACGCGGGCGTTGTAAAGAAGTGGTTCAAGGCATAAATATCATCCATAATCGCCTAACAAAAACGTAAATCTGTGGGTGAGGGAATCATCGTACAATCTTTGGAAATAAAACCCAAAGGAGGGGGCAATGGATCGTCAACCCCGTAGTAAGCAGAAACCTGAATTATTCAAGTTACTAAAGATCTTTTTCGCTATCTTACTCGTTTCACTTGTCTTTTTTGCACCCATTGTTCAACTGGAAAAAGAAAAAACGCCAACCAACTTTCAAGAGTATCCGGCTCTCCATCCCTTTGCCTCAAGCGCAGATGCCTGCCCTTGGAACTGTATCAAATGCACCTCATGGGATGAGAATGCCTGGCCCCGCACCTGCCTCACCTACGAGTGCACGGATGCAAGTGGCAACTGTGGTGATCCTGGAGATGGCGGCGGTGGCGGACCCTCCTATCAACCGCCCACGATCTCGCATGTGCTCAACTGCTCCAATGCCGGCACGAACGGTTGGTGCATTGGAACCCTTAGTTTGGATCTCACCGCCTTAGACCCGCAAGGGCAAACCATCGTCATCAGTGGCACGGTCAACGGTGTCGCCTTCGCCTGCCCAAGCGGACAAACCACCTGCTCGATCCCCTTACCTGAAGCATCAGGTACCGCCACATACAAAGTGGATTCTGCCACTGGACTCTCTGCCAATGGGTCCACGTCGTATCACTTGGATGTGACCACCCCGCAGATCACTGGAGACATCAACGGCTCCTCCGGAACCAATGGCTGGTACATCTCCCAAACATCCGTCACCGCCTCAGCCTCTGATTCCCTTTCCGGACTCGCATCAGTAGAAGTGAATGTAGATAACGCTGGCTGGGCAAGAGTGACACCACCTTTGCAGACGGCGTTCATACCATCCAGTTTAGAGCCACGGACAATGCGGGGAATGTCACCGAAACGGGACTGCAATCGGTCAATGTGGATACAACTGCGCCTACCCTCGACCTCTCTACCACGGGGACAACCGGACAAAACGGCTGGTACGTCTCTGCAGTGACACTAACCCCGAAAGCTAGCGATGCCACCTCTGGTCTGTATAGCCTCGAAGCGACCACCGATGGTGTCACTTGGACCAATGTAAGCACCCCGATCACTCTTCCCGATGGCATCTATACCGTGCAGTTTCGAGCGACTGATAATGCAGGCAATGTCTCTCAAACCCCAGCCCGGCAGATCTATGTAGATGCCACCACTCCCGGCCTGAGCTTAAACATCAACGGCACCCGTGGACAGAATGACTGGTACATCTCGTCGGTCACAGTGACACCCAATGTTTCGGATGGGGGATCAGGCATAAACAAGGTTGAAGCGTCCGTCAATAATGGCGCTTGGGGGACCATCACCAGTCCTCTGTCTTTCACGGATGGAGTCCACAGCTACAAAATCCGCGCCACCGACAACGCGGGCAATGTCACCGAAACGCCTGTTTTGCCGATGATGATGGACACTGTCCCACCTGCCATTGCGACGTATGACGATACGTTGGATTTGGGCGATACCTTTAATTACGATCTCGAAGACACTCTGAGTGGACTGTGGATCAACCGTTCGGTCATCGAAGATGATGCAGAGAAATACAAGAAGATCGTCTGGCTGGAAGAATTGACGGGTAATAAGTCCAATGACAATACAATCCGTTGGGACGGGATTTTTGCCGATGGAACGAAGGCTGCGCCGGGGCAATACTTCATCACCTTGAAGATCAGCGACCAGGCAGGGAATGAGACCATGCGGACTGCAATTGTGGAAGTGACTGCTTTCAACTCCATCTTGCCGATCCCTGCCTTCACACCACCTGCCAGTACAGTGACCGAACCAATACCAAGTGAAGCATCCACTACCAATGAACAATCGTTTGGAGGTGCAAACAATGGGAATGTGGGCACGGAGACCACCACGATAAATGGGGAGACGGTCTTTGCGAGTGTGAACCTCCAGGCTGGAGGAACGAACTCATTCACCTCTGGAAACCAGACCACCAATCTACCAAACACTAACCCGAACATCCTGTGGGGAGCAGCCGCGGCAGCTATGCTGGGAGCGACCCTTGCCGAGTGGCAGAAGAAGCGTGAGGAGGATGCCGCAAGATTAGCTGCGCTAATTGCTAGCAATGCTGGGCAGGGAGATGAAGATGAGATCCCTCCAGATGTGCTGGCAAAACGCCGTGGAAAGGTGATAGCCAAGAATCAAGCCAAGCGTGCTCAGGAGCAGGCTTGGGAAGCGGTACGAACACAACAACTGGCACAGCAACAGGCGAAAATCGCCAAAGTCCTTCAGGCAGACATGACAGAGGATGAAAAGCTGGCAGTTTATAAGCAAACCCCAGAATATGTCGCGAGACAAGAGGCAATCAAGGAGTATGAACGCCAGAAGGCGATGGAGGCTCAACGAGCAGGGGAGCGGAATGCTGTGTCCATTGCGGAGGAATATAAGGCAAGAGAGCGGGAGGAGGCTATGGGAGGCGGAAAACCGTTGGCTGTGCCTGCCATCCAAACGAGTGACTGGCGAATAAATTATCAGCGAGAATATGCATTGGAAATGCATAGGATTGGAGAGCAGAATCCAAATTTCACTTTGGGTGATATTATGGCTACTCTTGCTTTGCGAAAATACAGAGTAAATGACCCCAACTTTTTTCGTTTTGATTTTGATAACGATAATTGGGGCGGAATTGATTTTCCGGGACAAAGTAATTGTTCAAATTTCCTCTCCCAAATCTGGTGGCAAGCGGGCATCAGATTTCCTCCACAGGGAGATCAAATATGGGATGGGCAATACCTTCAAAGAATGCCTGAAGGGATCTTTCTCTTTACAAACAACAAACAAAATCACGATAACTTACAAACATGGTATAAAACTCCAGAACAACAGAAATTGTTTTCGAAATATCATGGTGAATTCCGTATTGTTTACGAAAATATTGAAGCATCTCCAAATGCATTAAGAAACAATCTAAGCTTTGGAGAAATTGTAGATAGGTATCCTCAGATATTCCAGAATGGAAGTGCTGTGTTTTACTATGATAGGTTTTATGGAGATTGGGCACACACAGGAATAATTGTCAGGCAGTCCCTGCCAAGTACTAATCTACTTTATCCTGACTCCCTCGCTGTTGGAAATCGTCCCGCGATTGTTGAGCAAGATGGGCGATTTGACTATGTCTTTGATGAAGATGGAACTATTATTGGAAGAAACCCAAGCCCTAACCGCCAAATTCGTTCGATAGATGATACAACCAATCAAAATCTCACTCAAATCTCCGTTGTTCCCGTATCTGAAATTAAGCCAGATTTGTATGATCTGGATACTTCGACCATGCAAGTTGTGCCCACAAATGATGGGAAAACATGTTTTGTTGTGGACCAAGGAGGGCAGGGCGAGTATTCGTTGTTGTATTGCCCTGCCAGCCCATCTGGGGTAACACCATGAATAAAAAATACTTTTTGGTGGCGCTTGGTTTATTGTTGGGCATCTTGTTTTTTTCATTGATCGAAGGAAATCAAAGGGAAAACATATATCCTCCTGACGCCGAGCAAACAAGCGAAATAATAAATGTTTCTGAATTTCCTACAGTTGCAGCGACCTTGCCTCAGGCAACCAATACGGTTTTTGCTCCTCCTACAATCACGCCACTTGCTGTATACCCAACTCTGGATAAAACCAGCGTTCGGGGAAAAATCCTATATTGGCATATAGAACAGCATGCCCTTGAGATCATGGATGCGAATGGCGATAATAAACTGGCTATTCCATACAACCCAAAAGAAGGACTTGTTCCTATTTTTGCCATCCCTGTTCAATGGTCACCCAACGGACAATCGGTTGCTTTTGGCTGTTTGGATGCGGAAGATCCTGAAGTCTCAGGGGTCTGCATCTTAAATCTGGTTGAATATATAAAACATAACAAAGGCGGGAAAATGTCTGAAAGCCTGAAAATGATCCAACTGCCACCGGGCTATATCGCAAACAGGTTTGAAACTCAAATTAATTCTCTGGAATGGACATACGATGGTCTTCAAATTGTGCTTGCGCCGTTTTGTCTGGTGGATATTGCCGAACGCTATTCCACTTGTTCAACCCGGCTTGAAAACATTTCATCAACCGACGGGCTAATTCTTGAAAATGCTCAGTATATTGCTCCTTCGCCTGCGAATCCTGACCTATGGGCAGTTGCAACAGAGGGCGTTTTGTATTTGGGTAGCCCAGTGACTGGAGATTTTCAGCCTATTGATACTGAAAAGTCAAATAGTTTTATTGCTATTTCATGGTCGCACGATGGAGAACAAATTGCCTTTCTTTCTGAAGCTAACATTACAAACAGTAAATATATTCCGTCGCTTGGAATTATCAACAAAAGCGGGGTGAATCTTAATAAGATGCTCTCTGTTGTCGATTTGAAAGACAGAATTGACCCTAATTTTGTTATTACCCAGCAGAGTCCAATCATTCTGGGTAACTTTACTCATATAAATAAGTACCCTCCTCGCCAAAATTTATCTTGGTCGCCCGATAATCGTTATATAGCCTTAAATGTTTTTTACTATTTTCTAAGAATGGACCCGGTTTTGCTTGATGCTGCTGGAATATTTTATTTTGATATCTTCTCAGAAGATTTATTGCCTGCTCAAGTCGACTTTAAAGATTTCCAACTTTATGCCTCTCCCGATTGGTACGCCTGTGATGATATCGAAAATGTTTGTGAGTTGTACAAATGAAAAAATACATGCCGTTCATTTTTATTTTATTTTTTCTACTCACCTTGCTTTCTATCGTGCTTTACCCAACAGCCACTCCAATACTAGGGATAATTGCATTGCTGCTTACCCTCGCCCTCTCCACCTACACTATCTACGCCAAGCACAAAGGGACACAACACGCCCGTGCCAAAATCCTCAAAGAGGTGGGTGTGATGGTACTCACGCTCATTGCAGTTATTTTCCTCGGTGGGATTGCGTCCATGCTAGTGAATGTCCAAGTGGGAATGAGGTGGGGCGAGGTGGCGGGACTGGTGTCCGCGATTGGGGCAAGTTTTCTGGTGGGGTATATGATCCGCAAGGGGATGATGAGGTTGGCAGGGTAAATTTCTTCCCAATACCTCGGATGGCACGAAAGCTGCGTCGGGGCAATACTTCATCACCTTGAAGATCAGTGACCAGGCTGGGAATGAGACTATGAGTACGGCAATTGTGGAAGTGACTGCCTTCAACTCCATTTTGCCGATCCCTGCTTTCACGCCGCCTGCCAGTACAGTCACCGAATCGATCCCAAGTGAATCGTCCGCGACCAATGAGCAATCCTTTGGCGGTGCGAACAATGGGAATGTTGGAACCGAAACTACTACGACCAATGGCGAGACGGTCTTTGCCAGTGTGAATCTCCAAGCTGGAGGGGCGAATTCATTCAGCAATGGAAACCAAACGACAACCTCTCCCATATCCAATCCAAATATCTTTTGGGGGGCTGCTGCGGCTGCCATGCTGGGAGCGACCCTTGCCGAATGGCAGAAGAAGCGCGAAGAAGAAGCGGCAAGATTAGTTGCGCTACTTGCCAGCAATGCTGGACAGGGAGATGAAGATGAAATCCCTCCGGATGTCCTGGCAAAACGCCGTGGAAAGGTGATCGCCAAGAACCAAGCCAAGCGTGCCCAAGAGCGGGTTTGGGAAGCAGCGCGAACACAACAACAGACTCAACAAGCCGCGAACATCGCCAAAGCAGTTCAGGCGGATATGACGGAGGATGAAAAGCTGGCAGCCTATAAACAATCGCCGGAATTCATTGCGCGGCAAGAACGATATACAGAATATGAAAGCCAGAAGTCACTGGAGGCTCAACGGGCAGGTGAGCGGGATGCTGTGGCAATAGCCAATGCGTACAAGGCGCAAGAGCAAGCTAGGCAGAATGCTGTCGATGCGGCGCGGTGGGCAGGAGTGGCGTCCGTGGCGCAGGGGAAACAGGGAAATGAAGAAAAGAATAATGAAAATTGGCTGTCAACGATTTGGAATACGAGTATAGCCGTTGTTGGAAGTGTCTTGTCATCGGGAAATTCGGGCGGGGGAGGGTTGTTGGTGGTGAACCGTGATGGTCCGCCTAATCCCATTAAAGAATGGTGGGATAACATATTCAAATCACCTGGCGAAAAGTTAATTTCACCAGCAACGAAAGATGAGATCACCAATAACCCCTTTGATGCTGTTATGAAAACTTATATTGCCGCATCAATAAATATTCAAAGTGAAGGAAAGAACAATGACGAAGACGATAATTCGCATCTTGGACTAGCACAACTATCTAGAAATGAGCTTAACACTCCTTATGGTGAAGGCTTTGAGTGTAAAAATGGTGACTGTCGTGGGTATGGTTTAGGTTTGCCTGGGTCAGACCCGTATGACCCTAATATAGCTATACAAGGCATGAATAATAGAATAATGCAAGTAATTGAGGAGGCAGATAATTTAGCACAAAAAAGAGGAATTACCTTGGACGAAACAGATAAGTATATTATTGTTGCTATGGCACAAAATGGGCCCGGCTTTGATAAAAACGACATCCAAAGAGTAATTAATAACAAAAAATATACAGAATCCGGTAGCATAAACTGGGAGGCGTTTTATCAAGATGAGTATCAAGGCTGGACAAATCAAAAAGGGGCAATAGAACGCTTTTTCTTGGAACTTTGGTCAGGTGGTTCAAAGGACTTTGATACTGAGTTTATGCTCGAGAAATTCTATGAGCAGACAACTGCTTTGAAGGAAAACGGTTATTATTTACCTGAGAATTTGGATACGACTAAAATCGAAGAATTGATAGACACTTCTGATATAGCGAAGGTTGAAAATAAATAAATGAAAAACTTTAAAAGGATCATCCTTTTTATCATAGCTCTTATAACTGTTGGTTGTATAGACTTGCAACAGTACTTTGATCCATTAGAATATTCCAAAAACCGTCCTCATAACCCTCTCGATGATCCTCCCAGTGATTTTCAGTACTATAAGATAAAACCTAAGACAATCCTCTCCGACATAAAAAATAACGAGAACAAAGTTTTTTCCTTGCTAGATACTGAACCTGATGTTTTTGAGGAGTTCTATCAACCTGGTAAGTTCCCTTGGCTAATAGAAGATTATTTCGATATAGCCAAGGCTCATTTAATATTCTTGACGAACGAAACTATGGAAGATGGTTGGTATATATATGGATATGGGAGTTTCGGTATTTATCAGTGTTCTGATAATTTGCAAGGATTCGATAGCGCGAATATCATTTTTTACAAGAAAAACACTGATAAGTCTTTTTCAGTAATATATATGTATATATATCCCTTGGAAGAGCTCATTTATTCTTCCTATTTAACATATGAGCCGCGAGCCAATGATGACGGTTTTCAAGAAGCTAAAGTAGTCCATGGAAATATTAACTCGGTAGAGGCTTTGAAAATTGTGGAACAAAAATTTGGAGTGAGTTTACGAAAGGAATTATTAAACAACGATTGTAGCATTTGGATAACTTTCTTTAATGATCCGAGCTGGTATATTGATTACTCTTGGGACGCAACTGACCTTAAATATAAAATTGGATACAAGGTAGATGCCACGGATGGTAGTTATAAGATAGCCTACAAAAGAGTATTAAAATGCGAAAGATCTATATGCCCATAATCATTTTTGTTCTGCTAATAATGGCAACTTTTTTCTCTCTCTGGCTTTTCCCAGCCTTCAGCCTAATTTTAGGGTTTTTCAGCCTCGCCTTCTCAACCTACGCCATCATCCAAAAACACAAAGGGACTGAACACGCCCGCGCAAAAATTCTCAAAGAAATTGGCGTTATGTTGCTTACACTCGTCATCATCCTCTTCCTTGGTGGGGTTGTTGCCATGCTGGCAAATTACCAAGTGAGTATAAGGTGGAGCGAGGTGGCGGGACTGGTGTCTGCGATAGGGGCGAGTTTTCTAGTGGGATATCTGGTCCGCAAGGGGATGATGAGGTTGGTGAGATAATTTCTGTCCACAAGGCTGAGCTTGTTTATACCTTCATGTCACCAGCTAGGAGATCAACCCTCACAAAGGAGATAACGGCCAGGTACCAGACTAAAAGCACTCCCATATCCAATCCAAGTGCCCCATTGGGTAGTTGTGGCATATAATTTATGGTATCCGTACAAAGTATGATGTGCCAAAGCATTCGGTATATCACCCCATATGGGACAAAAAGCTGAACGGTTTCGTTAAAGCGTAGTTGAATGACTGGTCATCAAATTAGGTAATAATGGGTCATTGGTCTTATCTCGTTGTTAATCAAACTCAAAACCCCAATTATTATATAGATTGGTACTATCAACACGATAACATTCAAATAATAATGGCGGCAAAATACGCAATACCTCCATTATGGTACAGCGTATTTCAAGAAAACGATTTGAAATCTTGCACGTTAAAGCTACGAAACGATGAAACCCTACACCGCCCTGTCTATATAACCCCAACAGAAGTTGGTATTCAACGAGCTATCAATAAACGATCAAGGTTTTGCAACCTTTTTTCAGAAGACATAGGGGTTATGTATGATAAATGGTTGGAATCACTAAATCTATCCAACGGTAATTACATTCACATGGATTGGAACGATGTAGCAAATATGGGAGAAGCAGAAGAAATGAATGCAAGTGTGCAAAGTGGAATTCGCGCATTCGACAGTGATTTGCCTACAGATTGGAATAACTGCTTTTCTAATTGTGCTATTAGTTTTGATGTGGAAACAAAATTAGCACATTTCAACCCGCACACAAAAGACTCTCCGCACATCATAGAAAGAGATTTATTTGGAAATCACTTTATCAAGAAAATAAATCGAAAAGGAATGGTTGAATGGGTTGCAGAAAATAATGAAAAAGAAAACTCAGTAAAAAAAGCATGGTGGATATTTTGGAAATAATATTGCCTTCCACAAAACGCCAGCCAACAAAGTGTCCCGATAGAACTGGGATGATATGCACCTGACGCTGGGAATTTTGCGGTCGTTCCAAACAATTTCACACGCCTTAGCACTTTTCCCTGGACTATCCGTCCAGGATAGGCTGGTGGATGGATGAGCCAAGTCCCCGCCCCAGCGCAGGTATCCCCTGCAAGAACGATGACGCATGCCGTTAGCCCGCCTACAACGAGAAACTATATGGAAAAGAAAAAAATAGAGATACATCCTATTCGACCACTTAATTCTATTTGGGACAAAATTTCCATGCTTGTCTTGGTTATTGGACTTAGCATTGGCGCCTTTTCATTTATTTTTATTGCTTCAGAAATCATATTTGCTTTTTGTGTTGCAGGCAGTTTTTTTGCTTTTATGCTGCTAAAGATTAAAAGCATCTTGCCTGAAGCGCGTTGGATTTTTATAACTTGCTTGACCTCTCTTGCGCTTGGCATTTCCATATCTATTTATCCTGTTGGTAATCCAATACCTCTCTTTATTGGAATATCGATATTTTTGAGTATAAGTTTAGGGTACATATTTATGAGGCATCCTTCGTCTTATCGAGCTGCATTCAAAGCATTTCAAGATGGGAATCAAGTACAAGCATTAAAATACATTAGCCAATCTATCAAACAATCCCCTGCTCATTGGGAATCCTATCAACTGAGATCCGTAATCTACTTAAGGATGTATAAAATCATTGAGGCTGAACATGATGCCCGAAAGGCAATACAGATAAAACCAGATCAATATTTATGTCACAACGCGTTAGGGATGGCTTTACTATCGCAACAAAGATATATAGAAGCAAAAGAATCCCTCTCCAAATCAGTCGAATTGGCGCCACAATATGCCATAAACTACTACAATAAAGGTGTTGCGTCTTTTCGCCTTAGTGAATTTGAGGAAACTATAAAAAACTTACAGATTGCTCTCAGCAGTGAGCTTCCGCCGGATTCGTTTTTACTAGGTTACTATTATTTAGGGTGCAGCTATTTACATATTGGCGAACAGATAAATTCAGACAAAGCATTTAAGGCTTTAATAAAATATAAGGCAGCCTATGAAAAAATATTTACCTATTACAAAGATGCACCAGACTATCCGAGTATCTTGTTAGCTAGGCGTGAACTTGAAGATATCAAAAACTATTTAGGATAAAAACATGGGCTAACAAGGGGTGCAGCTGAGTTTTCTATGCCTTTGCCTTTTTGGGGCTGGACGGCTCCGCCCTTCCAGCTATACCCTGCGATGACGATGATGCAAACCATTGGGTTGCTCATGATATTATTTCAAATTAGGAGATCAATTAATGGCTATAGTATGGGGTAAAAAACGAGTTGAAAAAGCTCTAGGTCATGCAGCAGATTTTTGTCCAATTTGCAGGGATATAACTCCACACAGAATTTCTCGACTTGGAGTTGCTGGGCATCTTTATTTTGTAGCTTTAGGTGAAGGGGAACTGGTTGGACACGTTGGAGAATGCACGAATTGCAAAACAAAAAGGCTCGTTGATTCGAGAAAATATAAGACCTTCTTGTTTGCGCCTGGCAACGATATTGAAAAGTTAATAAAAGAAACCTACCCAAAACTGCGTTTGGATCGTGCAGAGCGCTTAGAAATTGAAAAGAAAATTAAAGAAAACCATACTTTCTCGCATGAAGAAAGAGAAGTTCTTCTTATTGAGCCTTTTAAACATCTTTCAGGTAAGGTAGAAGAAAGATATGCCAATGCAAAATTCGATAAGGAAAGTGATTTGGGATGCTTAATCACTATCGCAGCACTTGTTATTTCACCATGTTTATCCATAGTAATATCACAAACGGATACAGCTCAAAATATTCTCTCATTAAGTAGTGGACTAATCTTCATTTTTGGTTTTATTTACACGGTTGTCCAATTAATGCTCTCTCCAAATAGATTTGTCAAAAGAGAAATTACCCCTATACTAGCCAAAGCCTTAGCACCTCTAAATCCCCAGAAGGTTGAGCTGCAAAAATGTTTGAACTTTTTCAAAACAGGTGGTCATCGTTTGGGACAAAAAATCAATGAGAACCAACTTTGGGAGCAAATCCAAAAATATCGTTCTCCATAACCGCAACCAACATAACCTGCGCCTGACGTTGAGGATGCCCGGTGGGCATACGCACACTTCAAGCAGTTTCTACGCCTGAACCTTTTTCCTTGGGCTGTCCGTCAAGGACCGGCTGGCTGGACAGCTTCGCCTTCCCTGCCCTGGTTGTCGAGACACAACCCAGGTAATGCATGCATTTAGGCGCTTCGTTTAGATCAAAGAGCAAATAGTCCAATACAGGAGGATTAAAAGTATGGAAATTTCTTATTCTGGAAAGATTACTAAGGCAGATTTCTTGAAGTGCATCTTAATTAGCAATCCCCAATTAAGATATCAAAAATGGTTTTTCGGGTTTATGTTACTCTGTATTACATCAACGTTTTTATTATCAAAAGATGCAATGCCAGAATTTTCAACAGACACGTTAAGTTACATGCTTCCAGTTATTTTAGTCTCCATTGGCTTTTTAACTTTCCCGTGGTGGCTACCGTACGTACAATTATCTTCTTATGACCAAAAGGGAAATATTTATCGGCAGGAAGTTTCTGGAACAATCACTGAAGATGGAATTTCCATAAACAACTCAGAAATTAAGGCAAATCTTCAGTGGAGCATCTATACAAACTACAAATTAGATAAAAATACATTTTTGCTTTATCAAGGAAAACATGGGTTTAATGTATTCAAGCCAAACATGTTTAAGAGTCAAGATGAATGGGAAAACTTTATCAATCTTGCTAAGAACAAAGTCGCGGTTGATAAAAAGCGCACCTAACAAAACGTCTCGATAGAATTGGGATAATGATCCAATTTGTCATTGGAGAAGTTGTGGACCACAGTTTCGTTCCACGTGAGATGCATGAAACTGTGGGGTACGCCCTTGTTTGCATGATGATTTCGGTGACATTCGACTCAATTCACATTTGGTGAAGGAACCTCCGCTTGAAATATGGCCAACTTTAATTTATCGTCAAAAGGTTGCCGATGATCTTTTACCCTTTTTATCCAGGTATGAGGTGTAAATCCATATCCAATATGGGGCTTATGGGAATCTCAAGTATTATCTAGTTGGATGACATTGCTGTTTCTACCCAACAAACCACTAAACGCCCTAAAGCAGATCTATAGGAACAGAATATATATGCTTTTCCGTGTAATGACATACAATATTCTTGACGGTGGTGAAAACCGAGAAGCACATATTTTGAAGGTAATTAAATCCGCCAATCCAGATGTTGTTATCCTGCAAGAGGTCTATACTGAAGAGTTTTTACAGTTCCTGTCACAAGAAGTGGGAATGAAATATTATTTTGGAACGGGTAATAAGCAACGAAAAGTAGCGTTACTCAGCAAATTGCCTGTTAGAAGTTTCAAAAGCCACCATCCTATTTTCCCGATTTGGCGAAATTTTATTGACGCTGAAATTGAGATTATTCCAAAAAGAACCATGAGAATTGTTGGCGTTCACCCAATGGCTAATCTCGGGTTCGCTTTTGAAGCGTGGCGTTTCTTGGAAGCAAGTTTTATTGTCAACTATGTTCAGAAAGGTAATGAGCAATTCAGTCTCATCGCTGGGGACTTCAATGCAATTGCCCCAGGCGAAAAGGTCAATACTCAAAGTATGCCCACCTGGCTAAAGTGGATGATCTATCTACAAGGAAATCGGGTTTGTCATTCCTCAATAGCAAAGTACTTGTCAGCAGGATATATAGATTGTTTTCGGTTGATGAATTCGGACGATGGGTTTACACTCCCTCCGCCAAGTCCTAATGCGCGGTTAGATTACATTTTTGTGAACACGCCAATGAAAAGCTTTTTGAAAAAATGTTGGGTAGTGCGTGAGCCAGAAAGCGTAACTCTCGCTTCAGATCATTATCCTGTTATGGCTGAGTTTGATTTTTAGAACAGATTTTGTGCAGCACGTATTCCAATTGCAGTAGCTGAAAATAAATTTTCATTTATATATTCAGGATCAATCAAAATATGGCATGGATAACAGAACAAATCTTACTCGCTGGCGCAGGCATCAATGAAAATAACTGGAAAGAAGTTATAGATTTAGGTGTAACTGCCGTGGTAAATTTGCGAGCAGAAAATCAAGACGTTTTTGGCGCTCCTGCTCCATTTGCATATTTATGGTTGCCTACAGAAGATCATACTGATCCCAATCCTTATCAATTACTTGTTGGCGCTCAAATGATTGATACTTTGGTCAAGAGTGGACACAAAGTTTTAGTTCATTGCAAAATGGGAATCCATCGTTCGGCAACCATGGTTGTTGCCTACTTGATTTATTCAGGCATGGATAAAGAGGAAGCAATTTGGCATTTCAAGAAAAATGGTTCTCGGCTTTATGGATCAGAAGAAAATCATCAAACGTTGGATAAGTTAATAGAACTTATTTCAGAGAAATGAATTCAGTAAAAGGCAAACCCATCCTGGTTGTTGACTTTTATAGTTTGCGGTATCAATCCTACCTAACAAAAACGTAAATTTGCGGGGAAGGGAATCGTCGTACAATCTTTGGAAATAAAACCCATAGGAGGGGGCAATGGATCGTCAACCCCATAGTAAACAGAAACCTGAATTATTCGAGCCACTAAAGATCTTTTTCGCCATCTTACTGGTTTCGCTTGTCTTTTTCGCACCCATTGTTCAACCAGAAAAAGAAAAAACGCCAACCAACTTTCAAGAGTACCCGGCTCTCCATCCCTTTGCCTCGAGTGTGGATGCCTGCCCTTGGAACTGTATCAAATGCACCTCATGGGATGAGAATGCCTGGCCCCGCACCTGCCTCACCTATGAATGTACGGATGCAAGCGGCAACTGTGGCGATCCTGGAGATGGCGGCGGTGGCGGACCCGTTTACCAGCCGCCCACGATCTCCCACGTTCTTAACTGCTCCAACAGCGGAAGCAATGGGTGGTGTATTGGCGCTTTATCTCTCGACTTGACTGCCTCAGACCCTCAAGGGCAAGCCATTGTCATCAGTGGAACGGTCAACGATGTTGCCTTCGCCTGCCCAAGCGGACAAACCACCTGCTCCATCCCCTTACCTGAAGCATCGGGGACCGCCACCTACAAAGTGGATTCAGCTACTGGACTCTCTGCCAATGGCTCCACATCGTATCACTTGGATGTGACCACCCCGCAGATCACTGGAGACATCAACGGCTCCTCCGGAACCAATGGCTGGTACATCTCCCAAACATCCGTCACCGCCTCAGCCTCTGATTCCCTTTCCGGACTCGCATCAGTAGAAGTGAATGTAGATAACGCTGGCTGGGCAAGAGTGACACCACCTTTGCAGACGGCGTTCATACCATCCAGTTTAGAGCCACGGACAATGCGGGGAATGTCACCGAAACGGGACTGCAATCGGTCAATGTGGATACAACTGCGCCTACCCTCGACCTCTCTACCACGGGGACAACCGGACAAAACGGCTGGTACGTCTCTGCAGTGACACTAACCCCGAAAGCTAGCGATGCCACCTCTGGTCTGTATAGCCTCGAAGCGACCACCGATGGTGTCACTTGGACCAATGTAAGCACCCCGATCACTCTTCCCGATGGCATCTATACCGTGCAGTTTCGAGCGACTGATAATGCAGGCAATGTCTCTCAAACCCCAGCCCGGCAGATCTATGTAGATGCCACCACTCCCGGCCTGAGCTTAAACATCAACGGCACCCGTGGACAGAATGACTGGTACATCTCGTCGGTCACAGTGACACCCAATGTTTCGGATGGGGGATCAGGCATAAACAAGGTTGAAGCGTCCGTCAATAATGGCGCTTGGGGGACCATCACCAGTCCTCTGTCTTTCACGGATGGAGTCCACAGCTACAAAATCCGCGCCACCGACAACGCGGGCAATGTCACCGAAACGCCTGTTTTGCCGATGATGATGGACACTGTCCCACCTGCCATTGCGACGTATGACGATACGTTGGATTTGGGCGATACCTTTAATTACGATCTCGAAGACACTCTGAGTGGACTGTGGATCAACCGTTCGGTCATCGAAGATGATGCAGAGAAATACAAGAAGATCGTCTGGCTGGAAGAATTGACGGGTAATAAGTCCAATGACAATACAATCCGTTGGGACGGGATTTTTGCCGATGGAACGAAGGCTGCGCCGGGGCAATACTTCATCACCTTGAAGATCAGCGACCAGGCAGGGAATGAGACCATGCGGACTGCAATTGTGGAAGTGACTGCTTTCAACTCCATCTTGCCGATCCCTGCCTTCACACCACCTGCCAGTACAGTGACCGAACCAATACCAAGTGAAGCATCCACTACCAATGAACAATCGTTTGGAGGTGCAAACAATGGGAATGTGGGCACGGAGACCACCACGATAAATGGGGAGACGGTCTTTGCGAGTGTGAACCTCCAGGCTGGAGGAACGAACTCATTCACCTCTGGAAACCAGACCACCAATCTACCAAACACTAACCCGAACATCCTGTGGGGAGCAGCCGCGGCAGCTATGCTGGGAGCGACCCTTGCCGAGTGGCAGAAGAAGCGTGAGGAGGATGCCGCAAGATTAGCTGCGCTAATTGCTAGCAATGCTGGGCAGGGAGATGAAGATGAGATCCCTCCAGATGTGCTGGCAAAACGCCGTGGAAAGGTGATCGCCAAGAACCAAGCCAAGCGTGCCCAAGAGCAGGTTTGGGAAGCAGCGCGAACACAACAACAGACTCAACAAGCCGCGAACATCGCCAAAGCAGTTCAGGCGGATATGACACAGGAGGAGAAACTGTCCGCGTATAAGCAGACGGCTGGATACATTGCACGGCAGGAAAGCTATGCAGAATATGAAAGCCAGAAGTCACTGGAGGCTCAACGGGCAGGTGAGCGGGATGCTGTGGCAATAGCCGATGCGTACAAGGCGCAAGAGCAAGCTAGGCAGAATGCTGTCGATGCGGCGCGGTGGGCGGGAGTGGCGTCCGTAGCGTTGGGGAAGCAGGAGTCTGAAGAGAAAAACACAGGCGGTAAGGCTCTGGCTATGCCTGCACGTGATGATGACCCTCCCAATTGGTGGGAGAAATATGTTGTTCAACCACTGAAGAACGCTTGGAATACAATCTCTTCATGGTTCACACAGGAACCTATTACAAGACCAACACCCACGCCTGCCGTATTGCCAACGCAGCCCCAATTCCCTACAGTTGTCTTTACTCCGACAATATCAGTTTCACCTACCGTCACACCGACACCGACGCAATCCAAGATTTATAATATTGATGGACCAATGACTGTGGATCAAATTCCACCCGAGTTTATATGCACACTGCCAGAGTGGAAAAATATTAACGGACAAGATTTACGAAACCTTTATTATGATCGCTGCAAAATTGGGGAACAATTGATGGTTGCATTGCTTACAGATCCTAATGGGTGGTGGTGGGAAGATAGTAAAACGAAATGGGACAACAAGGGAAATATAATAATAACAGAATGGAAGGGAGTTAAGACAAATGAGGATTTTTGGAGATTGGCATTGGCGTATGGTTTGGATACGGAAGGTGCAGAATTGCGATTTTATAATACGAATGGCTATGGACCATTGATCGAAGAAGCGATAATCAACAAATTTTGGCATTTCGATAGTAGCGTCAAGGCGCAATATGGAAAGCCAGACGCGAGTAGTGGAATATACGACCCCAATGATTCTTCCCCTCTTGGAACAAATGGACGTTTGGTCGCATTAGGGTCTTTACAATCTTTAGAAATGCGAAACAACGTTTTGCTGCCTCCCATGGATGGTGGTTCCACTAATATGTGGCAGTATTCGTGGAATAGGTATCCCGATCTTTTTGCAAACGAGCCTGAACCCGGTTGGAAGCCACTTCCAAATGCGCCTTATGAAGTTGGAAATATAGACCAAGATCATTATTACTACAAAAGTGAGAATGTTGAAGAGGGAACAGGCAAATTTGAGGTGTTATATAGGTCTTCTCCAACCCCCGCATCAGTTCGCGCTATTGTCTTAACGTTTGAACAATTCGCTGTTTATTCTCAATATCCTAAATAAGATATTTGACCTTCTGAATCTGAAATTGATAGGACTGAGATAATGAAAAAACATACTCAAATAATAACATTTCTAGTATTGCTTATTATTGGTTGCCAGGAGAGTAACAATACTGATACAAATATGCCAACAACCCAACCAGCACCAACCATTTCGCAGCCTTCGATCATCTCGGAAAGTTGTTTAGAGGAAAAGAGCAGCCCTCTTGATAGTCTTAGTTTGCCTGGAAAGTTAGTTGTTTATTCGAAAAAGAAGGATGGATTGTTTGATTTAGAGCAAAACATTTTTATTGAATTGCCAGAGACGGCAAATGTTTCACCCGATGGACAAAAGGTGGCGCAATTTGATGAAGAAAAAAAGGGAATAGTCATTTCGGATTTGGAAGGTGTTCCGCTTATTATTTTTGAAAAGAAAAAAGAATGGACTGAAGCAAACGAAATTTTATATGGTAATGTATTGGATTTTAATCCAGACTATGTGAGGTTTGATTGGTGGGATAATGATTCTTTATTTATACGCACATTGCCAATTGGTTCTTTATTATTGTTAAATACAGATAATGGGGAAGTGAGGGAGATAACCTTTCCGTATAGTAATGAGGTTTGGGCTCGTAGTGGGTTAAATGATATTCGGGGCTATTATGTAAATTTTTCACCTAATTTGGATAAGGTAGTATATGCTTCAACGAATACTCACTTGGTTTTGCGAAACAATTCAATATACACCGATGGAACATGGAGGACAGTTACTTGGGTTGGATACTCTTTTGCATATTCAAATCCAATTTGGTCTCCCGATGGAGCGACTTTTGCTGTTGTAATGGGCGTGGACAGAAATATTAATGACTTATTTCAAGTATATGCAGATTTTGCAGTTGGGGAACGGCAATTAACAGATTTGAATAAGCTATTCAATAATCCTTACTCTACATGGATAAGCCAGATATCGTGGTCACCCAATGGAGAAAAAGTTGCATTTATTGCAGGTGTCACACCTAATGAAGGGGGTGAAACGTTTAATCGCCTACTTGTTTTAGATTTGGCAACAGGTACTATTGATGATTACTGCAATCCTGACCCAGATAGTCCATACAGTTCGGGATTTGGCTTTACATGGTCACCTGATGGAAAATATATCGCTACTGATACGACAATTGTAGACTTGAACTCTCGGGTTGTATATAAATTACCTGAAGTTTACATAGTTGACTGGGTTGGCGAGGGGAAAACACAATAGCGATTTTTGTTGATTTGCATGGATTACTGATGATGAAAAAATACTTACCAAAGATTTCTGTTACGCTGTTAGTCGTTATGTTGCTTATTCTTGTATATCATCCTGCATTTGGACCTGTTTTCGGGATGCTTTCGTTGTTATTCAGCCTAGCCTTCTCCACCTACACCATCTACACCAAACATGTAGGGATCGAAAATGCTCGCCCGAAAATCTTCAAAGAAGTGGGGGTAATGGTACTTACACTCGTAATCATCCTCTTCCTCGGTGGGATTGCTGCCATGCTGGCAAATTACCAAGTGAGCATAAGGTGGGGCGAGGTGGCGGGACTGGTGTCTGCGATTGGGGCGAGTTTTCTAGTGGGGTATCTGGTCCGCAAGGGGATGATGAGATTCACGGATTGAGATTTTGTCCTTCCATCGCCCTATGCATAAAAGAGTCAATAAACTGGCAAGACCCTGACGCCCAAATACCTTGTACGTCATCTTTTCATTTAAAAGAGAGCTTATCTCCCTAATTCCGACTCGGTTTTGGGCAAATAACGTACAAAATCCCGACGTACAAAGGGGTGACGTTTGTAAATTGACAAATCCCCAACGGTCGAATATCATCAACTGAAATTAGCCTCATAGAGAGGAACGCTGCGCACGATGGCGCAACGGATGGGGACGGCACGTGACTCGATCACCCACCGCCTGCGCAAGTCACTTTGCGCGGGCGGTTTTTGTTTTATTGAAGACAACAAGGAATGAATAATGGATGTATTTGGACTTCGAAATCATCTCGTAGAAGATTATAAAACTTACGTTTCAAGCTTTATCCAGATACGAGACGACAAAATACGCGCTTATGTCGACGACCAAATCAATAGTGGGTTGCTTTGGCCAGACCCACTTATCCAGTTAAATCCGGCTTTCAAGCCTGGGCAATATATTGATGAATTAGTCGACAGGAACGTACTTCATAAGACTTGCAAATCTATTTTTCGTCGAAAAAGTAACGAAAATCCTGGCGGAGATCGACTCCGACTTCATCAGCATCAAGAAGATGCTATTCAAGTTGCCCAGTCAGGAAAAAACTATGTGCTTACCACAGGTACAGGCTCTGGTAAGTCGCTTTCTTACATTATTCCAATCGTTGATTTTGTATTGAAGAACGGAAGTGGAAAGGGGATTCAAGCCGTCATCGTTTACCCAATGAATGCACTTGCGAATTCCCAGCGTGGAGAACTCGAAAAGTATATCAATCTAGGCTTTCCCGACCAAAGAGGTCCTGTAACGTTTGATCGTTATACAGGACAAGAAAGCGACGATGAAAAGAATCGCATCATGGCGAACCCGCCAGATATACTGTTGACGAACTACGTCATGCTGGAATTGATCCTAACCCGCCCCGAAGAGCGTGAAAAATTGGTGGGACGGGCGCAAGGACTACGCTTTCTCGTCTTAGATGAATTGCATACCTATCGCGGACGCCAAGGTGCGGATGTTGCAATGCTAGTGCGTCGGGTCCGCAATACGCTTAACGCAACAAACCTCCAATGCATTGGCACATCGGCAACTCTTTCCAGCGCGGGTGGATTTGAGCAACAACGAAAAGATGTTGCCGCAGTTGCTACGAAATTATTTGGTGATACCGTTCTGCCTGAAAGCATTATTGGTGAGACCCTGCGCCGCTCGACAGTAGAGATGGATTTTGGCACCACAGATGCTTTGGGAACATTGAAAACACGGATCAATATACCCAATGTCAAATTTGCAACGTACAACGAGTTGATCAACGACCCGCTGGCAAGCTGGATCGAAAGCAATATTGGATTGAAGACTGACGATCAAGGGCGTTTGGTGCGTGCCAAACCGCGAAGAATGACTGGTGAAGACGGTGCAGCTCCCATACTGAGTCAACTGACAGGAATCGATGAGAATACGTGTGCTGCAGCAATTGCGCAAGCGCTTTTATCAGGATACGACACGATCAATACACAAACAGGGATGCCATCTTTTGCATTCCGCTTACATCAATTTTTCAATCGTGGCGATACGGTTTATGCTTCCATTGAGAAAGAAGATGAGCGCTACTTCACCATACACGGGCAGAGGTTCGTGCCAGGCGATCGTTCCCGCGAACTGCTGCCATTAGTGTTTTGCCGTGAATGTGGGCAGGAATATTATGTAACCCGCAAGTTCAAAAACCGCGATACCAGCAGAACTGCGTTCATTTCGCGTGAGTTCACCGATCGCAGCGATGACGAAGATACTGAGACAGGCTATCTGTATCTTTCCTCAACCAATCCTTGGGCTTCTGATAACAATATGTACGACCGTCTTCCCGAAGATTGGTTGGAGGAACGTAAAGTTGAAATACAAGTCAAACAATCCCAGCGGAAGAATCTCCCTCAGTTATTTAGACTTGCACCTTCAGGTGAGGAAGCGGAAGACGGCATCCAAGTGCATTTCATCGAAGGGAAATTTCGCTTCTGCTTGAATTGCGGCGTTTCATACAACCCGCGTCAATCGTCTGAATTTGCCAAATTGACCCAACTTAGTTCGGGCGGACGCAGCACGGATACGACCATCCTCAGTTTGAACCTGATTCGTTATTTGCGAAACAACCCACTTTTGAAAGACAACGACAAAGTTAAGAAGTTATTGAGCTTCACCGATAACCGTCAGGATGCTTCTCTGCAAGCGGGGCATTTCAATGACTTTGTGGAAATGGTGTTGTTGCGCGCAGCTATCTATAAAGCGGTTGCGCAAGCTGGTGCGGCAGGTATTCACCATGATGTGTTAACTCAAAAAGTTTTTGAAGCGCTTGGCTTGGACTTTTCCTATTACGCCGTGGACGCTACTGTCAGGTTTGCGCAGAAGAGTGAAACAGAACGCGCCTTACGTGAGGTGCTAGGATACAAAATCTATCGCGACTTGCAGCGCGGTTGGCGCATTACATCTCCCAACCTTGAGCAGTGCGGGCTGCTTGATATTCAATATATCTCGCTTGACGAGGTCTGTTCTGCTGAAGATTTGTGGCAAAACGTTCATCCTGCCTTGACAGGCGCGACGCCTGAAACGCGACAGCAAATTTGCCGTGTGCTGCTGGATTTCATGCGCCGTGAATTGGCAATCAAGGTGGATTATCTTGACACTGCATATCAGGAAAGCATGAAACAATTGAGCAGCCAGCGACTGGAACCGCCCTGGGCTTTGGATGAGACCGAAAAACTGGATCACTCCGCAATCTTGTTCCCGCGCCCAAAAGGACAGGACAACGATTACGGTGGCAATGTCTATTTATCCGCCAAAGGCGGATATGGGCAGTATCTCAAACGAAATGCGACTTTCCCTGATTATCCTATTGCTCTGAAAACAGATGACGTCAGCGAGATGATTCAGCAAATCCTAGACGCCTTACGCGCGGGTGGGTTGGTGGAAATTGTTCAAGAGACAAAAGATCAGAGCGAAGTAAACGGATATCAAGTTCCCGCTTCAGCAATGATTTGGAAAGTTGGCGATGGGAGAAAACCCTTCCATGACGTAATTCGCGTGCCGCGTTTGCCCACCGAAGGCGCAAAGACAAATCAACACTTTATTGATTTTTATAAAAGTGTTGCAAAAGATATGCATGGACTAGAAGCCCGAGAACACACGGCGCAAGTTCCTAATGACGAGCGCGAAAAGCGTGAAAAAGCATTCCGTAATGGTGAGCTACCAATCTTGTACTGCTCACCCACAATGGAACTCGGCGTGGATATCTCCGAGTTGAACGTGGTCAACATGCGTAATGTGCCACCAACTCCCGCCAACTACGCTCAAAGAAGTGGACGTGCAGGGCGTAGCGGGCAACCTGCTCTGGTCTTTACATACTGTACAACGGGCAGTAACCATGACCAGTATTACTTCAAGCGGCAAGATCGCATGGTGGCTGGCGCAGTGACGCCGCCACGTTTGGATATCGCTAATCAAGATTTATTGCGCGCGCATGTTCATGCGGTTTGGCTGGCTGAGGCAAACTTGAGTCTTGGTAGATCGCTGAAAGACCTGCTGGATATTTCGGGAGATAACCCGACACTTCACGTGCAAGATTTTGTGCAGGCGGCTTTGGACTCTGAAGAAGCACAAAAAAAAGCCTTCCAAAGAACCAAGATGATCTTAAGTGAAGTGGAAGACGAGTTAAAGAAAACGGACTGGTACAACGATGCTTGGCTGAAAGGCGTCATCAACCAGATACCAAATAGTTTCAATCAAGCGTGCCAACGTTGGCGTGGATTGTATTTAGCTGCCAAGGGACAACAAGTTGCCCAGCAAAAGATTATTAACGATATGTCACGCCCTGCCCAGGACCGAGAGCAAGCGAAGAGGCTGCGTTCGGAAGCAGAGAGTCAACTTGAATTGTTGACCGACTCGAAAAATTTGGTGCAGTCTGATTTCTATTCCTATCGCTACTTTGCCAGCGAAGGCTTTTTGCCCGGATACAGTTTTCCGCGTCTACCGCTATCGGCGTTCATTCCTGCACGGAGGGTACGTGGCAACAAAGACGAATTCTTGTCGCGCCCGCGCTTTTTGGCAATTTCGGAGTTTGGACCGCAATCCATTATCTATCACGAAGGGTCGCGCTATACCATCAGCAAGGTCAACCTGCCCGTTGCGGAAAACGCGGACGGCGTGGCGACCATGCAGGCGAAGCATTGCCCCGCGTGTGGGTACTTCCATCCAGAAACCACGGGAAATCAGGATCGCTGCGAACGCTGTCATGCAAACCTCGAGCCGCCTTTGACCCCGCTCTTCCGCTTGCAAAATGTTTCCACGAAGCGACGCGACAGAATCAGTTCAGATGAAGAAGAGCGTACGCGACAGGGATATGAAATCCGCACGGCGATTCGTTTTCAGGAAACGCAGACAGGCGACCTCTCCGCGCAGTCTGCAGCGTTGATCAAGGACGGTGAACAACTTGCAAAATTGACCTACGCCAGCGCCGCGACGATTTCAAGAATCAATGTCGGGTGGAAACGCCGCGCCAATCAATCCCAATTGGGATTTGTATTGGACGTCGAGCGCGGATATTGGGCAAAAGAAAAAGATGAGCAAAAAGACGCGCAGGATAATCAGCTTTCAGGACGTACCAAGCGGGTGATTCCCTTTGTGGAAGATACGAAGAACAGCCTATTGTTTGAACCCGAAACGCAACTGGACGAAAAGCAGATGGCTTCGCTGCAAGCCGTGTTGAAGTCTGCCATTCAGATCAAGTATCAATTGGAAGATAACGAACTCTCCGCCGAACCATTGCCTTCTGCAAAGGTACGACGCATGATCCTGTTCTACGAATCGGCAGAGGGTGGCGCGGGCGTGTTGCGTCGCTTACTCGATGACCCAAATGCCTTTGCGGACGTGGCGCAGATGGCGTTACAGCTATGCCATTTCGACCCGCAGACAGGCGATGACCTGCACCATGCAGAAGGCGTGGACGAGACCTGCGAAGCCGCTTGTTATAACTGTTTGATGAGTTACTACAACCAGATGGAACACCGCCTACTTGACAGGAAAGAGATCAAGAATTTCCTGATGGATCTTACTGGCGTAGTTGCAAAAACATCCCCGTCAGCGTTGTCGCGCGAAGAGCATTTGAAGCGGCTGCATAATTTGTGCCAATCAGATCTGGAGCATGAATGGCTGGACTTCATGGAGCAGCGCAATTTGACCCTGCCTTCTCACGCGCAGAAACTGGTGGAGAGTTGCCACACGCGCCCAGACTTTCTTTATGAAAAAGACTGCGTTGCTATTTACGTGGACGGTCCACACCACGAGTTTGCTTCGCGAAAAGAGCGTGACAAAGCGCAGGCTGAGTGCATGGAAGATATCGGCTATACCGTCGTGCGGTTTGACGTGAAAGCTGATTGGGACAAAATCATTGCCAAGCATCCTCATATCTTTGGAGTGAAATCATGAGTTTTGCCGTTGGTTCTCTAGTCAAAGCCCGTGGAAGGGAATGGGTGGTGCTCCCCGAATCCGATGAGCAGATGCTTGTGCTGCGTCCACTGGGTGGGACGGATGATGAGATCGCAGGTGTGTATTTACCAATGGAGAATGTTGAACAGGCGCGATTTGACTTGCCTAATCCTTCATTGACGGGCGATTATCTCTCTGCTCGTTTGCTGCGTGATGCAGTTCGGCTGGGCTTTCGCTCCAGCGCAGGACCATTCCGTTCGTTTGCACGGTTGGCGTTTGAACCGCGACCCTATCAACTTGTGCCGCTACTCATGGCATTGAAGCTCGATCCCGTGCGCGTGTTGATCTCAGATGATGTGGGTATTGGTAAAACAGTGGAAGCGGGTCTAATCGCGCGGGAGATGCTCGACCGCGGCGAAGTAGAGCGGCTGGCGGTTTTGTGCCCACCGCAGTTGGCAGAGCAATGGCAGGCAGAATTGCGCGATAAATTCCACATTGAAGCAGAGTTGGTGTTACCCAGCACAGCGGCGAGATTGGAACGCAACGCTTCACTGGGACAATCGCTATTTGATCTTCATCCTTTTGTGATCGTCTCGATGGATTACATCAAGAGCGATAAGCGGCGGGAAGAATTCAAACGCACTTGCCCTGAGTTGGTGATCATAGATGAAGCGCACACCACTGCCCGTTCCGAGGGACGTGGACGACATCAGCGCTATCAGTTGGTGAGCGGATTGGCGGAAAATCCCAATCGTCATATCGTATTGGTGACGGCGACTCCGCACAGCGGAAAGGAAGACGCGTTCCGATCACTGCTGGTTTTATTGAATGAAGATTTCGAGAATCTGCCTGATGATTTGACAGGCGCAGAAAACGAGAAACATCGCCGCAAATTGGCGGAGCACTTCATCCAGCGCCGCCGTGCGGACATTCGCCATTACATGCAGGCAGATACGCCCTTTCCAGAGCGTGAAGAGGGCGAAGATACATATACACTTTCATCTGAATATAAAAAACTTTTCGACCGTGTTTTGGAATATGCGCGTGAAACCGTGCGAGATACCAATGATACAAGTAAGAATCAGTTCAAACAACGGGTGAAATGGTGGTCTGCGTTGGCGTTGTTACGTTCCTTAGCCTCCAGCCCTGCGGCAGCAGCTGCAACTCTACGCAACCGCTCTGAGACTGCGGATGCAGAGACACCCGAAGAAGCAAATGAGATCGGTAAGCGCAAAATATTTGACATGACAGACGACGAAGCCGCCGAGGGCATGGACGTTGCGCCTGGCAGTGACATGGGCGGGGAGGAAGATGAAGCGGTATCCAATCGCCGCAGGTTGTTGGAGATGGCACGAATCGCGGATTCGTTGAGCGGCGAGAAAGACAATAAGTTGAACAAAGCCATCAAGTTGGTCAAAGATTTGATTAAGGATGGGTATCGCCCAATTTTATTCTGTCGTTTTATCCCCACAGCGGATTATGTCGCTGAGGCTTTGCGCAAGGCGTTGCCCAAAGGCGTGGAGATTGCTTCGGTTACGGGAACCCTGCCGCCCGATGAACGCGAAGCACGTGTGGCTCATCTGGCTGAATCAGAGAAGCGTGTTTTGGTCTGCACGGACTGTTTGAGCGAAGGCATTAACCTGCAAAAGGATTTCGATGCCGTGGTGCATTATGACCTGTCGTGGAATCCGACGCGGCATGAACAGCGCGAAGGGCGTGTTGATCGCTTTGGTCAACAAACGAAGACGGTACGCGTACTGACATACTACGGCACGGACAATCAGATCGACGGCGTGGTGCTGGATGTCTTGCTGCGCAAACATCGTACGATCCGCAGTTCGCTGGGAATTTCTGTGCCTGTGCCTGTGGATACCGAAAAGGTGGTGGAAGCGATATTCGAGGGATTGCTACTGAAATCCAAGCCGAGCGCAATGGATAACTATCTGCCTGGATTTGAAGAATACATGCGACCAACACGTGAAGATTTGTATGGAAAGTGGGATGCTGTTGTGGATCGTGAGAAACGTTCACAAACGATGTTTTCACAACAAGGGATTAAGGTGGATGAGGTCTCGCGTGAGTTGCAAGCGGCGCAGGAGGCGATTGGCTCAGGCGTAGACGTGGAGTCATTCACCCGCAATGCGTTGAAGATGGTTGGCGCAACGGTGCAGGGAGAGGACGCACTGAAAGCGGACGTGACCGAAGCCCCACAGGGATTGAAAGACCTGCTCAATCAATCGCTGGGAGCGGGATATAAACCAAAGTTCACAGCGCGCTTTGACGTGAACACCACAGACGGCGAATACTTCCTGACCCGCACACACCCGCTGATCGAGAGCCTATCAGCGTTCGTGTTGGAGAGCGCGCTTGACTCGTTGAATGGAAAAGAGATCAAGAATCCCGCCCGCCGTTGTGGAGTGATTCGCACGAAAGCAGTGGACAAGCGCACAACGGTTTTGTTGGTGCGTTTCCGTTATCACATCATCAAGGAAAAGAAGGGCGAGGAGAGCAGACCGCTGTTGGCAGAAGAATGCGGACTGTTGGCATTCACTGGCTCGCCAGAAAATGCTGCCTGGCTGGATAAAGAGCAAGCAGAGAAACTCTTGCAGGCTGCCCCTGACCAAAATGTGAACCCTGACCAGGCGCGTGACTTTGTGCAAAAGGTGATTGATAGCTTTGACTCTTTACGCCCGCATTTGAATGAGACGGCAAAGCAATTGGGCGATCAACTGCTGGATGCCCACCAACGTGTGAGGCTGGCTTCCAAACAAAAAGGCACGCAGACGCACGTGGAACCCAACCTTCCGCCCGATGTACTTGGGATTTATGTTTACCTTCCAAAGAATTCATAAAACAGGATAATGCAATGAACTCACTTCCATACTCCAGATTTCCTGATTTAGGCAAATTGTCTTTAACTTTAATTGAAAATGCTGTTGCGCCAGTTCTAGGAAAAGAGACGATACAAGTCATTAAGGGTCCATATTCAAATCGCCAACTTTACGAGAAGCTTTGCGAAATATTAGCAGAAGCGGAGAGAAGATTCTATGAGCAATGCCCAAACAAGAAGATTGCCTCTGGCTTAGCACAATTAAAATTATCTGATTTAGAGTCGATACGAAAATATTTTTGGGAGTTTGTAGAGAATCCTGCCCGACCTGATTTCTCTAATGCATTGCATTTGCAATTTCGATCTGATTATCCTACGTTAGCAGAAAATATCAGAAGAGAGGCGGTCAATCTTTACATTCAGATATTACAAGACGAAATAATTGTTCTTGACTCTAATACAAGAGAAAAACTGAGCATAGTTGCTTTAAAAAATATCGCTGCAGGTGTTTCGCAAATTGCCGCAAACACAGGAAGAATGGTCGATCAACTCGACGAACTATTAACCAAGAGAACGAACTATTCCGATACGCCGACTGTTGAATCTAGTGAAACCAAGCGAATCACTATTCCAATTACTCTTTCCCCTTTACCAAGAAATAGGGGTTTTTTCGGTAGAGAAGCAGAACTAAAAAGTATTGAAGGTGCTTTTAATCAATCTCCCGTGGTCTTAATCGAAGGTTTGGCTGGAATTGGGAAGTCCTCACTTGCCATTAAGTATCTGAGGGAAAACCATAAAGAACTCCAAAATGTGTTTTGGATTGAGTGCTTGGATGGGACAACACTTGAGGATTTCCTGATTGCTTTTTCCGATTATGCCCGAAGAAATTCTGATCAAGAAATAGCTCGAGCAGTGGATGCCGAACGACCCAACATTGATCAAGTACATAATTTAATCAAGGTCTTGGATGATCGTTCAGGAGTAATTTGCTTAGATTCTTTTGAACGTGCAAATGAAAGAAGCATGGTGTTGTTTTTGCAAGAAATACTGGATCATGCGCAAAACGTAAAAGTGATTGTGTGTACAAGAGAACGCCCAAAAAGTTTTATTGGTATCTTAAGTGACCTTAAGGAAATACCATTACACGGATTGCAAATCGAAGACTCTGTTGTTTTTTTGAAATCCGAAATTCAGAAAGTTTTATCGCCACAAAGTAAATTAGACGTAACGTATGAAGAAATCGCTCAAAAGACCGAGGGGCATCCTTTTGCCATAAAACTATTTATTCCTTTAGTGACAGTATATGGTTTATCGGCAAAAAAACTTTTGTATGATTCTGCCGACTATGGCTTGACACTTGAGGAAAATTGGCTTTCCGAAATATTTGAAAGATTGTCAATTGAAGAAAGGGAGTTACTAGAGAGATTTTCAATTTACGAAGAGCCAATAAAGCATGAAGGCGTGAAGTTTGTGTTTTCAGATGAAAATTGGAGTACTTGGCTACAGAAGGTTCAATCGAAGTTTTTGATTGCCGTTGATCATGAAGATTTCTATACTCACTCTTTGATCCGAGAATTTTGCATTAGAAAACTTGATGCCACAAACAAAATACAAGAAACTGCCAGCGGAGCTGCAAAATATTATCTGCATAACCAAAATATCAGTTTTTACCAAAAAGAACAAACGCAAGAGCAGATTGACGCTAAGTTGCGGGCTCACCACTACCTTATTTTGGCAGGTGATTATTTTCAAGCTGCCATAGTTGTCTGGAATATACAAACCAGATTGATGGAATGGTCGCGATACAAGTTGTTACGAGAATTAATTGACTTAACTTTTGACACGATGAGTTCGGTAGATTTGACTGATGAACAAGCATTCAAATGGCATAACGACTATTCGATCTGGCTTACCTATTACAATGCAAGCCTACTATTCACTGAGAAAAAGCTTGATAAAAGCTTAGAAAAATTTAAAGACCTATTCCTAATTTCAGAATATGTTTTATCGAATACTAACGATAAAGAGCACCAAAAGACTATAAAAAATCTACGTGCGGAAACGGTACTTAGAATTTGCAATATTTATGTTGAAAAAGAAATGTTTTCAAATGTCATGGACATACTTGATGAGCACCATGGTTTGTTTGGTACAGGTGGAGACAAGTATATACGTATGCTTGAAAAGAGGGGGATAGCGTTGAGCAGGACTGGAGAATTTGAGAAAGCGGAGGCTGTATTTAAGCGTGTTTTAGAATGGAGAGATGCTGACCGAAACAAGACAGGTGGGTCGTTGGCTTTTAGAGAGCTTGCAACTATCTACATGATGCGTAACGAATTAGAAAATGCGATTGCTTATGCCAATCTTGGGTATGAACTTGCTAAAGACACAGATAATTTATTGGTGCAGGCTTTATCCTTGAAAGTATTGGGTGATGTTTACAGAAAGTCCGATGATGTTCAAAATGCTATTCGTTTTTACGAGGAAGCGTTTAGTATTTTTGGTGATATAGAAAATAAACTTGAACTACAAAAAACTGGTGACATTCTTGTTCAATTATTCACTGAGAATAATCTTCAAGTCCGAATACCCCAAATACAAACAACCTTAGATAAACTTCAATCAGAAACGTCAGATCAACTATGACCTCCTCCCGCACTCCCTTCTTGACCATACGCGCCGAAGGCGCGCTGTTGCCCGTTGACCTGCTCCAGCGGGTTGTGGAGAATGACCGTGACCTCGGTGGACTCACGCCTGAGAGTTATCATCTTTCGGGAGAAAAACTCAATGAGGCGATTAACCGTTCGTGGAATCGGTTGTTGGGGGCGTGGGCGGCGTTTCGGGTGGCGCGGGAGAAGTTGCCTGAGGGCGACCCTGGGACTTCGGTGACGCGCGAGAAGTGGTTGCTGCCGTTATTCGATGAGTTGGATTATGGGCGGTTGCAGATCACGAAGGCGATTGATATTGAGGGGAAGTCGTATGCGATTTCGCATGGATGGAATGAGGTGCCGATTCATTTGGTGGGCTGCGGGGCGGAACTTGACCGTCGTTCGGCGGGGGTGACGGGGGCGGCTAAAGCCAGCCCGCATAGTTTGGTGCAGGAGTTGCTCAATCGCAGTCCTGAGCGGACGTGGGGATTTGTATCGAACGGGTTGCGGATGCGAGTGCTGCGCGATAACGCCAGTTTGACGCGTCAGGCGTATTTGGAATTTGATCTGGAAGCGATGATGAACGGCGAGGTGTATGCAGACTTCGTTGTGTTGTGGTTGGTGTGTCATGAATCAAGGCTTGAGGGATTAGGGAATAGGGATTCGGGATTAGGAAGTGCAACAAGCAACTCCCAACTATCCACTGCCAACTGTTGGCTTGAACAATGGTCAAAAGTTGCACAGGAGCGCGGTACTCGTGCGTTGGATGGATTGCGGGTTGGGGTGGAGAGGGCTATCGAGGCGTTGGGGAAAGGCTTCATTGCGCAACCAGCCAACGGGTCGTTGCGAAGCGCGCTTTCTTCGGGAGCGGTATCCACTCTGGATTTGTATCGTCAATTGCTGCGGCTGGTCTATCGTCTCATCTTCCTGTTTGTTGCCGAAGACCGGCAGTTGTTGTATGACCCTGCGTCGGATGCCGAGGCGCGCAAGCGGTACGCGGATTATTATTCCACTGCCCGTTTGCGAAGGATGGCGGAGCGGGTGCGCGGGAGTCGTCATGCGGATCTGTACGCGGCGCTGAAACTGGTGATGGATAAATTGGGGAGCGGGGGCGCGCCTGAGTTGGGGTTGCCCGCGCTGGGCGGGTTCCTGTTTTCCAGCGCGGCGATGAGCGCACTGGTAGATTGCGAACTGTCGAATGCGGCGCTGTTGGAGGCGGTGCGTTCGCTGGCGTTCTCGCAAGACGGTCGGGTGCGTCGCGCGGTGGATTATAAGAATCTCGGTTCTGAGGAACTGGGCAGTATTTACGAAAGCCTGCTCGAACTGCACCCGCTGGTGAATACAGATGCGGCGACGTTTGAGTTGACGGCGGTGAGCGGGAGCGAGCGCAAGACCACGGGCAGTTATTACACGCCTTCGAGCCTCATTCAGGTGCTGATTGATTCGGCGCTGGAACCAGTTATCGGTGAGGCGTTGAAGCGCGCGGCGGCAGACGATAGACCACAGACCGTAGACCGCAGTCCATCGTCCGTTGTCCAACGTCAAGAACAGGCAATCCTCAATCTCAAAGTGGTTGACCCCGCTTGCGGTTCGGGACACTTTCTCGTGGCGGCGGCGCACCGTTTGGCGCGTCGGCTGGCAACGGTGCGCACGGGCGAGGGCGAGCCTGCCCCCGAGGCGACGCGCTCCGCTCTGCGGTCGGTCATCTCGAACTGTATCTATGGCGTGGATATCAACCCCATGTCGGTGGAACTGTGCAAGGTGAGCCTGTGGATGGAAGCGCTTGAGCCAGGCAAGCCGCTCTCGTTTTTAGATGCGCACATCCAGTGCGGCGACAGTCTCGTGGGCGTTTCGCCGAACCTGGATATTTCCGAAATCCCCGACGAAGCCTTCAACCCCGCCTTTGGCGACGATAAAGCCACGTCCTCTGCCCTGAAGAAACGCAACAAGCGCGAACGCGGCGGAAGCCACGCCGATAAAGCGGGTCAATTGGGATTCCGTTTTGAAGTGACGCACATGACCAGCATGGATGACCTTGCGCGCTGGCTGGCAGAACGAGCCGAGCAGGTGGATGCCATGCCAGAGGATGACTCGACTCAGGTGCAAGCCAAAGCGAAAGCATTCGACGACTACCACGCCACGAGTGAATATTTGAAGAACCGCTTCGAACTTGACCTGTGGACTGCTTCGTTTTTCTGGAAGATTTCCAAGGCTGACGGAGAGACCATGCTCGCGCCGACCCAACAGGAACTCATCCAATTGCGCAACGGCGGCGAATTGGACTCGCGTCTGGTGGAACGCGTGAAGGAAATTTCAGAACGCCTGAACTTCCTCCACTGGGAACTGGCATTCCCGAAAGTCTTTTCTGGCGAAAACCCAGGTTTTGATTGTGTCTTAGGCAATCCACCGTGGGAACGAATTAAATTACAGGAAGAAGAATTTTTTGCACAGCGCGACCCTGAAATTGCCAATGCTCAGAATAAAGCCGCGCGTCAGAAGATGATTAACACTCTTATTGAGACTAACCCAGCACTTGCCGTAGCGTTTAATGAAGCAAAACATGCAACTGAATGTTCCAGTAAATTTGTTCGTTTCAGTAATCGCTTTCCCCTTACTGCTGTGGGAGATGTAAATACCTACGCCTTGTTTGCAGAATTAACTAGAAATCTAATTGCTTCAAAAGGATATCTTGGGATAATTATTCCTACAGGAATCGCAACAGACGATACAACCAAAGATTTTTTTGCTGATGTTGTAAAGAATAAATCCCTAGTTAGTTTGTTTGACTTTGAGAATAGAGGACATCTGTTTTCAGTTTTGCACACGAAGACCAAATTTTGTTTATTTGTAATATCAAAAAATGAAATTGATTTTGCTTGGTTTAGTTTTATGAGTGTTAGGATTGAAGACCTGAAAGATGAACTTCAAGTATTTCGTCTATCTTCAGATGATTTGGAATTATTTAATCCAAATACCCGCACAGTTCCTTTATTTCGAACTCGCATTGATGCAGACGTAACCAAGAAAATATACTCGTCAGGCTATATCTTTATCAACGAGACCACCAAAGAAAACCCTTGGGGCGCTCAATTTATGCGTATGTTCGATATGGCTAACGATAGTAATATCTTTGTTGAGGAAGAAATTTCAGGCGCAATCAGGCTGTATGAAGCGAAAATGTTTTGGCACTATGACCATCGTTGGGCAACATATCGCGACAATGGAGAATCTGATTTGTTGTCTGTTGTTGAAAAAGACAATCCGAACACAATGGTGAAACCTAGATATTGGATACCTGTTCAGCATTTTACGGAAAGGCTTGGTTCAAGAAGTCATACCAATTGGCTTTTAGGCATGAGAAATATTACGGACTCACGTAATGAGCGTTCGGCTGTATTTAGCGTCTTGCCATTTGTTGGAGTAGGACATAGTGCGTCTGTTCTTTTCTTTAATTCCGCAATTGATGCTGAAAAAATCTCTTGTTTTATTGCAAATGTGAGTGGCATTCCCTTTGATTACGCTGTGCGACAAAAAATAGCAGGAACAAATTTTTCCCAATCTTATGTAAAGCAACTCCCCGTCCTGTCGCCAAGCGCATACACCCCCGCCGATATTGACTTCATCGCCCCGCGCGTGCTCGAACTCGTCTACACCGCCAACGACCTGCGTCCCTTCGCCGAAGACATGGGCTACCACGGCGAACCCTTCCGCTGGGACGAAGTCCGCCGTGCCCAACTCCGCGCCGAATTGGATGCCTACTACGCCCGTCTCTACGGTCTCACCCGCGACGAACTGCGCTATATTTTGGATCCGAAAGAAGTCCATGGCGAGGATTTTCCTGGGGAGACGTTCCGCGTGCTGAAGGAGAAGGAAGTCCGCTTGTATGGGGAGTATCGGACGTCAAGGCTAGTGTTAGAGGCGTGGGACAAGATGGAAGGATGAAGGTGGAATAATGATGAAGGATGAATTGGGATACCTTCGCGGTGAAAATTGCACTTATTTCATAAGAAATCCAATGCAAAAGGCTGATCCTATATGTTAAACACAAAATGGAATCAAATCATCACTAAGGAGTTTTGGAGTGATTTCGCAGACCTACCGTCTGATGTAACCCAACGTGCAAAACGCGCCATTGACCGAATGCTCCAAGATCCGTGGGCACAGGAACTTCACCCCGAAAAAGTGCAAGCGGCTGAAGCGGGCGTTCACTCCTGTCGCTCTGATGATAACTATCGAATCATTTGGAAACATATTAAGCCTAATGACATCGTGTTCTTACTGATAGATAAGCATGACGCTGCTTATCGCCGCGCATCCCGTAAAAGTTTTGTGCTGGACAAAGACAACATCGTCCGCATTGCCGACATTGTTGATGTGGGAGCAAGACCTCCAGAAGCATTGCTTGGAATTACGCCTTCCAAAAAAGACCAAAATCGGCTGGGAAAGTTATTTGTTGGCTATACCGATAAAGAAATCCTGAGTTGGGGCTTACCAATAGACCTGCTTCCCAACATCCGCGTATTGGACGATGTAGAAGAATTGGGTGCATTTGAAACCAATGAGTTGCTTCCTACTGTCGTTTTCGACAAGCTACTCACAGTTGCCCTGAATATTGTCGAGCGTCCCACTGTCCCTGACGAAAAACTCAGTACCAGTTTGAACAAAAACCAAGGCGGCGATGAACTCTATAAGTTTCTTGACGAAGATGAGTTCAAGCATGCCTTGGAAGGCAGCATGGAAGAGTGGATGCTATTCCTTGCTCCGTTTCAACGGTCACTGACCATACGGGAATATCGAGGTCCTGCACGCGTGCGAGGTGTCGCTGGATCTGGCAAGACTGTGGTCGCCTTGCACCGTGCGAGATTCCTTACACGGAAAACGCGAGGCTCCCTTCAAAAGGTTCTTTTCCTAACCTTTGGGAATCGTCTACCTGGAATCATCAGCTACCTGTTTGAAAAGCTGACTAACAACTCAGATGACATCAATTACTTTGAATGTTTGACGGTTCATCAATTATGTGCGCGGCTATTGAAGGATGCGGGTTTACAACCAAAGGTTGATGCAGACCTTTGCCAGAGCGCGCTTACACAAGCAATTAGCCGTGCAAGCGCTCAGTACAAACTATCGAAACTTTTTAGCAATTCCGTACAGTTCTTTCAAGACGAAATCAGCTACTCAATTAAAGGGCGCAGAATCGAAACGCTGGAACAATACCTTGCCCTTGACCGTACAGGGCGCGGGACTGCTCTTAACCCATCCGAACGTCAGGCAATGTTTGCTGTTTATCAAGGATATCAAAGTCAACTTAGAATGGCGGGCAAATGTGACTTTGATGATTTCATCTTAGAAACACTACGTCTATTCGAGAAGAGTGAAATGCCCGATCTGCGTTATTCGCACATTGTAGTAGATGAAATTCAAGACCTAAGTGAAGCAGTCATGTGTTTGATCCGTCAACTGGTCAAGCCGCAAGAAAATGATCTATTTTTGGTTGGTGATGGCATGCAGCGCATTTACCCTGGTGGCTACGCTCTATCAAAAATTGGGATTGACATTAGTGGGCGTAGCACCTTGTTGCGCAAAAATTATCGAAACACCCAACAGATTTTACGTGCCGCTCATGCCATGACTCAAGATGTTCGATTTGACGACATGGAAAATGATGTTAGTCTGGTGGATGAACCTGAGTACTCCGTCCGTCACGGTGAATTGCCTGTTTTGAAGGGCTTCCCAACTCCTGATCTTGAATTGCGATGGGTGGTGGAAGAAATCAATCGATTACAAAAAGACCTCAGGTATCGTCCAGGTGATATTGCCTTGCTTTATCGCCATAGCGTTCCTTATAAAAACCTGATTACTCAAACACTATCACGAAATTTCCAGATTGGCGAAATTACCAAAGACCCCATATCCTATTTTGGTCCCACGCTCAAATACACCACATTCCACAGTTCAAAAGGATTGGAATTCAAAGCAGTATTTGTTGTTGGGCTTACGGATGGTCAACTAGTTCCCAAGGATGATTGGAGTCTCGAAGGCGAAGAACTTACTGATTATCTCGAAAGAGAAAAAAGATTGCTTTATGTAGCCATGACCCGCGCCCGCGACCTGCTCTATCTGACCTATTCACGCGGTCAGCACTCCCGATTCCTTGCGCAAATCCCCAAAGGGTTCATTAGACAGTAGGCAACTAACGCAAAGGTGAAGCAAAGTCGACGATGGATAAATTGTTCCGTATGAATAGCGAACCCTTCCGCTGGGATGAAGTCCGCCGCGCCCAACTCCGCGCCGAATTGGATGCAACCTACGCCCGTCTCTACGGTCTCACCCGCGATGAACTGCGCTACATTCTCGACCCGAAAGAAGTCCACGGCGAGGATTTCCCTGGCGAGACCTTCCGCGTGCTGAAGGAGAAGGAAGTCAAGCAATTTGGGGAGTATAGGACGTCCAGGCTGGTGTTGGCGGCATGAGATAAGTTAGTTGGATAGTTGAGAAGTCAAGCAGTTCAATAGTATAGGATGAATTATGGCAGATACACGTGTTCAATTGGAAGTAGAAGATTGGGTTCGGCGAGAATGGTTACCGAGTAAGTTCGAACAGGTATTCAGACGAGAGCGATTAAGGCTGAATTCAGGCGGTGTCTTTGATTTTGATGCTGTCAGTTCGGATAATACGATTGTAGCTAACATATCCACCAGCAGCGGCATAACATCAGGTGGCAAAAACCCTTCTGGAAAAATACAGAAACTCCGAGCAGATATGCTCTTCCTCTTGATGGTCGAAACGGATAGTAGATTAATAGTTTTGACTGAAAAAAGCATGTACGATCTATGCTTAAAAGAAAAGTCAAACGGACGGGTACCTCATGGGATTGAGTTTGTACTTGTAGAACTTCCTGAAGCGTTGTCAAAATCATTGCATGACGCAAAGTCCATCGCTTCCAAAGAAGTGGCACCGAGAAATTACGAAGGATAAATTACTTCAAGCCCGCGACGAACTGCGCTAAAATTCTGATACACTGCTCTTACTAGAAGTTTTGGGATATAAAATTAGGACATTAAAGTAAACTATGGATTCCACATTTACCTGGTTAGATTATTCCGAACACGAACGCCGCAAAATGCTTGATGTGATCAAGCTGTTCAGCGAGCGCGAGACTCGAGACGAATTGGGAGTTGGCTCCGTCCGTGATGCCTTCGCTGATTTACTGTTTCCAGGAACCAGCACCATCCAAACCCGTGCGCGCTATTTTTTCTTTGTTCCCTGGATATATTTAGACCTGGAAAAGAAGCGCATCGATCCATCCAAAATTGCCGATCGTGCCCGACAACAGGAAACAAACCTTATCAAGACCCTTTTAGAAACGGGCGAAACAGAGGGAGTAATTGGGAAGTTGGCACAAGATAAACTTCAGCGCCTGCCCAGTAATATCTACTGGCAGGGGCTTGGCGCTTTGGGTATACGGTTGTTTTCCGGCTCACAAGATCAATATCACCGCTCATTATCAAGATATTATGCTCACATTACCCAGGTCAAGCAACAAAGAAATGAAGAAATGCTCGACCTCAAAGCAATCTCAAACTGGCATGTTGGTCTACCTTCTGCTCCTGTAGATTTCCCCAACAAGGCAAGTTTTTCCTTGACCAAGCCTGAAGCAGAATTTTTACGAGAACAGATCCAGACCCAATCTCGCAACTCACTTATGGCATATTGGGTAAGCAGTAAAAATCCCCCGCCACAATCTGATTTTCCTTGGGACGCAATTCCCAGTAACTTCCTTCAAGATTTACGCATTCAACTTAGCCATGCTCAAAACTTTTCTGAAGCCCTTCATGGTGCTGCGCTGTTGTACAACCTGCTACTCGCTGAACAAATCCCAGATAAAGATTTGGTAGATATTTATCGCCAGGAGCTTTCTGAATGGGAGAAGTTAATCAAAGATCGTATTGGCACATTGAAAGGTTGGGATATTAAGAAGTTCTGGGAGATCGCCTACAGCATCAATCCGCGTATACCACGTTTTACTCGCATGTTTGTAGAGGAATGGCTGGAACTGGCGCTTGCCCAAACACGACCATCTAAAATATTTGATGACCATTCTGCCCGCGAATTAATCCGTAACCGCGAACGCTTTCTAAAGCGTGGTCAGTCTCGCCTTGAAAATCGCCGCGCACTGGACCTTTGGACTGGAGCAGCCGGAACAGGCAGGCTGAACTATCGTTGGCGAATTGCCCAAAGTCTTATTAAGGATATTCATGAAGGATTGAAATAACGGAGAAGTATGTTAGAGCCCAATCAGCGTCAACAATTCTTACAAGCTTTTCGTCCTCCCGAGGGCTACGACCTTTCCTTTGTGATCGGAACTACCTATTCCCTTGATTTGACTGCCTTATTGAATATTCCGCTTGCCATTGCTCAATTCGATTGGGAAGACCAGGATGGACGCCCAACAGCAGATCCACTCGCCATGCTCGAAGCCCTCCGCCGTTATGCAGACCGCTTACACATCTTCTGTCAATCAGGTTGCATTGCGGTTCCAGAAAAGCAGTCACTTCTCTTTGAGTATTTAGAGAATTCAGTGTTTCAAGTAAACGCCCCATTGGGAGGAGTATTTCATCCCAAAGTATGGGTATTACGCTTTGCAGTTCCAAACGAGCCTGTCATCTATAGATTTCTCTGTATGAGTCGCAATTTGACCTTTGACCGCTCTTGGGATACGATTTTGATTCTTGAAGGGGAATTGGTTGATCGTCAAAAAGCATATGCTGCACATCATCCACTCGGTGATTTTATTCAATCATTGCCCAAACTTTCTCAAACGCCACTTCCAGACCAGGTGCGGGCGAATATCGAACTTGCGCAATATGAATTAAGAAGGGTGAATTTTATTATTCCCGAGGGATTTAGCCGATATGGGTTCTGGCCCATGGGAATTGAGGGATACACCAACCAGTGGCCTTTTAGCAGAAGTTATGACCGCATGTTGGTAGTCTCACCATTCCTTTCAGCTGAGCTATTAGAAGGTATTACAGAACAAGGCAATAGTCATGTGCTAATGTCACGACTAGATAGTCTTTCTTCTTTACGCCCTGAAAACCTTGCTGGATATAAGAAAGTCTTCTCGTTAAGCCCCATGCTTGATATTGAAGAGCCGGATACTGATAGCATCGAGGCATCGTTTTTTGAGACAGCTCTTTCAGGTCTGCATGCCAAGCTATATGTTGCTGATGCCGGATGGGACGCACATATCTGGACGGGGTCCGCAAATGCCACAAATGCTGCTTTCAATCGCAATGTGGAATTTTTAGTCGAACTTGTCGGAAAGAAATCCGTTTGCGGTGTAGATATGTTCTTGGAGTCGAAAAAAGAACAATCCAAATTTGCTGATCTATGGCAGGAATATCAGCCCTTGGCTGAATCCCCGGAGACAGATCCTGTTCAGGAACAACTTGAACAATCTCTACGTGAAGCTCAAAAAACACTTGTCCAAGCGAACTGGCATGGGCAAGTGTACCCATCTTCAACACCAGATGAGTTTTTTCTGCAAATCCTGCCTGGGGCAGCGTTTTCTGAAATTCCAAATATTGAAATTCAATATCGCCCTCTAACCCTATCTGCGTTGCAGGCGATCATCTACAATACGCAAGGTGTATCGGAAGTCATGTTCGGTCCTATTGCGATGGAGTCAATCACAACTTTCGTTGTATTTCACTTGAAAGCACAAAAAGGCAACCGTTCGTCATCGCTTCAGTTTGTCCAGAATATACCTCTTATTGGGGTCCCTGAAACCCGTCGAGAACAGATGCTCCGATTTATGCTGAAAAATCGTAACCAGGTAATGCGCTTCCTCCTTTTTATTCTGGCAGATGGGCAAAATGATGCTATTCATGAAGGAATGGAAATGAGAAATCTTGGCGGGAGTGAACTGGGGGCACAGGAACAAAATTCTCAACTTGAAGTCCCTTTATTTGAAGCGTTGGTTCAAACTTTGCATCGTGACCCGAAACGATTGGATCAAATTGCGCGTACGGTTGCTGAATTGGAAGGTACATCGGATGGTAAAGAACTGTTGCCACCTGAATTTCATAGAATCTGGCTCCCTATTTGGGAAGCTCGTCAAAAGATCAGTCAATGAACAATAACTTTACTCCGACCGATTTGAGCAAGATTCTGGATGGCTTGAAGGATTTTCAACGCCAGACCGTTGACTATGTGTTCCACCGGCTCTACACAGCAGAAGATCCAACTCGCCGATTCCTGATTGCAGATGAAGTTGGGTTAGGCAAAACCCTTGTTGCACGTGGCATCATAGCCCGTGCTCTTGAACATTTATGGGATAAGGTGGATCGCCTGGATATTGTTTATATCTGCTCGAATGCAGATATTGCTCGGCAAAATATTAACCGTCTAAATTTAACCGGACAACCTGATTTTGCTCTTGCATCACGCATTACCTTGCTCCCCACCCAGATCCAAAACTTAAGAAATAATCGAGTTAACTTTATCTCTTTTACCCCCAGCACTTCCTTTGACATGAAATCAGGTATGGGGATAGCGGAGGAACGGGTTTTACTTTATTGGTTGCTTCAAGAGGCGTGGGGGTTTAGAAGTGCTTCTGCGCTAAATGTTTTACAGGGCGATATGGATCCGGGTCGTTTTCGTTATCGCGTGCAAAATACTTTTAGCTGGGAAAATGTTGAAGCAAATCTTGCCAAGAAATTTATTGAGGATCTAAGTCGGTATCCAAATCTACGTGCGACCTTTGATGAACTTTGTGAGGTATATAAAAGGACCGACAGTCAGGTTCCATTCGATGCGCGTCGGAAGCGGTTTGCATGGATTGGCTCCATTCGGAACCTGTTGGCACGTAGCTGCTTGACGGCTCTTGAACCTGACTTGATTATTCTGGATGAATTTCAGCGTTTTAAGCATTTGTTGAACGATGAGTCCACAGATAGTGAACTCGCTCAGCACTTGTTCAATTATTCAACCGAACATGATGCGGCACGCGTGATTCTCCTATCAGCCACACCTTACAAAATGTACACCCTGTCCCATGAAGAGTCTGAAGACCATTATCAAGATTTCGTTCAAACCTTGAGTTTTTTGTTGAATGACCCCGCAAAAACAAATCATTTGCGACATTTGATAACTGAGTATCGACAGGAAGTTTTTCGGTTGCGTGAAGGAGATATTTCAAAACTTCAAGAGATCAAAACAGAGTTAGAACAGTTATTGCGGCGTGTCATGGTACGCACTGAACGCCTCGCAGCTTCTTTGGATCGTAATGGCATGCTTGTACAGGTTCCGTCATCTGATGTCGCGCTAAAGCCAAATGATTTGCAATCCTATTTAGGTCTAGCCAAAGTCTCGGAAATTTTGGAACGGACTGCCCCAATGGAATACTGGAAGTCAGTTCCGTATTTGTTAAATTTCATGGATGATTATCAGTTTAAAGCGGAATTTAAAAATTCCCTGGAAGATCAATTTACAGCCGCGGAAGTTCTCGAAGCCTTGAATGTATATCCTCAGCTTTTGTTATCTACCGCAGATATTGACAACTATAGTCAAGTGGATCCTGGAAATGCACGATTGCGCTCTTTAATGGCTGGCACACTAGGATTAGGTGCCTGGCAGACGTTATGGCTTCCTCCCTCTCTGCCGCACTACAAACTTGAAGAACCGTTTTCTGATCCGACATTAGCTCGATTTACTAAACGTTTGGTGTTTTCTTCCTGGCGCGTTGTCCCCAAAGCAATATCAACATTCTTAAGCTACGAGGCAGAAAGATTAATGTTCTGCGCCTTTGACAGGGAAGCAAAAAATACGAAGACGGCTCGAGAGCGACGTCGCCCTCTCTTAAGATTTTCAAAAAATAATGAAGGGCGCCTGACTGGGATGCCGGTTTTAGGGATTATTTATCCCTCCCAGGTTTTAACCGAGGAGATCGACCCTCTTCACCTTGGCAGTGAACTATCCAATGGCACAATCCCATCGCTACAAGATGTAATTGCTTTGGCTCAACAGCGAATACAAAATTTATTAAAGACCTTGCCGATTCAAATAACTACAGCAGGCGCAGAGGATGAAAAATGGTATTGGGCAGCTCCGATCCTACTGGACGCAAAAAAGCACCCAGCATTTACGAAACTTTGGTGGCAAATTGAAGAGGGAGATGGTCTCGCAATCGAATGGTCAGGTTTTTATGATGATGACCTTGATAGCGAACTTGAAGATAAGGAAACTGATTCTCACTGGGCTGTCCATGTTCGAGAAGCACAGACCATGCTTCAGGAGTTTTTTGCTGGTACCTTAACGCTTGGGCGACCACCGGCTGATCTGGCATTTGTATTAGCCCAAAATGCAATTGCAGGTCCTGGTTCTATATCATTGCGTTCGATGTTACGCATCATAGGAAATCACAGTAAGGTGGAAGAACTGATCTCGATAAAAACGAATGCTGCCAGGATGGCAAAATCACTGTTGTTTCTTTTTAATTTACCTGAAAGCACTGCGCTTATTCGAAGTATCAATCGAGAAGAACCCTATTGGCGAAGGGTCTTAGGGTATTCTGCCGCTGGCGGACTGCAAGCTGTTTTAGATGAATATGTACATGTACTTCAAGAGTCACTTGGTTTACGGGATGCATCTCCAGAGGAGATTTCTGAGGGTATTTCTGAAAAGATTTGCGAGGTACTGACATATAAAACATCAACCCCAAGCATCGATAGTATTACTTTAGGTGTTTCGCCGGAGATTACTCCTTACACGATGCGTGCTCGTTTCGCCCTTCGATTTGGCAACGAGAAGAATTTGGATGGTTCAGAACCAACCCGAGCAGATCGAGTACGCTCCGCGTTTAATTCTCCGTTTTGGCCATTTGTGCTTGCAACAACTTCAGTAGGGCAAGAGGGGTTGGATTTTCATAATTATTGTCATGCCATAGTTCATTGGAATCTCCCAACGAACCCCGTAGACTTGGAGCAGCGTGAAGGGCGTATTCACAGATATAAAGGACATGCTGTTCGCAAGAATTTAGCCATGTCTTATGATCTGAAATCTCTTACAAACAAAATGGGCGATGAAACAGACGTATGGAAAGTGTTGTTTGAAGAGGCGCGTAAAGATCGTGGCGCCTATGCAAATGATCTATCTCCATATTGGATTTATTCAGTGGTTGATGGTGCCAAAATCGAGCGACATATCCCTTTATTGCCCCTAAGTCGAGATCAAATCAGTTTAGGATTGTTGCAACAGTCACTTGCCGTTTATAGAATGGTCTTTGGGCAAAATCGCCAAGAAGACTTGCTTGCTTATCTGACAACTAATTTCAGCCCAGAGAAATTACAAGATCTGCTTGAAAATTTACGCATTGACCTGCATCCACCAAAAGTAAAACCGTGAAGTTAATCAAGGTAAATAAAGTAGCTGATGACTCCCCGAAAATTATCCATCTCTAAGACCGATTACAAAGTCGCGCGCTCCTGCCCAGCCAAGCTGTACTATCGCATGAATCAATACCCGTCCATTAAGGATGGAGATGAGTACATGGAACTGCTTGCGGAAGGCGGGTACATGATCGGCGCGATCGCCAGCCTCCTATTTGAAAATGCTGTTCTGGTGGATGAACCTGATCACGACAAAGCCGTTGCATTGACCCAAGAGTATTTCAAGCAGGAGAACATCATTCTGCTCGAAGCCGCCTTCGAGAGCCAGGGCAAGTTCGCCCGCCCGGACATCCTCATCAAACAAGGCAATGCGCTGACTCTGATCGAGGTCAAAGCCAAGTCATTCGACTCCACCGAAGAGAATCCATTTCGTGGGAAAAAGGGTGGCATCGTCTCAGATTGGCGTCCCTACCTCGAAGACATCACCTTTCAGGCGCTCATCCTGCATGAACTCTTCCCGCACTTCACGCTCACCTGCGAGCTGATGATGCCGGACAAATCCAAGACCACCGCCATCGACAACCTGCACTCGCTCTTCGCCCTCAACCAGATCGCCGAAGATGACAGTGGATATCCGCGTGCCCGCTTTACCTTCACGGGGGATGTGAATGAACTGCGCCACAGTCACTTCCTCTCCCGCCTCTCTGTCGATGTTGAAGTTGCGGAGCTGCTTCCCGAAGTTTCCGCCGCTGCTGCCAGTTTTATCCAGAGCATCAACCCGCTCAACAAACTGCCCACACAAATCTCCTTTGCTTGCAAAGACTGCGAGTACCGCGTGGACAAGAGCGAGGTCAAGAACGGCTTCCGCGAGTGCTGGGGTGAGTTGGCTGACCCCGAACCGCATATTTTGGATCTGTATTATGGCAGCCAAGTCAAGGAAGTGCAGGCACTGATCGAGGCGGGCAAGACCAGTTTGCACGATCTGCCCGAATCCGCTCTCGGCAAGAGAGACGGCTCACTGGGTCCACGTGCCCAGCGTCAGTTAATGCAGATGCGGAATTCCAGATCCCAAACCGAATGGGTAGACCCAGCCCTGGGCGGCATCCTCTCCTCCCATTCCTACCCGCTGCACTTCATCGACTTTGAGACCTCCGGGCTGGCTGTGCCTTACCATGCCGGGATGCGCCCCTTCGAGACGGTGGCGTTTCAGTGGAGTTGTCACACCATCGCGGCGCCTGGTGCGGAGCCAGTACACACCGAGTGGATCAACCTCGACGATGCCTACCCTAATTTTGCCTTCGCCGAGTCGTTGATGAATCAGCTCGGGCAAAATGGCACAGTGTACATGTGGGCAACGCATGAGAACAGCATCCTCAGGCAGATCCGCGCGCAAATGGATGGACGGCACGAAAACGCGCAGTTAGCCGAGTGGCTGGATTGGATCACGGATGGTCGTTTGGTGGACATGAATGACCTGACTCTCAAGCATTATTTCCACCCAGTGATGAAGGGCAGGACTTCTATCAAGAAGGTGTTGGATGCAGTTTGGCAGATCAATGCAGGTTTGCGAAAGCGCTACCCACAATATGTAAAAGAAGAAAATAGCAAGTTGCTCAGCCCGCACAAGTCCCTGCCACCGTTGGTGATCAATGGGCGCGATGCGTTTGTCAACGAAGGCACGGGCGCGATCACGGCGTATCAGTCCATGCTGTACGGTCCGCAGAAGGGTGACTTATCCGTTCGGGGACAGTGGAAGAGTCTGCTGCTCGAGTACTGCAAGCTTGATACGCTTGCGATGGTGATGATCCATTCGCATTGGATGGAAAAACACAACCTAATTATTATGTCATAATTGTTAAATCGCAACCAAAATGCGAGGAGGAAATCATGCTAGATAAAATCATCAACTGGTTTACATTAGAACCCGCCGTAAGTATGCTCATGGTCACTACAGCTGTAGTGCTATTTGGTTCAGCATTTGTTTCCTATAAGGAAACCTCCGGTAATTTCTGGCCCTGGATGCGCAGGATCATTGAAGCGGCTGTATCCGCTGTACTTTTTCTTGGTCTTATGTGGGCGTTTCGCGCCATCCTCAATGACAATACCAACACATACTATTCTACACATGGCAGCCTTTCAGATATCAGCCGTGAAAGCGCCTGGTCGATTTGGGGGCGTCCACATACCCAGGTTGAACTGACAGTTAATCACACGCACGAAGTGGAAGTGAAAGAAGAGCTTCCCCGTGAAGACCCCACATCTCCTCCCATCTACCGCACTACTATTCAAACCCAAGATGTGCCACAAAACAGCATCTTAAGTTTCAATGGGGACGTACAAATGAAACTCAGCGAACGCCAAAAAGGCTACGCCTTATACAGTGGCTATACCGTGGACGTCGACTTGGAATATCAGATTATCAACGATTCAGATATCACTACCGATGCTACATTTACATTTCCGCTGTCTGCTGGGCAAACACTTTTTGAAGATTTCATCGTCACCATGGACGACAAGGACCTCAGCCCCGATCTGCGTTTTGCCACCGATCTCGTCTCCTGGACAACGAAGATGAAACCACACCAAAAAAGCACGATCCATATCACCTACTCTTCCCGTGGCATGGATTATTTCTACTATCAGATCCCGATTCAGCGCGAAATCAAGGATTTTGCACTCACCCTGTCTGTGGACCGATTGCCTGTTTCGCTTCTCAACTACCCTGATGGTGTCATCACTCCTACCAAGATCGAATCCACACCAGATGGAAACGGCTCCATTTTGACCTGGGAACTGGATCGTGCCATTACAGTGGCTGGTATGGGGGTAGCCTTAGTTCAACCTCAACAGCCTGGTGCCCAGGTTCTGCGCGTGTTGGTCATTTCCCCCTATGCTCTCACCCTGCTTGGTGCCATGCTGGCGCTTACAATGCTGATCTGGGGCTTGAAGGTTCAATTCCTTGATCTTGCCCTGCTTTCTGCTGTGTACACCATGCAATTTCTATTGATGTCTGCCATTAGCGATTACTTCTTTGGATTTTGGGGGTCGCTGTTGCTTGGGGCGGGTTTGACCCTCTTCCTGACCTTCCTTCTGTTTCGCAAATTGCCATCACGTACATTACGCATCATCATCTACCTGTTGGTTGCTTTCTTTACCATTGCATACCCATTGTCTGGTTTGCTCACCGAGCTGTCCGACCAAAATGCCTTCAATATGTTGCTGCAAGCCGGGCTGATTCTGTACATCACCATCCTGTCCTTGTATGCAAGCAATCGTAAAGATAAACAGGAAGTCCATGATGGAGAAAGTTAAGGGATGTCCCTTCAAATGAGCTTTGCCAACTGGGTCAACAAAGAGCCGTTTGGCAGTTTGTTATTGGTGGTTGTGATGGTCTTGTTTTTCGGTATCACCGTCAGACAATCGCAACATGAAAAAAACTGGCTCCAGACGGTTACTGCAGCCCTGGCAAAGTCCTTGATCTTTGCTGCGTTGGTGGGCATGGTGTACTTTCTGCTTGCTAGCAATGCCGCTGCCTTTGAGAATGTTCATGGGTCGTTCACCAGGCAGGGCACCCGCAGTAGCACTGCTTATTGGAACTGGGTGGACATTTATGGGCTCAGTTTCTTTCAGCAGCAGGATTTGCAAGTGACCCAATATAAATGGGTTGAATCAATTGAGCCGCTGCCAGAAAACCCCTTACTTTACAAGACCGTTCGCAGTGAACAAGTGCTGGCTGAGAATAACATTACACGTTTTCTAGGCACCGTGTACTTGCAGGGAGCAGATTGGTCAAATCGGGATGCCACTTTCAACGCGTATACGATGAAAGCTGCTTACGAATATGATGTGATCAACACTCTCGCTGAGCAGACAGAGACCCAGTTCTACTTCCCCTTATTCGGCGGCACAAAACTTTACCAGAACGTCTCGGTAAAAATGGATGACATCCCGGTAAAGTGGATGTACAAAAATGGCGGACTGGTATGGGAAACTCAATTAATACCCGGAGAAAAGAATACCATCCTGATTGAATATGAAACATGGTCTATGGATGGATATTCCTTTGTCGTTCAGAAAACTCGGGATGTCAGAGACTTTACCCTGATCATTGGCATAGATTACGGCTTTTGCTGACTGCATTACGAACCCGTAGAGCGTGTCCAGTTGGATACCTACCAGGAAGGCAAGTACAGCATCTATAAATTCAGTCTGGATCAGGCGGTCACCACCCCCAATATGGGGTTGTCCATCATCCAGAAATGGCCTTATGCCCCCTATCATCAAATGGTAGCTGCCATGCCGTATGCAGCACGGGCTTCATTATTATTTCTGAGCATGGTCATGCTGACATGGATTATCTATGGAGTCCAGGTTGATATGCAGAGAGCCGCCCTGCTTGGAGGATTGTTCCTGCTTCCATTCCTGATCATGATGTCAGGATATTTTCCACACCCGGATTTTATCTACATTGGCGATGTGGCAGCATATCAGGTCAAGATGATGCCTGTTCTTTCATTAGTTCCTGTGGGGATGGCATATTACCTTTTGCGGAAGGTCCTCTCCAAAGAACCGCTCTGGCTAACATTAGTTTTGATGGAATTATCAATGGGTGGATATGTACTGCTAAGTTTTATTGGGGATGAGCAGAAACGAAATGCTGCCGAAGCTCTGATTCAAGCGGGGGTGATCGGGTATCTATTTCTCCTCGTACTCTTAACCCGCCTGCGGGTCATTGGTTCTACGGAGAAAAAGCACACAGCAAAAATTGGGAACTGGTTTGCTAGTTTCTGGCGTAAAGGTGATCGATGAAACGTCTGCGAATAATTGGTAAATGGATTCTAGGGCTGACCTTGTTGTGTGTCATGCTATGTATACTTGCATCTCTACGCATTGGAACTGTTGACTTCCCACAGCCTGAACCCGTGCGGGTTATTTTTCTGGAAGAGTGAATCAAAAAGAGGTTTCCTGTGGGGAAGTCTCTTTTTGACTCACACCCTCAGCCGATCGACCGCCTGCTGCAACTCCATCTCGCTGGGCTGGACGTAACGAGCGGTCGAGTCCAGGCTGCTGTGCCCCATCAGCATCGCCACCTCTTGCAGCTTCGAGCCGCTGTCAAGCAGATTGCGGGCGTAGGTGTGGCGCAGGGAATGCGGGGTCACATCCTTGAGACCCGCCAGGTCCGCGTAACGCTCGACTACACGCTGCACAATCCGCGGATGAATGCCCTCCCCCGTTTGCCCCACGAATAATCCATCACTCTCCACTTGAGGACGCACCACCAGCCATTCGCTTAGTTGTTTCCGCGCTTCGATATGTAGATTCACAATCCGCTGCTTGCCGCCCTTGCCATGCCGCACCAGGAGCGTGCCCTTGCGTTCACTCAGGCGCAGGTCTGAGAGTTTCAGCGAACATAATTCATCTACACGCAAGCCAGTTAGTAGCAGGACATTAACAATCACCGCATCGCGCTTGCGCAAGACCCACAAGCGCGGATAACGTTCCTTCGCCTCAAGTAAGTCATTCTCAACCACCTTGAGCAAGCGTTTCTTCTGCTCCTCATCCAACCAGCGCGGTGCCAGCTCCACACTCTTAACCGGCTTGATGTATTGAGCAGGGTTGCTCTTGAACACACCGCCTTGGGTACTGCCCCAATCGCCGAACGAAGCGATCGAGGCGATGCGGCGGTTGATAGTGTTCGGGCTGTTGCCCAGTTTCAGCATATGGTCACGGTATTCGCGCACATCCACTTCGGTAATGCTGGTGCAAGTTAACGGGCGCATCACACACATTATGTATTGTTGAGCGTAGCATTGCCAATTTACCCCTCAGTAGCTATCAAAGCATCTTGTATATCACGAGCTTTCTCCAAGCCACCGGGGATCAGGTGTGGATATATCTACGCTGTAATAGCCGGAGATCAACGCCCAATTCACAAGTATGCCATACCCCCACCACGAACAATGTCGAAATATATAACCAGCCCTAGTTACGGAGAAGATTGATGGTTTTCAGTTTACGGGTGATATTTTTCAGGTGAAAAAGTTCTTGATAGTGAAGAACGTACCGGTTATTCATACCTCACAATAAAACGTCTTATTTCTGAAGACATTGAAGCAGGTTCTGAATGCTGCCAGTCGCCATGGCAATGCTGGAATCGGCTGCTCCATAGTAGAGTCGAAGTGTGTCTCCATCCGGGGCAAGAGTATAACCGCAGGGAAAAACAACCTTATCTACATCCCCATGATTTTCATACGGCTCTTCAGGTCCAAACACCCATTCATCACCGCGTTTGAGG
>JAXLVU010000004.1:0-341932 GCA_046328855.1 Anaerolineales bacterium | reverse complement strand
GAAGAACGCCAACCGTGAAGCGGACTTGGGTCCGATGCCGGGCAGACGTTCGAGGGCGGTGACGAGGGATTGGATCGATTCGGGTAATAACATAATTAATTCCGTAGGGGCGAGGTGACCTCGCCCCTACAAAAATTAGAAGGGAAGCCCACCCGCCAGCGGACCCATCAACTTTTCCTGCAAGGCACGTGACTCGTCCAATGCCATGTTGACAGCAGACAAGACCATGTCTTGCAGCATTTCGGCGTCTGCGTCTTTGAGAAATTCTGGGGAAATCTCGACCGATTTGCATTTCTGGTCGCCAGTCATGGTGACTTTGATCGCTCCCCCACCCGCGGTTGCGGATACGGTTTCTTCGGCGAGTTTCGCCTGCGCTTCTTCCATTTGCTTTTGCATGCGCTGCAATTGCTGCATCATGCCAGCCTGTCCGCCCATGGCGGGTCCTTTGTTGAATCCTTTTGCCATTTGTAAGTCTCCTCGTTAAGTAATTAGTGATTGGTAATTGGTAATTGGTAATTAATCCCACCAAGCGGAGAGAATTACATATCCTGTATCCTCTATTTCGCTTGTTCCAAGCATATCCATTGCACTTTCTCTACCGATCCATTGAGTTTCATCGGCGTGGAATTGTTCTTTCATGATTTCTTCCAACTTAAAACCATACCCATCTTCGGGATAAATGTATAGCGTATCTGCGTGCCAGTGACCATCATTCATATCACGCAGGGAAATAAAATCCAAGGGTAGCAAAACGGCACGCCACATTCGGTGGTTTTCTCTCAACCACTCGGCGATTCTCTTGCCATTAAAGGAATTAAAGTTCGTTCTGGCTATCACTTCTAACTGGAAATTTTGCGCCTCAGTTATTTTCTTCTCTACTTGCTGAAGCACAGGGCTGATCGTAAATTCAATTTTTACGTCATTCTTTTTCTTGCCATTGTTATTTTTATTCGAAGTCGCCATACTCAACCTCAATTACCAATTACTAATCTCCAATTACCGCTCTATTCATCCATATCCACGATCTCGCCACCATGTTGAATCGCGGCAGCGACCATGCCGTCTTGCGCAACATGACTGGGGAGTTTGCCTTTGGCATTGTTGACCACACAGCGCACGGACAAGTCCACGTGGAAGTGGTCTTTGATGAGGCGCTGGATGGTTTCGATCTGGTCGGGTTTGTTGAGCTTCTCCACGAGCACATCACTTGCCATGCCGAGGATGAGGGTCTTGCCTTGCACGTCGATATTCCGGACGGAGTTCATCAATGCGCCAAGCGTGTTCTTGTCTTTGGGCAAAGTGTTGATCAATGACTTCCATGCTTTGACGATGTCATTGGCATTGATGGCGGGTGATTCGACGACGGGCTGCGCCCCCCCATTCGGGGACGCGTCTTTCTTAACCTCCGGCTTGGATTCTGCTACGGGAGCTGATACAGGCTTCGGCTTAGTCTGAACCGCAACGGCGACTTGGGCGATTTCGGCTGGAGCGTCGATCACTTCTGCGAGGGCGAGTTCCAAACTCAAAGAGGGTTGCCAGCCGCCGCGTAGATCCGTTGCGGCATTGTTGAAGATTTTCATCATGCGCAAAACGTCAGAGGTGTTGAAGGCTTTGGCGTGTGCTTCCATTTGGGTTTTGACTTCGCGTGTGGCTTCGACCTGCTCGGCGTTGCCCATTTGAATGAGCATGAGCCCGCGAGTGTATTCCACGAGTTGACGCGCCAACGAGCGCGGATCGGCGCCCGAGTCGAGGGCTTTGTGAATGGTTTCGAGTCCGCGCGCGGGTTGATGGTCGAGAACAGAGTTGATGACATCGAGAACGGTCTGACTGGTTGCCGTGCCGAGGACTTGCTGCGCGATGTTGAGCGTGATCCTCGCGCCCGTAGATGCGAGTTGATCGAGCAGTGATTGCGCATCGCGCATCCCCCCTGCTGACTGACGGGCAATCAGTGTAAGCGCTTCGTCATCGGCTTGAATGTTTTCGGAAGTGGTAATGACCTTGAGATTTTTGACGATCTCGTCAATAGGCACACGGCGGAACTCGTGACGCTGACAGCGTGAGAGCACCGTGGCGGGGATTTTATGAATTTCAGTGGTGGCTAAAACGAAGATGGCATGCGGCGGCGGTTCTTCCAGCGTTTTGAGCAATGCATTGAACGCCGCCGTGGAAAGCATGTGGACTTCGTCGATGATATAGATTTTGTACTTTCCCTGCGTAGGCGCAAAGTTGATTTTGTCACGCAGATCGCGGACATCATCCACCGATGTATTTGATGCCGCATCGATTTCGATGAGGTCGAGGAAGCGATTCTCATTGACCGCTTTGCAGTGTTCGCAAGTATTGTCAGGTCGTTGGGATGGGTCTTCGTTGAGACAATTCACAGCCTTCGCCAGCAAACGCGCGACGGTGGTCTTGCCCGTTCCGCGCGGACCGGCGAAGAGATAGGCGTGACCGACTCGGTCTGCCTTGATGGAGTTGGTCAGAGTTTGGATGACGTGGTCTTGTCCGATCACGGTATCCCATTGTTTCGGGCGGTACTTGCGGTAGAGGGCTTGGGTCATGGTAGGTTTCAGGTGTCAAGTATCAGGTTGAAGGTCAATAGTTGAACGATATTCGATTATCCAATATCGTTTTACGGCACTTTATAAACAGCTCTCAAATTACCTTGTGAATCAAACAAACGTGCTTCTTCGCCAGAATTCCAAACAGCATCGCCAATGCCCCAATAGAGGTCAATGACGGTGTCGGTCCCAGCAATGGTGTGGACTTGCACAGCTCCGCTTGGATAAAGAGTAACGTTGGGAAAGGTGTAGGTATTGCCGTTATCATCCTTGAGCTGCCACGAAGTTAGATCAAGTTGTCCATCCCCTTCAAATTTTATGATAACCACTTCAGAAGCCAGCACACCCGAGCCGACCACACTGCTGATCTTCACAGGGATGTCGGTCTGAAGTTCAGTATTTGATGAAGGTGCAGAATTGCCACTACTCACAGACGTTGACTGAACTTGCACCACAGCAGGTTGACTAACGGCACGATAATTACGGTCATACCAGAACAGGATCCCGCCCGTGACGCTCGCCGAGACGAAGACGTTCAACAGCAGGTATTGGATGAGTTTACGGCGATCCATGACCGAATCATAGCACAGATTTTCACTGCGCCACTATTTTTTCATGGATATCGCAACCCAATCTTTCATTTGACGGGTTTCGCCTCGTTTCAACCCTTTGGCTTGACCAGCCTCTATGACGCTTTCTGCCTGATGATCCAGAATCCCACTTAGGATGATCTCTCCATTGGGCTCGACTAAGTCTGCCAGCCCCGCATCAAAGAGACGGATGAGCACCGGCGCGAGGATATTCGCCACCACCAGCGGCGCAGACTTGAACTCGAATTGCCCCGCCAGCACTTCAGTCACGGAACCTTGCCCGAGGAGAAGTTCCTCCCCCACCCCATTGACATCCGCGTTCTCGCGCGAGTTCTTGACGGACTCAATGTCAATGTCCACGCCGAGGACTTTGCTTCCGCCGAGTTTGAGAGCGGCAATTGACAAGATTCCTGAGCCACAACCAACATCAATGACCGTGGACGGCAGACGGCGGACGGCGGACGATTTTCCATCGTCTGTGGTCTGCGGTCTATCGTCGAACGCCAGTTCCATCAATTCCAAACACAACTGCGTCGTAGGATGTGTCCCTGTGCCAAATGCCATGCCGGGATCGATCTTGATCGGGATTCGTTTCGGGTCTGGAGACTCGAGCCAGGCGGGAAGGATCAAGAGTCGCTCTCCGATGAGAATCGGCTTGTAGTGTTGCTTCCAGGCTTCCATCCAGTTTTGATCCGCGATCTGCTTGTAGGTGGGAGTCGGCACCGACGTGATCATCCCCAAATAGAACAGCGACTCTTCGAGCTTCTGTCGCGTCTCTTCGAGTTGATCGTTCACCTCCAAATACGCGCGGACGGTAATAGGACCCGTCGCCGTGCCTTCGTCTTCTTCATCATTGAATTTGACGCCCTGCTCGGTCATCACACCATTCGGCGCAAACCTCGCCAATACATCGGCAACGGATTCGGCAAGTTCGCCATCGACAGTCAAAGAAACTTCAAGCCAGTTCATCTCTATATTTTCCTATTCTCAAATTCTTGGTAATTCAGGTCTTTGATATTTGGGTTCACTTTATAGGCAAGATAATTCACTTCACCAGAAAATTCAAGCATGTTTTTCAATCTTGCATTGATTGCTTTTCGCTCAACCAAATTTAATGCTTCACCACGGTTAACCCATTTCACTTCAACACTTTCATTGCTTATCTTTGGTTCACCCGACACATATTCACATAAAAAATCCATATTCACAATTGGTGGATTGCCAATGTTTGAATAAATACCAATCAAGGATTTTGTTTTTACCACAATGCCAGTCTCTTCAAATACTTCCCGTTCCAAACCTTGTGGAATCGTCTCGCCTTCTTCAATCTGCCCGCCAGGGAATTCCCAATCTCCATAGCGCGGACTTTTCAACAATAAGACTTGATTCTCATAATTGATTACAAATCCTCCCGCTGCCACGATATGAACTGGATACTTTCTACTTTCCACACCTATCTCCAAATTAAATGCCCAACGGTTCGACCCAGCCAAACCGCGAGTAGTCCAAGCATTACATTTGCGCCGACATTTGCAAAAGCATTCATCACGAAGTCTTGCCTTATCAAATTGACCGTGTCATTGCCAAAGGACGAAAACGTGGTGAAGCCACCCAACACGCCAACGACCAAGAACGAACGTGACTCGTTCGAGAAGGTGCCGTATTTGTCACCGAACTGCGCCAGCAGACCGATGATAAAACAGCCAATCACATTGACCACCAGTGTGCCGAACGGGAAGTCCAGCCGATGTGCGGATTGTTGAATATATCCGCTGACCAAATAGCGCAAGACCGAACCGATAAATCCGCCCGCACCGACGAGAAGAATGTTTGTCATAGATCCTTTTGACGATAGACGATTGACCATGGACGATGGAAAGTTCGTCTGCGGTCTATCGTCCGTCGTCTATCGTCATCTCTTTCTGTGCCCAGCGGATCAAATCCTTCTCCGCGAACAACATGATAGGCAAGTCTTTCACATCAAAATATTTCATCTCCGAAATCTCATGCGACGGCTTAAACTCGCCGCCCGTTATTTTACACAGATATGTGATTCCCAAATGCGGAAATTCCCTCGCGCTTGCCACTCTCAACAATCGAATGACCTCGATCTGCATCCCCGTCTCTTCGTGAAATTCTCGGACCACTGCCTCAATAGGTTGTTCTCGATACTCCAGCGCCCCGCCGGGTATCCCCCACTCATATTTACGGTAGGTATGTTTGAAAAGCAGAACCCTGCCTTGCTCGTCGAAAATCAAAGATGAAACGCCTGCGTTGAATTTCGGCTGGGTAATTCTTGTCACAACGACATGCAGCCACATGGGCAACAAGCGCCATAGGCGCAGTAGAGGTTTAAGCATAGTCGAGTCATTATAAACGACCGCAGACGACAAACCGCCGTCCGCGGTCAGCAGTCAAACAAAAAACGAGCAGACTCTCGTCCACTCGTTTCTCATTACTGATTACTGTTCACTGGCTACTGGAAACTGGCACTACCCCCCAAACGCATCATTCAACCAATCCAGGAACCCCTTCTCCTGCGGTTTGACCGTCGTTCCCAAACTCTCTGCCAACTTCTCAAAGAGTTCTTTCTGTTCCTTCGTCAACTTGGTCGGGACAGCCACATTCACGATCACGATCTCATCGCCGCGTTGATTCTTATTGCGGACGTGTGGCACACCCTTACCACGCACATGGAAGACTTTTCCGGGTTGTGTACCAGCAGGAATCTTCAACTTGTCTTCCCCGTCCAGGGTGGGGATGGTCACTTCCGCGCCCAAGACTGCCTGAGCGATATTGATATCGAGATTGAGGATCACATCCTGATCGCGGCGTTTGAAGAACTGATGCGGCTTCACATCCAGCACAAGGAACAAACTGCCCTGCGGACCGCCGTTCTCGCCCGGCGCTCCTTCCCCATTCAAGCGGATCTGTGTGCCCATATCCACACCTGCAGGGATTTGAACTTTCTTCTTGACCTTCTTGCGTTCCAAGCCAGCACCACGGCAGGTCGTACACGGAGAAGCGATCGTCTCACCGCGCCCGTTACAAGTTGGGCATGGAGCCGTCTGCACCATCTGACCCAAAAAGGTCTGACGTACCTGACGCACTTCGCCCTGCCCATTACAAGTGGCACACCTCAGCGGAGTTGTCCCCGGCTCGGCGCCTTTGCCGCTACAGCGTGAACAGGTCTCATCACGTGAGAACTCGATCTCTTTCTCAACACCGAAGACCGCTTCCTCAAAGGTAAGCGAAACTTGCATCTGTAGATCCCGCCCACGGCGCGGAGAGCGGCGCGAACGTCCACCACTGGTTGAGAATCCAAATCCATTGAACAAGTCTTCAAAGATATCGCCGAAGCCAGAGAAATCCTGATAGCCCTGCCCGCCCGCACCGCTGACACCCGCCTTGCCAAAACGGTCATAGCGCGCGCGCTTCTCAGAATCCGAAAGCACACCATACGCCTCGTTGATCTCTTTGAACTTCTCCTCGGCGTGAGGCTCTTTATTCACATCAGGATGATACTGACGCGCAAGTTTACGAAACGCGGCTTTGATCTCGTCATCGCTCGCGCCCTTGCCCACGCCCAGAATATCGTAATAGTCTTGGTTTGACATGCGTTTCAACGTTAACAAGTTGGAAGGTTCAAACGTTCAAACCTTCCAACCTGCGAACTTACTCCTTTACTTCCCCATCCACCACATCAGGTCCCGCGGATGAACCTCCGGCCGCTTCGCCCCCCGCCGACGGCTGTCCCTGCTCATAAACACTGGCGCCAATCTTTTGGATGGTCTGCCCCAAGGCATCGACCGCGGCTTTGATCTTCTCTACATCTTCACCTTTCGCCGCTTCCTTGACCTCGACGCTTTTCGCCTCGACCTCAGCCTTGATCTCCGCCGGAACCTTATCGCCCAAGTCGCGCAATGCCTTCTCACCCGCATAGACGGTGTTATCGGCATTGTTACGCGCTTCGATCAAATCTTTGCGTTTGCGGTCTTCCTCGGCATGAGCCTCGGCATCTTTGCGCATCTTTTCGATTTCGGCTTCATTCAAACCAGAAGAAGCAGTGATCGTAATATGTTGTGACTTGCCGGTTGCCTTATCCTGCGCGCTGACTTTGAGGATGCCGTTCGCATCCACGTCGAAGGTCACTTCGATTTGCGGAACGCCACGCGGAGAAGGTGGAATGCCATCGAGAATGAACTTACCCAGCGACTTGTTATCCGCCGCCATTGGGCGCTCACCCTGCAAAACGTGGATTTCAACCTGAGTCTGGCTATCCGCCGCAGTCGAAAAGACCTGCGAACGGCGGGTCGGGATGGTGGTGTTGCGTTCGATCTGAGCCGTGGCAACGCCGCCGAGCGTTTCAATCGCCAGCGTGAGCGGAGTCACATCCAGCAGAAGAATGTCCTTCACTTCCCCACCGAGCACGCCACCTTGAATTGCCGCGCCAATCGCAACGACTTCATCGGGGTTCACGCCTTTGTGCGGGTCTTTGCCAAAGAACGCGCGCACGCGATCTTGGATGGCGGGCATACGAGTCATACCACCGACGAGCACCACTTCGTTAATATCGCCCGCATTCAAACCAGCATCCGCAAGAGCCTGCTTGACCGGCGCAATCGTGCGGTCAACCAGGTCCGCCACCAACTGCTCGAACTTGGCGCGGGTCATGGTCATCACCAAGTGCTTGGGTCCACTCGCATCCGCGGTCAAGTAAGGCAAGTTGATTTCGGTCTGCATCACCGTCGAAAGTTCGATCTTCGCCTTTTCAGAGGCTTCCTTCAAACGCTGAAGCGCCTGACGGTCGTTGTGCAGGTCAATGCCGTTATCTTTTTTGAACTCAGCAATCAGATGATCCATAATACGAAGGTCAAAGTCATCGCCGCCGAGGAAGGTATCACCGCTCGTAGCTCTCACCTGGAACACGCCGTCCCCTACATCCAAAATGGACACGTCGAAGGTACCGCCGCCAAGGTCATACACGCAGATGACTTCGTTCTTCTTCTTGTCCAAGCCATACGCCAGCGAAGACGCCGTCGGTTCGTTGATGATGCGCAGCACTTCCAAACCTGCGATCTTGCCTGCATCCTTGGTCGCATTGCGCTGAGCATCATTGAAGTAAGCAGGAACGGTAATCACCGCCTGCGTGATCGTCTCACCTAAATACGCTTCGGCATCTGCCTTGATCTTCGCAAGGATCATCGCCGAAACTTCCGGCGCAGAATAATCCTTGCCGCCGAGTTCCACGCGCACATCGCCATTCGGCGCTTCCTTCACCGCATAGGGCACACGCTTCTTCGTGCGCTCCACTTCCGCATCGTCGGCTTTGCGTCCCATAAAACGCTTCACCGAAAAGATGGTATTGGTCGGGTTGGTGATCGCCTGATTGCGTGCCACACGTCCCACCAAACGCTCGTTATTTTTATTCATCGCCACCACAGAGGGAACCAAACGCTCCCCTTCCGCAGACGGAATTACGATCGGTTCGCCGCCTTGCATCACCGCCGCGACAGAGTTTGTTGTGCCTAAGTCAATACCAATGATTTTTGCCATGAAATAATTTCTCCTTTGATGTAAACGTTAAACGTTCAACGTTATTGTGCCACTCTCACCAACGCCGGGCGGACAACACGTTCACCGATCACATAGCCGTTCTGCACAACATCGATCACATGTCCGCTTTCCACTTCTTCAGACGGTTCATGCGAGATGGCTTCGTGGAAATTCGGGTCGAACGCCACACCCTTCGCTTCGATTTTCTTCACGCCTTCCATATCCAAAATATTTTGGAACTTGCGCGCCACCAACTCAATGCCGTTTGCCCAGGCATCGTCGGCGGGGCGGTTTTGCAAAGCGCGTTCCAGGTCATCGAGCACGGGCAACACTTTCTTGATAATGTCACCTTTGGTCGAAGCCTTGAACGACTCGTTATCACGCTCCACGCGCTTGCGGAAATTCTGGAACTCCGCCTGAGAACGCGCCCACCCATCTTTATATTCGACGATTTTCCCTTCAGCCTCTTTCAACTGCTGGATCAACGCCTCACGCTCCGCATCGACAGGAGCCTGCTCGGTCGTCTCAGCCTTTGACTCCGCCGCGGCTTGAGTCTCTTCGATTTCTTCGTTCTTGTTCACTTCTTCTGCCATGTGTCTCACTCTCGTAGTTTCGATATTAGGTATTCGTTATTCGAAGTTCGAGTATCGATTATCGAATATCGTTATTTATTCACCAGAAATATTATCGTTCACCAAATCGCTCAACAACCCAGCGACAAATCTCACGGTGGGAATTGTCCGCGAATATGCCATGCGCATGGGACCAAGCACGCCAAGCGCACCGGTTGCCATACCAGGCACACCGTAGCGGGCGATGACCAAACTGCACTGACGCAAATCGTCATATTCGCCTTCGCCGCCGATTAGCACCTGCAACGCACCGACATTGCTATTGCTGGTGGTCTTTGCCAGCAAATCTTGCAAGGTGGCGGGTTCTTCAAAAATTTTCAACGCCCGCCGCGGACCATCCACCTCGGAGAATTCGGGTTCACCCAAAATATTGGTCAAGCCATCGGTATAGATTTCACCGGAGGCTTTTTCGGTGAGGCGGCGCATGTCCTGCAAAATGAGCAGGAGAATGTCTTGATCGAGCGGGTCGGGACGAGCTGTCAGCGTGGAAATGGCTTGGGCGGTCTGACCAGCCAAAAGTCCGTTAAGACGCGCTGCTGTTCCGCTGAGACGCTCCTGTGCTACAGGTTCCGCCAAAGTCAGAATCTGCTGTGACACTTCCCCACCGAGCATCACCAAGACCATGAGCACTTGTCGCCCTTGGGTCGATATCAATTCCACATGCTTGAACTTTGACGTCTCCACATGCGGCGCGGCGACAACCGAAACACCCTGCGATTGGCTTGCGAGAATGGACGCCGCGAGGGTCATCCACTGGTCAAGCTCGGGGCGTGATTGGTAGAACTGGTGCGAGATGGTATGCTGAACGGTCTCGGGCAGTTCGGCGCTGTGCATCATCTCGCTGACGAAGTAGCGGTAGCCTTCTTCGGTGGGCACACGTCCCGCCGATGTATGCGGCTGACGCAGATAGCCCATCTCGGTCAATACCGCCATCTCATTTCGAATGGTCGCCGACGACAGGTTGATGTGGTAATGCTCCACCAACCGCTTCGAACCAATGGGCTGAGCGGTGTCGATGTAATCACGAATGATCAACATCAGGAGGGTTTTCTGTCGTTCGGTGAGTGTAGACATATTCAAAAATTTAGCACTCCATTTGTGCGAGTGCCAGTTATTAACAGAATAATAATATCAGCGGGGTATGGAGGCGTCAATAAGAGGAGTGTAAGAATTAATACAAAAACCCCCGCTCTCGCGGGAGTTTTTGTTTACGGGTTCTGGATCACTGGTCGCCACGTTGGCTGGAAATCGTTAGCAGGGTCTGTTGTAAGGCGGACCTTGTCGCCGCCAGAAAGGGTCATAAAGAAGATATCGAAGTTATTCGAGTCTCCCACCCCTTCATACGCAAGGTAGAAACCATCAGGTGAGAAATCGATGTCCTCAATAAAGATAACATTGAACGGAAGTTTCAACCCCTGTTCTTTGCTACGGTCTGTGGGGGATGTGCTCAATAAATATGGATTACAGTATGTCTTGGCACAGCGTTGGTTAAAGATGATGAGGTCATTTCGTGGTGACCAGACGGGAGAATAGTCGTTGTAGGCCTGTCCACTGCGAATGATTTGAACTGGCTCCGTGCCATCTGCATTCATCATCCAAATTTGATAAACGCCCACACGTTTGACTACATATACTAGTCTTGATCCATCCGGTGACCAAGTCGGCATACGAGACTCAACCTTAGCGTCGCCACTTGTGACTTGAGTAATATTTGTTGGGTCATCAACTGGAAACATAAAAATTTCCATTTGACCAGTACGTGCAGAAGTAAAGGCAATTGTCTTTCCATCTGGAGACCATGCAGGGTCAAAATTGCCGCCAGGGGAAGCATCTAAGGTGGCTAAGCCAGTTCCATCGGCATTGATAATATACAAACTTGTGTTGGTATAAATATCTTCATTTCCTTTACATGGAGAAATAAAGGCAATCCTTAATCCATCTGGCGACCATGCAGGTTGACAAGCTCCACCCTGCATGTTTGTGACTTGGAAGGCACTTTCACCCTTCAAATCTACTAAAAATATTTGCGGTACCCCAGTTCGATCAGATGCGAATGCTATCTGCCCCGCTCCTCCTCCAGCAAAAACTTCTGTTGTCTCTCCTGAGACAGGGGATGGAGTGACCGTTTCTCCTGGCAAAGAGGTAGGAGTAAATGTAGGAGTAGGTGTATTGGTCGGCTTTATTGTAGGTGTGAAAGTAGGTTCAAATGTAGCCGTAAATGTTGGAGGCAATGTCTGTGTGGGGACAGACGTAGCTGTAAAAGTTGGTGTTACTGTTGGACCAATAAAGGGAACCATTGCACGAACATCTGCCGGTAAAACACCAGGGTCAAAAAAGACAACACTGCCTAGAATTAACAACAAAATACCCGCAAAGAGTGCAAAACGCCATAAAGCCATGCGACGTTTACGTTCTCGTTCCTTTTGTCTCTTTAATGGCGAGACAAAAGGTTGATCTTCATGAGCATTTGAGCCGACAGCAGGAATCGGACCTACCAAAGCTTTTCGGTCTTTCTTGCCATCTACAGGCAAGGCTTCATCAACAACTGTAGTTTCAGAAGGGTGAGATGAAGCGGCAATTGCATCTGGCGGAGGGGGAATCACTTTGTAAGAGCCTGGCGCCTGTTGCGTCATAGATTTAGACGAAAGCAGCCCAGCCTTGAACTCTTCAGCTGTTTGGAAACGGTCACTTGGATCAACCGCCATTGCTTTTTCAATAGAAGCGGCCAGCTTTCGTGAGACTTTTGAATTTCTCTTACGCAATGGGGTTAATTGAGCATTATCCATTGCTCGTGCCAAGCCATCTTCTGGAATTACACCAGTCAATGCAGCATATAATGTAGCACCAAGAGAGTAAATATCCGTTCGAGGGTCTGTGCGAGCAGTTCCGTATTGTTCAGGGGGGGAATAACCAGGGGTCATAGCACGGGCACCGGTTGTCGTTGCCTGACTCGCGCTTTGATAGACCTTTGCCAACCCAAAATCTACTAGATAAATATGACCATCTGGAGAAATCTTGACATTGCCAGGTTTGATATCACGATGAAGAATAGGAGGTTTACGGGTGTGGAGGTATGCCAAGGCATCACACATGGCTGCGCCAATATGAACGGCATCCTCTTCTTCCAACATGCCGATGCGCTCCATACGATAGCGCAAATCCTCGCCCTCAATGAAGTCCATGACTAAATATTGTCCTAAATCCCCCAAAACAAAATGGTCTGAAACACGCGGCAGGTTTGGATGACGCAAGTTTGCCAAGATGACCGCTTCAAGGCGGAACTGGCGAGCATACTCATCTGTAGTAAACAGATTTTCCTTAAGCGCCACAGCTACACCAAGATTTTCATCTATAGCGCGATACACAGAGCCCATCCCGCCTTGCCCAAGGATGTCTACAATTCGATACCGATTATGTATGAGAGTGCCTTTATCCAGCGTCATTGAGATCCATTCACCTGCAATGTATAAAATTTCCAGCGAAGGTTTCGAATAAAAAATTTATTACCTTGATTTGGACACGCGCATTATATCAGATGGAGGTTGGGCGGGAAGACGATGTAGTTAAATTGAAATGTTCAAAAATCCAGGGGGCACCGCCAGAAACCCACCACCCCACCAAGGTATAGCGGAAGAAGCGCAAAGAATAGACTAACACCCCATCCCCACGTGGGAATACTGCCCCAAGAACCTGCCAAAAGAGAATGACCCCTATCAAGCCAATAGCATATCGAAGGGCACGCTTCCAGATTGGACCGTCCACCTGATAGCCACCTCGCAGGTGAGTCCACGCTGCGCCCAATGCCAGACCGAAGAAAGTTCCGGCTGCAGTGAAGACTCCGTTCGGGTCAATAGGATCCGGCGCGATACCGGAGCGAAGCGCATTTGTCATCCAAGATTCTGGGATTTGGAATTTAATTCTTAAGGTGGTGACGGTCATCCCAACTATTATAAAGATCATGGAAGTTAAGAAGGCAATTCCTACTTGTTTTGAAAAGTTCATCTTGGAAAGCCAATCAACCGTTGTATCCCAATAACGGGCATATAACCACAACAAAAAGGCACCTAACAACCAGCCAAGCACAACATCATGCGGAAAATGTGCGCCAAGAACTAGTCGAGAAAAACCGATCATAAAAACAAGAATGGCACAGATAGCCGTAATCCACTTCTCTTTTTTATACAAAGCAATGATGCCCCAAACGCTCATTGCATGCTGTGCATGTCCCGAAGGGATACCGAACGAAGTTTCGGGCCACCAAGGTTGAATATGTGAACTCACCCAATATGGACGTGGACCAGCCAAACCAACCTTGCCAACAAGGTTAAGAATATTACTTACTGCAAGAATAAAAGCGACACGGATGCCAATCGCAGAATCAACGCTCCACAGCAAAAGAGGCAAAACAATAAAAAAAAACTCTTCGGTGCCAAGTTGGCTGAAGAAGTTCATGATTGGGATTTGCCATTCGCCTAAACGTTGAAGTGCAATAATGAAAGATACACCAAAGTCAATCAAGGTCTGCATCTAGTCCTCCAGTAGGGTTTTTTCTATGAAGTGAATTGACGTAACAATGGCACCCATTGTACACTCAAAGAATGGAAAAGACATCGTCACGTAGTTGGGATTGGGTATCCAGCTTCAGTATGCTGTTTGTAGTGCTGTTTTCTGCATGGCGCTTGCAAACTGCAGATTGGACAGAAGAACTGGAGCAGGTTCGTAACGTGGCAGTGCTTGGTTTTGGGCTCGGGCTCGGGCTTGGATACAGTCGATATAAAAGACGAGGTTTAACCTTTCTCCTCATTGGTTATACGGTGACCATCTTGATATGGCAATTATTAGGGGCAATTCCATTTGATAAAGACCAAACCTCTTTATTAGATAAGCTTTTGATCTTGTTCGGGAGAATATTTACTGCATTCGGTGAACTTTTCGCTGGCAGGGCTGTGGAAGATCAATTCTTTGTAGTAGCGTTATTATGCATTCCCTATTGGTTTGCAAGCCTCTATAGCGGATTTCAGCTAACACGACATTCCAATTTTCTAGGAACTATCCTCCCAAATGGCGTGTTGATGTTGATCATCCATGTCTATCACTATACAAGCCAGGATTACACCTGGATGCTTGGAGTTTACCTTTTCCTCAGTCTATTGTTACTCAGCCGGCTGAAGTATCTTGCGGATCGCAGAAAATGGTCAAAGGAACGGGTACAAGTTCCGAGTGACAGTGGGCTTGATATTACGAATACAACTGTTGCAGCAGCAACGGTCTTAATTTTATTAGCATGGGGAACACCATATATCCTTCCATCAACAACGGAAGGGAAGCAGATATGGCGTGAAGTATATGGACAGATCTTTCCCAAGGATCGATTCAAAAACATTTTTGCTTCCGTAGAAAAAGAGAATCAGCCCAAGGCAAGAAACTTTCGCCCAGAATTGGCACTTGGCACACAAACGCCACAAGGTAATTCGATCGTTTTCCAGGTATATGTTCCTTTGGAAGCAAAGAAATTCCCCCGCTTATATTGGCGGGGGCAAGTGTATGATCGCTATGAAGATGGACGTTGGCTAACGACCAGTGATGCAGAGGTTCGCCAAAACCCTGCCACGGGTGATATTCCGATTCCAGCTAATATAGACCGGCAGCGACTTTCTTTCACTTTCGATGTAATGAATTCTGGGCAGACCACTGTATATCTTCCCCCACAGCCTATATGGGTAAATCACAGCACGATTCTGCTTTCGTCTGATGTCTCAAATGAAACTGGCGAAGATGCTATTCTAGATATTATGGCAGTTCGTGCTTCTCCCCCATTTCAAGACGGCGACTTGTATCGCGTCAGTTCATTGCTTGCAGACCCAACAGCAGAAGAGCTAAGATCAAGTGGAGAAGAATATCCAGAGTGGGTAAAAGAAAAATACCTTCAATTGCCTGAGAACTTTTCGCCACGAATTCAAGAATTGGCTTATCAGATTACAGCACCTTATAACACGCCATATGACAAAACAGTAGCGGTCACGAACTATCTACGAAGAGAACTGGAATATACAGGTGTGATCTACCTTCCAAATGAAGAAGTAGACCCGCTTGAATATGTTTTATTCGATGCGAAGAGAGCCTTTTGTAACTACTACGCTACCGCACAAGTTTTGATGTTAAGAAGTGTGGGAATCCCTGCCCGCTTGGCGGTGGGATATGCCCAGGGACAGCCGAACATTCAAAAGACTTTATATGCCGTCCGTGAGAAAGATTTACACGCCTGGCCCGAAGTGTATTTTCCTGAATACGGTTGGATTGAATTTGAACCTACTACGAATCAACAACCGATTGAAAGACCCGAAACTCGCGAAGAGTTAGCTCCCATTGTTCCATTTGGGAATAACCCAAACCAATCTCAACTTAAACCAGATGTGGAATTCACACCTGACCAGGAGCCAAATGTGCCAGATGGAGGGGTGGCATCAGCGAGATCGTGGCTGGATTGGCTAGCATCGCTCCTGCCGTGGTTGGGAGGCGTGTTCTTCATCCTCCTTGCTATTGTTCTCAAACGCCGCTTTGCACCACAGGTAACAGCTGCTTCTATTATGAAACGAGCGATCGAACGCAACGGCTGGAACGCGCCACGCTGGCTGCGCCGTTGGCTAGCGTTCGCCACCCAGCCGGCTATCCAAAGACATTTTCATAAGATCAACATCAGTTTGCGGTTATTGAAACACCCGCAACCGGTGCATGCGACCGCGGCAGAACGGGCTCAAACCCTAAAAAGCCTCCTGCCCAGTGCGTCTACCTCAATTGACAGCCTCTTGAATGAGCTTCAAGCTGAATTGTTCACCCCTAACGGTGGGAACGAGACCATTGCCCGCCGTGCAGCATGGGATATCCTTTCTAAAACCGTACAAAGTAAACTAAAAATTATCATCTTGGGATACAATTACGAGGGTATCAAGGAAACCTCGTAACACCCCATGATTGAGAACTCTACTCGCCCTCGCACCGTTCACGATCAATTATCTGCACTTGCCGTGCTTGCCGGTAAGATTCGCGCGGAACTTGGCAACTCAAAATTAAAGGTGCCGAAGGAATCGTTAGAACAACTACATTACTTGCAGTCTACCCTGGAAACAGTTGGCAACAAAATGGAAGTGTTCCAACGTGAGCATGGCAATATGCTTGCGCTCGTTGAAACAGGGCAGGTCATTAATTCATCCCTTGAGTTGGATGAAGTGCTGCGCATCGTAATGGATAATATTGTGCGCCTCACCAAAGCAGAGCGCGGTTTTCTCATGTTACGCAACGAAGGCGGAGAAATGATCAACCGCGTTGCTCGCAACTGGGAAATGGAATCCATCAACCCCTCGGAAAAAAATGTGAGCCGCTCTGTTGTTCAGCGTGTGATCGACACCGGCGAATCGGTGGTGACCACCAACGCACAAGAAGACCAGCGTTTCGTTGGGCAGGAAAGTATCGTTGCCTTTAATCTACGCTCGATTTTGTGTGTTCCCCTCAAAGTAAAAAATGAACTAATCGGCGTTATCTATGCAGACAATCGTATTCGGGCAGGCATTTTCGCCGAAGCTGAAAAAGACTTGCTCGAAGCCTTTGCCAACCAAGCAGCTGTTGCTATTGATAATGCACGCTTGTTCTCTTCGCTCAAAGGGACGCTTGAAGAAGTAACAGCCCTGAAGAACTTAATGGATAACGTCTTTGCTTCCATTGCCAGTGGTGTTATCACTGCGGATGTACAAGATACGATCACGCTTGCCAACCGTGCCGCTGAAACCATCCTCGGCTCCCCGAATCAGGACATCATCGGTCACCATCTCAACGATGCACTGGCTTCAGTCTCTGGTGAATTGGCTCCGCATTTGATGGAAGTTCGAAAGACTGATAAGCCTATTGTTGACTTGGAAATTAGCCACAACCTGCCCAAACGCGGGAATGTGGACTGGCGCTTGAATCTCTCTCCGCTTAAGGATGCGGGGCAGAAAACTCAAGGCGTGGCAATCGTTTTGGATGACCTCACAGAACGAAAGAAGTTAGAGGCGCAACGTCGCCTGTTTGAACGGATGGTCTCCCCCGCTGTTATCGAACAGCTTGACCCGAACGGTTTACAACTTGGCGGTAAGCGCACCGAGATCACAGCTTTATTTGCAGACATTCGCGGGTTCACCACCTATAGCGAGCACCTTGCCCCAGAACGATTGGTGAGCATTCTCAATTTGTATCTTGCCGCCATGGCAGATGCTGTGCTTGCTCAAGAAGGCACCGTAGACAAGTTTATGGGCGATGCCATCATGGCATGGTTCAATGCACCCATTCCACAGCCAGACCATACCTTGCGTGCGGTAAAAACGGCTCTCGCCATTCGCGAGTCGATCGAGAACTTGTATAAAGAACTTTCTAGCGACTCACACCTTGCTTTTGGCGTGGGGATTCACTTTGGTGATGCGGTCCTTGGTTTGATCGGTACAGAAAAGCGCCTTGAATATACTGCCATCAGCGACACCGTTAACACCGCCAAACGCTTACAGGAAAATTCTGCTAGAAATCAGATCATCATCAGCCAAGATGCGTATGAACGTGTAAAACATGCAGTGAACGTCAAACCACTTTCTGAAATTACAGTCAAAGGACGTTCAAAACCGATTGAGGTCTTTGAAGTAATCGGATTGAAATAAAAACAAAAGGCTTCCATATGGAAGCCTTTTTGATTCAAATGTTATTGAAGTTAAGACAATTCTACAAACCGAATCAAACTTTCCATTCCTCGCTCAATCGGTTCCGTATCAATATATTCCCCCAAAGTGTGTGCCCCACCGCCAGTTGTAATGCCCATAACAAGAGCGGGAATTCCCTTGCTCAACGGGACATTGGCATCTGTAGAACCTGTGGTCAGAACCGCTTCGATCCCTTGAGCGTGCAGGCTATCTACTGCCAACTTAACCAAAGGGTGGTCTGGAGAAACCTGCCCAGCAGGTCGTTCTCCAATAACTTCTGCTTGAATTTTTACCCCTTCATGATTCCAATGCAAAATAATATCTTCCACTTGTGAGACGATCTTCGCCAATACTGCCGGGTCTTCTGATCGCAAATCCAATTCGCACTTGGCTTCTGCCGCCAACACATTTACACCTGTCCCGCCGTGAATCGTGCCAACGTTCATGGTGGTGCGTGGTTCTCGTGGTAAACGGACCTGCGTTAACTGAGTGACCATTGCAGCCAATTCATGAACAGCCGAGGGTTGTCCATAGTCTGACCAGGAATGCCCCCCGCGCGTCTTTGCTGTAATGCGATAGCGCCTCACTCCAATCGCGCGATGATACACATGTCCAAGCGCCAAGCCTTCTAAAACAAGATAGCCAAGTTCATCTTTTCCAAAGCGCTCCACTACGCCACGCATTCCACGCAGGTCGCCAAGTCCCTCCTCCCCCACATTCGCCACAAACCACACATCATGCTTTAGCTCAATCTTGCGTTCGCGGATTCCCCAAAGGATGCCGAACAATGCCGCTACCCCGATGGAATTATCACCAATGCCCGGACCAAAAACCTTGCCCGCTTCTTCCTTAATCTGCAACTTGGTTCCCACCGGGAACACCGTGTCTAAATGGGCAGATACGATCAACGCCCGAGCCTTTTTCTGTTTTCCCGGCAATCTTGCATAGACATTCCCCAAAGAGTCCATTGAAACATCTTCAAGTTTTTCTTGCACGAACAGGTCACGTATAAACTCGCCACGCGGACCTTCCGCAAAGGTAGGGGATGCAATTTGCTGAATTTGAATGGCTAGGTCGAGTACTTTTTGGGCAAGTGTCATGGTGGCTGCAATCCTAAATCGTCAAGCACAAATCGTCAATTGTTAGATTTCTCTTGCCATTTCCTTCAAGGCATGTAAACGAGCCTCTGCCAAACCAGGCATGGCGTCTAAAGTAGCATAAGCGCCAACCCCTTCTATTTTTAGCGAAGCTGAGACATTTCCATACAAAGCCGCCTGCAACGGATCATTCGTGCGCTGGTATCCAGCGAGGAATCCGCCGCAGAATGCATCACCAGCCCCGGTCAAGTCCATGATGCGGGCTGTATACGCTGGCACTTCATAACGGCGTTTCGAGGATGCGTCATATATAAGCTGTCCTTGAGGTCCGCGCTTAATAACAATGATCTGAGGTCCATGTTCGCTGATGCGTTGCGCCATCTCCCAAAGATCATGGCTTTCGCCCCAAAAGAGTGCGCGTAATTCTTCTTCCGATGGAAGGAATGCAGTGACGCCTTGCAATACAACGCGCAACTCGCGCCAAAATTTTGGTTTCATATAACCGGGAGCGGGGTCTAAACTGACCATGTGATTTGAGCCGCCCTTGAAAAGATTCACCATCTGACTCTGACTCGTAAAATCAAATGGACAAAGATGCAAAAAACCAATGTCTCGATACTCTCTTGGAACAAATCGTGCCGCAGGAGAAAGCGGGTCTGTCTCGCGGAGGTCTTTTACCGTTGTGTCTTGAGGATGATATCCAAGCAGAGATTTTGGGAAGGTCATTTCGCGGCGAGCAAAATGGGAAACAGCATTGGTAGTGCTGCGCTCATTTGTATCTGTATATGCGATAAAACTACGAATATCAACACGGTCGCCTTCAGGGTCGACATAAATACCTTCCACATCAAGCCCGCGAGTTTGAAAATCACTTATCCATTCTTGCGGATACGCTCTATTGACCCTTGCAATTAATGAAATAGATTTATCCCAGACAGTCAATCCGCTCATGGCATACAAAAGATTTCCACCAGGAGAATCCAAACGCGGACTCCCGTTCATTGGCAGAAGATATTCGCGAGTGAGTTTGCCTGCTATGGCAAAAGTGGGTGTCATTCAGTTTATGAGTTTCTAGCTTTGGAGGTTTTCATCCAAGCTGGCTTTTTGGCTGCGACTTTCTTAAATGCAGGGCAATCCTTTTGATGTGCTCCGGGAAGATATCCCGTAGACATAAGGAACTCATTTACGATCTCACCGCCCGTAAAAACAAAGGTCTTTTTGAATAGTTTTGTCCATTCATCTTTGGTCAGCGGATGGTGAGCATCCAACCAGCCTTTAAAGGAACCGTATTCTTTTTGCAATTCGAGAATCTTTTGCGCGTTGACAATGGCAGCATTAACCTTTAACTTATTGCGAATGATGCCTTCGTCGTTCAATAGCCTCTCTCGATCCGTTTCGGTATAGGCAGCAACTTTCTTGATATTAAATTTATGAAAGGCTTTGCGAAAATTCTGTGCGCGTTTCAAAATCAAGATCCACGAAAGCCCTGCTTGGTTAATCTCCAGTACGAGCCGTTCGAAGAGTTCATTATCATCATCAATAGGAAAGCCATATTGAGTATCGTGGTAGGTTTTGTTGAACGTGTCTTCAGGATGAGAATTGCAATAGTCGCAGTAAGTGGTCATGAATATATTTTACTATCTCACTAAATCCTTGCGGAGATTCCAGCTAGGCACTTTATAATTACCCACATGCCAATCCCTGTTGTGACGACGAAGTTGCGCATCCCTCCCCTGCGGACAAAGGTTGTGATCCGCCAACGCTTGCTGGAACGGTTAAAGGAAGGGTTGAGCCGTACGCTGACGTTGGTTTCTGCACCGGCAGGTTTTGGAAAAACAACTTTGCTAAGTGAATGGTTGGGAGAAGTAAACCTAAAAATTGCATGGCTGTCTTTGGATGATGGTGACCAAGACATAACACGTTTCACTACATATTTGATATCAGCATTACAAATCATAGACCCCAGTATTGGCGAAAGTGTACTTGGCGCACTTAAGTCTCATCAGCCGCCTGCTGTAGACACTTTATTGATAGCCTTACTCAATGACATAGACTCAGTCTCGCAAGACTTCGTCCTCGTGTTAGATGACTATCACGAAGTAGACTCCAAGCCTGTGGATGAAGCTTTGCGCTTCTTGATAGAGTACATGCCACCACAAATGCACTTGATAATCGCTTCACGTGAAGACCCGCCCCTACCATTGGCACGTCTGCGGGCTAAGGGGCAGTTGACCGAACTGCGGGCAGCAGATTTACGCTTTACCACACAAGAAGCGGCAGACTTTCTCAATCAGAGCATGGGGCTTAATCTTTCTGCGCAAGATATTACAGCATTGGAAGCTCGTACAGAAGGGTGGGTGGCAGGTTTGCAATTGGCAGCACTCTCCATGCAGGGGCACGATGACATCACAGGTTTCATACAATCCTTTACAGGAGCACATCACTTCGTATTAGATTATTTATTGGAAGAAGTCTTAGGCAGGCAATCTCAAGAAGTTCAACACTTCTTGTTACGCACTTCGATTCTGGAACGATTAAGTGGTCCGCTATGTGAGGCTGTGGTAGGTATGCCTAGCCAGAAAATGTTGGAAGAATTGGAACGTTCAAATCTGTTCATCGTTCCACTAGACAAGGAGCGGATTTGGTACCGATATCACCATCTGTTCGGGGATTTGTTACGCCAGCGGTTGGAACAAAATGTGAGTCCTGATGAAGTGAAAGATTTGCATTTACATGCCAGTACATGGTTTGAACAGAATGGAGACTTGGCTGAAGCCTTTCGTCATGCCATGGCTTCCAAAGACCAAAACCGAGCAGCGGATATTGCTGAACGAGCATGGCTCGGCATGGATGAAACATTTCAGTCTGGGCAGTGGCTTGGGTGGGTGAAACAGTTGTCAGGGAATGTGAGGCGTTTGCGTCCTGTGTTGTGCGTGCAAATCGCTTGGGCATATATGGATGCCAGCAAAGCAGATGAAAGCGAATCCTTTTTACAAGAGGCAGAACAGTGTTTGCGCGAGACACCACATACGATGGTTATCGTCGAAGAAGAACAATTTAAAACCCTGCAGGCTCGTATTGCCATTGCCCGCGCCTACAACACACAGACAAAAGGGGAGAGTCTGAAAACGGTGAAGCTGGCACAAGAGGCTGTGAGACTTACCCCCGAAACGAATCAATTTATGCGTGCGCAAGCAACAGCAATTTTGGCAGGCGCATATTGGGCAAATGGTGAATTGACTGCCGCATATGACGCTATGAGCCATTGGGCAGAACAAGCGCGGTTGGCAGGCAATTTTGTGTTTGCAATCATGACCTCATTTGGTTTGGCAGATATCTTGCAAGCCCAAGGGCTCTTGCGTAATGCCATGCAAACGTATGAAGGCGCCTTGAAGTTTGCAGCAGAAATAGGTGTAGAAACTGCGCCTTATATGGCACACCACCATGTAGGGCTGGCATTATTGTTAAATGAGATGGGTGCCAGCGCTATAGCGGAAAAGCATCTGCAACAGAGTTTGGATTTGGGGCAAGCCAGCACGATAATAGATTGGTCATATCGCCGCAATCTCGCGCTGGCGCGCTTCAAGGAATCTGCGGGCGATTTAAATGCTGCATTGTATTTTCTTGATGAAGCCCAACGCACCTATGTGAAAACGCCAATCCCCTTAACACACCCCATAGATGCTTTCAAAGTACGTGTCTATCTAAAGCAGGGTTTGCTTGCTAAAACACAAGAGTGGGCACAGAAGTTTTCAATGGATGATGAGTTAAGTTTTCTGCATGAGTTTGAACACATCACATTTGCACGTGTGCTGCTTGCCGAAAAAAATTTTAAAAGCGTCTCACCATTTCTGGAGCGTCTCTTACAGGCAGCTGAAAATGGTACACGGATCGGAAGCATAATCGAAATCTTGATCTTACAAGCGCTTACGCTTCACGCGCAGGGACAGTTGACACAAGCGCTCCTCCCGCTAAAGCGGGCTGTGACTCTCGCTGAAGCAGAAGGCTTCGTTCGCATCTTTGACGAAGGCAAGCCCATGCAAGAATTGCTGGCAAAGTTAAGCCTTACACCTGAAGGCAAATCTCACAAGAGTTATATACAAACATTATCAAGCCTTTTTGATGTTCAAACTCCCAAACCGGTTCAAACTCAACCATTAATCGACCCATTGAGCGAGCGGGAACTTGAAGTGTTGAATTTGGTGGCACTGGGGCTTTCAAACACAGAGATCAGCGAAAAACTGTTCCTTTCTCTCAGTACGGTTAAAGGCCATAATCTTCGCATCTTCAACAAACTCCAAGCAAAAAGCCGTACAGACGCCGTAGCCCGGGCAAGAGAATTAGGGCTCATCTAGCTTTCCCAAACAATACTCAAATCAATACTTAAGTATCTAAACGCCAGCCCAACCTGCCGTTATAGTTTCGCGCGTCGAAAGGCAGACATGGCTGAGCGCAACACGATATACCAAATCAAACTGGATGGATGCATCGGTCCGCAATGGACAGATTGGTTTGATGGGCTGTCCATTACGCAGGATGAAGGTCAAACGCTTCTCACTGGACCTATACCTGACCAGCCCGCCCTATACGGAATCTTGAAAAAAGTGCGTGATCTGGGCATACCGTTGCTGTCTGTCAATATTCTTGATCTTGATACGTTTACCCATATAAGGAGATTTTCCATGAAAGCCATTGTCAATACCCAATACGGTTCGCCTGATGTTCTGCAACTCAAAGAAGTTGCAAAGCCGGTTCCACAAGGAAACGAAGTACTGGTAAAAATCCACGCCACCGCTGTCAACGCCGCAGACTGGCATTTGTTGAAGGCAGACCCGTTCCTCGTCCGCTTACAGTATGGGTTGTTCAAGCCAAAATACACCATTCTCGGCGCAGACATTGCTGGGCGTGTCGAAGCTGTAGGGCAGAATGTGAAAAAGTTCAAAGTTGGCGATGAAGTCTTCGGTGACCTATCAGGTGCAGGCTGGGGTGGTTACGCGGAGTATGTATCCGTGCGGGAAGATGTGCTTGTGCGCAAACCAGCCAACATCACGTTCGAAGAAGCGGCGGCTGTGCCGATGGCGGCTGTCACCGCCTTGCTGGGTCTCAAAGAAGGGAACATCCAGCCGGGACAAAAAGTTTTGATAAACGGAGCATCAGGCGGCGTAGGGACATTTGCCGTGCAAATCGCCAAAGCCCTCGGGGCAGAGGTCACTGCGGTATGCAGTACGCGCAATATGGAATTGGCACGTTCTCTTGGCGCAGACCATGTCATTGATTACACCAAAGAAGATTTCACCAAGAGTGACAAGCAATACGACTTGATCCTAGCGGCAAATGGGTACCACTCTCTCGCTGAATATCAACGCGCTCTAACGGCAAATGGGAAGTATGTGATGACGGGCGGCACAACTGCTCAAATGTTTGAAGTGCTAGCGTTTGGAGGCATGAAATCCAAGGGTAATCAAAAGATGGGCAATATTTTGGCAAAGCCCAGCCAAAAAGATTTGGAGTTTGTAGCAGGCTTGTTGGCAGAAGGAAAAGTGAAACCAGTCATTGCTAAACGATTTGCTCTTGAAAATACAGCAGATGCCATTCGGTATGTAGAAAATGGACATGCTCAAGGCAAAGTTGTCATCACAATATAAATGCGGAGAATACAATGAACCCACTCAATAAAACTTCAAAACTTGCCGGGGTGCTTTACCTCATCATCACCTTCATTGCCCCATTCAGTATGCTCTACGTCCCATCCAAGTTGATCGTGGCAGGTGATGCATTGACGACAGCAAGCAACATTCAATCTGCTCAAGGACTTTTCCGCGCTGCTATTGCCAGTGATGCCCTGGTCTTTCTGCTCGAAATCGCACTGACCGTGCTGGTCTATCAACTCGTCAAACCCGTGGATAAGACCCTTGCACTCATCTCTGCCTATGCCCGCCTGGGCATGACGGTAATTCAAGGTGTCAATGTAATTAACTATCTCTTCGTCTTACTACTGGTGAATGGAGCTGGATATCTCTCCGCTCTTGCAAATGGACAGTCTCAATCCCTTGTATCACTATTCCTTCACGCCCATGATTCTGCCTCTCTGATTTGGGGGCTTTTCTTCGGTGTTCACTTATTGATGCTGGGATACCTGGTGTACAAGTCGGGTTATATGCCTAAGTGGCTGGGAGTTGTATTGTTAATCACCTCCCTACTGTATCTTGCGCAAGGTTTTGGGATAATTCTTTTCCCACAATTTGAAGCATCCATTAAATCCATGATGTCTTTAGCGTTTATTGAAATTGCTTTCCCACTATGGTTGTTGGTCAAAGGCGTGAAAGACCAACCGGCATAAGCAATAATCGCGGCTTGTACGCCAGATTTTGTTACGTTTCTTCTATACTCCTGAATTAAAAAAGCAGCCGCGAATTTCGTAAATTCGCGGCTGTGATATTAACCAACTGTTCTTATCTCTCTTGGCATATCAGAGAGGCTTTCTGCACCATTCTCAGTAATGACCATATTATCTTCAATTCGTACTCCGTTGCGATTGGTGAGATAAATGCCTGGCTCCACCGTAAACGCCATGCCTGGCTCTAAAATTTGCATATTATCGCCGCGCATGTATGGCGCTTCGTGTCCTTCCATACCAATGCCGTGACCCGTGCGGTGGTTAAAGTATTTTCCATAGCCACCCTTTTCAATAACATCGCGAGTTGCCTTGTCCACATCAGCACAGGGAATGCCGGGTTTTGCAACTGCACGACCTGCAGCATTTGCTTCTTGCACAAGGTTATGGATCTTCTGACATTCGGCATCCACCTCCCCCACTGCGAAAGTACGGGTCAGGTCAGAGATGTAACCATCATAGGCAGCGCCCCAATCCACCACGAGCAAATCACCGGCTTGAAGTTTACGGTCAGACGGTGAAGCATGCGGGTTGGCGGCATTCGGTCCGGCAGAGACGATGGGAGGAAAGGGCAATTCAGAATCAGAGCCATGCTTCAACAATTGCATCACCAATTCAGAAGCCACTTCTTTCTCTGTCATGCCGATCTTGATCTGAGGAACAGTCGCCTCTAGCGCATCTTGAGCGATCTTGACTGCTTTGCGCATGGCATCCACTTCGGCTTTGTCCTTGCGAAGACGCAGGTCCGCGAGAACATCGCTGGCATCGGGGAAGTCCGCTTCGGGAGCACCGGCTTTGACATGGCGGAATTCCAGCAAGCGCAAATTGCGTGGTTCGACGCCGATCCGCTTCCCATCCACGCCCAAGGCTTGAGCAGCCTTTCTGAAAGCATCATCCCACTCTGCGGGATTCTCACCATAGGCAACACCTTGCACTTTATAGGGGAACAAGTCCAATTTGGGGAGTTCAAGCTCTGGCAAGACAAGCACTGGGTCTTTGCCGGGCGCCACAAACAAGACCACCGGACGTTCCATCAAATGAAAACTAATACCCGTAAGATACTTCAGCGTAGGACCCGGATTCAGAATAACAGCATCCAGGTCTGAGGTCCGCAGAGAAGCGGTGAGTTTGTCGAGGCGAGATTGAGTCACGAGAGTCTCCTAGTCTTGTTTATGTTTTGTTTTTGAAAAGAGATACGAACCCCAATCCAAGAGAAAGGGGAAATAGGTTTCAATGGCAACCGCAAAATGAAACCACCACGGAATGACCAGCCCTTTGCGTGGACGTTTAGCAACATCCAAAACACGTTTAGCAACATACGCTGAGGTAAGCCGACCACCAATGCTGGAGCGAACAGATTGATAGGCAGAGCTTTTTCCAACATGTGAGCCAAATTCGGTAGAAGCGGGTCCGGGGTAAATAGCGCTGACTTTAATACCAAATGGAGCGACTTCGCGTCGTAAAGAATGATTGAATGCCTTGAGCCCGAACTTGCTGGCGGAATAACTGGCAATAAGCGGTGGCGAGACAAGCCCTGCTACCGAAATCATATTAATGATGTGCCCTTCACGACGTGCCATCATATGCGGAAGCACCATGCGCGTGACACGCATCGTACCGATAAGGTTGACTTTGATAAGCAGGTCGATATCGCGATCGGGCTCATGTTCTTCATACCACCCCACGCGACCCATGCCCGCATTGTTGAAAAGAATGTCGATGCGATCGTAAAGGTCAATGGCAGTTTGAACCATGTTATCAACCTCATCTGGGTTGACAATATCAACAGGAACGGCAATGGCTTCGCCGCCTGCATCTTGAATTTTGGCTGCCAGATTGCGCAGGCGGTCAATGCGACGAGCAGCAAGGACGACTTTGCATTTTTCCTTTGCAAATAACCAGGCAGCATCTTCGCCAAAACCGGATGACGCTCCAGTAATAAGGACTACTTTGTTTTCGAGAGGAATGGGAAAGAGGTTCATGACGGAGCAATTGTAAAACGAAAAACGTTTTCAGATAACTCCTAATTCCATTGAATAATGGAAACACAAAATTGTAGTCCTGTTTATAATACACTTATATATATATATATATTAGGAGGGCTAAAAGTAGCTCATATGAATTCCTCTAAAGTCATAACCATCCTTCTAGCTGATGACCATCCATTAGCACGGCAAGGTATTCGAAGTTTACTGATGGAAGCCAATGATCTTCAAATCATTGGCGAAGCCGAAAATGGTTTTCAAGTTAAGGAGTTGGTTGCAAACCTGAAGCCAGATATCCTACTCTTGGACTTAAAAATGCCAGGACCACGCCCCGCTGAACTGGAGAAGTGGGTCCGAGAAAATTATCCTAAAACAGTTACTCTTGTCCTCACATCGCATGACCGTGATCATTATCTCGCCAGCATGTTGGACGCTGGCGCAACGGGATATATGGACAAAAATATTACATCTAAAAGATTGATTAATGCCATTCGCCGTGCGGTAAATGGAGATTTACTATTTGACCAAAGCCAAATGAAACGAATTCTTGATTGGAAAGGGAATATAGATGATAAGGTCAAACAATTGACCGAACAAGAGAAAAAAGTCCTTTTTCTTCTCAGCAAAGGATTTGATAATAATAAAATTGCTTCCATTCTTAACATTTCTAAGAAAACAGCCTCATTCCATTTGACAAATATTTTTATAAAAATCGGTGTAACAACCCGCCTTGAAGCTGCACTTTGGGCAAAAGACAATTTGCCTGACAACCTAGAATAAATTCCAGTGAAAGGCGGGAGATTGTACTAGTACTGACTATAAACACTGTATGTAGAATTCTCCTTGCAAGAATAATCACATTACAAGGAGTAAAACTATGAAAAAAAGATTGATTACGGTTTTTGCTATGTCAGTCCTTCTGTTAAGTCTTTTTACTAACACAGCAAATGCTCGCCCAAATGCAGTTTGTTCTGGCAGTAACTGTAATGGAATTGACCCACAAAATTCAGGATGCACTGCTGTTACAATGGCATTCAAACAAAAAGATGGCACCTCTGGGTCAGGAACAGTGCAAGCTGACCTTCGATATTCATCGAACTGTAATTCAAAGTGGTCTCGTGCTACAAATATTTATCCTGGCGCAATAAGAAAATTACGCGCACGCTTAACTGACAATTCTTCTGCTTACTTAAATGTTGAACCTGCTTATTCAAGCAGCAGTTATGCTCAACTTTGGACAAACATGCACAGTGGAAGCACTGCTCTTTGTTCCATTGCATCACAGGGGCTGGTTGGTGGAAGTTACGACGCTACAACAACCCCAGCGTGTTATTAAGTAATTTCGAGAGGAGATATATATCGTTATGTTTACTAAAAATTCAATCATAATTAAAATAAAATCTTACAGTTTGCACTTAGTCGCGCTACTTCTTTTAATCTTGTTAGTAACCACCATAAAAGCATCCGCATCAGCAGATGCAACAAAATCTAATCCTGCCGTTAAAGTTGAAAAAAACGGAGTATCTGTTTCAATAAACAAAATTACAACAAACAAAAAAGGTGAAACTGACATAGTGTCTTGTTTTGATTATCCCGATAACGATGATTGGCTTCCCCATGTTAAATTAAATGACGACACAGAGACTATCTCTCTCGAAGAAGGCATCCTAATTAATCCAGTAGACCCTGCCACATCAGCATCAAATCATCGTTGTTATCACCTAATTTTTTCAAAGGAACTACCACGAGGTAAAAAAGCAAAGCTCGTTGTAAATAAAATACAAACGACCATTCCCGAAAGTCTCACACAAGATATGTGTCTTGATGCCCAAAAAAAAATACAAGTAGACTATCCTGACTTTGCTTTTTCTTGCGATATTGGTGATCATGGTATAGGTTATACAATAACAAGTTTACCTTCAGAAATGGATGAAAATCAAGCATACGGATTAATTAATGATGCGCTGACAAAAAAAGTCGATGGTCCGTGGGAATTAGATGTAACGATTCCATAAAAATAATATACCACACCAAATCATGGGAAAAACATCCCCTCTACTAATATGGAGGGGATGTGACACATTAAAATAGAAGTCATCTCAAAAATGGTTAAAGTCCTTCAAATTGGAAAATTTCCCTTGTGAATTTTGGGTTTTTACCCAACAAGGGTATTTTCGAGATAGGTTCTAGTTAAATCATTGAGGACACAATAATGAATCTAAAACTTCTTACAGAAAGACAAATCGCAAGTAAACAAAAAATATATTATAAAATCATCTCGGCAGTGGCGTTTTCTGTATTATTTCTTTTTAGCTGTTCATATCAAAATCAGCCTAGTCCTTTTAATCCACCCACTCCCAAAACACCAGTAAGCACATCTGAAGCATCTCCAATTATAGAACCACCAATCTTTTCAGGCGAAAACGAATCATCAACCAAACAATCCTCGCTAGAAGTTCTATCCCAAAACGGAGTTTCATTAGAACTTAATTGGGTTTATATAGACAGGTTTCGTATTGCTATAGAATACAAGATAATTGGCGTGGAAATTCCACAAGGATATCAGTTACCTTGTCCTGTGCAGTCAATGTCAACAAGCGATAACTTTGGCAATCAATATGATACTTATAAATATGGTTACGGGAACACCGAACATTTACTAACGAATTGTAGGCTGACCCCTGATAAAGGCTTCATAGTAACGCATAACTTTTATCCATCCAACGCAATCGAACAAAAAGAAATTGAATTAGACATAAACATTACTATTGGCGGAATGCAAGTTTCAACAGAAGATGGCATTCAATTAGGCATTCCCAATTATGGAAATTTTCACTTCACCCGCAGAGTAATCAATAATGGAAATCTTACATTGACGCCAAATGAAAATATAAGTCTCAATGGACTGACCACTACACTAAATCGTATCGAAATCAATCCACAGTCAATGAATAGTTACATGTGTATAAACTATGATAACCAAAAAGGATGGTACCCCCAAGCCTATTTACTGATTGAGGGAGAGAAAATCTATGCAGATCCAACATTAATCTTCCGTACAGACTTCAAGGATATTGACACATCAAACTGGTTCAATCAGTTTAGCCTAAAAAGGTGTTATCGTTTTACTTTTTTTTCAGACAATGGCTCTTTCACAAAGAATGCGTCAACCAAAATTACTATATCATTAGAAAAACTTGAAATTAATATTTTAGATGCTGCTACGCAAGAAGATTGCGACATTGTAAAGAATAAAGTGCAAAAAAAATACCCCGAACTAGATTTCTTATGTCAAATTGATGACAGAGATGGCGGTTACGGCGTTTTAGTAAACATCATAAAGACGCCAGTTGGTATGAGTCTATCGGATGCCCAAGAAATATGTGAGCAGGAATTTATAAGTTCTATAAATGGACCTTGGAGTTTTTCGTTTTTGTTACCATAATGTATGTAAATGTATAAAAATGAAAAGACACTTCAGTCAGCTTCTACTGGTTTTAAAAAGAAAGTCTCATTTTCAGCCCAAACACGAAGGGAAATGTCTGAGAATATTGCCTGGGTGGGGAACTTAAAAAAGCAGCCCATGAAGATTGTTTCATAGGCTGCTTTTTTATTCTTCGTTCTGCTCGTCTTGACGCTTTCTTGGCTTAGGCGGTTCAATAACTTTCTGTTTACCCAAGGCAATGTCGAGCACATCATCCATATGTTTGACTGGCACAATCTTCATCTCAGACTTTACCGTTTTGGGCAATTCCACCAAGTCTTTCATATTCTTTTCCGGCAAGATGACCGTCTTCAACCCGGCACGATGCGCGGCAAGGACTTTCTCGCGCACCCCGCCAATGGGCAGGACACGTCCGCGCAGGGTGATCTCGCCGGTCATGCCGACGTGCTTGAGCACAGGGCGACCTGTGAGCGCGGAAATAATGGCACTTGCCATCGTAATGCCTGCCGAAGGTCCATCTTTGGGGATGCCGCCTTCGGGCATATGGATATGAATATCCATACGTTCGAAAACGTCCATGTCAATTTTGAGCACAGACGAGCGTGACTTGATGTAGGTCATCGCAGCTTGCGCGGACTCCTGCATCACCTCCCCCATCTGCCCGGTCATCTGCAAGCCGCCTTTGCCTTCAGTAATGGCAACTTCAACCGCCATGATCTCGCCGCCGGTTTCGGTCCATGCGAGGCTGGTAGCAACACCCACTTCGTCGGTCCGTTCGGCTTCGGATGGGAAGACCTGTTGTGGACCCAGTAACTTTTCAATAATATCGGCTGTGATCGCGGTGGGATACTTCTTCCCTTCTGCTTTCATGCGCGCCACTTTGCGGCACACACGGCTGATCTCACGTTCCAATCCGCGCACACCGGCTTCGTAGGTATACTCGCGGATGATACGCTGGAGTGCAGGCAGTTCAAAGGTCAAGCCGAGTTCGTCAATCCCATTCTCCTCGATCTGGCGCGGGATGAGATAGCGGTTGGATATCTCAAGTTTTTCTTCTTCGATATAGCCGGGGAACTCAATCACTTCCATGCGGTCCAGCAACGGCGCAGGGATGTTGCTCAAGGAGTTGGCGGTCGTCACGAACATAACCTTCGAGAGATCGAAGGACAGTTCGAGATAGTGGTCACTAAAGGCATAGTTCTGTTCCGGGTCGAGCACTTCCAGCATTGCCGAAGCGGGGTCGCCACGGAAATCGGAATACAGCTTATCAATTTCATCCAACATAAACAGCGGATTGGACGTGCCCGCCCGCTTCATGGTTTGGATAATGCGCCCGGGCAATGCGCCAATATACGTCCGGCGATGCCCGCGGATTTCGGCTTCATCTCGCACACCACCCAAAGAGACACGCACGAACTTGCGCCCAAGCGAATCTGCGATGGAACGACCCAACGAGGTTTTGCCCACGCCGGGAGGTCCTACAAAACACAGAATTGGCTGGCGTTCTTTCTTCGGCTTCAACGAGCGGACAGCGATATATTCCAATATACGTTCCTTGGCTTTCTTCAACCCAAAGTGGTCGCGTTCCAAGGTCTTCGCCGCATTCTTTACGTCAAGGTTATCTGCGGTGATGTTGCTCCACGGCAGGTCAAGAATCCAATCCAAATAGGTGCGGATGATGCCAACTTCTGGCGCCATGGGCGGCATCTGATTGAGGCGTTCCACTTCCTTCAACGCCACCTTACGAACTTCATCTGGTAAGGTCGCAGTCTCAACTCGTTTCTTCAAATCCACCGCATCGCGGGTGAAGATATCGCCTTCACCCAACTCGGTTTGAATCTGCTTCATCTGCTCGCGCAGATAATACTCACGCTGACTCTTATCCACTTCGTTTTGAACGCGGGTGTGAATCTCATCTTCGAGTTCGAGCACGTCCACTTCGGCGGCGAGCAAGTTATTCAGTTGCCCGAGGCGTGCCTTGGGTTCAAGAATCATCAACAGACGCAGTTTGGCTTCGTAAGTGAGACCCAATGAAGTGGTCACCATATCCGCAAGCCAACCCGGTTCCGAGATATTTAACGCAAAGACATGCGCTTCTTCAGGGATGGAACGGTCTAACTGAATACAACGCTCAAACTGATTCAAGATCGAGCGCATCAACGCTTGGGTTTGTCTGTCGGCAGTCGTCGGCTCGTGAATGATACGCGCACGCACACGGATATATGGTTTAAGCCTCAGGAACTCGACAATTTCCACGCGGCGGCGACCCTGCACGAGCGCGGAGTGAGAGCCGTCAGGCATATCCAACAAGCGCCCCACTGCCATCTCCACACCGATGGGCAGAAAATCTTCGGCACCGGGCTCTTCTACATCCGGGTCACGCTGGGTCAGCCCGATCACCGTCTGTTCTTTTTCATGCACTTCTTCCAACGCCAGCAGAGAAGCCTCGCGACCAATAAAAATCGGCGAGACCATGCGCGGAAAAATGACCATATCCCGCAAAGGCAGCACCGCCGCTTCGATCAAGCCGTCGGCTTTGGGCTCCATGTTCGGGATGCGGTACAACTCCTCCGTCCGCTGCGAGAGCGTTAGATCAAATTCATCTTCATTCCAGGGTTGATTCATTCAATGACTTCCATTCCATCAATGCTCAAAGCCGCCATCCCCGGCGGCGCTTTCGCCGAGGACAGCGAAAGGAGCTAGGTTAATAATTTCCATTCTCTCATCACTTCCGCGGTCACAAACATCGAACCAGCGGATACTACAATGCTACCATCTTTCGCGGATAGTTCCAACGCGCGCCGCAAAGCCTCTTTGACGGGAACCACCGCCTCCCACTCCGCCCCTGCCTGATCGGCAAGACCCGCAACATATTCCACGCTCAAAGCCCGCGGATGGTCGGCTCGTGTGATCATAATCTTTTGAATCTTCGGTTTCATCTCTGCAAACATGCCGGGAATATTCTTATCTTCCGATGCGCCAAAGATGAGATAGACTTTTTTCTCGGGGAAATACTCTTCCAACGTCTCACGCAACTTCTCAAACGAATCCTGATTATGCGCCGAGTCAAAAATCACCGGCGGTTCGACCCTTGCCACCTCAAAGCGGGCGCGCCATTGTACCTGAGAAAAGCCGGTTTTTATTTGCTCATCCGTGATCGGAATTCCACTGGTTTTCAAAGCAGTATAAGCCGTGGCAGCGTTCTCAATTTGATGGTTTCCTAGCAACGGAATGTGAAGTTCGACCACGGTCTGCCGTCTGTCGTCTACCGTCAGGGTTTGTCCTTGTAACGATGATACTACCCGCTCAAACCCTACATCGCGTCCCACAAGTGTTATATCAGAATTCCTCTCATTGGCTATACGCAGCAAAACTTCAAGTGCTTCTTCTTTCTGTGGCGACGAAACCACCGGCACACCTGGCTTGATAATGCCTGCCTTCTCTCCCGCTATGAGCGCCAAGGTGTTGCCCAATACTGCCATATGGTCATACGAAAGTGACGTGATGACCGAAACCTTGGGTGTGACGATATTGGTCGCATCCAAGCGCCCACCCAAGCCGACTTCAAAGACAGCCGCCGTCGCGCCATATTTGGCAAACGCCATGAACGCCAGCGCAGTTGTAATCTCAAAGGTAGTCAGCTTTTCGATCTTTGCCACATGCGGTTTGATCTCTTCCACCAACTCGATTAACTGCTCATGAGTTATTGGCTCGCCGTTAATTTGAATCCGCTCAACATAATCTAACAAATGCGGAGATGTGTACAACCCTGTCTTGTATCCCGCTGCCATCAACCCCGCCGCACACAGCGCGGACGTGGAGCCCTTGCCCTTCGTCCCAGCCACATGGATGATGGGATACTTCGTCTGGGGGTTTCCAAGAGATTCCATCAACGCGAACATGCGGTCCAAGTTGAAGTCCGCTTTGGCAAGTTCGGAGGAATGTTTGAGACTATAATCCACGAAAGAATACAGGTAATCAAGAGCTTGGTTGTATTGGGTTTCTATGTCCATGCGTGGGATTGTAAGACGTAATGTGTATTTCGTAAATTCAAAAAACGTCAATCTGGAAATTACATGAAAAGCAATAACTTCTTCAGTTTCGAAAATATCACAGTTTTTATAGTTCTAACACTAGCTATTTTAACTATTCCGATTTTGTTCATATCAGGTAATGAAGTAGCAGCCATAATACTGATCATAATCTTCGGATTTGTATCGTTGCTCGTTTTTATACTTTACAATCAATTAAGGGAAGAAGATGAACACCTAGAAGATGAAGATAAAGATAAAGATATTGATGGTGCATGGTATTCGAAGCACTATATGAAGCAAATATACGAAGCATACGGCATCAAAAACGAAGAAAAACTCGAAAACAATAAAGACGAAGATGATGAAGAATCCGTTGAGGAAAATGACATTTTCAAAGTACAGGGCATTAAAATAACCTCTCCTATCTCTGAAACTTTCAAGAGTGTCGAACCAATCTCTACACATTTAGAAGATTTTGGTGCCGAAGAGATTGAAACAAAGATTAAATTCTATAAAACGCTAAGAACCTTTTCTTTTATCGTTCTTGTAATAGTTGCTGGAGTTTACACATATCTGCAAAAAGAATATCCTAATCTTGGTAACAAAACAACGTTTTTTTACGCAATAATTTCAGTAATTATAATAATTCGTTTAATCTTAATTTATCTAGAAGTTAAATTAAAAAAGGATTGATACGTAGATATAAAACTATGCTCGCCACTCTCACTCTTCACCTACGACTCCCCCTCTGCACCTCGCTCAAAGACAAACGTGGACGGATTAAGCCACTCATGTCACGTCTGCACCGCGAGTTCAATGTCTCTGTCGCAGAGATGGATAAGCACGATGTTTGGGATGAAGCGGTTATCGTCTGTGCAATGGTGGGAAATGACCATGCGTTTTTACAGTCCGCGCTGGGAACTGTGGCAAAATGGGTGGAAGCGAATTGGTCCGATGGCGATGTTTGGGATACAAAGATCGAATTAGTTTAAATATCAAATGGAGGTTCTTCCATGAAAGCAATTCGAGTACATGGATATGGCGGGGTCGAAGTTTTGAACTATGAAGAGGTGGAGAAACCTGAACCGGGTGAGAATCAGGTTCGGGTCCGGCTGGAGGCGGTGGGCGTCAATTTTATTGATATCTATCACCGCATCGGTCGTTATCAAGGCTCCCTTCCGCTTACGTTAGGTCAAGAAGGTGGCGGCATTGTGGATGCCGTCGGAGCGAATGTGAGCGAGGTCAAGCCGGGAGATCGCGTGGTGTACGCCGGTGTGCAAGGTTCATACGCGGAATTTGCTATTGTTCCTGCATCAAGTTTGGTACCAGTTCCTCCAAACGTAGATCTAAAAGTTGCCACAGCTGTTACATTGCAGGGCATTACTGCGCATTATCTTGCGCTCAGTACCTACCCGCTCAAGCACGGGGATACGGCTCTCGTCCATGCGGCGGGTGGCGGTGCAGGTGGGTTATTGGTGCAGATCGCCAAACTATGCGGAGCTCGTGTGATCGGAACAGTTTCAACAGAAGAAAAAGCGGCGCTCGCACGTGAAGCAGGCGCGGATGAAGTTATCAACTACACTCAATCCGACTTTGAAGTGGAAGTCAAACGCCTCACGAATAACAAAGGCGTGGATGTGGTCTATGACTCAGTAGGCAAAGATACATTTGAAAAGAGTTTAAACTGCTTACGAAAGCGCGGATACATGGTGCTTTATGGTCAATCATCGGGACCTGTCGCACCAATCGACCCGCAGATTTTGAACGGAAAAGGTTCGCTCTTCCTTACCCGCCCAACCATCGGACATTACATTGCAGACCGCAATGAACTGTTAGGGCGCACTTCAGACCTATTCAACTGGATCGCCACTGGAAAACTCAAGGTGCGTATTGATAAGACTTATCCGCTTACAGATGCCGCCGAAGCGCATCGGTATTTAGAGGGGCGTCAATCGAAAGGGAAAGTTTTGTTAATCCCATAAACACAAAATCGCCTCGAACATCAAATTTTTCGAGGCGATTTCTCTATGGTACACTTTTTAAACTGTTGTGTCGCTAAAACATTCCCCCCATTGATAAAACATGAATAAACTATCCCGTCTTACCCGCAACTCTCTTATTGTCGCCTCCTTCTTTCTCGTGGATAAAGTGCTGGCATTCGTCCGCACAGGCATCATTTCGCGCATCTATTCAGATGAAGTACATCTACTCGATACCTTCAATGCTGCGAACAACCTGCCCGATCTTTTGTTTGCACTAATCTCGGGCGGTGCGCTTGGCATGGCGTTCATTCCATTGCTTACCGAATATCTCACAACCAAGGACCGCAATGCCGCATGGGATTTGTTCTCTCGCGTAGCGAATATCGCCTTTTTAGTAACAGGTGGATTCGCCATCGTCATTGCCATCTTCGCTAAACAGATCGTAAATGCAAACCTCGGCATTGCTCCTGGTTTCGGACCCGAACAACGTCAACTGCTTGCTGAGTTGATGCGCTTGAATCTCATTGGCACCATCATCTTTTCCATTAGCGGTTTGGTCATGGCATCTCTGCATGCCAATCAACATTTCGTTCTGCCGGCTCTTGCACCTAGCATGTACAACGTCGGTCAAATCCTTGGCGCGATCTTTCTCGTTCCGCGTTTTGGCATTTACGGCTTGGTGTATGGCGTCATTATTGGGGCAGCATTCCATCTGCTTATTCAAATTCCCGGTCTGTTCATGTACGGCTTCCGCTGGACGCCCGCGCTGGATATTCGTCATACCGGTTTAATCGAAGCGATCAAACTCATGTTGCCACGTCTATTTACGATGGCAGGTATTCAAATCATCTTTCTTGCACGCGACAACCTCGCCTCACGCCTCGACCAAGTCGGCGCAGTCACCTCCCTCACCTATGGCTGGATGATCATGCAGGTGCCGGAGACTGTGCTTGGGACTGCCATTGCCACAGCCATGCTCCCTGTCCTGGCAGAGCTCGCCTCAAAACAAGACTGGCACGGGTTCAGCGCTACAGTCGAACGTGCCCTCCGTGTCCTTATCGCCTTAACCTTGCCCATTGCGGCTGTTATGGCAGCAGGCATCCACCCCCTTGTGCGCGGAGTCTTCGGCTTCGACGAACAGATTTCCAATCTCATCACGTGGACAACCCGCGCCTACCTTGCCACATTAACCGGGTACACCATCCACGAAATCGCCATCCGCGCCTTCTATGCACGCAAAGAACCCATGGTGCCCCTATATGCTATTGGCATTCGGCTGGGCATTTTCCTTGTCATCGGCATCATCGGTGTGACTTTCTTTCAAGACATTGGTGCTCCAATCATTGCCTTTGGCGAAATCGCTTTGTTAATTGAAGCCATCTTAATCTTAAGCTGGTTATCCAAACGTACACATGAACCGCTCCGCACGAGTGATGTGGTCTTCAAAGGGCTTATTGCTGCCGTTGTTGGTGGAATCGTGACTTACCTTGTTGCCCTCTACCTCCCCGGCGGAGCCATTGTCACCGCATTGATCGGCATGATCGTCGGTGGAGTAATTGCACTGGCGATTGTTTGGAGTGAAGCAAAGCAATTGTTAAAGTTATAAATGTCAACTAAGAAAAAAAACTGACCCATCAAAAGAATGTATAATCACGCTCATGTCTGAAGAACTCGAATCCACACAAGCAAGCCGTCGCTCCGATCTCGGTGGGACGCAACCCTCACAACCTTATAAAGAAGACGACACCCAACCGCTCAAGGTCAAAAAACCTTCCCGGTGGCGCTCGATCCTCCTTAGTGTTTTAGGCTTCCTATTACTCATTAGTGTAGGTGGCTTCGGCGGGTACAGTACCGGTCTCGGTGTTCGCAAAAGTGCAGAACAATCCATTCTTGCCACTCAACTGTCAGAGCAATTCTCTTTTGCTCTGGTAGATATCCAATTCGGTCGCTACGAAAATGCCCGTCAGCGTTTGGAATACATCATCCAACGTGACCCGAACTTCCCCGGCGTGCAAGAAAAGTTGACAGAAGTTTTAGTACTTAGCAGCGTCCCCACCCCCACCGCCGCTCCCACCGCAACAGCCACCCCCGATTTTAGTGGTGCAGAAAGTGCATTTGCACGTGCACAAGAGTTAATCCGCGCCCAAGATTGGAATGGAGCGCTCACTGCATTAGATACCGTTCGTAAATTAGATCCTTCCTTCAAAACCGCGCAAGTTGATGGTATGTATTACTTTGCACTGCGCAATCGCGGATATGACCTCATCACAAAAGAAGGTAACCTTGAAGGTGGTATCTACTTCATCACACTCGCCGAACGTTTTGGTCCGCTCGATAATGCTGCCAAAGGCGTACGCGATGGAGCACGTGCTTATATGACCGGCGCCAGCTTCTGGGACCTTGATTGGGAACAAGCCGCTCAATACTTTGAAACAGTTGCTGCTGGCTGGCCCACTATGTGGGACGGCACAATGACTGCAGGTCAACGCTACTATACGGCCATGCTGCAATTGGCAGATGAGGCGTTTACTGCGGGTGAATATTGTGGCGCTTATGAACAATATCAAAAAGCAGCATCCTACGGCGTTTTAGATGGAGAAGCCTCAGCAAACTCAGCACAGGCGTATGCGGCTTGTTACCCTGCGGAGCCCGCCGCTACCGAAGCACCCGTTGTTGAACCTACAGCTACTCCATAAACATGGATACACCCTCAACACCAGTTCTAGCATTCATCTACTGGATGCACATGCTAGCAACCGTCACATGGATCGGAAGCCTGGCAGCTATCAACCTGCTCTTCCTGCCCGCCTCCACGCGGACCTTGAAACTGCCCGACCAACTCAGCCTTATCACAGCCCTGCAAAAACGGCTTGAACCCTTAGCATGGTTCTGCATGGGCATCCTTGTGGTGACCGGTCTATTTCAAATGAGCACCAGCCCACATTACGATGGCTTTCTTTCCATCAGTACGCAATGGTCACTGTCCATTCTCATCAAGCACGGGTTTGCCGTCATCATGGTTGTGGTCAGCGCCATCCAAACCTGGGAAGTACTACCCGCCATTCAGCGAACGCTTCTAAAGAAAGACAAAGCAGACGAAGCCGAACTCGCTCGCTTGCAAAAACGCGAAACGCTTTTGTTACGGCTCAATTTGCTGCTTTCTGCTCTCATTCTCGGGGCAACCGCATTCGCAAGAGTATCGTGAATCAAAAAATCGGAAGTCACAGAGACTTCCGATTTTTTATTTTCCATGCAACTTATAACTTGATCAAATTCTGTTGTTCAACCAACACCCCTGTCAGATCATACGCAAAGGCGCCGGTGATTCGTACGGGGACAATATCCCCCACTTTTGCTTTTCCTTCCACCACCACATAGCCATCCACTTCAGGGGCGTCGCGGTAAGAACGTCCTACTGAAATACCATTGTCAAACCCTTCCACTAGCACATCAAGCGTTTTACCCACATAAGATTGGTTGACCTGCAACGAAATATTTTGCTGCAATTCCATCAACCGTTCGTAACGTTCCTGCTTCACTTCAGCAGGAACCGGGTCGCCTAAAGGTGCGGAGGTAGTGCCCGGCTCAAAGGAGAATTGAAAAGCTCCGGCGCGGTCGAAGCGGGTTTGTTCCACAAAATCATACAACGCCTGAAATTCTTCATCCGTCTCGCCGGGATATCCCACAATAAATGTCGTACGAATGGCAAGGTCTTTGATGGTGGAGCGCATCTTGGCAAGCGTTTTGTGAACCCAATCCATATTAGACGGGCGCTTCATACGATACAATGTTTTAGGGTGAGCATGTTGCAATGGAATATCCAGATACGGCAAAATCTGTTTACGAGTTGCCATCACCTCGATCATTCGATCTGTGACGTAGCCTGGATAAGAGTACATAATTCGAATCCAATCCATGTCTGGTACCGCATCGGTCAACTGTTCAAGCATGGTGGCAAGACCATCTTTCATGCCAAGGTCATGACCATAATCGGTTGAATCCTGCGCGATCAAAATAAGTTCACGCACCCCACTATCGCGTAATGTACGTGCTTCATGGATGATTGACTCCACCGGGCGTGAAACCGCCGTTCCCTTAATAAGTGGAATGGCACAGAACGCACACGGGCGGCGACAACCATCTGCAATTTTGAGATAAGCACTGGGTCCCGTCACACTGACACGCATTGCGCCGTGTTCATCCGAACCAACCGTAGCAGCTTCTGGCAAATGATAAATCGGTTCAGGGTGTTTGCCCTTACGAGCATCTTCCACAACCTGCACAATGTCCATCCAACGGCGAGTACCAATAATGCCATCAATCCCTGGCACTCTTTTTGCCACTTCCACACCATAGCGTTGGGTTAAGCAGCCTGCCGCAATAAGCACTTGATTCTTTTTCTTGCCTTGCGCCAATTCCCCCAATACACGGTACGACTCATCCTTTGCTGGACCAATAAAGCCACAAGTATTGACGATCAACACCGAAGCCTTCGATGGGTCTTCAACAAAACTATATCCATCGTGGGTCAGTAATTGCGCCATCGAATCCGAGTCGACGGTATTCTTTGAACAACCGAGAGAAACTAAATGAAAAGTATTTTTAGACACGTTTGATCCTGACGATAAATTGATTAAACTAAAAATTACGGAGTCGCCGTTCCTGTAGGAGTGACAGTCGGCGTGAATGTTGGGGTTGTAAGCGGCGTATTTGTCGGCGTTGGCGGGATTGTGGCAGTGGGTGTCACAACACCAGTAATGAGGTAAACCCGATTCACCACTTCGCCGGGTCCGCCCATCAGCCCCAGATCTTCACCATTATATGTGATTCTCAGGGCAGAACCATCCCCGGTAAGAATAACAACCTGGTCATTCGCCTCAAAAAACCTGCTTTCGCGTGGAGCCAAACGCCCTTCAAATGAAACTTCACCATCCACCGAAATACGAACAAACACACGCTCCAAGGCAAAAACATTCACCACAACATTGGCTGTCGAAGCAGCTTCAGAACCCGCAGGAGTAGCAGTCCCTTCTGCGTCTGTGCCTGCATTAGCAATGGCAGGGTCATCCACAGCCACAAAGGTCACAGCAGGCGAAGCCGTTGCCTCAGACAAATTACCCAACACATCTACAATAGATGGCGAGGTGGGCTGAATTTGCGTCTCCTGATTAGAGCTAACCGCTTTTCCAACGCCCCAAATCGCCAAAGCAACAATGACTGCAATCATCACCACACCAAAAAGCAGATCACCCGCCATGAATGTCCTAAACACTGGCATAGACGGGTTGACTTGCATTTGGATATTCTCACGCGGGGTCTCTGCATATTTTTCACGGCGGCGCGCTTGTAAGGCATCGGCATAACGCAAAAGCACAGAATCTACATCCAAATCAAGAAAGCTAGCATAGTTCGAGAGCATACCACGCGTCTGCACAGTGGAAGGTAATTTATCAAAAGCGCCTTCCTCCAATGCCTTCACAAAAACCACTCGCAAATGTGTATGACGCTCCACTTCATCAAATGTCAAACTAATGAGTTCACGTCGTTCGCGCAACATTGCGCCGATCTCTGCCATGATCACATCGGCTGGCTTATCAGATATAGAAGAAACACGAGACACAGGCATTTCTTCTGGAAGCACAACCTCTGATGTCGAATCTGGCTTTTGAAGTTTTATCTTAAATAACGAAACGGCTCTCCCCCACCAAGCTTGCTTCGGCTCTTCCTGGATACCAACCTGTTCCTCTCCATCTGGCTGAATCTCCACAGATGGCTGGGGTTCGGGTTCCTCAACCTTTATTTCGGCAATAGGTTCAACTACCGCCTCTTCAACGACATTTTTTTTCTTCCTACCGCGTGCTTTCGTTTTTTCTTCTTGAACTATCACCGTAGGCTGTTCATCCAGAATCTGCTCAATTTCAACAGACGGCTCTTGAGGCGCTTCTGGCGTAGATTCTTCTTTGGGTTTGCGATTCAAGAAGCGGGTCCAGAAAGGAGGCGCGGGTTCTTCATCCTCTGTTTCTGTTAATGGAGGAAGGTCCGTCTCTGCTAAATTGACTTGCGGAAGCGGTCCGCTGACTTCGGCTGGTGGGATGGGATTGCGTTGGATCTCGGCAATGAGTTCATCAATATTGATGTTGAGATATTCGGCGTAATTGCGCAAAAAGCCACGCCCCTGCGCAGCAGACGGCATGACAGAATAATCATCTGCTTCGAGGGCTTGGAGGAAGACGCGGCGAATACGGGTTTCTTCGGCTGCCTTTTCAAGCGAGAGATACCGTGCCTCACGCTCGCGCTTCAATCGCTGACCAATGGTTTCTTGCATGGAAGTATTGTATTACAAACATCACCGACTTGCGCCGGTGATGTTTTGACATTTTTGTTATTCCGCTTTGGTTTCTGCTGCCACTTCTTCTTTTTTCTCAGCCTTGGCAGGTTCTTCGTGTTGACCTGCGGCTGATTCAGGGCTTTCACCTTCGCGGTGGACGATGATTTTGATTTCAGGAACCAAGTCCATGGTGAGGCGAACGTGAGCGGTGAATTCGCCGAGTGTGCGGATGGGCTGTGTATCCACCTGCTGGCGTTTGACTTCAAAGCGAATCTTTTCGCTAAGCGCAGTAGCGATATCGCCGGTGGTGATGGAACCGTAGAGTTTACCGGTATCGCCAGCTTTGGCAGGGAAGATAAGAGTCACGTCTTTGATAAGGTCGGCAACGCCCTTAAGTTCGTTGTTCTGGGTGCTGCGGCGGATTTCAGCTTGCGCCTTGATTTTCTGAACCTGCTTCATCGCTCCTTCAGAAGCGAGAACAGCAAGACCCTGAGGGAGAAGGAAGTTGCGTCCGTAACCATCGGCAACTTTCTTGATGTCGCCGGCACGACCAAGTTTGTAAACGTCTTTGATGAGTAATACTTTCATGATTTAAGCCCTTTCTGGCAAATTGTGTGTCAGGTCGAAGGGTACAACGACCCGCGGGGCAAGATTTTACCACAATTGAATGGTTTGCCAATGACAGAGATTAAGGTTAAGATAATGGGCATGAACCAGTTCCCCATCAAGTTTAGGCGAATTGCAGTCTTTGCAGGCATTTTTATTCTTGTCCTTTTTGTAATTGAATTTAACTCCCGCCTCGAAGAGCTCAATCGTTTGAACGAACAGCGTGATGAGATGCGAGCTCAAGCGACGCAAGCTGTCCAAACCCAGATTGCGTTACAGACCCAGGTTGCTTACGCCGCTTCGACTGATGCTGTAGAAGAGTGGGCACGCACCGATGGACATTATTTACAGGAAGGCGATCAACCTGTTATTCCGGTAGAGCAGCCTGGTAGTGAACCTGTCATCGTTGAAACGCCCATGCCTGTACCTACTCCAATGCAAAATTGGGAAATCTGGTGGACACTTTTCTTTGATCAGTAGCCTCAATTTTCCTATATGGAACCTGCCTTAGCAGTATATCTAGCTTGTTTAGCACTTTTAGTTATTGTATTATTGGGGATAGCGATTCGCGCCTTTAGCCATTGGAAAACACCCGGAACCCGAACCCTTGGGGCACTTATATTGACAATGGTAATTTGGGCGGCATTTTATCTTCTTGAAGTTATACATCCCTCTCTTGAAGTAAAAATTCTAGCGCGGAAAATACTCTATCTTGGTATGACGATGTCACCGCCATTTTGGCTGGCATTCGCGTTGCGATATACCGGTCTTGGGTTATGGTGGTCACAACGTGGACGCGTCTTTTTATTCGCCATTCCGGGTGGCATTGCATTCCTGCTTGGCTTAACCAACGAATATCATCATTTGATTTGGACATCCCTTTCTTTATCTCACACCAAACCTATCTTGCTGATCATTGAATATGGCATAGGGTTCTGGGGATATGCGATCCTTGCCTACCTTCAAATCTTCATTGGTCTTGTAATTTATCTTGTCGCACATTTCAAAAACAAAAATCCTTTTCGTGCAAAAACAGGCATCGTTTTAGCTGGTTTAATTCTCACAGCCATTGTAAATGTACTTTTCCTCCTACTTGGAAACAACTTAAATATAGACCCAACTCCGCTCAGCTTTGCCCTATCCGCGCCACTGATCGCATGGGGATTTTTCCGCTTCGGAGTTTCAAGTCTGTTTCCGCTCGCCGCATCTTTGGTGGTAGAGAATCTTCAAGATGTGATCATTATCGTAAACCGTGAAGATGAGATTACTGACATTAACCAAACAGCAGCTGAACTGCTAAACCTGAAATCTCTAAAAGAAAAATCAAACATCTTCTCGCTTCTGCCTTTTGCTACACAACTCAAGCCAATATGGGATGCTCCCAAAAACTCGATCAAGCTGGAAACAAATTTTAGGGATGGACCAAAATGGGTTGAAGCTCAGGTAATACCGATTACAGATCATGAAGAGAGTCTACTAGGCAGAGTAATCGTTTTGCATGATATAACAAAAGAACAAGCTCTCTTGCGTGCAGAGAGGCGTCGATCTCAGCAACTATCTCTGTTAGAGCAGGCTGGCAGGCACATTGCAGGTAGTTTTGATGAGCATGAAATTCTTCAACGAACCGTGGATGCCATTACAAAACAGTTTGGCTACCCAGAAACTGCCATTTCTTTATTAAAAAACAATATGATGGAAATCGCCGTAATCGTTGGCACAGAGGATTTTAGCTATCGCCAAGGGTACAAACAAGAAATTGGTTCAGGCATCATTGGGTATACCGCTAGCATCAAGAAGACGTATGTATCACAGAACGTCTCACAAGACCCTTATTATTATTCAACAAGCACAAAGTCTGGCTCAGCAATTTGCACGCCCATCTTAAAACAAGACTCTCTCTACGGTGTTTTATATGTTGAAAGCTTTGACTTAAATGCCTTCGACGATTTGGATATTATTACCCTTGAAACCCTCGCGAGTCAGATGTCCGCATCGCTGCAGCGCTCAGAGCTGTATGCCCAAACACAAAATGACTTATTGACTCTAAGAACCATACAAAATACTTCAAAGATCATTGCAAGTTCGCTAGACCTTGAAACCATCAGCCAGACCGTGGTTCGCAGTCTGAAAGAGACATTCGGCTACACCCACGTCAGCATTTACCTGCTTGAAGGCGAATACTTACATCTTGCTGCACAAGTAGGTTACCCTACAGAAATGGTAATTAACAAAATTCACATTAGTCAGGGTGTTGTTGGGAAAGCCTATCGCACCCGGTCTATTCAATTCATCGAAGATACAACCAAAGAGAAGATTTTTCTCAAGGCAGACAACCACATCACCAGCGAAATCTGTATTCCATTACTAAAAGAAGATACCGTACTTGGAATGCTCAATGTTGAATCGAATATTTTAAATAAGCTATCTCACAAAGATGTCAACTTGTTGACGACCATTGCTGGTCCTATTGCGATAGCGGTTGATAATGCGCGTTTGCATACAGAAATCAAAAGAATGGCAACGACTGATGCCGTAACCGGGCTTTCGAATCGCCATGTCTTTGAGCAAGCACTCCATGCAGAATTGGAAAGAGCCGAGCGAAATCACTCGCAAATGTCGCTCATTATTTTTGATATTGATTTCTTCAAACAATACAATGACATCTGGGGGCATCCCGCCGGAGATGCCCGTCTCAAAGGCGTTGCCAATATTATTAAACTGAATCTTCGTAAATATGATGTTGCAGCACGATATGGCGGTGATGAATTTGCGGTCATTCTGACAAATTGCGACCAACAAAGTGCAATGGCTTTTGCCAAACGTTTACAACAAGGCACTATTGCAGGCGCACCTCAACAGGTAGAGGGTGATGCGGGCATTCCTGGGTATACACTCAGCATTGGAATAGCCACTTATCCGCAAGATGCGACAATTCCTTCAGAACTTTTGGTCGCAGCAGATAACGCTGCTATGCGCGCCAAACTACATGGACGAAACCAAATCAAATTTGCAAATGACTATGAATAGACTTGACCTCTTCCCCATCACAGCCGATATCAAGAATGACCAACTAACTCTTGCCGGGCATGATCTTTCTCAAATCGCAGAACAATATGGCACCCCGCTTTATTTATATGACCGTGCAACTTTGGATTCTGCAACCACAGCGTACAAGTCTGCACTCGCATCTTTCTACCCCGCACCTGCTTCTGTAACCTATGCAGGGAAAGCATTCCTCTGCCTTGCGATTGCACAATGGACTCAATTCCATGATTTAACGGTCGATTGCACAGGAGAAGGTGAAATTGCCATTGCCCTAGCCGCCGGGGTTTCAAAAGAAAATATTTTAGTTCATGGGGTAAATAAATCAAAAGAAGACCTAAAGTCTGCAATTCAGTATGCCTCCACAATTGTTGTGGATAATCTCAATGAGCTTAAGCACATTAAGAGCTTGTTTACTGCTACGAATACTACATTCCCAACACTGTGGCTTCGCCTATTACCCGGTGTTTCTGTCACCACCCATCATGCATATACCCAAACCGGTCATCACGAAAGCAAGTTCGGCATGACTCGGGAAGAACTGCTTGAAGCAGCAAAGATCTGCAAAGAAAATAATCTGCCGCTAAAAGGCATCCACTTCCATCAAGGTTCTAACTTTCGCGACCCCGAACCACTGATCCCAGCTATTGAAATGGCGCTCGATCTCGCCAAAGAGATTGGCTTTTTAGGCGAGTGGCACTTCTGCCCTGGTGGCGGCTGGGGGGTGGCGTATCACGAAGATGAATTGCCGCATCCATCCATTGAAAGCTATGTGTATGGAATTGCTGAAGCGGTGATCGAAGGCTGCAAAATCCGCGGTTTGGGCTTGCCTCATTTACATCTCGAACCAGGGCGGAGTTTGGTTGCCAGGGCGGGTGTGGCGATCTATCGCGTGGGTGCGGTTAAAAGACGTGGGCAAAAAACCTGGGTCCTCACAGACGGAGGGATGGCGGATAATCCGCGGTTTGCGCTTTATGGGGCGAGATATTCTTGTTTAACGGTATCAAGCCCGGGCGGAGAAAGAAGCGAATGCGTTTCCATTGCAGGTCCCTACTGCGAGTCTGGGGATATTGTGATCGAAGATCTGGCGATGCCAAAAGTCAGAGAGGGAGATTTGCTCGCGATCCCTGTAGCGGGGGCATATCACTTGAGCATGTCATCGAATTACAACGGCGCACGTAGACCTGCTGTTGTATGGCTCGAGAAGAACCATGTACAATTGATCAAACAGCGAGAGACCGTTCAAAACTTGTTGGGTTCAGATTTAGGGATTGCGGTTCTTAATAAGCGTTAGGAAAGCTTCAACCACTTTAGAATCAAACTGTTTCTCTGAGCCATCTTGAATATATTTCAACGCGTTTTCTACAGTCCAAGCCGCCCGGTATGGGCGGTCTGATGTTAGTGCATCCCAAACATCGATCACAGCAAAGATGCGGGCAGAGAGTGGAATCTCTTCCCCTTTCAAACCGCGTGGGTACCCGTTGCCATTCCACCATTCATGATGACAATAGGGAATATCGATGGCTGGTTTTAGAAACGGGATGAATGAGATCATTTCATATGCATATTGGGTATGCATTTGCATGATGCGAGTTTCGTGTGCCGTTAAAGGTCCGGGTTTATTGAGGATGGCATCTGGAATACCCATCTTTCCAATATCATGCAAAATAGCGCCACGACGAATTTGCACCAACTCGCCTTCGGGAATATTCATGGCGCGTGCCAGTTCTAATGTTAATTCGGTCACACGGCGGGTATGCCCTTCTGTCAACTCGTCACGCAACTCTAACGCACGTGCCCAGCCAGAAAGGGTGTTGTCGTATGCTTGCGCAAGTTCTTCCGCTTGCTGCAAGGTTTGTTCGTAAAGTTTTGTACGTTGAAGGGCATTGCCTGCCATCTCTGCAATGGCAGTCAGCAAGCGAATTTCTGTTTCATTGAAAACATGCTTTTCTGTCAGTCGAACGTGAAGGACACCGATAACCTTTTCTTGAGAAAGCAATGGAAGTGAAATGCCACTATGAGCATCACGGAGAGTTTCTATCTCGTCTGGCAAAATAGAAGCCATTGGGTCATTTCGTAAATCTTCTGTAATGTAAATATTGCCTGTACTGGCAACATACCCGGTTATGCCGGTTCCAGCAGCATTTCTTAATAGTGGTGCTGTAGTGGTCTTAATATCTTCCCCATTCCTTACTGAATACCAACCAGGTGAGAGCAAGGCACCAGATGATGGGTCTAAAAGGTAGATTGTGCTATAAGTGCCGCCAACGATCTCAGCAGAATAACGTGCCACCAATGGAATGATCTCATCCACTTTCAAGGCTGAGCGAAGTGCCGAAGAGACAATGACCAAGGTTTGCAGTTCTTCAGCCCGCCGCCGCAGATTATCTTCATCTTGTTTACGAACGGTGATGTCTTGTAAGATTACGGTAAAGAACTTCTCGTCATTCATTTCATATCGTGAAATAAATGCCTCCAAGGGAAATTCTTCACCGTTCTTACGGATACCATATAATGAATCATATCTACCGATTTTACGATTTGAAACTCCGCTTTTGCTATAAGCACGAATATGCTTTTCATGATGCTCACGGAAACGTTCAGGCAGCAAGATATTCAGGCTTTCTCCCAACACTTCTTCTGCAAGATAGCCAAATATTTTTTCAGCTGCAGGGTTCATCAGAATAATACGAATATTGGCATCTACTGTAATAATGCCATTGGGAGCCGTGGTTACGATACCTAAAAGCCTGCCCTGACTTTCGATTAGTGCGTTCTCGATCTGCTTTCTCTCTGTAATATCCAATGTGCTGACGAGGACCCGCTCATAACCCTTTGCTCGTTCAGGCAAATTGATGGTCACCCATACGTCGCGACGTTCTCCAGACAAGGTAAACAATTCGCTTTCTTGCTCAATATGTCTCCGCCCTTCCGTCAGCGCGACAACATCATCAATGAATCGATTCGAGTGTTTAGAGAGTAGAACAGTATCCAGAGCACCGATCAGTTGTGATTTTGTCGTTGCACCCATCAATTTCATTGCAGCTGCATTAACTCCTGTAATACGGATCATACCCGCTGCTTTTTTGATGAATTCCGGATGTTCGGTGAAGTACTTGCGGAAGTCGGTTATTCCTTTTCGTCTCAATTCGTCAATACTTGTCATGAATTCAGAATAATCGTCTTCCCAAATTGGGATCCCAGCAGATTCAAAGATCGTGCGATATCGTTCCTCAGACTCTTCGATGGCTTTTTCAGTTCGAACCCGTTCTGTGATATTTCGATAATTGACCACGACGCCAGCAATATCTGGAGCATTTAACATGTTACTTCCGCTTACTTCAAAAACTCCCCACTCTCCATTTTTCATTTTCAGCCGATATTGTACAGATAAGACCCTACCGGGGTTTTCCATGCCCTGGCGAAATACTTCAAGGACTCTGGGTAGGTCATCAGGATGCATATATTTAAATGCGCTTCCGCCAACAATTTCATCAACGGTATACCCAGTCAATCGTTCTTCTGCTGGTGCTAAATAACGCACGACCCCATATTGGTCTAGGATCGCGACTCCTTCTGTAGAGTTTTCTACCAGGGCGCGGAAGTATGCCTCGCGTTGTTCCAAACGATCATATAAATATGCATTTTCAATAGCAACAGCTACCTGATCTGCTAATGTACTGGCAAATTGAATTTCCTCTTGCTGAAAATAGCGACTCTCATCTGAAGTGAATAGCTCCGCCAAGCCCAGCGAATATCCACGCACCCGTAATGGAATCAGCAAAGACGAGAACATTCCATTTCCTTTCAGTTGTTGAATTTCGGCAAAGTCTGCCTCTACATCATCTAGACGGGTAACCAAAGCCTCCCCAGTTTGAAGCACATGCAAGGTGGCGGGATAGTGTTCTAATGAAAATTCTTTTCCAATATCTCCCATCTCGCTAACATCATCATCTGCTGAATAAATTGCACGAGTGATAAGCATATTACTTTCAGGAAGATAATCTGAAATAGCGCAAAAATCCACTCGCATCATACGTGCAAGGGTGGTTGTCGCTTCACGAAGGACATCGGGAAGCTGCAAACTGGATGAAATAGCGCGATTCACAGATAACAAGGCGCTTAATTCACTTTCTCTCTTTCGGGTGAGCGCAAACAAGGTTGAGTTTTCAATAATATTTGCCGCATGGCTTGTCATAGCATTCGCAAGGCGAATCTCTGCCTGAGTAAATTCTCGACGTTTACGACTCTCCCAGATCTCAACAGTGCCAAGTAATCGTCCGCGAGAGTAGATCGGAACGAACATCATGGTTTTGATTTGATACTCAACAAATTGTTGAGATTCTTCTAAAGTCAGGTGCGGTTGCCCTGCATGAATAACCAACGTCTTGCCTTCCATCATAGACTTCAAAACGGTAGCATAGTCAGCGCTTGGGTAATCTCTACCAAGATCAGACTTAAGCTCTGCTGGAGTAGATTCTTTGCTCCAGTATTCTGCCACCACTTTCATTGACATCACTTGCAAATCAAATGAAGTGATATATGCACTGGTAACGTCTAGGGCTTCTGTCATATGGCGCGCCATTTCTTTCAGCAAAGCTGGCGGGTCCATCAGGCTGGCAGTCATATCTTGGGCAGCTGTGTAAAGCTGTTCTAGCTCTTTTGCTCTGGCACGCATCTCGTCATTTAATTGCACTTTAAGAATGGCGAGAGCAAATTGATTCATGGATTGGTCGGCTAGTTTTATCTCTTCCGAAGTAAATACATGATTATCACTATAGCCCAAGACCAATGCCCCAATTCGCATTTGGTCTGCAATTAATGGAATCCCCATAGCAGAACGCACATTAAACTGCTCTGCAAATTCAGGGTTAATATAGGGCGTATCCATAACATTCGGTATGATAAGGATGCGCTTTTCTTCCAGAATAGCCCGGGTGAAGAACTTATCGTCAGGCTCTAAAAGGGGTGGGGTCGTAAAAATATCGTGAAATTTTTGTGAAAAAATAAATTTAGAAGGAACTCCGCGGGCTTCATCCCACATGGCAAAGTAATACCCATCGGCATCCAATGCTTTTTCAAGTTTTTCAATAAAATCTCTTAACAAGGTATCAAGATCAAAAGCGGATAAGGCGGTTTGTGTAACTTCATTCAATAGAGTTTGATAACGAGCAATCGTATCCAGCTTTTTAGAGGCTTCAAGGTTTTCAAGTGCATAGGATAAATCACCCGCTAATTCCACCAACAAGGCAATCTCTTGTTCATCAAAGGTTGCAGATGGTTCTGCATGATCAACAACCAGCACGCCAAAAATCTTTGCTTCTCGCTGTAAGGGCAAAGAAATGGCAGAACGGTTGGGGAACTTCCCTATTCGGGGGCATTTTTCACATGGGTCTCCATTACGAGATGATGGGTCAACAATAAAAAATGAACGGGTTCGAATCGCCTGAATGGCGCAGGTCAGCCCGCTCTCAAGGTCGAGGCGGGTGGTGAATTCGTTTTCATCCACAACACCTCCTGCGTGAGCAACGTGCCGAAGCGTAACCATGTTCTCATCCAGCAAACCCACCCATGCGAAGGAGTAGCCTTGCCCGGCAACAAGAAGCATACAGGCATCATGAAGCATCTTCTCTGGGTTCTGTGCCCGCACAATAATTTGATTAATTTCGCTGACTGTGCGCAGAACCCCGCCAAGGCGCTGCTCTCGTTGTAAAGCATCTTTGGTTTCTTTTAAGCTGGCTTCAAATGACTGCAAGAGATAAGCTATTGAATAAATGCCGGCAACACTTAATATGACCAGCACCAAACTACCACTGAACCATGCTCCGAGATTTGCTGCATTTACCTGCCATTCTGGCGGGACCACCATCAACCCCGAAACTTGAAGATACCCAATGAAGACCAGCGTCAGCAAGGTTACAAAAAAGGCAGCCAAACTATAGCGTAGATTAAAGAATATTCCTGAAAAAATCACAAATGCAAATAAAAGAACTCTTCCATCCCCGCTGAATGAAGTAAGCAGCATTCCACTTGTACCCAACGCATATAAACTAAAAAGCAATATCCCCGCACGCAAGTTGACGTTCAATTTGCGATTGAATGTGACATACCCAATCGCCATGGTCACCACCCCATAAAACACAATGATCAAAATTGCAGCCAGTTCGGGGTTATTGTATAGATTCTGGCTTTTATTATATGAATCAATGACGTTTCGGATGCTTCCAATAAATGCCAAGACCCAAAAAACAAAGATGCCACCTAAGATTAAGTTCAAAAGATCAGCCCGCCATTCATCCAAAGATGAAATGAACTTCTCATTTTGAACCTTAGGCATGGCAAGAAGTGCGTCTTTGAGTCTTTGATACATAATGATTTGGGCTAGTTTTTAAATTATATATGCAATTTTGAGTCTGAAACCTTTCAGAGTTAGTACTTTTTTGCTCAAAATACTCCTCAACAAGCCATTTTCATCAAATATTATGATATTTATCACATGGACAGGGAGAAATACAGACAGGTATACTACGCCAATCTTTTTAGAGAATTTTTGTCTGTAATCCAACTCGAGGAGAAATCATGTCCGCTAGGGATTCTGTTCCTTCTTCTAAATTTGCCATGTTCTGGTCGTTGACCAAACCCTCGCAATCTGGTCTATTACTTGCTACGGGTCTGGCTGGCTATATGAGTGCTCGCTGCCCAGTCTTCAATCTCTCCACCATTCTTCAGTTATCCGTCAGCTTGTTCCTTGCCATTGCAGGCAGTACCCTCCTCAACATGTGGTGGGACCGTGACATCGACTCTAAAATGGGGCGTACTCAAAAACGTGTCACCTCCAAAGGCTTGGTTACAGATAAAGAAGTCTTGGCAGTCGGCATACTTACATCGGTCATTGGCATTGGTTGGGCTTTAGGCATGGACTGGCTCTATGGAGTGGTCGTTTTCGCAGGCTGGTTCTTCGACGTGGTCGTATACAGCATGTGGCTCAAACGTCGCACCTGCTGGAGCATCGTTTGGGGCGGCATCTCTGGCGCCATGCCCATCCTCGCGGGTCGTGTACTCGGTCTCGGCTCCATCGACTGGATCGGCGTCATGCTCGCATTTGGCATCCTGCTCTGGATTCCCACCCACACCCTCACTTTCAGCATGAAATTCCAAAAAGATTATTCAGATGCAGGCGTGCCCACCTTCCCCTCCACATATGGGTTGGATATCACCCGCTTCACAATTGCGTTCTCTTCCGTCCTTGCCGCCGGAGCCATGGTCGCCGCAGGAGTTGGCATCGGCATGGACTGGGGCTTCCTACGTTTGCTTGGTGTGCTCTCAGCAGGGTTATTCCTACTTGCAGCCGCCATGACCTTCAAACCCACCGATCTTGTTAACTTCGGTCTCTTCAAATATGCTTCCGTTTACATGCTCGCAGCAATGATCCTGGTTGTTCTTGAAGTGATCTAAATGAAACTTTCCTCACGCGATCGCACTTTATTGTTACTGACCACTCTACTTGCTTCCTATCAAGTCTCCGCAGGGATCGACGGTTTCTCAGCCCTCCCCATCACTGCCTACACCATTGCATTCGGAGTCATTCTAGTTGCCGCACTGTTGATCTTCATCTTAGGGATGGAGGTGCTGGATTTGCCCATTGTGGTCATCGTCTCCACCATCATTCCTCTCAGCCTATCTGTTGGGCTCGTCTGGCAGCACCTCGCCTCCTGGCGGACCTCCTACCTGATCTTCGCCATTATTAGTTTTCTCGCTGTTACCTTAACCCGATCCATCCAAATACAAAATAAACTTCCCGTGGGTATCCTTGCTATTACGCATGGTATTGCAGGTCTTACGATCTTCTTGTTACCGATCATCCTGGCAATACAGACTCAAGTAAAACCCCTTTTCGCGTTGGTCGGCATCGGCGGCGGATTGATCGGCGTTGTTGGGCTTTTACTATCATTTCAAAAGATTGGGTTGCAAATAGTATCCAGAGAAAATCTCATGAAGTTTTTCCCCACTTTATTGCTCCTCACAACAGCTCTCTTTGTAGCAGGATTCAAATTCGGCGGTTAAGGCTCAAGGTCCAGAAAGAAGCGCATAAATAAAAACATCCCCGTCAAGTTGACGGGGATGTTCGTTTCTATTCTTTTTCCGAACCGATAGAAGTCACCTTCCGCATTTGGTCTTCTTGCACCATACGAATGCCGTTACTGACTTGGTTACTAAGCTTGGCAATCTGATCTTGCAATTGCATCAGAGTATCCAAGACATAATTATCCGCATCGGCACGGACGCCTTCTGCCTCGGCTCGTGCCTGAGCCAAAATCTGGTCAGCGCGGCGTTGAGCTTCCTGTACGATCATATCTTTTTGCACAAGCCCATCAGCTTTATCACGGGCGATCTGCAACGTACGGTTGGCTTCCTCTTGTGCCTGCGCCATCACACGATCACGCTGAGCAACGAGTTGCTGCGCTTTCTTCACTTCTTCAGGGATGGCAATGCGCATCTGATCGATGAGTTCAAGCATTTTGTCCTCGTCGACAACGACATTATGCGTGAACGGCACGGCCTTCGCATCATTGAAGAGCTCTTCCAAACGGTCGATTAATTGAAGAATGTCCATAGGTTACTCACAAAAGGAAACAATTTTCGTTAATTCTAGCACATTAATCACGCAAAGCATTCGGCAGAGACTGTTCCCCCATTTGGGCAACCTTCTCCTTCAATGCGCGTTCCACATGCGGCGGCACCATGCTTGAAACATTGCCTTGGAGCATGGCAATCTCCCGCACCGTGGATGATGAGAGGAAGGTGTGCTGCTCAGCTGTAATCAGTGCCACAGTCTCCACGGCAGCTCCGGCAAGGCGCTGATTTGCCAACGCCATACGGAACTCAAACTCAAAGTCAGAAAAGACGCGAAGTCCACGCACGATGACTTGCGCGTCGATCTTCTTGGCAAATTCAATCGTCAAGCCGCTATATCCGGTAACTTTGATCTTGGGGTTATCTTTGAACGCCTCGTTGACCAAGGACATGCGCTCTTCAGGAGAGAACAATAAATTCTTGAGCGGCTTATCATAGACCGCCATCACCACCTCATCGAACAATTTCGAGGCGCGGTTGGCAATATCCATGTGTCCATAGTGGATGGGGTCGAACGTTCCAGGAAATAAGGCTCTAACCATGTGTCTCCATTTTTAGGTGTAAGGGCGAATTTCCATCGCCCATGTATTGAATTCAACTAGGGCTGGGAAACCCCGCCCCTTACAAATTATGACACGTCGCTCGACGTTCCCTTCCAGAACCGTTCAAAGGCTTCAGCCAATAAAGCATGTTCAGGCTGAGAAAGGTCTGGGTCACGCTCAAAAAGAAACTTGGCTTGTTCGCGAGCCTTTTCGATCAGCGGAACATCGGTGATGCTCGCCATCTTCAAAGAGGATGCAAACCCAGCCTGACGTGTACCGAGGAATTCGCCCGGTCCACGTAATTTGAGGTCGAGGTCGGCAAGCTCGAAACCATCATTAGTATTCGACATCGCTTGCAGACGTTCGTTTTCCGTCGCATCTTCGTGCGTGGGAATGAGCAAACAAGTGGACGCTACCGAACCGCGACCGACACGTCCGCGCAACTGGTGTAGCTGAGCCAAACCGAAACGGTCTGCGCCTTCGATCAACATCAGGGTTGAGTTCGGCACATCCACACCCACTTCGATGACCGTCGTTGAAACAAGAATATCAAATTCTTTATCACGGAACTTGAGCATCACTTCGTCTTTTTCGCTGGGCTTCATCCGCCCGTGCAAAAGACCGAGTTTCAAGTCTGGGAAAACTTGAGTGGATAAGGTCTCGAAATCATCCACCGCCGCGCGGACGTTGATCTTCTCGTTCTCATCAATAAGCGGGTACACAATAAATGCCTGATTGCCATTCTTCACCTGCGAACGGATCATCGTGTATGCACGCTCTCGTTCCTGCGGGCGAAGAACATAGGTTGCAATGGGCTGTCTGCCTACTGGCATCACATTCATCACCGAAATATCGAGGTCGCCAAAGACCGTCAACGCCAATGAACGCGGAATAGGCGTAGCCGTCATCACCAACAGGTGCGGGTTCGTACCTTTGCTGCGCAACTCGGCACGTTGTTCCACCCCGAAGCGATGTTGCTCATCGATCACAATGAACTGCAATTCTTTGAAGGTCACATCGGGTTCAATAACCGCATGGGTGCCGATCACAATTTTGATCGAGTCATCGGCAAGCCCCTGACGGATGGCTTCCTTTTCAGACTCAGGCGTGTTCCCCACCAACAGGCGGACTTCTTCTTTTTGCAAAAAGCCATTTTCACCCGCTAATAAATTCGAGAAATTGCGGTAATGTTGCTCTGCCAAAATGGAAGTTGGCGCCATAATAGCGGCTTGTGCTCCCGTAGAAACCACCACGCTTGCACCTAACGCCGCAATAACCGTCTTCCCGGAACCCACATCGCCTTGAATGAGTCGATTCATTGGTTTGCCCGAGTTTAAATCGCTGCGGATATCGTTGAGCGCTTCTTGCTGGGCAGAGGTGAGGGTGAAGGGCAAAGCCGCTAAACGCGCACCCAGCCACTCGTCTGAGGTAGTGAAGCGCTTGCCTTCCACCACTTGCCAGTCACGCTTTTGTCGCAACACACCCATTTGTAAATAAAAAATTTCATCAAAGGCAAGGCGTTCCCGTGCCAGTTTGAGGCGCGCTTGAGAATCGGGAAAGTGAACTTGTGTAAGGGCTTCGCCAAGTGAAACCAGTTGCGCATCACGTTTGGTTGTTTCAGGCAAGGCATCCACTACGGCAGGTGCCCAATATGTAACAACCTGCTTCATTTGATTTCGCAACCATTTTTGTGTGATCTTCTCTGTCAACGAATAGATCGGCACAATACGATTAGTGCTGAGGCTTTCCATCTCAACATTTTCCCAATCAGGACTGTTCATCACAATGCGCCCAAGGTATTGATCGATCTTGCCAGAAACAGAAATCGCATCGCCTGCTTTGAAACGATTCAACAACCATGGCTGATTGAAGAACGAGACCCGCAATGAGCCCGTACCATCTGAAATGATCACTTCGATAATGCTTTGCTTCCCACCGCGAATCGGACGATTGTGTACGCTCTGAATGGTACCCAACACCGTCACCACATCGTTGTACATTAAATCCTGAATCGGTTTTAACAACGAATAATCTTCATAGCGGCGCGGGAAGAAATACAACATATCGCCCAACGTTTGCATGCCAAGCTTTGCCAATGATTCGGCATTCTTCGGTCCAACTCCGTTCAACACAGTGAGGTTGGCACCCAAAGCAGCGGGCGTTTGGCTATGTTTTGCGCTGGTAGCAGCTTCAAAACGCTGCGGAGAATTAGGTCTCTGTTGTTTTTGTTGGTGATGTTGAGGATGCGGCTTCGGCTGACTCTGATTCTGTACTGCAGCTTGTTCTGCCTGATCAGCTTTTGGCTTCGCCTCTTCATCGCTTCGCTGCGGACGTTGAGGCTGTGGGTTCGGTCTCTGCGGCTGAGGTGGCGCTTTGGGCTTTTGACCCGCTTCTGGGTACGTTTCGCTAATACGCTTCCACAAGCCCTTCAGCGAATCCGCCCGCCCGGTGGGATTCAACTTTTCATAAGCGCGCAAACGGGAAACAACAGCTTGAATAACTTCTTCCGCCACGCCATCGGCGCGGGCTTCCCCTTCCCAATAATCCAACATTTTGGCAAGTCCGCCGATGATGGCGGTATTTTCGTATTTGTTTTCGTGTTCGAGTCGAAAAAATTTGCGTAGTTTTTCCAAAGACGGTTGCATAATAGTCAATTTTATCATGGCAGGCATGAACCGCTTCTCTATATCCCTCGAATAGCTTTGAATTTGATACTTATCCCCCAAAAAACCTACTTAAGAGGTTTGACTTAATAACAAATTGACACTATTATCAAATTATTAATACTAAATCAGGAGAAAATCATGAATTGGTTCAACAATAGCAGGCTTTTTGAACTGGCAAGGCAAGGAAAACGCCTCACCCACATTGCGGTGGTCATTCCGCTTTCTTTCATTTTCGTTGTGGTGGCACAGATGGGCATTATTCCGCTGGCATTTATTATGCAGGTGGTTTATGGCTTTGAAGATATGTTCCAAGTATCGTTAAAGGGCTTCCCAAATACAGTGATTGGTTTTTGGGTGGGCATGCAACTGGTTTTTGCCTTCGGTCTGACCTATTTCATTCTTTGGGCATGGCTCAAGTGGTTTGAAAAACGTCCATTCTGGACTCTTGGGTATGAAACCAAAAATGCCCTAGCCAAATACGGTCGCGGATTTTTATTCGGCGCATTGATGTTCGCTGGCGCAGTAGGAATCCTTGCCTTGTTTGGGAGTGTATCGTTTGAACAGGGCGACCCCGCGTACCAAGGACTACCTGCCCTGGGCGGCGTCTTTCTCGTGTTGATCGGTTGGATCGTTCAAGGTGGGTCTGAAGAAGTGATTATGCGTGGTTGGGTGCTGCCAGTAATCGGTGCACGCTACAAACCCTGGTTGGGGCTGGTCATGTCTTCTCTGATCTTCGCCATCCTGCATGGACTCAACCCCAATCTAAGTGTCATCGCCTTGATCAACCTAGCGTTGTTCGGGGTATTCGCAGGCTTGTATGCTATGCGTGAAGGGTCACTTTGGGGAATTAGCGCCGTACACACCGTTTGGAATTGGGTGCAAGGGAATATCTTCGGCTTGGAAGTGAGTGGAAACGGCGCAGGCGGCGGCACGCTGATTAACCTCGTAGAAAGCGGCACAGATTGGTTCACGGGCGGTCAGTTTGGACCCGAAGGCGGCTTGGCGGTGACGATTGTATTGGCGATTGGAATTTTGGTCATTTTGTTTTGGAAGGGGAAAGAAGATACTGTTCAAGAAGCACCTGCACAGTAAATAAAAAAGTGCTCTTGGCTAAACCAAGAGCACTTTTTTATTTCTTCACTGCCGCAAACCCAATACAATGTGGACCCAGGTGCGTGCCGATCACGGCGGTCACATTCACGAACAACACATCTCTTGGAACCGCCATATGCGAATGTTCCATCATTGCCTGCAATAAATGCTGAGCACGATCTTCAGCGTTGGTATGTAAAATCGCCAAGCGTTCCATCTCCCCCACTTCCAACAACTTTCCCAACATAAATGCGTCTGCCTGACTGGTTGTGCGGTTGATTGCCATCGGTTTGACATCACCATTGCGCAACTCCACCACTGGTTTGATGGAGAGCAAACCGCCAATATTGGCAACCACCGCCGGAACACGCCCACTGCGTTTGAGATATTCCATCGTATCCAACGCCGCAAAAACCTTCGTCTTTCGCTCTGTGGAAGTGATCGCTTCCAAGGCAGCTTTCACGCCCAAATCCGCAGATTCGGCGGCGGCGAGTACTTGAAAACCAATGCCCATCGAAAGCGAACCGCTATCCACACAGGTGACTTTGCCGGGGAATTCTTCGGCAACACGGCGGGCAATATTCACCACGCCCGATAATTTGCCTGAAACATGAATGGAGAGGATATGGTCACAGCCGGAGTCGAGCAGAGTCTGATACGGCGTAAGAAAATCTCCAATGGACGGTGCGGCAGTTGTCGCCGGGTTTTGAAGCGTAGGCAGGCGGTTATAAAACTCCTCACGTGAGATTCCAATCCCGTCCTTGTATTCCTTTCCTTCCAAAATAAGGACAGTAGGCACTACTTGGATCTCATGTTGTTCGATCAGATACGAGGGCAGGTCTGCGGTTGAGTCAGTGACAATTCCTAGTTTCATAAGGCAAAGTGTAGCATAACTACAAAAGATAGTCCCTTAAGCCAGCGGATCACCTGATACTTTAATCTTGACATACTGTATATTACACAGTATAATGCCGTAAAGGATGAGATATGGCAAACACAGAATCTCTTGAAAATGTTGTTTTGGAGTTACGGCGCGGTGTGATCGTGTTGGCGGCGCTCAGTCAGTTAGGCTCGCCAGAGTACGGGTACTCGTTGCTCAAGAAACTCGCCGATCTCGGCTTGGAAGTAGACCAGGGTACGTTGTATCCCCTCCTCCGCCGGTTGGAAACGCAGGGTCTGCTTGAGTCGGTTTGGAAGTTGGAAGAAGCGCGTCCGCGTCGGTATTATGTAATCAGTGCTGAAGGCAAAAAACTTTTGCCCAAAATGAAAAAAGAATGGGCGGGCATTGTCTCTGTCATGGACAAGATTCTCTCATAAAGAAAGGAATAATCATGAACCTTATTGACCGTTATGTTTCTGAAGTTGGCAAGCATTTGCCGTTATTAAATGGGCGTGAAGACATCGAAAAAGAGTTAAAGTCTACGCTCGAAGATATGTTGGAAGACCGTGCCCAAAGCAGCGGACGTACTCGCGATGAAGCCTTGGAGATCGAAGTATTAAAAGAATATGGTTCGCCGCAAAAAGTGGCTTCGACCTACAATCCTCACCCTTATTTGATCGGTCCAAAACTCTTTCCGTTCTTTCTATTTGTTTTAAAAATCGTTCTTACAGTTGTGGTCAGTGTGATGCTGGTGTTGGCAGGCGTGCAAGCTGTGACCGATACGCCCTTCATGGGCGCAGACTTTGTGAAGATCATCGGGCAAGGATTGGGCAGTGCCCTCTCTGCAGCAATCGCTGCGTTTGGAAATGTAGTGTTGGTCTTTGTCATTATTGAACGCGTCTTGCCGGATAAAGAAATTGGCGGTTTCAATGACGAAAAGGATTGGGACCCCGCCTCACTCGCCAAGGAGCCTGATCCTGATTCTGTGAGCCGTTTCGAGCTGATTACGGAGATCGTCTTCACCTTTGTCGGGCTTGCCATCTTGAATATCTACCCGCAATGGCTCGGTATGTTCTTCTTTACCGGCGAGGAAACGGTCTTCATTTCCTTATTCTCAGAGAAGTTTTTCCAATTCGTACCGTGGATCAACCTTACATTGGTCGCTCAAATTTTGCTAGATGTTTATCTACTACGAAATGCGCTATGGACCTGGGTATCGCGTATGTTCAAAATCATTGTCGAAGTTGCCAGCCTTGTCCTAACAGTGATTATCCTTCGCACACCGGGTATTATCGGCTTTAGCGCAGAGTCCCTTTTGAACGGACCATTCCCGCCCGAGCAGGCAAAAGTATTTGTAACAATCGCAACCTACACCTTCCCCATCGTGATGGCGGTCGTAATCATCGTTCAAAGCGTGGAGTTGATCAAGTCTGTATATCGGTTGTTCAAAACCGGCTCAAAAGCAAAATAAAAAATCGGCGGGCACGTTCAAGTGCCCGCCGATTTTTTTCAGCTTATTCAATCGAAAGAATGAACTGGTAGTGCGGCTGACCGCCCTCCTGCACCTCAACTTCGAGGTTGGAGTATTTCTCGCGGATGGAATCTGCAACACGGTTGGCTTCTGCGTGGGGTAAATCGTCACCGTAGAACAAAGTGACAATTTCATGCTCATTGGCTTCTGCCTTTTCAAGCAAGTCAAACACACCTTGTTCAACCGTTTCAGAAGAGGCAACCAATTTGCCGTCTAACAATGCAATCACCTGACCATCCTTCACGGTCACACCATCAATTTCAACGGAACGGGTCGCCACAGTGATCTCGCCAGTTTTGACGTTGCCCATCGCTTTGTTCATCTTCGCCGCAACCGCTTCCACATCGCCACTGGGATCAAAGGAGAGCATCGCCGCAAGTCCCTGCGGAACCGTGCGGGTCGGAACCACCTGTACGCTCTTAACGGTCACATCCTTTGCCTGATTTGCCGCCATTACAATATTCTTGTTGTTCGGCAAAATAATAATCTTATCTGTGGGCATATTTTCGAACGAACTGAGAATGTCCTGTGTGGATGGGTTCATGGTTTGCCCGCCTGCAACCACGGCGGCAACGCCCAAACTCGCAAAGATTCGGCTGATACCCGTCCCTGGCGAAACGACCACCACTGCAATATTGCCCGGCTCTACTGTGCTAAATTGAATCTGTGATGACTTGCTCTTCTGAATATCATCCATTTGAGCCATCAAGTTTTCAATGGCAACCTTGGTCACTGTGCCAATGCCCATGATGTAATCAATTGGCACATAGCGATTCTCAGTCGGCACATGGATGTGCATACGATACATGCCATCGCCCTCACCCACCTGAATGGAGGTGCCCATCTCTTCGAGCTTGGCATAAAAGCCATGCAAATCGAGTTCACCGTTCGGCACGAAGTCCACAACCACTTCGTAATCCTGTCCTTCTTCTACAACTTCAAGTGCATCTTCCAAGCCAACCGCAGAAAGCGCATGCACCTGCATGGTGGGCGTCTCTAAAGACTCACCATAAATATGGCGCAACATCCCTTCCATAAAGAAGAACAAGCCTTTACCACCCGAGTCCACAACGCCCGCTTGCTTGAGGATGGGAAGCATTTCAGGCGTTTTCTTGACCGCTTCATCTGCGGCTTTGACAGCAAGCTCGAGCAATTCAATCGCATCTTTAACGGACCCGCGAGCGGCTTCTGCCGCATTAGCTGTTTCTTTAATGACGGTCAGAATCGTCCCTTCAACGGGTTTAACGACCCCTTTATATGCCGTATCACGAGCTTCTGCCAACGCCTTGATAAAGGTTTCAACATCTAAGGTTTCAACCTCATGCACACCGCGTGAAAATCCGCGCAGGATCTGGCTGGTGATCACGCCAGAGTTACCACGTGCTCCCATCAATGCGCCTTTGGAAAACGCCGCCGCCATTTCCCCAAGATGTTTCGTGCCTTTATCCTTAACTTCATTCCAAGCTGCCTGCAATGTGAGACTCATATTCGTGCCAGTGTCACCATCAGGAACGGGGAACACATTCAATGAGTTGACCACTTGTTGATTGGTGCGTAACCAGGTCATCCCGGCTTCTACGAGGCGCTTGAAAGCCTGTCCATCAATGGTACGCTTGCGGAATTTCTCAACTCGCGCGGTATCGATCGCCATATATCGCTTTTCTCCTAGTCCGTGTTGCTAATGCGCAATCCCGCTACATGCACATTGACCTTATTTACTTTAAGCCCCAATGCTTTTTCCACATGAAAACGAACGGTATTCGCCACACTTTCAGCCACTGAATTGATGCGTGTGCCGTATTCCACAACCACATTGATATCAATATGGATCTCGTCTTCAATGTATTTCACCGAGATGCCCCGCGAAGGTTCGCGGGTAATTGTAGAGACGATGCCGTCAGCTAAATTCTTCGGAGCCAGCCCCACCACGCCATAAGACTGCAAGGTGGCATGATAGGCAATCGTCGCTACCGCATTCGGTGAGACATGGATCCCGCCCAAGGATGTTGTTTCTTCGCCCATAGATTCCTCACTCCTTAATTTTCAGACCTAAACGTCTGATTTTCGTTGTTCGCGCATACTCGGGACCGGCAAAACGTACACAGCCGCCCCATTTTAATTATCCTGTTCCTATTTTAACATCTTATCTTGAAGTTGGTTGCGTTCTATGGTAAAATGCCGTGCCTTCGAAAAGGGCATTTGGAATTATTTGCAAGGAAAGACGAGAAAGAAAGGATTTCAATCATGGCAAAGTGCAATCACTGCGGCAAGGCAACTACCTTCGGTCACAACCGCTCCTTTTCCCAGCGTGCCACCAACCGCACGTTCAAGCCCAACCTCCAGAAGGTTTCGGTGATGGAAAAGGGTCGCCTCGTGCAGAAGACGCTGTGCACCAAGTGCATCAAAACGCTTGGCAAATCAGCGGCATAAGGTTTCGTTCCTTTTGACTCAAGAATCGCGGCGCGTAAGCGCCGTGATTTTTGTTTAATACTATAACAGTAGTGCCCTTACTTATTTAATATCTCTTTTAGTGCCTTCACCCCTGCCCCACTGCCTTGTGGGTGTTTAAATGCCGCATTGCCCGTCACAAAGACATTAGCTCCGGCGTTTTTCATGAATAGCAGAGTCTCTGCATTGATACCGCCATCCACTTCAAGGTGAGCATGTGAACCAAGTGCGTTCAGCTTGGCTCGAATCTCTGCCACTTTACTAATCATCTCGGGCATAAACTTCTGCCCAGAAAAGCCGGGGACAACGCTCATCACCAATACGAGGTCCACGAGAGGAAGCGCCGCCTCAATGGCAGATGCCGGGGTTGCCGGGTTCAAAGTTACACCGGCTGTGCAGCCGTGAGACTTAATCTGCTCGATTACATTGGGCAAATTGGGGCATGTCTCTACATGGACGGTGATGTTATTGACACCCGCTTCTGCAAATGCAGGAATGTATTTTTCCGGTTCAGAGATCATGAGGTGGGCATCCAGTGGAAGTTTGGCAACCCGCCTCAATCCTTTGACAAATAACGGTCCGATGGTGATATCAGGGACGAAGTGTCCGTCCATGACATCGACATGAATCCAGTCGGCGCCGGCAGATTCGATGGCAGCAACTTCGTCTGCGATGTGTGCAAAATCAGAGGCAATAATAGAAGGGGCTAAAAGATAGTGTGTCATTATCAAAAAGACCTGACGAGTTTAGGGGAACTGTCAGGTCTATCCATTTAACTTGGTGGAAAATAAGAAAGGTAGATCATCAGCCCAAAGGGGATGAGACCACCCCATGCAAGGACAGCCATTAGCCCGAGTCCAACCGCCAGCCAGTCAATAGGTTCGGTGTAAACCTCTTCTTCACGATAGGCAGGAGCAGGCTCCGGCTGAATCGATTGAGGCGGGTATTGGGGTTGATAATATTGCGGAGCCGGTTCAGGCTGCGGTCGGGGTTGACTCGGAGGAGAAAGTCGTTCCGCAATATCTTGCTTGATGGTAATCACAGGCGGCGAGGAAACAGGTTCCTGCTTCGGCTTGGGCGGAGCGACGGGTTCGGTTCCAAATTTTTGGAGGACGCGCCCCAGTTGGTCTGCCGTGCGATATCGTGCCGCCGGTTCCTTTGAAAGCACCTTCATGACGATTTCTTCGAGGGCGGGCGGAACATCGGGCACGTATTCGCTAATAGGCAGTGGACGTGCTGAGATGTGCAGGCGTGCCAATTCATCAGCGGTTGAGGCGGTGAAAGGAGTGGTGCCTGTCAAAATTTCATAGAGCACAACGCCCAATGAGTACACATCTGAAGCTGGGGTTGGTGCCTCACCTGCGGCTTGCTCGGGCGCAAAGTAGAGCGGAGAGCCCCACACGACGTCGTTTCGTTCACCGGGTTTGATGGTTGCCAACGCACGTGCGATACCAAAGTCTGTAACTTTGAGACGCATGTCTTTGGAGACAAGCATATTATGCGGCTTGATATCGCAGTGAACCAAGCCAGCGCGATGCGCATACCCTACCCCAGCACAGGCTTGGATGATGAGAGGAATGCCTTGTTGATATGGAAAGCGTCCACGTTCACGTACGAGTTGCTTAAGGTCTTTACCAGGGACAAGTTCCATGACGATGTAGAGCAAATCATCGGCAGCGCCAAAATCATGAACGGTGACAATATTGGGGTGCGAAAGATTCGCAGCGGAACGCGCTTCCAGCCAGAATTGTTTCTGAAAGTTCTCATTGGTGGAATATTCTTTGCGTAAGACCTTAATCGCAACCGGACGGTCTAGCACGACATCGCGAGCGCGATAAACGTTCGCCATGCCGCCAGACCCTAGGAGTTCTTCAAGTTGATATCGGTCGTTTAGTAATGCACTTTCGGTCATTATGGTGAGATTATACCGTGAGTTCTACATAGAGACACATACACAAAAAAACGATATTTTGGGCATTTTATTGTTTATTTGTCTTTACAGGTCTGTTAATTAAAGTTGTCATAACGATTTTCACCCGTTATTCGTAAATCGTTTACAATATGGTTGTTTAGGAGATCCACCATGCTAGGCGAACCAATCCTTGTCATGCTCGTTGAAGATAATGCTGACCATGCAGAACTTGTCATCCGAACCATGGAGAGTCATCATATTCCTACTCGGATTCAGCATGTGACCGATGGCGAGTCAGCATTGGATTACCTCCTGCGACGCAACAACTTCAGTGACCCTGAAAGCAGCCCCCGTCCTCATATGATCCTTTTAGATTTACGTCTACCGCGTGTAGATGGGTTAGAAGTATTACGGATCATCAAAGAGGAAGAAGAGCTTAAGAGCATTCCTGTGGTCATTCTAACAACCTCTGAAGCTGAAAAAGACGTTATGCACGCCTATGAGCACTATGTCAACAGCTATCTTGTCAAGCCGGTTGGGTTTGAAGATTTTAGTAGTTTGATGAAAGACCTAGGCATTTATTGGTTGGGTTGGAATAAACAACTACGCGCTTAATTAATCCCTCATGTCGAATGACATCATTCATATTCTTTTAGTTGAAGACGAAGATCCGCACGCGGAGCTTATTCAACGCGCCTTTGAAGATCAGGGGACTGAGTTTCAGATCCATCGTGTACGCTCTCTGACAGAAGCCCGCGAACATAGACGCTTAAACGAGCCAAAACTTATCATTGCAGATTGGCGTCTCCCAGATGGGGAAAGCTTAGAGTTGCTCCCCAATCATCGTGACCCGCTGGCTACCCCGATCATTCTCATGACAAGTTATGGCAATGAACGCATCGCTGTTGAGGCGTTAAAGTCTGGTGCGTTAGACTATGTTGTGAAATCCCCTGAATCAATGCTGGATATGCCTCACCTGGCACGCAAAGCGCTGGATCAATGGAAGTCTCGTGCAGACCGCATTCACATGCAAGAAGCGCTCACGGAAAGTGAAGCTCACTTCCGTCTACTCGCTGAGAATGCCAGTGACTTGATCACCCGTATTAATACAAATGGGCAAATGTTTTATGTTTCGCCAGCTTGTAAAACCATTCTTGGATATCAGCCCGAAGAGATGTTAGGGGTCAAAGTATTCGACCTCATCAACTCCGAAGATCAACCACAGATCAGAGAGCTTTTTTCTCAAAAGCCTGAAGATTCTCCCTACACAATCACCTATCGTGCCAAACACAAAAGCGGACATTATGTTTGGTTGGAAACTTCTGCCCGTGCAATCATCGATCACAACACAGATGAAGTCGTTGAGATTCAAGCCGCCTCCCGCGACATTACAGAACGCAAACGCGCAGAAGAAGCGCTTCAGCTCGCACACAACCAACTCAGAGATGCATACGAACGCACTATCGAAGGTTGGGTCCGCGCGTTAGACTTGCGAGATCGCGAAACAGAAGGTCACACGCAGCGCGTTACCGACATCACAATTCGAGTTGCGCAACAGCTTGGGTTCAGCGAAGAAGAACTCTCCCATATTAAACGAGGCGCATTGCTGCATGATATGGGAAAAATCGCCATCCCCGATGAAATCCTTCAAAAGCCCGGTCCGCTCAACGAGACGGAATGGGAACGCATGCGACAACATCCCATGTATGCATATGAGATGCTCTCGCCCATTGCATACCTAAACCCTGCCTTAGATATTCCCTTCTATCATCACGAACGCTGGAACGGCAGCGGGTACCCTCATGGATTAAAAGGTGAAAAAATTCCGCTCTCTGCCCGTCTCTTCGCTATTGTAGATGTATGGGATGCGCTCCGCAGTGACCGCCCGTATCGCAAAGCGATCCCCCGTGAGCAAGTCATTGAATATCTCAGCGAAAATGCCAACATTCTGTTCGACCCCAAACTGGTAGAAGTTTTCTTGAAATTCGTAGAAGAACATATTCCGTGATTTGACACCCCTCTCATCATCGGGTATCCTTGCGGCTGTCCGGGCAGGCCCGGCGCGGCGAAGCCTTTCGAACCCCGCCAGGATCGAAAGATAGCAACGGTAAGGAAGAGTCTTCGGGTGCCGCCGGTCGCCTGCTCGGATATTTTTGTAGTGGGTCAAAATTCTCAAGGCAGTATAATTTCCACATGTCTTCATCAAAAATTATAACGATCCTCATTGCACTTGCAATAGGCATTGGGCTTGGGCTTGTGTATGGCTGGGTGGTCAGTCCGGTGGAATACACAGATGTAACACCCGATGTTCTGCGCGAAGACTACCGCGTAGATTACGTGCTTATGACCGCCGAAGCCTATCAAACCGATTTCGATGCGGATGCCGCCGCGCGCCGCATTGCACAACTCGGTAGTCAAGCTCCTGCTGAGATCGTTTCCTCTGCGTTGACCTATGCCCAAACGAATGGCTTTACGCAAGATGAACAAAATGCTTTGCAAACTCTTCTAACCGCCATGCAGACGTATCAACCGGATGGAAACCAGCCATGAAGCAATTCCTGCAAAATTCCATTCTTCAAACTGTGCTTGCGCTTCTTGTCGGATTTGGGGTTGGTCTGGCGTACTCATGGCTTCTCGCCCCTGTCACCTATGTAGATGCGCATCCGGCATTATTGCGCGCAGATTTCAAAGACCAATACCGCATCATTATCGCCGCATCATATGCATCAAACAAAGATTTGCCGCGTGCCAAAGCCCGGTTAGACTTGCTCGGAGATGTAGACCCAGTTAGTGAATTGAGTGCCCAAGCTCAGCGTATGCTGGCAGCGGGTGAATCATTTGATGAGGCACGTCCGCTTGCGCAATTGGCAACAGACCTGCAACAAGGGTATGTGAGCGAGCCGTTTACCCCCACCCCCTTCCCCACCTTCAACACACCGAATGCCCAATTTACGTCTACGCCCACTGAAAGCCCAGACCAGCCTGAGGTCAATGAAGAGGCGACAGTCACTCCAGCTGCCCCCACCCTTCTCTTTGAACAGACTCCTATCACGCCCATTGTTCAATCCACATTGACGCAACGCCCTACCTTTACGCCCACAGCCGGACCCGGCGCTCCGTTTGTTTTGGTCAATCAAGAAACCATTTGCGACCCGGGGATGTCGAGAGTGATGCAATTCATGCTTTTGAATTCAAAACGAGAGCAAGTGCCTGGCGCAGAAATTATTGTGACGTGGAGTCAGGGCGAGGACCGTTTCTTCACCGGTTTCAAACCTGAGCTTGGGAATGGGTATGCAGATTTCTTAATGGAATCTAATACTACGTACAATATTCGGGTTGTAACCGGCGGAGCATTCGTGGCGGATGTGCGCGCACCAGATTGCACAGACCCCAATGGCGCGACCTATTCTGGTGGACTTTTACTTACATTTCAGCAGCCTTAATGATTTGCAACCAATCGTGGATTCAATCGTTATATTCAACAAGCAAATCTTAAGGAGCAATCCATGAATACATATCTACCTGAACAAAAACCAGGGCTTGTTAATGCCATCGCCTGGATGACACTCGCCAGTGGCATCATCAATCTTTTTTGGGGGTTTGTTGCATCTGCAACTGCACTTGGCACAATTGTTGGTGTTATCTGTTTACCAATCACCATCCTTCCTACGATTTTAGGAATTTTCGAGATCATTTACGCCGCTAAGTTATTAAGTGCTCAGCCTCAGCCTGTTCAACCTTCAAACGCCATTGCTGTTTTTGAGATTATGACGTTCTTAATGGGAAATGTTTTCTCGATGGTGGTGGGAATTCTTTCTCTGATCTTCTACAATGACCTAACAGTGAAGGCATACTTTGCTCGTATCAATACGGGAAATGCTGTGGCGCAAGAGCCGGTTATTGTTCCAGCACCTGCTCAAATTGAAGAACAGCTGCCAGAAATGCTCCCCGAGCCACTTGTGGAAAGCACGCCTGAAGAACCAATTCAACCCGCGAAGCCCAAAAAACCGCGAAAAACATCCAAATAAAAAAATACATCCTGAAATTAATTTCACAGTATGGAACTTTTTCTCAGCCTTTGTCGTTTATAGGCAGTCAAATAATAAAGTTCCATGCTGTGATTTTTTGTGGCATGGATTCTTAATAAAATCCCTGCTTTTTGAGGTACTTCTAATCCGTATTCCAGATGTATGCAACGAACAGCAGGGCGTGTAAAATGGGACTAAGGTACCCCTCAAAAAAAGACGGTCATAGGGTATCCTTGCGTCCACAATCAATAAGATAGAGGAGAATATAAAATTATGAAATCGTATCGTTTCTTATTTGGCTTTATGGCGTTGTTGGTAGCCGTCAGCCTGGCATGTGGTGGTTCAGGTACCCCCACCACTAACCCCACCTTGCCCCCCGTCCCAACCAATCCCCCTGCCCAGCAGCCACAAGATCAGGGTCAGCAACCACAAGATCAGGGACAAGTGCCCAGCGACGGCACCATCCTCACCTATACTGACCAGAACAATCTGTGGGCATTTGACCTCCCCGCTGACTGGCAGCATGAATACAAAGATCTCGGTGACACTCTTTACACCGACGCAACCGCCTACCTGGATACCTTCACCTCGCCCGATGGTTCTGCGTACATCGACAGCCTCGTCATGTTCGCAAACGAAGGTGTGACCGTGAACAACTCCACTAGCCAGGCTGTGGCTTTGGACCTGCTCAACACCTACTACAGCAGCACCGGCAAGAATAACGGCGACATTCGCATCAAGAGTGACCAGATTATGCAAGATGGATCCGAGCGCTTCGAGTGGGTATCCAAAGGCGGCAACTACTTTGGTACGACCTTCTTCGAAGTCCGTGGCAGTGACAAACGCACTTGGTTGATGTGGACTCTCGTAGCAGATAACAATGCAGATCAGGCTGTGTTGGATATCCTTGACAACGCCATCGCTTCCTACCGCATTCCGTAATTTAGCCAGTAATTTAACTCCCCGCGAAAATTCGCGGGGAGTTTTTATTTCTGCAAGTGCTACAATAAAATTATGAACACTCTCGATCTACGTACTTCCCCTATTGCCGGAACTTGGTATCCGAAACAGCCTGAAGTGTTGGCAAACAGTATCGATGAATATCTAAAAGCGGTGAAACTTCCAACACTTCAAGGGCAGGTCGTGGGTGTGATTGCACCACATGCGGGTCACCGCTATTCAGGAGCCGTTGCCGCACACGCCTTCGCCACCCTGTGCGGACTCACCCCCGACATTGTTGTCATCATCTCCCCTTTTCATAATTTTGACCCACATCCGCTCCTGACGACCAAACACCAAGCCTATGCCACTCCGCTCGGCAATATTGAAGTAGATCAACATATAATTAACGAACTTCAATCTTACTTAAAAATTCCCATTACATCTATCGCCAACGATAAAGAACACTCGCTTGAGATTGAGCTCCCTTTTTTGCAACAAGTCCTTAAAAACGATTTCAAACTTTTACCCATCATGATTCGCGCACAAGAAAAATCTGTCGCCAAAGAACTGGGGGAAGCACTGGCAAAGACCATCAAAAAACGCAATGCCATTCTAATTGCCTCCACAGACCTTTCTCATTTTTACGACCAGCAAACGGCTCAAAAACTTGACCAGGAAATGCTAAATCGCTTTACTACACTTAATCCCACTACAATCTTCGAAGCAGAACAAACAGGGAAAGGCTTCGCCTGTGGGCATGCTGCTGTGGCAGCTGTGCAATGGGCAGCCAAAGAACTTGGAGCGAACAACGTTCAAATCTTGAAGCATTCCACATCCGGCGATGTCACTGGTGACTATTCATCAGTCGTTGGGTATGGAGCCGCAGTAATCTTGCGTATCTAATAAAAAGTGCCAGAGAAACCTCTGGCACTTTTTGAAATTTCTTATTTTCTACTGTTCCAATCTTTTACTGCATCCAACAAAGATTGCTTTAGCTTTTCATCGGGCAAGTTGGCAACCCCTTCATACTTCTCACCATTTACCCAAATCTCCAAACCACCATCAGCAGCTGTTCCAAAATCAACGTTGAAAGATTTTAGAGATGGGTCGCTATCCACTTTTGCACGCAACACATCCTCGATCTGTTCGGCAAAAGGCGCAGCAACCTTTTCGCCTTCGTCATAGTTGTATAACGTTACACCCTCGCCATCTTTCGTTGTTGCTTCCACCGTCTCTTTGGGCGGCATAGCATGCATCCATTCAGGTTTGCCGTCAGTCTTTTCGGTCAAATTCACCTGGTTCGACTTCATAAATACCATCGCCAACAACCCCAATGCGATCAAAATCATCAAAGCGCCAGCAACAAGAATTACAATGCTCATAGGTCAGCCTCCATTGAAACAATTATAATCGTCTCATGTTTGCCCGTCTTGCCGTCAATATCTCAGCCATCTCTGGCGTGTTCGATTACAGCATCCCTGCCGAGCTTGTTCCACAGGTTCGGGCGGGATGTCTCGTTACAGCACCATTTGGAAATCAGACTGTGCAGGGCATCATCGTCGAGTTGACCGAGTCTTCTTCGGTGCCGAATCCTAAACCGATCCTTGACCTGCTTGACCCTGCCCCGCTTCTCACTCCGCCTCAGCTTGCTCTTGCCATTCATCTAGCAGACTCTACACTGAATCCGCTTTCTGCCGTCATTGGCATGATGATTCCCACCGGGCTCAGCCAGCAGGCAGATACTCTTTATTCAGTGCGAACTCCTGAATATTCAGACCCTTCTGCAAAAGTCATCACACGCATCCTTAACCTACTCCACGAACGCGGACCGTTACGCGGGCGCCAAATCGATTCTCATTTCGCAAAAATAGACTGGCGCAAATCTGCCAACATGCTCGTCAAAAAAGGCGTGCTAACTTCAAAGAATGTCTTGCCTCCGCCCAGAGTGAGGCCCAAGAATATTCGCGTTGCCCAACTCGCAGTCACGCCAGAGGCGGCGGAAGAAATGGTGGCATCGCTTGGGTCCACAAAAGCGACACAGACTCGGCGAGAATCCGCCCTACGCTTCCTCATCCAACAACCTGAGCCGATTCATCTTTCATGGGTGTATGCGCAAACGGGCTGCAATATTTCAGACTTGCAAGAGCTCGAAGAACGCGGTCTGATTCGCTTGTTTGAAAATGAAATCTTTCGCGACCCGTTGGAGAGAATTGAGAAACAAGAAACGAAGAGTGAGTTATCGCTTACCTCAGAACAACATTCTTCTTTGCAAGCTATTCTTTCATCCTTCCGCTCTCAGCCTTCTGGGTTTCTTTTATACGGTGTGACCGGTTCTGGCAAAACAGAAATTTACTTGCGTGCTGCACAAGAAGTGATCAAAAGTGGAAGACAAGCCATCATTCTTGTGCCTGAAATTGCGCTCACTCCGCAAGCGGTGCGGCGTTTTGTTTCGCGTTTTCCGGGTCAGGTCGGTTTGGTTCACTCAAAGCTTTCTGAAGGGGAACGCTATGATACCTGGCGTCGCGCCCGCGATGGAAAGTTGAATGTCATCATCGGTGCTCGTTCGGCGTTGTTTGCGCCTTTGCCCAATATTGGTCTCATCGTTGTAGATGAATGCCATGACAGTTCATACTATCAAAGCGAGCCACCGTATTACAACGCCGTGACCGCCGCACAGGAATATGCAAAACTTTGTGGCGCGGTTTGTGTGCTGGGCTCTGCCACGCCCACGATTGAGCAGCGTTTCCTTGCGGAGCAAAACCAGATCACACGGCTCGACTTGCCCAACCGTGTTACCGAGTCTACGTTGCCGCCAGTGCAAGTAGTGGACATGCGTGAGGAGTTGAAGAACGGTAACCGTGGCATTTTCTCGAAATCATTAGCCGAGTCACTAGCCGAAGTCTTGGAGCGCAAAGAACAAGCCATCGTCTATCTCAATCGGCGCGGAACATCGACATATATTTTCTGCCGTGATTGCGGTACAACATTGAAATGCCCCAACTGTGAAACGCCGTTGACATTACATAATGAAATTCAATATGCCAAAAACAATACCTTACTTTGTCACCGTTGCGGATACACCCGTCAAATGCCGAAGACCTGCCCCACTTGTACGAGCACGCAAATCCGCGAGTATGGGCTGGGGAGTGAACGGGTAGAAGCAGAGATCAAATCCATGTTCCCGCAGGCGCGGACCTTGCGCTGGGATTGGGATACGACCCGGCAAAAAGATGCGCACGAGATCATCCTCACCCACTTTGCCAATCACCAAGCCGATATTTTGGTTGGCACGCAAATGCTCGCCAAAGGTTTGGATCTGCCCCTCGTGACCTTGGTTGGAATCGTCTTGGCTGATGTTGGGTTGAATTTACCAGACCCTTTTGCAAGTGAACGAGTCTTCCAAACGTTGACGCAGGTGGCGGGGCGGGCGGGGCGTTCTTCACGCGGCGGCAAGGTGATTATGCAGACCTTTACGCCAGACCATTATGCTCTTCAGTTTGCAGCCGGGCATAATGTAGATGGGTTTTATGAACGCGAGTTGGAGTATCGCCGTTCGTTAGGATATCCCCCATTTACCAAGTTAGTGCGCTTGGAATATCGTAATGCGGATAATCTCAAAGCGGAAGAAGAAGCCAAGAAGCTGGCAAGCAAACTCAAGGTCAAGATAGAAGCGGGCGGGTTTCGTCAAACAGAATTAATAGGACCCGTCCCTTGTTTTTTTGCGAAAGAAAATGGAGAATACCGTTGGCAAATTGTTTTACGTGGACCGAACCCAGAGGCTGTGCTGAGAGATTTTCGAATCAATGACTGGCGAATAGAAGTAGACCCCATTAATATTTTATAAAAAGAGGGCGACCTTTCGGTCGCCCTCTTTTTATTACGAAATCAAACCTACAGCAAAGTGTAAGACACGCCAATACAAGTTATACAATGGCTGAGGCCATGTACTCTTGGGCAACGCAGGCGGGAAGGATGTTTTCGCATTCGGTTCGTCGAAGCGATTATCCACACCAGTGGTATCCCATACAATATCAAACCCACTACCAAGCATGTTCTTCACGAACGGGTCAGCATCATACCCATTATTCTCGTAGATGTTATCGTGCGCAAAGTTATGGTCGGGGTTGGGGTCTACATCAATCTCTTCGGGTGAGAACCCAATGGTGAGATTGAAGACCGCCAAGCCTACAGTTTTATTGCCCGTGAAAGTATTGCCATACACTTCCACATGGTCTGCGGCGAGGATAAGCATGCCTGTGCCAGGCGGGATCAATGAAACAGCAGAACCCGGTTTCCCAAAGTTTGCGCCGTTGTTGTTCTCAGAGGTGTTGTTATACACCTTGGTATTCATCGAAACTTTGGAAGGCAATTGCGGCAATAAGTCGATAAAAATACCGATGGTGTTGTCGTGAGCGTAATTGTTATACACTTCGCCATTGACTGTGTTTTCCAATTCGATACCGATCACGTTGCCGTATGTCAATGTATCGCGGATAACCACATCCTTTGACTTACCTGCATAGATGGCAGCATCGTTCATCAAAGTCCCTTCGATGCGTTCAATCAAAACATCCGTACAGCGCACAGGGTAAACGCCATATACACCCGTGTTCTCAATGTACATATCATGCAAGTAAACGCCGGTTGAACCTTCTATCAACACACCATTGCTTGTAAAGTTCTTCACTTGGAAGAACGCCATTTCAAAGTTATTGCCAGAAGCAATCACGCCATCAGAACCTGTGCCATTGCCTTCAATGATGGGCCATTCACCCTTCTCATTTGGAATACCGAAGAACTTGAGATCGCTCACATCGAGGATGACGTGTTCCTCATAAATTCCATAAGGCACTTCGATGGTGTCACCGGGCAATGCCTGATCGACAACTTCCTGAATGGTCTGACCTGGCTCAACTCTCAAGGTCACCGGCTCATGCGTAGACGTGGAGGCTGATTCTGTTTCTGAAACATTCGTCTCGCTGACAACTTCACGCGCAGGGTTCTCCACATGCTTTACCACAGGCAAGCCTGAAGGCACAGAGGTTGGAATTTCTGGCACATTGCTTTCATCGGTCAACGCATAGAGGAAGGCGACCAAGTCAGCTTTTTCTTGGTCGGTCAATTCGAAGCCAAGAACGTGAATATCTACATTGTCTACGCCAGCGTCGCGCCCGCCACCCTTGGCATAAAAGTCAACCACTTCTTCAAGCGTGTTGAAAACGCCATTGTGCATGTATGGGGCTGTGAGAGCAATATTGCGCAAGGTCGGGGCTTTGAACGCACCATCCAAGCTGGAGTCTTCGATAGCTTTGCGCCCAGCATCATGATCTTGACCTTCCAAATCAGGAACGCCAGTGACAGAGAACGAGTCGTCGCTGAAAGTCGGTGCGGCATGACATTCAAAACAACGCGTCGCCGCCGAGCGGAAGAGTCCAAGCCCACGGCGTTGGGCGGGGGTTAGGGCGTTAATGTCGCCAGTGGCGTACCGGTCAAAGGGTGAATTATTGGTTACCAAGGTGCGTTCAAAAGCAGCAATCGCGTTTTGGACATTTTCGAAGGTCACTGCGTCGGCACTGCCAAAAGCAGTTTCGAACAAATCGACATACTCAGGAATGGCTTTTAACTCAGCAACAATCTCTTCAGGAGAAGCGCCCATTTCTTCTGGATTGGTGATGGGCGTTTTCATCTGTTCTTCGAGTGTGGCGGCGCGTCCATCCCAGAAGAAATTGGTGTTATATGTCACATTCCACAAGCTCATGGCGCTGCGTTGTAATGGTTTTTCGTCCGCGCCAAAGGCTTGAGGTCTGCCATCGGCAAAGCCTAGGTCTGGGTGATGGCATGAGGCGCAGGACATGTCATTGTTCTGAGACAGGACCGGGTCAAAGAAAAGGAGGCGACCCAATTCCACTTTTTCAGGGGTAGTAGGATTTTCTGCTGTTTCATTCGAGGCGGGGAAGTCTCGCTGCAATCCGCTCCAGGCGGGTTCAACACTGCTGGAGCCTGCCCCCCATTTTTCTTCGGGCAATTCCACAGCAGGTGGAAGGGGTATAAATGCGGCAAGGGCAGCGCCAACCAACAGCAAAATGCCCAGCCCTAAAAAGATACGTTTGATCCAAACTTTCATACACTCTCCTCTGTATTCAGTTTTTTCCTGCAATAAAAAAACAGCAGGTTATTTCATTGTCATTAAGAATGCCACAATGGCATTCAATTCTTCGCTCGTCAATTCCTTGGCGAGGTTGGTGATCATTACATTATTGAAGCCTTCCACAACGTAATCACCGGGGCGCAAAATAGACATGGTAATGTATTCCTCTGCACTTAACCCTTCTACACGGGTTTCGGCGCGAGTAGCGACCCCATACAGGGAGGGTCCGATGATAATGGTATCAGGCACAAGCGCATGGCAGGTGGCACAACGGGCATTGAAGACCGCCTGTCCTTGCTTGGCAATGGGGTCGAGCGTGGGGGTGGGCACAGGTGTAGCAGCAGTGGCGCAAGCCGATAAGAACAAGGCTGCAACCAGCACCAAAAATGGGAATTTATGATTCATGGCATATCCTGAGGTTGGAATTGCCCGATTATACATGGACACCCTAAAAAGGAAACAAGCAGTTTGGCAAGTTTGCTATAATTTGTTTATCCAAACTTCGGTTCGTGTATAGGAGAGTGTAGTATGCAAAGTTTTTCACGTGGCTGGTCGTTCTTAAAGCAAGCATGGAGCATGGCATTCAAAGATAAGGATCTTCTCAAACCGTCCATTTATGCTCTGATTGTTGGCGCTATTGTTTCGGTCATCGGAATTATCCCTATTGCGATCGCTGCTTTTGCATTTGGGAACAGTGATATCGGAAATATCATCATTTATGCCATGGGCGCCTTGTTGGTCTTTGTCCAATTTATTGTGACCTATATTTTCTCTGCCATGACGGTCTATCTCATTTATGGGTATCTTTCCGAAGGTGATGGTCGCATGGACAAAGCATGGGCAATTGTCCGCCGTGATTTCTTCGATATCCTCACCCTAGCTGCCGCTTCTACAGTTGTGAACTTGATCAAAAACGCGGCTCAACGCAATCGTCGCGGCGGGGTTGGTGCCAGCATTGCCCGCTCTGCCACGGGTTTGTTGGAAACCTTGTGGACGGAAGCCGCCGCTCTCGTTTTACCAGCGATGGTAATTGATGACTTGAATCTCAAGGATGGCATGCAGCGCATCTGGAAGATTACCAAAGAAAATTTCCTTTTGGTCGGAATCAGCACCATTGGTGTGCGCTTCGTTACCGGACTGATTGGGTTTGTTTTCACCATGATCGGCTTGGTCATCGCCTTTGCCATTGGTGGCGGACTTGCCTTCGCCTCTGGCGGAAATACTGCCATCTCGGTGGTTGGTATTGTGATCGGTGCTTTGATATTCTTCACCTTTGTGATGGTGGCAAGCATATTCGGTTCCTACACCAACACGGCATATCACACTTGTCTTTATATTTGGGCACGTGAAGTGGAAAAAGCCACAGCGCAGGGCTTCTCTGGGGCGCAGGTACAGGCTCCGGCTCCGCTCGCGGCGGTTCTTGCATCCTAAAATAAATGATGAGACCCTAAAGGTCCGCATCCTTTAGGGTCTTTTGATAAAATATCTATTATGAAACCTGAACCCCGCCGCCAAGAAGCTATCACCTGGGAAGAAGTGGACAAACTTATTGACCACCTCATTCCGCAATTTCGCCGCGAATTTACTGCCATGGTGATGATCACCCGTGGTGGGATTATTCTTGGCGGCATGTTGGCAGAGGCGATGGATATCACCCACATCCTCACGGCAGCAGTGGATTTCCCTGCACAGACGCAGAGCCAGCAATCTTCTGCATTTATGGCGTGGCCCGAATTTATTCAATTCCCTGCGGATGATAAATTACGAGGTCGCCCAACCTTGATTGTGGATGATGTGTGGGGTTCTGGGCGTACTATCACAGCGGTCAAGAATCGCGTTTCAGCCGCAGGCGGGTTCCCTGAAACCTGCGTGCTGCATTTCAACCCCTATCGCAATTTATTCGGCAGTGTCCGCCCCGATTATTATGCAGCCGTGACAGATGCTTTCATCACTTATCCTTGGGAAATCAATCGCGGACCCGATCAGGTGCTATTGGGCGAAGTGTAATTGGAATGAAAACAGTCGAATCCACCTTGAAACAAAAGATGGAAGCTTTGCGGGGGAATCAGTATTTTGACGATCTCTCCGAAGTGATGTTGAAAGATATTGCAGAACATACCCGCCTGACAGAATATCAGCGCGGGGATGTTCTTTTTTGGGAAGATGACCCTTGCGAAGGTTTGTTTATTGTTCAACAAGGCAGCGCCAAGATATTCCGCGTTTCACCACAGGGACGGCAGTACATTGTCCGCATTTTGCAGGAAGGCGATACTTTTGCTGAAGTCCCCGCTTTCGATGAAGGCACCAGCCCGGTCAATGTAGAGGCGCTGGAAATCTGCCTCGTTTGGATCATCGACAAGAACAAACTACACAGGCTGGTCATGGAACATCCCGCTTTTGCCCAAAAGGTCTTGGTCAACTTTGGCAGGATGCTGCGCGGCATGGTACGAATGGTCAGCGAGATGGCGTTCTATCAAGTCACGCATCGGCTCGCGCGGCTGATCGAAGCGGAACTGCTCCAAGATAAATCCGCTGCCTGGACACAGGAACAACTTGCGGCGCGGTTGGGAACCGTGCGTGAGGTGGTGGCGAGGTCGATCAAGGAATTGGAACGCAGCGGCGCGATCAAGATGGAAGACCGTCGCATTCAGATCGCGGATAGAGAAATCTTTGAACAGTGGATTCAACCGCTAGGGTAAAATTTTTTCGCGCGAACGCATCCATGCCATATAATGCGAACGATTGCCAAAGCAGATCTTCCGAAAAAAATTTGCCCGGTTTGCCAGCGTCCTTTTTCATGGCGAAAAAAATGGCGCAAAGATTGGGACGCTGTGATCTATTGCAGTGAGCGCTGTAAACGAAATCGAAAACAAAACATAAAAGCGGCGGTTTAATACCGCCGCTCATTTATTGCAATACTTCAAAGTTCTCTACTTGATAAAAGATCTCATCATCTACGGCTTCCTTAATATGGTCAATGGAAATTGAGGTGGGGAAGCCATAGGTTGTATCATACGTGACGAGTACTTCGTCTGCATCGCCATTCAAGCTGGAATCTAATCTGGCAAAAAGAGCATCCACACTGGCAACGGACATGAACAATTCATACGAGGGGTCGTCGGTTGCAACAACCAAACCATCTGCCTGAGTCATCGAAACCACTTTCCCATTTTGTACTTCGATTGTCAACGGCATCACATCTCGAAACGGACAGAAACAGCCAATGAACAGGTCGAAACGATAATGAGAAATCTCTGCAGCCTGCCATTTCTTTATATTCTGGTCATACTCAGAAGCGGCAGAACAGGCAACCAGTAAAAGCGCAAGAACGAGCAATAAAATTTTCTTCATGTAAAACTCCTTGTTTAGAGAACGAAGATTATCCCAGAAATGTTCCCAAATAAAAATAGAGCGAGATAATATCTCGCTCTATTTTTATGACTTGTAAGACTGTTGCAAGGATTTTATGGATTCGTTTGCCCGTTGTAATAGGTGCCAGTAGCCAGCAGAGCTGAGTCATTGATGGATTGCGCCGCCAACATTTGAGCACGGCGTGCAGTATCAATGGATTTTGAGAGCACTTCGAGCGCATACTCAGGGTTATGGAAACCGGTCGAGTTTTCAGCCGAGATGAAGTCCCACATGAACTGGGCTTCGCGGTGCAGTTTCTTGGCTTCGTCGAGCAGAGCTGGGTCGGCGTTGCCAGCCGCGGTTGCAGCCTTGATGGCTGTCATCGCATCGATGATGGCATCTTCGGCGGTGATCTTGGTCTCAGCCACCTGCTTCTGAATATCGTTCACACGACCGATCACATAGTCGGTGTCGGTATGGCACTGACCACAAGCTTCTTCCGGGTTGAGCAATGGACTGTGAACATCATGCGAAGAATACTTGCTTGCACCATCGCGGACGTAGGGCATGTGGCAGTCGGCACAGGAGACACCGGCTTCATAGTGAGTGCTTCCGGCAGTGAAGAATTCATATTCGGGGTGCTGCGCTTTGAGCATCGGGCTATCTGTTTCAGGATATGCCCAATCTTTGAAACCAGCTTCTTCGTAGTAGGAAATGATCTCTTCAACCTTGGTGCCGTTATCCCACGGGAAGGTCAAATACTTGCCGTCACCTTTGAAGTAATATTCCACATGGCAATTGGCGCATACCAGCGAGCGCATTTCCTGGCGCGAGTAGGTTTCCCAATCCTTGCCCTGGCGTTCGAGGGCTTCGATCAGCGCCGGGTTGGTGGCGATCAGACGCATCGTCCCAGCTTCGTGGCAGTTCGAGCAGCCGATGGAATTGTTGATGTTCGGCGTCATCTCATTGAAAGACATGGCATCATAGGCTTCCATGCCAAGTTCTGCCCACAAACCGGGGTTATCAGATGATTTACAGGAATAGCATGTAGCAGGCGTGTGCTTGGGATTTGAGTCATCCAAATTCAAACGCCCCGTATCACGCACATCTTTCAACGCATTGGCATGACCGCGATCATCATTGTAATCTTTGCTGAACGGATAGCCGCCGAACAGAATGACCTGACGCGGGTCACGCTCGAGCCATGAAAACTGTGAAGAACCGGCATAGGTCGTATCGATATTGTTCGTTTCGGTCTTCATAAATGAGTCATATTGATTGGGAAAATTAATTCCCCACTTGGCAGAGTCCGGCTCCATTGCCGCGATCTCCACCAACGGTTGCACGGCGCGCACTTCCGCAGGCTGGTTTTGGATGTAGACCATCACGCCGATCAATACTGCGGCAAGCACGACCACCAACCCGGCAAGTATTAAAGTTGTATAGTTTTTCATTTTGCATTCTCCTTACTTCGTCGGATAAATTACAGAATCTTGATACGGCGCACCTGTCGCACCGCGCTCACCATGCGCCACGCTGCGGTGACACTCCCAGCAATACCGGTCGAAGGGCTGCGCGCCCGCCAGCATGACATCTACAGTATCTTCATGGCAATGGATGCAATTCTCCTGCACGATCTCTTTCGTCTTCTCTTCCGCACGAATGGCAACCGGAATATCCCCCGTCACAAAGGCATAGGTATCCTTCGCGCCCTGGCGTCCTTTTTCCATGTAATACGAAACGAAATTATCGTGAGGCAAATGGCAATCTGTACACTTTGCCACCTTGGCATGCCCCCCATGCGCCCAGTTTTCATACTGCGAGTCCATTGCATGGCAGTTCGCACACGTCTCTGGCGCGTTCCCGCCGTACGCAGCGGCATCCGACACCAGCGCAAAATATCCCAGCGCCAGCACCGCGATCCCAATAGCAATGATAGGAAGTTTAGACATAAATTAACCTCGCATTAAATTTACCTACCCCTACTATAGCCAAAGAAGAAAAAAAGCCCTGTGACTTTAGTTACACCCCCGGCAAAACAGGAAGATTGTCATATGAGGAATAAAACCCCGCCTCTCCCCTACGGGACAACTGCCTCAACACTGCAAACCTTTCCTTTTCACCCAAACAAATACCCCGCCGAAAAATCGGCGGGGTATTATCACAGCAAGCCAAAGTTTCAACTACTTTGCGATTGCAGTCTCAATCTCAGCTCTAACATCCTTAGAATCAAAATCTACAGGACCCACCCAAGCTCGTAGCACTGTACCTTGTTTGTCTAATAGAACGGTGGTTGGGATGCCTGGAGAGTTAAAGGTTGAGTAAAACTCATTTTCTGGGTCGCGCCAGGTGGGATAGGTCAAATCGTATTCAGTGACCATGTTCTTGATACGTTCGTTCGCGTTTATAGCATCAAGATTGACCGCAATGACAACCAATCCCTGTTCTTGTTCTGAAACCCAGAGACTCTCTAAAGCAGCGAGTTCTTCCTTACAGTCCATGCACCAGGTTGCCCAGCTCATCAGCACAATGGCAGAGCCGCGGTATTCGCTTAATGAAACCGGTTGCCCACCATAAATCTCTTTGGCTGAGTATTCAGAAGGCAGGGGCTTCTTTCCGCTATTGTAGGTGAAAAAAACAAAAAGGAAGGCAACAACCATCAGAAGGGCAAACCCAGCCCAAAACACGGGAGAGGCGCGCTTTTCTCCGTTTTCATCAGTCACACGAAGAGACTGAAGTAGTTGCGGCTTCACTTTAATCATCTCACTGCGGCAGGTTCTGTAACAGGGGTAGCATCAAACGCTTGCCAGCGTTTTTTCCAAGCCCCCCACAGCAAATACAATCCAGAGGGCAGGCAGTAAAAGATCGTCGCCAACGCAAAATCAGGTGACATGTGATGTGCGTGATGAGGCAGGAAACTATACGGAATGAACACGAGCCATGCAATGCCAAGATAATAAGATGATTTGAAAACTCCCAAAGCCGAAATAACTACATAAACAAGGAAGAATATTGCATCACCGGTCCCGCCTGTATGAGCGTAAGTCATTCCCAGCCAGCCTGTAAGCACCGCCCATGATATCAACTCTGCAGTCTCACCCATGAAACGGAACCCAATAATGATGATAATTGAAGACACCAACGCCACCCAATTCAAATATCCTGAACCAACAGCCGCCACAATAGCCGAGCTGACAGCCATAATCAAAATACCGCTAAAGATAGCTTTCCCGCTACGGAGCATCGCTGCCTTATTGGAAGAGTCGTCTCCAAACGGTACCCAGCGTTTTTTCCATGAACCCCATAATAGATATAAACCGATGGGAGTATCAAAAAAGGCGCAAGCCAATGGCAGGTCGTGCATGTGATCTGGCAAGGTACGTGGTAAAAAGTCCCACAGCGGGTGGAATAGCCAGGCAAAGGCAAGGAAATACGGCGACTTGAAAATTCCCAGCATGGTTAAGATCAAGTAGACAACAAAAATGACATACTCAATCACATTCCCAGTTACCAAATACGTCCCTGCTAAAAGCCCAGCAGTTAAAGCCGCCCAACCAAGAAGCTCTGGTTTGGGGCGTAGAAAATACAACAATGCAATCAAAACCAAGGCAAAAGGCACAGATGCTGGAATCAATATACCGGCATTCGTAGCAGCACCCACACCAAAACCAGCAGCGATAATCAGAAAAACAATATAGAACGTCAATAAAGTGTTCTTCATCTTCTTATCCTTTGGCTAAAAATCAAGTTCCCCGTCTTGCGGACGGGGAACTGGGAGAATGCGTCTGGCGAAGACGCGTATTCAAAAATTAAGGGGTCGGGGTTGCCATATCCATGCCGCCCATGTTCATGCTTTCTCCACCCATATCTGTGGAGTCCTTCACAGGGACGGTCAGGGTAATTTCACCCGCTTTTTCAAAGGTCAAGGTCAGCGTAATTTCGTTGCCAGCCACAAGGTCTTGTTTCAGACCAATGAACATGATGTGATAGCTACCCGGTTTCAATTCCACTTCACCATCGGCAGGCAAATCAATCTTTTCCTGCTGGATCATTTCCATGGTGCCGTCGGCTTTCATCTGGCTTAAGTGCATTTCAACGGCGTCTGCCACATCAGAACTGACCCCAATGAGAGCATCATCTTCTGTACCATGGTTATGAAGGAGCATATAAGCAGCGCTATTGCCGCCCGCCATCGCTGCGCGGACCCAATAGTCATGAGCTTCCACACCTTCCCCATCGGTGTGTTCTTCCCCACCCGCCATACCACCCCCACATGCGCTTAATAGAAGCGCACCGGCAAAAAGAAAAGCAAAAATTTTTTTCATTCTCTTATTCCTCACAAATTTAGTTTTCTGAATCACATGTCTGAATGCATGTGCATCATTCCATGCATATGGTGAATGGTATCTTCCATATCGAGCAATTGCCCACCAAACCCCTTTTGGAACTTTTCTGCATCTGCCTTTGAGCCGAATGCAAGAATACTTGGTACACAGCAAATATTTAGCTCACTCCCAACCAGGTAATAAGCCTGCCCGGCACTGATCATATGCCCATATAAAAAATCGACTGTCAGAGATTGCCAAACGTTCTTCTCGCGGCTTTGCATCATCAAACCACAATGAGCACAGCAAGCACGCGTTTCTTCCCCATTATCGAATTTGACGATGAAAATCGTCCTTTGAGAAGCAGGTTTCCCACACATGGCACATGATGATGCTTCTTCTAATACTTTTACACCCGAGCTTGGTAAGGCAGCACCGCCATGTTTCTTTATTATCTGACCCGCATTTGCTAATTTGTGCAAATCGCGATGGATGGTCATATTCGACACGCCAAAAGCCTCAGCCAGTTCTTGGATTGAGGCAGTTTTATGTGTCTTGAGATGTTCAAGGATCTTTTGTTCGCGGTCTAAGGAGTTGGTAGCCATATGTTATATTTTGTTATCTTTAACAAGAGATTACGAAATATAACAACTCAACCAATATTTATCAAGATGACATTTATCACTACTTTGGCTTATAGTTCCGTCCACGCCAGGTAACCCCCTGCCCCGAAATCACTTTCCATGCCGAGGTCAACATCATGGCGGCAAACACCCCTGCCCCAAGCGGAGTGGTCCATGCATACCAGCGCGGAATGTCCATCTCTTGCGCAATTCTGGCGCGGATGACAATCAAATAGCCCCACACAAACAATGCCTCAACAATCACAACCAATGCCATCCACCCGCTGTCATTGAGAAACCAGCCTAAGCCCAGCAACGGCCACACCGGAAGAAACAACGCGGCAAGCAATGCCAAGGTAGCACCAAATGCGCCGAGCAATAACAACGATGGATGGTCTCGCAAGCCAAGGTAGATATTCTTCGTCCAGCCTTCCCACATAGTTTCCAAAGACGTATACATACGGGTGCTAATCAGTTGCATGCCATTTGCCACCACCAAGCGGTGACCATTCCACTTTACATTTTCAGAGAGCGCTTTATCTTCCACAATTTGATCTTTTATTTTTTCATGCCCGCCGATCAAATCGTAGATACTGCGTTTGATGAAGATAAACTGTCCGTTCGCTACCGCATCACGGCGCGACGGGTCGTTGACCTTGCGCGGAGAAAAACCTACCGAGAGCGCGGTCATTACCAACGGCATCACCGTCCGCTCCCAGAACGAGCCGAGGATTTGTTTGGTCATCACCGTGAATAAATCGGCTTTTGTTTCGATGGCTTTGGCATATACGGCGGAAAGCGCATTCGGCGCAAGGAAGGTATCGGCATCTACAAAGCAGAGCCATTCGCCTTTTGCGGCCGCTGAGGCTTGGTACAAGGCATGGGGTTTGCCTGCCCAGCCTTCGGGTAAGTCTGAGCCGCTGATTGGAAGGAGGCGAGAGTCGCGGGATGCGATTTCTTTTAATAGAGTCAGAGTCGAATCGGTGGAGCGATCATCCAAGACGATGACTTCAAAGTTCGGGTAATCTTGATGAAGAACCGCCTCAACACAACGCCGAATGTTGGTCTCTTCGTTGCGAGCCGGGATACACACTGAAACCTTCGGCGCGGACTCTGGCGCAGGCACCGGCATGACGACGATATCAAGATGATATTGATTGTGGATCCAATAAATGATGATGAAAGCGAGGAGGAAAAGGATGGTGGAGAGAATGAAATAGGGCATTGGTAAATAGTAATTGGTAATTAGAGTTTGACACTTACTATTTACCAATTACTAATCTCTTGAACTACACCACTCGCACAGAACTTCCCCGATCGGTCTTTTCGATTTCAATGCGATTTGGAAAGGCATCTTTGAGTTCATCGAGGTGAGTAATAATGAAAATTTTAGAGAAATCATTTTTGACAGCATTAATCGCTTCAACAAGGCGTTGACGTCCCAATGCATCCTGTGAGCCAAAGCCTTCATCAATCACGAGCGTTTGCAATCGTGCGCCTTTGCGTTGGGCAAGGATTTCAGACAGCGCCAGCCGAATGGCAAAGTTGACGCGGAAAGCTTCACCGCCGGAATACATTTCATAATCACGCATGCCCGAAGAATCGCTGATGTGAATATCGAGGGTCTCTTTCAGGTCATCGCGCTTTTTATCGCGATACTCCGCCTGTGTTACGAATTGGATCATCATCGTGCCATCGCTAAGACGTTCAAGAATATCATTGGCTTTCTGCTGAATTTGCGGAAGTGCCTGCTCAATCAGCAATGCCGGAACACCATCTTTTCCGAAGGCGCGTTCCAGTGATTTATGTCGCACAATATTCTGGCTGATATCTTCACGTTGACGTTCATAGTCTGCACAGCGATTGCGTAGAGTTTCTAATACATCTACTCGCTGACGCGCCGCCCCAGCTTCATCACGCACACGGTTTTCATCTTCTCGTAATTCAAAAAGCCTGCTCTCAGCATCCTGCAAGTTTGGCGCACCCGATTCAGATTCGGCTAAAACGTTCTGTGCCTCACCAAAGGTTCTCTCCGCTTCGGCAACTTCTTCTTTCTTCTTTTCTCTTTCTTCGCTCAATTCATCAATTTCTTTGCCAATGCGCTTGCTCAACTCTCGCGCAGACTCTAACTTGCGAGACTCTTCCTCTACATTGCGCAGTTCGTTCTCTTCTTTGCGTTTCGCTTCATGGGCAGAAACATCATACCCAAGCTTGGCAAGTTCTTTATCAAGTGCTTTGAGCGCTTTCTGTGCCTCACTCGCGTACTTTCCACTTTCCAATACTTTTTCGATCTCTTTCAAGCGCTTCGCGCCGGTCTTTTCCCATTCCTTGCTCTGCTGCTGAATCGACTCTACCTGCAAGGTAAGCTGAGAAATGGAATTAGAGAAGCGCACGCGTTCATTGTCGGCGCCTGCTAATTTTGAAATATGCGCTTCGTAATTTACGATCTGTTCAACTAAGTCTTCTGCTTCTTTTTTATTGGAACGGAATGTATCGCCTTTGTCTTTGCCGGTCTGCTCCAATTCTTTAAGCGTGGACTTGCGATGGCTTTCACTCAAAGGCTGCCCACACAGCGGACATTCCGCACCTTCAGCAACTTTCAAGGCATCGATGCGGGTCTTGAGTTCATCCATTTCCCGCCGCAAAGACTCATTCTCCGCTTTCAATGCGGCTTGACGCTCTCGCGCTTCATTGCGTTGAGCTTCCAATTCAGTACGTTCTTTGATCTTGGCTTCAGCCTCTTTCAAAGATTCATTTGTAGTAGTCAATTGCGTTTCAAGGTGTTCGACCATTTCTAACTGGTCACTGATCACTGAATACTGTTTACTGAGCTCCTCCCCCTCCTGCTCCAACTTCGCCTTCTCCACTTCAATCTCACGTAACAAAGGCTGGCGTTTTTCGTCATGCTCACGGAATTCGGCTGCATTGGCATCGAAGGCTTCCAGTTCTTTGCGCGCCTTCTGCCAAGCCTTATACGCGGACTCAATGTCCTTTGCCCGTTCCAACAGATCCAAATACTCTGCGCGTTCATTCTCTTTGGCAGAGATCTTTGACTCAATAACCGTCAACGCATCTTGCGCACGTTTCAACTGCGTCTCGGCAGTTATTACAGTTTTCCTTTGTTCATTAACCAATGCCGCGTTACGCCGGATATTTTCCAACGCAGATTCTTGTGCTTCACGCGCCGTGGTCAATTGCTTGAGTGTTTCTTCCAATTCACTCAAACGGCGTCGGCGTTCATCTTCTTCGCCAAGTTCGGCATCAATCTCCGCAATGCGACCATCGATCTCAGTGACTTCGGTTTCCAATTCGCGTCGGCGTTCTGCCGTTCGATCTTTGTAGGTGTCCCAAATTTCCAAACCGAGAATAGAGCTTAAGACTGCCTTTCGCTCACTAGCTTTCTTCTGCGTGAACTGATCGGCTTTGCCCTGCAAAAAGAATGAGGCGTTGATAAAAGTCTCATAATCGAGGCGCAACGTTTGCTCAATGCGGGCTTGAGTATCGCGGGTCGTCTTCTCCGTCAGCGGACGCCAGCGTCCATCGTCTTCATCTTGCCCTTTATCAAGCACCTGAAATTCCAACACTGTGCTCTTATTGCGTGGCAACGTCCGTTGCACGCGATAAACATTACCTTCATATAAGAAAGTCAACGCAACTTCGGCGGCTTTCACATCCTGGCTCAAGTTGATAACATCCACCCCTTTGCCGCGTGCTTCCCCAAACAATGACCACGTAAACGCATCCAGCAACGAAGACTTACCCGCACCATTATGCCCAGAGATACACGCAAGGTCTACCATGTTGAAATCCAAGTCAACAGGGTCACGATACGAGAGAAAACCAGCAATGCGAAGGCGAAGAGGAATCATTAAATGCTACCCAATTGCATGGATTATAATCGAACCACTATGCTGGACGCCGAAACACCTCAAGCACGCCGCCGCATGCGGCTCCTTGCAATTATTATTGCATCCATACCCTGTTATTGTGCCGGGTTCGTTTGTCTTTCCTTTGCGCCCAACCCGCGCGATGTGACCCCCACCCCATCCATCACAGAAACCGTGACGGGCACCCCGAACACAGCCACCGCCAGTGGCACACCTTTGATCGTGACCAGCACCATTACGTTCACACCAACGATCACCTCTACGCCTACGTCTTCCTCCACACCTACAGCTACGCTCACGTTCTTCCTGCCTAGCACCAACACATTTACATTTACCCCCACCACAACCCTCACCTTCACGCCCACCAATACCTTTACGCCAACCGCATCGAACACGCCAACCATTACAGCAACGATCACCAATACACCAACCCCAACAACCACACTCACTCCATCTCCCACCCCATAACTTCATGAGCGATATTCTCCCCTTCCTAAAATCGATTATCTCCATCTCTGGTGTTTCTGGGGATGAAGCCCCCGTAGCGGACCTCGTTCAAAAAAAGTGGACTCCACTGGTTGATGAGATCTCCCAAAGTCGCCTCGGCTCGATTCATGGACTGAAGCAGGGTACGCTAAAGAAAAGCGGATCCAAAGCCACAGCCTCTTCCCGCCCATCGGTGATGATCGCCACCCACATGGATGCCATCGGTATGATGGTCACCCGCATTGTGGATGGCTTTATTTATTTCACCAACGTTGGCGGCATCGACTCGCGCGTGCTGCCAGGTACACCTGTCATCGTCCATGCTTCAGGGACGAAAGAAGAACTCTATGGCGTCATCGTCATGCCGCCGGGAAATTTGCTCCCCGAAGGTGAAGGCAGCGGCGTGATTTCTATGAAGTATTTATTCATTGATACAGGTTTGTTCGCGGGCGAAGTTTCGAAGCGAGTCCGTGTGGGCGATAGAATCTCTTTTGGTACAGAACCCGTTGAAATGTCCGGAGGAACCGTGAGCGGGCACACGCTCGACAATCGCGCCTCTGTGGCTGCGCTCACCGTCTGCCTTGAAGAACTTCAATCCAAATCTCATATCTGGGATTTGTGGGCAGTGGCAACCGTACAAGAAGAAACATCTTTTGGTGGTTCTTATAGCAGCACTTTCCAACTGCGCCCAACTATTGCGATTGCACTTGATATGACCTTCGGCAAAGGCGCAGGCGCGAGCGGATACCAGACCTTCCCGCTCGGCAAAGGCGTGACCTTAGGCATCGGGCCCAGCGTCCACCCGTTCTTGTACCAACGCTTCAAAGAAGTTGCGGAGCGGGTTGAAATCCCCGTTTCTGATGATCTAATGCCCGAGTACTCCTCCACCGATGCCGATGCAATGCAGTTGACTGCCGAAGGCATTCCCACCATGGTGGTGAGCATTCCGCAGCGCTACATGCACACAGCTGTGGAGTTGGTGGCGTTGAAAGATATTCAACGCGCAGGACGTTTACTGGCAGAGTTTGTCGCTTCTCTTGAAGAAGATTTTATTGAAAGAATCGTTTGGGATTAATTGATGCTTTCCATTGGCTCCCCTCAAATTAAATTACTCGAAAAGCTCTGCAACGCCATGTCGGTTTCCGGCGATGAAGGCGAAGTACGCCGCATTGTGCTTGAAGAAGTGAAGCCCTATGCTGATGAAGTAAAAGTGGATGCACTCGGCAGTGTACTCGTCCGCAAAAAAGGTGCAGGGCGCAAACCTTTGCGCGTGTTACTCGATGCCCACATGGACGAAGTCGGTTTCATGATCGTGAGGGATGATGAAGGCGGTTTCTATCAATTTCGAACCGTTGGCGGCATTGACGAGCGCCATTTGGTCGGCAAACAAGTCATCGTTGGCAAAGACCATACCCCCGGTGTGATCGGTGCCAAACCCATTCACCTGACGGATTCCAGTGAGCGCAGCCATCCGGTAGATATCGAGTCGATGCGGATTGACTTGGGACCCGAAGGCAAAGCCAAGGCTGGTGACCGCGCCACCTTTGCTACAAAGTTCAAGCGTGTCGGTCCGTCCATCATGTCCAAGTCTATTGATGACCGCATTGGCGTGGCGATCCTGATCGAACTGCTCAAGAACGCGCCAGATACCATCGAATTATGTTTGGCTTTCAGCGTGCAGGAAGAGATCGGTCTGCGCGGCGCGACCGTGGCTGGTTATTACTTCAACCCTGATCTCGCCATCGCCATCGACTCCACGCCCGCTCGTGACCTGCCCGATTACGAAGGCAGGGAAAATTACACCTACAACACCAAGTTGGGATTGGGTCCTGCCATTTACCCGGCGCACTCCCCCGTCATTAGTGATCCGCGTCTGGTTAGCTTCCTCGCGGAAATGGGTACCAAGCACAAGATTCCGTACCAATTCCGTCAGCCCGGCGGTGGCGGCACAGATGCAGGTGCCATCCAACAAGCGCGCTCGGGTATTCCAGTCGTCTCCGTTTCGGTGCCGCATCGCTATACCCATAGTCCCATCAGCGTTTCGCGCGTGGATGATTGGAAGAATACATTGAACTTATTGCATGTTGCTTTACAAGAAATGACCCCAGCTTTATTAAAGAGATAACCATGAACGGACTCATTGCCTTACTCGGTTCCGGCGAATATCTACCTGTGATGAACGAGGTGGACGCCTATTTGCTTTCAAATTGCGGTGCGAACGGACGCAAGCCTCGTGTGATTTGTCTGCCCACAGCGGCAGGGCAAGAAGGCGACGCCAGTGTGGGTCGCTGGATGAAGATGGGCGTGGATCATTTCACAGCCCTCGGTGCCGACGTGCAGGCGCTTAAGGTCACAGACAAGACAAGTGCCAATGATGTGAATCATGCCGCGGCGGTGAAAGAAGCGGATCTCGTCTATTTTTCGGGCGGGAATCCCATGTATCTCTATCAAACCATGAAAGATAGTCTCGTTTGGCAGGCGGCACAAGAAGTGTTTGAACGCGGCGGAGTCTATGCGGGATGTTCTGCTGGCGCGATGATCCTCGGGCGTGAAGTGCCAGATTTTCGAATGCTCGGCTCACGCACAACGCCGGTGTTTGGTTTGGTTCCAGCGGCTTTTATCCTCCCCCATTTCGACGCCATTCCGCTCGTCGGCAAGCCTTTGCTCTCGGTCACACGTAATCGCTTGCACGATGGCGAAGTATTGCTCGGCATTGACGAGAACACAGCCATCTTCGGCAGAGCCAACGAAACCTGGACCGTAATGGGCAAAGCCAAAGCCCATGTATTTACCAAGAACGAAAGTAAGAGTTATGCAGCTGGTGAAAAATTCACTTTGGGAAAATAACCAATGAAATCATTACTCAAGACCCTCACTGAAACCTATGCGCCTTCAGGCTATGAAGATGCCGTCCGCAAGATCATTCAAAAGGAAGTGAAGCCATACGCCGATGAAATTCGTGTGGATGCGATGGGCAGTCTCATCGTCCGCAAGAAGCCGACAGTGGCAGTCAAGAACTCCAAACGCATCATGCTCGCGGCTCATATGGATGAGATCGGCATCATTGTCAGCCATGTGGACAAGAACGGCTTCGTGCGTTTTGCCAGCAATGGCGGGGTCTTCGGTCGTTACACCCTCGGCGCACGTGTACGTTTTATGAACGGCGTGACCGGTGTGATCGGCTTCGACAAATTAGAATCTGTTGATCAGGCGCCTTCATTGAGCAAGATGTACATTGACGTTGGCGCGTCCAGCCGTAGCGACTGCCCGGTGAAGGTCGGTGACTTTGGCGCATTCGAACGCTCCTACATGGAAATGGGCAATCGTCTCGTTGCCAAATCCATGGATGACCGAGCAGGCGTAGTGGTGTTGATCGAAGCGTTGAAGTCCATCAAGATCACACCGCATGACTTATATTTCGTGTTCACCACCCAGGAAGAAGTCGGCACTCGCGGTGCAGGGACAGCCGCTTACAGCATTGACCCTGAGATCGGCATTGCCATTGATGTGACCGGCACCGGCGATACACCTGCTTCATTGAAAATGTCTATGGAGTTGGGCAAGGGTCCATGCGTAAAAGTCCGCGACCCTGGCATGCTCGCAGACTTGCGTGTGGTTGAGTGGATGGCAAGCACTGCTGAAAAAGCAAAACTCCCCTACCAACGTGAAGTCTTGCTCGTCGGCAGCACCGATGCGCGTGCCATTCAGGTCACTCGCGCAGGTGTTATGGCAGGAGCGCTATCCATCCCCTGCCGCTATATCCACTCTGCTTCGGAAATGGTGGATTACGAGGATTTGAAAAATTCGGTCAAACTGCTCACAGCGATGTTGAGCAAGCCGGTTTCGTTCTAATTAATTGTAGGGGCGACCCTTTTGGTGAGAGCAAGTTATCTTGCTTGAACAGGGCGGGTCGCCCCTACGGATTTAAAGGTAAATCCTATGGGTGATTACAACCGTTCCACAAAAGAAATCGCATTTGGGGAAGTTCCTGTCAACGTTATAAAAAGCATCCAAACCTATATTGAAAAACATAACCTTGGTGACATTCTTGCCAACCCGATCCTGTGCATCGTCTCCACCTCTGAAAAGATCAAAAAGGGACTGTTCGGCGGCGGACCAGGACCGAAGCTGTTGATCCAAACTGCCATTCTCACCGACCGTTGGCTGATCCTCGCCGATAACGTGGACCAGAATGCACTGTACATCAAGTCTATGCAGTTGCGGGATATTACGGTGGAAGATTACGAGAAAAGTTCGTTCTACAAAATGATCCCCGACACCGGCATGAATGTGAATGGACAATTCACCGATGCCAGTGAATTGGGTTCAATGTTTTTGCCGCTAGGCAAAGATGCGTCAGGAGAAAAATTCAAATCTGCGTTGATCGAGTCAGCGCAGAAGGCAAAAGCATAATCGTAAGTCAGGCTAAAAGCCTGACTTTTACTTAAAAAACCCGCTCTACAAAACAAAAGGGATAGACCTTTTGTTTTTTTTATTTTATATATGGTAGTTTTTCGTCCACACCATCACGCCCCATAACACGATCATCACAACGCCGATTCCCATTTGCAAGGCGACCGAACGCCCCCACCCGATTAGCAAGGCTTTGGTCGAGTCAAAAGCTTGATTCTCATTTTTCAAGCGGCTCAACTCCGCCATGTAAAAACCAATAAGCGACGCCAAGACACCAATCAAAGCCGTAAAGAACAAGCTGACGATAATCCCTGCCATGAAAGACCAGAAGACCGAACTACCCGGTACTTGCTTCTCGCGCAGGTGACCGTCAATAATGAAAATATCCGCGACACTGCCGCCTAACATCAAGACCGTGATAAGGGCAAAGAGCAACCAACTTGCCCCGTACATATGCCCCGTCAGCGCTTGAATGCCGATGTACGGCAACAGGGCAAGCCACATCACGATCAGACCGGGGAAGAGCGGAAAAAATAAGCTCAGCAAACTAAAGATGAGTGCGGTCAACGTCAAACCGTTCAATAGCAGTTGACCGGGCTCACTCAACACAAACGGAATAATAGGGCTCTCCTATTTAACCTGTATTCCACGCCCACAACCCCCAGAAGGCGATCATGACGATGCCGATACCGATCCGCGCGGCAACAGACCAACCCCAACCGGTGAGCCAGGTCTTGGTGCTGGAGAAAGCCGCGGGTCGGTCTTTGAGGCGATACCATTCCGCTAGAAAAAGCCCAACCGGCGAGGCAAGGATCCCAATAATAGGAGTAAAGAACAGGCTGGCAAGAATCCCAGCAGCGAAAGACCAAAGGATAGAACTCCATGGCACGTCTTTATCGCGCATATGTTTGGCGATGATGATGTTATCCACAACATTGCCGCCGATCATCAACAAGGTGATCAATACGAACAAGGTCCAACCCACCCATGTCATGTTCCCAAGCCCTGCCTGAACGATAGCATAGATCAGAGTGGCGATCCACATCACCACCAACCCAGGAAAGACCGGCATCAATAAACCTAGCAAACCAAATATCAAAACTACAAACGTTATCACTTCCAACAAGACTTGCCCGAACAATTCCCAATCGGCGGGATTCATATCGTTTCTCCTTTGATAAGAAAGGCACCGGAAATAGTAAGGGCGACCCTGCACGTTTCATTGAGGTTGTTCACTCCCAACGGACGGGTCGCCCCTACAGTTTATATATGTACGGATATTAACCCGTTTGGTTCTTTACCGTCACGGTTTGATGACGTCGATGCCGCCCATCCACGGGCGCAGAACTTCCGGCACCACAATCGAGCCGTCGGCTTGCTGATAATTTTCCATCACGGCGATGAGAGCACGCGGCAGCCCCAAACCGGAACCGTTCAGCGTGTGCGGGAATTTGACCTTGCCGCCATCGGCTGGACGATATTTGATATTGGCGCGGCGGGCTTGGAAGTCAGTGTCATTCGAGACCGATGAAACTTCGAGCCACTCGTTACAGCCGGGCGCCCACAATTCAAGGTCATAGGTCATGGTTGCACCGAAGCCAATGTCACCGGTGCAGAGTTGCTTCACGCGGTACGGAATGCCCAATTGCGCACAGGTCTCTTCGGCATCCTTCAACATCTTCTGATGCATCGCCTCTGATTCTTCGGGCTTACAGTAGATGTACATCTCAACTTTGTCGAATTGATGTCCGCGTTTGATGCCGCGCACATCGCGCCCGGCGCTCATCTTCTCGCGGCGGAAGCAGGGTGTATAAGCTGTGTACTGGCGCGGCAGAGCGGCTTCGTCAAGGATCTCGTCCATGTGCAAGCCGGTCAGCGGAATTTCTGCAGTCGGCACGAAGTAATAATCTTCTTCGTGGTCTTTATAAAGATTATCGGCAAACTTGGGCAGTTGACCAGCGCTATACACGGTGGCGGTCTTGACCATGAAAGGCAAGTATTCTTCCTGATATCCCTGGCGGATGTGCAAGTCAAGCATCCATGCGATCAGCGCACGCTGCAAACGTGCGCCAGCTTTTTGTAGCACGTAGAATCGGGAACCGGTCAGCTTGGTGCCACGTTCAAAGTCAATGATGCCGAGTGCAGGTCCGAGGTCCCAGTGTGGAAGCGGGCTGAAGTCAAACTTGCGCGGCTCCCCCACCGTCTTGATGACGATGTTCTCGCTGTCATCTTTGCCATAGGGTGTGCGCGGATCTGGGATGTTTGGCAGCGTGGAAAGCAGATAATTAAATTCGGATTCAACTTCCGCCACAGCTTTGTCCAACTCTGTGATCTTATCGCCCACCACACGCATCGCCTCGATCTTGGATTGGCGTTCAGTTGCGTCTTTCATTTTGCCGATCTCTTTCGAGACGACATTGCGCTCCGCCTTGAGCTGCTCCACTTCATTGAGCAGACTGCGGCGCTTCTCGTCCAACTGCAAAATGGAGTCGACGGGCGCGGGGTTGTCCTGGCGGTCTAGCAGCGCCTTGCGGACGATCTCAGGGTTTTCACGAAGCAAATTCATATCGAGCATGTTGCACCTCCGAGTGCATAACACCTTGAAAGGTGTTAAATAAAATACGCCCCATTCCGTTTGCAGGACGAGGGGCGTCTCGTGGTGCCACCTGCTTTCGCTATGCCGAAGCATAACCTTGGATGCGCGCTAACGGGCGCTCCCGATTCTCTTATGACTTGCGTCTCTCCGAGAATGACTGGGCAAAGTGGATTTCATCCTATGGCGGTCCGCCTCACACTGTCCGGCGGCTCTCTGTACCGTTGCTGAATTACTTATCTTTGCGCTTGTCTTTTATTTCGAACTGACGGGATTATACCAAAAATGAGTCTTGCTTTTTAAACTAAAAACCGCCTCTTACGAGACGGTTGCTTTTAGGTTGTGCCCCCACGGGGATTCGAACCCCGGTCGTAGCCTTGAAAGGGCTGCGTCCTAGTCCACTAGACGATGGGGGCATTTCTTAAGCGGGCGAGATTTTATCATCCACTTCGGGATGCGTCAAGAAATTTTAGGGATGAGTTTCTGGCTTCACACGCTGGTTCAAAAGCGCCACCAGGTCTACCATTTTGCGGTTAATCAGCACGCCTGCGCTTTGCACTCGCAAGCTTGGTATGAGGATCGCCGTCACTGTAGCATTGAAAATCGGCAGGAATTCACGCGTGCCATCTGAGATCAGCCCGGCAAAGTCAAAGCGACCGGGTAACTCCATGATACCGTCCACTTCAAACATGGAAGTCGTCAGGCGCACCTGATATTCCACGACATTCATATATCCCCCACGCACAATCCCTTGCGGACCCAGGTCTTCACGCCGAGGTAAACAAACAGCATGAATGCGGCTCTTCATCGTGCGTACCAATTCGAAATGGTCCACTAATTTGGTGGGCATGTGCAAACGTGCCATACGCGCATCGTGAATTTCCAGCGTTGAATGATTGATATCGTTTAAGAACCCCATGGCGCCATGAGTGGTCACTGCAACCTTGCCTGCCACACGATACCCAGAAGTTAGGATATCTGCCAGCACAAAGCGATATGTACGAGGAGAAGTGCTATCAAGTGACATGGAGAAACCTTGAGTTAAGATTCAGGGGTCGGGGAGCGGAACCCTGTTTGAGGTCGAGGGCGAGGCGGGGTGTTGCGATGCGAAGGCGTAGGCTTGCCGGCATTCGGGTCCAAGATCATGTTCAACCATTGGATCGCGCGTTCATCATACTCGCGCCGCCCGCACACATCACACACCCAAGCCGGGAAATGCGGTACGGTGATCAACTCATGCCCGAGCCAGGTGAAGTAAGTCACATGGCGGGGATGCAGCAAACCCGCATGGCATTCGTTACAAGGAGTTAATGCATTCAATTCGTTCATGGCAAACCCTATTGTGAAACAGCCATCTCCGGATGATCTAACACTTTCCAAAATTTCGGGGGCCAATAGATCAAAACAGCCTTACCTACAACGTTGCCTTGAGGCAGCAAGCCCCAGTCTTTTGAGTCATTCGAGTTATTACGATTATCGCCCAACACGAACAAGGTTCCATCCGGCACGATCCAATCACCAGAATAGAGCGGCGCTTGGGCAATATAGTTCTCGTTCAACATCTGCTCGTTCACATATACATGGCTATCGCGCACCATCACATGATCACCGGGCACCCCAATAATACGCTTCACCAATTCTTCATCCGGGTTCATTGGGAAGTCGAACACAATGATATCGCCGCGTTGAAAATCACCGAACTTATAGCTCAACTTGCTCACCAACACGAACTCACCATCTTGCAACGTGGGTTGCATACTAAAGCCATCTACCCGCACACGTGCCGAAACAGAATTGATGCCCACAAATAAGATCACTGCCAGCACCAAGGTCTCAAAAACGTCCAGAAAGAAGCGCTTCCAATTTGTTGTTTCTTCCGCTGGTTTTGATTCTGCTGCCAACGGTTCTTGTTCCAATGTATCCAAAATGCCTCCAAACTGCCTAGAAATTATACTGCCATTTCCAGAGAGCCTTCCGTGCTTAACTCTTACGTATTGGGGATGAAACCCCGCTTCATGCGCGATGGAGAGTGGGTCGCTGCCATTCAGCCTTTACCTCGCTCAAGCCTTGGTCTGCCAATCGTAGCACTACTGCAAAGCAAAACTTATACCTGTAATGGAGTCTTAACCCTCACAAAACCACTGCTTTGCTTTATGTCCAGTTCCCGGCGTCTCTCGCCACTTACGGACAAAGTCCGCTTGTTCATCCGTTTCGGGCGAGCGCACCAGAAAGTAATTCTGTGGGCGGGTCTTATACAAAGTATTTACATGCTCCAAGGCTTGCGAGGGAGTCAACCCATGCCTCACCAAGTAACAGCCTACCACCGTGCCCGTTCGCCCCACCCCACCCCAACAGTGAACATAGACCGGGCTGCCACTTTCAATTGCAGCATCGATGGTATCGAGAATCAAGGTCATCGTCTGCACAGAAGGGATGCCATGGTCACGAATGGCGAAGCGGTGATAGACCGCCATATGTTCATAGATACGCGCTTCCTCTTTGAGGATCGGTTCGTACGGAACCAACTCATGCGGTTGGGTGAGGTCTATAAATGTACGAATGCCGCTTTCAAGAAAAGCATCCATTCGGCGGCGGGCATCTTCAGGGTTGTAACTGCCCGGGTATTCGCCAGCCAGAAAATGACCATCTTCCACCCAATACGACTCAATAATGGGAATATTTTTCATGATCTACTGTGGAAAACTCGAACACACATTGTTAAGAATCTTGGTACGCAGTTCAACCAATTCAGGGTATTGATAGAAGAACAAAATCTTCTGTTCGGCGATCCGATCACCATCTGGCTTCTCTGCAAAAACAAAGAAACCAAACGACTCTGCAATATCTTCAGCCGGGTGAGTCACCGAGTAAACAGTCAGGAATTGGTCTTCGTATTTATAGTAAAAGTCATCTTGCATCTTGTAATAGGTATCTTCATCCTCTTCAAGATTGATCTGATTCCATTCGTCATAAATATCAGTCCAGAATTGATCGTAAAAAGCATTGATATATGAATCGGGGTTTGAACAACCTTCACCGGGGAAGAATGTAGCACAAGCCGCCATCTCTTGCATATAGAGATCGTTATCATCGGGGTTATTGAACACTGCAAGGCTGGGCGGCACTTGGTCTGGACCCAAGGTAAGCAAATGAGCATATTCATGCACAAGCGTAAAGGTTAAGTAGTAATAATCGCTCACATCGGCAATATCCACCTCTAAAGACCAACGGTTCGGGTCATCATAGGTCTGTGAGACGGCAGCCAAGACATTATCCGAGCCATCGGTCATGATAGAAAATTCAGCCAAAGTAGGGCGAGCTTCTAACGGTATCACTGTAGAAAAATATTCCCACAGTTGTTGGTGCAACGCCGTGTCATTTTGCTCATCCACAAGATCCGCAGGCACATCCTGCTCAAAATACGGGTCGCGGATTTCATTTCCATCCACTGTGTATGTTACTAAATATATTGTCTCATCCCCACTATCAATGGATGAATTGAGAACATCCAAAGGAAGTTGATTAGAAAGATCCATGGTTGCATTTTGATCCACGATCTTATTGGTAATCAATGGACAAGAAAGCGCTTCAGGCGTAGCCGTAGGCGGTATCGCCATGCCAGGCGCAACCCCAGCTGAAGCGGATTTTTTTCCAAACAAGGTGACGCAAGCTAAAGAAGAAAAAAGCAGCGCTGAGAGCGCAAAGAGAATTTTCAGACGAGGCATAAAAATATCCTTGGAATTTTTTTCACAAGGATACCATAAGGAATTTTTATCGAATTAACAGTCTCATTACGATATTTTCTACACAAAATCCTCATTATTTCATCGAGCAAGCACCGCTCAAAATATTCTCGCGTAATTGCACCAGCTCTGGGTATTCGTAAAAGAAAGCGATCTTTTGGTCTCGAATGGAATTGCCAACGGATTTGGGATTGAAAACAAAATAGGTAAAGGACTCGGCAATATCTTCAGCAGGGTGCGTCACGGCATAATCATCGACGAAGCGATCTTTATGCTTGAGGTAAAACGTATACAATCCGTTGTAATATGGTACAAGGTCCTCTGCCCCATATTGGAGCGCATCCACCTGTTGCCACTCGTCTGAAATATCTGCCCAAAAACGGTTATAAAAAACATTCATATATGAGTCAGGATGGGTACAGCCTGTACCTACAAAATAAGTAGAACAAGCTGCCGCTTTTTCTTTTTGCAAAGCCGGGTTGAGAGGGTCTTTATAGGTATCGGCATCTGGCGTGACCTGAGATGAATTCAGGGTTAACAAATGGGCATATTCGTGAACCATCGTGTAGATGAGGGCGTTTTTATCTTCCAGGTCCGCAACATCCACTTCCAACATCCATTGTGAGAGGTCGTTTTCTGTTTGGTCAACGGCTGCCAGCGTATTTGAATATCCATCGGTAAAGACATTAAACTGAGCTACCATTTGGCGGTTTTGTTCAGGGATGAGGGTCGTAAAGATCGTCCATGCTTTCTGTTGCGACGCAGTATCTTGTTGTTCATCTTGTAAATCTTCTGGAACTGTCTTCAACACAGGGTTGGCGATGGTGTTTTCATCTACAGAATAAGAGACAAGGTAGTAAAAAGTGGGTTCTTCAAAATTAGTCACCCCGCTGAAGTTGTACACATCGCCTTTGCCGCTATCAAGCACCTGCTCCATAGAAACAGCACACACTGCATAGGCATCAGGGTCAAGGGGCAAAATACTCTTTTGCCCAAAATACAACCCAATAAAAAGAAATAAAACCAGCGATAGTAAAACACCAATAAAGCTTATGTTCTTCGACATGCCGCCTCCGCGGAAATACCATTAATTTGAAGGAAACGTGATCCATTTCGCGTCTAAAAGATAGAGATAAAGGTAACCGATCAGCATCACCATCCAAAGCAATAACTGAATCCGATCCATCAGATTTTCCCACGAAACCGATAAATTATCTTTGATAGTTTGCATGATGCTTTCCAAATTATCGAGCTTGGCACGCAGACTTTCCTTCCAATCTTTGAGGTAGAACTCTGATTGAATGGCTTCATACAATTTGGCAGTATACCAATCTCCGATCAGGAGCAAGGTCTGCTCGGTGCGTTCAAAATCAAGCATGACTTCAAGCTTGTGTTCCGCGATCTGGCGGATAAGCCCGCGGGTGGCACGGGGGCGACGTTTGTTCTCAAAGAAAGATTCATTGATCTTATCCAACAAGTTCTCGATGGAATGATCCAGCATGCGATACCGCAACAATTGATAATTACCAATCTTTAATAAGACAACATCCGAATCATAATCGCCATTGGGCGCAACAATGACAGCCCCTTCCCAATCCACCAAGGTCAACTCGCTGGCAGAATAGCGCGTCCGCGACATGAGAATTTCAGCAATCTCATTCTTATCAAAAGTATCTCGTTGAGAACGAATAAAACGAGAAATATCTAAGGCGTTCTTATCGATCCATTTATCGGGCGCTTGCTTAACCTCATCCACCAGAAGAATCGTATATTCTTCAAACATACCGCTTTGGCGGTGTTCTACAGGGATGTATTTGCTCTTAAGCGCATCTTCGATCTTACTGCGCTCTTGCAGAGTTGATGAATCGAATGGGTTCTTTAGCAGAAAACGGGCTTCGACCATCTGTACATATTCATCGTATTGGTGGCGAATCACAGAAACGGCATGACCTTCGATCAAAACGGTCTCATCCCCCAGGCTAACAAGGTCAATATCTACAGGTTGAAAATAGGGTGCATCTTTCAGTCCCTTGATCGACTCTTTTACCGGTGCAACTTTATGTTCTGTATCAGGAAAAGCTATTAAGTAACAAATCTCCATGCCATAAGTGTAGCACAGGAGGATTGTGGGTATAGCAAGTTGTTATCTTCATTCAATGCAGTACCGGCGCCCATATATGACAGCTCTCAACTGAGCGCCGGATACTAAAATATAGGAAGAAACCCTATGCAGTACGAGGGCGCAGCCGAGCGCTTAAGTCTCGTAATTGCGAAAATGTGATCGGTTTGATCAAGACAAGGTCTGCAATGCCGCGGGCGTTTTCTGCCATGATCGCATCTGCAGTTGTGACGACCACCCTTGTCTTTAGCAGACGTTGATCGCTTCGAATCTGCTGAAGGATGCGGTCACCAGATATCTGCGGAATATGCATATCCAGAGTGATAATAGCAGGAGTTACATCTTTGATGCGGGTTTGAGCAGCAAGCCCATCGCGGACGATCTCTGTAGCATATCCAGCAGCGTTAAGCGCCTGTCCAAAAATCTCGGCGAGGTCTTCGTCATCTTCAATAATCAATGCGAGAGGGTCATTCATAGTTTCTCCTATTTGGATCTGTAACGGTTGGTTGCGAATCATCATTAATTACGATTGGGAAAGTGACTGTGAATGTACTGCCTTTCCCAATTTCACTCTCTAAAGTGATCTTTCCCTTCATCAATTCAACAAGTTGTTTGACGATGGAAAGCCCAAGCCCAACGCCACCATGTTGACGAATGGCGGTACTTTCCACTTGGCGGAAGGTTTCAAAAATATATTCTTGCGCATCGGTAGGAATGCCACTACCTGTATCTGTGGTTCGAATCTGCCAGTGGTCTGCATCCATACGCAGCATTTTGACGCTGACATACCCTTTTTCTGTAAACTTGATGGCATTGTTTGCAAGGTTGATCATTACCTGTTGCAATCGTTGCGGATCTCCCATAATGACCGTCGGCATGGCTGGGTCTATATCCGTTCGGAATTCAATTCCTTTTTCCAAAGCGATACGGTCCATCACACCATGCACGGATTCCAGCAGCTCAGCAGGGTTACAGGACATCATACGGATCTTCAACTTACCGGATTGAATCTGTGCTTGATCCAACAAATCGCTGACGATACTGAGCAGACGCTGGGTGCTGTTCATCACCCGTTCAGCAATATTGGCTTGTTTCTCGTTGACCGTACCGTAGATACCTTCTTTCAACATTTCGGCATACCCAAGAATGGCGTTCAATGGTGTACGCAATTCATGAGACACGATGCCCATGAAGGTGTCTTTCATCTTCTCAAGTTCTACCTCACGGGTAATATCACGGAACACGGCTACCGTACCGATCACCTTCTCATCGGCATCGTTCACACGCGCCACACTGGCAGAGAGGGTTTTACTACCCCAATTAACACGAACACCAGTAATGGTCTCTTCTTCGGGGTCTTCAAATATCTGTTGCAAACTATCCCGTGATTCAGAAAGGGCATCGCGCAAAATAAAATCCACCATGCTGCGGTCAACAAGTTCTGAAACGGGTATATTTGTGAGACGACTAATGGCAGGGTTGGCAAGGATTGCCATATTTCGTTCGTCGAAAACGATCACACCATCTGCAATGGAGTTGAGGATCGCCTGGTTACGTCCTGCCACGATCAGTTCACGAGAAAGGGTATTGGCAAGTTCACGAGTCTTTTGCTCTACCAACTGATCTAGGTTTTGATTGGTAGCGCGCAGGTCAACCAGTGCTTGTTCCAGTGAGCGCGCCGAAAGCCATGAAACCAGCGCAAACATAAACTCACCCGAGATTGTAGAAACATTTGGCAAGACGTTCCCCTCATTCGCCAGCCAAATCATAATAGCCACGCCCGCAATTGCGAATATAAAACTGCTGGCAGGGGTGAGAAGCAAACTGGCAACCGCTACAGGAATAAAGAACACGAATGATGAACGCCCGTTTGCAAGCTGAGCTGGGTCATCACTAAAAATAAACACAACCATCAATAATGCCAAAAACAAGAAAGATGCGAGGCGCACCGAATATTGATTGACATATCCAAGCCCAATGGAGCCAAGCAAAAAGACCGCCGCCGCAACAATGGTGGTTACATTTCCGGGTTTGTTCCAAGTACCATTCATGGTCACTACAACGGCAATGGCAATAATCCCCAGCAAACAAAGTATGGACATGCCCAACAAGAGCACGTTAAGTAGGCGACCACGCCGGGCAATATCCTGGTCAAACCCATCAAACTTATTAATTCGCTCCCAAATGTTTTGTAGATTCGCGATCATAGGCACCACCATAGTTACTTATTAGAGAATACAGACAAAACGATTAAAACATAAAACAGTTAACATGAAACCGTTAACAACATTGCACTTAAGATAGCTGAGCGCGAGACCCATTCCGGGCTGTATAGTCCCTTACCGATCCAAATCGGGGAGTACGGTAATTCGTAATGCTCAAGCAACCAGGTTCTTCCTCGTTGAATAACATCTTGCGGCACCTTACGGACGTATCTTGACCATATCGAAAGCGCCTGAAGACAATAAGCTGTCTCCTCTGCGGTAGAACCAAAGGTACCCCAGGAACCGTCGGCACGCTGATTCTTTAGTATCCAATCCACTGTCGGTTGAGCGATGGCATTCTTAAATTTGGCACAGGCAATCACATAATGAGCCGATGTATAGAATGAAGAAGAGTTCCACTTATCGATCCAAAAGTCTCCAGATTTTTGGGTTTCCAAAAACTGGAACACTTTTCTGACACTGGGATGCTCGAGCGGATAGTCAAAATCCCTTAATGTCATCAAGGCATGGATGTTCACACTGGGAGAGATACCTACTTCCAATTGATAACAGCGGAAGTACTCTTCTTCTTCAAAAGACAATATGGCATTAAGATCAGTTGGATAGCCAAATTTATTGAACAATTCACAAGTGATGATGGTGTCATCGCCATCGATAACGCTGTAATCCTTAGAAAAACCAATCCCCTGCCCCGGTTTCCATGCTGCGGCAAGATATTTCAAAATAGGGTCGGCAAAAGACCGGGTATCGCCGTTGAAATAGTCAGTTAAAGATAAATTCCATAAAACCCATGCCCGTTCATACACATCAAACGGATAGAGATCAGGCGCACCGCCATTTTTCGCCACAGAACTCTTTAGATACTCTATCGCTTTTGCATCTCCGGGGTTTACCCGCAAAGCAAAATAAGCCGTGGCAGATGGGCTATGCCCAACAGAACCATTCGCTTCCTGCAAGTTCTCAACCTCAAGCATATGTTGACCGTCGGTACCAGCCATCTCAGCCGAAAATGCTGGAGTGCCATAACGGTTGATCTTATACCCGGCAAGTTTGCGCATCTTCTCTTGCCGCATGTTGCTCAAACGACCTAGAATTTGCTCACCCTGTTGCTTGACAATGCCAAGTTCCTTGGCTTCGGCAAGTAAGATCGGAGCGACCATCTCAAAAGCCACAGTGGCGCCGTTGAGATCAGAAGCGAAGTTGTGCTCTCCTTCTGAAGTGATGCGCTCTAATGCCTCCACCCCTTTTTCAATTTGCACCTTATGATGACCATGCTCTTTGAGCGCGATCATGGCAATCAGCGTGCTAATCACACGGTCGTGATAATAGAACACATCACTAGCGCCCCAACTGCCGTCTGACAGCTGATTCTCAACCAGCCAGTTAATGGCATGCTCGCTTAGATCTTTATCCATTTCGCCCAAGCGTGCCACCCAAGCGGTGTCGTAGGCAGTGCTACTCATTCGTCCAGGACCTACCTCGTTCAGTACTTTTTTTACTTCTTCTTCGATGTTAAGCATGATGAACTCTACTTTTTAAGGTGTGGGGTGGCGTACCAAATTCCTCCGCGCATCTCACCCGTTCCAAAGGTGACTTCGCGGTTCGCTTCATAATATTGGCGCATGGACTCAAAATCTGCTTGGGGCATGCTGAAATAATCAGGGTCCTGCACCGGACGTAGATAAAGAAAATCATAGAGAATATTTCTCAATTGACGATCATTCATATAAAGAGAAGGAGCCACCGTAAAGTACAAGCTCTCTTCCCCCAAGCCAAGCATGGGATAGTCGAAGACGTTGAATTTTTCGTAGCCGATGAAAATATCCGCTTTTTCAATGAATTCGCCGTAATAACGCTCGATCAGGTCGCGCCGGGTGGGGTGCGTACCCGTTTGTTGGACGTGTTGAATGGCAAGCTCTGCGGTTGTGATGGTGGCATCTTCGGCAAAGACCCCGTAGAACAAGGCTCGCGATGAATGGTTTGCCGTCTGCCGTGTGACCTCATCGAATTGATCAATGATGTAGGCATAGGAAGTATCCTTAAACTGCTTGCGATACTCTCCATAAAAGTGGACGCGTACATCATATTCTTTATAGAAGTTGACAAAGTCTGGGTGAATTGCCAGCAAAGACAGGCTGGTTCCGATCTGGCGCATGTATTCTTCGCCGCGGTTGACCAATAACTCACCGCCAAAAGCCGGGGCGACGATGTTATCTATGCCGTGGTCAAAGACCAATTTATAGGTATTGATATATCCTTGCGTGGTCAACTCGATGTATTGTTTGGCAAGATCGCCGCTAGCAGATGATGGACGCTCTAACAAAAACCAGCGGCGCGTGCCATTAAAAGGAAAGACACAGGTTTTTACCCTATCGCCGCGGACAAGGTTTGCCAACTCTTCGGTGGGCAGGGCGAGAAACGCTTCAAGAGACATAGGCGACATTTCTTATGCCTCCTGCCCAGCATCCCCGGCAGAGAAGAGCATATCCATGGCAGAGAGATACTCAAACCAACCGGGGTACATGGCGAAATCGTCTTTGTGGAAAGGCTCATCGGGGTAAAGGGTTTTGACGCGCAAGAAATCATATAACGCCCGTTGCTCACGGGTGGATGTTTCCACTTCTGCCAGAGAGCGTGGATGGTTAAAGTGGCGCTCCCCCGCTGCGACCTGTTCAGTCATGGAACGAATACGGTCCGATGAGTCGCTACCAACTTCACATTGCGCATCGAGAAAACGGCACAGGCGTTCACATTCACGCTGTGGGTCTTTCGTAAGTTGGTCGTACGCCATGAATAGTTTGCGAGGGGTATTGGCTGTGCCTTGGAGCAAGTTCAACATGCAAAACTGCCAGTACGCCAAGCCAGCCGAAAGCGGAAGCTGTTCAGGGTCGAGCCCGTCCATTTTGGCAGCGGAAAAGATCGTCTCTACGGGGTGACGCACAGGAATTACATAGATAACATCGCCCCATACATCTGCCCAGAAAGGAAGCACCAAGGGCAAGCGTGGGTCTTTCCAAACCCATGCCGTAGCATGATTTGCCTGCGCCTCTTGATCCATTTCAGCTAAGATGCTCAAGGCACGTTCTCTTAAGCCGGCATCTTCTGCTTTTTCAAGCAAAGTCTCTACAGGTGTAGGAACGCGGCTGTTATTGTTTAGAAGTTCATCGTTCAATTTCTGTAAGGCGAAATGCTCCATGTAGCCAAATTCGTCTTTGAAAATATCTTCTTCCCGCCCAGCATACGCCCCCCAGCGATGGACCAACTCTGTGATCAGTGATGTTCCACTTCGATAAATTCCGGCAACGATGATACGCTTCATTGTTTTTGTCCTTTTTGTGTTAAAAGCATAAAGTTAAAAACTCTTCTACGATATGAACAAAATTAAGAACGCTGATCTCTTCAGGAATTCATATACAACAATCCCCCATCTTTAGGCACACCCCATAGGCATAAATGCAAAATGTTTCAGCGAAGGGATGGCTCTCAGAAAGGCTTGCCCAAGCATGGGCGGAGTAAGAAGCGGCTCTTTTTGGGATTTTGTGCGCCCAGTCAATTTCCCCTCTGGATATGATAGTAAATAGAAGGGCTTACAGTCTTGCATCACATGCGTATGGCAGGTGTGACCTTGAAGGGCGGTTATGAAACGTTGTATAGAACCTTGATTCAATGCTTATTACATTAATTATTTTACAGGTATATACGACTTTAAAATTTAACAAAAATGCAAGAAACATGTTAAATTTTGGTAATGTAGAAAAAGGGAGGTTTTTCGCGGCAGGGGGTGCTACTTATCCTACAAGTTATTTGGGGTTCGCTTTATACTTGAGGGGCAATCACCACGAAACCAAAGGTGAAACATGACTTTATTAGACCAGTTCAACAAATGGAAAGAAACCACGCTCAAGAAGTCTTTGGATAAGTTCAAGGAGCGCAAGGAACGTTTTGAATTTTCTTCGGGGATCGAAGTGCCGCGCCTCGCGATTCCGCCCGAAGCGGATTCAACCTACGAAGAGAAGCTTGGCTTCCCCGGAGAATATCCCTACACTCGCGGTGTGCAGCCGACGATGTATCGTTCGCGCTTCTGGACGATGCGCCAGTATGCGGGTTTTTCGACGGCAGAAGAATCGAATAAGCGTTACCGCTATTTGCTGGCACAAGGTCAAACGGGGCTGTCGGTTGCGTTCGACCTCCCCACTCAAATTGGGTATGATGCGGATGATCCGATTGCGCAGGGTGAAGTTGGTAAAGTAGGCGTGTCCATTTCGTCGATCAAGGACATGGAGCAGTTGTTCGATCAGATTCCGTTGGATAAAGTTTCAACGTCGATGACCATCAACGCGCCAGCGGGTGTATTGTTGGCGATGTACATTGCGGTTGCCAAACGCCAGGGCGCGGACATGCGCGAGCTGCGCGGCACGATCCAGAACGATATTCTCAAAGAATATGTGGCGCGCGGGACGTATATCTTCCCCCCTGCCCCGTCAATGCGACTCATCACCGACATCTTCCAATTCTGCTCGAAGGAAGTGCCGTATTGGAACACGATCTCGATCTCGGGCTATCACATCCGCGAAGCCGGTTCGACCGCCGTGCAGGAAGTGGCATTCACCCTCGCGAACGGAATCGCTTATGTAGAAGCGGCGCTCAAAGCTGGTCTCAACGTGGACGATTTCGCGGGTCAGCTTTCGTTCTTCTTCAATGCGCACAACAACCTGCTTGAAGAAGTTGCCAAATTCCGCGCGGCACGGCGCATGTGGGCAAAGATCATGCGTGAACGTTTCAAGGCACAGAAGCCATCTTCCTGGCAATTGCGCTTCCATACGCAGACCGCTGGCTCGACCCTCACCGCCCAACAGCCGGAAAATAATGTGGTGCGTGTGACCTTGCAAGCTTTGTCGGCTGTGATGGGCGGAACGCAGTCTCTGCACACCAACAGCATGGACGAAGCGCTTTGGCTGCCCACCGAAAAATCGGTGCGCGTGGCTTTGCGGACCCAACAGATCATCGCGCACGAATCCGGCGTGGCAGACTCGATTGACCCGCTGGCGGGGTCGTATCTGATCGAACATCTGACCGATGAAATTGAAAAAGGTGCGCTGGAGTACATTGCCAAGATCGACGAAATGGGCGGCGCGATGCAATCCATTGAACGCGGATTTATGCAGAACGAAATTCAAAACGCCGCCTATGCCGCCCAGCAAGCCATCGAGAAGAAAGAACAAATTATTGTGGGCGTCAATCAATTCACCGTAGACGAAACCCTGACCCTGGAACGCCTGAAAGTGGATACATCCATTGAGTTGGGTCAGCGTGAGAAGTTGAAGAAGTTACGCGAGAATAGAGACCAGAACATCGTTGAACAGTTGCGCGGACGTTTGGTGCAAGCCGCAAAAGGCAGCGAGAACTTGATGCCGCTCTTCATTGAATGTGTGGAACAGGACATGACCCTCGGCGAAATCTGTAATACGCTGAGAGGCGTTTGGGGTGAGTACGTGGCGGAAGGGTTTTAGCCCGCCCCCTCCGCCCCTATCGGGGCACCTCCCCCAAATTCGACAGAAGTACCGTCGAATTTAGGGGAGGAAAGAAAAAATCATAGAGGAAATGGTAAGGAACGAAAGAACATGAAGAATTGGGAATATTTGTATGCACTCGCGGACAATCACGAGGTCGTTGAAGTCAATGGAGCCATGATCGGCACGGCGCTGAGAGGCTTTGTCACCACCTACACGGGCAGACCCTCGCTGACCGACTTTCTCAACCAATCTGGGCAGGAAGGCTGGGAGCTGGTTGGGATGAGTCCCGTAGGCGAAGTTGGGGGCGCGTTACGGCTCATTTTCAAGAGACCTACAAATTAAAGCAACAGAGACAGTCACCTTGGGGTGACTGTCTCTGTTTTAGACCATGACTTCTTCTCCCAAACCCTAGGATGAAGAAAATGTAGGAGATAGTATAAATTGTGAGATTTTTACGAAATACTCTTCAGAGTGGAAGAGCGAATATGAAACGGAAGGGTTTTTAAGTGTCAATGGGCGACAAAAGTTACCCATTTTTGTATATAATTTTAAGAAAAAAAGTTTTATGTAGGAGGCAAAATGAAATGGGATGTATTTATTAGCCATGCTTTTGAGGATAAAGCTTACACAAGGCAACTGGCAACAGCCTTACATAGAAAAGGTTTGAAAGTGTGGTTTGATGAGTTTGAATTAAAAACTGGCGATGGCTTAACACGAACCATAGATCACGGATTATCAGAGTCTAAATATGGGATTGTAGTCTTAAGCCCCAATTTTTTTGCAAAAGAATGGACACAAAAAGAACTAGGGGCATTAACATCTCGAGAGTCTAAAGGTGAAAAGATTATTTTGCCCATCTGGCATAACATTACTCAAAAACAGGTTGAAAAGTATTCGCCAATGCTAGCAGATAGAGTAGCTATAATATCTGAGACTGATATTGAAAAAACAGTAGAAACTCTTTATTCAATAATAAGTGGTGCAAAAATTCGAACATATCTTGAAGTTGATCTAGAAATTTCTAAAAAACTTCTTAGAAATAAGCAAATAGAAATGGAAGCTGTACTCGAAGAAGCACAGTTTGTTGCTTCAATAGACCCATTAACTAAAATCAACAATAGACGAGTAATTTTGAGCGAGCTTAAAAGCTATATAGCAAAATCCAGCATAGACAAATCGAGATTATCAATCTTAATGCTTGACCTTGATAATTTCAAAGAAATCAATGACAAGCATGGACACTTGATTGGTGATTTGATATTACAAATAATTGCACAAAGACTTAAAGATTCCATCAAAAAACCAAATATTATTGGGCGCTATGGTGGAGATGAGTTTTTAGTTCTAATGCCAAACAGCTCAGTTGAACAAGAGATTGAACAAGCAGAATTATTATGTCGTCAATTTGAGCTTACCCCGATTATTCACGGAGATTTTCAGTTTATTATAAATATTAGTATCGGAATTTCATCTTACACTCCCGAAGAAGATTGGACTATTCTATTAAGTCGCGCAGATAAAGCTTTGTATCAATCCAAAGAGCAAGGCGGAAACAAATGGTCTTTACTATAAGTATAATGATGTTTTTCTTGGTTTGAAAAAATAAATAGCATCCTAAAAGGGAGAGTTTTCATGAAAAAGTTTTTTCACCCAGTATTCCTTCTAACAACAATGCTAGTTCTTCTAGTTAGTTGTACATCTGTTTCAGCACCTAAACCAACTGCGATACAGTTTGTTATGCCTAAAGGCGATTTTGAGATGAGTTGGGATATATACAATAGTGAATATAATTCAGCAGGCGGTATTCTAACTATTTACAGACAAGGCACAAAATATTCAGAAAAATTAGTTATGTCAGATGGGTCTAGTACAACAAATGAATTGACGGTTTTTTCCGAAGGAAACGAAATAAAATTAACAGGTCATTTAGGCATTACATCCAGTGTATACGGGGATTATATGGTGATAAATAATTATGGCTGGTTAGGTTTTTATGATAGCAAAGGATACATTTACGGTGTTCCACCCTTAAAATAACAGGTATTACTTTAGATAGGATACTAAAAAAGTATGTATCTGGTTTTTCTGGTTGGACGGCTTCGCCGTCCCTGCCCCAGCGCAGGTAACGCAATCCGTTAGGCGTTTGTCTTCGATAAATTATGAAATCAAAAATCTACGCTTTATGTGTAGCCATGTTCTGTTTATCATCTTGTCAAAATCCACCTGTTGCCCAAGTATCAACGATGGAAGTATTTCCTCCTTCAACACCTCCTGTTACACAAACCTATACAGGTGAAGAATCGGAAAATAACCAATCTAAAACTGTTCTATTGGGTTACGCTTTGTCGTGGGATGGAAAAACTTTAGCAACCTACACAAATACAGGCATCTATTTTTACGACTTGCCCACAATGAGAAAAACAATATTTTTAGAGTTTGATAATAGTGAATACTCTGATTTACGCTCTGTTGGAATCGCTTTTAGCCCAGACAACAAACAGATAGCGATTTCTGGGAAATCCAAAGACCAACCTATTGTAATTTGGGACATTAAAACAAAAAAAGCACTAACGTATTTTTACAGCCTTCCAAATGGTCATTATGTAACCGAAATCGAATTCAGCCCAAACGGAAAGACGTTGGCTGTCAGGAATACATACCCAGTATCCATGCGGTGCGAAGCCCCAGAAGATAAATTTACGCTGATTGATTTATCAGAAGATACAACCCTTTTTGAACTCGACAAATGTGTTATATATCCACCAATTCAATTCAGGTTCACTTATGACGATAGAATCTTTCTTTACTTTGGTTCAATGTCGCCTGCTTATTCCATTTATTGGGTAGACAGCAACTCAGGAAATGTTATTTCAAAAGAAGATTTAGAATGGATTGACAACGAGCATTTTTATGATGTCTCGCTCGACGGCAAAAAATACCTGGTTGAAGATTTTTCTGGCGAAAAAAGAGTAACAAAAATTCTAGACTCTCAGTCAAATAAAACGCTTAAGATTATTGAAGGCAGAATCCAGTCTTTCTACAAGGAAAATGGCTTTATTACTAGCAGTTACACTTCAAATCCTCAGTGGAGTTTTTGGGAAGAAGATAAGCCAAAATGTATTTATGATGGCGTTACAAATTCACCTCAACACAAGATAAGTCAAAATGGTGAAATACTAGTAGTAATGAAATCGTATACCGAATATCAAATATGGAATGTCCCAACATGCAGTATGATTGGTCAACTGCAATTCGATGAGTAGTCATGCGCAACAAAAAACGCCTAACAAAGCGTGCACCTGACGCTGGGGATTCTGCGCACATCCCAAGCAGTTTCCTACGCCTTGTCATTTTCTGGTTGGACGGCTTCGCCGTCCCCGCCCCAGCGCAGGTAACGCAAACCGTTGGGCGTTTGTCCTCCAAAATAATGTTGTAGCAAGTTCTTGAAAAATTAACCGCATACAGAAATTTATGGATTTATCTTGGCTTTGTTTCGTCGCCTTAATTTTGTTTATGATTCCCGTTATCTATTACGGTGTTACTTCAAGGTTAAATTACGCAAAACAATTCTTTCAAGGCTCTTCACTGTCTGGCAATTCTACGAATACTGAGATGAAATTGAAAACAAGGTTTACAGAATTAGACGAGTATTACAAGGCTATAAATGCGTTAATCGAATGGCTAAAAAAGGATGGACACATAGAAGATTCGCAGAAGTTAGATTCGCTCATGCACACAGCATGGACAACTGGCTCTGAATTACTTGGTGAATTACAGTTAGCGCTCAAAAATATGAAAGGCAATTATTCTCCAAAGTTGAAAAAAGAAATTGATGAATGCTTTGAATTTGCCCTTCATCATCGGAAAATTCTAGGTCTGAGCGGCGGCAGATAAAACGCCAGTGTTTTTGGTAAATATTTTCAAAGCATTGGCAAAGATTAAATTGTGTGTAAAAATTTGACGTGATGGCAGTGGCATCTTTTTTAGGCAAAGAGTCTGGCACAACAGCAAAACGCCCAACAAAGCGTGCACTTGACGGGTGGGATTCTGCGGCATTTTCGGGCTTTATCTACGCCCGAACAGAATCCTGCTCTCGGAGTTTTATCTACGCCCGCCCACCCGCAAGTAACGCAAACCGTTGGGCAGGTACTTGCAAAATAATGGTTGGGAAGCAAAATGATTTTCAAGGTTGTAACAGGAATATTTTGAGTAAATAAGAAGCTGTTATGAATTTACAGACATTGTCTCTTGCGCTTAAAGCCACAAAGATTGTTATCGTCGCGTTATTACTTGGTTTAGGTGTGCATTTTGGCATTTTAATGCCAGCAAAAAACTACAATGCCGTCCATACAGGAATTTTTGGTTCATTTTACAAGCAGGTGGTTTGGGGGACTTTGTTGTTGTTTATTCTTTATCGTGTATCTGTTTTAGCAATTAAGTCTCGCTTGCCTGAAACGTCCTTATCGAAAATGAGTAAAAGGAAAAAACAAGAAAACGAAGTTGGCAAAACAAATAAATTCTATAAGGAGACAATCCTTTTTATTTGCGTGATTTTGCCAATTGCTATAGGAAATGGAATCACAAACAGTCCTCTTGCCTCACAAAACAGCATGTTTTTTCAAGCTCTGAAGTTTGTATTTTCTTTTATCATTTTTAGTTCTATTTATATGATCTATAATGAAGATGTTAATTTCCAAAGAGCAGGGTAATATAAAGCTAGCAGCCTGCCCAACAAAGCGTGCAGCAACTGTCTTGAAAGTCAAGAGCAAAATCCTCCTTTAAAGGAAAAAACTGACCGTCTCAAGCAGACGTTCTCTGCCTGAACGGGACCTGATCTCGCATCATCGCATTCAAGATGGTCAGGAATTTGCGCATGCAAGCGGTGAGAGCCACCTTCTTCACCTTGCCCCTCTTCAACAACTGCTGATACTGTGCCTGGATCAATGGGTTGTATCGCGTCGCCACCAAGGTCGACATGTACAATACGTTGCGGACTTCCATTCGTCCACCTTTGGTCTTGCGATACCCTCGCTTCCTGCCGCTGTCCGCGTTCATCGGTGCCAGCCCCACCAAGGCAGCGATCTTCTTCCTGTCCAACTTTCCCAACTCCGGCAGTTCTGCCAACAAGGTGGTGGCAGTGATCCGCCCCACTCCCTTGGCACTCGTTAGGATCTGCTCCTGTGCCTGCCAGTCTTCGTTCTCTTTCATGAAGTTGTCCAAGTCCTTTTCGAGCCGTTTGATCTCTTCCTTCAATGTCTCGATCATCCGCTCCACAGACCCTCGCATCTTGGGCGGAACCGTCCGCAGGCGGCTTTTTTCCGCCTTTAGCATCTCTTCCAGCTGTCGTCTCCTCACTAAAAGAGCTGATACATCACGTCCCGCCTCACTTTTTGCCTCGAAACGTCTCGGTTTCATCTGCTTGCCGAACTCTGCCAGGTTGAAGGCGTCCAGTTTGTCTGTCTTGGCAAGCAGTCCGCTGGCGCGGGCGTACTGTCTCACTCGAATGGGATTCACTACGGCGACTGGCAGTCCGGCTTCGTACAATCCCAGCACCACCGCTCGCTGATATCCGCCGGTCGCTTCCACCACGATTAGGGCTGGAGCCAGTTTCTGCATCTTCTGGATCAGGCTGGCAATTCCCGCTTCATCATTCCCTACTTGGCTGGCTTTCTTCTCCCCCAACACGGCGATGTCTAACTTGTCTTTCGCGACATCGATCCCAACGAACTTTTCGTTACTAGTTGTCATTCCTGCCTCCGCTTTGTATAATGGAAGTTGATCCCACGCTAGTATTCGGTCTCTTGGACCTTGCAACTGTTCGGGATCACCTGATACAAGGACACGGCGATCCTGCTGCACGACGGTCTTACCTGACGACCTACCTGACATCGATCTGCCGTGTCCTCCCTTAAAGATACTACCTGACGCTGGGGATTCTGCGCACATCCCAAGCAGTTTCCTACGCCTTAGCTTTTTTCTGGCTGGACGGCTTCGCCGTCCCTGCCCCAGCGCAGGTAAGGCAAACCGTTAGGCAACATAAATTCTCGCAACCTTCATCTAACATGTAAAATTGAACTCATGAAAAATGTTTTCCGAAAAATAGAAACTGTTGAAATAGAGGCTTGCTACAACATCATTGTTGGTCGAACTAATTGGCTCAATAAGCAAGGAATACGCCAATGGTCTCAACCAATACCAGAAAATGTTATTCTGGAAAGGCAAAAGGCTGGGAGGCTATTTGGCTACTGGAGCAATGACGAGTTGGTAGCGGTTGTCTGTCTTCTTGATAAAAGCGTGTCGAATTGGAAAGATTTGCTTCAAGGTAAATATCTTTATATGGCTACCTTGGCAAGCGATATTCGATATAAAGGAAGAAAATTTGGTCAGGCATGTGCAACCGCCGCATGTCAATACGCCAAAGAGAGTGGTTATGAAAAAATCTATCTAGACTGTATTGACAATCAAGGCGCTTTACCAAATTTTTACGCCAAGTTAGGTTATAAAATTATTGAAAAGAAAAAATCAGAAGATAGTCGTGTTGACATTTTGATGGTCAAATATCTATTGGATTGAGGCTTTGATGATTGCCAAAGATTAAGTTGTGTGTAAAACTTAGTCAAGTTTACAGTAGTGTCTTTTTGGGGCAATCGAGTCTTGTGTTCTTGGTCAGTTGCCTAACAAAGCATACAACCGACTCTGCAGCAATCTCAAGCAGTTTTTTACGCCTTATCATTTTTCTGGTTTGACGGATAAGCCAAGTCTATGCATCAGGGCAGGTAATGCAATCTGTTAGGTTATTTCGCTAAATAAACACTATAACAGGAGATAAAACGGACTAGGTATGGATTCAAAAAATTCAAACTACTGGTATTTATTCTATGTAGCAATAAGTGTTTTATTATTAATAACAATATGTATAGGTGTAATAATTGGTCCTCTTTTTCTTTATTTGAACTGAGACATCTATTTAGACATATAATATTCTAGTTTGCCTTATAGATTTCGTCTGATTTCTTAATTCAGAAAAGGAGTGTCTTTTTTAGAGCTTTGCAAGCTTGTGGCACATGTCAAAATTACTTAACATGTGCCACAAGTTTTATTTATTTCATAAGAGATTGCGTGTGTTGTCGTCCAGGACAGGCTAGTTGGATGGCTTCGCCAAGTCCACGTGATGAAGCGCTTTTCTCGTCTTAACGGAATAGAAAAAAAAGGAGAAATCCCATGAATACCGAAATTGAAATCCTAGAGCAGTTCTTCGGGGCGATCAATCGCAACGACATGCAGGCACTCACAAAAGATTTTGATCCACAGATCGTGCGTATTGAACCGGAGGGTTTCGGCAACCGCCCAACAACTGGCATATATCGTGGCATCCCAGAAGTGCAAGAACACATCACAAAAGGACGTGGAACTTGGGCAGAGGGAACCTGTCAGCCCGAGAAGTTCTTGGTGAATGGCGACAAAGTTGTCGTATACGTCCATGTTTCGGTGCGCTTGAAAGACTCAACGGACTGGATTGACGGACGTTTTGCTGACGGTTTCGTTTTTCTCAATGGCAGGATTGCCCAATATCTCTCCTTTGGAGCACGGGCAGACGCTCTCACTTGGGCTGGTATTGAGGATGATGCCGCCACAGGTACAGGCTAAGCCTGCGCAGAGCAGGCTTGCTCCAAATCATATCCGCATCTAAAGAGACAGTCACTTGCGAAGTGACTGTCTCTTTTTACCTCAGTCCCGCCGAACCAGTTTGCCCATTTCCACTCCCCTCCCAGCCGATTCCAGCAAAAATGACCTGTCATTTTTAAAAAATGTACTGACATTTTTCCAAAGATGTACTGTCATCTTTAAGAAAATGTACTGTCATTTTTTAAATTTGATACTGGAAGTTTTTAACTCTATCTGTCTATACGCAAAACATTTAGCAGTCTTTTAAAACCTCGCTAGAGAGGTTTTAAGTCCTCCGGTGAGAGGATAAAGGACCAATTTTGGAGTATAAATTACATCAAATGGAAATAAAGAAAACTTCGTCTGAGCAAGTCATGAGATAAACAAAATGAAGAACACAAACAAGGCTCTTATCGTTTTGGCAACATTTGTACTCAGTACATGTTTATGCCTTGGATGCATTCTTACAGTATCTCCTCAACTGATTAAGGTGCTCGATCAACCTACTGCGCAAGAAGGGCAAGAGCGAGCAAAGGAATTGATAAAAGCCTTGGATCAATCCAAGGCGGATACAGGAAAATACCCAACAAAGCTAGATGCACTTGTTCCAAGCTACTTAACAGCCATCCCCCAACCTGCCAGAGGGGTGCAGTATGAGTATGAACTTCTGTCGAATGGAGATGAATTCACGCTCTCCTTTGACGTAGGCATCAGCTTGGACGGCGATTACTGTGAATACATCAGTAAGACGCGTATATGGCAGTGCAGCGATAAGATTTAATGGATGGCAAAGCAGCGGTCTTTTCTTAAGACCAAATGGAGACGCTGAGCTTTTGCTCTTGTCCGCGTGGACAGCGTTCTTCTGCATCCAAATAAAAATGCGGGGAATTTATAACTTTCCAAACACAAAAGAAGCCAAGCGTGGCGGTTTGCCTGCATCGTCTGCATGCCAGACCTCGTCAAACTTGATTAGTTTCAGTCCGTTCTTTTCAGCGGCGTGGATGAATTCTGAGATGTGGTGAATGAAAACGTCCACTTCGATAATATCTACGCCACGCTCGAAGCGAGCTTTGGTGCCGCCGTATTGCTTGAAAGGATGCAGTTCATTAATGAGGAACCATCCCCCACTGCGCAAAGTCCGCGCGGCTTGGGCAAAGATGTGATCGAGATTCTCAATATGTTCTAAGACTAAATTACAAGTGATCAAGTCTACTGAAGCAGATGGGCAGTTCCATGGTTGGGTGATATCTGCCCAGACAAAGCGGACGTGACTCGCTGTCACTTTCTCGCGGGCTTTGGCAAGCATCTTTTCGGAGAAGTCGAACGCCAGTACAGCATCCCCAAGCGTGGCAAGGAACTCGGTGTTCTTGCCCGTCCCGCAGCCAATCTCTAGAATGGACGGGAACCGCTGTCCGTTAAGAATGAGGCGCGTCACTTCGGCATCCAGATCGCGGGTGCGATTGACGTTCGAGTCATACAGTTGTGACCATTCGTTATAAGCGTCTTGTATATTCATGGGGGTACCTTTCAAGTAGCAATAATTGTAGCGTTAAAAATACTCTGGTCAGAGCGAAACCCTGACCAGAGCAAGATATAGAATGTTCTTCTTGTGAAGCGAACTATATTTTTGTCTTCACAATCTTTTTGACCTTCACACCTGCGGCTTGCAATTCTTCCATCAGGTCTTCGTCGATGCCGTGCAAGCGGATATCAAGGATCTGTTCAAGGGTGAGGTCTTCGCCAAGTTTTTCGCGGACATCACGCATGAAGCGCGGAGTGACGTGATGAATACTAAGTTCTACTAGTTCATCAATGTCTACATCTTTGAAGCCCATTTCTAAAACTTCACGCACGAACTTGGGGGTGACATTGTGATTCTTCAGTTCTTCCAATTGATCTACCTCGAGGTCTTTCAGTCCCGCCTCCACCATCGAGCGGACGTAGCCAGGGGTGATGCCCTGATTGCGCAGGTCAATAAATTCGTCGGCAGCGAGGTCTTTGAGACCTACTTCACGCATGGCGGCGATGAAATCGGGGGTCACATCGTGGTTGGCAAGTTCGATCAAGTCGTCGGCATCGAAATCAGTAAACCCTAATTCCCGTAACTCGGCAATAAACTTCGGCGAGACATCGTGATTGGCAAATTCAATCAGTTCGTCTACATCGAGGTCTTTCAAGCCAAGGGCACGCAATTCAGCCACGAACTTGGGAGAGACATCGTGATTGGCAAGTTCCACCAATTCGTCTACATCGAGGTCTTTCAAGCCGAGGTCACGCATTTCTGCAACGAACTTCGGAGAAACGTCGTGAATAGCAAGTTCGATCAGTTCATCAACATCCAAGTTTTTGAAGCCGAGGCTGCGCATTTCGGCAATGAACTTGGGCGAAACATCGTGGTTGTTCAGTTCTTTGATCTCGTCAATATCGAGGTCTTTGATGCCAACATCTCGCAAGCCGCCGATGAATTTGGCAGAGACGCCTTGCAGATACAAGTCCACGATTTCGTCCACGTCGAGATCGGTCACACCCACGTCGCGCAGGTCACGCACGTAGCGCGGAGAGATGTCATGGATGCGCAGGTTGATCCACTCCCCTATGCCGTCGGGTTCGATGCCGAGTCCGCGCATTTCGCGGACGTAGTCGGCGCTGAGGTTGTGGATCTTCATCTCTTGCAAATCGCTCATGGTGACGTGGTCGATGCCGGCTTCTTTGAGTGCGCCAAGCAATTCGCGAGTGCGGGCATTGCGCGGACTTTCCGGGTCGGCTGGGGAGATGGGAGATAAAGCTGACAGCTTGGATAAATGCGATAGACCGGGAACCCATTCGGCTGAGTCGGAGGCGGGGTCCTGAGCTTCATCCGCATTATTTTCTTGGGGTTCTTCTTCCATCGCCTTGAAGAGTTGTTCGGCTTCGTCGGCATTGATCTTGCCCTCGGCGAGCATATCCAAAACCATAAGGCGTTCTGTTTGTCCGTTCATTAGGATTCTCCTTTGAGTTGTGAGAGAAGTTTGGTGGCTTCCTGCACGTTGATCTCGCCGCGGCTCAGCCTGCCGAGAATTTCCTGGCGGCTGGTGGATTTGTCATCGGGTTTGGGTTCTTCTTCGATACCCATTTCTTGAATGACTTCGTCCAGTTGACGACGGATCGTCCAGTACGACTCGCCGGTTTCGCGTTCCATCTCTTTGACGTTGCCGCGGTTTCGTACGAAAACCTCGAGGAACTTCAAACTTTCGTTTGAGAGGCGGAAGAAGGGCGAGAGTTCGAACTTGCCCACCACACCCGTGCCACACGAGGTGCAAGTGAGCTGGGTGACGACGAGCGGGGAAGCGCAACTAGGGCAGGATTGAGGAATTTGTGGCATTTGGGGCTCCAATGAACGCATAATAGCAAATATTTTTGTTTAAGTCAATAGTTTTGGTGTAATTCAAAATATTTTGGTTTTATAAAAATTTATTTGGTGAAAAGCGGGTGTTAGCGAGTAAACCACTGCCTATACGCAAAAAAGGAGGTCATCTAGCAAAGATGACCTCCTTCCCTACTTTTCATTGTGTCATGCTGAGCCGCGATAGCGGCGAAGCATCTCTACAATTATCCTAGAGACCCTCACCGCACTGCATCCGTACTGCGGTGCATGTGTCGCTATCGCTCAGGGTGACAATCCTGCTATTTCTTCAACGCCGCTTCCATAATCCTTTGCACACGCTCCGCCATGCTCGAAGGGTCGGGGTGCAAGCCCTCCACCAGCAAGGCGCTATCAAAGACCTGCTCAATGATAATGGTCTGCAACTCGCCTTCGGTGTTTAGCAAACTCTTCAACATCTCGTGCGAAGGGTTCAACTCAAGTACCTTCTTTGGCACTTCATATTCCTTGCCGAGATATTTATACACGCGCTGAAGTTCCGGGTTGGAGTTCGCGTCCGCATCCACCAAGCGCGCCACTGACGACACCAAGCGATTGCTGGCACGCACATCGGTGACTCGCTCGCCGAGGACTTGCTTGAATTTCTCGATGAGGGCATTGAAGTCACCTTCGGGGATCTTCTCCGCTTCAGACTCCGCCTTGGGCTGCTCTGCCCCATCGGCATCGGCTCCGCTGACGCTTTTCAGATCATAGTCCTTGAACTTGTGCAAACTCATCAGCATGAACGAGTCCATGGGCTCGGTCAGCAAAAGCACTTCGGTGCCATTCGCTTTATACGCATCCAAATGCGGACTTCTCAACACTGCCTTGGGATCTTCACCTACGATATAGTAAATAACCTTCTGACCGTCTTTCATGCGTGAGACGTACTCATCCAGTGAAGACCAGGCTTCAGGGTTCGTGTTGGTCTTGAAGCGCAGCAACGGCGTGATGGTATCTGTATCTGCCGGGCTAGCAGCAATACCCTGCTTGAGGTACACACCAAACTCACCCCAGAACGCGGCATATTTTTCGGCATCTTTCTTTGCAAGATTTTCCAACTCTTTGATGACCTGGTTGGTGAGCACCTTCTTGAGCTTCGGCATCAATCCGCTCGATTGGACGGTCTCACGTGAGACGTTGAGCGGCAGGTCTTCCGAGTCCACGACGCCTTGCACAAAGCGCAGATATTCCGGCAGCAGGTCTTTGTTGTATTCGTCGATCAAAATATTGCGCGAGTACAACTTCAAGCCGTCCTCTTTGCGGAGTGAGAACATATTGCGTTCTGACTTTGCCGGGAAGAACAGCAAGGCATACAACTGCACCGGCGCATCCGTCACCATATGGACGTGCATCAGCGGGTCTTCAAAATCAAGCGTGGTCTGACGATAAAAGTCCTTGTACTGTTCGGCAGTAATTTCATTGCGAGCCGTACGCCACAACGAGGTCTGCTTGTTGACCGGCTTCTCTTCGTCGCCCAGGTAAATGGGAAAGCCGATGTAATCTGAATGTTTGTGGATGATGTTCTTCAGGCGGTATTCTTCGGCAAATTCGGCGGCATCCTCTTTGAGTTTAATTTCGATGCGTGTGCCGCGTTCGGTCATCTCCGCCGAGCTGACTTGGTAGGTATCGTCACCGGTGGCGTACCAGGTCACGGCTTGGGCATCCGGTCGGAAGGAGCGCGACGTGACCCGCACCGACTCTGCCACCATGAAGACCGAGTAAAAACCGACGCCAAATTGACCGATCAAACCGGAGGCATCTTGGTTGGTTTCCTTTGCCGCCTCCATAAACTTGCGCGCGCTGGACTGGGCGATCGTGCCAAGATGATCGATCAGCTCGTCTTGGGTCATTCCAATGCCTGTATCCTGAACCGTGATGGTGCGGTTGTCTTTATCCACCTTCACGTGGATCTTCAACTCCGCATCCGCGTCCAACACGTTTTGGTTGGTCAGCATCTCAAAGCGCAGACGATTGATCGCGTCCGACGCATTCGAGAGCAGTTCACGCAAAAAAACATCCCGGTCTTTGTACAGGGAATGAATAAGGATTTGCAGCAGTTGTTTGGTCTCTGCTTTGAACGTAAATTGTTGGGCATCTGTCATAGTTGCCTCCTGAAAGATGAAGGATTTTCCCTATTTATAGCCGTAAATCGTAAAAATTTCGTAAGAGACTTGCTTAAAATAAAACCTCAGCCTTAAGGCTGAGGTCCCAAATGTAGTTCCCCTCCCCCACTACATGAGGCGAGGTAGCATGGATTGGAAATAAACAACGAGAATATTGTACGATTTAGGGTTGAAAAGTCCAGCAAAAGAGTTTAGACTTGACTCAAAAAAATTTTTGAGTCACTTTTAGTTGGTAGGAGTCCCATGGACCGCAAGGAATTTGGAATTCTCGTTTCGCATCTTCGGCAAGACCTCAACTTAACCCAATTTGAACTGGCAGAAAACGCAGAAGTGGATATCGCAGTCATCAGTCAAATTGAACGAGGCGTGAAAAAACACCTTGATTCAGAATTGCTTTTCAAACTCGCCAATTCGTTTCACCTCACAACCATTGAACGCCGTGAGTTTTTCCTTGCTGCTTGTGGGCTTGGCGAAACACGTATCATCCGTCAACCCTCAGCAGCTCTCGCAACCGATACGATCAACGCCGAAAAAGTCCTCGGTAAAATGGTCAAAATTGTCGAGAAGCTAAGTATTCCTGCTTTCATCATGGATGTCTATTCGGATGTGATCGCCATCAACTATATTGCTGCCGCCTTTTTTCAGGTCACACCTGCTGTTCTGGATGTTGCGTCGAAAGTTCCTGGCGGGTACAGCACCGTCCGCATGATGTTTGGCAAAGACCTGCACCTCCGTTCCAAAGTGCTTGAAAACTGGGACCAGTACGCCGTCGGCTCGATGCGCTTCGTCCGTGAGAACAGCTTGCGGTACCGAGCCAAACCTTATTTTCAATACCTCATGAAGTCATTCCAAGACCGAAATGAATTCCCGCTCTTCGAACGCTATTGGCGCATGGTTTCATCCTTTGAACAAGACCGCGAAGCGAATGTAGATGTGTTCAGTTACACCCATGCCGATTACGGTCCGCTCAATTATGCTACGGCAACCACCGTTTCAATCACCCCACATGGCGAACTATTCCTCAACCAATATCTGTCGCTCGATGACCACACCCGTAATCTTTTCTCCACACTTGAGAAACAAACAGGTCAGGGTGTTGTCACAGAGCTTGCCTCATGGCCCGAAAAGAAAATCCCTAAGAACGCCTGATATTCGTCATATTGAAAGCAGGAATGTCCTCCTTATAATCATTAATAGCGCTACGCTTCTGTATCAAGTAGCGTAAGCAATATAAATAAGGAGAATATCATGACGAAACTCGATAGTATGGTTCAGAATTTCCTCGCCCAAAAACGGATTGCCATCGTGGGCGTTTCAGACAAACGCGAAACCGGATGCAATGCCGCCTATCAGAAATTCAAGGATGCAGGCTATGAAGTCTTCGCCGTCAACCCGCGTATCGCCTCATTCCAAGGCGACGCCTGTTACCCCGACCTAGCCTCTCTGCCCACCAAGCCCGATGCGGTCTTCATTCTCGCCAACCCCAAAGTGACCGACCAAATCGTCAGCCAATGCGTGGACTTGGGCGTGAAACACGTGTGGATGCATTGCATAATGGGCACCAAGCCTGGTCTCGCCGCCAGCACTACCAGTGTCTCCCCCACCGCCGTGGATGTGTGCAAAGCCAACGACATCGCCGTCATCCCCGGCTCTTGCCCCAATCAATACCTCAACCCCGATGGTGGGCATAAATTCATGAATGGCATGTTCAAGCTATTTGGGTTTATGAGCGTGAATTAGGAATACTCTTCCTTCATCATGCGTTCAAATCCCTGTTTCGTGAGTTTACCTAACTCTTCGAACAGGGGTTTTTCTATTTTCTTGAAATTGAAGCAGGATTTTCCCTGCATGTGTTTTTTGAGTTCAGGCGAGATGTTCTTCAACAAATCGGGGTACATATAAACTGGCATAAGATAGAACGAGACGTAACTCTTCTTGATTTGTACCGAGGCGAAGAAAAGGTCGCGCTTCCACTTTTCGCTATAGCCTGCATCCAGATAGTACAGACCACTTGTATCCTTCTTGAGGGTCAGCTTTTTGGCGTAGGGCTTAAGAATGTCACGCAAACTTTCGAACACAATCGGGAATTCTGATGCTGTAGGCATGAGTTCTCTCCTTTATTTCTACTTTATGGGTTGGTCAGAATACTTTCAGCCACAGATTGCAATTGACTAGCGACTTCTTCTGTAAGGTTCGCATGGTAATTCAAACCCACCGGGCTTTCTTTAAAAAGGGTGATATAGAAAACACAAGCAGCGAGATAAGTGCCCTGTTCAGAGGGATGGCTGCCGTCCTCCTGCCAAAGCTGTAGGCTGGGATATTTATTGAGCGCCCGAAACCAGGCTACCCCCACAGGCACGACCTGTACGTTAAGCTCACGTGCAATTCGTAAATACCCTTGGTCAATTTGATATTGCATAGACTCGTAATTGGTCATGCCGTTCTCTGGGTAACCATCACGATGCGCCCATGTGCTAAAGAAAAGCGGCTGGGCATTTACAGTTCGAATCTGCTGAACCAGACTTCGGGCAGCGGGATACATAATATTGATTCGTGAATATTCAACAGAGGGGGTCTGACTTTGCTCTTGCAGCACAACATAGTCCCATTGGCTGGAGTTTAAGGCTTCAACAAACTTTGCTGAATTAGCATGGTCTGCTAATGTAAAACCACCTTCGGCTACGATGCTTACTTCCACTTTATGCCCACCTGAATGAGCCAACTCTGAAAACATGGTTGGCAAGTCGTTGACATAGGTATAGCTATTCCCCACAAACAAAACGCGCAGGCAGTTGTTGTCATCTCCACAGCGGACGGGCCCGCAGCTGAGAAGAAAAAACATAACACAACTTGTGAGTACGTATCTTAAACCTTTCACTGTACAATAATCTCCATATATACAGTATCGCCGAACAGATTGCCGTTCGGGTCGGCGGCTTGCCAGGTGGTTTGGTACGTGCCGGGCTCTGCTGGCGCGGTGAAGACGATGCGTAACGTCACTTGCACCCCAGCTCGTGCCGGGAAGAGTGGCTGTTCTTCGGTAACACCTAAGGTGTAACCGCCCACCCACTTCAACTTGTAAGTCGCATCCCAGTCACAGGTGCCATCGTTTTGGACAAGCCATTGTTTATCTATGGCGGCGCCGGGAGTGAAAGCTGTGCCGTCTTCGATAGTGAGATCATCGAGAAAGGTCAGTTGATTCGTGCAGGGACCCGCCTCTAGGGTGGGCGTAAAGGTGAATGCTGCGGTTGGGGTAAATGGAATAGGAGTAGATGTTGGTGGGATTTGTGTAGGTAAAACCGCAGTCGGCGGACGGAAAGGGGTTGGGGCTGAAGGTGTGGAACAAGCAACAGCCAAAGAAAGGATAGGGAGGAGAATCAAGAAACGGCGAAGAAAGAAGCGAGGCGTCATATCGAAATTATACGCGCAGGCAAGTGTCGCTATAAAAGAAAAGGACACGGCAAGCCGTGTCCTCGTGTCTTTTTATGCTTCTTCTTCAACCGCGCCGGCTCCATCGCCGCCGCCGTCTCCATCGCCCATGTCGAGCGGGAGGGCAATCTCACCACTGAGCGATTTCTGGCGGATGACGCCTTCGATCTCGCCCATGAGGTCGGGATTGCTGCGCAGGTAGTCTTTGGCATTTTCACGTCCTTGACCAATGCGGATATCGCCATAGGAGAAGAACGCGCCGCGCTTCTGAATGACCTCGAACTTGGTCGCTAGGTCGAGCACATCACCAGCCTTGGAAATACCTTCGTTGAACATGATGTCGAACTCGGCGGTGCGGAAGGGAGGCGCAACCTTGTTCTTAACCACTTTGACGCGAGTGCGGTTACCGATGACTTCTTCGCCCATCTTGATGGATTGGATGCGGCGAACATCAAGGCGGAGGGAGGCGTAGAACTTGAGCGCCTGACCACCGGTGGTAGTTTCGGGGTTCCCGAACATAACGCCGATCTTCTGGCGAAGTTGGTTGGTGAAGATCACGGAAGTCTTGGTTTGGTTGATGGCGCCGCTCAACTTACGAAGCGCTTGAGACATGAGGCGGGCTTGCATACCCATGCTGGCATCGCCCATATCGCCTTCAATTTCGTTGCGAGGAACGAGGGCTGCAACCGAGTCCACGATGATGACATCGACTGCACCAGAACGGACGAGGGTTTCGGTAATTTCGAGTGCCTGTTCACCGGTATCGGGTTGAGAGACAAGCAGGTTGTCGATATCCACTCCGAGGCGGGCAGCATAAACGGGATCGAGGGCATGTTCCATATCGACGAAGGCGGCGGTGCCGCCCATCTTTTGAGATTCAGCCACAATGTGCAAACAAAGTGTGGTCTTACCAGAAGACTCAGGACCATAGATTTCAGTGATACGTCCACGGGGAATGCCACCCACACCGAGAGCAATGTCCAATGACAATGAACCGGAAGGAATGACTTCGGTCACCATACCTTGGGCTTCGCCCAGACGCATGATGGAGCCGTCGCCGTAACGTTTGAGAATATCGCCAACGGCTTTATCTAATACTGCACGCTTGGCATTGTCGATATTTTGTGAGGGTGCAGCATCACCGGATGCAGCTTTTTTTCTGGCCATGAGTTTGTCTCCTTTTGTTGCTTAACCACGAGAGTTATTTTCAAAACAAAGGTTAAGTGGGTTAAGTATTTCGAGAGTATAGCACAGTTGTTCTAAACGTCAAGGTTGCGTGAGGGATTGGTTACATTACAAGCACATGCCGATTATGGCTGAGCCGTCGGAGTAGCAGGCAAAGAAGCGGGGACAAAGTCTAAAGTTGGCGCGGGCGGTGGAGCGATGGTAAAGCCTTCTTTATTTTTATATGTAAAGTACGAAACCTGACCAGGAAATACTTCCACCCAAGTTTGCACTCGTTCTTCATCATACTTAAAGGAGACTTTGTAAATACCAGCAGGTAGATCTCCCAGCACAAAGTTCTCTTGATAATAGGGATCTGAGTTGACAGCGCCGCCTTTCCCATAGGTGCGCACGGTGAAAGTACGAGAGGCACGTTCAGGGGCGACGAGAATCTCCATCTGTTGAATCAGCTCCCCTTTTTCGTCCATGATGCGACCGGCAAGTACACCCCAGCCCTGAGGCGGAGCAATCCACAACTCTGGGTTGTAGGTATAGAAGAAAGAGTTGTGCGGAAAACGCACTTCAAAGTGAATATGAGGTCCGGTAGTGGCACCCGTAGACCCGACCAAACCGATCACCTCGCCTGTCTCAACATGCTGCCCTACAAAAGCAATCATCTGACTCATATGAGCATAAATAGTGTAAAGCTGTTGGTCGTTGTAACCAAAATCATGGCGGATGGCTATCGCCATGCCATAAGGGTCTGTCTCATCGCCAGGGGTTTCACGGAACAACCCCCAATCTGCCCAAACCACAGTGCCGGGTCCGGCAGCCATGATGGGCGTACCTTCGGGTGAAGGAATATCCACGCCAGTGTGGACGATATCACGCCCAAAGAACACACCACCATAACGATAATCTGCGATGGGCCAGTTGGTTTGGTCCGCTGCAATAGGACGAGTGAAATAAAAGTGGTCATTAGGTCCCACCGCCCAAGGTACAGGGTAAAGAGGCGGACGCCAATTGGTGATGGGTTCAGCACCAGGCGTGGGAAGACTAAATTGAAAAGGCTGAGGCGACGGAGTAATAAACGCTTCAAACGGGACTTCAGTTTGGTCTGGCGCTGCGAGCTGGATCACCGGTGTAGGAGTGGTTCCATCAACCTCGTAGGCGCAAGAGGAGAGGAGCAGAATCAAGAAGAAGGAAGAAAGAAGGCGTTTGAAGGTCATTTGTATAAAGTCGTACCAAAGGATGAACTTATAGATACCACAATGGTACAACACGGTAATAGGCTAACCGCCCGGGATAACAGTGGGCGGTGTGGGCGTGGAAGTTGGCGGTAGAGGCGTGTTGGTGACAGTCGGCGAAAGCGAAGGTGTGAAAGTCATACGTGGAGTACGGGTAGGGCGAATGGTGGGTGTAAGGGTTGGGGTGTTGGTTGGCGTAGCAGTAGGAGCCAGCACTTTGGTCGGGGTGACGAGCGCTTGTTCGGGGTAGAGTTCGCGCATGGCTTGATACCAGGTAAGCCCGCCGGTATTGGCAAAGGTGGTGAAGCGGGCACCTTTGTAATAGGTGCGCCAGTTGGGCAAGGCAGGTTGACGTTCCCAGCCGTATGCTTGAGCAAGGGAAGTGATATCGATCCAGTAGCCAGCAGGGACAGGTGCGTAATCACCACCTTGTTCGTAGGTGCGGGGGTCGAGGTCGTAGCGGGCATTCAAGTTCCAGGGTGAGTTGTGGATGGGTTCGCCCATAGAGCCATCTTGTATGGCACAACGAATGTAAACCCGCCAGTAGGTTTGAGCGCCAATATCTTCACGCAGGGTAACCATCCAACCAGCGTTTGCCATGAGAGAGTTGATGGCGAAAGCACGCCCGGTGTAGAGCCAGTCTTCATCCATGCCGGGCTCGAGACTGGTAGTGAGGGGAACAAAAGTATTCTCTACGCTGGCGAGAACATCCCACCCGGCTTCGGCGGAGGCTCGTTGGCGCAATGCGTTGAAGGATTCATCAACAAGGTCATGCAATTGCGGGAAGGGAGCTTGAATGTTTTCCACCGGCACAACCGACCAGCGCTGATTAGGTACATCTCCACCGGGGGTGATGACTGGTGCCCATAAAGCAGCCGGGGTTTCGGCAGCAGCCTGGTTGAAGGAATCAGGTAAGGGGTTGGGGAGATCAACACTGCCCCAAGTTAATCCGCGAACCTGACCGCTAAGTGGAATAGAGGCAAGCACAAGTTTGCCGTTGAGGTCATAGGAAGTGAGATAGGTTTCGTTGGAAGCACTGACAGTTGTCATGACTTGGTCTGCAGCTTCATTCCAAGTGCCGAGGTTGCCATCGCCGACCCAGTAAGCCGCACGGGTTGGGCTTTGAGCATTCCAGATGTATAAGCCGCTAAAGCCGACTGTTTGGGAAGTAGATGACCATAAGAGTTGGGTGCCAGTACGGTTCCAAAGCGGGGTGTTTTCGGAAGCAAAGGGGGTGTTGCTGAGGTTGGTGTAGCGTTCGTCGCCGGCAAGATCCAGGTTGGCAAGCCAGACGTCGCTGTTGCCGCTACGGGTAGAGATGAAGGCAACATTGCGCCCATCGGGTGCCCAGGCAGGAGAATGGTCTGAGGCGGGGTGTTGTGTAAGGGGCACGGTCTCGCCGGTTTCCACATTGACGACGGCGACCTCGAGGTTTTCGTTTTGATAGGTTTCGAATGCCAGCCATTGTCCATCTGGTGACCATGATGGGGATGAGTCGTATTGAGGGGTGCTGGTGACTTGTTTGATGTCGCCGGTTTTTAATTCGAGGGTGTAGAGGTCCCAGTTGCCATTGCGGTCTGAAGCGAAAGCGAGGTGGGTGCGTTTGGGATTAAGGGCGGGAGCAATATCATTCCAGGCACCGAGGGTGATGCGAGTGAGTTGGGATGTTTGAGAACGGAAAAGAAAGAGGTGAGCATAGCCGTTCTCTTCAATGGAGAGGAAGGCTATTTCACTAGCAGGGTCTACTAAAGTTGGGATGGGCGTATCGGTCGGGATGTTGATGGCTTCAGGTGGAAGCGTGGGTTCTATTTCTTGAGTACAGGCAAAGAGAAGGAGACTAAAAATGGCGAGAAGAAAGGATTTATTGAGGGATGTTAATTTAAACAGAGAGAAGATTCTGTTTGATTGCCTAAGAGACCCATCCCCGCTCGGGGTGCCATTGTGTGAGGAAGAAGAATGCCAGAGCATGGATAAGATTGTTTAGTTTGTATCCGGTTCGGGGGAAGGTGGAGGCGGGGTTACATCAAATGTGATTTGACGGGGTTGGTCAGAAGGTCCGTTTTCTGGGTAGTATAGGTAGGCGTTAAGTGTGTACGGGTTTTGAAGCTCGCCACGGATATGCATCGTAAATTCAAGTTTCCAGCTAAGCGGTTCAACAATGCTGGTGGTGGCAATTTCTTGCCCATGGGCATCGGTAAGGGTGATTTCAATATAGGGTCGTTTTTGGAAAGGAGTGATCTCGAGGTTAACGCGAAGGCGGCGCCCATCTGGATAAGGTTGGGCGGCAAGGGTTGTGATGTGCGTCTCTTCGGGTACGGCACGGGTTAGGTTGTCTTCGGGAAGGAAAAAGTCCATAGGGAGGATTATACCCGTTGCGGTTTAGTGAGGTTGGTGAGGGGGATTACAGTTTCATTAGGGTGATTGAAGGGCTATTTGTAATTATAGGTTTCTAAAAGCCTCTTCGATTTTCAATTCTAATGATTAAATTGAGTATATACTAGCACTTAAGAAACTAATAATACTTAAAACTGAAAGAATATCGACAAATATATGCTATCCAAAACTAAATCTGGGTATTTTTTGTTTTTCTTGATTATTTTTAGTGCTGTTCTATATACCTTACTCCCTCCTACTCTTCCTAAAGATATCCCATCTGACTCAAAAATCGATGTTCAAATTGGTCCTGAATGGCCCTCGGAAGTAGTTGCAATCAAATATCTAAGTTCTGCAGATAACACATTTCAACCCGCTATTTTCTATAGACCAAATACAACGGATCGTGTTCCTTTACTTGTTATGTTACATACATGGACAGGTGATTACCTCCAGACATTAAATTCTCCTCTTGCACAATGGTGCGTGGAGAATAATTGGGCTTTTATTCATCCAAACTTCCGGGGTCCAAATAATAAATTTGACGCCATTGGTTCAGATTTGGTTATTGAAGATATCTTAAGCGCAGTTAAGTTTGCAGAAAAATATTCAAATATTGATACTCATAATATTTATTTAGTAGGAGCATCAGGAGGTGGGCATGCAGCGCTTATGGTTGCAGCCACCCACCCCAATATTTGGGCGGGTGTTTCAGTATGGGTCCCTATTACAGACTTATCGGCATGGTATGAAGAAACCAGAACATTAGATGGGCAATACAGAATATTTTTAGAGCAAGCTCTCGGAGGTGCCCCTGGCACATCATCTGCCGTAGATTTTGAGTATAGGAAACGATCTCCTCTCACATATCTATCTCCATCAATCAACTTAAACATTGATATCAATGCGGGAATTCATGATGGGCATAATGGACCAGTGCCCATTAGCCACTCGCTACTGGCATACAATGCTCTGGTCACGACAGAGGGTCAGTTATCCGCTAATGATATAAAATACTTTGTTGAGCAGGAAAAAGTGCCTCAACACTTGATAGACCCTTTATTGTCAGATCCTGCGTATGGAGAAAAGCAACCAATCTTTAGGGCACAATCTGGCACAACCCGCCTTACTATATTTGAAGGCGGACATGAACTCATAATAGATGCAGTAACAAATTGGTTAATACAAAATCTCAAATAAGTTTTTGTTCGATATCTAGGAGGCACTTCATGCAAATCCCTCAATCGCTTATAGACTTGGTGGCATCTGGCGCCCATGCGCACCTGGTTACAATAAACAAAGACGGCACCCCGCATGTCACAGTGGTATGGGTCGGTATTGAAAATGATGAGATTGTCTGTGCACATTTGCCGCGCAATCAAAAGGTCCGCAATATTGAGCGCAATGGGCATGTGGTCCTCTCGCTGGAAGCAGACACAAAGAGCAGCTATGGGCTGAAGGAATATGCCGTGGTTCACGGAGCCGCTCGAATTACAGAAGGAGGCGCGCCGGAGTTGTTGCAAAAGCTCGCGTATGTATACATGGGTCCCGGCGTGAAATTTCCACCCATGGAGAATCCCCCGCCCGGCTATATCACAAGAATTATTGTAACTCGCATTGAAGGTGTAGGTCCGTGGGTAAGCAAAGGAACATGAGTTAAGATGAAGCCTATTCAAATTCAAATCCATGGCAGTACAAAAAAATCGCCACAGGAGATATGTGCTGACCTTTTAGACACTGAAAGATGGTCTGACTTTGGAGGATATTCGATCTTGCCGGGCATCAAGCATGCCAGTTTTGAAACCCGCACTCCAGAAGTGACCGGCTCAAAAATTAAGGTTCAAAATACCGATGGCTCCTCTCATACAGAAGAGATCCTAGAGTGGGATGTTCAGAAAAAAGTTGTGTTGAAATTTCAAGAATTCACTCCCCCACTTAAGAATTTCGCTTCCCACTTTATTGAAACCTGGGAATTCGAAACAACAGCAACAGGAACTCTCACCACTCGCAGCATGGTAATGCACCCCATGGGTGTTGGCGGCTGGTTGATATTACTGCCCATTTCAAAGTTGATGAAAAAAGCCTTTGAAAAGAATGCCAGCCAATTTTCGTAATGTATAAGAAATAGCTGTGGCTTCATTAAAGAATTGGCATTGTCTTTATTCAATTCTTCGATTTGATCCTGTTTTGATATGGTTGGGTATATTATTTTCCAAAAAGTGGATGATAAAACTCAACGTCTCTTTCGGGACCATTAGTCTGTATCTGTTTCTCAATCTTCTTTTCCTCATCCAAGCTGGGTTCACCAATCCAGCGCAGGGAGGTGCACCGCGCACCATGTTATTCATTTTTGTATTTATAACCATCATGTTATCAACCCTATTCACTATCCATCATCAAAGGAGCGGACAAATCTCATGAAAATCAACGGCATCGAAGGTATGACAGTTTCCCATGTTCAGTCAGAAGTAGCACGAGGCGGAAAATTCGTCATGTATCAATATTGCATCTCGGTACTGATTATGACCTTCCGCAGAAGTTCTGGAATCTATTTCATCAAAGCTGGCGAAAGTGCAGTTACCCCTGGTTTGGGCTTTACTCTCCTTTCGTTAGTTCTCGGCTGGTGGGGCATCCCGTGGGGACCGATCTATACCATTGGCTCTGTGTACACAAATTTCACTGGTGGGAAAGATGTGACCCAACAAATCATGGCATCCATCGCCCGCCCAACACCACAAGCATAAATGTCTCCTACTTCGCAAAAACAAACTCAATTCCACACCTATCATTTGGATTTTCTGGATGACTTCAATTCTCCATTGTTAGACCGTTCCAAATGGATTCCATACTACCTGCCGCAGTGGAGCGCGCGCGCAAAGACCCAGCCGCGCTATCGCATGGAAGAGAGTTGTCTCATCCTTGAAATTCAACCAGACCAACAGCCCTGGTCGCCTGAATTCAATGGCAATATTCGCGTCTCTTCGTTGCAAACGGGGCTCTATTCGGGTGCATTACATTCAGCAGAAGGTCAGCACCGCTTCTCAAAAGACTTACGCGTACGCGAAGCCCAACCCACCGAGCGGACGTATACTCCGCAATATGGCTACTTTGAGCTCAAAGCCAAATGCAACATCCTCCCCAACAATGTCGCCGCTCTGTGGATGATCGGCTTTGAAGACAAGCCTGAGTATTCGGCAGAGATCTGCATCTTTGAACTAAAGGGATACAATATCAAAAAGAAAAGCGCCATCATCGGCTATGGCGTCCATCCCTTCGGTGACCCATCGATTAAGGATGAATTCTACGAAGAAGAATTCCCCGTGGATGTGACCCAATTCAACACCTACGCCGCCGAGTGGACGGAACGCGAAGTCCATTTTTACATCAACGATCAGAAGATCCGCACCATTCAACAATCGCCGCAATACCCCATGCAGTTCATGCTTAATATTTACGATCTATCTAAGTCTCCAAAGCATGACCGTCCCATGCAATTCATCGTGGATTATGTCAGTGGCTACAAGCTCTCGAAATAAAAGGATTGCTGTGAAGAATTTTTTTATCCCCTTATGTTTGTCTATGATTTTACTTGCTTGCGGAGCCCCAACTGTCCCGCCTGAAGTTGTATCCGAAGCCTACCCGATTACAGAGCCCGCTCTCGTTTTGCCTGATTATAAAAATGCCACCTACCTAATTGAAGGCTCGTTCATCCCCCTGACCAACGGCATCTTTGAAGCGGAAATTGCACCGGGCTCAGCAAGCAAGGTCACCACTCGCTATTTCGGCAACGAAGCAATCGGTGACCTAAATAACGATGGCAAAAGTGACGTCGCCTTTCTGCTCACGCAAGATACTGGCGGAAGTGGAACTTTCTTCTACATCGTCGTTGCTTTGCAAACTGCTGCTGGAACAGAAGGTACCAACGCCATTTTCCTCGGTGACCGCATTGCCCCGCAAAATACAACCATTGAGAATGGACGGATTACCGTCAACTATGCCGATCGAAACCCCGGCGAACCTTTCACCACACAACCGTCTTTGGGAGTTTCGAAATACTTCAAGATAGAAAGCAAGATCCTCACCGAAATCCCAAACCCCTAAACAAAAAAGACCTCCAAAAATTCGGAGGTCTTTTACTTCCAATATGTACGAACTCTATCCGTTCTTCTTCTGGAACTCCGCCATAAACTTGGCAAGTTCCTTCGCGCCTTCAATGCTCATGGCATTGTAAACCGAAGCGCGCATACCGCCCACAGAACGATGACCCTTCAAACCGATCAGGTCATTCTTCTTGGCTTCTTTGGCAAAGGTCTCTTCGAGTTCTTCGCTCGGCAAGCGGAACGGAATATTCATCAATGAGCGAGCTTCGGGCACGGTGTGTCCGCGATAGAAACCGCCGCTTTGGTCAATGGCGTTGTAGACGATGCCAGCTTTTTCGCGGTTGATCTTTTCGATGGCAGCCAAACCACCCACCTTCTTCGCCCATTTGAAGACCAGTCCCACCATGTAGATGGCAAAGGAAGGCGGCGTGTTATGCAGGGAACCGCTCTCAGCGAGGGTCTTGTAGTCGAGCATCACGGGCAGGTTTTCGGGAGTCCGAGCGATCATGTCATCACGAGCAATCACGACCGTCACGCCAGAAGGTCCAGCATTCTTCTGCGCACCTGCATACAGGAAGGCATATTTCGAAACATCGATCGGGCGACTGATAAAGTTGGATGAAGTATCGCACACCAACGGCACACCATCGGGAACCACAGGCTCATTGAAGAACTCGACGCCATGAATGGTTTCATTCATCGTGATGTGAGCATAGGCCGCCTTCGGGTCAAAGTCATATTTCTCGGGCAGGCAGTTGAAGTTCGAGGCTTCAGTGCTGGCAGCAACGCGAGTTGTACCCAATTTCTTGGCTTCTTTTACTGCGGTCTTACTCCACGAACCGGTGACCACATAGTCGGCAGAAGCGCCGGCGGCACGCAGGTTCATTGGCACCATCGCAAATTGCAAGGTCGCGCCGCCTTGCAGGAACATCACCTTGTAATTAGAAGGGATGCCCAACAATTCGCGCAAGTCGGCTTCAGCGGTTTGGATCACGGCTTCAAATTCCTTCGAACGATGGCTGATCTCCATCACCGACATCCCCGTGCCTTTGAAGTTCAGCAATTCGGCTTGCGCTTCTTGCAACACTTCAAGCGGCAATACACCCGGACCGGGGTTGAAATTATATACACGTTTTAAATCAGACATGGATTCATACTCCTGTTTATGATATTGGACAACAAACGCCTCATCCGAAGACTTGGGCTTGATACATTTCAATGGGCAGTTGTCTACACCGATGATTTTAGTGCAAAATCAGACAATCGTATCTAAATCATTATAGTTATTGTCAGACAATTCTACAAGAACAATAAGCACCCATATGGGCTGATTTCCATCGTTGACAAAGGTATATCGCATTGTTAGAATGATTACCGTGTTGCGCATGAATTCACAAACAGGAACATAGCCGCTTCGGCGGTTCGGTTCCTGTTATTAATTTACCGTACACGTAGTGGCGACTCGAAAGGATTTAACAGAGCATCTTCCCCACCTGAAGAGTTGACCTTACGAAAGCTTTCTAAACAACTATAGGAGAATCCCATGAAAATCATTATCTGCGACAAAACTGAAAAAGAATATATTGAACAGATGCGCGCCGCCGGGTTGACCGTGGACGTGCGTGACGACATCACCCCCGAACAGTTGATGGTGGAACTGCCCAACTACGACGGCATGGTCGTGCGCTCCCGCACTAAGGTCCGCAAAGACCTGATTGACGTGTGCCCAAACCTCAAGGTCATTTTGCGCGGCGGTGCCGGGCTCGATACCATTGACCATGAGTACGCCAAAGAAAAAGGCATCACGGTCATGAACACTCCCCTCGCCAACTCCAAGTCTGTGGCGGAACTGGCAATCGGCTATATGCTGATGATGGCTCGCTCGCTTTACAAAGCCAGCGCCACCATGAAAGCCGAAACCTGGGATAAGAAAAGCTTCAACGGCGACGAGATCGGCGGCAAGACCCTCGGCTTGATCGGTATCGGCAACATCGGCAAGGAAGTGACCAAACGCGCCCTCGCCATGGAAATGACCGTTATTGCCTACGACCCGTACGTGAAAGAAATGGCTGGCGTCAAATTAGTTTCGCTGGATGAGTTGCTCGCCCAGGCCGATTACATCAGCTTGCATTTGCCGAAGACCAAAGAATCCAGCAATATGATCGGCGCGGAACAATTTGCCAAGATGAAGAACGGCGTGCGCATCGTCAACTGCGCGCGCGGTGGAATCGTCAACGAAGAAGCACTCTACGAAGCGCTGACCAGTGGAAAGGTCGCCGGAGCCGCGTTGGACGTCTTCAACGAAGAGCCGCCCGTTGACTGGAAACTCGCCAAGCTCGACAACGTCATCGCATCCCCGCATATTGGCGCAGCCACCAAAGAAGCCCAGGCTCGCGTCGGCGCGGAAGTGGCAGAGAAGTTGATCGCATTCGCGAAGAAATAATTCGAATTCCCGTAGGGGCGGGGTCCCCCCGCCCTGGGTGAGGAGACCTCGCCCCTACGATTTATAGGAGACCCTTATTCATGAAAATCATCAGCGACATTGGTATTCAGATCCCGCAAGTGTATCTTCCCAAACCCGGCGTGGACCCGCAGAAGTGGGCGGTGATCGCGTGTGACCAGTTCACCTCTGAGCCGGAGTATTGGAACGAGGTGGAGAAGATCGTCGGCGATGCGCCATCGACCTTGCGCCTGACATTCCCCGAAGTCTATCTCGAAGGACCGGGCGGTGAGGAACGCATCCAGAATATTCAGGCGGCGATGAAGAAGTACATGGATGAAGGCATCCTCCAGCCGCATGATGGTTTTGTATATGTCGAGCGCCAGACCCTGCACGGCAAGACCCGCAAGGGTGTGATGCTGTGCCTCGACCTCGAACGCTATGATTACAACAAAGGCTCCTCCAGCCTGATCCGTGCCACCGAAGGGACGATTGTAGACCGCCTGCCTCCGCGCATCAAAATTCGTGAAGGCGCACAGCTTGAGTTCCCGCATATTCTGGTGCTCATCGACGACCCGAACAAGACCGTCATCGAACCGTTGACGGCGGCGAAAGCAAAGTTTGAGAAGTTGTATGATTTTGACACCATGCTTGGAAGTGGTCATCTCGCGGGGTATGCTGTGAACGCTGACTTCGAGAATCAAGTCGTCGAAGCCCTGCGCGGCCTCGCCTCTGCTGAAACCTTCGCCGCCAAATACGGCGTGGACAAATCTCTGCCGGTGCTGCTCTTCGCCATGGGCGACGGCAATCACTCGCTTGCCACCGCCAAAGCCATTTGGGAAAAGATCAAAGCCGAAGTGGGCATGGATCACCCGGCGCGCTATGCCTTGGTTGAAATTGAAAACGTCCACGATGAGGCGTTAGAGTTTGAGCCGATCCATCGGGTGTTGTTCGGTTTGAAGAAAGATATCTTTGCCGAGATGAAATCGTTCTTCGGCGAGAATTACAAATACACACCCGTCGCCAGCGGTGCGGAGATGACCCAACGCGTGGATGGTGACGTGCCCGGTGACAAGCAATACATTGGCGTGGTCGGCGGCGGACAGCAGTTCGGCGTGATCGAGATCAGCAAGCCATCCACGAATTTAGCGGTGGGAACCATTCAAACCTTCCTCGACCCCTTCGTAAAGAACGGCGGCGCGGAAAAAATTGACTACGTCCACGGTGAAGATGTGGTGGAACGCTTGTCCCTGCAAAGCGGCAATGTCGGCTTATATTTGGCGGGTATGCACAAGAATGAGCTGTTCAAGACCGTCATTCTGGATGGCGCTCTGCCACGCAAGACCTTCTCGATGGGCGAAGCGAAGGAGAAGCGGTTTTATATGGAAGCAAGAAAGATTACGAAGTAGAAGTGGTGCATCAAAAAGAGTCCGCGTGCGGACTCTTTTTTGTTGTGATTACTACATCAACAGACTACCCTGCGACCACTCGGGTGTATTAATACTAAGTGTTGATGCATACATGTGATGTCTAGAAGTCTTGTAGCTTGAGGACTCCCCCCTAAAATCATATAGAAGCTTCTCGATTCTTAACTCAATTTTGGCAATTAAAACAATAATACTTTTCTACCGCTCTATTCCCCACAGTGTTAGGAAACCAGTATTGTCTCCTATAGCTATTAAATCTTGTTTCTGAGAAACATCCATACATACGGACGGAGCAGAAACTCTTTCAAAATTCATTAAATAACTATAGCCTTGAATTTCCCAGAAAGACAATTGAGATTCATTAGTGGTAACAAGAAGAAGCGTATCGCTACTGCCCAAGACTTCCATATCAGCAATAAGACCTTCGTCACTTGTCAAAGTTAATATTTTCTCTGCATTGGAAACACGCCATGCTATAATTTTTCCATCCCCAATGTTAGTAAAAAATGTTTCGCCACTTTCATCCAAAGCAATGCCTAAATATTCTATACTTTGATTACGTACAACAATAGTCCTTACAATTTTACTATCTAAAAAACTCCAAATAAAGTTTTTTTCTAGTGAAGCAAGGGCTAATAAATTCCCATTGCCTGAGAATGCCAAATTATTTACATTTCCACCGAGCCCAGAGCCAGATTCAACAAGCGATCTATCATTCATAGACCAAACATAAAACTCACCATACTCTCCACCAGCTGCTATCATTTCGCTATTTGGGGAAAACAAGATGCTAAAAAAAGAATTTTCTTCATTTAATACGAAAACCAAGGCACCTTTTGGAAAATCATAAACAGATACTCCTGAGCTACCTGCTATACCAATAAATTGTCCATTTGGTGAAAAAGCCGCAAAATCACCATCAAATGATAAAACACTTTCTTTGGTTGACAAATTCCATACTTCAATTTTGCTAGAAGAATAACTTACAGCTACATATTGATTATCTGGAGACAAAGAAATATCAGTTATATCTTCTCCAACAAAAAATGTGTCTAGTTTCTGAATCAAACCATAATTATCTTCGGTTATTTCCTGAAGAACAGAACTACTAAACAATACTTGAGGTGTTTCAGTCTTATTCTTAAGAGGTGTTGTAGTTAGTTCCACCGCTACAGCAGAAGGCGTCAAGCTAGGGGGTTTAAATTGTTTATTTAATGAAGAAAATAATACAACTCCTAAAATAAGCATAGAAACACCAAACATAGTAGCACCAAGCCAATAAATAATCTGACCACCTCTCTTTGGCTTTATGGCTAGGCGATTCTTTTCCTCTGGTTTAGCCACATCTCTAACTTCAAGGTTTTGTTCTATTTCCACACGTTCAATGGCTTCACGCTCTTCCATTTCGCGAGAAGTTTTTTCTTTTTCTAATTCTTCAGTTTCCAACTGTGCATTCTCAGCAATCACTTTAGACGCAGAGCTTAGGTTTGGGCTAGATTCGTCAAGTTGAGGTACTTGCACAGTAGCGCGTTCTAGTTGACCAGCACGAGTCTTGAGGGATCTCATCAACTTAGGAAAGCCATCATCCTCAAATAAATCTACCCAGTGAAAACGCTCTAAATTGTCAGGAACTTCGCAATCCTCAAATCTCACTGGAATAATAAAAATGCGTCCCTGAGGTATCTCTAATGCTTTTTCTAGGGCAAACGTAATTTCTGCCTGGACAAATCCCTCTTTATTGATTGAGTTCTTGGAAAGACAAATAATAATAGCATCTGATGCTTTAATCGCCTTCGGAATTTCAACCCGCCAATCCTGTCCCCCAAACAAATCTTCAGCGTCTAGCCAAGGTTGAATACCTCGCTTGCGTAAATAGCGATATAGTTCACGCGTTTTCAGCTTATCATCGCGAGCGTGGCAGAGGAAGACTTTGAGAGGGTGATTGGTTTCGGGCATAGGGATGGTTTCCCGCTTATAATTTCTCGAATTATACAGCGGATAATCAAAAATCGAGTATTTTAGTATAAAAAGGTGTAGATGCAACCCATCCATGCTTTGCACGGTATTCAATCAAAAGGGAGAGTTGCCCGTTCACAGAGCAACCCTCCCTTTGCGCAATGTAGTTTTCTATAATTGTATTTTTAGTGTCATTTTGTTTCTGTCATTTTTTGTAATTTCAGAAAATATTGCCGTGCATCGGTCATTTACAGACTCCAAGTGGAAAACTTCTGCAAAAGCTTTATTAAATTCATAATCGTGAACTCCAAAATCACTAAATGGATTTAGTAATTCTCCAATAATTTTGCTGTCTTCTAACAGTACGTAGATGCCGTTACTATGCATTGATGTGCTAAGTTCTAGGTTCACAAAATGTCCAATAGGTAATTGATAGATTTTTTGATATTCCTCTGGAGAGGAAGAAGATACATTTGCAACTATTACAAATTCGCCATAATTATTGACAGCATCATATATAAAATGAATGACCTCTCTAGACGCTTCATATGCAAAAATAGGTTTTGAGTCTATGTTAACTAATTGAGATGGAATTTCTGATTTGAGCTTTTCTAATTGCATTTTTAAATCATCTAGTTTTTTATCATTATCCCCTTGACTTACTTCACGTTGATAATCCTCTTGTAAGGATTTATATAATTTGACCTTTTCAAGATCTTTACCAAGAATATCTTGCCAATCTCCTATTGAAGAGTAGACTGTATCAATAATTCCTTCTGTGAGATTTGTAAGATTGTCAAACTCTGCAATTCTTTTTTTTGAGTTTTCGTCAAACCTTTTTATTGTATTTGCCAATCGTACAACAGCTTTTCAACATCTTTTATTCGCCTATAAGCACTAACTGCAAGTTTTTTTATACTCTTATTTACTTCGCCGCGTGATTGGATTTTTTGGAGGTACCATCCTATTATTATTGGGAGTGCAAATTCAAATGCTTTGAAAAGTATTTCTTCCTTTTGTGTTGATTCTGAATTAGGAGATAGTATTTCCCAAGCAAAAATTATTATTGTAAAAACTAAAATAGCTATTAAGATGACAAGGTCAAACTTATCATTATCTTTATCTAAATTTTCCATTATTTCCTCCAGCTATTATTTTTGTTTCCGAAAATTAAAGTTATTCGAGACCTTTCAGGCTAATATGATAGAACTACTTCTGCCGAAAAGGAATCATCATCAAAAACCCCAAGGCGATGATGCCCTGACCGATCAAGACGCCGGTCGCTTGCCAGGGACCGAAGTATGGAATTTGCGGGAAGGAATGAGACCCCATGCCGATGATGTCGGCTAGCCCTGCAAAGACCGAGAACACAAAACCAGTCGATACCAAGCGGCTGCCGATGTCACCAACGATGGTGCGTTCCAGTCCCCACCAAAGGGCGTGCAAACCGAGGTAGCCGCCCACACAAATCCATGCCAGACCGATGAGGAAGACAATGATCTGTACAAAGCCAACCACAGGGCTGCGGTCCCAGCCGAAGAGGTCTGGCTTGGCACCTACGGCAAAGATGAAGAGTCCAATAAAGGTGAGGATAAGGCTTAAGCGAATGCGCGGCGTAAGCGCATCATCGCTACCAGAATTGATGTCAGAAGAAGGTTGGGTGTCAGTCATAAGGGTTTAAGGTAAATCTCGTTTGAGGCGGGCGATCCAATTGGCACCAAGAATATTGGTAGTGTCTGCTTCAGAATAGCCGCGCGCTTGCAATAAGGATACCAGTTTTTGTAAATCTGCGACGGTCTCAATTTCTGGCGGAACCGATTGCAGCCCAAAGCCGCCGTCAAAATCGGAGCCAATGCCGGCATGAAGCGAGTCACCGGCGATCTGGCAGATGTGGTCAATGTGATTGGCGAGCACGTCCAGGGGCACTTCTTCGCGGCGGTGTCCCTTCTCACGTGACCAGCCCACTTTGAGATACGTATTGAACGGCACGACTCCCACCACCCCATCGCGCTCGATGATGCCCTCGATGATGCGATCACTGAAGTGCCGGTTCGTGTTGGAGTTGGGCATGAGTGCCGCACAGTTGGCATGGGTGCCCACGATAGGACCTTCATAAATATCCAAAGCTTCGATGGCGGCTCGTTCGTCCATATGGCTGAGGTCGAGGGTGAAGTTAAAGTCTGCCATGGCAGCTAACAACTTGCGCCCGTCATCGGTCAACGGACCGGGTTCTTTCCAGCCGCCGCAATACCGTGTACCTACCCAGGCGGGTCCAATCAGGCGCACGCCGCGGTTGTGCCACATTTCTAATTCAGAGAGTTCGCGAATGCCTTCTGCGCCTTCCATCAGCACCACCATGCCAAGCGGTCTACTGCCGCTGGAGACGGCGGCATGAGCAGATGCATCCGGCGTGGATTCGCTCCACTGGGTCAGATGCAGGTCCAGGTCCCGTTTGGAGGCGAGGATGCGGAACTTATCTGGCATGTTATCCTGCATCCGATGATAGACATCTAATTGAACGCTATAGAGTTTATGCGCTTCATCAAATGTTTTATAAATCTGTTTTTCGCCTTCATAACTTCTAAAGCGAATTGGCGCCGCAAAAAGAGTGGAGAAAATAATAGCGATCTGGCTGCGTTGGTATTCGTGCCAACTGATAAGAGTATCCCCATTATCTTGCACGGTGTGGCTGCCGGCTTCAAGTGTGCGGGTCTCTGATACGGTGCGCGTATAATCGCGGTCGTACTTGAGCATGTTGTAGGCAATATCGGCGTGAGCGTCAACTAAGAGTGGCATGGGCATAATTGAAAAGCGCACCTTGCGGTGCGCTCTTTTTGTTTTCTATTCTTCGTCGCCGCCGAAGTCTTTCGTCAGCATCTTGAAGTCTTTGTCGGCAAAAGCGGCAGAGTCTACTTTGCGCAGGCTCAAGCCAATGCGATGCTGGTCAACATCGATGCGGATGATGCGCAAGGTCTTGACATCGCCTTCATGAAGAACTTCCTTGGGATGTTCAACGCGATTCTCACTTAACTCAGAGATGTGGATGAGACCTTCGATATCGCCTTCGAGGCGGGCAAAAGCACCAAACTTGGTCAGGCGGGTAATGACACCTTCCACCAACTGACCCACGCTGAACTTGGACATGCGGTTCTTCCAGGGGTCATCCTGCAAGGCACGAATGGACAAGCCAATGCGTTTCTTATCGCGGTCAATGTTGATGACCTTGACGTTAACTTCCTGCCCCACTTCGAGCACTTCCTTGGGGTGAGTTACATGATCCCAAGAAATTTCAGAGAGGTGTACGAGACCGTCGGCACCGTTGATATTGACGAAGGCGCCGAAGTCGGCGAGGCTGGTCACACGACCGGTGTAAGACTTGCCTTCTTCCAATTCACCGATCACGCGTTCCTTCAGTTCCGAACGAGATTCGGTATTGGCGGCGCGCTCAGAGAGGATAAGGCGGCGGCGTTCGCGGTCCACTTCCACGATGCGAACGGAAATCGGCTGCCCCACCATCTTCTGGTAGCGCTGTTCGGGCTTATCGCCCGTGGACTGTGCACGGCGAGAAGCACTGATCTGTGAAGATGGGATAAACCCACGCAGACTTCCAATAGCAGCAATCAAACCGCCTTTATTGAAACCGATGATCTTTGTATCGAACACGGTTTCATCAGCGATCATCTTTTCGACGTTTTCCCAAGCAATCTGTTCGAATGCACGTTTGAGAGAAAGCACAACATTGCCATTATTATCTTCGGGGATAATAACGAACACGTCAAGTTCCTGTCCGACTTTCAGCGCAGCGCGCTCTTCTTCGGTCAGTTGCTCCAATTCCTTGCCAGCAACGACGCCCTCGGACTTCGCCCCAATGCTGATCAGGATCTGGTTTTGTGAAATACTTGCAATTGTCCCTTTGCGGATTTCGCCTGCTTTCGGAAGATCAATGCTCAACGATTCAGATGCTAATAGCGCCTCCATCGATTGATTGTTGTGATCTCCCTGCGCATTATTTGTCCCGCTCAGGGTTTCATTTTGATCCATCACTTGTGACTCCAATTAAAAGATATGATAAAGATTATACAAGTGAAATGATAAGTTGACAACCCTAATAAGAGGAAGGAACACTAAATTTACGAGTAAGTTTCCGAAAAAAGGGCGTTATAATCACGGGCTGGAGTAAACAAATGCCCGCTATTTTCCCCTTTACAGCTATCGTTGGACAAGACCGCATGAAGCGTGCGCTCATCCTCAACGCCGTGGATACCCGCATCGGCGGCGTATTGATCCGTGGTGAACGCGGTACTGCAAAATCCACCGCGTCGCGTTCTCTTGCTGCGCTTCTCCCCCACGTCAAAGTTGTGCAAGATTGCCGCTTTGGCTGTGACCCTGATAAACCCGGCACCTGGTGTACCGAATGTAAAGAACGCGCTGCTGCCGTAAAGAATTTGCCATTCGCTGAACGCGCCACTCCGTTCATTAACTTACCCGTTTCTGCCACCGAAGACCGTGTGGTTGGAACGCTCGACATTGAAAAAGCCATTCAAAAAGGCGAACGTCACTTTGAACCCGGCGTGCTTGCCAACGCCAACCGCGGCTTGCTCTACATCGACGAAGTGAACTTGCTCGACGATCACGTGGTGGATATTCTTTTGGACTCTGCTGCCATGGGCGTGAACACGGTGGAACGCGAAGGCATCTCCTTTGCTCACCCCGCGCGCTTCATTCTCGTTGGGACGATGAATCCTGAAGAAGGCGATCTTCGCCCTCAGTTGCTGGATCGCTTCGCCCTTTCGGTCGAGATCGTTGGCATCCGCGAAGCCCGCGAACGCATGACCATCATGGAACGTAACATCTCGTATGAAAAAGACCCCGATGCCTTCCGCAAGCAATGGCAACCGAAGGAAGATGAACTCTCTCAGCAAATTGCCAAAGCTCGCGAACTCGTAGACCAAGTCAAATACACCAGCCGCGATTTGCTCTCCATCGCCGCCCTCACCGCCTCCCTCAACGTGGACGGTCACCGTGCGGATATGGTTATCTTGAAAGCCGCGCGCGCTGAGGCGGCATTTGAAGGTCGCACCAAGATCAACGACCACGATATCGCTCTCGCCGCAGAATTGACTCTGCCGCACCGCATCAAGCGCACACCTTTCCAGCAAGCCGAAATGACCACCGAACAACTGCAAGAACGCATTGAGCAGCTGGCGGGTCAGTCTGTGCCGAATGAAGAGGAAGATGACTCTTCTGAGAGCCAGGAAAAAGGCAGCGACAAAGAGGAAAAAAAAACTTAAAACTGGAGGATGAGCAGTCTGAGCAGGGTCCGCAAGAAGGCAACCCCGAACCGATGGAAAATCGGGAAGTGTTCGCAAGCAGTAATGCGAACTGGTGGGAAGGCGGACAAAAAGTTAAAGCCGGCGAGACCTTCCAGCCGCGCAAGCTCAACACTCCTTTAGATAAACTTACTCGCAAGCAGGCGGGTCGTCGTTCGCTCACCAAAACCGAACGCAAACATGGTCGCTACATCATGGCCCGCCCTGCTGGCGATAACTTAACGGATATCGCATTCGATGCAACCATCCGTGCCGCAGCCCCATTCCAAAAACAACGAACTGAAGAACGCAAAAAGCTCGCCTTCTCGATCAAGAAGAGTGATCTACAACGCAAGATCCGCGTGAAGCGGGTTGCAAATCTGGTCTTATTCCTTGTGGATGCTTCTTGGTCTATGGCAGTGGCTGAACGTATGAATGCCACCAAAGGAGCCATCCTTTCGCTTCTTACGGATGCCTATCAGCGCCGTGACCGTGTGGGCCTCATCGTCTTCCAGAAAGACCGTGCCACACTGGTACTCTCCCCCACCAACTCTGTTCAGCTTGCGCAACGTGCTCTGATGGATATCCCCGTCGGCGGGAAGACTCCGCTTTCAGCGGGTCTCTTTATGGCACATGATGTCATCTCGCACGAGAAGCACATCCACCCAGATGTAGAGCCTTTGCTCATTGTCTTGACCGATGGAGCTGGTAATGTTTCACTAGGAACACTTCCTCCGCAAGAAGAAGGTTTCAAATTTGCCGAGATGATCGCCATGGAAAAAATCCGCTCGGTGGTGATCAACATGGAACATGCCGCCTTCGATCAGGGGCTAGCCCAACAATTGGCAGACCATCTCGAAGCGCCCTGTTTCTCACTCAATGAGCTAAAAGCTGAAACGCTTTACAACGCGGTGGTCGACGAAATGTCCAAGCCGAAGAAGAAGTAATAAAAAAGAGACAGTCACCAGTGACTGTCTCTTTTTTATTACTACGAATCAAATCCCAACCCTAATACATCCAAGGTCTTCAACCAAAGGTTTCTTCTGCCTTGGTTTCGATCCGCTTGATCTAATGACCAGCGTGTGAAGTTGATGATCGGAGAGCGGAACGGTTCTGGCGGGAATGGGAAAGGTTTGCTCTTTACCATTTGCAATTCAGTTCGTTCCGTGCGTTCGCCATTCAACAGGTCCAGCATTACGCGTGCGCCAAAACGAGAAGCACCCACCCCGAGACCGGTATAGCCCATGGCATAGGCAAGCTTATTGTGATATGCCTGCCCCCAAAAAGCGGTATACCGAGAACAGGTATCGATCACACCGCCCCACGCATGCGTAAAGCGGAGTCCTTCCAGCTGAGGAAAGACTTGAAAGAAGTGCTCCGCTAAATGTCCGAAAGAGGCGGGGCGATTTTCAAGCTGTGGTGCTACTGCGTTATTGCGATGATAGATGGCGTCGTATCCGCCCCACAGAATCCGCCCATCGGATGTCATTTGAGAATAATGAAATTGATTGGCATTATCGCTCAAGCCTTCACGACCATACCAGCCAATCGCGTCATGCTGCGATTTTGAAAGCGGCTCGGTCATCAAAACATAATCATAGACCGGCACCACATACAACCTCAGATGCTTAAGCAAAGGCGGGAAGGCATTGGTTGCCATAGCTACGTTACGCGCTTCAACTTGACCCTGTGGCGTTGTAAGGATGAGAGCCTCGCGCTTCTCTTCCAAGCCGGTCACTGGGGTGCCCTCAAAAAAGCGGACTCCAAGCTGAATGCACGCCTTCTTCAAGCCCCATGCCAAGCGTGCCGGGTTGAGCATGGCATTAGACTTCTCGATTGCGCCCGCAAGAAATACAGGAGAATTGATGCGTGAACGAATTTCTTCTTGATTGAAAAATTGAGCGTTGGCGCCGAAGTGCTTTGCTTGCTCCACCTCTTCTTGCAAGTCGGCAATTTGATATTCCTCCACTGCAACGCCCACCTCCCCCGAGCGGATGAAATCACAGTCAATATTGAATTGCTTGATCGTGGACTCAATTTCATCCAAGTTTTCATTGCCAAGCCGAAGCAAGGTTGGCAGGTCGTCCTTCCAACGGCTTAGTCCGTTTTCGATGCCATGCGTAAGCGATGCGGCACAAAAGCCGCCGTTTCGTCCGCTGGCACCGATGGCAATTTCACCTGCCTCAAGCAGGACAACATCCCGGTTTGGGTCGGCTTGTTTGGCTTGTAGCGCCGTCCACAGACCGGTGAAGCCTCCGCCGATAATGGCAAGGTCGGTTTGGATTTGAGTTGTAAGAGATGGGGCTTGTTCTGGCTTGGACGGATCATCCAACCAGAAGGGTTTCAACTTCACGTCCGATATCGCCCGCAAACTCTCGGGGCGCGGAGTGGTTGAGAAAAACATGGGGTCTCCGGTTTCGCGGACTGCCCATTTCAAAAGGCAGCCTCAAAGATTTGCTCAAGTGTACTGGGGAGATAGTGATTGAGTCAAATAAGAAATTAAGTGCGTTTTATTTATTACTAATTCCCTAACTGTAATTTCTCTTTTAACCATGCTCTTCTATCCTTCGTGGACTCGTCATTCAACCCATGCCCTGATTGATAGACTTTCTTTTCTTTCGGCTCTTTTGCGGCGACGAAGAATTCGTCTGCACGTTCAAGGGGGACGTGAGGGTCGTTATCGCCAAACTGGAAGAAGACTCGCGCAGGCGCCAGATTTGGAATGTGCGTGATCGGATCGATGGGTTTCATTTCGGAGAGAAAGGCTTCTCGCGCCGCACCCTCTAATTGAGGCAGATACAAGTACCAGTCTGGGAAGCGAGGCGTGGCAGCCATCACCACGTAATGAGTGGGACGTTGATCCAAACTGCCAGCTACGACTCCATACATCCCGCCGAAGTCATGACCTACCAACGCAAAGCGAGTCAAGTCTGCGTTCGGTTGTGAGGCAAGGAAATCGATAAAGCGGCGTTCATTGACCACTTCTTCCATCGAGTTTTGCATATCATCGGCTTGGGTGCGCTTGAGGAAAAAATCTGGGTCAGACCAAAGGGTTTCAACCGTAAGGCAAATGGCACCCGCTTTTGCCATTTCAATCGCTTCGTCCACGAATTGACTACGGTTCGAGTCACGCGACTCTGGCTCGTACCAATGAAGGAACAGAATCAGCGGATGCACCCCTTCCCCTTCTGGGGTGAAGAGCTCTGCCATGCGGCGGTACCCAAACGGAGTTTGGAAGACAAGCAATCTTTTTTCATAGCCTTCTTCTTTTCTTTGCATTAACACCCGTACATCGGTTGGGCTTAAAGCTGGGTACTTTTTCATTTGAGATAACATGAGCTCTCCTCTGGTGTGGACAATTATAGAATAAAGACTTGCTTCGACAATCACCCTATAGGAGGGTATCTGGCATCGATTTTTGATCTGAACCGAAATTATGTTTTTCCCTTATTTCCCTCTTGACACAAAAAAACATTTGTTCTAAAATCCGTTCTACTTTTAGAACACTCGTTCTAGCCTATTCGACAAGGAGGTCGAAATGAGTAACTATCGTCAAAATAATCCACTCGGTGACCATTTGAAGCGCTTGTGGAACAATCTTGTATATAACCGACAGTATAGCCGCGGCGCTGCCTGGGGAGCCATGATCCTTGGAGCCCTGTTGGCGTTCGAAGTCTTCAACTTCAGCACCACCCAATATGCCTTGCACGACATGCTTGGCGACCTGACCTTCGCTGGCTTGAAATGGTCTACCATTCTTGCCATCGCTTTCTGCGGTATCGACTTTGCCGGTATCGCCCGCATCTTCACCCCAGAACAGGGGCGTGACGAACCTGCCGAAGTCTATTATCTTTTTGGTGCATGGTTGCTCGCTGCTGGATTCAATGCTACCCTCACTTGGTGGGGCGTTTCAGTTGCCATTGCACAGAACGGTAACATTCAAGGAACCGCTGCGGTCAGCTCTGAAACAATCACCAAGATTGTGCCCATCTTCGTAGCTGCCATGGTTTGGTTGGTGCGCTTGCTTATCATTGGCACCTTCTCTCTTGCTGGCGATCGTCTCTTCACCACAGCACAGGTGAACTCTTCCTCTTACCAGCCCAAATACAATCAGCCGCGCCCACAACCTCAGCCTCAACAGCAACAACCTCGCCCGGTTTATCAGAATCAAAACCCGGCTCCGCGCCCGCAATATAACCAACCCACCAATCAACCAGTTCTACGCCCCGCTTCGCAGATCAATCGCCCGGTCAATGCGGCGCCTGCTTCACAGAACACGTTCCGCCCGGCGCCCAAGCCTGTCTCTTCGCAGCAAACCTCCTTCATCCCGCCCGAGCCGACCTATCATCCCGTTTCATATGAAGCTCGCTCCGAAAGCAATGAACGACGTTACGACGCATAACAAATTTACTCACTTCGACAACTGAATACACATTTTCGAGCCCGGGTCCCCTGACCCAGAAAAGAGACCTTACGTATGCCCCGCGCTCGCACGACAAAACCCTACAATCAAACAGCCGCCATCCCGGAAGACACAGGGGGCGGCTGTTTTTCTGGCTTCATGCTCGTTCCCCTCACTGTAATCCTCATCAGCGCTTTACTTGGAAACTTTGCATTGAAAAAGACTCATCCACTGCCGGTTATCGCAATGGATTCAATGCCCGATTCCACCTCTCTGAACCTTTCCCCCATCTTTACACGCGAAGTCCTTTATTGGGCTGACTCTATCGTTCGCTGGGCATCCGCCTCCAACCTGGACCCAAATCTAGTTGCCACCATTATGCAGATCGAATCCTGCGGAGATCCTCGCGCCACATCTAGTGCCGGTGCTATGGGGCTCTTTCAAGTGATGCCATTTCATTTTTCCATCACAGACGACCCCTATAACCCCGAAACCAACGCCTCCCGCGGACTCAACTATCTCGTCCGTTCGTTAACCGCCGCCAATGGCGACGTCCGTTTAGCAATGGCAGGCTACAACGGCGGCATTGGCGTCATCCCGCGCGCCGAATGGACATGGCATGCAGAAACGAAACGTTATGTGCAGTACGGCACACCAATTTACAATGACGCCATAAGCGGCGTTAACCCAAGTAATGCTCTCAATGAATGGTATTCAAAATACGGAGCTAGTCTCTGCAATCAAGCCAGCCAAAGACTTGGCTTGCCCTAATCCCCCACACTTGTTTACTTCATCACGTTTAGCCAGATCACAAACGAAGTTCCTTCACCCTCTTTTGACTCAACTTTGATCTGACCGCCATGCTGTTCAACGATCCACTTCGTAATGGACAAGCCCAAGCCAAATCCGCTTGTTTTGGAGCGGGTGCGAGATTTTTCTGCGCGATAGAAACGCTCAAAGATGTAAGGCAAATCATCAGCAGGGATTCCAGGTCCCGTATCGCGGACAATGAGCCGCGCTTGTTCGCCAATTCGTTTTAGGCTTAAGAACACTTCCCCACCTTGTGGAGTGTACTGAATTGCATTTGCCACCAAATTCAAAATGACTTGCTTCAAACGGTCACGGTCACCTTTGACCAAGGCTTCATCGATTTGATTAAGATGCACACGCACTTTACTGCCCGCCAAGACCCGTGTTTCCGTAAAGACTTCGGTCAATAACAGGTCTAACTCTACTTGTGTGAAGTTCAACGGCAGCTTGCCAGACTCTGCCTGTGCCAACATCAAAAGCCCGCTCACGAGACGGTTCAGCCGCCCTGCTTCCTGGTCAATGCTATTGAGCAAATCTTCATCGGCTTCTTTGAACTTGCGGATCAAATCCACGTTGCCTTTGATCACGGTCAACGGGGTGCGTAATTCATGGCTCACGTCTGCAAGAAAACGCTGTTGCGACGTAAACAACGACTCCAGGCGTTCCAGAGTCTGATTAATAGAGATAACCAAATCGCCCACATCATCACGCATGGCACTCTCTGTTGGAATACGGCGCGATAAATCGTCCGCACGGTTGATCTGATCTACGGTATCGGCAATATCTTGCAAAGGCGAAAGAGCACGTCCAAGCACCACCCATGACCCCCACATCACCAATCCAACCGCCACCAAAGCAATAATCGCCATAATTGAAAGCAGACTGGTTCGAGTGGCATCCACCACCGTCAGGCTGGCTGCCACTTGTAAAGTTCCAATGATGCGGTTTCTCAACTTTAGAGGAACAGTCAACACACGCAAATGAGCAGAATCAAGATACGAGTCTTCGTACATCGTCATATTTGATTCCAGCCCTACCGGGTCCAATGCTTTGGTCAATGAACCGATACTTGGAGATGTAGTAATCAGCTTGCCATCGGGTCCCCAAACTTGTACATAGGCATTCGAGGTCATATCCAATGTGGGCAAGCTGATAACGTTCAAATCCCCTCGTGAATCGACCGTTGTTGCACGGACGATCTCACGCGCCACGTTTGCTAACAAGTTATCCACTTGGTTGAGCAAAATCACGTTTACAAGAATATAAACCGCCGCGCCAAAGACAAGCAAAATACCCCCCATAAAGGTGGAGTATAGCAAGGTGAGGCGCAAACGCAACGACATGGTCACAGTTTAATGGTTCGAGTTTAGGGCAAGCTAAGAATAGCTGGTGAGAAAAATCATTTCATACCCTGATATTTCTCACTACAATAAAAAAACGGCGGTCACCCGCCGTTCCATTACGGATTTTCCCTTAAGACATACCCCACACCGCGCACGGTATGAATAAGGCGTTGTTCATTTTCGGCTTCCAACTTTTGACGCAGATAGCGAATGTACACTTCCAACACATTGCTCTCGCCGCCAAAGTCGTAGCCCCACACACGGTCAAAGATCACTTCGCGAGTAAGCACCTGCTTGGGATGACGCAGGAATAATTCCAGCAATTCGTACTCCTTCGCGGTCAAAGCGACGGTGCGATTCCCGCGAGTTGCCTGACGTGACCCTGTATCCAGTGACAAGTCTGCAAACTTCAAAACAGGAATACGTTCTGGCTGGGTTCGGCGCAAAAGCGCACGCACACGCGCCAACAACTCATCCAGATTAAACGGTTTGACCATATAATCATCCGCACCGGCATCCAATCCCTGAATGCGGTCATGCACGGTATCTTTGGCAGTCAGCATCAAAATCGGAATTGAACCGCCCTGTCGCAAACGATGGCACACTTCCAAACCATCCATGCCGGGTAACATCCAATCCAGGACGACCAGATCGGGGGTATGGTCGCGAGCCGCGATCAATCCCATGCGTCCATCTGTGGCGGTATCCACCGTATAACCTTCATACGCCAGACCGCGCTGTAACAACTTTAAGATAGCTTGATCGTCTTCGATGATGAGGATTCGCTCGTTCATGGCTATACTCCTTACTAAAAATATACCATAAATTCAAGAGGCTCATTTGCCTCTCAGCAAATTTATAGCATTCAATAAATCATTAGGATAGTCTGCTTGAAAGGTCAACCTCTTACCATTCTCAGGATGTGTTAATGTCAACGATCGTGCATGCAATGCCGGGCGCGCGATCAAGTTGTTTTCCGGTGCGCTATAAAGGATATCCCCCACCAGCGGATAACCCAACGCATAGGCATGGACACGAATCTGATGCGTTCTCCCCGTCATTGGCGACGCCTCTACCAACGCCGCAGATTGATAGCGTTCCAGCAGCCTAAACCTCGTCTCAGCCGGAACGCCGCTCCGATCATCCACCACAGTGCGATGCTTATGTCCTACATTCACCCGCAGCGGAAATTTCGTCACCTTCTCATCCCACTTCGGAATGCCGTTCATGATTGCATGATATGCCTTCTCCACCTCATGCCTCTCAAACTGAATATTCAATGAGCGATGTGCTTCCGCCGTCAGTGCAAAGATCATCACTCCGCTTGTGCCTTTATCCAAACGATGCACCACCCATATTTTGCCGAATTGTTCTTCCAGCATCTTCGCAAGATAAGGCATTTCCTTATTCCACCCCTCTGCAAGGACAGAGAGTTCGGCAGGCTTATCAACCACTACAATAGACGAATCATGATGAAGGATTTTCATTTTTAGTTACAGAAACAGCGTGTTGGCGTTCAACTTTCTTTGCAAGGTTGGAATGAGATATTCCAATTCGTAAACAAATCACGACCCCGCCCAAAAAGAAAAAGCTGTAGGTAAGCAGGAAGAAGAACAAATATAAGAAGGCAAAGCAATAAAACTCAAAAGCAGACACCCGATACGAGAACCACTGAGCATAGGTAATGCCGCCTGTGATTCCGCCTTTGCTGCGAAACACCTTCAAAAAGTACCAATTGCGGAAGTGACGCATATGGATAGTCACCTCCATGAGAACAAGCATACCGATAAAAAAGGAATATGCCCAAGCCGCATTGAACATTTTTACAGCAACAAACCACAGAAAAAGAATGGCGGATGTATACAAAATCAAGAACGTAACGTGCCGCCTTGAAATTCTGGTTTGGCTATCAATATCTTTTTGAAATGCCGGGTTTAATTCAAAGCTATTCTCAAAGCGCATCACACTCATTTCTTTATATCCCTTTGCAGAAGAAAGGGTCATGTAATAATCACTGATGTAAAGCGCAGTCCACAGAAGCATGCCAAGAATGGGAGAACTCGTGAGTAGGTATTCCATATCAACTCCTCTAGTTCTAATTTTACCTGCTCCCCTATTACAATCCTAATCATGCCTACTTTATTTCTAATTTGCGGATTGCCCGGCGCAGGCAAAACGACTCTCGCCAAACAATTGGAAGCATCAGAGCATGCCTTACGCCTCTGCCCAGATGAATGGATTCAACCCATCCTATCTGACCCCAATGACCGGCAAGAAATGGATAGATTACGTGCTCACATCGAAACTATCCAATGGGAGCTTGCCAAACGTTCTCTCGTTTTGGGAATTCCAGTCATTCTGGAGTTTGGATTCTGGTCAAAGCAAGAAAGAGCGTATTTCAGGAATGAAGCAGAAAAACTTGGGGCAAAGGTCCAATTGCATTATTTAAACGTTGAATTAGAAGAATTATGGAGGCGTGTAGAAAAGCGAAATACAGACCTTCCCATTGGGAGTTTCTACATCAATAAAGAAGAGCTTGTGGAATGGGCACAACTCTTTGAAGCCCCCACTCCAGATGAATTTGCTTGACACTCATTCCGTTGGGGCGTTATCATGACCAATATGGAAGAACAATCAGCCAATAACCCTTTTCTTGTTGATTCGCTCAATCACCCGCTGGCGGGTCCCATTCGCAAATTGCTAACCCGCGAAGGGCGGCGCGAGCTGAATCAGATCCTCATTGACGATGAAGAGAATATCCTGCAAGCCATCGAAGCCGGAGTAGAGATCGACTCACTTTACTTTGCAGGCGAAGAGACCGTCTCTGAAACGCTGCGCAAGAATCTCACTGCCGGGGCGACCATTCACGAAGTAGCCAAACGCACCACGAAAAAGCTCTTTGAAAATGACAAGATCTCGCGCATCTTTGCAATTGCCTACACACCGCAACCCGTCGGGTTGGAGGCGTTGAAGTCCATCAAAAAAGATGTGGTCGTGCTCGAAGATTTGAGCATCTCTGGCAATATCGGCAACATCACCCGCACTTCGCTTGCATTGGGCGTAGGTGGAATCCTCCTGCTCAACATGGACCCGGTGGATCTGTATGACCGCCGTCTCATCCGGGCGAGCCGCGGGTACCTCTTCTCTCTGCCCATGATCACCGCATCCACTGCAGACTTTTTGGATTACTGCAAAAAGAATAACGAGTCGCTCATGGTCATGGACATGCACGCGGACAAGACAGTGGATGATATCGCCGCCACCCCCAACCGTTTGCTGCTGGCATTTGGCAGCGAAAAAGACGGCTGTTCCGCGGAGATCGAAAACGCCGCCACGATGAAGGTACGCATCCCCATCAGCGATAAAGTCGAGTCGCTCAATGTTTCGGCTTCGGCGGGCATCACACTGTACAGCCGCTCAAAATTCAACCAGGCAAACTAGCCCAACCTGAACCGAGGAAAACCTCGGTTCTTTTTTTTGTGGGAACTTTTTCTATGCCGTGGCGTCAAAATAGATATCAAGGAGAAGAAATTATGAAACTCGCCACCTTACCCGCTCTTGTTCTTTTATCTCTTGCCATGTTCGTGTTCAACGCCTGCTCAAACAATAGCACCACCCTTACCGGTGAATGGAAGCTCGTCTCCTATGGGGATGCCACGAACATTACGCCAGCCGTCGCAAATGCAGAGACATCCATCAACTTTAACGATGGCACGTTCGGCGGCACCGTTGGCTGTAACTCCTTCGGCGGTGATTACACCCTCAGCGGCGACCAAATGAGCATCAGCTCAGTCATCTCGACCATGATGTTCTGCGAGCAAACCTCCACGCAGGAAAGTGCAGTCCTTGCCATTCTTTCAGATAAGACGATGACAGTCACTCAAAGTGGAAATCAATTGAAACTATATTCTGCAGACGGAAGGTCTGTAGTAATTCTCGAAAAGAAATAGCCCACTTACATCAAGCGTAGGTCAGGCTTTTAGCCTGACACCCTTTGAAATTTCGATGAGTGGCGGGTTGAAAACCCGCCCTACATAAAACAATACAGCGGCGACTTGAAGTCGCCGCTGTATTGTTTTAGCTGCTTGCGCCGCTGTATTGTTTCAAGCCGGTCTTCCATACTCGCGATGCGATCAAAAAGCTGATCACACTCACGCCGAGAAAGGTTAGTACTTGAACCATACTTAACTCGCCGCGCAAGGCTTGGAGCGGAATGGTTGTTGCCACTGCAATCGGAATGATGAAGGTAACGATGATGCGCAACCATGCCGGATAGACGGTCGCCGGGTAGCGACCTGAGTCCATGAGGGCTTGCAGGATGGTGACATTGTTGTCGAACTTGACGAACCAGAAGGTCAGTGCGATGAGGACGATCCAAAGGCTGTAGATGACGATCATGCCTGAGAGGCTGAGCAGGACAAAGGTCAGGATCTGAGGCGCGGATGTCACCGAAGCCGACATATTCACGCCCACTACGATCAAAATCACTGCGAGTACCAAGTCCCAGATCCGCCAGACGGTGATGCGTGAGAAGGTGACGAGGAACATGCTGTTGACGGGTTGCAGGATGGTGTAATCCATCGAGCCATCGCGGATGGATTGGTTGAATTTTTCGGTGTTGGGCCAGATGAGCGCGATCATCATGGTGTTGACGAGACGGAAGACGCCCAGCAGCGCAATGAGTTCGCCCAAACCCCAGCCGCCGAGGGTTTCGGTGTTGTTGAAGATAATGTTGAGCGAGAGCAATTCCCAGCCGAGCCACATGAGATTCAACAAAATGTTCACCACCGTATCGGCACGATAGGCGAGCGACATTTGCACGTTGACCTTGAAGAAGGCGGAAAGTAATTTGAGGGTTTGCATATTAAGCTCCGACCGCAGAGAAGCGCTTGACTCCGTTGCGCCAGACGAAGTTAAACAAGGTCGCAGCCACCGCCAGCCACACTCCCGACATAACGTATCCCATAACGATCTGCTCTGTTGACAGTTTGCCGAGGATCAACTGGATCGGGAAATACAACAACAACTGGAACGGCAGGTATTGGGCAATGTCTTGAATCAACTTTGGCATGAGCGGCAGCGGGACGAACTGACCGGAGAACAGCAGGATGAGCGCAAAGTAAAACTCATGTATGGAGTAGATGCGGGTCGTCCAAAAAGCGAGGGCAACGATCGTGGATGAAAGCAGGTAACCAATAAAGAAAGCAATGACCATGACAGGGATGGAAAGCAAGACTCCAATCAAAGTAATGCTGCTGAAATCGGGTTTGAATAACATAAATAGAACGATCCATACTGGGATGAGCCCCAAGATGGTCAACACTTTGAATGCAATGTTATTGACCAACGCATTCGTCAGCATGGGATGAATTGGTTTGATCAGCTCACCAGAAAGCGAGCCATCTTGAATCTTGTAGGCAAAGGTATGGATGATAATGTTGCTGGTGACCTGGTCACAGATCAGCAAGATCATGTAATAGGTGATGAAGTCGTTCGCTGTAAACCCGTTGACATCACCCTTCACCTTTGCGATGCTCGTCCACACGGCGAGATAGATAATCGGAGAAACCAACCAATACAGAAGATACATCAACAAGTTGGCGCGGTATTGCCATTGCTCCGCCCAGTTCACTTGCCAGAGTCGTTTGAAAATTAGAAACATAAAATTCTCCATTCATCGTAAGGGCGACCCGCCCATACAGACGGTGCTCCTCGATAAATAATGAAGGGTCGCCCCTACGCGTTGAAGGCCTGCTCGATCACATCCTCGATGGGAGGATCGGCGATGGTGATATCGTGGATGGGCAGATCTGCCAATAGCCGCGACGTGACGCGGGTCACTTCCTCGGCCTTGACCTGGATGTAGCGCTTCTCGGCATCTTCTTCATTCTGAACCACTTCCCCATACTTGCTCAGGTCGTGCGAATCTGCATCGGCGAGCATCACACCGATCAGCTTGAACGGCGCGATCTTCTTCGAGAGTTCGTTGATGCCGCCATCATATTTCAATTGTCCGTGATGGATGATGATGATCCGCTCGCACAAAGCGGTGACATCCGCCATGTAGTGACTGGTCAGCAAGATGGTCGCGCCGGTACGCTTGTTGTACTCGCGCAAAAATTCGCGGATGCGCGCCTGCCCGGTGATATCCAAGCCGATGGTCGGTTCATCCAAGAACAAAACTTTAGGGCGGTGTAAAAGTCCCGCCGCGATCTCGCACTTCATGCGCTCACCCAAAGACAAGTTACGAACTGGCTTTTTCATCAACGGTTCGAGTTCAAGCAATTCATCCAGTTCTTTATACGTCGCTTTATATTCATCATCAGGGATACGATAGATAGCTTGATTAAGCAGGAACGAATCCGCTGCGGGGATGTCCCACGAGAGGCGGTTGCGCTGCCCCATCACCAAGGTCATCGAGCGCAGATAATCAGGCTTGAGTTCCCACGGCGTGAAGCCCAACACATTGGCGCTTCCACCTGAAGGGTGCAGCAAACCAGAAAGCATCTTCAAGGTTGTGGTCTTGCCCGCACCGTTCGGTCCGAGAAAGCCAACCACCTCGCCCTGTTCAATGGCGAAGTCCACTTGTTGAACGGCTTTGACCTCTTTATATTTGCGTTTGAAAAAGCTACGAACTGCCGCGCCAAATCCACCTTCGCGCTCTGGCACCTGATACGTTTTACTTAATTGTTGAACTTGAATGGTTGGGGACATATAAAAATCTCTCCTGAGAAGGGAGAGATTTTATCATTTTTAGAACAAAAGTGCTAGACTAGAATTCAGAGACTCGATACCAAATATCCACATTGGCATGAATAGTCTTGGAATGCTGTACGTCCATGCCGAGGCTTGGCTCTTGCTCTGCAGGTGCAGAACGAAAAGCAGGCTTTGCCAGAGCCTGGTAAGGCACCGCCGTTTCTTCATCGTATACATTTTCAATCAAGTCATACACGCCCAATAACTTCACCCCCATCGTTTGCGCGATCTTCGCGGCTTTGCTTTTGGCTTTTTCCAAGGTCGTTAGCAGCAAAGCTTCACGCGCTGCATCCTCGTCGTATTTCCATTCCGTCTGTGTCAGAGCTGCATTTTTCTGAGACGAGATTACATCCAAAATCTCTGCGAACTTCGATAAATCTTCACAGCGGATTTTTAATCGATACGATGCTGTGGATGATTTCAACACCGCGCCCGTGGATGTGGTCACATTCACGCCTTGAAGTGTCACCGCCTCTTCCTTAACTCCAGCCTGCCTCAGCGCTTCGAGCAGTTGATTCACTTCCTTAGCTTTCTTCATCGCCTCATTGCCGCTGACCAGCGATGTGCCTTTCACCGTCACATGCAAGTCCGCATGGGTGGCAAAGATTTCTTCCTTGTGTGATGCGGAGATTTTGATGGTATCGGGTTTGTGTTCCATATACTATTTTCATCCTCTGCTTTTTAAGCAGCAAAAAACGAACTCCACGAAGCAATAACAGCCAACAGCACAGAAACATGGATAAGCATATGCTGTACATCAGGAATTACGGGATTTCCATTAAAACGCGGCAGGATGCGTACATTGCGCGAATAATGTTGCTCATAAATTTCAGGTGTTATTTCTCCATGATGGATATTAAAAAAATAAGCGACCCACCAGTTGCGAATGGCAGACAACAAAACAATGGAATACCAAATTGCACCGATTAAGATGACCCACTTCCAAACCAGAAGGTTGGCAATCGCAAACCCTAATCCCAACAAACCATGAATGAACGTACTTGGAAGTCTCTCTTTGACACTCATTCCATCAATGTTGCGGTTCAAAGGCGTTGGCACCCAGTCCATAAAAACAATAATGGCAACCATGATCGTAATTGATAAAAAGGCAAATAAAGGCATGAACGAATTCTCCATTAGGTGACTGTCAACTTTTGTTTCGGGTATTTCTCGTAACGTTTTTCTTCCATGACTCTACGGATTCGGTCAAAGCCCTCCCAGACATCGGCAAAGGAGAGGTAGATGGGCGCAAAGCCGAGGCGCAGGTTATCAGGTGCCCGGAAATCTGGGATGAGATTCATCTCTTCGATGAGGGTGCGGTTGATGCGATAGCCTTCAGGATGGCGAATGGAGATGTGCGAGCCACGAATAGCAGAATCCGCTGGGGAGCCTAGTGAAAAGCCGAAGGGGACGAGCCAGCTTTCGGTTAAGAATGAGGCGAAGTCCGTCATCAAGATGGATTTTGCACGAAGTGAGTCCATGCCTGCTTGGAGGAGCGGTTCGAGGGCGGCTTCCATGGTGAGGAGGGAAATCATCGGTTGCGTACCGACAAGGAAGCGTTGAGCGCCGGGGGCAGGGGTGTAATCGAGGTCGAAGTCGAAGGGATTTTTTTGACCCCACCAACCCCAGATGGGCGAGGAAAGTTTTTCTTGAATATTTTTGTTGACGTATAAAAATGCAGGTGCGCCGGGACCGCCGTTGAGATATTTGTAGGTGCAGCCGATGGCGAAGTCTGCGTTGCAGTCGTCGAGGTGGACGGGGACGGAACCGACCGAGTGAGACAAATCCCAGAGGACGAGTGCGCCTTTTTTGTGGGCAATGTCGGTGATACATTTCATGTCGTACATGTAGCCGCTTTTGAAGACGACATGCGAGAGCGTGACGAGTGCGGTGTTCTCGTCGATGGCGGATTCGAGCGCGGCGAGGTCGGGGGTGATGTTGTTGTCGCTGGCGCCGATGCGGATGATTTCGTGGCGATTGCCAAGCGTTTGATTGATGCCTTGCAAGATGTAAAGATCGGATGGAAAGTTGAAAGTGTCTGTGATGATTTTTGTTTTGTTCGGCTGCAATGTCAGCGCGGAAGTAGCAAGTTTGAAGAGGTTGACCGAGACGGTATCGCCGACGAGGGTTTGACCTGGTACCGCGCCAATGAGTTGACCGATCTTATCCCCCACACGCGAGGGAGCCTCCCACCAGCCTTTGTTCCAGCCGCGGATCAAATCCTTGCCCCATTGCTCATCCACGATTTGGCGCGATTTTTCCTGCGCCGCTTTGGGCATCATACCGAGCGAGTTGCCGTCAAAGTAGACCAGGCTTGGGTCTGGAATGACAAACGCCTCTTTGAAAGAGGCGAGTTTATCCTGAGAGTCGAGTTGAAGAGCGAAATCACGAGCGGTGGAGAAATTCATCAGGTCACCTATTGAAGTGGATTTCGCTCGATTGTAATCGGCTTTACGGCTTGTCCACAAACTCCGCTGAGACGATATCGCCGCCGCCCGTGTAATAGAAACGGACATTGTCGCCTTGGTTGATAATATCCATCAGTTCTTCGCGGACATTGAATGATTCACCGTCAACACGCATTTGCAGGCTGCGCACGGTTTTGTAATCGGGTCCGGTATTGCTATTATTGCGGACTCGTTCTTCAACCCACACAAAGTTAACTGTCCCTTCGGCTTTATGGAGGGAAAAATCGCTTTTCTTTTTGGAACGGTTGATCATGTAAACTGCCATGATAACAATCGTAATGCCAGGTCCTAATAAAGCCGGGGAAAAGGGAAACCCACTCGCGCTTAAGACCGCTTTACGAGTAAAGGCAGCCGCACCCGCAGAAATCACAAGGATGAATACAAGCACGATCAAAATATTATTATTAAAGCGTTGTGCTCTGTTTTTTACGAGCAAGCGTTGGTCTTCCGACACTTGTCCCTGACGATTCTCTTGCAGATCGCTTTGGGTGAAATTGAAGTATTCCTGTAGTTTTTCGTTGACAGACATGGTTTTCCTCAGTTTAAATTTTTTCAGCAGATAAAAACATAAAAGGGCGATTCGTGTAATAGAAGATCCACTCTTCACCCTGATTAATGACGCTCGGTAATTCGTGTTTGATATTGAACGTCTCACCGCCGATACGCATTTCCAACACGCGGACGGTCTTGTATGTGGGTCCTGTTTTTGAGTTGTTTCGTTCCTGCTTTTCTACCCATACAAAGTTGACCGTTCCCTCCACACGGCGGATAGCAGTATCTACTTTGCGGTTAGCACGTTCAAAGACAACCCGCAACACAACGATTAAGATGCCACCAAACACTACTAGGAAAAATAATCCCATACAAACAAAAGGCAGGCTGGACAGTATGGTTTCTGTAGTGATTGCACCATTCTCAAGAAAACTACCTCCTAGAAAAGCGATGAGCGGGACGAATAGCCCGGTCAACAAAGCGCCGCCAAACATGAGGGCAATAAACACACCAATGGCATTATTAAAACTTTTATGACTCTTTGCCTTCTCTGCCAGCAGGTCTTTTTGCTTTTGGGTTAATTGTCCCAGGCGGTTGGATGCAAGGTCGGCATCGTCAAAATTTAATACTTGTTCAAGGGTGTTGGTCATCTTTATTTACCTTTACTGATAAATTCACAAGACAAAATATCTTTTGTATCCTTGGTGTAGTAAAAGGCATAGATATCGCCTGCTTCAATGAGATCGAGAAGTTCCTCATCCACGTTTTCAAATGCAACACGCCCCACGCGCAGTTCGTATTCTTCTACCGTCCGAGAACTGTGGACACCATCTGTTGACTGAGTCCACTCTTCCTTTTCCACTTTCACAAATTTGACCTTGCCCTCCACGCTTTGCACTGAAGAGTCGAACTTGCTTCTGGAAAAGGTGAAGGATTTGATTGCAAGGAAACCGAGTAATCCCCAAGGCAGTACAAGCCCAATGGCGGGTTGGATCAAATCTTCCATGCGTGTGATCGTAAACCCAGCACGAAACACGCTCCAAAGAACACCAATTGAGATTCCCAACGCAATTAGAAGAAAGACCACGCCCGCCCCAAAGAAAAGCTGACTTGCGCCTTTTTCAGTCTCATTGATCTTCGTCTGCTGTTTGTGTGAAAGCTTTCCTATTCGGTTTGATGCCAAGTCGCTTTCATCAAAAGCAAAAAAATTCTGCAATGCTAAATCAGCCATCTCTCTCCTCACAAAAGAACAGATGACAAACGCCGCGCGGCTGTCATCTGTTTCAGATAAATTCATTGTATACAGGAGCGCTCTATTTGCGTCTCCCCCTAAGGTCACAAAATCCATGTCCCACTTTTGGGTGATAAAAAAAGACCGCCGACGTACGTCGGCGGTCAAAATTATTCTTCTTTTCGTAATGCCGGGAACAAGAGCACTTCACGAATGGAGTGCTTGTTCGTCAGCACCATCGTCAGGCGGTCTACACCCATGCCGAAGCCGCCGTTGGGGGGCATACCGTAGCGCATGGCACGCAGATAATCTTCATCGAGCGGGTGTTTCTCTTCATCGTCGTTTTCGTAATCGCGTCCCATTTCGATAAAGCGCTGTTCCTGATCGAGCGGGTCATTCAACTCGGTGAAGGCGTTGCACAATTCGAAGCCTGCCACATAGCCTTCAAAACGCTCCACGGTGAGCGGATCACCAGGCATCGATTTTGCCAGCGGCGAAATATCCCGCGGGTAGTTATAAAGGAAGGTCGGCTGGATGAGCGTCGGCTCTAAATATTCACCGACAAGGAAATCGATCAACTTGCCGCGAGTGGACTTCGGATCAGGCGCCGCCTTGGGCAGTTTCTCTTTAATGGCTTTGAACAACGCCTCGGCTGTAGCATGCTCGGCAATGTCAATGCCGCTGGTTTCGAGAATGCCCACCCGCATTTCAACACGTTTCCACGGCGGTTTGAATTCGAGTTCGTGCTCACCAAATGTGACTTTGGTGGAACCGGTCACCTGCTCGGCAGCGTAGGCGACCATCTGCTCGGTGAGTTCCATCACCTGTAAATAGTCCGCATATGCCCAATAGAATTCAAGTTGGGTAAATTCGGGGTTGTGCTTGAACGACACGCCCTCATTACGGAAGTCACGCCCGATCTCATAGACCCGTTCCAAGTTACCAACCAACAAACGTTTGAGATACAACTCAAAGGAGATGCGCAAATACATATCCTGATCGAGTTCGTTGTGATGTGTGGTGAACGGACGTGCCGCCGCGCCGCCATACAATGGCTGAAGGATCGGCGTTTCCACTTCGAGGAAGTTATGGTCGTCGAGGAAGGTGCGCAGAGACTTGACCAGCTTCGCGCGTTTGCGGAATGTATCGCGCACTTCGGCATTCACTGCCAAATCGGCATAACGCTGGCGGGCACGCAGTTCAGGGTCATCCAATGAAGCATAGCGGACGACGGTGCCGTCTTCCTGAGTCACGTCTTTATCGGCGGGGAGAGGCGAAATGGATTTGGCGAGCAGGTTGAAGTCGAGGACCTGAAGCGAAGCCTCGCCCGCCTTGGTACGCATCATAAGTCCGGTCGCTTCGACAAAGTCACCGAGATCAAACATCTTGTTGAAGAAGGCGAGGCGATCCTCCCCCACTTCGTTCACGCGTAAGAAGAGCTGGATCTTGCCATCCCCATCTTCGATGTGAGCAAAACACAACTTGCCCTTGGGGCGCATGGAGCGGATGCGACCCGCAAGAGTGACTTTCACTTCTTTGGTCTCATCTTTTTCAAACTCAGCAATGGCTTGTGCGCTGGTATGGGTCCGCTTGGCACGTGTGGGGTACGGCTCCACACCTTCGGCGCGGAGTTCTTCCACTTTCTGCAAACGGATTTTTTCAAGGGAGTTGTATTCTGCCATGGTTCTTCCTTCAGTTCCCCTCTCCTTTTAGGAAAGGGGTTAGCGTTGAGGTAATTATAAAAAAAGCCCCGCATCCCAAAAATAGGACGCGGGGCAACGAGGCGCGTCCTATTTAGGCGACCTTGAGGATCTTTACGTTGTAGGTACCGCCGGGGGTTTCCACTTTCACGGTGTCGCCCACTTTGTGACCCAAAATAGCCTTCCCAATGGGAGACTCATTTGAGATCTTGCCTTCACGTGGGTTGGCTTCTGCTGCACCAACAATGGTGAATGTTTCAGCTTCGTAATTGCCTTCTTTGATGGTTACTTTTGAGCCGACTTGAATGGCATCGTGTTTTTTGCCTTTGCCATTATCTTCAATAATCTGAGCTGTGGCAAGCAAAAGATCCAGTTCTTGAATGCGCCCTTCTACAAAAGCCTGTTCGTTCTTGGCAGCTTCGTATTCAGCATTTTCGATCAGCTCGCCACCTTCCATGGCTTCGTGCAGGCGCTCGGCAACTTCCTGGCGTTTAACGGTGCGCAGGTGGTCAAGCTCCTCTTGAAGCTTGTCATAACCCTCTTTGGTAAGGAAACTGGTTGGCATTGGTTTGTCCTGCTAAATGAATTTTGCATCCCCTACCGAGATGCAATGATTAAAAATTTCCGGTGGTACTTCCCGGAAAACGCGCATACTATATCATGATTTATAGCGGGTTTCAAGCCCCCAAAAGTATTACCTTTTTTGTCTAATTCGTCGTCCAAAAAGGCATGCCCTTAAATTCAGAGCAATACTGATTGATTTGAGCCCGCATTGCCCGTTGACTTTTGAACAGCGAAGAGATCTGGGATTTGTATGCCAAAATCGCCTCTTTCCAAGACGCAAGCCCGTCTCTGCTCACCCGTTCGACCGTTTTCTTCATCCCAACTGTGTTCGGGGCTAAATGTTCCGGTGTGTTGAAATAGTATGGAATATCCGTCACATAATGAAGCGGACGCCCAAGCAGTTCTGCCGCACGGCGCACGGTGACATGGTCCAGGTGTTTGCCAACGCCAAATTGGCAGACCAGTTTATCGTCTGGTTTGAGGCGGGCAGAAATGGCAGCAGCGATCTCAGCAGGCAACTTTGACTCGCTGGGATGCGGATCCACAAAGACATCGGTATATAGCCAGTTCCCATCCGGGTCACGGCGGTAGATACAATCTAAAAAGTCGAAGTGGTGCACCTTGGCACCGAGAATGGCAGCCGCGGCTTTATCTTCAGCACGGCGCATGCGAATCACCTGACGCGCTGTAAACATGCCCCACTGCATGTGCAAAATTTGAGCAAAAATGGAAAGTTCTTTGTTCGGCGGGTAGCCGCACATAAAGGTCCATATTTCTACTTTATTGCCAGCTTGGGTTTGATCGTAGATCCAACCGCCAGCGGAGAGGGCTGCATCATCAAGGTGTGGGGAAAGATAAATCCAGCGCATGGTACGGTATTTTTACCACAAAACGGCAATGGAACTTGCGCATCCCTTCCTTTACACTTGTGCGAAATGAGGTTTTATGCAGGAACGACGTAAAGAAGAACGCAAGAATTTAATAGCCTACACTCAGGTGTACGATCTATATGGTGGGAATTTACTTGGTTATCTGGGCGATTTAACCATTTCAGGTGCAATGATCATCAGTGAAAAAGCCATGAAGCCCGATACCGAAATCACACTCGCCATTGAACTGCCTGAGATGCCTGGGATCAAGGCAATTCGTATGAGTCTATTAACCCGGGTGGCATGGTGCGAACAAGACCTAAGCCCTCAATATTTCAATGTTGGTTTTGAGTTCAAAGAAATTACCCCAGACCAAAAAGGGTTGATCGAAGCCATTATCAAGAACTATGAATTCCGGCGCGATGTTCCAAAATATCCGACCCGTGGAGCACCACCAAAGCAGTAGAAAATAAAAGGTGGCAGTCTGAAAAGACTGTCACCTTTTTATGTTAAACTTTCGCCATGTTTCCTGCTAAAACTTTATTCTTTACAGCGCCCCGGCAAGTGGAAGTTCGAGAGTCTCGCCTCCCTCCATTGAAAGAGGATGAAGTTTTGGTTGAAACTATTTGCTCTGCCATTAGCGCAGGGACAGAGATGCTGGTCTACCGTGATCAATTTCCACAGTTGAAAGACTCGCATGATGCAGTTAGTAGTGAACTGAAGTATCCGCTGGCGTATGGATATGCTTGTGTGGGAAAAGTGCAGGAAATTGGCAAGACAGTAGCGAGAGAATGGCAAGATCGTTTGGTCTTTTCGTTTCAGCCACATACATCTCATTTTGTAAGTAAACCCGAAAACCTATTCCCCATTCCAAATTCTATTAAGCCTGAAAATGCATGTTTCCTTCCAAACATGGAAACAGCCGTCAACCTTGTACAAGATGGCGCTCCAATTTTGGGCGAACGCGTGCTGGTGTTGGGTCAAGGGATTGTTGGACTGCTAACGGCTTCTCTGCTCCATGAGTTTCCGCTTGAGACTTTGACGGTTGTCGATTCGATTGAGTTGCGAAGGAAAGCAATGAATGTCATTAGTCGGAAGGCAAATTTCAAAAGTCTTTCACCAAATGATCTTGAGCCTTCATCTTTCGACTTAACATTTGAACTTACGGGATCTCCCTCTGCTTTGAACACTGCCATTGAGCACACCGCATTCAGCGGACGGATCGTGATCGGCTCATGGTATGGGCAAAAACGGGCAGAGATCGACCTTGGTGGTTCATTTCATCGCTCACGTATTCAACTGATTTCTTCACAGGTTAGCAGCATTTCACCAGCATTAAGCGGACGCTGGGACAAGTCTCGACGTTTTGAGGTGGCATGGCAAGCCTTGGAGCGCATCCAACCGCAAAAGTGGATTACCCATCGATTTTCACTGAGTGAGGCGGAAAATGCCTATCGATTGTTGGATGAAAATTCGCATGAAACAATACAGGTCGTTTTTGATTATGGAAAATAAACCTGCCTCAGAAAACGGATTCTCCAATAGTTTCATTGGGAAATTATTCCTTGGTGGGTTGCCTGTTTTAGGGGGTCTATTAACAATTTTAGTTTCGATAAACATACTGCCCTATACTGACCTTCGCCCCAATCGGATTGCTATTTTCAACGACCCTCATACTTGGGAGGTCTTTGCAGTTGGGTCAACCATGCTCTTTTTCGGAATTGCTAATATCTTGCCGCCTCAGATGAAAGCGTTGGGGCGGATTAATACTTTTCTATTTTTTCTTTCTTTGATGGCTGTTGTGATCGGTGTTCTTCTCAAAAGGTTTGGCAGATGAAATTTCGGCGCTATACTCTCGACGATTGTCACCAAGCCACTGGCATTGTCCTCGTGATTGACGTTTTGCGGGCTTTTTCCACTGCTGCCTATGCCTTCTCGCGGCAGGCTAAAGAGATTCGGCTCGTCAGCACTGTGGAAGAAGCCTTAACTCTAAAAGCACAAACTCTCAATTCAAAAGCTATCGGCGAAGTAGGAGGCATTCCGCCCGAAGGCTTCGACTTTGGTAACTCCCCAACTCACATTCTCGAACAAGACCTAACGGATATCACTCTCATCCAACGCACAGGCTCTGGCACACAAGGGGCTGTCCGCGCTGTGAATGCAGATGTTTTGGTGGCGACCAGTTTTGTGGTGGCAGGAGCCACGGTTGAATATGTGATGAAGTCACAACCTCATGAAGTCAGCTTTGTCATTACAGGCGGAATGGACAATGATGAAGACGTTGCCTGTGCCGACTATTTGGAAGCAAAATTCACAGGTCAACAAGCTAACGATGAAATATTCATCCACCGCGTTTACGATTCAAGAGATGCACTTCAACACAAGCAGGAACATCCTCAATTTCCATATTCTGACCTGGACTACTGTACGCGCATCAATAACTTTAATTTTACAATGCCTATTGAGCGTAAAAATGGACTTTTAATCATGCAGGCAACGAGACCCTGAGCCTGACTTTACTTTGGAGAAAACTATGTACTCACTTGGCGTACGGCGCGAATTCATTGCACGTCACTTTTTGATCGGCGGAGATTGGGGACCAGAAAACTTCCCGAACTCGCATCATTACACTCTAGAACTTGTTTTGGAAGGGAAAGAACTTGATCAACACGGCTATCTTGTAGACATTGTGGATGTAGAAAAACATCTCGATGAGATTGTGAACTATTACAAAGAACAAATGTTGAATGAGAAACCTGAATTTGCCGGGCTGAACCCATCAATTGAACACTTCTCACGGATTCTTGCTACAACCCTGAGTGAACGCATCAAAGCTAAAAATATCTCTGGTTTAAAAGTAGTTCTGTGGGAACATGCCAATGCCTGGGCAGCGTTTCAAGTAACACGCTAAATGAAAATTGGTCTTGTCATTTACGGCTCGCTGGATACGCTCAGCGGCGGATACATGTATGACCGCATGTTGGTGGATTATCTCCGCGCACAAGGGGATACGGTGGAGATCATTTCACTTCCCTGGCGGAATTACGCTTCGCATCTGGCGGATAATTTCACCTTCAAGCTGCCTTCTGGCTTGGATATTTTGATCCAAGATGAGCTTAATCACCCATCACTCATCCTCGCGAATCGACGTCCACACCCCTACCCCATTATCAGCTTGGTGCATCACCTGCGCTGTTCGGAGCTCCGCCCGCAATGGCAAAACGACTTTTATCGCCGAGTGGAGAAAAAGTATCTACAAAGCGTGGATGGATTCATTTTCAATTCGCAAACAACCAAAAAAGTAGTAAATGATTTAATGGGAAACAACCTGCCAGAAATCGTAGCATTCCCGCCGACAGATCGGTTCGGAGAGGCAATTGCGGAAGATGTTATAAAAGAAAGAAGCGAGAAAAAAGAACTGAACATTCTTTTTCTTGGCAATGTCATTGAACGCAAGGGGCTTCACACACTCCTGCAAGCCGCCAAACTTTTGACCTGCGACTTTCGGCTCGACATTGTCGGTGGGCTGGCAGCTGAACCCGAATACGCCCAATCCGTCCAAGCCTACATCACCGAAAACAACCTTTCATCTTGCGTCATTCTTCATGGCGCTCTCAACAATCAGCCACTCATTGACAAACTCCAACAAGCTCATGTCCTCGTTGTGCCGTCGAGCTATGAAGGTTTCGGCATCGTCTACCTCGAAGGGATGGGCTTTGGTCTGCCCGCGATTGGCACCACCCTCGGAGCTGCGTCAGAAGTCATCGAAGATGGCGTGACCGGGTTTCTCATCCAGCCAGGAGATGATCACAGGTTGGCAGAAAAACTGCAACTCCTGAGCGAGAGCCGCGATCTCCTCCTAAAGATGAGCCTCACAGCGCGGAGTCGCTATCAGCGCCAGCCCAAGTGGAATCAGACCGCGAATCAGATTCGAGATTTTCTAATGTCGTTTATATAGAAACTTTTGCTGTACACCTTCGTATAAAGTAGCATGACGGTGTACAGCTATCAGATCAACGGCATGCCTGTGCAAACAGGCGATATTATCTGCACCATGAACGGCAAGCCCGATATTCTACCGGGTGAGTTTTGGCGTTTGGTTGGGCGGCTCGTGCCTGGCGACGTGGACCATGTCGCCATCTATCTCGGACCCGATGGGCGTTGTGCCGAAGCTGGGGCAAGAGGTGTGATCACCTTCGACGTACCCAACGGGATTTGGAACACCGAACGCATGGCACGCCAACGCGGTTTATTGTTCGATACCTTTTATGGGGTTGTCTCTCCATTGGATGTGCTTGGGTATATGGAAGAAGACGAATTTCATTTACGCACCGCTGTTGCTCAATATATCCTTGCACAAGTTGGTAAACCCTACAACCTAAACTTCTTTAACTCCGAAACCGAAGAGTCGTTTTATTGCAGTCAACTGGCTTACAAAGCCTATCAAACCATTGGTATTAACTTGAATACAGGTCTCGCCATGGAGCAACTGCCAGGTACGAATCAGATCGTTTATCCACAAGAGATTTGGAATGGGTTTTCACATCACAAAATAAATCTGTTTCGAGCCGCGGTTTCAGCATAAACTCCCCTTCAACGGGGAGTTTATTTTTCGGATACATACTGCACTTTAAAAAGCTCAATTTGTAGTTGAGTGCGGTATAGTTGCCTGCTATGAGAAGACTCACCGGAATCATTCTAATCGCCATTTCTGCCGCATCGTTTGGGACACTTGCCATCTTTGGGCGCTATGCCTACGCCGAAAACATAGACACCTTCACCCTCCTTTTTCTCCGTTTTGGATTTTCCGCCTCGTTCATGACCTTGATGCTGATTCTGCGCAAGGAGCCTTTCCCACGCGGACGCGTTCTCGCACAATTGATCGGTATGGGCGGAATTGGGTATGCGGGGCAATCGTTTCTATACCTAACTGCTATCAAATATGCCTCTGCCGGTTTGGTTGCCTTGCTTTTGTATCTGTATCCCTTTTTTGTTGCCATCTTGTCGATAATCTTCTTAAAAGAAAAACTCACCCGCGTAAAAGCCTTTGCGCTTGCATTGGCATTATGTGGCACCGCACTGACAGTCGGTCCCGTCAGCGGACAGCTCATTGGCGCTGTTATGGCTATTGTCGCCGCATTAGGGTATTCCATTTACATCATCGTGGGCGCTAATGTGATGAAACATGTCAGCCCATTCCAGTCGTCGACCGTTATTTTCGCTTCTGCCAGTGTGGTCTATGAACTGTTGACTTTTTCCAACGGAATTCACCTTCCGCACACGAACTTCGGTTGGACGGTGATTGCAGGCATCGTCATCGTGTCCACCATTATTCCGGTTACAACTTTTCTTGCCGGCTTGGAACGGATTGGTCCTACCAATGCGGCAATGCTCTCGACCATTGAGCCTATCATCACGGTTTTCCTCGCAACGGTCTTATTTGGTGACAAACTTGCACCGATCGTATTAGCTGGCGGAATACTGATTCTCATTGCAGTTGTGATTCTTACACGTTCAGAAATGCGTTCAATTGAACCATAAGAGATATAATGTTTCATACAAAGAATAAGGGGACGATCACTTACACAGTGACTGTCACCTAAAAAGGAATTTATGAACTTCAACAACTTTAATCTCGACCCCCGCCTCAAGCAGGGAATTATGAAGGCGGGGTATGAGACCCCCACCCCCATTCAAGAAGCCGCCATCCCAGCCGCCATTCGTGGACGCGACATTATCGGTACGGCGCAAACCGGCACTGGCAAAACCGCTGCCTTTGTATTGCCTATTCTCAACAAACTGCTCAATGGTCAACGTAACACGCCGCGTGCGTTAATCGTCACACCAACACGCGAACTTGCAGAGCAAATTAACGATGTGATCAAAACACTGTCAGTTGGGACAAAGCTGAAGAGCGCAACCATTTATGGCGGAGTCGGAGCGAACCCACAAATCCAAGCCTTGCGTAATGGGGCGGAAATCCTCGTGGCTTGCCCGGGGCGTCTGCTGGACCTCATCGCACAAGGTCATGCCAAGATGGCAAATATCGAAATTCTCGTGCTCGATGAAGCCGACCGTATGTTCGATATGGGCTTTCTGCCCGATGTACGCCGCATTGTGAAAGCGGTGCCCGAAAAACGACAGACGATGATGTTCTCTGCTACCTTCCCGCCTGATGTGGAATTGCTGGCAAAGCAAGCTTTAAGAGAGCCACAGAAGATCGCGATGGGTATTGTCAAACCGGCGCACACAGTGGAGCATGCGCTTTACCCCGTGCCGCAACATTTGAAAACAAAATTGCTGATCGAATTGCTCAAGCGTACCGACACGAACTCGGTGATCGTTTTTACACGCACCAAACACCGTGCTCATCGGGTGTCGGAGCAAATTAAGAAATCTGGATTCAAAGCCACCAGCTTGCATGGTGACCGAACCCAAGGGCAACGTCAAGCTGCGATCAAAGGCTTCAAAAGCGGAACCCACGATATTATGGTTGCCACCGATATTGCCGCCCGCGGCTTGGATATTGAGACCGTTTCACACGTTATCAACTTCGACATGCCCGATACCGCTGACGCCTATATCCACCGCATTGGGCGCACCGGTCGCGCACAACGCACTGGCGATGCCTTTACTTTGGTAACCGATGAAGACAAGGATATGATCCGCACGCTTGAAAAAATTATGGGGCAACCTCTTAAGCGTGAGACGCTTGAAGATTTTGATTACACGGCTCCTGCCCCACCACGCACTGATTCTGGTGGAAGAGGTAGAGGCGCCCCCAGAGAAGGTCAACGCCCGCCCAAGCCTGCGCCAACGCCGAAGAGTTATGGCAGAAATCGATTGGCTCCAAGGAAGAAATAAGTTTCTAAATCATAAATAACCCTGCTCTAGCAGGGTTATTTAAAAAGGGAGATAAGCTTGAAAAAGCAGAATATTTTATTTTTCTTAATCCTTACAATAATCATCATTGTATTCACTATGTGGTTACAAGCAGAGAATCGATTAAGAAATAGTATGCTTTACTTTGAATACAAAACAGAATATGGCGATACCTGTGAACGAATAGCACAAACTTTTAATGTGCCAATTGATTCGATTTCTGAAATAAATAATTTACCGTCCAACTGTACGTTTATAAGACCTAACCGAATTCTTAATATCCCATATCAAAATATTACACCAGGAGAGAGTGTTGTTACAACACGGTATCCAGATACAGATTGTGTAACAGAAACTTATACTGTAAAAAAAGATGAAACACTTTTAGATATTGCTCAAAAATTTCAAACCTCAGAAGAGGTGATTATTAATTACAATGGATTAACTAATGGTGTTTTTGAAGGAATGAAGCTAACCATTCCAGTCGGTGATTGTAACCCCTTTGTATGTACTAATCAGTAATTATAGGAATCCTCGAATCAAAAGAGCCGGATGCTTTCGCATCCGGCTCTTTTTTGTCTACTAGCTCAAGATGGTAACGTTGCTAGCCTGAGGACCCTTCGGTCCCTTTTCAACAGTGAATTCGACCTTCTGGCCTTCCTGCAGGTTGCGGTAGCCATCACCCTGAATAGCGGAGAAGTGGACGAACACGTCCGCTCCACCTTCGCGAGCGATGAAGCCGTAGCCCTTATCACCGTTGAACCACTTCACAGTTCCAATAATTCTGTCAGACATTTTTGCCTCCTATGGCAAGTTGAGATTTTATAGGTCAATCTGTTTGTTCCATCGGAGGACAAAACAAAACGACCCGCAGTAAAACCGCGAGTCGCTGATGTTCTTCAAACCAACGTAACCTACCGTTTTCCTATCTAGCCCCAACAATAACACACACACTATAAGGAGTCAATCAAAAACAGGCACCAAATTGGTGATAGGGTGTACTTCACCGTATAATACAAATCAGGCAAATTTAACGGTAAACCCTAATTATGCTTATTCTCGATGTCCGCACCCTTTATGTTGGGATTGCAATTATCAATCTCTACACAAGCCTGCTTCTTTTTTTGTATAGCCGCCAGCAAAAAACCTACCCCGGTTTTGGCTTCTGGCTGATAGGCAATGTACTTGCGTTATGTATGTACTCGCTTTACATCCTAAGAGGGGCGATCCCTGACTTTTTCGGTATCGTGCTTGCTAACAGTATTGGTACCTTAGCCAATGTTTTTCACCTTGAAGGGATGAAAAAGTTTATCAAAGGTTCAGCCCCTTGGCTGCCAAATTTCCTTCTACCTGTTTTCATCTTTATCGCCCATTTTTATTTTCTCTACATCGTCAATAATCTTCTCATTCGCGACTTTCTTTTCAGCGCTTTCACTATTCTGGTCGTCGGGCGCATGTCTTGGTTGCTCATTTTTGAAACTAAAGAAGACATAAAACCCATCTCTCTTTTCTTTGCTGCTTTACTCCTAATATTCATTATAGGTACAGCATCCAGAGTCGCGCTATTGAATATCACCTCTCCAACAAGCATCTTTCAAAATACAGAAATCAACTCAACTTCGGTATTATTCCTGTTGATATTTGATATTAGTTGGTCTGTTTGTTTGATCTTGTTAAACAGTCAGCGCATGAACAGTGAAATTAGCCAGCTCACTGAGCAACTGGAACAATTCGCCTCTCTCGACTCACTGACTGGAGTTTATAACCGGCGCAAATTCCTTGAAATTGGAGCAGCAGAACTTGAGCGTTCAAAACGTTACGGGAGAAATTTAAGCCTGCTCATGTTTGACCTCAACAATTTCAAAGATGTCAACGATTCGTATGGTCACGCCACGGGAGATGAGGTGTTAAGAAATGTCGTTGAAATTTGCCGCAACAGTTTAAGAAATCAAGATAGTATGGGGCGCTTTGGCGGAGACGAATTCGTTATTCTCATGCCAGAGACAAATATGGAAGAGGCAACGGAAGCCGCCATTCGCCTCAATGCAGAAATACAGAATTCAACTTTCAAATGGGATTGGAACATCCATCTTTCACTGAGTTACGGGGTAGCTTCGGTAACGGACCAAGACTCAAATATTGACCAACTGATGCATCGAGCAGATATATTGCTTTATGAGATGAAGAAACACAAAAAAAATCTCTCCTCTATTTCTTCAACTTAATTTCCGATGCTATAATCTTATTTATGAATTTTCTCATTACCGGAGCCGCAGGATTCCTCGGCTCTTCGCTTGCAAACCATCTTGCCCGTGAGGGGCATCAAGTGCGCGGGTTGGATGATCTTTCCACCGGCGACCCCAAAGTGCTTTCACCCGATGTCCACTTCACACGCGGAGATGTGAGTGACCGCCCCAAACTGTGGACTCTCCTTCAAGATGTGGATGTGGTCTACCACGTGGCGGCTCGCGTCTCTGTCCAAGAGTCGATTCTGTATCCGCGCGACTACAACACTGTAAACGTCGGCGGGACGGTGGCATTGATGGAAGCCATGCGCGATGTCGGCGTCAAACGGGTTGTGTTGGCTTCTTCGGGCGCAGTGTATGGGGATATGAACGATGGCAGCCTAAAAGAAACAGACATCCCCAACCCGCGCTCGCCCTATGCGGTTTCAAAAATCTCTGCCGAACATTACGTCCGCACGATTGGCAATTTATGGAACATCGAAACCGTCAGCTTGCGGATTTTCAACGCCTATGGACCGGGTCAACACCTGCCGCCTTCTCATCCACCTGTAGTCCCCCACTACCTGCGGCAAGCGCTTCGCGGCGGGACGTTGGTAGCGCATGGCGATGGCAGCCAAACTCGCGATTACATCTATGTCGATGACGTGATCAGCGCCATGGTGGCAGCATCCACAGCGCCAAACTTGAACGGATTAGTCATCAACGTCGGCTCTGGTGTGGAAACATCCATCAAAGAGATGATCCGCGTTGTTTTAGATGTGACCAACAGCAAAGCCAATGTAGTGTACAACACTCAAACTTCTGGCGGTGTCTCGCGCATGAAAGCAGATTTAACCCTGGCAAAAGAAAAGCTGCGCTTTACTCCATCTATTAGCTTGGTAGATGGGTTGAAGTTAACACTACAACGCGATATACGGTTTAAGTAATCCGCTTAAATGATTCTTCCACGCAAATTTTATAACCGTCCCACCTTAACCGTCGCCCGCGAATTACTCGGGGCACGTTTGGTTCGGATTTTAAATGGCGTCACGTTAGTTGGCTTGATCGCTGAGACCGAAGCCTATTTCGGCTTCGACGACCTCGCCAGCCACGCCAAAGCCGGGCGGACGATCCGCACCGACCCGATGTTTGGAGCACCGGGGCATGCCTATGTGTACTTTACCTACGGCAATCATTGGATGTTGAACGCGGTCACGGAGCAGGAAGGATTCCCAGCGGCAGTGCTCATTCGGGCGATACAACCCATTGAAGGAGTAGATGTGATGCTGGAGCGTCGTCAGGGACGAGATACATTTGGTCCGGGGAAGCTGACTCAGGCGATGGGAATTACTAAAAGCGAAAATTATGCCGATTTAACGGAATCAGGCTCAAGTCTATGGATCGAAGCGGGGGTTAAAGTCCCCGAAAAAAGCGTGACGATTGGCGCACGTGTGGGGTTAAATACTACGCCGGAACCTTGGTTCAGTAAGCCCTGGCGGTTTCTGGTAAAAAATTGGAAAGTTGTTTAACGAGGAGAGACTATGGGATTACTTGAAGGAAAAAATGCGCTGATCTTCGGGTTGGCAAACGATAAATCCATTGCCTGGGGTATTACGCAGGCATTCCATCGCGAGGGCGCGAATATTGGTATTAGCTATGCGGGCGAAATGCTCGAACGCCGTGTAAAGCCTCTCGCGGAAAAAGTGGGCTGCCAATGGGTGGAAGAATGCGACGTAACCAGCGATGAGCAGATCGCGAAGACTGCCGAAAAAGCCGCTCAACACTTTGGCAAGATCGACATTCTGGTTCACTCGATCGCTTTTGCCGGGCGCGATGAATTGAGCAAACCGTATCACCAGACCAGCCGCGACGGCTTCAAAACTGCGATGGACATCAGCGTGTTTTCGTTCGTTGCGCTGACCAATGCCTTCCTGCCACTCTTGAACGAAAACGCATCAGTGATGTGCCTCACCTATTACGGCTCGGTAAAGGTTGCGCCTCATTACAATGTGATGGGCGTCGCCAAAGCCGCGCTGGAATCATCTACACGCTACCTGGCTTATGACTTGGGTCCGCAAAAGATCCGTGTGAATGCCATTTCTGCCGGACCCATTCGCACTTTGGCAGCGGCAGGCGTGGGCGGCTTCCGTGATATGTACAAACACTTTGCGGATATGTCCCCCATGCGTGAAAATGTCACTATTGACGATGTGGGCAATTCAGCGGTCTTCCTCGCTTCTGACCTTTCCCGCCGCATCACGGGCGAAGTCCTTTATGTCGACTCTGGCTTCAACACCGTGGGGGTGCAGATGCCGGAAAAAGAAGAAAAAGGCGAATAGAGATTTTCAAGTAAGGGCGGACGGTTGTCCGCCCTTTTTGTTTTAAAGGTAAAATTGTCCCCATGTTCAAACGAAACAATACTCCGGTAGAACCTGTTCAACCCGTCCAAGCTGTAGAACGCATCACTTCGGTGTTGGGCTCTGGCGTGATCTGGCATGGGTCGATCAACGGCTCTGGCGGTGTGCGCATTGAAGGTGCATTCGAAGGCGAGATCGCCTTGCGCGGTATGCTCGTGGTCGGCGAAACCGGACGTGTGACCTGCCAGAACGTGCGCGCCAACACCGTCATTGTGGCGGGTGCAGTACGTGGAAACATTACCACGCAAAAACTGGAAATCCGCGCAACAGGGCGTGTGTGGGGAGACGTGATCACCACCGCTTTTGTGACAGAAGAAGGCGCGTTCCTGCGTGGGCAGATCAGGATGGAAGAATCGGTCGACCTTAATCTCGAGCCTGCTCCTGAAGCCACGCCCTCAGAAGCCGCTCAAGCCGAAGTCATCGCACAGACGCCAATCCAGATTCCCGAGCCAGCTCCCGTCCCGGCGTCTACCCCTGTTAGTACACAACGCTTGCCACGCAAGAAGAAAACAGAAGAATAATCTCACCCCTCCCCCCTCTCTCTAAAAAGAGAGGGGAATTTGTATATGAAATACACATCCCTTTCCATTCAAACTCAACGTGAATTTCCAAATAACGCCCGCACCCAGGGCTACGGCTGGCTCGTCCGCGCCGGGTATATGACCCGTGAGAATCAGCTTTTGCCTTTGGGCGAAAAAGCCATTGAAACGCTGAAAACAAGGTCAAAAGAAGAGATGTTCTTGAATTCGTTGGAATTGCCTTTGATCGCCAATACAGATGAAACTTTTTTTGAGTCAGCGATTGGTACACAAGAGATCATCTACTGCCAATCTTGTAAATATGCCGCCCGCCGAGAAATTGCTCAAACACGCAAAACACCATTCACGCAGGAAGATCTCTTACCCATTGAAAAGATCGCCACACCCGATACGAACACTATCGAGTCGCTTGCGAATCTGTTGAATATTCCCAAAGAAAAAACAGCCAAAGCGTTGATGTATACCCGCATATCTGATGGCAGATTTGTTTTCATCGTCGTACGTGGAGATATGCAATTGAGCGAACCCAAATTAAAGGCGTTGGTTGGAGACGTCCGCATGGCGACGGCAGAAGAAATTATCAGCGTAGGTGCAGCTGCGGGGTACGCGTCCCCGGTTGGGTTAAAGAAAGAGGCGTTGATCGTCGTTGATGACCTCATCCAGAAATCGTCGAATCTTGTAGCAGGTGCAAATGAGACTGGGTTCCACTTGCTCAACACCAACAGCGGACGTGACTACACGCCAGAGATCGTGACGGATGTGACCCTCGTACGCGAAGGCGATGCCTGCACTCAATGCGGCGAGGCGTTGTCAGTTCGGCGGGCTGAGATCCTCGCCAGCCGCGGAGAGTTTTTCTTTGATGAGATTTTGCTCGCCCTTGCTGAAACCCATCACGATGACAAAGGGCTGACACTGCCTACATTTGCTTCTGCATTTGATGTGTATTTGATGCATGTGTCTGGCAAAACGATGGACACGAAAGCCAAAGCCGAAGAAATCTATAACGCGCTGCAAAATGCGGGCATCTCGGTTCTATTTGATGATCGTGACGAGCGTGCCGGGGTCAAATTCAATGATGCCGACTTGATTGGTTGTCCTACGCGTCTGACCGTTGGCGAAAAAGGGCTTCAAAACGGAATGGTAGAATTGAAACGACGTACATCCAGCGAAAACGGCACGGTATCAGTTGATAGTCTCTTGAATTCAAAGGACGTTAATTTACTCATAAGCAAAAATTAAGAGGTGACAATATGAATAATAAAGTTCCATCTTTCTGGCAACTCTATTCCACTGACTACAACATCAAGTCTTCTGTTCAAATGATTTTCGGTTCATTGCTGTTTCAAGTGATTTCTTACTATGGGTTTGAACAACAAATCGTTCCACCTTTGGTTGCCATCCTTGCTGCTTTAACTGTGATCGGGGTTATCTGGTTTGTGACCCGCTATAACCTCATCACATCCACCTTCCGCGATGGAATAACTGTCACTGGAAAGATCCTCGACCTTGAAACAATCACCTCGCATAGCGGCAAAAACAATCATCGCCGTTACACCTATTATGGGAAATTTGCCTACACCGTGCAGGGACAGCCGCACGAAATTCGCATGCGCATTGCAGATAACCCACACTTAATGGGACTCAAAGAAGGTGAAGATATTGAATTAGTGTTGCGCGAAGAAAAGCCAAAAACGGTCTTCATTAAGATGCTATACCTTTCATGAACACTGGTAAATTTCCTCCGCCCAAACAACGCGGACTTCTCCTCCACGGGATTATCCTTTTCGTTCTTATCGTAATAGTAACGATTGGATTCATCCAACTCACCTCTGCCGATGTAGGACCAGCCTTTCTAATTTGGTTATTGGTTTCCCTCGTAGCATTTGCACCGATCCCATTTTTCAGCTATCGCATTTTTGCGTTGTATCGTGCGGAGTACGAAATCGACCGTGACAGCCTCTCCATCAACTGGGGCTTACGGGTTGAAGATATTCCCCTTTCAGATATCGAATGGATTCGCCCAGCAGACGATCTCACCAATCCGCTCAACTTGCCCGCCTTGCCACTGCCTGGGGCATTGCTCGGCATGCGCCGTCATGCAGACCTGGGTGCGGTGGAATTCATCGCCTCAGATGCAAAAAAACTTTTGCTGGTTGCCACTGCCAAACGCGTCTTCGTGATTTCACCCGATAACCCCGCTGGTCTTGCACAGACCTTCGCCCGCGCCACCGAAATGGGCAGCCTTGCCCCCACCGAAGCCAAGTCTGTCTATCCATCATTCATCGTTTCGCAAGCCTGGGAAAGCGGTATGGCTCGCTATCTTTGGCTTTCGGCACTCTTTCTTAATATCGGTTTATTTGTTTGGGCAAGCCTCATCATCCCATCCACGCCACAAGTCGCGCTTGCTGTGCAAGCTACCGGCAATGCATTGGAAACCATTCCTTCTTCGCAGTTAATTATTTTTCCTGTGGCAAGCCTATTGCTTGCCGTTGCTGGGTGGATCGCCGGGCTTTACTTCTATCGTTGGGATCGTGAACGCGTTCTCGCCTTTATTGTTTGGGGCTCTAGTACCTTCACCAGTTTGTTGTTCTTGCTCGCCGTTCTATTCATCGTTACAACCCCTGTATAAAAGTTAGAAGGTTTGCAAGTTAGAGCCTTCAAACCGATTAACTTTCAAACCTTCCAACTATCACCATGCAACTCTTCCTCGGTTTTCTCCTCGCTCTCCTCATTGCATTTCTCGCATACAAAGCCCGCAGCCTCAACCAAAGCGGAGCCATCGCTGCCGCCTTCACTGGCACCATCATCTTCGGCATCGGCGGTTGGCAATGGGCAATTCTCTTGCTTACCTTCTTCATCACATCCTCTGCGTTGAGCCGCGCCTTCAAAGCACGCAAAGCAAAACTAGAAGAAAAATTTTCAAAAGGGCACGAGCGTGATGCGGGTCAAGTCTTCGGGAACGGTGGTATTGCCACCCTATTCGCCGCACTACATTTCTTTTACCCCAATGAAGTTTGGGTATGGGCAGCCTTCGCCGCTTCGCTTGCCGCTGTCAATGCCGATACATGGGCAACCGAACTTGGTGTGTTGAATCCCCATCCGCCACGTATGATCACTAACCTCACCAAACAAGTGGAAAAAGGCACCTCAGGCGGAATCTCGCTGGCAGGCACACTCGCCTCTCTAGCCGGTTCCGCGTTAATCGCCTTCTTCGCTTCTCTCTTGACCGCGAACTGGTCGCTGTTTCTCTTGGTCACTATCGCCGGGTTGGCTGGTTCTCTCTTTGACTCGTTCCTGGGCGGCACCGTTCAAGCCATGTACTTCTGCCCCACCGACCAGAAAGAGACCGAGAAACATCCGCTTCACACTTGCGGCACAGAGACGGTTCACATCCGCGGTTGGAAGTGGCTGGACAATGACCTGGTCAATTTCTCTTGCGGCGCATTCGGAACACTAATCGCATTACTTCTCTTAGGAATCTTCTAACATGACAATTTCATCCAAGCCTATTCTCGTCACCGGTGCGAGCAGTTTCGTCGGCATTCATACCATCTTGCAATTGCTTGAACAAGGCTATACCGTGCGTGGGACAATTCGTTCTCTATCAAAAGAGACCGAAGTCCGCGAGGTAGTGACCAAATACGGTCAAGCCAATGACCGGCTGGAGTTCAAAGCCGCGGATCTGGAACAAGACTCAGGTTGGGAAGAAGCGATGAACGGTATCGATTATGTTCTGCACATCGCGTCGCCTTTTCCTTTGTTAGAACCTGAAAACGAAGATGACCTCATCATTCCTGCCGTGCAAGGGACATTGCGTGTACTACGAGCCGCGCACAAAGCAGGCGTAAAACGTGTCGTGCAAGTTTCTTCGGTTGCTGCCATTTCTTCTGGGTATAAGGACAAAACTAGAACCTTCACTGAACTAGATTGGTCGATTATCGAGAACGAAATCGGTGCCTACGCCAAAAGCAAGACCCTCGCCGAACGCGCCGCATGGGACTTTATCAATGGACCCGAGAATAGCAACCACATGGAGTTGGTTGCCATCAACCCGCCGCTGATCTTGGGACCCGTGCCGAATAAAAACTTCCGCACATCCGTAGAAGTGATCCGCACCTATATGCTGGGGCAAGTCCCTGGTGTGGGGCGCATCAAAATGGGGCTGGTAGATGTGCGCGATGTCGCGGCTGCCATTATCCTAGGCATGACCACACCCGAAGCCGCAGGACAGCGTTTCTTATGCTCAGGCGGTATGGCATGGTTAAAAGAGATCGCAGGGGTTTTGCATGCTGAATTCTCGCCGCGCGGATATAAAATTCCTACTCTTGAATTTCCAAGTTGGGCAGTGCGCTTTTTGGGGCTGTTCGATAAAAAGATCGCCCGCGTTACCGAAGAATTAGACCGCGATACAGAACAATCGAGTGAAAAAGCGAAACGCATTCTCAAATGGAGTCCGCGCCCGTTGAAAGAGGCAATTATCGCTATGGGAAATAGCTTGATCGAACACGGGTTTGTATAAAAACCGTAGGGGCGACCCGTCAGAGTTAATCAGTTTTTTGCTACTACTGGGCGGGTCGCCCCTACAAGATAAAAAGGAGCCTTTATGAATTACCTCCCTTCCACCTCTCGATATCAATCCATGCAATACCGCCGCTCTGGACGCAGCGGATTAAAACTCCCGGCTGTCTCCCTTGGCTTGTGGCACAACTTCGGCGGCGTAGACGTGTATGAGAACAGCCGTGCCATGGTGCTGCGCGCCTTCGACCTCGGCATCACTCACTTTGACCTTGCCAATAACTACGGTCCACCTCCCGGCTCCGCAGAAGAGACCTTTGGGCAGATCATGGCAAAAGACCTGCGTCCCTGGCGTGATGAATTATTCATCTCATCCAAAGCAGGGTATTACATGTGGGAAGGTCCGTATGGAGAATGGGGTTCGCGCAAGTATCTCGTCTCCAGCCTCGACCAAAGCCTCAAGCGCATGGGCTTGGAATACGTGGACTTGTTCTATCATCACCGCCCCGACCCTGATACTCCGCTTGAAGAAACAATGCAAGCGCTCAATTTCATTGTCCGCAGTGGACGGGCGTTGTATGTGGGCATTTCAAATTACCCTGCCGATAAAGCGCGTGAAGCATCTCAAATTCTACGATCACTGGGCACGCCTTGTCTGATCCATCAGCCGAAGTACAGCATGTTCGAACGCTGGGTGGAAGATGGTCTGTTACAGACGTTGAAAGAGGAGGGAGTTGGCTGTATCGCCTTCTCACCGCTCGCTCAAGGCTTACTCACTGATAAATATCTCGGCGGCATTCCTGAAGGATCACGTGCTTCGAAGGCGCATGGCTTCCTCAAACCGGCTCACATCACCGATGAAAGAATCGCCAAGGTGCAAAAGCTCAACGCCCTCGCCCAGCAACGCGGACAAACACTCGCACAAATGGCGCTGGCTTGGGTGCTACGCCATGAAGGCATGACCTCCGTGCTAATCGGTGCAAGCAAAGTCAGCCAGATCGAAGATGCCGTTGGAATGTTGAGTAAGGTGGAATTTTCAGGGGAAGAGTTGCAAGCAATCGAAAATATCTTAAAGTAAAGAATTAAACAAAAAGACCTCCGAGGTTTTGAAAAACTCGGAGGTCTGCATTTAAGAATCATCCGCGCCAGATTTTGAAATCTTTCAAACTGGAGCCGCCGATAAATTCACGCACGATGGAATTCGAAGGAATCAAGGTTGCATCCATGGGCAGGAACCAATCGAGGAAGGCAAGCAAACGGCGCGCTTCAATGTATTCAGGAACATCGTATGGCACTTGCCGCAGTAACGGTTCGATCAGTGGTTTCAATGCCGAGAGTTCGTATACCAACGCAGAATTGAACATCACATCGGCGTTTTCTTGATACGGGAAAATATGTCGCTTCTCGCCGCGCCGCACCGACTCCCAACGCGAAATGGTTGCTTGGGCAGAATATCCGCGTTCACGCGCATCGCGCACAATACGACGGATCAATCTGGTATCGGTCGTTGAAACGCGGTTGTGGCGGTCTAGGTTGAGTTGGGTCAGGGCGGAGACGTACAGCCGAAACGCTGAACCAGCCCAACGGTCAGGAATGAGGCGGGGGTTCAATCCATGGATGCCTTCAAGGATGAGCGGTTGTCCGTCTCGCAGCCGGATCACATCCCCTTCTTCGCTTCGCCCGGTCTTGAAGTTGTATCTTGGCAATTGAACTTCTTCGCCGCTGATAAGTTTTTCAATGTCGCCTGCGAGGCGTTTCAAATTGAGTGCTTCGAGCGCCTCAAAATCATGGTCGCCATTTTCGTCACGTGGAGTTTGATCACGGTCTACAAAATAATTATCCAACTCAAGCGGGTACGGTGAGATGCCACGCGCCAATAACTGAACCGCAAGGCGGCGCGAAGAGGTGGTCTTGCCAGAGGAGGATGGACCCGCGATCAGGATGATGCGCGTATTTTTTTCTGCAATCTGTTGAGCTGTATCGGCAATGCCTTGTTCATGCAATGCCTCAGACACAAGGATAATCTCATCGGCACGACCAGATTGAATGGCATCGTTCAAAGCCCCAACGCTATCAATATGCAAAGTTTCAAGCCAGTCACCATATTGACGAAAGGCGCGGATCAATTTCGGATAATCGCCAAACGGAGCAAGTTGTGTGGGTGCATGACGGCGCGGATATTGCAAGATAAACCCACCGTTGACCTTCTTGAGCCCGAACCATTTGAGATGCCCCGTAGAAGGAACCATGTATCCATGCATGTAATCCATGAGTCCATTGACAGAGTACATGGTGAGATATTCTTTATGACGATGCTTTAGTAAGCGCAATTTATCTTCATGCCCATGCTGCATAAAGTATTGAATAGCTTCTTGAATGGGAACTTCGCGTCTTTCAAATGGAAGGTCATCCTGAACCAAGGTTCGCATGGTTTGTAAAAGACTTTCCAACTCTGGCTGTGAAAGCGCATCGCGCCCGTTGACCTCACAATAGTATCCGCCAGAGGAGACCGAATGGTCAATGTTCAAATATCCTTGTGGGAATGTTTTGGAGAAAGCGGCTTCTAAAAGGAAGATCAGCGAACGCCGGTAAATGCGGGCACCATCGGCTGTATCCATAGTGATAGGAATACAAGCTGATTCGATCATGATGGGATAGGTCAATTCATGAATCTGGTTGTTGATAATGGCAGCCACAATCGGTGCGGCGAAATCATCGCGGACCTGCGCAATGAACTCCCCCACTTTCGTCCCTCGTGGACCAGTTAAGGTTTTGCCATTTGGCAAATGAATTTCAACGTTTGGAGTTGGTTGAGTGATTTGAATCATGGGAGGTCAAATGTCAAAGGTCAAAAGCCTGCTTGCATGACCTTTGACAAGTTCCTAATATCTTAATTTGGACAACAATTTCTCTGGCTTGCCTGCAAATTCTTCGAGCGGAATTTCTTTATTCGTCAGAGCAAGCAAGGTTTCAGTGAGCACTTTATTGACGGGAGTTGGAATGCCACGTGTTTTCCCCTCGCGGACGACAGATCCGTGCAAAAACTCCACTTCGCTTTGTGGGCGACCAGAATACAAGTCAATGTGGAAAGACGGCATCTTGCCGCCCCGTCCGCTGCCTGCGGCTTTGGAGAGGAAAGGCTTGGAAAGCCACAGCGGGAGCTTGGTAGCAAATGCCAAAGCTTTCACAGGTGTTCCAGGCAAATCAGTCACTTCGAGGTTCATGGATGCCATCACCGCCAGACATTCCTTGAGCATATCGATCTCAATCTTGTAAAGGCGCTTATCGGCAAAAACTTCTGCTGCCGTCATATTGAGAATGGCAGAGGTGGGGTTCGATACCAAATTAGTCAGCATCTTCGACCATTTCATGCTTAATGCATCTGGGTATAAGCGACACTTAAGATATGCATTATCAAACGCAGCGACAAGCCTCTCCGAAAGTGGATGCCCTGCTGCGACGCCCACGCCACGCAACTTCTCAAGGACGATGCTGCCGGGTCCGCGCCTGCCAATGGCTGTTGTGACCGTTCCGTAAATGACTTTATCGGGTCCGAGAGTGCGGGCAATGAGAGGTTCATTGTCCACGCCGTTAGAAAGACAAAGCAAAGGCGGGAGTTTATCAGCAAAGGGTTTCAACCCTTCCATGGCAGAAGCTGTATCAAAAGATTTCAAGGCAAAGAGCGCCGCATCAAAAGGACCATATTTCAAAGCATCTTCCAACGAAGGCTCAATCATGAAAGACTTTGAATCAATAATACTTACATCTTTCGTATTTCGCCTTTCGTCCACGGTCAGATCCAGCCGCAGACCTTTGGCTTTTAATTCTTCCACCATCTTTGGCTTTTCTACGAACACAACTTGATGTCCCGCCAAAACAAGCGAACCACCGATATACGTACCAATGGCGCCTGCGCCAAAGACGAGAAATTTAAGTTCAGAAGATGGAGAAGAAGGGAGAGTCATGGTTAATTTGGATTCCAGGTATTAAGATAAATAGATAGAGTGAAACGCGATATGCAAATCCCGTTTCACTCTTTATCAGTTACAAACTATTCGGCGTCAAGCCAATGGATGTGGTCATTGAGTTTATCAATTGCCCAGCGATGTTGGTGCGGAAAATATAACAGTTGGGCAAAAGCGGTATTGCTAAAGCGAAAGCGCGTCCCCGCATTATTAGCTTGAGGGACAATCCCCACCACTGCATGCATGACCTGATTCAACAACCCGCCATGAGAAACAATCAGATAACGAGCTGGCTCACGCTTCAACAAATCGTGCAATGCCTGCCCGGCACGTAGAAAAAGTTCCCAGTCGCCTTCTCCATTATTTCCTACTGCATCATAAGGTGTAGTGAAATCAGGATGTGAAAAGTTATTGCGCACCTCATGTTGGGTTAGCCCGGCAAATTCACCGTTATCGCGCTCCAACCACAGCGGTTCAAAATCAACGGTCAGCCCGAGTTTAGCAGCGATGATCTCTGCTGTATCTCGCGCTCTCGAAAGCGGACTGGAAATGACGAAATCGAATTTCATCTTTTCGCGCTTCCAACGCTCAGCTAAGGCTTGGGCTTGCTTTCGTCCGCGTTCGGTGAGCGGGAAGTCAGACTGTCCCTGCCAGCGCGCCTCTGCATTGCCCACCGACTCGCCATGTCGCAGCAAAGTAATATTGAATATCTTTGGTTTATTCGTCTCGGGCATCTGAAGTTCTCCCCTTCACAAGATAAATTGGGCGGCGCTTTACTTCCTGAAAGATATAGCCAACATATACGCCGATAAACCCCAGCAAGATCATGATGATTCCGCTAGCAATCAGCAGCACACCCATCAATGAACTCCAACCGGGCTCCACACGTTGTGTATTGCCAGTAAGCCACAAAGAGAGGACATAAATCAACTGGACGCCCGCTAAGATGAAGAAGACAAATCCAGCACTTAAACCAATATACAGTGGTGCAAGGGAGAACGAAAAGATGGCATCTGAAGCCAAGCGCACCATTTTCCCGAGTGAATACTTTGATTTACCCGCAATGCGGTCTGGCTCATGATACGGCAGGATGACACTGTTATATCCCATCCATGAAATCATGCCGCGCAAGAAGCGATGATATTCGTGCATAGAACGTACACCATTCAAGGCATTACGCGACAGGGCGCGAAAATCAGCAGCGCCCTGCAAAACCTGTGTACCGCTGATGCGGTTGATAAGCCAATAGAAAAAATTAGAAGTAACTTTCTTGAACGAAGCGGCACGCTCTTCTTCAAGACGCTGCCCCTGTACCACATCGTAGCCCTGTTCGATCAAACTGATCATCTTGGGAATCAAAGCAGGTGGGTGCTGTCCATCACCATCCATCGAGATCATCACATCGCCTTGCGAGGCGTCCATACCAGCAGTCAACGCGGCTTGGTGACCAAAGTTGCGGCTGAGCTGAAGCAGGGTCACTCTTGGGTCGTCAATTGAGATCCCTCGAAGCGTATCCGCTGTCCCGTCGCTTGAGCCGTCATCCACATAGATGAACCGAAAATCGTATGGCAGCGCATCCACAACCTGGCGAATGTCCGCATAGGTCTGTCGAATGGCTTCGGCTTCGTTATAAACAGGAATGACAAGATCGATCTGGAGTTTGGATTTTTGACGTGGAGACATCAAGAAGATTCTACCACGCAGATAAAAACGCCGCCGATAATGGCGGCGTTCGTTTCTATCGCTTCATAACCGGACCCGGTGCCGGTCTGCCAAGACGCGGAGTGCTCTCTCCGCCTCGGCATTCCTGCGATCCAGATTCCAGTTCAGGGCATCAGCCATTAACATGGCGCATTCAATCACTGCGTCTCGTGTGAGTTTGCCCAACATGGCAAGCATGGTGCGGCGCAGTAGCAAATCATCGAGATGCTCTGCTTTTTCATGCTGAATCAAGAAGAGCAGTTCGCGTTTGGAATAGGTAGGCAAGGAATTTAACGGCACATCTGCTGCCACCTTCATGAACTCTGCAATAGTCTCAATGCGCGTGCCATAACGCTCGAAAAGGATCTCAAGGCGTTCATGCGAAAGTCCCGTCCATGCGGCGAGACCGTTGATGTATTTTGTGCGTTCTTCGCTCGTGCGCGGATAGTTACGCCCGCCGCCAACTGGAAGTTCTTGCGTACCTTTGTTGCGTTTGATTCCCAGGAACTGCAAAGTCTTATCTGCCACTTCCTCAGAGAAAGCGCGGAAGGAGGTCCACTTGCCACCCACCAGAGAATAGACCGGGAAGCTTAGGTTGGTCCAATCACCACTGAGAACTTCAATATGGTGGTCGCGGCTGTATTGACCAGTGGTTTTTGCCATGCTACTTGCCAGCGGACGCACGCCCGAAAATGCAAAGACCACATGCTCACGTGTCACCTTGATATTCGGGAAAACACGTGCAGTTAGTTCAAGGAAGTAATCCACTTCTTCATCGGTACAACGGGCATCATCAGGGTGATCGATCTTGATATCAGAGGTGCCGATCAAGACTCGGTCTTGCAACGGGAAGATGAGCACGATACGCCCATCTTTATTCTCAAAGAAAAACTCATTATCACCAATTGCTTTTCGCAATTCGGGGTGATCTAAAACAAGGTGCGAACCTTTGGTGCCGCCAATAAATTTCGTGGTAACACCCAGGCTATGGTTGGCGAAGTCGATCCATGGACCAGCGGCATTGATGACCAGTTTCGGCTGGATTTCAACAGTTTCATCGGTCAATTCATCGCGGAGGATGACACTCTTGCCAGATCCGCTTACAAGGCTGACGTAGTTCAAGGCACGAGCATTTGCGTTTTCAGCTTCGGCATCCAACATGATTTCAAGTGCCAAACGCTCAGGGTTGGAGATTAACCCGTCGTAATAGACCGCCGTGTTGACGATCTCAGAATTCAACTTATTCCATTTGGTAAGGGATTCGGTGCGGGAATAGAACTTATGGCGCGGCACGGTGCGCTGACTGCCCGTATACGCGTCGTACATCATCAAACCCAGTTTAATAATGATCGAACCGCGTTCAGAGGGTTTATCGAGCCAGCCCATAAACTTCAGTGGCGCATTTAAGATGCCAGAGAAATACTTGAACATCGGGATGGTCGTTGGCAACGGCTTGACGATATGCGGCGCATTCTGGATCATGCGATTGCGTTCTTTGACCGCCTCACGTACCAACCGAAACTCGCCGTTCTCAAGATAACGAATCCCACCGTGTGCCATGTGCGAAGAAGCTGAGCTTGCACCAGAGCAGAAATCTCCTCTGTCAATAAGTAACACGTCGACCCCATTCAATGCTAAATCACGAAAAGTCCCGATCCCGTTAATCCCCGCCCCTACAATCAAGACAGAAACTTCAGGATTATTTTTGAGCTGCGCTAGAATTTCTGAACGATTCATTTGAACATCCCTTCACAATACGGGGTTAATTGTACGATGATTTCTCATTTTTTGGGCTGAATAATTGGACGTTAAAGCAAAGGGTGCAAAATGAAAACACTCATAGGATTTGTTACCCTTGACACCTATAAGACTATTTGATAATATTTCTATATAGATATATAAAACAAAAGGAATACTATGCCCTTAGAACACGCCATTCTTGCCATACTTGATTTTCAGCCCATGTCGGGATATGACCTAAAAAAATTCTTTGATGCCTCAGTGGCTCACTTTTGGTCTGCGACACAGAGTCACATCTATAAATCACTTGAAGGGTTGGAAAAAAAAGGTTGGGCAGAAGCGCAGATCATTCCACAGGAAGGGAAACCTAACAGAAAAGAGTATCAGATTACGGCGGAAGGAAGAAGCGAATTACGCCGCTGGCTGGTAACTCCCCTGCCCATGGAGCCTGTCCGGGAGGCGTGTCTCATCCAAATTTTCTTTTCGCATTCTAGTAGTAATGAAGAAATCGCAGCATTATTTGAATCAAGGATAAAAGAAATCCGTGAACAGTTGCAAGTCTTAAAAACGTCAGCGCAAGCAGCGATCAATGAAAATGCAAATCTTATTGGGGTTGAACGGGCTCGTCAGCTCTGGCAAATCACGTTGGATTACGGAATAGATTATTATGAGTTTGAACTGGCATGGAATGAAAAAATTATAAAACGCATACGCAAACTTCCACCACTTTCGTAAGTTGACACGAGAAAAAAACAAGATTCAACCACCACATCACGGTGGGTGTATTAAACGCGCCTAGGCGCAACTCAAGGAGATAAAACATGATTTATACAATCGCCAAATGGATCCACATTCTCTGCGCCATCGTTTCACTGGGCGCAAACCTGACCTACTTCCCCTGGTTCATGACCGTACCCAAGAGCCGAGAAACGCTGGTGTACACACTCAAAACCATTCGCCTGCTCGATAACTGGATCGCGAACCCTGCTTATATTTTGGCATATGTCACCGGCGAAGTCATGATACGTGTGGGCGGACAGATTCATTACTCAACATCATGGATGACCATAGCAATTAGTTTATATGCGATTATTTCAGTATTGGGGCTTTTTATTTATGCCCCCATGCTTAAGAAACAACAGCAACTTGCTGAAACCAAAGGCGCAGATGATACCGATTATCAACGCATCTCGCGCAATGGCATTGTATTGGGAACGGTCATTGTCATCCTCACCATCGGCATCACGTATTTGATGGTGGCAAAGCCACATCTATGGTAAAGCCATGTCACGCAAATTACTGCAAACATTCCTCGTTATCCTTGGGTTGATTCCCACCATTACGGGTGTTCTCACAATGATGGGAATTTACGACCCGTTGTTTGCCGAACTCGTCATGCCCCAATCTGCTTTACTGGATAGCGAGCTGCGCTTCTTTGGTGGACTTTGGCTGGGTCTTGGGCTGACGGTTTTATCTACTGTGAAAAATCTCGAAAAATATTTCGAACTATATCGCGTACTTTGGGCGATGATCTTTATAGGTGGCATTGGTCGACTGCTTTCCATTCTGTTTATAGGCTTACCTCCGGTACCATTTATTGCGTTTACCATACTCGAGATTGTAGGCGCACCCATTTTCATCTACTGGCACTCCCAGATTGCTGAATAACTTCGGAAAATCAAATGACATTAACTCTCACTCTTCTTCTTGTTCTTCTAGCTGGTGCAGGCATCTTCGCTCTGCGCCCCATCGTGCGGAATATTCATATCGTATTCCATTCAGATAAAACCGTGGATTACCAGATCAAGTTCCAGTCCTTGCAATTGATGCTGGCTACAATTGTTCTGGGATTTGTATACATTCTGAACCCGCAAAACTTCCAGACCTTCTTTCGTTTAGGCGATGCCAACGCACACATCAGCAAGATCGCATGGCTCGGTGTCACAGGGCAGGAGACTTGGTTGGAGATCGCTCTTACTCTCGGATTTTTTATCACTGTTGCGACGGGCATATTCATGTTCCTGCAATTGAAAAAAGCAGACGTGGACTATCGCTACTTTTTATTCAGTCTGCTCTGGTCCATTCCTTTTTCAATAGCAAATGCTTTTTCAGAAGAAGCCATTTTTAGAATGGGGATTATTTCGCCATTGTATGGAATTTTCTCTGTCGCTATCATTCTCTTGATTTCTGGAGTGTTATTTGGTCTCCCCCACTACTTCGGTCAACCCAGTGGAATCATCGGCGTTTTGATGGCTGGCTTTCTCGGTTGGCTATTAGCAATGAGTCTTGTTGAAACGCAAGGGCTTCTCATTGCATGGGGAATTCACTTCGCACAGGATGTGGTCATTATCACATCCATGATTCTGATAGGCAGGAAACAAAATGAAAAATAAAACCATTCTTGTCATCGGCGGTACAGGTATGCTTGGCAAGCCTGTCGCTCAACAACTCAAATATGAAGCACTACGAAAAATGGGGCGAAGACGGCTCTCCCAAAGAAGCCAATCGGCTGCTGGGCGCGCCAAAAATGACATTGAGAGATTGGTGCGAACGCAATAAAATAGCATATGAACATAACCATCACTCACATCAGCGCAGCAACCACTTTGTTGGAAATCGGCTCTCTGCGCCTCCTCACCGACCCGGTCTTTGACGCACCCGGCGAGAAGTATGATTCCGGCTTGACCAAACTGACCGCCCCCTCGGTTTCCATCGAATCCATTGGCAAGATTGATGCCGTGCTGTTGAGCCACGACCATCATGACGATAATCTCGATAATGCCGGGCGCGCGTTTTTGCCGAAGGTCAAGCGCGTGCTGACCACGACCTCCGGTGAAAAACGTCTGCGCGGCAATGCCGAAGGGATGGCAAATTGGCAAAGCACGATTTTAGAATCGGGCAACACCAAGATCAAAGTCACCGCCACACCCTCTCAACACGGAGATCTGATCGCCCGTCCATTCACCGGGCAAACCATCGGCTTCATGCTCGAATGGGAAGGGCAACAGAACGGCGCACTTTACATCACAGGCGACACGATCTACTATCATGGCATTGATGAAGTAGCTGAGCGATTCACCGTCAGCGTGGCGATGCTTCACTTGGGTAGAGCCAGCTTCCCCATCACAGGACCGATCCGCTTTACGATGGATGCGAAAGATGGCGTGAAAGCCGCACAGAAGTTAAATCCGCGCACGATCATTCCCATCCATTACGAAGGCTGGAAACATTTTGCTCAAGGCAGGGATGTTATCTCAAAGGAGTTTGAAGCCGCTGGGCTGGCAAGTAAAGTCCGCTGGCTAAATTTGGGCGAACCAACTTCCATCGAAATTTAGCCTCTTGACGAAAATACCGAATCCGATAAAATAACCGAGTAATCATTCGGTTATTTTTTTATCCTTATAACCGAATACAAATTCAGTTATCACGAGGAAGCATGTCCCCCAAGCCCGATGTCAGCGCCGAGCGGATTCCGCTCATACTCAACTCTGCGATCAAGGTCTTTTCTAAAAAAGGTTTTGAAGCCGCCCGCATGGAAGATATTGCCAAGACCGCCAAACTCAGCGTGGGCGGCGTGTATTGGTATTACAAAAGCAAGGAAGAGATCATCATCGCCATCATGGAGCAGTTGATCGACAAGGACGTGAAAGACCTGCGCGCGTTGCTCGAAGCCGAAGGGACGGTTCGATCACGATTGGAAACTTATATTGGGTTGAGCATCGAAGCGGCACAAGAGTACATCCCCATTACCTACGAGTTGTATTCATTGGCACACCGCAATGCCAAAGTGAAGAATCATATCCGCGCCTTTTTGCAGACTTATCACAACGTACTGGAGCAATTCATCCAACAAGGCATTGACCGCAAAGAGTTCAAGCCTGCGAATGCCCGTGAAGCCGCGTTGACTCTTGCTGCTCTCTACGAAGGCGCATTGGAATTGAACATGCTCGACCCCGAACGAGTGGATGCAAAAAAGACTCTACTCAGTTCTTTCAAACTTCTCATGAACGGATTGGAAAACAAATGAAACCTTACTTCAAAAACAAAGTCGTGCTCATCACAGGCGCAAACGGCGGACTTGGCTCTGCCTTTGCACGAGCCTTTGCCGCGCAGGGAGCGCAGGTCATTCTGGCGGGCAGGAATCTTCCTGCTTTGCAAGCGCTCGCGGACTCGATGCCTGACTCAACCACCATCCATGCACTTGAGTTCGACAATTCCGAAAGTCATTTGGCTTTGCGTCAATTTATTTCTGATTCGTTTGGCAAAGTGGATATTATCGTCAACGCTATTGGGGCAGATACTCGCAAACCATTGGAAGAACATCAACAAAATGAGATCCATAAACTTATCAGCGCCAACTTACACGGTGCGATCCTGTTGACTCAAACCTTCCTGCCGCTGATGAAAAATCAAAACGACGGCATGATCGTCCACGTTGGCGGGTTCGCCGATGGACGCCTCGCCTTCCCCTTCTACAGCGTGGATGCAGCCACCCGTGCAGGCATGTTCACATTCATCGAGTCTGTGAACCGCGAACTCGCGCTCGAAAAAAGCAACGTCCGCATCGGCTACTTCTCCCCCAGCCCTGCCGACACCGAAGCGGAGCGCCATTATCATGTCATCTGGCAGGAAATGGGCGTGACGATTCTGCCCGTTGAAAAAATCGCCGACGACCTGCTCAACATGATCGCTAACCGTCGCAGAGTTCACATCATGGGCGGGTTCAGCACGCGCCTCTTCGCGGGCATCAATGCCATCTCGCCGCGCCTTGCGGATTTCATTCTGCTCAACCGTTACAGCGTCATCCTGAAAAAACATCTCATCGATAAAAATCCCGCGCCTCCACCGCCCGCCGCATGGATGTTCCCACTGGGCATCGGTCTGGTGATTCTCTCCACGCTGTTATATGGCGGCTTGATCGCGCTGCCTTTCTTTTCAATTCCCACCACAACCAAACTTGCCGCCACGCCTGTGCTGATCTTTTTCGGCGAAGCCACCTTCTGGGTCGGCGGCGCGTTGCTCGGCAAAGAAATCGTCACGCGTTACAAACAATATCTCAACCCCTGCAATTGGTTTTGCAAACCCAGTGCAGGTTAACATGAAAACAAACATCGAATGGAATTACTCAGGTAAGCCAGATGGCTTCTTCGGCACAGGTGCAACCCAGGCAGAGCAAAATCTCGTCTGGCTGTTTGGCATTCTTTCCACTGCCCTGCTTGGCTGGTACTGGTGGAGCCACGCAATGGACTGGTCTTGGTGGCAATACGTCATTGCTCTCTTGCTCGCATTGGATGTACTGGGCGGTGTGGTCGCCAACTCACTCAACAGTTGCAAACGCTTTTATCACTCCCCCATCCAACCCGAAGAGACGGGTTTCACCGCACTGGCAAAGAACCATTTTGCATTCACGCTTCTCCACATTCACCCGATTCTCATCGGGCTTGTGTTCGGGAATATGAATTTAACCTATGGCATCATCTGGTATGCAGTCATGGTCATTGTTTCCGCAGGAATTCAACGGCTGCCGCTATATCTTCAACGCCCTGCGGCAATGGGCATCATCATGCTGGCAATTTTGCTCAATTATTATGTTATCCCTCCTGTAGCAGGATTTGAGTGGTTTATTCCAGCGCTATTTCTAAAGATCGTGTACGGACACATTGTGCAAGAAGAACCCTATCGCGCTTAACAGAACAGGACGGCTTTCGCCGTCCTGTCTTTTTATTCAACCCAGTCAAAGGTCCGCGTGACCGCTTTCTTCCAACCCGCATACAAGCTCGTGCGGGTTTTTGTGTTCATATCTGGCTTCCACTCTTTATCCTGCCCCCAATTCTTTTTCAACTCATCGGTATCTTTCCAAAAACCAACGGCAAGACCCGCCGCATACGCCGCACCCAGGGCAGTTGTCTCTGCCACCTTTGGGCGAACAACCGGCACGTTCAAAATATCAGACTGGAACTGCATCAGCAATTCATTGAAGACCATGCCGCCATCCACTTTCAACGAGCGGAGCTTTACGCCCGAATCTTTTTCCATGGCATCCAATACTTCGCGAGTCTGGTAGGCGGTCGCCTCCAATGCCGAACGGGCAATGTGTCCTTTGTTTACATAGCGCGTCATGCCCACGATCACACCACGCGCATCGGACTTCCAATACGGCGCGTACAGTCCACTAAAAGCCGGGACAAAGTAAATCCCACCGTTATCTTCGACCGTCTTCGCCAGTTCTTCCACATCAGAAGACTTTTCGATCATGCCGAGGTTGTCACGCAGCCATTGCACAAGCGCGCCAGAAATAGCAATCGAGCCTTCCAAGGCATAGACTGGTTTCTTGTCGCCGATCTTATAGCCAAGTGTGGTCAACAGCCCGGCTTTGCTTTGAACAGGTTTCTCGCCGGTGTTCATCAACATAAAACAGCCGGTGCCGTAGGTGTTCTTGGCTTCGCCCGCCTTGAAGCAGGTCTGACCAAATAATGCGGCATGCTGATCGCCCAAGTCACCTGCTACGGGTACACCACGCAATGGCGCGCCTGCCCCCACATATCCGTAGACTTCTGAAGATGATTTGATCTCCGGCAGCATCGCACGCGGAATGCCCATCACTTTCAAAATCTCTGCATCCCAATCCAGAGACTTTAGATTCATCAACATCGTGCGTGAAGCGTTGGTCACATCGGTCACATGCGTACCGGTCAACTTCCAAATGATCCAGGTATCCATGTTGCCGAAAAGCAAGTCGCCTTTTTTCGCACGTTCTTTTGCCCCTTTTACATTATCCAAGATCCACTTGATCTTGGGACCCGAAAAATAGGTAGCCAGCGGCAAGCCGGTCTTTTTCCGAAAACGATCCTGCCCGCCTTGTTTGGCAAACTTGGAGATAATCACATCCGTGCGGGTGTCCTGCCAGACAATGGCATTGTAGACCGGTTCTCCGGTGTTCTTATCCCATACCAAAGTCGTCTCGCGTTGGTTGGTCACACCGATCGCAGCTATATCATCAGAAGAAAGCCCGCCCTTTGCCAAAGCGCCAGCCATCACTTCCTGTGTGCGTTGCCAGATTTCCAAGGCATCATGTTCCACCCAACCCGGCTTGGGATAAATCTGCTTATGTTCTTTCTGATCCACTGCAACCACATTGCCGTTGTGGTCGAAAATAATAAAACGAGTACTGGTCGTGCCTTGATCAATCGCGCCAACGTATTGAGTCATGAGAGTGCCTCCGATGGATTAATTGTAAAACAAAAAGCCTTCGCTTTGAAGGCGAAGGCTTGAAAGAAGCACAAAATTTATTTCTTTGCTTTTGCAGTTGTCTTGCGCTTTGTCGCCGGTTTTGCTGGTTCTTCAACCGGAACAGAAATCTCTTCTTCGGCTACAGGTGTCTCAGTCTTAAATACGTTGAATATCAAAACAGCCGCCGTGGCACCAATCAACGGACCGAACAAGTATGTGACATAGGTATTCACGTTCGCCAAGCTTGGGCTTGTATAAACAGCGGTTCCTAAAGTGCGTGCCGGGTTAAGAGATGCACCAGTCATCGGTCCACCTACAAGAATAGCTGCGGTTAACGTCAAGCCGATTGCCAACCCAGCAAACTGCCCGCCCTTGCCTGCTACAGCCGTATGCAAAATTGTGTTGAGTAGGAAGAATGTCAACACGGCTTCGATCAACATGGCATACACTGGGAGTTTATCTGTCAAGGCTCCTACAGTAGCTCCAGCATTAATCGTCCCACCGAGTTGAGAGACAACCAAATGAAGCAATCCAGCCGCCGAAATCGCCCCAAGGCACTGAGCTACCCAATACACGACCGCCTCGCCCCATTTCACAACACCCTGCAATGCCAACCCAAAGGTTACCGCCGGGTTCACATGAGTACCCGAAATATGACCAAATGAATAAGCGAAGACCATAACTGTCAAACCATGTGCAAGCGCCACGCCCACCAGCCCAGCCTGCACCACGCCCGCCCCTGCACCGATAAACACCAACGCAAACGTGCCGATGAATTCAGCAAGAAATACTTTCCAATTGAACATACATCCTCCAAAGATTAATTTGGAAGTTATAACCCCATACCGTTCAGTTTGCTACGATTATTCCCAATTTCGTGCGCCAGATAAAAACGCCTTCCCGGGCATCATCTTCTTGCTCGGCGGTTGGACTTCCTCCAGAATTAACACCCCATCCGCACATGTTACCGCGGGTCTTCCTTCGACAATAAGCCTGCTCCCCACTTCTTTGCCTTTTGCTTCACTGACGGCGCCCTTCCCTACCTTCAGCACACTCCCATTCCACTCGAACCATGCGCCGGGCCATGGGTTCATCGCCCGAATACGACGTTCTAATTCCACAGCAGGTTGCTCAAAGTCCAGCCGTCCATCTTCTTTTTTGAGCATAGGTGCGTAGGTTGCACCTTCTTCAGGTTGAGGTTGTGGAATGAGTTTGCCTTCCATGTAAGCAGGCAGAGTTTCAATCAGGAGATCCGCTCCCAGTGTAGATAAAGCTCCGAAGAGTGAACCCGCTGTATCGTCTGGTGTGATGCGTATTTTTTCCATCGAAAGCATATCCCCTGTATCCAGTCCTGCATCCATTTTCATGATGGTTACGCCCGTCTCTGCATCCCCTGCAAGCACAGCTGCATTGATGGGTGCAGCTCCACGCCAACGCGGCAACAACGAAGCATGGATGTTAATACAGCCATACTTGGGCAAATCTAATACATCTTTTTTCAATATTTGTCCAAATGCCGCCACGACAATAAGTTCAGGTTTCCATTCACGCAATTGCGCCATGGCTTCAGGCTCTCGTAATTTTTGCGGCTGCATCACAGGGATATTCAATTCCTGTGCAAGTAGTTTCACCGGAGGGGCTTTGAGCTCACGTCCGCGCCCAGAGGCACGATCTGGCTGTGTCACAACTCCAACGACATGATAGTGATTGGCAAGAGCACGAAGGCTTGGCAAGGCAAAATCAGGAGAACCCATAAACACGACACGAATAGACATGTGCAAATTTTACCGCTGGTCTCAAAATTAAGGAGAATTTTCAGTAAAACGGCGGCTCTTCGTAACATATCAGTACCATTGGGTGAATTACTTTGGTTGCACGTTGTGTGGATTGGTTGTAAAATACTTAAAATTCAAACAACTTATTCGGAGGAATAAACCATGTCTCAAGCACCTATGATGGAAGTATCGAGTGATGATAAGCTGTGGGCGGCTCTTGCCTACGCCTTCTCCCCCCTTATCCCGATCATTTTAATGTTCATGGAAGATAAGAAAAATCGCCCCTTTATCAAGGCTCACAATATGCAGGCTTTGATTCTCGGCATTATCACCGTTGTCACTTCTGGTTTCTGCGTTGGTATTTTGGTCTGGATCTACGCTCTGTATTGCGCCTACCAGGCTTACCAGGGCTTGGAAGTTAAAATCCCTGTTCTTAGCGATTTCGTCAAGAATCAGGGCTGGGCATAATCTGTCTCACTCTACAAAAGACCCGCGTGATACACGCGGGTCTTTTTATTTTGCTACCTTACCCCTTCTGTATACGTATTAATCTAAAGAGCTTGTATATAATTAGGAGAATATTATGAACGAACAAATGCCTCAACAACAACTTGCCCCGCTCAGCCCGGCAGAAGAACGCCAATGGGCGATGTTTGCCCATTTGGGAGTGTTAGTAAATCTATTTTCAGGGTTTTTAGGTCCTGTTGTACCTTTGGCAATTTATATGATCTATAAAGATCGCTCTCGCTATGTTGCATATCAATCGCTTCAAGCGTTAATCTTTCAACTCATTTGGTGGGTTGGCGGTGGTCTATTGACAGGTATTGTATGGGCAATTACAGGCACATTAAGTGCCTTTATCATCGGGCTGATCTGCATCCCATTTGCTTGCATCATTAGCGCCATACCCTTGGTTGCCTTGGGATATGGAACCTATGCGGGGATTCAATGCAATCAGGGTCAAGATTTCAAGTATTGGCTTATCGGAGATTGGCTCCGCACAACATTAACGGGTAACTAATAAAAAAAATCCCCTTCATTTGAATGAAGGGGATTTTTTTATATTAAGGGATTGTCCCTGCGATATCAGAGCCTATCCGTATTTCAATATCCACAGTCTGATTCGGGTCTGGGCTGAAGCGGATCTGGTTATCTGAAATGCCAAAAGTCGCTTGCAACCACTTTATCGTATAAAGTTTGGGACCGTATACAATCACAGTCGTTTGCCCATATGCTTCTGGGGATGGAGCCACTTCAGTGACATTCATACCGTACGATTGGAATACTGCTCCGGCGCGTTGGTCAAGCCCAGGCGTAAAGGTACCATCCATAACACGGACACGCGCTTCTTCCTGTTGCATGGCTTGAGCAAAAAGATTCGGATCTGTATATCCATTCGGAACCGCCAATGGGCTGGTAGGACCTGTGGAAGTAAAAATCTCATCACGCAAAACGCGAATCTTATCCATCACAGGCTTGAGAATGCTGGCAGCCTGTCCATTAAGGGTGGTGTTATCGAAAATTGCCATACCTTGTTGAGGATCAATAACGCCTGTTTTTATACTTTCAATAGAAATATCTTTGCCAAGCACTGCAAGCTTTAAAGCATCTTCAAATGCCATATCGGTCTTGATACCATATGAAAGTTCGCTATACATGCGTGGAGCAGCGCTGAAAAACTTCGGGAAGTTCTCAGGTGTAAAGATAATTTCCTTAAGTGCCAAAACCACTTCCTGCTGACGACGCGCACGGTCAGCATCACCACCAGAAGTGTGGCGGTCGCGCGCATATGCCAGAACTTTCCAGCCTTGACATAAATTACGCTCGCCACCAGGAGTGAGAATGAATTTATCCAACCCTTCACCAACCGGGTCAAGCCTCATTCTTTCAGTAGGTACCACTACAATACAACCACCAATACCAATCAACTCATCAACTAATTTTGTGAATACATTGAAATCAACTTGGGCATAGTAATGGATCGGCACACCCAAGAATTGAGAGACTGTTTTCTTGGCAAGCTCAGGTCCGCCGCCCGGTAATTGAGCGCCTTCTCCGCTGGGGTAAGCCGTATTGATACGGCTATACCCAAAGCCAGGAATATTCACCCACATATCACGCGGAATGGATAACATCCCTGCAGTCTTACTCACAGGGTCGATGGTAAAGACGATCATCGAGTCGGTGCGTGGCGGACCTTCATTTTCCGCAAGGTCGCGTTCATCCAAACCGATGAACAGGATATTGATGCGACTGGCGCCATCCCAGGAAGGTAAGGCTACATCCGGCGCAGAAACTTCATCCGGAGCATCCGGAAGAACAGCTTCTTGAGTAGCACCGGTTTCAGGGTTGAAACCAGTACTATCCGTGGTCACGCCACACTTTGCAGGGGGAATACCCGGCAACTTTGTAAACGTCCAACATTGGGTGAAGTTATTTGCCGCAATAAATGCAGCGACTGAAAGAGCAATCGTCACCACCCAGAAAATGATCTGGGAAACCGTTGGGCGCTTTATATTCTTTAGAAATTCAAATCTATCCATTCACTCATTACCTCAAGGCTTAATATATACCATATCCAAGCCTAGTCGTTCTAAACCCATCTGTGCCCAATACCCTAACACAGCCGAGTCTTCTTGAATACATTGCATCATGACAGGAATGGCACGATGGTCGCGAAGTTCTGATAAGGCTCGCAAAGCTAATATGCGAATACCCTGCCCCCCACCTTTTGCTACCTCAATGAGACTTGGCACAGCGGCTTTTCCAATCTGGACTAAAGCATTCGCCGCAAGCCCCGCTGTAAGTGGGTCACTATCCCTCAAGCTTTGAGCCAACGCTGAAACTGCTTCTTCGCCAGGGTGCTGGGACAATGCCAACGCAGCAGCAGCTCGCACCTCAGGATTGGAGTCGCTTAGGACGGGGATCAAGTCTGAGGTCTGGGTGTGAGGCGAAGCGGCGAGGGCGCGCACAGCCCACCAACGTGAGTCTGCATTTTCAGAGTGGGTTAATTCCAGTAAGGCTGGAATTGCCGCCGCTCCTGCATCCACAATGGCAGGAATAACCTGTTCTGCACGTTCATCATCCCCGCTTGTTAGCTCAGCGAGCAAGTCTTTCATTTTTATTTTGCTGGTGGCGGGACGGGCAAAGCATCTTGTGCAGTGTTCACCCACTTATCGCCTTCTTCAATCAACATCACGGGGATGTCATCCACAATGGGATATTTTCGCCCGCAATCCTGGCAGATGAGCCAGGCATCTTTGTGGAGTTTCAGCAAACCGTCTTTTTCGCGCACGCAGCTGGGGCAACGCAAGATTTCGAGTAATTCAGTACTGACCATTGTTTCTCCTTGTTGGGAAAAGATTGTACCATGTAGGTTTTGATAAGATTTTATCTACGAACTAAAGCCGCAGACTTCACTCTTCCGTGCCTGACGCCGTGGATCTTCCGTTCCAGGTCCATATTGGCAAACTGCAGCCCATGGCTCATAGTGGGTTTGGAATTGATCGGTAAAATAAACTGCGCCATTGCGCCATACCGTGCGTGTGACGGTTACATCGGCGCCCTCGGCAGCGTAATCCACCTGCTTGAGTTCGTTTGTTTTTAATTCTACATTTTCTTCAAAGACCGTCTCGGGTGCAGGAACTGTGTTTTGGGCTCCTGTTGTTTCCCAAGTGATCGAACGCCCATCTGAAGTGGAATAGATTTTCCATGTGATAGTACGTGCAGCCACATTCACATTGGTTTCCATCAACATCCAGTATGGGGTATCGTTTTTGAACTTAAAATCGACCAATGGGAAATAGACCGTTGCATCCATGCCAACAAGGTTGCCATCCACCGAGCCGCTTTGATCCATTTCATAATAAGGCACACGATAGGCGTGAGAATAACGCTCCACAACTGGGTATCCCGCAAAAAACACTGTACGAAATAAAGTTGTGCTCACCTGACACACACCACCACCTACACCTTTGATGGTGCGCCCGCCATAGATAATAAGCGCTTCAGCATAGCCGTTTTCCAAGCTGACATCACCCAACATGCTACCCATTGAGAAAACCTCACCAGGCGCCACGAGCAGACCATCATACTGCGCAGCAGCAGTGACAATATTTTGAATGCGCGCTTCGCTCGAACCATAAAAATAAGTCGTTTGGGTTGCAACCAGTTGAACAATGCCAAGGTCAGCACCTGTTGCCTGATCGGTAACTGCAGGCTGTTTTTCTGCAACAACTAAATTAACGCTATGTTCTCCACGTTGTAAAGCGCCATTAATCGCCAGAATACTTGCCTCCACATCCACAGCACGCCCAATTGTAGATGCAGAGATTGCCTCAAGCTGCCCCTTTGCCTCATTGAAGAGAAAGCGAGCATCCTGAGGTTCACGATCTACAACAACCTTCAACTCACTAAGCGATTTCCGTAAGGCGTTCGTATCCAAACCAACTTGTAATTGCGGCACGCCACCAGAATCCACCTTATTGAATACCAACATATTTGCTAATACCGGCACATCAAAGGTCCACGGACCGGGATCGCCCGAGCCAACATTTGGCAATGTCATGGTGAACGGCTGGCTAAGCATGGCACGCGCCACATCCGCTTGAGGCGTAACATCCAACAAAAGCGGGGTAGTTTCTTGGATCACAAGCGGCACTTCCCCATCTCGAAAACTTTGTAATTGCGAGCCAAGGTAGATCAAAGTTGCATCAAGATTTAACGCACGCCCTACACGCCCCGGCTCTGCGATCACATTGGTTCCATCCACTCGCAATACAGCTTCAGCCAAAGGCTGATCAACTTGAGAAGCAATATTTTGCAAATATGCATATGCAACCCGTTGATCAAAGATCACGACCGGCGCAACATCCATGCCAAGCCCTCGGGCACTGATTTGCCCTGAAAGTGAAGCAAACAACCCGCCCTGACGCCCATGTTCATATGCAGCATTTGCGCTGGCGGTTGGGTCGAACACCATGCCTAATTCGGCTGGTGACGCCACCCACACTCGCTCACCGTCTCTGAAAAGAACTTTTCCTGTATTCGGGTATGAAAGAGTATGGCTCAACTTCACAGCCGCCTCACTGGGAGAAAGACCCGAAAGATCCACGCCAGCAACGGTCACACCGGGGAAAATGCGCCCCGCATAGGCAAGTTGATATCCAACTGTCCATACAAGAACGATACTAATAAATAGCACGAAACCGCCACTCAACACGGCAAGTAACTGCTTGGGTAAATCACGTTGGGGAATGAATGCGTTCATGGTCAAAGATTATAACGAAAAAAATCGGACGATTATGAATAGTATCTAAGTCTTGAATGAAAACTTTTCGGTACAATTGAGAAAATTTATTTGGATTGGATGGAAAAACAATGAAACGTGCCCTAATTTTTATCTGTATTCTATTTGTTCTAAGCGCTTGCGCGCTCGCCTCAAACCCCACAACGGAACCTGCCTCTGCCACTGAAGAATTGATTCTCGCTGACAGCGCTACTACCACTCCCCTCGCACCCACAGAAACCTTCACACCCAGCCCCATCCCTCCAACTGAAACGCCCAGCCCTACTGCTACAGCTACGCCATTCCCTATCGTTGAAAGTTTAAAAGCCATTGTCACTGCTGATAAACTCATTTGCCGTTATGGACCTGGCGCAAATTATTTATATCTTATTGCATTCAACATCAACACGCCCTTGCGACTGATTGGGCGGGCACCGGGAAATAACTGGGTGCTCGTTCAAAATGAACCCCAAAAATGTTGGGTCAACTCAGAATTTATAGCCCTAAAAGAAGAAGGTGACCTCCGCTCCCTTCCATCAATGTACCCAGATGGCTATAAAATTCCTGTTTCACCATACTACGGTCCAACCACAGTTCTCACTGCCGAGCGAAATGGCAATGACATCACCATCTCATGGATCGAAATCATCGTCAGCCCCGGCAAATACGAAGACGAGAACATGTTCCCCTATATCGTCGAAGTGTGGAGCTGCAAAGATGGTCAGATCGTCTTTGATACTATCGGTTCTCGTGTCCCCTTCATCACTTTCACTGACGAAACCGGCTGCTCCGAACCCTCACACGGACGGGTTTATATCCAGGAAAAACACGGCTATGCGGGTCCCGCAGAGATACCGTGGCCAAAAGATTGATTTCAATTTAAGTTTTACAGAAATTATATTAATTTTTATATTGAAATCTTTTACTATATAAAAGAAACACCGACTCAAAAAAACGGAACGATAGTTCAGACAATATAAACACGATGATAAGAGATATACCTACAGCTAAGAAATCCCTTGAATTGGAAAAACTAGGGGGGATTTGTTTATTAAGATATTGAAAAACAAGTCCAAGTACTGGTTGATGAAACAAATAAATAGCATACGATCTTAGTCCTAGCCAAATAAAAAACTGGTTAGACACAACTATTCTCACAATCTTTCCTGGTTGTAATATCGATATCAAAATAAATAAACTGTAAAAAATCGCAAGCCAAAAATGCAAAAACGGACTTCCTATATCATTCAAATAGAAACTGCATACAATAAATCCAAGGAAGAACACAAAGAAAAAACCACATAAATGCCAGTAGTTTTCAATCAAAATCTTTCTAAAATTCAAATCTTTGTAGACGATTGCAATCAACCCACCCATTAGAATAGAATCAGCTCGGGCAAAAGGTAAAACATAAGCAGCCAAATAATCAAAAATCACCCGAAGAATTGGAGCTAAACAAATTAAGTATAAAAACACATAACTTAGTTTTTTGGGAGGAAAAAACCAGATCATTAATGGAAGGATTAAATAAAACTGTTCTTCCACTGCTAGAGACCATGTAACACCCAACCAATTTGCGCCAAACCCATTACTTGGCATTAAGAAATTTTGAGTGAAAGTTATATAGTTCCAAAGTTTTATATTTTGCGAAAAAAGCCAGTCATTTGAAATTTTGTTTCGAAGCAATAAAAATAAACCAATAAGTATAAAATACAGAGGAAGTATACGAAGTGCCCGTCGTATATAAAAGGTAGAAAAATAATTTTGTGCAGTCCTTGCTTCTAGCAAGATACCTACTATCAAAAATCCAGAAAGCACAAAAAAGAGATCAACTCCGCTCCAAGTCAATGAAAAAAGATCAAGATATTTTCCATATTGGGAGTTAAATATATTCACATCAGCAATCACAAACACATAATGCCACAACAAAACAAGGAAAATAGCAATTCCACGAATACCATCTAATTCTTTGATACGATTCACTGTAGCCTCAAAAGGAAAAACTCGTATTTTGCCATATAGGTTTTAAGTATTTTAATATTAATATAAGAAATGCCCTCAGCTATTGAGGGCATTTCCGTTTGTTACATGGCTCCTGGCATAGGACTTGAACCTATAACCTAGCGGTTAACAGCCGCTCGCTCCGCCGATTGAGCTAGCCAGGAACGCGAGCGGTATTATATGCATATGCCTAAAGAATGTCAAGCAATTTTTTAGTAATGCACAGAACTTAAATTATCCAATTTATCGGTCTTATGTGTGGCAGTGATCTGGCGGACGGTGCCGGTCAGACCGCGAACAACCAGCGTATCTGTGGTGATACGGTCGCCATAATATCGCACGCCTTTGAGTAGCTCACCGTCTGTGATGCCTGTGGCTGCGAAGAAAACATCTTCAGAAGCGACAAGATCATTCATGGTCAACACCATGTCGAAATTGTAGCCTTGTTCACGCCCGCGACGTAATTCGTCTTCATCACGTGCGTAGAGTTTGCCTTGAATCTCACCACCCATCGCACGGAGAGCACAAGCAGCAATAACACCTTCTGGGGTACCGCCAATGCCAAGTAGAACATCTACACCTGCATCAGGCCAGGCAGTCATCAATGCTGCGGCAACATCGCCATCGGGAATCTCCCGAATGCGTGCGCCCGCTTTGCGAATCTCTGCGATCATGTCATCATGCCGCGGACGGTCGAGGATGATTGTGGTTAAGTCTTCTACAGCCTTGCCTTTGGCTTTGGCAATAGCATGTAAATTTTCAGTAATGGATTTTTCAATATTGATCTTGCCACGCGCTTCAGGTCCTACTGCAATCTTGTTCATGTAAAGAAAAGGACCGGGGTCAAACATGGTTCCGCGTGGTGCCAACGCCACGGTAGCAAGTGAATTGGAGCGACCAAAAGCCAAAGGACGAGTTCCGTCAATGGGATCCACAGCAACATCAACGTCTGGTTTGGAGCCGTTGCCAACCTTTTCGCCATTGTAGAGCATTGGGGCTTTATCCTTCTCCCCTTCTCCGATGACGATGACTCCGTTCATATCCACTGTGCTGAGGATGAGCCGCATCGCGTTAACCGCGGCTTGATCTGCCCCTTCTTTATCTCCACGTCCCATGAAACGTCCTGCCATCATCGCCGCGGCTTCGGTCACACGTGCAAGCTCGAGCGCGAGGTTTCGAGTAGGTGTTGCACCGAGAACTTCCATGAAATCCTCCAGAGATTAGAGTATGAACCAGGTGAGAAAATAAAATCCGATGACAGAACCCCATAACCATGAGTCAACGCGGTCAAAGAAACCACCATGCCCGGGGATAATGTCGCTTGAGTCTTTGATGCCTGATTGGCGTTTGATCATGCTTTCACCAAGGTCACCAAGTGTTGGCAAAGCGCCGAGTAAAAGCCCCATAAGCGCACCCTGCCAAATCGTAATGCTATATATGTGGTGTCCAAAGGTTTGGAAGATCCACACATAAAGTGCACCAGTGTGTGCTCCTGTGAAGACGCTGGCTGCATAGCCTTCCCAACTTTTTTTCGGGCTAAGGCGCGGCGCCATTTTGTGGTTTCCATATGCACGCCCAATGGAGTAAGCGCCAGAGTCGCCTGCCCACACACAGAACATGACCAGCATGAACCACCAACCGCCCTCAGGTAAATTACGCAAGTCTAACAAATAGGAGCCGATCCAACCGATGTAGACAATACCGCCAATAGTCACTCCAAAATCAAGCGCGGACTGGTCTCGTCCGCGCTCATAAGCAATCAAGTGAACTGCCATTGCCAATAGAACGACAATGGCTAATGTAGGCTGTGCAAATTGTGGGAAGAACATGCGAGTAATGGTTACCGCAGCCACACCACCAACAGTCACAATCATATTGGGGTCAAATTTCACAGCACGGAATAGATGAACGTATTCCCATGCTGCGCCGATCAAAAAAGTGCCCATCAATAGATAATAAAGGATGCCACCCAATAGAATAGCGGGCACCCCTACTACGGCTAAGCCCAGGGCTGTAATAAGGCGTCTACGCATTGGATTCCTGTAATTCCCCCGAAGATACCTTTCCATAACGTCTGTCGCGGTTGGCATAGGTTGCCAAGGCACGGTGATATTCTTCCTTGTCAAAATCAGGCCAGAAGGTCGGTGTGATATACCACTCTGAGTATGCTGCCTGCCAGATAAGGAAGTTACTGACACGTAACTCACCCGATGTACGAATGATCAGATCCGGGTCGGGCACGCCCGCTGTAAATAAGTAGCGATTGACCATTTCATCGGTCACCTCTTCAGCAGGGATGCCATCTTTAATAATGTTTTGAATAGCATTGACGATTTCGTCACGTCCGCCATAGTTAAAAGCGACATTGAGAACCAAACGGTCATTGTTCTTGGTTAACTCAATGGCGTGCAATACTTTCTTTTGAATGGCAGGGTCGAGCCTTTCGAGACGCCCAATATGACGGAGTTGGACGCCTTCATTATGAAGTTCGTTCAATTCACGGTCGATCACGTTTTGAAGGATGAGCATCAACCCATTCACTTCCTCGGCGGGGCGTCCCCAATTTTCAGTGGAAAACGCGTAAATGGTGAGGTACTTCACGCCAAATTCAACCGTTGCGCGGATCACACGGCGCAGATTTTCAGTTCCAGCTTTATGCCCGGCGAGGCGGGGAAGTCCACGTTGAATAGCCCAACGTCCGTTACCATCCATAATCATGGCAACATGTTGCGGGACTTTTTCAAGCGGAATGTTCAATGGGGTGTCTGTCATATGGATCGACCTTTTCAATGCCTGCAAGCATCGAAGGGTATGGCTATACTTCCATGATCTCTTTTTCTTTATTCTGACCGAGTCTGGCAATCTCTTCGATGAATTTATCGGTGAGCTTTTGAAGGTCTTCTTCACCACGTTTGAGGTCATCTTCAGTGATGAGTTTTTCCTTCTCAAATTCACGGATATCGTTATGCAAATCACGGCGCACATTGCGAACAGCCACCCGTGATTCTTCAAGGCGGTGACTCATATGCTTGACCAGGTCGCGACGGCGCTCTTCTGTAAGGGGCGGCAGGTTCAAGTGAATGACCTTACCATCGGAGTTGGGATTCAGCCCAAGGTCTGAGGAGCGAATCGCTTTCTCTATATCCTTGAGAGAACCAGCATCAAAGGGCTTGATGGTCAGTGTACGTGGTTCGGGCACGCTGATGGAAGCTAAATTTTGAAGCGGGGTTGGGGTGCCATAGTATTCGACCGGAAGTCTTTCCACCAACGCAGGGCTAGCACGCCCGGTACGTATGCCATTCAGGTCGTCAACAAGGGATTGGATCGCGCCGTGCATGCGGGTTTCGGCGTCTTTTAACAAACTCTTTACTTCGTCAGTACTCACGATCTTCCTCCAAGAAAATAATTACAATACAAGGATACCTTAAAACAAGAATTTAGGCTATGGGATGGTAAAAACGTTGATAGTTTATGAAAAATATGGAGAGGCTATCACATATTCGAATAGAAAAGCCTCTCCCCTTCTGTTGGAAAGGGAGAGGCTTTGTTTGAAAAAAATTTAGCCAGACACCAAAGTGCCCACTTTTTCGCCATATAGGGCACTGGTAAGTGCTTTTGAATCCCACAAGTTGACCACAAGAATCGGAATTTTGTTTTCCATACACAAGGTGATGGCAGTACTATCCATCACTTCGAGGCGGCGGTTGAGGACGTCAATATAACTGAGTTGGTCAAACTTTTTCGCATCGGGGTTTTTCTTCGGGTCTGAGTCATACACCCCGTCCACTTTGGTGGCTTTGATGACAACCTGTGCATCGATCTCAGTAGCACGCAGGGCAGCAGCCGTATCGGTTGAGAAGAAGGGATTACCCGTCCCAGCGCCAAAAATGACGACACGGCGTTTTTCGAGGTGTCGAACAGCGCGTCGGCGAATGTAAGGCTCGGCAATGGCTCTCATTTCAATGGCAGAAAGGACGCGGGTAAACACGCCCTGTCGCTCGAGCGCATCCATCAGCGCCATGGCGTTCATAACGGTGGCAAGCATGCCCATATAGTCTGCTGTGGAGCGGTCCATGCCGCGCTCAAGCCCTTGCTTACCGCGCCAGAGATTCCCAGCACCAATCACAACAGCCACATCCACGCCCATATCGTAGACTTCTTTGATGCGGCTCGCAATTGACTCTGCTTCGTTAACATCAATGCCAAATCCGGATGAACCGCCAAGCGCTTCGCCACTTAACTTGAGCAGGATTCTCTTATATTTCAATTCAGCCATTCTCATACCTCCAAATCGAATTAGAAAAAAAGCCAACCCGAAGGCTGGCTTTTTAAGAAACTATTTGTTGATGCTTTCGCCAAGTTCCCAACGCTGGAAGCGTCGGACGATGATATTTTCACCAATGGCAGCCACATTCTGGAGAATGAGTTTTTCAATGGTGATCGATTCATCGCGGATATATGCCTGGCGCAAAAGGCAAACTTCGTCTTTGTACTTTTCGATGCGTCCTTCCACGATCTTGGGAAGAACACTTTCGGGTTTGCCTTCTTCTTTGGCGCGAGCACGAGCGATCTCGGCTTCGTGTTCGAGTTCAGCGGCAGGGATTTCATCTGCCACAATGTACTTGGGAGCGCTGGCAGCGATCTGAAGGGCAATTTCATGGGCAAGGTTGCGGAACTGTTCGTTGCGGGCAACGAAGTCTGTTTCGCAGTTGATCTCAACCATCACGCCCACACGTCCACCACCGTGGGAATAGAGTTCAACGGTGCCATTGGAGGCATCGCGGTCAGCGCGCTTGGCGGCAGTCGCCATGCCTTTTTCGCGGAGCCAGTCCACGGCCTTGTTGAAGTCGCCGTCAGCTTCTTGAAGCGCCTTGCGGCAATCCAACATGGGAGCGTTGGTTGCGCCGCGCAGTTGCTTGATCATCTCAGTCGTAATTTCCATCGTGTCTATCCTTGTTGCTTTCTGTATTATTCAACTAACAGCTTATTCAGCAGCGGTTTCAGTGCCTTCGTCGGTCTTTGCCATCTTGGCAAGAGTGGACTTACCCAAAAGGGCATCGTCGCCCATCTGATCGTCGGTCTCAACAACCTTGCGAGCAGGGCGTCCCTTGGGCTTGGCTTCAGCCTGAGCTTCAGCAGCTTGTTCGGGTTCTTCGTCCTTGCGAGAGGCTTTGCCTTCGAGAGCGGCATCTGCCATCTTGGAAACGAGCAACTTGATGGCGCGAATGGCATCGTCGTTGGAAGGGATGACGTAATCGATGTTCTGGGGGTTGCAGTTGGTATCAACCAATGCCACAATCGGGATGTTGAGGTGGTTGGCTTCTGCAACAGCTGCGTCTTCGCGACCTACGTCAACGATGAAGAGCAGGTCAGGCACACGCTTCATGGCGCGAACACCGCTGAGGCGGGTCTGGAGGCGGGTGATCTCGCGTTCGATCAACAAGCCTTCCTTCTTGGTGAGGCGGTTGATGTCGCCACTATCGCGCAGTTTTTCGAGGCGTTCGAGTTCCTGAATACGCTGATACATGGTAGACCAGTTGGTGAGCATACCACCCATCCAGCGTTCAGTGACGTACGGCATGCCCGCGCGGACAGCTTCTTCCATCACAGTTTCCTGTGCCTGGCGTTTGGTGCCGACGAAGAGCACGGTTCCGCCATTGGCGACAGTATCGCGGATGACCTGATAGGCATTGTTCGCCAACTTGACGGTCTGTTGAAGGTCGAGGATATGAATGCCGTTGCGTTCGGTGAAAATGTACGGCTTCATACGGGGATCCCACTTGTTGGTGCGGTGACCGAAATGGACGCCACTTTCAAGCAGGGCTTTCATGGAAATATTAGCCATGTTTCTCCTAGTGTTCCGCTCTCCGACACGCATCTCGTGGTGGTGTGGAGCGGAATGAGTTTAGCGGGGATATTGACCCGCTCAGGGACGCTTGTGCCCGTCCCAGGCAGATTGTGCCTTTTTCAAGGCGGCGGGATTATATCACAGGAATCAAACGATGGACGACTGTTGTCGCCCATCGTCAAATGCCGATATGGGGTTCCCCTACCCTACAAGGTCACACCAGGCTTCGTACTTCGCCACTTTGCCACGAATGGCATCGTGATACGTTTCCTGGATCTTGCGGGTGATGGGTCCGGTCTTGCCATCGCCAATTTGGCGATAGTCAATTTTGCTCAAGCCCACAACCTCTGCCGCAGTACCGCAAACGAAGACCTCATCTGCAATGTAAAGTTGGTCACGGGAAATGGGTGCTTCTTTTACTTCATACCCGAGGTCTTTGGCAATTGTTGCTAATGAAGAGCGTGTGATACCTTCCAACACCGGCGCTGTGGAAGGAGTGTAAATCACACCATTGCGAACCACAAAGAGGTTTTCGCCTGTACATTCGGCAACATACCCTTGCGGGTCAAGCATGATTGCTTCTTGGAAGCCATTGCGCTCAGACTCTGTCTTGGCAAGAATGCTATTGGCATAGTTACCAGCAATCTTGGCTTTGGTCATGGTCACATTGACGTGGTGACGAGTGAACGAAGAAATATTGGCGTGAATACCATTCACAAGAGCATCATCACCCAGGTAATTGTTCCATTCCCAAACCGCAATCATCAAAGATGGCTTGCCATAGTCCACATTCAAGTTCCAGCCGCCACCATCCAAATAGATCAACGGACGCACATAGCAATCTTTGAATCCATTCGCGCGGACGGTATCTTTGTGAGCTTTCATTGCCTCATCAAAGCTCCACGGAAATTCACGGAAGCCCAACACACGTGCAGAGTCAAACAGACGCTCTACATGTTCACGCAAGCGAAAGATTGCCGGTCCCTTGGGCGTGTTGTATGTGCGAATCCCTTCAAAGACGGCGGCTCCATAATGCAAAGCGGGTGTCAAAAAATGCAAGGTTGCCTGTTCAAACGGCACCAGCTCCCCATTTTTCCAAATAAATTTGGATTCCATGCCCATAACTCATTCTCCTCTATATTCGTTTGATGATTTCATCCGCCAACTGACGGGTTGTTAACTTACCACCGAGGTCCGCAGAACGGATGCCATCTGTGATTGCTGCATCAACCGCTTTTTCAATGGTAGCAGCTTCTTCTTCCAATTTGAATGAGTGACGTAACATCATCGCTGTGGAAAGAATCGTACCGATCGGATTTGCAATGCCTTTGCCTGCAATATCTGGAGCGGAGCCGTGAATCGGCTCATACAAGCCGACGGTTGATTCGCCCAAACTGGCAGAAGGCAACATCCCCATTGATCCTGCCAAAACAGACGCTTCATCCGTAAGGATATCGCCAAACATATTCTCAGTGACGACCACATCCATCCACGCAGGCCCCGTGATGAGGCGCATCGAAGCTGTATCCACGAGCACATGCTCCAACTCAATATCGGGGTTTTCCTTCCCCACTTGAGTTGCAATTTGGCGCCACAAGCGAGAGGATTCAAGCACATTGGCTTTATCCACCGAGGTAACCTTTTTCTTGCGTCCCTTCGCTAAATTGAAGGCGAGGTTCATAATGCGCTTGATCTCGTAATCGTAATATTCAAGCGTATCCACCGCACGTTCACGACCATCTTTAATATCGCGACCCTTCGGGAAGCCAAAGTACAACCCGCCCGTCAACTCACGAATGACGAGAATATCCACGCCATTGAGCTTTTCTGGTTTAAGTGGCGAACCATCGATCAACGCTGGGTGGACTTTGACTGGGCGCAAATTTGCAAACACGCCAAGTCCTTTGCGCAGGGCAAGCAAGCCGCGCTCGGGGCGATCTTTGGCTTTCGGGTCATCCCATTTCGGTCCGCCGACGGCACCCAGCAAAACGGAGTCAGAAGCGACGCAGTCTGCGAGAGTCTCATCGGTCAAGGATGAGCCGTATTTGTCAATCGAGCAACCACCCATCAATCGTTCTTGAAATGAAAATGAGTGCTTATATTTGCTGGCTATCGTCTCCAGCACCCACACGGCTTCGCCAACTACTTCTGGTCCGATGCCGTCGCCGGGGAGTAAGGTGATTTTGAAGTTCATCTATATGTTTTCCATTCTTGTAGGGGCGCAGTCTCCGCGCCCAGTTTCTTTATTAACAATCTTGGGCGAGGTCTCCCCGCCCGTACTTAATGCGCCACCATTAACCCATATTCAATCGAGTCAGCCAAGGCACGCCAACTGGCATCGATGATATTCGTGCCAGCACCGACCGTACTCCAGCGAGACGTGGTATTGCGGGTGTCGATCAACACACGGGTAATGGCTTCGGTGCCGTGATCTGAATCCAGAATGCGGACTTTGTAATCAGACAAATTGAAATGGTTGATCTGCGGATAATAATCTTTGAGTGCCTTGCGCAGAGCCAAATCCAATGCATTGACGGGACCATTTCCTTCAGCAGCGGTATGCAGCACTTCGCCCTGCACGCGGACTTTGACCATCGCTTCGGCAAAGATGCCGCGTCCTTGTCGGTGTTCCACATTGACGAAGAAATCAATCAATTCAAAGGGCGGTTTGTAGCCATATTCCTGTCGCTTGAGCATGATGGCAACCGAGGCTTCAGCCGCTTCAAAGGAAAAGCCGCGCGATTCAAGTTCTTTGATCTCATTGAGAACAGGAACGACTTCAGTGCCTTCCACTTCTACGCCGTGTTCTTCGGCTTTGCTGAGCAAATTTCCACGTCCAGAAAGGTCGGAAACTACAACACGCATTTTATTGCCAATCAGTTCAGGGTCAATGTGCTGGTACGAGATCGCCGAGCGACGCATGGCGGCCACATGGACACCACCCTTGTGTGCAAAAGCAGATTTGCCCACAAATGGCAAATGTTCATCGGGAGTGATGTTGGCAACCTCCGCAACAAAATGAGACAGGTCATACAAGTGCTGAATGTTTCCCTTAGGAAGGCATTCATATCCCATTTTGAGTTCAAGGTTTGCCATCACGGAACACAAGTTGACATTACCACAGCGTTCCCCCACCCCGTTGATAGTTCCCTGCACTTGACCCGCGCCTTCGCGGACGGCAGTCAGTGCATTGATGAGGGCAGTCTCTGAATCATTGTGCGGATGAATACCAAACGGATGCGTAATCTGCGCCTTCATCTCGCGGATGATCTGTTCCACTTCCCACGGCATAGAACCGCCATTGGTATCGCAGAGCACAACCATTTCCGCGCCGCCGCGAATGGCAGCCTTGAGCGTTTCGAGCGCGTAGGACGAATCCGCTTTGTAGCCGTCGAAGAAATGTTCAGCATCGTAGATGACTCGCTTGCCATTGGCTTTGAGATATGCCACCGAATCTTCGATAATGCGCAGGTTATCTTCGTAGGTGGTTTGCAATACTTCGGTGACGTGCAGAGTCCACGTTTTGCCAAAGATGGTGCAGACGGGCGTCTTTGAATCAAGCAAGGCTTTGATGTTGGCATCATCTTCGGGTCCGCCTTTGACGCGGCAGGTGGAACCAAAGGCTGCGATGAGTGCGTTCTTCCATTGCATATCGCGGGCGCGTTCGAAGAACTCCACATCTTTGGGGTTCGAGCCGGGCCAACCGCCTTCGATGAATGCAACGCCGAGTTCATCCAGTTTATGGGCAATGCGGACCTTGTCATTTGCCGAAAGGTTGAAGCCTTCGGATTGCGTTCCGTCGCGCAGGGTGGTGTCGTAGATTTGGATAAGGGGTAGGGTCATGTGTTGCCTTTTGGTGATTGGTAATTAGTAACTGGTAATTACCAATCACCAATTACTAATTACGCTTTTGCCTCAAACGCCGCGATGTCTTTCTCAAAGCCCATGATGTAGCCGAGTTCGTCCACGCCGTTGAGCAAACAAGTTTTGTTGAAAGCGTCGATGGGGAAGGTGAAAGAGCCTCCGGGGAAGGTCACAGTTTGGGTGGCAAGATCAACTGTCAGTTCGGCACGAGGCGCTTCTTCCACCAGATCAAAGAGCATCTTGTGAGTCTCTTCATCCACGATGATGGGGATGAGTCCATTCTTCAACGAGTTGTTGCGGAAGATATCTGCAAACGAGGTGGAGATGACGGCGCGGATGCCCCAACTGGTGAGCGCCCAGGGAGCGTGTTCGCGGCTCGACCCGCAGCCGAAGTTGTCTCCGGCTACGAGAATTTGTGCGCCCTGTGACTCGGGCTTGTTGATGATGAAATCTGCTTTTGGAGATTTATCGTCGTTGTAGCGCCAGTTGAAGAAGAGCGCGTCGGCGAGACCGTTCTTGTCGGTCACTTTGAGAAATTGCGCAGGGATGATCTGATCCGTGTCGATGTCGTTGACAGGGATGGCGAGTGCGCGGGAGGTTAGAGTTGTGAATTGTGCCATATCGATTTCCGATTTTAGATTTTTTATTTTGGATTTGGTTTGCACCCGCCAAAGATTGCGAGTTCGTAGATGCGCATGAAGCAATCGACATTTTCGTAGCCGATCTCACGCAGCCAATTGCACTGGTCTTCTACAGGCGCAAGGATGTTGGCGGCTTTGTCTGGGCGGGTGCGATATTCGTGTTCGATCTCTTGCAAGCTGCGCGTGCCGCCGTTCTGTGTTTCGATGGCATGCCGAACGGATGTGTAATGTTTCTCGAACAGGTTCACATTGACTTCGTTCGCCGATGAAACATGCTCCACATTTACGAACCATCCGCCAGGTTTTAGCAAGCTGAAGATTTCCTTATACACTTCACGCTTACGTTCATCGGGTTGATGATGAATGGAGTAGCCTGAAACAATGGCATCGAAAGGCGCGTAGGTTTGCATAGAGGTAACCCAGGTTGGGTTGCCATAGTCGAGATTTTCAAACGCAAGTTGACCATCATATTCCTGCAAGACATCACGCGCTTGTGTCAGCATCGGCTCAGAGAAATCCACGAATACGCCGCGGGCTTTAGGGTAACTGCCTAGAATGGATGCACCCAGGATACCGTCACCACAACCCAGATCGAGAAAATTCTCAATAGGCTGTTCTCTGGTTTTGAGAATCGACATCATCACACCGAGCTGCTCTTGTGCCAAGGGAATGGCAGCACGATAGGTCAGGTAACGATTGACGATGTCGGGGAGTTTCCAAACGGTATCGGTGATCATTGTGTTTACAGGTTGTTCTTTAAGACAATACCGTTCTTGGATCCGTAACAACACCGTGAATGGCTGTCACTGCAGCGGTGACAGGGCTGGCTAAGAATGTACGTCCACCTTTGCCTTGGCGACCTTCAAAATTACGGTTGCTGGTGGAGATGGCATATTGCCCAGGCTGGAGTTGATCGCCATTCATCGCGATACACATTGAACAGCCTGCCTCACGCCATTCGGCACCGGCTTCTTTGAATATCGTATCAAGACCTTCCTGCTCGGCTTGCTTCTTTACATCTTGCGAACCGGGCACGACCATTACACGTACACCGCTCGCAACCTTCTTGCCTTTGATGATAGAAGCGGCGAGACGTAAATCGGAAATGCGGGAGTTGGTGCAGGAGCCGATGAAAACCACATCCACCTTTTGACCGAGCAAAGATTGACCGGGTTGTAGCCCCATGTATGCCATGGCTTTTTCGAACGCGGCTTTCTGGGAAGGTTCGCTGAATGATTCCACGGTGGGAATGCGACCCGTGATACCCATGCCCATGCCGGGGTTGGTTCCGTAGGTGATCATCGGTTCGATCTCGTCGGCATTGAGGGTGATGGACTTATCGTAGGTAGCGCCTTCATCGGTGGCGAGAGTCTTCCAGTAGGCAACGGCTTTGTCCCAGTCCGCACCTTGGGGGGCGAACTCGCGTCCTTTGAGATATTCAAAGGTGACTTCATCGGGAGCGATCATGCCAGCCCGTGCGCCACCTTCGATGGACATGTTGCAGATGGTCATGCGCTGTTCCATGGTGAGCGAACGGATGGCAGAGCCGGTGTATTCAAAGACGTGACCCGTTCCCCCACCCGTGCCGATCTTGGCGATGAGTGCAAGGATGATGTCTTTGGATGAAACGCCGGGCTTGAGGGTACCTTCCACGCGGACTTCGTAGGTCTTGGGTTTTCTCTGCAAGAGACATTGAGTCGCGAGGACGTGTTCCACTTCGGAGGTACCGATGCCGAATGCCAACGCACCGAACGCGCCGTGTGTGGCGGTGTGACTGTCGCCGCAGACAATGGTCATACCGGGTTGGGTGCGCCCGAGTTCCGGTCCGATCACGTGGACGATGCCGCGGTGCGGACTGGTCATGCCGTGCAGGGTAATGCCGAATTCGGTGGCGTTGGTTTCCATCTGCTTGATCTGCGCAGCAGCGAGCTGATCAGCGATGGGCACATCGATGGGCGTGGTTGGGATGGAGTGATCCATGGTCGCCAAGGTCTTATCGGGGCGGCGAACTTTCAGCCCACGCGTGCGGAGTCCAGTAAAGGCTTGGGGAGAGGTCACTTCGTGAACCAGATGCAGGTCGATGTAAAGAACCGCAGGGGCTCCTTCCTGTTCGGTCACAACGTGAGAGTCCCATATTTTTTGAAAAAGAGTTTTAGGTTGATTTGCCATATTCGATACCTTCGTAAATTATTATTTCTGCTTTGACCGCGTTCATAACTTATCCGAGCATCACACCAAAATCATTGGGAGCTTTGCCTTTGCCTTCGGTATGAGCCACGATGAGTTTATTCAAGGCGTTGACATATGCTTTCGCGCTGGCGACGATGATGTCTGAGTCGGCGCCGTGACCACCATATACGCGATTAAATTCGCGTTCGCTTTGAGCATCCATGGTGGTTGAGCCTTGTTCGCTCTGAACACGCACGGTCACTTCGCCCAAGGCATCGATACCTTCGGTAATGGCATGGACGCTGAATTCCAGCAACGTACAAGGCACATTGACGATCTGGTCGATGGCTTTATAGGTGGCATCTACCGGACCTGTGCCAATGGCAACATGGGTGTGGATAACTCCATCGGGTCCGCGCAAGCGGACGGTGGCAGTGGGCATGCCCATCGTGCCGCAGGTCACTTGCAAGCCATTCAACAGATATACATCGCGCGGTTTGTAGAACTCATCAGCGACCAGGGCTTCAAGGTCAAGATCAGTGATGACCTTCTTGCGGTCTGCCAAATCTTTGAAGCGCGCGAAGGCTTTATCGAGTTCAACATCATCCAGCGAATGTCCCATCTCGGCAAGACGATTGCGCAGCGCAGCCCGACCGGAATGTTTGCCCAACACAAGGTTGGTCTGATTCACACCGACATCTTCGGGACGCATAATTTCATACGTACTCTGATGCTTGAGCATGCCATCTTGATGAATACCCGCTTCATGTGCAAATGCATTGGAGCCCACAATGGCTTTATTGGGCTGCACAAGAATGCCGGTGTAATTGCTGACCAGTTTGGAAATGCGTGTGAGTTGTTGAGTCTCGATGCCGGTTTCCAACCCAAAGACGGGGTGACGTGTCTTCAACGCCATCACCACTTCTTCCAGAGAAGTATTACCAGCGCGTTCGCCAATGCCATTGATGGTCACTTCTGCTTGGCGCGCCCCAGCACGGATACCCGCCAGGGTATTGGCTGTAGCAAGACCCAAGTCATCATGGCAATGTACAGATACCGTAATTCCATCATGCATGCCTGGCGTATTCTTGATAATGCCATCGATGAGTTTATAAAATTCATCAGGTGTGGTGTACCCAACTGTATCGGGAATATTCAAAGTCGTGGCGCCAGCCTTAATGGCTTCGCCCAAAACGATATACAAGAACTCAGGCTCAGAACGTCCGGCATCTTCGGGTGAGAACTCCACGTCGGCACAAAGTGATTTAGCATAGGTCACCATTTCGCTCACCCGTTGAATGACCTCCTCGGGATCCATCTTCAACTTGTGCTTCATATGAATGGGCGACGTAGCAAGGAAGGTGTGAATACGCGGTCTCTTTGCGCCTTGAACCGCTTCCCATGCTTTATCAATATCGGCTTTGTTGGCACGCGCCAAGCCTGCGATGACAGGAACCTTCGCATCTGGACTCCCATCGGGCGGGTTGCCCACTTCAAGCGCAATCTTGCGGACGGCTTCGAGGTCGTCTGGCGAGGCAGCAGGAAAGCCAGCTTCGATGATGTCCACGCCGAGACGGGCAAGGTTCTGTGCCACTTCCAATTTTTCGGCAGAGGTCATCGTCGCGCCAGGAGATTGTTCGCCATCTCGTAAGGTTGTATCAAAAATTTTGACGTAGTTAGACATACATGTCTCCACATCAAATACCGAATATCGAGTATTCGAGTATTCGAGTATTCGATATTCGATTACTTCTTCCAATTTTCAGGGCGCAGCGAACGGACTGCCGCACCTGCACGCCACATTTCAGAATCGCGGATGGCAGCGAGTTCCACTTCGAGTTTGGCGCGGTAATCGGGCTGGCTGTTGGCTTCGAGGGTGATGCGGGCTTCGTTACCGGTCGCAACACTTTCATACAAGTCTTTGAAAACGGGCGCAGTCGCATCGCGGAATTTATCTTTCCAATCGAGTGCGCCGCGCTGAGCGGTGGTCGAGCAGTTGGCATACATCCAGTCCATACCGTTCTGCCCCACCAAACGGATGAGGGACTGGGTCAGCTCTTCCACGGTTTCGTTGAAGGCTTCGGAAGGAGAATGTCCGTGCTTGCGGAGTTCGTTGTACTGGGCTTCCATCACACCCGCAAGAGCACCCATGAGAATGCCGCGTTCGCCTGTAAGGTCAGAGAGCACTTCTTTTTCAAAGGTGGTCGGGAAGAGATAGCCTGCGCCAATGGCAATGCCCAATGCAATGGTTCGGTCATGAGCCTTGCCGGTTGCATCCTGATGAACTGCATAGCTGGCGTTGATGCCAGAGCCTTCGAGGAAGTTAACGCGCACGCTGCGACCAGAGCCCTTGGGAGCAACCAAAGCCACATCCACGTGCGGAGGCGGGATCACGCCAGTGTCATCCTTGAAGGTGACAGAGAAGCCGTGAGAGAAGTAGAGCATGTCGCCTTCGTTGAGGTGTTCCACAATCTTGGGCCACTGCGAGCGCTGACCGGCATCTGAAAGAAGATACTGAATGACGGTGCCTTTCTCGACAGCTTCTTCCACTTCAAAAAGAGTCTTGCCGGGAACCCAGCCGTCGGCAATGGCTTTATCCCAGTTGGGTGTGCCCTTGCGCTGACCAACGATCACGTTAATGCCGTTGTCACGCATGTTCATTGCCTGAGCCGGTCCCTGCACGCCATAACCGACCACAGCCACTACTTCGTTCTTCAATACTTCACGCGCCTTTTCAAGCGGGAATTCATCACGGGTAACAACATCTTCCACCACACCACCGAAATCGATCTTAGCCATTTTTTATTCTCCTAATGTTTGTTTTTGTTTTTAGATTTTAATAATTAATTACAAGACTATGGACGATGGACCACAAAATCAGTCGTCATCTATCGTCCATTATCCATTGTTAAACTTACGGCATCATCTCTGCCAATTCCATCAGCTCGTCATAGCGGCTGTTGGTGGTGCCAGGCATGCGGCGGACACCATCATTCGTTCCGCGGGTCATGGATACCTGACCAGTACGCACCATCTCTACAATTCCAATCGGGCGCAATAACTCAATCATGCCTTCGATCTTGTCTTCGGTGCCGGTGATCTCTACAATGACAGACTCAGGTGCCACATCCACAATATGAGCGCGGAAGATTTCTGCCAACCCGTTCACTTCGGCGCGACGTTCGGGTCCAACCTTGACCTTGATAAGTGCCAAATCACGCGTCACAGCTGGTTGATGAGTGACATCCTGCACGTCGATCACGTTGACTAATTTATACAAATTCGCTTCGATGCGATGCGCATCCATATCACCATTTGGACAATCCACCACAATGGTCATACGAGACACTTGGGGGTTTTCCGTACGCCCCACCGCGAGCGACTCAATATTGAAGTTACGGCGGCGGAACAAAGACGCCACACGGTTCAAGACGCCAGGCTTGTTCTCCACCAATGCAATAAATGTGTAGTTCATGATTACTCCTTGCCTTATGCTTTTGCCGGGCGTTGGATCATTTCATGCAACGCGGCACCGGTCGGCACCATCGGGTAGACGGCGTCTTCCATTTCTACGCGGAATTCCAACACCACGGGTCCCTGGGTCTTACGCGCCCATTCAATCGCTTCGTCCACTTCCTCGCGCTTGGTGATACGCTTCGCAGGGACGCCATGCGCTTCTGCCAGTTTGACGAAGTCAGGCGCAAGCATATTTACTGCGGAGTAGCGCTTCTCAAAGAAGAACTCCTGCCACTGACGCACCATCCCAAGGAAACTATTATTCATGATGGCGACCTTGACATTCGCACCTTCCTGAACAGCAGTGGTCAGTTCGGCGGCTGTCATCTGGAAACCACCATCGCCAGCGATCGCCCAAATTTCCTGATCTTTCGCCGCAAACCATGCGCCAATCGCAGAGGGCAGACCAAAGCCCATGGTTCCTGCCCCACCAGAGGTGATCCACCGATTCGGTTTTTCTAACTGGTAATACTGTGCCGACCACATCTGGTGCTGACCCACATCGGTAGTCACAATCGCACCGCCGCCAGTCGCCTTCCAAATATCGCCAATGAGGTGCGCCACATATAACTTGCCATCATCTCCCCAGTTCATGATGGAACGAGCATCCGCTTCGGCTTTCCAACCATTGATCTCGCTCTTCCATTCTTCATGGTCGTACTCATCCAACAAAGGAATGATGTCACGCAGAACGGTCTTCAAGTCGCCAACTAGAGGTACATCGGCAAAAACATTCTTATGCACTTCCGCCGGGTCAATCTCAATGTGGATCTTCTTCGCCTTGGGCGCATAGGTCTTCAGCGTACCGGTTACACGGTCGTCAAAGCGCATGCCAAAGGCGAGGATCAAATCTGAATTCTGGATCGCAAGGTTGGTATGAACTTCGCCATGCATGCCCATCATGCCGAGACTTAATTCGTGAGAAGCCGGGAAGGCACCCAAACCCAGAAGCGTGGATGCAACTGGCGTCTGAGTCTTAACCGCGAACTGCATCAATTCCTCTTCTGCTTTGGACATGATGACACCGTGTCCACACAAAATGATGGGGCGCTTCGCCTTCTCGATCAATTTCACAGCCTCATCCAACAACGGGCGCGGCGAATGCATCACTGGTTTATAGCCCGGCAATTCAGGTTCATCGGGATATTCAAAATCACAAGACTCAACTTGAGCATTCTTACAAATATCCACTAACACGGGTCCGGGGCGCCCGCTCTTGGCAATGAAGAACGCTTCACGCAGCGTTTCAGCAATATCTTCTGCACGCGTTACCAGATAATTATGCTTGGTGATCGGCAAGGTGATGCCCGTCACATCCGTTTCCTGGAACGCATCCCCGCCAATCAAATGCGCCGCCACTTGCCCAGTGATAAAGACCACTGGTACCGAGTCCATCATGGCAGTGGCAATACCCGTTACCAAGTTGGTTGCACCGGGACCTGAGGTTGCCATCGCAACACCCACTTTGCCCGAAGCGCGAGCATAACCATCCGCCATGTGAGCCCCACCCTGTTCATGCCGAACCAACACATGGTGAACGGGATAATTCAACATCGCATCGTATATGGGCATATTCGCCCCGCCCGGATACCCGAAGACCACTTCCACCCCTTCGCGCACCAGACATTCCCAAACAATTTCTGCACCTTTTAGTTTCATTCAAAACGTCCTTTCAAATTCATCATTCTGCATTCATCATTCTGCACTTAAAACCGCACCCGTATCTGCACTGGTTACAAAATGTGAATATCTCTTCAACCATTTGGATGTGATCTTGGATTCAAACTTCGGCAACGCTTCAAGCCGACTCTCGATCTCCGCCTCGCTTAACTTGACGTTGAGCGTGCGTGCCACCAAATCAATTTGAACAATATCCCCAGCCTTGAGCGCCGCGATCGGACCGCGTGCCGCCGCCTCGGGTGAGACGTGACCGATACAAGCACCACGCGTGCCACCGCTGAAACGTCCATCGGTGATGAGCGCGACCTTGTCGCCAAGTCCCTGCCCCATGATGGCGGATGTGGGCGAAAGCATTTCCTGCATGCCCGGTCCGCCTTTGGGACCTTCATAGCGGACAACGACGCAATCGCCAGCCTTAACCTTGCCAGCCAAGATTCCCGCCATCGCCTCATCCTGCGACTCGAAAATGACCGCTGGACCTTCAAATTGCATCATCGGCGCACTCACCCCGCCGACCTTCACCACCGCCCCATTCGGCGCCAGGTTGCCAAACAAAATGGACAAACCTCCGCGCTTGGAGTGGGCATTTTCATAACGTCGAATGACTTCTTCATCTTTGATCTCTGCATCTTTGATCGATTCCCCCAATGTCTTGCCAGTGACCGTGATACGGTCTAAATGTAGCATGCCCGTCCCCCGTTGAACTTCTTTCAAGATCGCCGGGATCCCGCCCGCGCGATGCACATCTTCCATATGCCATTTGCCTGCGGGACTCACTTTACAAATATGCGGCACTTTATCCGCCACAGCGTTGATGCGGGTCAGCGGATAGTCCACACCGGCTTCATTGGCTAATGCCAGCGTATGCAGCACCGTGTTAGACGAGCCACCCATCGCCATATCCAACGCGAAAGCATCGTCAATGGCTTCAGCGGTGACAATATCTCTGGGCTTGATGTCGCGTTCGATCAAGGTCATGATCTGAGCCGCGGCTTTTCTCGCCAATTCTTCACGTTCGGGAGTCTTCGCCAATGCCGAACCGTTGAAGGGCAGAGCCAATCCCAACACTTCCATCAAGCAGTTCATAGAGTTGGCCGTAAACATACCGGAGCAAGAACCGCAGGAAGGGCAAGCAAATTTTTCCAGCAGAGTGAGGCGCTTTTCGTCAATCTTGCCTGCTGAAAAAGCTCCCACACCTTCAAAGACGGAGATCAAGTCAATGGCTTCGCCTTCTGGGGTCATGCCTGCTTTCATCGCGCCGCCGGAAACAAAAATGGTCGGCACATTGACTCGCATGGCAGCCAACAACATGCCCGGCACGATCTTGTCACAGTTCGGGATGCAGACCATCGCATCAAAACGATGCGCTTCGATCATGGTCTCCACGCAGTCGGCAATCAATTCGCGCGAAGGAAGCGAGTACTTCATCCCTAAGTGTCCCATCGCAATGCCATCATCCACACCGATGGTATTGAACTCGAACGGCACACATCCCGCCGCACGGACGGCTTCTTTCACTAACTTGCCAAACTCTTGCAAATGCACGTGACCGGGAACAACATCAACATAAGAATTAACAATGGCGACGAACGGCTTGTTAAAATCCTCGTCCTTCAAACCGGTAGCACGTAACAATGCTCGGTGAGGCGCTTTTTCGTACCCTTTCTTGACTGTATCTGATCGCATGACTCTTTTCCTGTAATAATTGATATAAAAAGAGCCGCCCGTGGTTAGGGCGGCTCTCGTTTTCACTCGGTGTTTATTTTGCTCTCACCGTCGCCATCCTAACCGAAAATTGTCCTTTAATAATAAGGACTACAAGGACGACAATAATAAGGGAGAGGCTGTTAAACATGCTCATGGCTTTTGACTTCGCCCGATTATAGGCAGAAACGGAAATTCGTCAAGGTCTTGCATTTCCGAATCGGCGAATATTATCGATTACATTTTTACCTTCTGGCACACTTCTTAACCCGTCAATTTTTCCAACGTTGCACTCAACGCATGCACCGCTTTTTGATAATCATCCAAGTTGATATGCTCATTCGGTGTGTGATCGAGTGCAGAATCACCGGGACCATACACCACAGCCGGACACTGCCACACCGGGGCGACGATGTTCAAATCCGCAGTTCCTGTTTTATAGACGAAACGCGGCTCACCGCCCTGCGACCTGATTCCACTTAAGAAGCTTCGTACCAGCTGAGAGTTCTTCTCACACTTCCATGCCGGGACGGGGAAACCAATTTTCTCCAAGTGACAGTCGCCTTGAAGGTGACTGTCACTTATCAACTCACCTAACTTCAAATACCAATCTTCTGGAGAAACTTCCACCGGCAAACGCACGCCGATCTTTAGTTTTGCCCATTGTTCGAAATCGTTCGAGTCTGATTCCATGCCACGCAACGTAAGCAAAAGCTTATCGAAGACCTTATCTTTATCCGCGTTATAGGATTCAACATAAGCTTTGACCTTCAGCCAAGTTTCAATTGCTGCTTCAGCGGCTGTCTCTTCGCCACTGGCTGTGTGGACTTGTCCGCGTTTGACAGTCACATGCGCCCAGGCACTGCCTTTGTAGCCCAGCGAAACTCGATCCCATTGGTTCGGTTCGCCAATGACGGCAAAATCCGGCTTGTACTGTGTAACAACAAACCTCGCCCCTTCTGAGTCTCGCTCCTCTTCCACCGCACCGATGACCACGAACTGCCAGCCATCTTTCGCGCCGACCTTTGCTACTGCATCTGTAAACGAAGCCAGCGGACCTTTCGCATCCACCGAACCGCGTCCGTATAAAACGTTTTCATCCACACGAACGGGAATTTCACCCGGCACTGTATCAATATGACCCAGCAAAACAACCTGCTTTGTCCCTTGCCCCATCACACCAACAGCATTCCCTGCCTCATCCACAAATGCGTTGTCATACCCCAGCGACTTCATGCGAGCAACAAGCCATTCGACTGCGCCACGTTCCTGTCCTGAGGGGCTGTATTGGGAGACCAAGCCAACGAGCGTATCACTCATCTTTTTGCTCTACTGTCAAAACTTCAGTTAACGCATTCACAAGATGATCGATCTGCTCATACGTAATGACCAAGGGTGGGAGCAAACGAATCACAGTCAAGCCTGCATTCAAGGCAATGATCTTTTTCTCTTGCAACGCCTTGATATATCCAGTCACTTTTTGTTTCATCTCAATGCCAACCATCAAGCCAAGTCCACGTACTTCGCGGATGTTGGGCGAATTGATCTCTTTCAACTTGTCCATGAGATAGGCACCCTTCGCCGCGGCTTGACCGGGTAGATCTTCTTCGCGCATCACATCCAACGCTGCATTCGCCGCAGCGCACGAAAGTGGATTGCCGCCGAAGGTGGAGCCGTGAACACCTGGCGTGAGATTCTTGACATTGGGTCCGATCAGCACCGCACCCATGGGCACGCCTCCAGCGAGGGATTTGGCACAGGTCAGCAGATCAGGCGTCACGTTATAGTGTTGAACCGCGAACATCCTGCCTGTGCGACCAAAACCTGTTTGAATTTCATCCACGATCAGCAAAGCGCCGCGTTCGTCACAAATCCTGCGAGCCGCTTGAATATATTCAAGTGAAGCGGGATAGACGCCGCCCTCGCCTTGTACCACTTCCAAGATCACAGCCGCGGTTTCTTCGTTGACGGCTTTATCGAGGGCTTCGATATTGTTGTATGAAACATGCGAAACACCGGGAAGAAGTGGTTCGAAGCCTTCACGATATTTTTTGTTGAAGGTGGCAGAGAGCGAGCCGTAGGTTCGTCCGTGGAAGGCACGCATGGCGGCGATGATGTTTTTACGCCCAGTGGAAATGCGCGAGAACTTGAACGATGCTTCCACGGCTTCGGTGCCTGAGTTGCAAAAGAAGACTCTGTCCATGCCGGGAACGAGGGCTGTGATCTTCTCCATCAATGCGGCGCGTTGGTCATTCGGAAATGTTTCGAACAACGTAATGAGCGTGTTCGCCTGTTTGTAAAGCGCTTCGGCGACTTTTGGATGTGCATGACCCAAATTCGCTACGCCGTGACCAGACGAGCAATCCAAATACTCGTTGCCATCCACATCAAAAAGGGATGCGCCCTGTCCGCGCACAATGGTCAATGTTTGTTTGGCATACACGCCCGATGTGTGTTTATTTTCAGTTTCAACGATATTTAACATGGTTACCTCTCAATTAAATTTTCTCTGCAAAATGACTTTGCAGACTGCGATATTTCAATTCTCTTTTACTAAGTGCGCGAATGGCAGATACCGCTGCCATGGCTGCGGTCAATGTAGTAAGCAAAGGTACATTCATGGCTATGGCTGCGCGGCGAATCTCTACGCCATCAGTATGTGCATTCGCACCGAGCGGAGTATTCAACACCAGGTCAATTTTTCCTGTACGGATCAAGTCCACGATCTGCGTCGAACCATCTTGCGCCTTCTCGACAACTTCAACTGGCAAGCCAGCCTTGGCACAAATATCCGCGGTGCCGGGCGTGGCATACAACTTGAAACCTAAGTTATGCATATCACGCGCAAACTTCAAGCCAGCGCTTTTATCAAAGTCATTCACGGTGATAAGCACTGCCCCACGCTGTGGAAGCCCCGTCCCAGCCGCGGTCTGTGACTTGGCAAAGGCATGACCAAAGCGAGAAGCATGCCCCATCACTTCGCCGGTTGAGCGCATTTCCGGTCCGAGCATGATGCTGGTGCCGGGTAATTTCTTGAAGGGCATCACGGCTTCTTTCACAAAGAAACCATCTACTCGCGGTTCTTGTAACACATTCAATTCGGGTAAAGTTTTGCCAGCCATCACCTGTGCCGCTTTGTAGGCAAGATTTAAGTTTGTGGCTTTGCTCGCGTATGGAACAGTCCGCGAAGCACGCGGGTTGACTTCCAACACGCAGACAATCTCATCTTTGAGGGCGAATTGCACGTTCATCAATCCACGCACGCCAAGGGCAAGCCCAAGTTGTTCGGTGTATTCACGCATAATCTCAAGATGATATGCACTGACTTTATACGGCGGCAACACACAAGCCGCATCACCAGAATGAACACCCGCCTCTTCAATATGTTCCATGATAGCGCCCACCACTACGCGTTCGCCATCTGCCAATGCATCGACATCTACTTCAAACGAGTCGTCCATAAATTTATCGATCAAAATCGGTTGACCCGGCGCCGCCTCCATCGCATCTTGAATGAATCCTGCTAGGTTATCTTCAGACTCCACCAAAGCCATAGCTCGCCCACCCAACACAAACGATGGACGCACCAACACGGGGTAACCTAATTTTTGAGCGACAGTTCGCGCCTCTTCCAACGACCGGGCGATTCCATTATCCGGTTGAGGGATATCCAACTCTTTGAGCAGTTTCGCAAACTCTTCGCGGTCTTCAGAGAGTTGAATAGCATGCGGTGATGTGCCTAAGATTTTCACGCCCGCCGCTTCGAGTCCTGCCGCCAAGTTGAGCGGAGTCTGCCCGCCGAATTGGACGATGACGCCGATAGGTTGTTCGCGGTCAATGACGTTCAACACATGTTCAAGTGTCAACGGCTCGAAGTACAAACGATCTGCGGTGTCGTAATCGGTGGACACGGTTTCAGGATTGCAGTTGTACATGATGGTTTCATATCCCATCTCAGACAACGCAAACGCCGCCTGACAACAGCAATAATCGAACTCAATGCCCTGACCGATTCGATTCGGTCCGCCGCCGAGGATGAGGATTTTTTGTTTATCCGTCGGGCGAGACTCGTCGTCCATTTCGTACGCGGAATAGAGATACGGCGTCTGCGATTCAAATTCTGCAGCACAGGTGTCGACTCGTTGAAATGTCGGTATTATTCCTAGCCCTTTCCGTAACTCACGAAATGATGCATGATGAGTGATGAAGGCTGAATTTAAGAGCCGCGCAATGTGCGAGTCGGCAAAACCCATTTGTTTGGCATATCTTAGTAATGGCTTGAGTTCGCTCTCGTTTTGGCAATTCCTAATTCCTACTTCACAATTCCTAATTTCTTCCATCTGCGCCAGAAACCAAAGATCATAACCCGTTGCATTTGATATTTCATCCAACTCCATGCCTTGTTGAATGGCGCGATACACGCGGAACAATCTATCGGCGGCGGGAACTTTCAGCGTGGACAATGTTTCGGGTTCAGCGGGCAACTCGCGGCTGGGACCTGAACCGTCGAGGGCGTCCACGCCGATCTCGAGAGATTGAATCGCTTTGTTCAAGGCTTCGGGGAACGTCCGCCCGAGCGCCATCACCTCACCCACCGATTTCATCTGCGGTCCGAGAGTGGGGTCAACGCCAGGAAACTTCTCGAACGCCCAGCGCGGAATTTTGGTCACGACATAATCGAGCGAGGGCTCAAAGGCGGCTTTGGTCTGACCTGTGATGTCGTTGGTGATTTCATCGAGGGTGTAACCGACGGCAACAAGCGCGGCGAGTTTGGCGATGGGAAAGCCCGTGGCTTTGGACGCCAGCGCAGACGAACGACTAACGCGCGGATTCATTTCGATGACCACCACGCGACCTGTCTTGGGGTCAACGCCGAATTGAACATTGGAGCCACCCGTTTCCACACCGACAGCGGAGAGCACGCGATGAGCAAGGTCGCGCAGAATTTGATACTCGCGGTCGGTGAGGGTTTGCGCAGGTGCGACGGTGATGCTGTCGCCGGTGTGAACTCCCATCGCATCAAGATTTTCGATGGAGCAGACCACGACGAAGTTATCGGCTTTGTCGCGCATCACTTCGAGTTCGTATTCCTTCCAACCGATGACAGACTCTTCGAGCCATGCCTGCCCAATGGGCGATTCTGAAATCGCTTTGCGAATCGCTTCGGGCAGTTCACTTGGTTCATAGACCCAACCCGCGCCCGTGCCACCCATCGCAAACGAAGCACGGACGAGCACAGGGTAGCCCGTTTGCTTCACGAGTTCTTCAGCTTCTGCGAGTGAATACGCCGCCCCGCCACGCGGAACGGGGATATTATTTTTTTGCATCGTCTCGCGGAAGAGTAAACGGTCTTCGGCAGCTTTGATGGCGCTGAGTTTCGCACCGATGAGTTGCACGCCATACTTTTCGAGCACGCCATTTTCACTGAGGGCGAGTGCGAGATTTAATCCCGTTTGCCCACCAACGGTGGGAAGCATGGCATCGGGTTTCTCTTGCGCGATGATCGCCTCGAGTGCTTCGGGTGTGAGCGGCTCGATGTAAGTTGCATCCGCGATTTCGGGGTCGGTCATGATGGTGGCTGGATTGGAATTAACCAAAACCACACGATAGCCTTCCGCTTTCAAGGCTTTGACTGCTTGCGTGCCTGAGTAATCAAACTCCGCAGCTTGACCGATGACGATTGCGCCCGAACCTGGAACAAGAATGGTATGGATATCTGTGCGCTTCATGTTATTTACCCCCAATCATTTTGAAGAATTCACCGAAAATGTCATGCGCATCATGCGGACCCGGCGCGGACTCGGGATGAAACTGAACGCTGAAGACGGGTTTGTTCTTCATCCGAATGCCTTCCAGTGAGTCATCGTTCAAACTTTTATATGTGATTTCTACTTCGTCTGTGTTCAAATCACCTGCGGTGACACAATAGTTATGATTTTGCGCAGTGATAAGAACCTCACCACTGGGGAGATGTTGAACGGGGTGATTCCCGCCATGATGTCCGAACTTGAGGCGGTGGGTGTCTGCACCTAAAGCACGACCAATGAGTTGATGTCCCAAACAAATCCCAAACATCGGCACGTTACTATTGATCAGTTTCTCCACAGCTTCAACGGCATACGGCAAGCCCGCTGGGTCACCAGGTCCATTCGATAAAAAGACTCCATCAGGTTTCAGTGCCAACACATCTTCCGCAGAGGTATCCGCAGGGACAACGGTCACATTTGCACCAAATGAAGAAAGATGGCGCAGGATGTTTTCCTTGATTCCAAAATCGTATGCAACAATTCGATATTCGTTATTCGATCTTCGATGATCGAGTTTCGAATTATCGGATCTTTCCACCCACTTACTCCCCGCATCATCCGCCCAATGATACGTTTCTTCGCAAGTCACTTCTTTCACCATGTCGCGCCCGTCGAGCCCGCTCCACTCGCGAGCCATCTTCAACAAAGATTCAGCAGAAGTTCCTTTGGTAGAGAGCGCGGCTTTTTGCGTGCCGCCATCGCGCAGCTTGCGAGTCAGCCAGCGTGTGTCCACGCCGCTGATGCCAGGCACATTATGTTGTTTGAGCCATTCAGATAAAGAAAGTGCCGAACGCCAGTTCGACACTACGGGACTCAACGCACGAATGACAGCCGCAGAAACTTGCGGATGTGCCGATTCGTCATCTTCTGTGTTGATGCCCACATTGCCGATGTGCGACACAGTGAACAAGACTCCCTGCCCGCGATAGGACGGGTCGGTGAGAATCTCTTGATAGCCGGTCATGCTGGTGTTGAAGACCAACTCGAACACGGCATCAGTCTCGGCACCAAAGGCGAGACCTTCAATCACGGTTCCATCTTCTAAAACGAGTGTGGCAACTTTCATCCTAATTCCTCAAACTATGAATGGGGGCAGGGATTTTGCCTGCGAATTGAATAAAGCGTGAAGACTTCCCAGCATTGCGCACAGGAGCAATGGCACTCTCGCCAAACAAACCACCGAAGGAAACAAACTCACCTGCTTCCTTGCCCGGTACCGGAATGACACGCACTGCGGTCGTCTTGTTATTGATCATACCGATTGTCATTTCATCGGCAATGATCGCGGAGATCGTCGCCGCATCCACCGAGCCGGGAATGGCAACCATATCCAACCCCACCGAACAGACGCTGGTCATCGCTTCGAGTTTTTCCAACACCAAGCTATCATCGCGGACGGCGTTCGCAAGCACTTGATCTTCACAGACCGGAATAAACGCGCCGCTCAACCCGCCGACACTTTGGCTGGCAAACGCGCCGCCTTTCTTCACCGCATCGTTGAGCATCGCGACAATCGCCGTTGAACCCGGCGCACCCACGGCATCCACGCCGAGGATTTGAATAATCTCACCGACGCTGTCACCCACATTTGGAGTCGGTGCAAGGGACAAGTCCACTACGCCAAAGGGAACATCGAGCGCCTTCGCCACGCGCCGTCCGATCAACTCGCCACTGCGAGTGACTCGGAATGCCGTGCGTTTGATTTCTTCTGCGAGGTCATGCAAACCTAAATTCTCGCTGCCATCTTGAGCAATGCGCCGTTCAAGCGCACGTGCAATCACACCCGGTCCACTGACGCCCACGTTGATAACCACCTCTGGTTGACCGAGTCCATGCACGGCGCCTGCCATGAAGGGATTATCGCCCGGCTGGTTGGTAAAGATGACAAACTTCGCCGCCGCAAACCCGCCCTGATCACTGCTTCGTTCCGCCAGTTCTTTGACCGTATTCCCAAGCATCACCACCGCATCCATGTTAATGCCAGAACGCGTCGTTCCCACATTGATCGAAGCGCAGACTTTTTTAGTGGAGGTCAAGGCTTCGGGGATGGAAAGGATCAATTCGTGATCCCCGCTTGAGGTCCCGCCTGAGACGTCGGCGGAGAAACCGCCGAGAAAGTCCACTCCCACTTCCTGTGCCGCTTCATCCAACGCAATGGCAATCTTCACAAAATCTGCCGCCGTAAAGCCCGCACCCACATGCGCCACCGGCGTGACCGCAATGCGTTTGTTCACCACCGGGATGGAATATTCAGCGCTGATGGTTTCGCAGGTTTCAACCAACTTCGCAGCATGATGCTTGATCTTTGCTTTGATGGCAGCACAAGTATCTTCAATCGTTGAACGATGACAATCAAGCAAACTGATGCCCATCGTCACGGCACGCACATCCAGATTTTCTTTCTGGATCATATCTACTGTGTTGAGAATTTCTTCGTGTCGGATCATTTTCTCTCTCTATCGAATGGGCAAATTAATTTCATTGACCGCTCTAAAAATATCGTAATGTTGCAACACAACCTTGATACCGTTCGCCTGCGAAAATTCTTGCAGGTCACGCCGCATATCACTGATGGATACGATCTGATTCAAGTCAACGATCAAGATCATCACATATGCCCCGTCAGACATGGTGGTCGAAAGGTCGATGATGTTAATCTTGTGCTCGGCACAAAACGATGCCATCGTTGCAACGAAGCCAATGCGGTCGTGTCCGGTAGCGGTGAGCACATAGGCGTTTTCAGGCATTGAAGCAGACGAAATTAACTGCTCTTCGGCTGTACGCACCACTGCTTCAATTGCAGACTCGCTGTTCGAATCAGCTTCAGCGAGTTTGCGTTCAATCGCGCGCTGAGTCGTGTTCGGCGGGAAAGAGGCGAGCAGGATCATAGTGAAATATCCGCTCAATACGCTTTGGCGAATATCCGCAATGTTGCCGCCTAGTTCGCTAATCGCTTTGGTCACTTCATGAATGATGCCCACGCGGTCACGGGATGTGATGGAGATAACAAAATGAGTTTGAGGTTCAGTCATTAGGGGTCGCTATCCTTTGAGAAATTCAGGAGATTATAATATGTCTAAACAATTTACTGGATAACTGTCCCATTCCCAGCCAAGGCATTCGAGATCGGGTTTTGAATTCGCCCATCGGCAATGATGACGCGACTCACGCCACCATTGAGCGCTTCTTCTGCTCCGAGCACTTTCTTCTTCATGCGACCTTGCGCCGCCTCACTCGCCGCCGCAAGTTGACTCATCGGCAGCTGCCGAATGAGCGTAGATTCATCCGGGAAGTTTTTCATCAAGCCGGGAACCGCAGTGAGCAACAGAAGATTCTCCGCCTTGAGCGTCGAAGCCACCATCGCCGCCGCGCGGTCGGCATCCACATTCAATGCCTCCCCTTTTTCACTGACAGCCACCGGCGCAATGACTGGCAAATATCCCGCATCCAAAAGCATCATCAACAATTCACTATTCACTTTATCAATCTTGCCCGTGTAATCATCGCGGATAATTTTTCGCTTGCCGTTCTCAATGCTCTGCACAGACTCTTTGCGCGTGGCTTGCATCAGCTTTCCATCAAGTCCACACAGACCAAACGCATTGACGCCGAGCATTTGCAATTGCTCCGTCAACAAAGAATTGACCTTGCCATTCACCGCCATCAAAAAGATTTCCAACGTCTTGCGGTCAGTATAGCGCGAGGTATAGCCCGAAGGCGAGGTGATCATCTTCGGCGGGGTGCCAAGCCCTTCTCCTAACGCATTCGCCTCTGCAGAACCGCCATGCACAAAGATTAGTTTCTTGCCTTGCTTCAACAACTCCACGGCATCGGCACAGATCGCAGAAAAGTCCACGCCTTCGGTGCCGCCGAGTTTGACTACTGTGATTGATGTATGTTCTGTCATAATTTCCTGTTCAAACGATATTCGATACTCGAAATTCAAATTATCCAATATCGAATATCGCTATATCGGATGTAATCCCATGAACTCTAACCCCAGCGTCTCATCCCAGCCCATCATCAAATTCATACACTGCACTGCCGTACCAGATGCGCCTTTCATGAGATTATCAATCGCGCACATCGCCACGAGATGACCGTTGCTCTCGTCCAGTTCAAAACCTAAATCCGCATAGTTCGAGCCAGCTAAAATCTTTGGCTCCGGCACGCGATAAATTCCGCGCTGCTCTTTGACTACGCGCACGAACGGATTTTCATTCGCCACTGCACGATAGGCTTTCCACAAATCTTTATTTGCGACACCCGGCTTGACCTTGGCATGAGCCGTCGCCAACACACCGCGCACCAAGTCTACGGCGGTCATGGTCAGCGAGACATCTTTCACGCCCATCTCCTGAATGACTTCCGCAGTATGGCGATGCCCAAACGCCGAGAACGTGCGAATGACATTCGCCCGTTCCGCATGCAGCGACCCGGAGTTTCCTTCCGCGCCACCTTCAGACGAACCGACTTTTATCTCAATAAAAACTGGGGAAGATAAATCAATCAAATCCGCTTCGACCAACGGCAGCAAAGCAAGGTTGCTCGCCGTGGCATTGCATCCCACCCCGCTGATGTAATTCGCAGATGAAATCTCTGCACGGTGCAGTTCGGGAAGTCCATATACAAACTTGCTCAACCACTCTGGCGCGGAATGTTTTTCACCGTACCACTTCTCGTAGAAATCCGCATCTCTCAAGCGGAAGTCTGCGGCGAGGTCAATAATTTTCGTGCCGAGTTTGGCATATTCTTCAATGTTCTTTTGCGCTTGTCCATGCGGTTGGGCGAGGAAGAGAATATCCACCGGCTCCAACTGTGAAGGGTCGCTAAACTTCAACTGCGTGCGTTTGCGCAAGTTGGGGTGCGTCTGATACACATACTCTCCCACTCGCGAGCGCGAAGTGACTTGCTTAATTTCCACGTTCGGGTGACCCAGCAGCAAACGAATCAGTTCACCGCCACCATAGCCCGAACCACCGATAATTGAAACAGTTGTCATTAATAATTGCTCCTCATTCTAGTAACCAGAAGCCAGTAAACAGTTTCCAGTTGACTGTACTGGTCACTGGATTCTTAATCACTGGTTACTTTCTTTTGCCACTTTCACGACATAATCCACGATCTCACCGGCAATATCAATTCCGCTCACAGGCTGCATGGTATGAAACTCCATGGTGTGGTTGATCTCGTTAACCACGAGTCCCTTTTCGGGATGTTCCACCAAGTCCACGCCGAGCAAACCGCCCCCCACCGCTTTGGATGCGCGCAGACAAATATCCTCAATCTCAGGCGTGATCGGGCACAACTCACCACTGCCACCGCGTGCCGTGTTCGTGATCCAATGCTCTGAACTGCGATACATACCGGTCAGCACTTTGTCACCGATCATGATGACGCGGATATCACGCCCCGGCTTCTCAATAAATTCTTGAATATAAAAGACCGAATGTTGAACAGACCCTAAAGTAGATTTATGCTCCAACACCGCCTCAGCCGCATCACGGTCATTGATCTTCGCCAACAACCGTCCCCACGAGCCGACAACAGGTTTTAATACAACAGGGTAGCCAAATGCCTCAATTGCATCCAACGCTGCTTCTGATGAAAATGCAGTCACATTATGTGGTTGGGGCACACCATCACGTGCAAGCACTGCACTGGTCATCAACTTGTCGCCGCAGATCTCCGCCACCGAAGCCTTATTCACCGTCGGCACTCCAAATGCATTCAGCAAACGCAAGGCATACAAGCCGCTGTTGTAACTAATGCTGCGTTCTAACACCGCATCGTATTGCTGCCATGTTGCAGGTTTTTCCAAATCGAAACTGATCGCGCGGTCATCGAGGCGGTCATAGTCAATGCCGCGCTTCTCCATCGCGCCAAAGATCCATTTCTCTTCGACGCGCACGCGGGAATAAAGGACACCGATCTTTAATCGTCGTTGCATAATATTCTCCGTAGGGGCGACTCGCGAGTCGCCCCTACAAAAATTATTCTCCCCAATCTTCCTGTTCCATCGGCGCGAGCTGCACCGCAGCGGGGTCAATCGAGGTCACTTCCAAATCCACACCACAATCGGGGCAAACGATAATTTCACCGGCTTCGGTTCCTTCGGCAAACGTAATTTCGGCTTCACATTCGGGGCAATTAACAGTAGACATAACTTAAACTCCTTTGATTTTTACAATTTGATTTTTGACCGATTGAAGGCTCGTGCCTCCAACCGTATTTCTTTTGTTGATCGATTCAAGCGGATCAAACACCTGATACACATCCGCTTCAAAAACTGAACTTATAGCCTGATACGCTTCGAGAGGCAGTTCCTCCATCCGAACCTTCTCCTCCCCCGCCGCACGGACGACTTTCCCCGCCAGCGAGTGTGCTTCTCTGAACGGCACGCCTTTCGCCACGAGATAATCGGCTAAATCAGTCGCCATCATCGTCGAGTCGATGGCGCTGCGCATTCGTTCCGGCTTGACGGTAATGGTTCGCAGCGCCGCCGCCATGACAGGCAATATCGAGAGCAGGGTATCCGTCGCCGCAAAGATAGGCGCTTTATCTTCCTGCAAATCTTTGTCATAGGTTGAGGGCAACCCCTTGAGCGTGGACATCAACCCGGTCAGCAAGCCGATCATCGTCCCAGCCTTGCCGCGAGTGAGTTCAAAGACATCGGGGTTCTTCTTCTGCGGCATCAGGCTGGAGCCGGTGGAGAAGGCATCCGAAAGTTCAAAGAAACCAAACTCAGCGGTGGTGTACAAGACAATTTGTTCGGCCAGTTTGCTCAAGTGGACAGATGCCATTGAACACACGAACAAATACTCCGCAGCGAAATCCCGATCAGAGACAGCATCAAGGCTGTTCTGCGAAACGTCTGCAAAGCCAAGAGACTTCGCCAGCGCGTCGCGGTCCAGCGCAAAGGGAGCGCCCGTCAACGCGCCGCTTCCCAACGGCAGAACGGATACGCGTTTGGTCAAATCTTGCAGGCGGTCAACGTCACGCTTCAATGCCCAGTAATGACTCAACCACCAGTGACCAAGCAGAATCGGTTGCGCTCTTTGCAAGTGAGTGTAGCCCGGCATGATGGTCTCACCTGCGGCTTCAGCTTGCTCTACCAATGCAGATTGAAGATTGGTAAATGCAGAATGAAGTTCGGGAATAGCGTTCAGCATCCACAAGCGGAAGTCGGTGGCGACTTGATCGTTGCGGCTTCGTCCAGTATGGAGTTTGCCAGCAGCGGCACCGATCAATTCACTGAGTCGTCTTTCGACGGCTGTGTGAATATCTTCGTCGGAAGGTTGGAAGATAAATTCACCCGAAGCGAATTCTTTTCGGACGGTATCCAGCCCGAGCGAGATCGAGGCGTGTTCTTCATCCGAAAGAATGCCTGCGTTGTGAATCGCCGCCGCCCAGGCAATACTTCCGTCCACATCCTGAATCGCCATGCGCTGATCAACAGGCAGGGAGGCGTTGAGCGCCCATGCGAGGTCATCTAATTTTTGGGAAAAGCGTCCGCCCCAGAGGGTCATGTTAATCTCTCTTGAACTTCGAATAATCTGGCTTGGGCATATCGAGACCGGAAACGGGTAGACCGTTGAGCGCGCGGACTTTCATGCTGAGACCGTAAAGGCGAATGAACCCTTCGGCATGACTCTGGTCGTAAACATCTTCCTGACCGAAAGTGGCGAAATCTTCGCGGTACATGCTGAATGGCGATTTCTTTCCAGCAGTGATGATGTTGCCTTTGTACAGTTTGAGGCGCACTGTGCCAGTGACGGGTCCCTGCGTGGCGTTGACGAAAGCGTCGAGCGCTTCGCGCAGCGGGGTGAACCACTGACCGTTGTAGGTGAGGTCGGCATATTTGACAGCGATGGTTTGTTTGTAGTGCAAGGTCTCGCGGTCAAGGACGAGCGACTCGAGTTCGCGATGGGCATAAAGAAGGATCGTGCCGCCGGGAGTTTCGTACACGCCGTGAGATTTCATGCCCACGAGGCGATTCTCGACGAGGTCAACGCGACCGATGCCGTGATTGCCACCAATCGCATTGAGCGTAGAAACGATCTTAGCAGGTGACATCTTCTCGCCATTAACCGACACCGGGTTGCCGCTCTCGAATGCGATCTCCACATACTCTGCTTCATCGGGGGCATTCTCCGGCGAAGTAGACATTTGGAACATGATCTCTTCAGGTTCGTTCCACGGGTCTTCGAGCAGACCGCCTTCATGCGAAAGATGCCATAGATTTGAATCGCGCGAGTAAATGGATTTGATCGTGGCGGTCACTGGCACGTTGTGTTTCGCGGCATAGTTGAGTGCATCTTCGCGGGAGCGAATATCCCACTCGCGCCACGGAGCGATGATCTTGAGGCGTGGGTCGAGCGCCATCACGGTCAGCTCAAAACGAACTTGATCGTTGCCTTTACCAGTAGCACCGTGCGCAATCGCATCCGCACCAGTTTGGTGCGCCACTTCAACAAGATGTTTTGCAATAAGAGGACGGGCAACCGATGTGCCCAATAAATACTTGTGTTCATAGACCGCCCCCGCTTTGAGCATGGGAAAAAGATAATCACTTACAAATTCTTCTTTCATATCGTGAATAACAAATTCACTTGCCCCACTTTTAATGGCTTTATCTTTCAATGCCGCCAGGTCTTCATCGCCCTGCCCCACATCAGCACAGAAACACACTACTTCACAACCATAGTTTTCCTTCAACCACGGCACGATTACAGACGTATCCAACCCTCCCGAATAGGCTAATACAACTTTCTTAATACTAGGCTTTGACTTTGGACTCATTTTTACTCCTTGATTTTTAGACTCCCAAAGTTCTACTTTGAGAATTATTTTGTTTCTAAAACCACGGAAGGATAACTTCCGGATTCCGGAAAATAAAAACAGCCCATCCGAGAAGGATGGGCTGTTTGTGTCGACTGCGGTGCGGTGTGTTAGTTCACGCTCGTATTCGCGTCGTCCAAACGAAAAGCTCCCAACCTTCTCTGGGAAGTAGGCTTGGTACGACGTGTACGAGGTAAAACAAACAAGCTAAACATTTCGCGCAATTCTACTACCGACTCAAAATGAGTCAATGGTTTTGAAAGATCAATTTTCAAGAAGTACCCATTCGGGTAATTGAATAAATTCATCCCTTGACACAACTGCATCACTCACATAGAATACCGCCCAATTATGTACAACATTCTGACGAACGCCAAGCACGGCTTGGGTATGACCATGACCACTACCTCCGGTACACACCGCGAGGCATTTGTGCTTGGTCAGAAATAACCGTCAGAACGGATTTCAGAACACACAACGCCTCGCGGAAAACGCGGGGCGTTTTTATTTACCCCATTGCTGCTCTTTCAGAGAAGCGCCAAGGAGAATGCTATGTCGAAAACACTGGTTATGAAATTTGGAGGAACATCCGTCGGGTCTGCCGATGCGTTGAAGAACGCCATTCAGATCATTCGCGATGCGAAAAAGGATTGGGAACGAGTCATCGTGGTGACCTCTGCCATGTCTGGCGTGACGAACCTGCTATTAGACTCCGCCGCTTCAGCTTCGCAAGGGAAAGTGGATTCACTTTCAGCAGCCGAATCTTCGCTGAGAGAAAAACACTTCGCCGCTGCCGATGCGCTTATCAAAGATGAGACGTTGCGCGAACAGACGAAGTCCGAAATCAACGCGCTCATCCTCTCGCTCGTGGATTTATGCAAAGCCATCGCCGTACTCGGCGAAGCCAGTCCGCGCGCGATGGATACGGTGGCATCGCTCGGCGAACGGATGAGCGTACGTCTGCTGGCGGCTGTCGTGCATGATGCGGGCATCCCTGCGCATGGCATCGAATCGACCGAGTTCGTCGTCACGAATGCTCACTTCCAGAACGCCCATCCTGATTTCAAGGTCACAACTGAAAAGACACGGGGGAAACTCAATCCGCTCATGGATCAAGGTATTGTCCCCATTACAACTGGTTTTATCGGCGCAACGCCCGAAGGCGCCATCACCACATTAGGTCGCGGCGGTTCGGATTACTCTGCCGCTATCATCGGTGCCGTACTCCCTGCCGATGACGTTTGGATCTGGACGGATGTAGACGGCGTGATGACCACCGATCCGCGCATTGTGAAAGAGGCGCAAACCCTGCCAGAGATCAGCTATAACGAGATTGCCGAACTCGCCTACTACGGCGCAAAAGTGCTGCACCCCAAGACCATCCGCCCCGTGTTGGACGCGGGTATTGGTCTGCGCATTTGCAACACGTTCAACCCCAGCCACCCTGGTACACGCTTGATTCCCAGCGTGAAGAGCAACGGCAAAGTGGAAGGGAAAGTCATCAAAGCCGTGACCGCCATCCGCAAGCAAAGGCTCATCACCATTGAAGGACGTGGGATGCTGGGCGTGCCTGGTGTGGCGGCACGCGCATTCGGAGCGGTTGCGTCCACGGGCACGAGTGTGCCGCTCATTACGCAGGCGTCTTCGGAACAGTCCATTTGTTTTGCCGTGCCTTCAGAGCTTGCCCCCACCGTGTTATCTTCTCTTGAAAAATCGTTCGCCAACGAGATCGCAGACGAAGACATTGACCGCGTTTGGGCAACGGAAGATGTCTCCATCATCACCGTCGTCGGTGCAGGGATGCGGCACACGCCTGGGGTTTCGGGTCGTGTCTTCAGCAAGCTCGGCAATGATGGTGTGAACGTCCTCGCGATCGCGCAGGGTTCATCCGAAGTGTCCATTTCGCTCGTTGTGGATTCTGCGGATACGGAAAGTGCGGTCAAGGCGTTGCATGAGTTAATCGTTCAATAATTCGTAGGGGCGGGGCTTGTGCCACAAAGTGGTATCACCCCGCCCCTACCCATCATCAAAGGAGAAATTATTATGTCCCAATCTCAAATCCCCGTAGCCGTACTCGGCGCGACAGGTTCTGTCGGTCAGCGCTTTATTGCTTTGCTCGATAATCATCCGTGGTTCAAGGTGGTAGCGCTCGCCGCGTCAGACCGTTCGGCGGGACAGCCCTATGTCAAAGCCACACGCTGGGTCTTGGATACACCCATGCCCGAATATGCCCGTGACATGGTCATTGTGCCTGCCAACACGGATGCAGTACAGGCGAAGATCGTTTTCTCAGCCTTGCACACAGAAATCGCAAATGAGTTGGAACCCGCCTTTGCCAAAGCGGGCGCGGCGGTCTGCTCGAATGCGTCGTCGTATCGGCGCGGCGAGGATGTGCCGCTGCTCTTGCCTGAGATCAATGCGGAGCATATTCAACTGGTGAAACAGCAGCGTAAGAACAAAGGCTGGAGCGGGTGTATTGTGACAAATCCCAACTGCACGAGCACGGGTCTGACGATTGCGCTCAAAGCCTTGGACGAGTCTTTTGGCGTGAAGAAAGTATTCATGGTCTCCTTGCAGGCGCTTTCAGGCGCGGGTTACCCTGGCGTGCCATCGCTCGACATTATGGACAACATCATCCCCAACGTGGGCAATGGCGGCGAAGAAGAAAAAGTGGAATGGGAACCGCGCAAAATGCTCGGCAAATTCAATGATGGCAAGATCGACATGGCAGGCATCACATTCAGCGCACATACAAATCGTGTGGCAGTGATCGATGGTCACACCGTGTGTGCAAGCGTGGCATTGGACAAACCTGTAGAGCCAGAGGTTGCGATTCAAGCATTACGCGATTACGCGGCAAAACCGTCAGCGAGGAATCTGCCGTCGGCGCCCAAACCAGTGATCGAGGTCAGAGATGAAGCGGATCGCCCACAGCCAAGACTCGACCGCATGGCAGGCAAAGGCATGACGACCGTAGTCGGTCGCGTGCGCCGAGATCCCATCCTTGATCTTAAGTTTGTTGTGCTTTCCCACAACACGATTCGCGGTGCGGCGGGTGCGTCGATCTATAATGCCGAGTTGTTGGTGAGTGAAAATCTTTTATAGTGAGTACCCATATGGGTAGTTTTCGAAACGAGTTGATGAAAACACTTGACAAGCGCAAAGTCACTATGATATAAACTCGCGAAATTAAATATTCGCTCTTATCCAGAGAAGCTGAGGGACCGACCCTATGAAGCTTCGGCAACCAAACCTTTGAGTTCAGGTGCCAAATTCGGCAAATACGAATGATGCAAATCATTCATATCTGGAAGATGAGAGGACGGTGTAGACGTATACCTCTTCTTGTACTTTCAGAAGAGGTAAATTTTTTAAGCGCAAAAAATTATCTCTTCTGACGGGCGGAATTAATTTATAAAAACTTTATTCAAGAGGAGATAACTCAAATGTCCACAAATGATCGCAAGTTAGGTTTTGCCACCCGCCAGCTTCACGCGGGCTATTCACCAGACCCCACCACGGGGAGCCGTGCTGTTCCGTTGTATCAGACCACCAGCTATCAGTTCAAGAGCACCGAACATGCTGCGAATCTGTTCGCGCTCAAAGAGTTGGGAAACATCTATACGCGCTTGATGAACCCGACCACCGATGTGCTTGAGCAGCGCATTGCCTCGCTCGAAGGCGGTGTGGCGGCTCTGGCATCCAGCTCGGGTCATGCGGCGCAGGCGCAGGCAATTTTCACTTTGCTCAATGCAGGTGACCATATTGTGACCTCGTCCCGTTTGTATGGCGGAACGTACAGCCAGTTCAAGTACACGCTGCCGAAGTTGGGTATTCAAGTCACGTTTGTTGACCCCACCGACCCGAAGAATTTTGAGGCGGCAATTCAGCCCAACACGAAGATCTTGTACGGCGAGACTCTCGGCAACCCTGATATCTCCGTCTTCCCGTTCGAAGAAGTTGCGGAGATTGCCAAGAAACATAATCTGGTTCTGTTCATCGACAACACCTTTGCCACTCCGTACTTGTTCCGTCCGTTTGAATGGGGCGCACACGTCGTCACCCACTCCACCACCAAGTTCATTACGGGCAATGGCACGTCCATCGGCGGCATCATCGTGGACGGCGGCAACTACGATTGGACCAGCGAGAAGTTTGAGAATTTCAACACACCCGATCCTTCGTATCACGGACTCGTGTATTCCTCCATCGCCGCGGCGGGACTGCCCCCCTTCGCGATCAAAGCCCGCGTGCATGTCTTGCGTGACATTGGCGCATCTGCTTCTCCGTTCAACTCTTGGCAGACTTTGCTCGGGCTTGAAACCCTCAACCTGCGCATGGATCGTCACGTGCAGAACGCGCAAGCCGTTGCTGAATTCCTTGAGAAGCATCCCAAGGTCAGCTGGGTCAAGTATCCTGGACTCAAGAGCCACCCCGACTATGACCGCGCCAAGAAGTATCTGCCCAAGGGTGCAGGCGCGATCCTCGGCTTCGGTGTGAAAGGCGGACGCGAAGCAGGCAAGAAATTTATCGAAAGCTTGCAGCTTTTCAGCCACCTTGCCAACGTCGGCGATGCGCGCTCACTCGCCATTCATCCTGCCACCACCACGCACAGCCAACTTACCGACGAACAGCAGGTCACCGCTGGCGTCAGCCCAGACTTTGTCCGCTTGAGCATTGGTCTCGAAGACTTCGAAGACATCAAGTGGGATCTGGATCAAGCGCTAAACGCGTAAATGCAGAAGTTAGACTACGGAATGATGAAATTTATTCATCATTCCGTAGTCATAAATCATCATTCAAAAAAATGCCTGTAAAAATTCCTTCAACACTCCCCGCCAAAACCACTCTCGAAAACGAGAACATCTTCGTCATGGACGAAGACCGTGCCATTCATCAGGATATCCGCGCTTTGCGGGTTGCTATCCTGAATTTGATGCCTACAAAAATTTCCACCGAGACGCAAATTCTAAGATTGCTTTCTAACTCGGCATTACAGGTGGAAGTTACCCTGCTCAACACTGCCACGCATGAATCCAAGAACACCGATGCCGATCATCTGCTTGAGCATTACCTCACCTTCGATGATGTGAAGAACCAAAAATTTGACGGTCTCATCATCACGGGCGCGCCCGTGGAGCAGATGCCCTTCGAAGATGTGGATTACTGGCAGGAACTTCAACGCATCATGGATTGGTCAGAGACCAACGTTGAATCCACCTTCCACATTTGCTGGGGAGCACAGGCAGGCTTGTATCACAAATACGGGATCCCAAAATATGACCTGCCCCGCAAGATGTTTGGCGTCTTTGAGCACCGCCTCTTAAATCGGACCGAAAGCCTGATGCGCGGCTTCGATGATATTTTCCTCGCTCCACATTCCCGCCACACCGAGATTCGCCGCGAAGACATTGACAAGCACGCCGACCTGCAAATCCTCGCCGAGTCAGACGAAGCAGGTGTGTATATCGTCAGCGACAAAGCGGGGCGCAATCTCTACATCACAGGTCACTCCGAATATGACCCATTCACCCTCAAAGCCGAATACGACCGTGACGTGAACAAGGGACTTCCCATTCACGTGCCGAAAAATTATTATCCCAACGACGACCCAAGCCAAACACCCAACGTCCGCTGGCGTGGGCATGCCAACTTGTTATACGTGAATTGGTTGAATTATTACGTCTATCAATCTACAGCGTTCGATCCAAATGAAATTCCAAAGCGAACCAAATGACCTCACCTCGCAAATTCGGTTTCAACACACGTCAACTGCACGAAGGCTACACTCCCGACCCCACCACTGGCAGCCGCGCCGTTCCCATTTACCAAACTACGGCGTACGACTTGCAAAGCACAGACCGCGCCTCACGTCTCTTTGCATTACAAGAGAGCGGCAACATCTACACGCGCATCTCGAACCCTACCAGCAACGTTTTTGAAAAACGCATTGCATCCCTCGAAGGCGGCGTTGGCGCCGTGGAAGTGGGTTCAGGTCATGCGGCACAAGCGACAGCCATCCTCACCATTTGCGAAGCGGGCGACCACATCGTTTCCACATCCACGCTGTATGGCGGCACGGTCACACAATTCAAATCCACATTTCCAAAACTCGGCATCAACGTCACATTGGTTGACCCCACTGACCCTGAAAATTTTCGCCGCGCCATTCAGCCCAACACAAAGATCATCTACGGCGAAACCATCAGCAACCCGCTCGGCAACATCTTCCCCTTCGACGAAGTTTCCAAGATCGCGCATGAGCACGGCATCCCGCTGATGATCGACAACACCTTCGCCACGCCCTATCTCTGCCGTCCCTTCGAATGGGGCGCAGACATCATCACCCACTCCACCACCAAATTCATCGGCGGGCACGGCACCACCATGGGCGGAATCATCGTCGACGGCGGCAAGTTCAATTGGAGGAAGAGCGGGCGCTTCAAAAACTTCACCGAGCCTGATTCTGCCTACCATGACGTTGTCTACGCCGATGACTTTGGTCCGCTGGCGTTCATCTCCAAAGCGCGTGCAGGTATCCTGCGTGATTTCGGCACCGTGCAACAGCCCATCGCTTCGTGGTTTCTCCTGCAAGGACTTGATACCCTCTCCCTGCGCATGGAACGTCATGTACAGAACGCGCAACGCGTGGCTGAATTTCTTGAAAGCCACCCCAATGTGAAATGGGTCTCATACGCGGGTCTCGCAAGTCACCCCCATTATGAACGAGCCAAAAAATATCTTCCGCTTGGAACAGGCGCGGTGATGGGATTCGGCGTACAGGGCGGCAGAGAGGCGGGCGCGAAATTCATCGACAACCTGCAACTCTTCAGCCACGTCGCTAACATCGGTGATACACGCTCTTTGGCAATTCATCCCGCCAGCACCACCCACAGCCAACTCTCCGACGAAGAACAAACCGCCGCAGGCGTCAGCCCTGATTTCATTCGCCTCTCCATTGGCTTGGAAGATATCGAAGATATTCTCTGGGACTTGGATCAGGCGCTACAGTCGTAATCAAAAACAGGTCATGCACATGCATGACCTGTTTTCTTTTAAGTATTTATTAGCCCTTGATAATTCGCTCGCCTTCATACAACTTGATGGCAACAAAAGTGATCACCACTGAAAGCAAGAGAGTCACTGCGGCGGAAATAAGGATATTCATGCCCGAGATCGGTTCGGCACGCAGGAACTGATTGATCAAAATCTGCTGACCAAAGGTTGGGATGAGCATCGTCCACAGGTCTGGTTTGACCGGCAGAAAGGCGAGGGCAAGACCCGGCAAAGAGGGAATCAAGCCAATAAAAGGCAGATACGTCCCAGCTTCCTTCGTCGTCTTGGCATACGAAGCAATCAGGGTTTGAATGGCACATGCCAAAATGACGATGGGGAGACAAATAAAGAAGACAGCCGTCAACGCGCCGAGGTCAAAACCGATCTGCACACCGATCAGATCTTCCACTGGCAAAATCTGAAAGATGGCGGCAAACCCAGCTAACGTAATGAACAAGTTGATAATGGCAAACGGCATGGCAGAGAGCATCTTGCCCACCGCCACCCACCCGCGCGGAAGCGGATTGATCAGCAATGGCTCCAGTGAGCCGCGCTCGCGCTCCCCTGCTGTTGCATCGGTAATGACCGGTGAAGCGCCGTTGAAGATCGCAAATATAATGAAGTAAGGCAGCATCGAAAGGAAGATCAGAGCCTGGCTTTGCGGCGTGGCAGTATCCACCTCTTCGACCTGAACCGCACGCAGCACTTCCGGGCTGACGCCGCGCAGACTCAAGCGCAGCATGCCGATATAGTTGCCGTATCCTTCAAGAAGATTTTGCGCGCGTGAAATATCCACCGTGGCAGATTGACGCGTGCTGTCGAAGACCAATTGCACGCTGGCGGTTTCACCGGCAGAAAAATCTTCGCCATATTCAGCCGGAATGATCAAAGCAACATTAATATCACCAGCGATCACTGCCGCTTCTGGGTCTTCCGGCGCAGGTTCAATGATGACACCCTGCTGTTCCAAAAATGCGATCAGGTTGGGCGCATGTTCCGCTCCCAACACGGGCAGAGCCAGCGGCTCCTCCGCCCCTTCACGGATGGTATTCCCCAGCAGCATGATCATGCCACCCAAGATCAACGGACCGAACAACGCCCAGAACAAACCCGTCGTTAAACTGCGGGTATCGCGTATATTATCGAGCACTTCTTTTTGAACAATCACCCAAATCTTTTTCATTGCATCAATCCCTCTTCCGAGCCGATGGCGGCAACGAAAGCATCTTCGAGGTTTTCCTTGCCGGTTTGCTTGCGCAGATCATCCGGGCTGCCATTGGCAGAGACCGCTCCCTGCGAAATGATCACGATCTGGTCACACAATGCTGCCACTTCCTGCATGATGTGACTGGTAAATAACACACACTTGCCCTCGTCACGCAGGCGTAAAACGAACTGACGCATCGCGCGCGTGCTCATCACATCCAAGCCGTTGGTGGGTTCATCGAGCAAAACATTTTGCGGGTTATGCACCAGCGTGCGTGCAATTGCCACTTTGAGTTTCTCGCCTGTAGAAAACCCCTCGGTCTTGCGATCTGCAATTGACTGCATATCCAGCAAAGTCACCAACGAGTTGATCTGTTTCTCCAATTCTTCGCCTGCCAGCCCGTGCAACTTGCCGTAATAACGAATATTCTCGCGACTCGTCAGGCGCGGATACAACCCACGCGCATCTGCCAATACACCGATGCGCTTCTGCACTTCAATGGGATTCTGCCCCACATCAAATCCATCGATCTGCGCCGAGCCGTTATCGGGCTTCAATAAGGTATACAACATGCGCAGGGTTGTGCTCTTGCCCGCCCCATTCGGACCCAGCAAGCCGGTGATTTGCCCATCACGCGCAGAGAAGGAAACTCCCTTCACTGCCTGAACCTTGCCAAATGATTTTGAAAGACCTTGTACTTCGATCATATCTACCTCACAGCGCTACGGGCGCGGACCGCTAAAATCAACAAAGAACGGCGGCGGCATAACCTTGTCCACGCAGTCTGTTTCCAAACCGCTCAACGTGCCGCTTTCAACGAACGCCGTGAAAATATCCGAACCACACACGCTCGTCATGTTGCCATGCCCCATGTTCGCAAAGATCAAATGCAAGTCATTGCTCAAACTTTCGGCAACTATCTCCGCATGGCGCGGAGGCGTGATCGGGTCGGCTTCACCAGAGAGGATGAGCACCGGCGCATCCGAAACAAGCGGCTCGCGGAATTGCGACGAGACCGCTCCCTTTTGCCAGCTTTCACATACTGCTGCAAAATCTACAGTGCGGTCACTAAAGACACTCTCAAGGCTTTTTTGCGCCGCCGCATCAGCATTGATCAACGGCGCATCTTCGGTACACGTCACGGCATAGAACATGCCATCATACAAACCCGCATTGACCATGAACGCCTGCGAGATCAACGGGATGTAATTCTCTTCTGCATATGCCTGATGAATTCCCAACGGCAGGGCAGCCACCAGATCGGGCACATACAAAATATTGAAGACCATGCTGGTGATAAACGTATCGGTCACTTCCACATCGGTGGGCTTATTGGTCAACGGGTGTGGGATGACGATCTCGGCGGGTGATTCTGCCAAGCGAGCGACCAGCCCCTCAAACTCGGATCGCAGTTTGGGGAATGCCTGCGTACACGCCTCGTCCGCTTCGCACCGCGCGAAGAACTGATTCAGCGCTTCTTGCCCATCCTCCGCTGCATCCATGAACATGACAAAGCCGGGGTCCACCACCGAGTCCAACGTCACCGTGCGGACGTGTTCGGGATACATGCGCAAATAGGTCAATGCGGCGCGTGTGCCATAGGATGCGCCATAAATGTTGATGGTGTCATATCCCAACGCCGCGCGGACTTCATCCAGATCGGTCATGGCGATCTCGGTCGTGTAAAAACGGACATCGGCATCCAACGACTTGGGGCACTCTTTGAGGATCGCTAGTGCTTCTTCATCGGTCAGCACTTCCGCTTCGGGGTCAATGCAGCGCAACGGGTTAGACTTGCCCGTGCCGCGTTGATCCACTAGAACAATATCGCGATCTTGATGAAGATTGAATAACAAGGAGAAAGTGGCAGGGAACGCTTCAGTGGCAGCCTGCCCAGGTCCGCCCGCCAGCAGGAAGACGGGGTCTGGCTCGGGGCTGCGCGTAATGGCAGGGATGACCGCAATGTGCAAGTCGATCTGCCGCCCATCTGGATTCGCGCGATCTTCAGGGACGGTTAACGTCCCACACTGGGCATCGATCTGTCGCCCGGCTGCTGAGATGAGCGAACAATCTTCCAGCGAGATTGAAGGCTCGGTTTCAGCGGGCAGGTTCGAGGTCGAGCAAGAGGCGAGAAAGGTCAAGAGAAAAATAGAGGTGAAAGAGTAGAGTCGTCTCATAGGGTTAGTGGTTTTCATCCTGTAACTTCCAATCAATATATCGATCGAGCCAATCTTTTTCGGCTTGTGCGCCGCCCACATCGAAGGCGCTTTCAAAAAGAGGCTGGGCTTTTGAAAATTTTTCACGTGCTTCAGAAATGTGTCCTTCTGCGAAGAGAACTGCTGCTTCACTACGAAGCAACGTATGTTTTTCTGTCAGCGCACCACCGCCGCGTTGAAAGAACTGTCTGGCGGGTTGGGGTTGCTTGCGGCATGCCGCCTGAAAGAACGCGGCTTCGAGATAAACCGCCTGCTTCAAGCCTTCGGGCAGGTCGTTCTCACGAGCCAGTGTTTGGTCGAGCAATTGACCGGCTTGCTCCACATCTCCGCGGTCGAGGTGATGATAGTAGACAAGCAGGTCTACGCTGGCATCCATTGCTGGGTTGCAGCGCAGGGAAAGCATGCGCTGCAAAATTTCGGGCGAGTAATCACGCGGGCGAGTGCCTTTCAGCGACTCGGCTTGCAAAACAAGGATCAAGGCGCGTTGTTCTACTTCCGCGCCGCCACGCAACAATGAAAGGATCTGTGCGCCATCGGTCATGAAGCCAGATGTCTTTGCCGGAACAAGCGTGACAAGAAAGATCGCGCCTGCTGTGACGCCGAACAAGAGACCGAAAAAGCTCAAAGCAGAACCATCGGGCACGAGGGCGTAAAGGAGAAATCCCAATATGCTGCCAAGCAAACTTGTAAGCGGTCCGCCTGCAACAAGCCAAAGTAGATCTCTGCGCATGGTATCAGTGCGGACGGGCATGCATGCCGCCAGTCCGCCTGCCAGGGCGATATTGGTGTTGAGTGAAACCTGCCATCCCTTTTGAGTAGCAACCATTTTTAGCGGCCCGGTGATGAGCAAAAACGGACGCATGCCCGCCAGCTTGCCGAATAACAAATGTCCCAACTCGTGCGTGAGCAATACCAAATACAACGCCGCCAACGCGATCAGAATAGCGGAGACAACATTGAGGTCTTTTGGAGCTTTGAGGGGAATGTCACTATTCCCGAGCCAGGATCCGACCCAATACCCTGCCGCGCCCATTCCAACAAAAACAAGCAGCGTGACTGCACTCTTCTTCCAATCCAGTGACTGAGGTTTTTCTTGTGTTGTCATTCTTTCTCCGCTATCGAAGTAGGGAAGAAGGCAACAGCCAGCATATACTCTGCTGCTTCTCCATCTTCTGAATCCATATTCGTAAATTCGCTGATAAGGTCTTCCATTTTTTTATAAAATCGACTCGCTTGTTTGGTGGAAAGTTTCCCAATTCCACGGCGGATCTGCAACGCACGCGGGTCTGGCGCGGATTTTTGCAGGTCCAGCGCACCAGACTTGATACTCTTCCGAATCGCTTTCCCGGTCTCAGTCAACGTGAAATCGATCAAGACATCTGCATACTCCATCCATGCAGCGGGTTTCCCTGAAAACTGCGCACGGTCTACAATAAACTGGCGAGCAGAGGCGTAATAGACCTTTTCCACCGTCCCACCCACCGGGTGCGAATCAATGACCTGGAGCAAACCAAGTTCTTCGAGCAAGTGAATGTGATAATACAAACGGGTAATTGGCACTTTCAACGTTGAAGCCAATTCCTGAACCGTGGCAGGCGCATTGGAAACAACCCCCATCAACCGCGTTCGAATGGGGTCCCCCATTTGTTTGAGGGTGTCTAACGAGATCGGCTTGACATCGGGAATTTTAGGGAGTTCGGTCTTCTTATTCAAATTTAATCTCTTTTTTTAAACATTCAATTTTTTTGAATATTTTAAATAAATCAGGTCAAATGTCAAGGCTTTATTTGTTAACGATTTGCTATACTTTTGGCAAAAGGACCCCCATGCCCCGTATTCTCCTACGCCCCACTATCGAAACCGACCTGTCCATTCTCTTCCAGCAACAACTCGAACCCGAAGCGATTGCCATGTCTGCTTACCCAGCCAAAGACCGCGGCGAATTCATGCGCCATTGGGAAGGAATTCTAAAAAATAAAAATGTGACCGCGCGAACCATCGTCTATAAAGAGAAAGTTGCGGGTCACATCATTTGTTGGAAAGAAGGCAAGTACGAGCAGAGAATTGGCTATTGGATCGGCAAAGAGTTTTGGCGGCGAGGCATTGCCAGTGCTGCCGTGGCAGAAATGTTATTGCTGGTAAAGATCCGCCCGCTGTTCGCAGAAGTGGCGAATCACAACATTGCTTCACAAAAAGTTTTGCAGAAGAATGGCTTTACTCTTCACGACGCAGGCGGGAAAATTTCGATGTACAAGCTAGAGAAATGAAGTTATGGTTTTCCGCAAAAGCGGATATGAAATTGCCTTTGCATCCATTTTTTCTGCGCCTAGAAAATTGACAAAACGGACAAATCCGCACGCCAGAGCTTCTGCAAAGGCTTCGTCTTTGGCAAGGGATTTATCTTCGAGCCAGAAACCTAAAATTACGAATGTGTTCGTGGTTCTATCTAATTTGCTGTCGAAGCGGGCAACGAGACGGTCACCCCACAACACAGGCAAGACATAATATCCAAACTTACGCTGATGCTCCGGCTTGTACACTTCCCAGACATAATCAAAACCAAATAAATCTTTTGCTCGTCCACGCGCACTGACATGATCCAGCGGCGCAAGAAAAACAGCTTCTTCAGTCGTGGTTGTGTCTACAAGTTTCCATGCTTTTGGAATACTGCCCATGCTTAACCCTGAAATCACCTTTTCATCTTCTGCCAATGCGTATTGAGTTGTTTTCCAACCATCTACTTTGACTTCGATGATCTCGCTATCCGCCAACATACCTTCGAGAAGTTTCTTCGCTGCCCGGTCGGGCTCACCCCGTCCATACGAATCGCCCGTGCGTTGAATACGAGTGATGCCACCAAAGCTGATTTCTTTTCTTACGAGAAAACGATCCGCCTCTTCTTGAGTCTTTTCGTAGACCCATCCCTGAGGCGCAACATTCTCCGTCAGTGCATAGACCCGCTCAAAGCGTTCGCGGTGATGCGTCATCACGTCACCGATGCGCCACAAATAATAGAGTGCCAATGCGCTGTCTTTTCGTCCGCGATAACTTTGAGTCTTCTTGCGGTCTGCCGCCTCAAAATCACGATTGCCCACTGTTCCACGATCTTTCAAAATAGCGCGGACCTCAACAATTGCCTTGGCATGTTCCTTTGCCGTCTGGCGCAGACGTGAATCACCATAGCCCCCATCCCTCTCGCGATGCATCACCACCCGCCAATAAGGCAACTCGTCCATCGGGCGTGCTGCCAACCACCCACCCCAATCAAAGAACTTGCGTTGTTTATAGGCAGCGTCTTCCCACAGTTCCGGTTTGTAATTGATGACGCGGCTATATAAAGAAATATCCTGGCTGCGTGCGATCATCTGCAACGGGTCAAGCTGAAGATATTCCATGCTGCGCATGGCTTGCTCAGTACCTTTGAGTCCACACCAGCGACGACCGGGCCACAAACCTTGTTTTCCAAGAATAAAACGGCGGGCAGTTTCAATATCAATGTTCAGCATAGGTTTAGGAAGAATTCGATTTCTTCATTAAATATGTAGTTGGGTTTCCCATCACAGGCGGCATGGTATATAAAAAAATCAGTTCCAGCTCATCAATAGTAGTTGGTTCCCATTCTGGAAAGTCCGCAGAAATGGACACCAGCCTTGAGCCAGGCTTCATTTGATTTTTCAAGTGCCCCATGAGTTTTGTCGTCTCTTTGGAAGTGGCATAAATAAAGGCAACATCAGCATCTTTCAAATCAACCTTGAAATAGCTCCCCCACTTCACACGAATCTTATCGGTCTGTCCGCTGCGAAGTGCACGCAACTTAATCAGCAAACATTGAACGGGTCCCACTTCCACGCCCACAGCATTTGCATGAAATTCACTGGCAGCGATTAACAAAACCCGCCCATCCCCAGCGCCCAAATCGTAGACGGTCTCTCCGGGTTGGAGGTTTGCAAGCTGCAACGCTTTTCGGATTCGGTTCATCCGCGTGGGAACAGAAGGCGGTCCATAAAATGCAGGCACGATCATCCACAAAGCACTAAGGATAACCATTACAGATAGAAGCGATATAACAATCCAATACAGCATAGGCAAAACGAGTCTTACTTTCTCCACTTTGTGATTCGTTCAGGAATGCTTTGATTTCCAAGTTCTTCGCAAACCTTCTTAAAGCGCGGATAAACACCCTGCCACTTCAAATCAGCCAGCGACTCTTTCAATGGCACATCCGTCCTCAAAGTGGATAATTCTCTAAACAACAAGGCGTCTTTGTAGTTATTCTGCAAATTTTCAAGCAAGGTTGTGGCACGTCCCAACCCAAACGGGATTTTATTTGGGTCTTTGGGAATCGCTTCAATATGCTTGTACTTCGCCAGCACCGCTGAAGTGGACTTTTCTCCCCAACCTTGAATGCCGGGATAACCATCAGCTGAATCCCCCACTAATGCAAGAAAATCCGGAATCGATTCAGGCAAAACACCAAACTTATCAATCACGCCTTTTTCGTTCAACGTAATTTCGCGCCGCCTATCCCAACAGATGACACGATCACCGTCCACCATTTGAGTCAAATCTTTATCGACAGAGCAGATGACGATCTGCTCCACCGATTTGACTTTCTTGAACTTCGCCACTGCCGTCGCAATTGCATCGTCCGCTTCATACTTGACCATGGGCCAGGTCACCAATCCCAGGGCTTTGATCGCCGCCTCAGCCACCGGAAACTGATTCAAAATGACCGGGTCCACGCCTTCGCTGGATTTATAACCCGCATACATCTTATTGCGGAAGGACTCAATCACATGGTCGAACGCCACAGCGACATGAGTCACTTCTGGGTCGGAAAGCAGCAAGAGCATACTGCGGATCATCCCAAGCGTTGCACCAACTTCCTGTCCGTTGAGAGCTTTCTTCGGCGGCGCGCCAAAATGTGCGCGGAATAATTCATAGGTTCCGTCAACAAGATGAATTTTCATGCTGGCTCCTTGTATGCTCTTGCTTTTTGTTTTTTAGGTTAGTTGAAAGCGTTGATACACAACGCCTGTCGGAAGCGCAGAGGACTCTATCAGATTAAGATTGATGCGCTTTCCAGCCGGAAACATCCGCTTACCACCACCCAACACCAGCGGATAGACATGCAGCGAAAGTTCATCCACCAAATCATTTTCAATCAAAGCCTGCACCAGAACACTGCTTCCATCCATGATGATGTTCTTGCCGGGCTGGCTTTTCAACTTGCGAACTTCCTCGATCACATTTCCACGAATGCTGGTCGAATCACGCCAGGCATCTGCGGATTTCAATGTGTTGGAAACAACAAACTTCTTGAAGCCGTTGAACGGGTCTTCAGCAGGGTTGGGCTCAAACGCTTCGCCATGGGTTTGCCAGGTTTTTCGCCCGAGTAACAATGTATCGGCGTCTGCGAAGATCTGACCGAAGTGTGCGCCAATCTCGTCGTGCCAGTATGGAATTGTCCAACCGCCGTGAGTGAAGCCGCCGTCTGTATCCTCGGTGGGACTGCCCGGCGCCTGAATGACGCCATCCAATGTAATGAACTCGTGAACAATTATTTTTCTCATGGTTTCTCCTATCTACCAATAAGGGTGACACATTGGTGTCTGTTTCAAGAAGTAAAACTATATTGTTCCATGCCGAGACAACCTGAATCCAAGGTGTTGCTTTACACTCGCCCATTCAGTGACCAAAATGCTGTACATCACGCTATCGCGAACCGACCCATCGCGGCGTATGGCATGATGGCGCAAGATGCCATCCTTTTTTGCGCCCAATCCTTCAATGGCTTTCTGCGAATTGAAGTTGAAGTTATCGGTACGCAACCCTACGACTTTGCATCCCAGCGTATCAAAGGCATGTGCAAGCAATAACAACTTGCAAACCGTGTTGACATGACTCTTCTGCCAGCTCTTGGCATACCAGGTGTAGCCGATCTCCACGCGGTCGATATTTGCCATCACATCGTGATAGCGAGTGCTCCCGACGATCTTCCCCGTCGTCAGTTCGCGGACAGCCCACGGCAGCATATGCCCAGCCTGATAGCCTGCCAATGCGGTTTCGATATATTTCTTTGTTTCATCAGGGTCGGGCACAGAGGTGAACCATAAATTCCACAGTTCACCGTCTGCGGCAGCGGCAGAGAGTTCGGCTTCATGGTCAAGTGTAAGAGGTTCAAGTCGAATATTGTGACCTTCCAGTGTGATCGGAGCAAGTTTTATCATTCCAGGTACCATCCATATTGTAGGGAGTGTTTTTCCAAATTCTACACGACTCGTTCGATCATGCCCATCCAAATGCATTCGATTCCCAACTCAGCAAGTCTCCTTCGATATGATCTTGTATCCCAGCCTTCTCCATCAAATACATGATCTGGGCACGGTGATGCATATTATGAGTAAGCACATGTCCGATCGCGCCGCCAAATGTTTTCAAACGTGGAGGGTTATCCAGAACATCCCAAAACGAATCGTCAAATCGGTTTTCACGGGCAATTTTGCGGGCAAGGTTTGCGAACTCTCGGCTTGCATCCACCAACCTCTGACTTAATTCTGGGATTGAGCTGCCCTGTTTATCCTGCACGGGGCGTTCATGGATCAGGTCTGTCCACGTTTCAAGGTTTTCGATCATATGAAGAAATGTGCCTCGAAGCGAGCGATGGTCGATGTCAAAATCTTTATCCAACAGATCATCTGAAAGTCCATCACAAGCATCAAGCAGTTGCCGGGTTGTCCATGTATCGTGCGCGAGCAGACGGTCGAGAATATCCATTATTCATTCCAATCTAAAATTTCTATCCAGAGATCAATTTGATCAAATCCTTCAACGCTTTTTCCAGCATGGGCTTTTTCGCCTTCACATCTTTCATGTCCGCAAAATAAGCCATGCGCCGGTCTTTGTAATCCCCTTCCAACAACGCGCTCTCAACCTTTGCGATATGCGGATTATGAAACACAAGATGAACACGTTTTTCATCCCGCAAATTAAAGGTCACCAAATACTCGCCTTTGAAATTGAACGATGGAGCCTTCCATTTAATTTCTTCGTTGATGTCTTTATTCACGCCCTTGATAATAGACCGCAGCGCCTCCACCTCCGCCTTGAGCGGGTGACTGAGATTCTCAAGGAATTCATCCACCTTATCCGTGCGGCTGACGGGCGAGCCTTTCTTCTTGAGCGTCACGCCTGCTTGTCCCTGTTTAAAGGAAAGACCATTTACCTTGAGCGCCTCACGAAGTTTACCCAGTGCATTCGGACCCATGCCATGCAATTGGGCAACTTCTGCCTCAGTTAATTTGGAGAGTTGTTTCAGATCCGTGATCCCTGCCGATGCTAAAGCACGCTGGGCAGGTGCTGAAATTTTAGGAAGTTCGATATCTTTTGTCATTTTTTCTTTTTTCCACCGATATTAAGCGCCACTGCCGCTCGAACAAGTTCTTTCAGATTCAATTCATTGATAATGTCATCCTCAAAAATATCAATGGCACGAGTGGATTTAGCATCCAGCCCGGCATTGAACAATTTTTTAGGGTCAGGAAGAGAAGAGCCTTTGAAGAAGTTAACCTTTACATGATCCTTGAAAACCCCGCATGCCACCACATTTCCATTGAATACCCATACGGGGGTTTCCCACTTCCAGTCTTCGGTGAGGTCGGGTGCGGCTTCGAGGATCAACTTTCGGAGGCGTGCGAGGCGCTTTCCACGCCAATCTTTAAGGTCCTCGATCAAGTGGTCAATACTTTGTGATGGGGTATAGTTTGTCAACTCAAACTCTCCTTTTTTTCTAGAACATCCCATTCTGATTGAGAGATGATTCAGGGATGGGTTGCCCTACGTCCCATAATTCAATAATTTTCTCATTTTCAAAGCGGAAAATATGAACGACAACCGCGCCGCGTTGGTTCGGGTTTTGCTGAACGCGAGAATGCGTCATAACAAAATCTCCCTCACTGATGGTTCGCAAGATCGTAAATACTTTATTCGGGCTTTGACGTGCATTCTCTTCCATGCCTGATTTTAACGCCTCGGTCGTCCCATCAAAAAATGGATTATGGTGACGGAAGCCTACACCAATATATGTTAAGAAGGCTTCATGGACATGACCACCCGACGCAAGGTTGAGAAAAGCTACCGCAGAGCCTCTATTACTTTCCATTTATGCTCTCTCCTTTTATCATCCATCAAGGAATACAAATTAACTCATTGTTTTGGGAGAATATTTTGATTCATATGGAACAGATTGGTCGGGTCATATTTCTTCTTGACCTTACCCAGCCTCTTCCATGTATCACCCGGGTACGCCACGCGGACAATGGCTGCGGGATGTTTGTCCACGCCGCCGTAAAATATTGTGGAAGAGGGGTAGGGTGAAGGTGTGTACATAATTTAATTTTTCAAATATTCACTGGTAAGCGACTGTTTCGCTTTCAATAACTCCTTGGGTGTACCTTCGAACATGACCTTGCCGCCTTTGTGTCCGCCTTCGGGACCCATGTCGATGATCCAATCGGCATTTTTGATAATGTGCAGATTGTGTTCGATAACAACGACGGTGTTGCCCGTATCGACGAGGCGATTGATAACCTGCATGAGGTGACCAATATCAGACATGTGCAAGCCAGTCGTTGGTTCGTCCATGATATAGATACTGCCTTGCTTGTGCAGTTCGCTGGCGAGTTTGATGCGCTGACATTCACCGCCTGAGAGCGTGCTCAACGGTTGACCGAGTCCGAGATAGTCCAACCCGACATCGCTCATGGCTTGTAACTTTTTGACCACCTCTTTGAGTTCAAAATATTCAAGTGCCTGCCCCACATTCATGGACAAGACTTCTGAAATATTTTTTCCGTTCAGTTTGTACGCCAGCACTTCATCCTTGAAGCGTTTGCCGCCGCAGACTTCGCAAGGTGATTTCACGCTATCAAAAAACGATAACTCGGTATAGACCACACCCAGTCCCTGACAGTTTTCGCATGCGCCTTTCGAATTGAAACTGAACAACGAAGCCTGCACTTTGTTCGCTGAAGCAAACGCCTTGCGGACATCATCCAGAATTCCCGTGTACGTGGCGGGGTTCGAGCGGCTATTGACTCCCACCGCAGATTGATCAATAACAACCGCGTCAGGGTGTTGATATTGGAACACTTCATTGATGAGCGAACTTTTCCCAGACCCTGCCACACCCGTGACCACGGTCAACACGCCCGTTGGAATATTCACACTGACATTTTGAAGATTATTGACCTTCGCATTCTTGATCGGCAATTTACCTGTCGGTGTACGGAATGAATCTTTGATCGGGACGGATTGCTGCATGTGCGTACCCGTGAGCGTCTTTGCCTTGAGCAAATTTTCATAACTGCCTTCGTAGACGATCTCGCCTCCATGCGGACCCGCGTGCGGACCCACATCCACGACATGGTCTGCCACTTTGATCACGTCTGGGTCATGCTCCACGACGATGACGGTGTTGCCCTTGTCACGCAGTTTTTGCAGCAACTCGTTCATGCGATGCACATCACGAGGATGCAAGCCCACGCTGGGCTCGTCGAAAATATAGATCACATCGGTCAGGCTGCTGCCAAGGTGCTTGACGATCTTCACGCGCTGCGACTCTCCGCCCGAAAGCGTATCCGTCTCGCGGCTGAGGCTGAGATATTCCAAGCCAATATCCACAAGATGCTGCAACCGTTCGAGCAGCGCTTTGACCATCGGCTCGGCGGCGGGGATTTTGATCTTTTTCACAGCTTCGATCAAGTCAGGGATTTCCATGCCCGTCAGGTCGGCGATGTTATATCCGTTTATTTTGCAGTTCAGGACGATCTTGTTCAACCGTGTGCCGTTACATTCGGAACACGGTCCCATCGTCATGTAGGGTTCAATCGACTTCTGAGTCCGTTCTGACTTTGTTTTTAGATCCTGCTTGATGTACTTATTGGTAAAGCGAGTGATGATGCCTTCATAGGTCATGTTAAAGTCTTTGGCGCCCACCTTGGTCTTGACCTTGATCGGCTCGCTATACAACAGGTCGTTCATTTCTTTCTGAGAGTATTTGGAAATTTTCTTATCGGGATCGAACAGACCCGTATTAATTAAATTACTCCAGTACCAGCTATTCACAGCATATTCATGGAATAAGATCGCGCCTTCATTCAAGGATTTGGATTTGTCCAAAAACTTATCCATGTCCACGTCCAGTTTGCGCCCAAGTCCATTGCAGTTGGGACACATCCCTTGCGGGTCGTTGAAACCGAAGACGTTGGTGGGTCCCACGTGGGGTTGACCGAGGCGGGAAAACATCATGCGCAGGATCGTGTTGATGTCGGTGATCGTGCCCACGGTCGAGTGTGAGCCGCCGCCCATCCGCTTCTGATCCACCACAATGGACATGCTCAAGTTCTCGATGGAGTCAGCCTCTGGTTGGGAATACTTCGGCAGGAAATTCCGCACGAACATGCTGAAGTTCTCGTTGAGCAGGCGTTGCGACTCAGTCGCGATCGTGTCAAACACAATGGACGATTTACCCGAGCCTGATACACCTGTGAAAATGGTGATCTTGCGTTTGGGGATGCGCAGCGAGACGTTCTTTAAATTGTTCTCGCGTGCACCGCGGATTTCAATATATTCCTGGGGCATGGTCTCTCCTCTGAAATCTCTGTCAAAAAAAGCGGGCGGGCAAAAGCAAGGTTGCTTTGCCCGCCCGTGACAAACGAGCTTTGATTTTAGAACATTTTTTCTATTCAGTCAAGGCAATTAACTCACGGACTTTTTCACAAGTGCTGTGATCTTCGCCTCTTCAGCGGATGTCAACTTGATGAGGGCGAAACTGGCTGCCCACATGTTGCCATCATCGAGCTTCGCATCTGGCTGGAAGCCGAAAGTTGCATATCGCACCCCAAACTTGCTCGCCGCCTGAAAGAAACAAATGACCTTTCCATCTGCGTTGGCATAGGCAGGCATGCCATACCAGGTCTTCGGCATCAGTTCCGGCGCAGCAGCCGTGACCAGTTCGTGGATCCGCTTCCCCATCGAACGATCCGTCGGGTCTTTCATCGCAGCCACCGCTGCCAGCAATGCTTTTTCACCTTCTGCTCGATCCTTGCTGGCACGAGCTTCCGCTTTCAATTCCTGGGCGCGTGCTTTCATCGCGGCTTTTTCGTCGGCGGTGAAACCTTCAGTCTTTTTGGTTGGGCTCATGGGAATCTCCTTCTATACCTTGCATCACCATCAATTTAGTTATATAATAAAGATACTTTATTATAAAGATAATGTCAAGGGATGTTCCATGCCAAAATCAACAAAGACCGATCTGAAAATACGAGCCCTAATGGCAGTACGCGATTACGGGGTCAACCTCACCCACTTCCGCAATGCCATGAACGAATGGGCAGGGCTCAACGCCACCGACATGGAATGCCTGAGGCTGTTATCACAAAAGGGCACCGCCACCCCCACGGAGCTTGCCAAACATACGGGGCTCACCTCAGGGGCAACCACCGCCATGCTCGACCGACTAGAAAAAGCTGGCTTGATCGAACGTCAACCCAACCCCAATGACCGCCGCGGCACCCTGATCGCTCCTGAAAAGTCGAGCAGCGCAAAGATGGCTGCATGGTTCGAGTCAGCGCGAAATGCACAGGATGAGTTGATGTCCACCTACTCCGAAAGCGAGTTGGAGATCATCGCCGATGTGTTCGAGCGCTTCGCCAAACTATGGGACGATGAGCATAAAAAGGTTCAGAAAAAGCAATAGACCGAGTCCGATCTATTTTTTCAAGCGCTCTTCTTTTTTGTTTTTTTCTTCCCATCTAATTTCAGTTTTCCCGACTCATCGCGATGTGTACCTGTTGTGTGCGTGAGTGTAAAGGTATCACCATGTTGAATGACATAGATGACGGCTCTGGCATGTCCTGTACCAAGCCCATAATCGGTCTTTAGCCAGTTCATCAGGTCTTTAAATTCAGTGAGTTTTTTCTTTTTTGCCTCAGCAATAAATTGTTTCGGGGTTTTGCCTGTCTTTTCTTCCACATTATCCAAATACGCTTGAAATGACATGTTTTACTCCTGTGCATACACCAGGTTTTTTCAGGGTAGAGACTTACAAACTTCCAGTTGTGCGCGCACCTGCACGCTCATATCTCATTACCATGACTCCGCTTGTACCAACCAAGCTTTCTGTCACCTTGAACGCTGCGGGGATCGTGCCATCAGCAAACAAGCGCTTCCCACTTCCCAACGTGATCGGATAGATCATCAGCCAAAACACATCGACAAGGTCATGTTTGATAAGCGTTTGAAGAAGATTACCGCTTCCCCACACGTGCAAGTCCAATCCATCCTGTTGCTTGAGTTTTCCAACTTCAACTGCAACATCTCCGTTTAAGAACACAGATGGCTGCCAGTTACTGGACGTTCTCGTATTCGAAGCAACATATTTGGTTGCCGAGTTGACATTCGCCCATATATCAGGATGCTGCGGCCAGTACGGCTCCCAAATTTCAAATGTTTTACGCCCCAACAACAAGTCAAACGACGAGTTCATTTGCTTTCGCAACGCTGTTCCTACGATGTCATCGCCATAAGGTGATATCCAACCGCCATGCGCGAATCCGCCACTGGTATCTTCTTCAGGTCCGCCTGGCGCTTGTATCACGCCATCCAAAGAGATATGCTCAAGCACAACAATTTTTCTCATGAGCTATGCCTCGTCATGCGCCTTTTGCAGATCCGCAACAACGATCTTTTTCATCTGAAGCATGGCTTGCATTACTCGTCCTGATTTTTCAGGGTCGGGGTCACCCAACAACTCACCTAATTGCTTCGGGATGATCTGCCACGAAAGCCCGAACTGATCTTTGCACCAGCCACATTGCTCCGACTCTGGAACCGCAGACAACTTGCTCCAGAAATAATCGACCTCCGTCTGATCCTCACAATTAACATACATCGAAACAGCTTCATTGAACTTAAACATCGGTCCCGCATTCAAACCCATAAACTCCTGACCATCCAACTCAAACGAAACTGTGAACGCTTTGCCGTCCGGTCCGTGTGAGATGCCCAGCACCTTCGCATTCTTGAAAACAGAGACGTAATAATTCATTGCCTCTTCAGCTTGTGTATCAAACCATAAAAACGGGGTAATCTTTTTCATTTTGCATCTCCTTTTGTCTGCTTCTTATTTACATCTAAATGTAACTTGATGACTCTTTCAATCAATTTGATCGGAAGCGGCTCATCGAGTGGAAATTTCAACGTACCCTTGCCGCCTGCATATTTTGCGATCTGACGCTCGAACGCCTCACTCCCCGCCGGAACTGGGTACAGCGACACATGCTGTTTCCACCCCGCAAAATGGATCAAGTTCTTCCCATTCCGCTCGAACGCCGCCATTTGATAACTGATCTTTTCTTTGGCATCTGGCACCAATGTATGAATCAATTTGCGTATCTGTTGCAAATATTTTTGCGACTCTGGCGGACATGCCGCAATGTACTCATCAATCGATTGAAAATTTGTCTTAGCCATCTTATCCTTCCATCAATGCTAAAAGTTTCGTTGTCGTATTCCAATTGCGGATGGTCATATTCTGATATACAGGCGTGCCAATGATTTTCGTGAGATAACTCTGCGAAGCACGGCTAATGAGACGTGAGAAATACAACGCCTGTTTACCCGCATGAGCCGTGTCCACGCCTTCGCGGACTTTCACACTCTCCATCGCTTCCTTTGGCGTAAGCGGTTCCTTCAAAAAGATGACGTCATAGCGAAACTTCTTGTCATCTGCGCCAAAGCCCTGCGGTGCAGACTTCACAACGGCGGATAATTCTTTTTGAGAAATCACCACCACCTTCGCCTCAAAGTTGAAGCGTTTGGAAAGTCCCTTTTCGATCTTGGTAGTGATTGCGGCTTTATCCTTATCTTCTGACTGAAGGACGACATTTCCGCTTTGGATATACGTGACCACATTCGAAAATCCCATCTCCTCAAAACTGGCTTTCAGATCCGCCATCTTGATGATGTTCTTTCCACCGACGTTTATTCCGCGCAACAGGACAAGGTATCCGTTCATTTTATTTCCTTCAAAGTATCATCGAGCCGTTCATAGCCTTCGCGAACACCTGTTTCCATTCCATTTTGCACCATGCCATCACGATCCACAACAGACTGATAAACAGAATGGATCGTCACACGGGTTCGATTGCCAGGCAGTTCTTCCAAAGTTGCCGTCTCCAACGAGACATGACCCGCATACCCTTCAAATTCGAACGTTTGGGTCAATCGTTCCATTGAGATTTCGTGGAAACAGCCGTGAAAGCCATACTCATTTCCCTGCGGGTCTTTGTGAATATAACGATACCTGCCACCATTGACTGGCTCAAACTCTTTGAGGATCATCTCATACCCATGCGGTCCGATCCATTTGACGAAAAGGGCTGGGTCAGTGTGAGCACGGAACACCAATTCGCGCGGCGCATCGAACTCACGGATGATATACAGTTCTTGTTTACCTGGCTCTGCCTTGACAGTTGTTTTATTTTTTGAAGGCATTGGCATTCTCCTTTTTCATTTCATCCAACAAATCGTCCAGCCGATTAAATTTTTCCTCCCACATCTGGCGGTATTGCTCCACCCAACGAGACACTTCTTCCAATTTATCAAAACGCGCTTCCACAAAGCGCTCGCGTCCCTGCGGGATGACCACCACCAACCCACATTCCTTCAATATCTTGATATGCCTCGAAACTGCCGGGCGGCTGATGCGAAAATTCTCGGCGACACCGTTTAGGGTCAATCTCTGCTGCGAAAGTAATGCAAGAATGGCGCGGCGATTGGGGTCTGCAATGGCTTGAAATACGTCTCGTCTCATAATTCCTTTTTGTAACCATTTAGTTACATAATATAGCTAGATTTTAGAACAAATTTTCTGAATTGTCAAGAGGGAATAGTTTATACTTTCAGCAAATCTAATAGGAATAAAACAATATGAGATCACTCCCCCGCTATTTCCTCGCCCTGCTTGCAGGCTCTATCATTTTCATCGGTCTTCCATTGCTTGGTTGGGGTCTTGGAAACCTACCAGCTTTCTTTGAGAACCCAGCCCGAACCGCGTATGTCGTTGTCATTTTCATCCTGCAAATCTTTTCCCTCATCTACAATCCGCAAGTGGGGCAAAATCAGGAGAACCGAAAGAGTGATGCCCCTCGCAGCAAACTGGACTTGATCTTGATTCAGATCTTCAGCCTCGGCATTGTCATCCTCGCTCCATTTTCAGACAGCCGTTCATTTGGCGTACTGAACATTGAAGTCATTGTTCGTTATCTCGGCTTGCTGATCGCCATCCCTGGTTTCATCCTCATGCAAGCAGGTGAAAAACATCTCGCCAGACAATTCAGTATTGAAGTCACTTTGCAAAAAGATCACAAACTTATTCAAAGTGGTCCCTATAAAGTGATCCGCCATCCGCGGTATCTGGGAATCCTCATCTTCTTCACTGGCATTGCACTTACTTTTCGTTCCCTCCTTGGCATTTTTACCGTCCTCGCTTTAGCAGGCGTTTTGATCTGGCGCGTCTTTACCGAAGAAAAGATGATGCACGAAGAATTCGGCAAAGAATGGGAAGAATATCAAATCAAAACCTGGAGACTTATTCCATACATCTTCTAATAAAAAATCTCCGCATAAAGCGGAGGTTTTTTATTACCCTTTGAAGCGTGGATACGAACCCAGCACTCGCAGCATCACAGCATATTCGCCCAAATGGTCAAGCGCGCGTTGAAGGGTTTCATTTTCTGTAGAGCCAATTAGGTCAATGTAAAAAAGATATTCCCATGGCTTGCCTTGTAATGGGCGCGATTCAATTTTGGTCAGGTCAATATCCCGCAGCGCAAAAACAGACATCGCCTTGAACAACGAACCGGGGACATTTTTTAGCGTAAAGACGATGGAAGTCTTCGCATCACCCGCCGGGACAGTTGCTTCTCGTCCGACAGCGAGAAAACGCGTAAAGTTTTCCGGGTTGTCTTCAATGCCTTCTTCCAGAATTTGCATGCCATACAATTCAGCCGCCCGCTTCGAGGCGATCGCTGCCACATCCCGCGCGCCGGATTCTTTCAACATCTTCACGCTACCTGCCGTGTCATACACAGTTTCAGGTCTGATGCTTTTCCCTCGCAAATATGCCGCACACTGCCCCAACGCCTGCGGATGACTAATGGCTTTCTTGATATCTTCCATTTTCACGCCGGGGTTCGCAATGAGACAATGCCGTACACGCAGAAAGTACTCTCCCACAATATGAAGGTTGTGACGTAATAACAAATCATAGTTCTGGTGAATGCTGCCCGCCAGCGAATTCTCAATGGGAGCCAATGCCGCGTCACTTTTTCCAGAGACGACTGAATCAAACATCACATCGAACGACTCACACGGAACCGTTTCCACATCTTTACCATAGTAGTTGAATACTGCTTGCTCGCTATACGCACCGGGCTCGCCCTGAAATGCTACTTTCATAAGAATCTCCATTGGACGGGAAACCCCATCCCTACTGATAATTGATTACTGCTTTTCAGCCCACTCAACTACTTTCCGAAACCCAGCTTCCACATCTTCATCGGATGCGGCGATGCACAAACGGGCAAAACCTTCGCCCTGTTCTCCAAACGCAGAGCCAGGCACAAGCGCCACACCGACATCATCCAACAACTTCTCGCAGATCTCCACTGAAGACATCTTCAATGGACGCATATCAAGGAAGAAGTAAAAAGCTCCCTGAGAAGGCGTAACGATGACTTTGTCACTTTCATAATCACGGGCAAGTTTTAGAACCAGCTCACGGCGTCTGGCATAACCTGCCCGCATCGTCTGGGTCACTTCTTGCATGGCAAGGTCAGTCAATGCAAAAGCAGCAGCTTTTTGAATGAAGGGAGCCACACAAGTGATCGAGTTCTGGCTGGCTTTCAACGCATTCGAAATCACTTTTGCAGGCGCAGCAAGAAAACCAACGCGCCACCCCGTCATGGCATAGGATTTGGACAAGCTATGAACCAACAACGTCCGCTCTTTGGCACCTTCGATGGCAGCGGCACTGGTTGGTTTCTCTCCATAATACAAACTGCCATAGACTTCATCACTAACGACCCATAAATTATTTTTCGCGGCGAAGTCTTGAAGCTGCTGCAAATATTCATGAGTGGGATATGCCCCGGTCGGGTTCGAGGGATAGTTCAGGACGATGACTCGGGTTTTGGGAGTAAGAGCTTTCAGCCAAGAATCGAAATGAGGGATGAACCCATTCTCGGCGGGAGCAGGGATGCGGATGACATTTCCACGCAGCATAGTTGCCATGTTGGAATGTGTCGCCCAGGAGGGATCCGGTATCAGCACGTCATCACCCGGATTCAAAATGGATTGCATCGCTGTATAGTATGCATGAATGCCACCATTGGTGACGAGAATCTCTGTATTGGGTTCGTAGCTCACACCTTCATCGCGTTGAAGTTTGTGTGCAATCGCTTTGCGAAGTTCAAGTGTGCCATTGGAAGGTCCATAATGAGTTTGACCTTCTTGCATGGCTTTGAGTGCCGCCTCGGCAATGGCAGGATGTGTTCCGAAATCGGGGTCACCGACTTGCAAGCTAATGATGGGTTTGCCACTGGCTTTGAGCGCAAGGATGCGGTCTGTCAACGAAACCGTGGCAGATTGGCGAATCAATTCAAATTGCTGATTAAGGGTTTGCATAAGATGTCCTTCAAAGAATGGGCGTGAGTGTATAGGGAAATAAAAATCCCGTCAACGGTGTGACGGGACCTAACTGACAAAGGGTGAAGAGGGTGCTGAAGCTGGCGGCTCGCTTCGAACTGGAAGAATGAAGGAAAACATACTGCCTTTGCCTTCTTCGCTATCTGCCCAAATACGACCACCATGCATTTCAACCATCACTTTGGCAACGGAAAGCCCCAACCCCATACCGCCATGTCGGCGTGTGAGATGACCCTCCACTTGATAGAAACGGTCAAATACGTGCGGCAAATCTTTGGTAGGAATGCCAATTCCGTTATCTTTCACAGAAACTTTTACATAATCCGGGTGCTGTTCGCCACGAATGATGATCTCGCCGCCTTCATTGGTAAATGTAATCGCATTCTTCATAATATTGCTCAGAACAATGGCTACTTTACCAGCATCTACATCCACCCATAATTCATACCCGGGTTGAAGAGCCTTTTTGATTATGATCTTTTTCTTGTTCGCCATTTCAGAGAAAGAGACAATCACATCTTCGATAATTCTTGCAATTGAAACTTTGCGAGAACGCACCAACGCTCCGCCACTTTGATAATTATCAACACTGGTCAGGCTCTCGATAATTTCCTTTAAGCGAGAAGCGTTTCGAATGATGACATCCACCTGGTCTTCATAACTTCCGCCCAATAATTCTTTTAAGAAGGTTGAATGCCCAAGGATCAGTCCAAGCGGGGTGCGCAATTCATGGGAGGTGATGGCAATGAACTCGTTCTTCATTCGATCAAGTTCACGCGCTTCTTCCTTCGACGAAGCGACTTTCTTCTCCAGCAGGTCTTTTTCCATCGCCACCGCAGCCAATGCCGCCAGGTTATCAACGATCAAAACATCTTCTTCTGTATAATTACTGCGCTTATTGAAAACTTCCAACACCCCGATCGGAACATCACGAACAATTAGCGGCGCCCCTAAAATCGAATGGATGGTCGTACCCGCAAATTCATCTACTTTTTTAGAGTGTCGCGGATCATTGATTGCATCATTCACGATCACCGATGACTTATTCAATAAGACCCAACCAGCAATACTTCCATTCAACGGAATACGGATCGCACTGCCCCCTTCTGTATCCTGATTAAACCATGGAACATATTTGAAGAAGAAGTCGAGAGCCGTTTCATCGTACTCCAATAGCGATGCCGTCTCACTGTTCGTCAGTTCGGTAGCAGCAGAGAGAATTAAACGCAAACTGGACTCCAAATCCGCTTCAGAGTCGAGGCTGCGTGTCACTTCGAGGAGACGTGAAAGGATTTTCGTCTGTGAGTCCGTCATACAAATAACCTTGGGTAAGATTATACTTCACGGTTGTATCTGAAAAACAACCCTCATAATTCAATAAGGAAACTGTAATCCACTTCAGGAGATGAACAAATGGCAAATAAGAAAAAAGTACGTGTGGCAATCATTGGTGTAGGAAACTGCGCCTCTTCCCTCGTGCAAGGCGTTCAATTCTATAAAAATGCCAAAAATGATGATGTAATCCCCGGCATTATGCACCCGCAATTGGGTGATTATCACATTGGGGATATTGAATTTACCATGGCGATCGACATCAATGCCACCAAGGTTGGCAAAGATTTGTCTGAAGCAATTTTTGCCGAGCCAAACAATACCTACAAGTTCTGCGACGTGCCTCACCTCAATGCCCCAGTCGTGCGCGGCATGACCCATGATGGGTTGGGCAAATATCTCAGCCAAGTCATTGAGAAAGCACCCGGCTCCACTGCCGATATTGTACGCTTATTAAAGGAAACAAAGACCGAAGTTGTCATCAGCTTCCTGCCGGTTGGCTCCGAAATGGCAACCAAATGGTATGTTGAGCAGATTATTGAAGCAGGTTGCGCATTCGTTAATGGCATTCCCGTTTTCATCGCTTCCTCTGAATATTGGGGCAAACGCTTTGCTGATGCAGGTCTGCCCATTCTCGGTGACGACATCAAGAGTCAGGTCGGCGCCACTATTCTTCACCGCCAGCTCGCCACCCTGTTCGTAGACCGAGGCGTCAAGATCGAGCGCACCTATCAGCTCAATTTCGGCGGCAATACAGACTTCCTCAACATGCTCGAGCGCGAACGTCTTGAATCCAAGAAAATTTCCAAGACCAACGCCGTCACCAGCATGATTCCGTACGAAATAAATCCAGATAATGTCCACGTCGGTCCCAGCGATCACGTCCCCTGGTTAACAGATCGCAAATGGGCATACATTCGTATGGAAGGCACCACTTTCGGCAATGTTCCGCTCAACATGGAAGTAAAACTTGAAGTGTGGGATAGCCCCAACTCCGCCGGAGTAATGATCGATGCCCTACGCTGCGCTAAGATCGCGCTCGACCGCGAACTTGCTGGTCCGATCGTTGGTCCATCCTCTTACTTCTTCAAGACTCCGCCAAAGCAATTCCGCGATGAAATCGCAAAACAAAAAGTAGAAGATTTCGTCTCTGGCAAAAGCGATGAATAACAAATAACAGAAAAGGCGCACAGAAATCTGGTGCGCCTTTTCTGTTATTATTGACAGTCACAAAAGGATATAAATTCATCATGCGACGCAAAACTACTCGTCACTCGTTAATCGTTTCTCGCCTCTTTCTTAGCCTGAGCCTGTTCGCAACACTTCTAGCCGCCTGCCAACCTGCCGCCCCCACCACCGATATCAACGCCGCATTGACAGCCGCATTTGAAACCGCCGTAGCACAAATCAATGCACCAACCGCCACAGCGCAAATTACAGATACTCCCATTCCAACCGCAACTATTCCGCGCACGCCACCTGCGCTACCGGGCACATATCAATCTGGAATTCTAAAACCAAATGATATCCCTCGCACCTATATCGCGGACTCATGCCAATACCTCAAAGACAAATGGGACTCAACCAAGTCTGCACCAGGAACCATCGTCATGACCATCATGTCTCACCGCATCAATCAAGATGCGGCTACTTCTGACCCTGCAAGTTTGACCATTTCCAGTAAAGACTTAAAACGCTTGCTGAACTCCCTTCATGATGCCGGCTTTACCGCCATCAACATGCAACAGATGTCAGACTTTATGTACAACAATGCAAAAATCCCACAACTTTCAGTGCTTATCATTGTGGATGACCGTTCAAGTTCTTCAAAATACAACGACCATTTTAGAAAATATTATGAAGAGTGGGGCTGGCCCGTAGTCAATGCCTATATCGGTTTAGATGAACGCCCCGATCTTTGGGCAGAAAATGCCGTACTCTCTTCTGAAGGCTGGGTGGACTATGAAGCTCACGGCTACATCCATAACATCCCCATTAGTGATGGTTCTACAGATGACTTCATCACCTCAGAAATGGGTGGTGTGATCACTACTTTCCAAAAATATTTCAACAAGACCCCCATTGCCTATATCTGGCCCGGTGGTGGTTTTTCAAAACGAGCCGCTGAGATTGGCGTTCAACTGGGATATAAGTTAGGCTTTACCGTCAACCCACGTGGACCCGTCATGTACAACTGGATTCCTCAAGCAGATGCCTACAATGAAGATAATCCATATGCCATTCCTGAAACTCCAGCCGGGAATCCTTTAATGACTCTCCCGCGCTATATGGATATCACCGCAGGAGATCACATTGACGAAGTTCGTGTCATGAGTCAAGAAGCGGCTGCCTATGCCGAGCAAAACAAAGCCACCGAATTGGAATACTACGACATTGTTTGTGCTCCCACATACGGACCTATCCCCTAGTTAAGAATTCTTTCTAAGTACAACCTAAACAGGTCAGGCAATGCCTGACCTGTTTATATAAGCAAAAACTTATTCTCAAAAACTGGTTTACAATTCTATTTATATGCAATCGCCAAGAAATACGTTTATCCCCATCTTTCTTCGCCTCACATCCATTGTCTCACTCGTTTCCATTCTGGTTTCCTGCCAGCTAAGTCCATCCATAACAAGTACAGCAGAAACTCCTGCTGAAACAACAGAGCAAACCATCCCTGCTCTACCAGAAATATTTCAAACTGATTTATTAAACCCCGTCGATGTTCCACATACCTATGTAGAAGAAACCTGTCGCTATTTACGCAATAAATGGAACCCCGCAAACGCACAGCCCGGCACTGTTGTCATGCTCATCCTTATCAAGGATATAAATCGTGGTGCAGTAGAACTTCCAAATAGTATTCGCATCATAGATTTTTACGACCTGTTAGAACAATTAAAAGCACAGGGTTTTGAAGCAATCAATATAGAACAACTACAAGCATTTCTGGAACGGAATCTTCCCATCCCATCGCGGTCTGTTGTACTAATTCAAGATGGGAATCATACAGAAGAATATTTTGATAAAAATTACCGCTGGTATTACGAACAATGGGGTTGGCCCGTCGTCAATGGATTTGTCAGTGATCCCAATATTGATCCCGTCTTACGCGAAGGGAATTTTTCCCTTGAATATGAAGGCTTCATAGACCATCAAGCGCGCGGCATCACACCCGATGTAGTTCTCACTGATGATATTGCCAAAACGGTTATTGCCCGTGAATTACAAGGTTCTTTAGAAGGGTTTGCAGAACAACTAGGCAAAACACCTAATGCCATTATCTGGCCCAACGGCGGGTTTGGAATTCGTCCCATAGAAGCAGCTCGACAGTTACGCTTCAAACTGGGAGTCACTCAAAACCCACGCGGACCCGTCATGTACAATTGGGTACCGCTCGCAAATAGTGTCGACGATGCACGACCGACCCTAATCCCTGAAGGCAAAGTTGGTGACCCGCTCATGACCTTACCTGCCTACTCACCACAAGAAGCCTTCAATGCCATAGATAGTGTTCGTAACATTGGAAATGCTGCTCAGAAATATGCAGAATCAAACAAAGATGTTGAATACCAATATTATGATATTGTTTGTTCCGATAAATATGGTCCCATCCCTACCCCATAAATAGGAGGCTAAAATGTCTGATTGTATTTTTTGCAAAATTATCAAAGGCGAAATTCCCAGCACAAATGTGTACAAAGACGAATTTGTAACCGCCTTCCGCGATATCAACCCCGCCGCGCCGACTCATATTTTGATCGTGCCAAATAAACATATTGCTTCCGTTAACATGCTTATTCCCGATGACGAACCGTTGATCGGCAAAATGGTTTCCATTGCCAAACAGCTGGCAAACAAAGAAGGGATTGCAGAAAGCGGCTATCGTCTTCTCATCAACACAGGAGAAGAAGCCGGGCAGACCGTCTTCCATATTCACCTCCACCTGCTCGGCGGCAGGACAATGCGAGCCTTAGGGTAAAATCATCGAAGCGATCAGCGCACAACGGGCTGGTCGCTTTTTTATGAAATAGATTCAATATATACAGGAGATACCATGCCCGAACGAGAGATCTATCTTTTATCCCCGCGCGCACTCAGCCCAGAAACCATTGCGGTAGCATTTGCAAAAACCTCACGCGCCCCTGAATCCTTCCGCGAGATCGCCGCAGAACTGAGCGATGAATCTTCAGCAAAATTTCATGAGAAATGGGTCGTCGGTTATGGTCATGCCTCTGTAGCAGAACATGCCGTGCTGCATATTGCTTTTGAAAATGTCTCCCGTGTTGCCATTGAAACAATTGAAGGCAATCGCCTTGCTTCCTACACAGAAAAGTCCACTCGCTACCAAAAATGGGGTTCCGATGACTTCACCATTCCGCCAGAATTAGATGGACATCCTCTGCGCGATGAATTCATAGCAACCGTCCGCCTCCTTTTCTCGACCTATGCTGAGTCGTTGGAACCGGTCAAGAATCTCATCGTCGAGCGGAGTCCCCGCCGCGAAAAAGAAACGGATGAAGCCTATGATCGCCGCATCCGCTCGCAATACGTGGACCGTTGCCGCTTCTTACTACCCGCCGCAGCCAATGCCAATGTAGGCATGACCGCCAACGCCCGCGTCATCGAAATGGTCATCCGCAAAATGCTCTCTCACCCACTTGAAGAGGTCCGCCAGATTGGTGAGAAGCTAAAAGAAGTTTCCAAAGGTGAAACGCCCACCTTGGTCAAATATGCCGATGCAAATCCATACACAGTCGAAACCATCCGCGATCTCGAAAATCGTCAATCGTCCATCGAAAATCGGAAATCAGATTGGTGCGAACTTATTGAGTACGACAAAAATGGAGAAAAGAAAGTTCTAGCCGCGGCGTTATACCGTTTTGATGAAATCCCCTACGCCGATGCGTTGACGTATGTGAAAGCTCTCAAGAAAAAAGAGCGTGAAGCCCTCGCTGAAACCTTGCTTGGCAAACTCGGCAAATACGATACCCCTCTGCGTGAATTGGAATATTCCAACTATACCTTCGACCTTGTCATGGATCAGGGCGCCTATGCCGAATTCAAACGTCACCGCATGATGAGCCAGACCCCCCAACGACTAACCACAAGGCTTGGGTATACGACTCCGCTGCTTATAACGGAAGCAGGTTTCGGGTCCAAGTATGAGGCGGCGATGGAAGCGGCATCACAGATGTATGAAAAGCTCCATGCCTTCAATCCAGATGTTGCCCAATACATCGTCCCGAATGGATTTAATCGCCGGGTGTTGGCGCAATTCAATTTACGGGAAGCCTTCGCCTTCTGTCAGTTGCGCACAGCTGCCAATGCCCACTTTTCAATTCGGCGCGTGGCGCAAAAAATTTATGAAGACATTTCCAAGGTTCACCCACTGCTTTCAAAGTATATGAAATTGCGCGAAGAGACTTGGCAAAGTGTGGAAGAAAATTATTTTTCGAAGATCTAAACAAAAACTCCGAGGTCTTGAAAACTTCGGAGTTTTTTTATTTAATCGTCGTCTTCGTCTTTCTTTTGCACACCAAAGACCACATCGATCTTACCCATAATCTCGGGCGTGAGTTTGGCAGCAATCTCAGCTGACTTCATGTTTTCATGAACTTGTTCCACACGACTTGCACCAGTAATGACCGTGCTTACAAATGGATTCTTCAAACACCAGGCAATAGCCAATTGCGCCACGGTGCCACCGAGTTCATTGGCAATGGGTTCCAAGCCTGCAACCTTCGCCAGTTTTTCCTGATTGGTCAGGCTGCCATGCAACCATTCGTAGCCTTTGAGTGCGCCACGGCTATCGGCAGGGATGCCCTTGTTGTATTTGCCAGAAAGCAAACCAGAAGCGAGCGGACTCCAAATAGTGGTGCCATAACCATATTCTTTATAGAAGCGGACATAATCGCCTTCAAGGCGTTTGCGCTCAAAAAGATTGTATTGCGGTTGTTCCACTACCGGTTTATGCAAGTGATGGCGTTCTGCAATTTGAATGGCTTCGATAATTTCAGAAGCTGCCCATTCAGAAGTACCCCAATACAAGGCTTTGCCCCATTCAATAATATTGTGCATCGCCCAAACGGTCTCTTCGATGGGCGTGGTTTTATCTGGGCGGTGGCAGTAGATTAGGTCAACATAGTCCATGTCGAGGCGTTTGAGTGAAGCATTGATGCCTTCAATGAGACGCTTGCGATTGAGCGTATTCTTTTCATTAACCCCTTCTTCAATGCCCCAATAGAACTTAGTGGAAACCAAATAACTTCCACGGCGCCAATTTAACTTCTTCAATGCAGCGCCCATCACCTCTTCCGATTTCCCGCCAGCATACACTTCAGCGTTATCGTAAAAGTTCACACCATGATCGTATGCCGCTGCCATGATCTCCACTGCGGCTTGCACATCCACTTGATTCTTGAAGGTAACCCAAGACCCAATCGATAGTTCACTGACCTGAATACCCGTTCTTCCAAGATGACGATATTGCATTGTTCCTCCAAAAGATTTTATGGCGAATCCGCCGTATTTTTCGAGCACATTATAATCACTGCATGCGAAAAACCTTGTTATTGCTTTCTTTCGTGATCGTATCAGCTTGCACGCCTGCCCCTGCTCAAACCACAGACGTTTCACTTCAAGCGTACCTTACGGCTACATCTATCGCAAGTCCCACGCCCAATGTGTTAGTCGTTATAGAGACACCCTTCCCCACAAGCACGTTACAGGTTTATACCGTTCAATCAGGCGATACGATCAGCCAAATCGCTGAGAAATTTAAGATTCCGCAAGAAAATTTGATCGCGGCGAATCCGGATGTGAATCCGAACAGTCTCACCATTGGGCAGACGCTCTTCATCCCAGACCCCTCTGCCTCTATTGCCGCCGCCTCCACCCCTACACCGCAGCCTGTTCCAATTACCCAATCCGCCTGCCACCCCACAACAGACTTAGGCAATTGGTGCTTTGCACTCATCCAAAACAATACAGGCGGGATTCTGGAAAATGTCTCTGCCCGAATCACATTGTTAGATAAAAGCGGAAACGCCCTTGTCTATCAAACCGCATACCTGCCCTTAGATGTGATTCCAACCAATGCTTCATTGCCTGTGTATGTCTATTTCCCAAACACACCCGCGGATGTACAACCACAAGTCCAGTTACTGAGCGCTATGACAGGTGGTTCTGCTTATTTACCCATCTCGTTGGATAACACCTCCGCACAAATGGATTGGAATGGCAAAACCGCCAAGGTCAGCGGGCAAGCTTATTTGCCAGCAGAATCAAACGCCGCAACCCAAGTATGGATTGCGGCTGTGGCGTTCGATAAATATGGAACCGTGGTTGGCGTACGCCGCTGGGAAGGCGGAGCGCTCCAGCCGGGGAGTTCGCTCAACTTCGACTTTAGCGTATCCAGCGTCGGCGGGGAAATTGAGGCGGTGGAATTTTTTGGGCAAGCAAGACCATAGACGATGGATCATCGTCTATGGTCCGTTGTCTATTTACCATCCAGCCACATAAAGCGTTCTGCTGAGATTGAGATGGGTGTATTCACATAGCCCTTCACATACGATTGCACAAGTTGATACGAAAGGGAATGGGTGGTGAAGATCACAGGCGCATCGTTGACAATGATATGCTCAGCTTCTTGGTACATGGCAATGCGCTTGGTCACATCCGGTTCGATACGTGCGGCTTCGAGTAAGGTATCCAACTCGGGGTTGGAATAGCCACCTTGATTTTGCGGCACGCCTGTATGGAAGAGAACATCGGCAAAATTTTCAGGGTCGGGGTAATCGGCACACCAACCGCCATCAAAGATCTGACCGTGATTGCCAGAAAAAATCTGTTGATAGTAGAAGTTGTAATCTAAATTCTCCACCTTGATTTTCACACCAAGATAGTCTTGCCACATCTCAGCCAAAGCGGCTACATTTCCGCCAATACTGCTACCAATCCCTGCATTGGTGTAAATGATCTCAGGCAAGCCTTCGGGTCCGCCGTATTTGGATTGTTTCAACAATTCACGTGCTTGTTCGGGGTCAAAGGGCAAGCCTTGCAGGTTGTAATCAAAACCGGGTAACCCGGGCGGGTATAGACCCTCTGCAGGCAATGCCACACCACGATATAACACATCCACATAGCGTTGACGGTCGAATGCCATGCTAAAGGCTTTGCGAACATTGGCATCGTCAAAGGGCGGCTGGGTCGTATCAAAGGTCACATAACTTGTGCAAAGGTCCACACCGGTGACGAGGTTTCGATTCAAAGGCTCGCTTGGGTTCAGCATACGTTCTACATCGTATAAACCGACGCCCGCAATATCTACATCGCCTGTTTCAAAGAGGCGCACATCATCGCCCGCATAGAGTTTGAAAACCACATACGGAATCGACGGCGCACCAAGATAGAAATCTTGGTTGGCTTCGTAAACGATATATTCGTTGGAGCGCCATTCTTTGAGCTTGTAAGGACCCGTGCCATTAGGTTGACGCACCCATTCCTCACCGGCAGATACATTATCTTGATCCACAATATAGGATGTGGGGAACGTTAACTTCATGAGGAAGTATGGTTTGGGCGCATCAATCGTGACCTGAAGTGTTTTGTCGTCGATGACTTTTAACCCGCTGATGCTATCTGCCTGACCAAGGGCTTTCTCGCGTACGCCAACAATGTCACTCAAGTAGGTGAGAACGGTGTCAGACGCCAACTCAGGGCTGGCAGCGCGCTCCCAAGAAAAGACCACGTCTTGAGCCGTGACGTCCCGTCCGTTATGGAATTTGGCGTTGTCACGAATCTTGAAGGTGTAGATGGTACCGTCGCCGGTCACTTCCCAAGTTTCAGCCAAGTCTGGGCGGATGTTCAAGTTTTGGTCTAGTTGCACCAAACCACTGAAGATGAGTTTATCGCCCGCGCTATAGGTCGTGGCGGGGTCGTAATCACGTAAATTCGAAGATTCGCCGCCACTGTAAACAAGCGCCTGATCCAACGGAACACCGATTTGAAAATCTGGGTCGCTGGGAGCACTGGCAGTAAGGAAGAGAGAAGCAAGTAAAACAAGCACCAAACCACCTACGGTAAAGCGCCGATGCATGGTTTTGAATTTATCCATTCTTCTTTCCTCCATTGCCTTTGTTATTGCGCAACACAATTCCCAAAACCACGACACCAATGATCGCCAAGAAGACGAGACAGATACATAGCATTACAACGGTCAACACAATGGGTGGACCGCTAAAAGAAGGCTCAGAATTATTCGTTGACGATGAGGTGGGGATCACGCCAGGTGTAGCGGTGATCGCCTGAGGTATGCCCGCAATCGGAACATAGGTTGGCACATAAGTCGGCGTAGGCTGAGACGTTGCTTGCGCCACCACCAACGGTTGAAGCCCAAGCGAATCACGCCAGGCGGCATCCAACCCGTCAGTATCCACGCCATAAATTTGCACCAAGGCATCATCGACTGGTTCGGCATCGCTAAGCGCTTGAAGCAATTGACTCATCTTCTCTTGCCCATAGGTCTCGAGCATAAACTTGACCACACTATAGGATTGAGCATATGAAAGCAGGGCTTTTTCCGGAATTTCAGAGAAATTTCCGCTCAAGGAACGGACGGGGAAGAAGGTGTCGTCGCGCAAGGCGATATCGAATTGCGCCTTCATACTTTCATCCAGCGGACCTTCGTTATAAACGGCGAGCCCTTCATTCAACCAGGTGGGGATAAAGCCAATACAAGTAAACGCATTGCGCCCAACCAGCACGTGTGTTACTTCATGGATGACGGTCGCTTTGTCAAAATTGGCATCGCCAGAGGTGCCCATAATAATGATGCTAAAGTTTGAGTATGCCAAACCACCTGTCCACTGGGGTTCGTAGAGAATGGCGTCACGCATTTCGTCATAACTGGGGTAGACATAAATATCAACGGGGATATCGGGTGTCATACCGGCTTGATCTTCGTTCCGGCGCAGACCTTCCAAACCAGCATCCACCATGGATTGGGCGAAACTCTCACTCGACCCGTAATAATGGATGCGAATATTCGTACCTGTGGCAGTTTGCCAGTCGTGGGCACTATCCAACCAGATGACCGTATTCGTATCGCTGAGATATTCCTTGCCAGCAGAGTCGACATAACGCCAGCGCCACCAGATGGTGGTGCCCGGCGGAAGGGATCCACTCTGACGCATATCCCAGGTCCAGGAGACGTCTATGGATGGGCTGGGTGAAAAATCGGGGAAGGCTTTGGCGATCACCTCTCCACAGTTCAATTGTTCGCTGCCATATTCCAGGGTGACTGAGGTAACTTCTGCAGAAGCGCTAAGAGTGGCAGAAAAAGTAGCCGTGTTGGGAAAGTCCAGGGTGGCTGTATCCGCTTGAACGTCGGCATGAGGCGCAGCCTGAACCTTGGCAGGCATGAGCAAAATTGTGAGTAGTGTCAAAAACAGGATGAGCTTTTTATGCATCCTTTTCCTCCATTCGTTTTTGCAACTATACCATTTTTCAAAGCCACTTTCCTCCCTCTGATGTGGGGTTAAAAACAGTCATGGAGAAATAGGATAAATTCACGCAGAATTCATGACATCCATCAGACCTTAAACTCAGCCCTATTTAATGTCATCATGTAAAATGGACATATATTGTTTGATTTAGTAACACAACCCTTGGAGACCTCCTATGCAACGAAACAAATTTATCATCGGCGGCGTGCTCATTCTGGCGGCTGTCGTTTATCTCATCGCTTCGTCCACACAGGCGAGCGCAGAATATTTCATGACGGTGGATGAACTTAATGCAGAAGGTTCCTCTGCCATCAACAAGAGTGTCCGTCTTTCAGGTGCGGTCATTGGAGATACGATCCAATACGATGCCTCAACGCTGACCTTGACCTTTGAAGTGGCACACGTTCCTGGCGATAATGCCGAGATCGAAGCCCAGGGTGGTTTGGCTGCTGTGCTTCACGAAGCGGTGATGGACACGAGCCGGGCACGCATCAAGGTGCAGTATGAAGGCGTGATGCCCGACCTGCTCCGTAACGAAGCGCAGGCGATCATGACCGGAAAGCTGGGTGATGACGGCGTTTTCCATGCTGAGGAGCTTTTGCTCAAATGCCCCACAAAGTACGAAGAGGCAGTGCCTGAACAGGCATCAGCGAACTAACCAAATGACCTGATGGGTGTTCTATCCATCAGGTTTTGTTTCAAAACACCACACTTCAACCCTCATGCGCCGCTCTCAAATGGGAGCAGGGTCTGAGCGGAAACTTAGGAAGTTCTTATGTTCTCAGAATTTGGCTTTGGCGTTTTACTAATTAGTTTCATCGTTACACTCTACAGCGGTATCGCCGCCGTCTATGGTGTTCGGAGTAAGTCGGCTTCTGTAGTGGAAAGTGCCCGGCGCGCTCAACTACTCACCTTCCCTCTGCTTTCCATCGCAGCGGGTTCCTTGATCTACTTGCTGATCACGAATCACTTCGAAGTTTCGTTTGTTTATGAAGTGACCAGCAAGAGCATGCCTACCTATCTTAAAGTGACTGCCTGGTGGGGCGGACAAGCTGGCTCGCTTTTGTTCTGGGCTTGGCTGCTGGCGGCTTTTACATCTGCCGTTACCTTGCGCAAATGGAACCGTGATATCGAGTTCCTGCCTTGGGTGATCGTTGTCTCTTCCATTACCTTGGCGTTCTTCCTTGGCATGGTGGTCTTTTACGAAAACCCCTTCTCACGTTTCTGGCAGGATGCTGCCGGTCAGATCGTGATGAATGCAGCTGGAGACCCAATCAAAAGTATCTTCGCTCCAGCAGGAGCCGTTTCAACTTTTCTACCCAGTGATGGACGTGGGTTAAACCCGCTCCTTCGCCACCCGGGCATGGTCATTCATCCGCCCATGCTGTATCTTGGCTTCGTCTCTTTCGTGATCCCTTACGCCTTCGCAATGGCAGCGCTGATTACTGGTCGTACCGATGACCGCTGGATTCGCATCACACGCCGCTGGACTTTGTGGGCTTGGCTCTTCCTCTCGCTCGGTCTCGTGCTCGGCGGACGTTGGGCATACGATGTGCTCGGTTGGGGTGGTTATTGGGGCTGGGACCCAGTTGAAATTGCCGCCTTTATGCCTTGGCTAACCGGAACCGCTTTCTTACATTCCGTCATGATCCAGGAAAAGCGTGGTTTGCTCAAACACTGGAACATGATCCTCATCATCTTGACCTATGGTCTCGTGATTTTCGGTACCTTCCTCACCCGCTCGGGTGTGCTTTCTTCCGTCCACGCCTTTGCGAACAGCCCAATCGGTCCCTTCTTCATGGGCTTTGTGAGCTTGACCCTGATTGCCTCGATAGCTTTATTGATCAAACGCTGGCCCGAATTGAAAAGCGAAACCGAGATGAAGTCCATGCTTTCACGTGAAGCGCTCTTCCTTCTCAATAACTTGCTTTTCATGGGCATCTTGGTAGTTTGTTTCTGGGGCGTGATCTCGCCTTTGGCTTCTGAACTTTTCACCGGCACCAAAATTACGGTTGGACCTCCTTACTATGAACGCGCTACAGGTCCACTTTTTGCTGGGTTGCTCTTCTTGATGGCGGTTGCTCCGCTCTCGGCTTGGGGACATTCCACCGTGCAGACTCTCGGTCGTGCCATTTGGAAGTCTGCCGCTCTCGCCACCCTCGTGACCGTGGCTTTGATCTTCACCTACACAAAGAATATCTACGCCTTGATCGGATTCTTCGCGATTGCGTTGGTATTGTTCGCTACCACGCATGAATTCTTCCGTGGCGCAGTTGCTAGAATGAACGCTCAGAAAGAGAACTTCTTCGTTGCCGTAGGTCGCTTGATGGGACGCAATCGCCGCCGCTATGGTGGGTACATCATTCACATCAGCATGGCATTGATGGCGATCGGTATTCTCGGTATTGAAATCTTCCAACAAGAAACTCAAGGCACAATTGCAGCCGGTGAGTCGCTTGAATTGGGCGAATATCGCGTGGAATATCGTGAACTTGCTTCGTGGGATGAATTTTCCGCAGGAGTGAACTATACCCGCTCGGTTGTAGATATTTACGAAAACGGTGTCTTTATTGGAAAACTCTATCCACGCATTGACTATTACTACGACTCACAGCAGAACATGACCATCCCCGGTCAGCATGCCACCTTGCGTGATGATTTGTATATCCTACTCGTAGACTGGCAGCCAGTTTCGAGCGAGGGTGCCACCTTCAAAATTTACGTCAACCCGTTGGTGAACTGGTTGTGGATTGGCAGCCTGACCTTCTTATTCGGTCTCATCTTCGCCGCCTGGCCCGACCGTGACCCGGCTGACGAGCCCGTGCGCCGTAAGGTCAGTGCAGGCAACCGCCAGACAAGCGCGGCAGACTAAAAGAGCTATAGGTCGAAAGTCGATGGCTTTCGACCTATCTCGGAGAAATTCAATGAAGAAATTCCTTCTTATTCTTACACTCATGCTGGTTGCATCTGGATTTTTCACGGCTGTAGCATTTGCCCAGGACAAAACCCCTACGGATGATGAAGTGAATGCAATTGCCAAGCAATTGTATTGCCCAGTCTGTGAAAACACGCCGTTGGATGTATGCCCAACAGAAGCTTGTCATCAATGGCGCGAGTTGATTCGCCAGATGTTGGCAGAAGGCAAGAGCGAGCAACAGATCAAAGATTATTTTGTGGCAAACTATGGCGCTCGTGTGCTCTCTGAACCGCCACGTGCAGGGTTCAACTGGTTGGTATATATCATTCCGCCGGTGTTGATCCTTGTGGGAGCCGTCTTCCTCTTCAATGCGTTCCGAGCGTGGACCAAGCCCAAGTCCGCTGAGGCAGGTACAGGTCAAGGAGAAGAGGCGGGCTCGTCATCCAGTGACGATGAATACATTAAGCGTCTTGAAGAAGAATTGAAGAACAGAAAATAACAGGGACCAATCGGTCTTTTACGGAGAATGCAATGACAGAAACAACGGCTCCAGCCAAAAAGAGTGTCCCCTTGTGGGTGCAAGTTACCATTTGGGTTTTCCTTGCGGGTTTGCTCGCATTGGTGGGCTTCGGTTTGAACCGCGCCAGCCACCCCATGGCAGAAGTGGGCGATACTGTGCCCGATTTCAAGTTGGTTTATTACGAAGGCTATGAACACAACAATACGCCTGAGATGCAGCTTTCTGATCTGCGCGGTAAGGTTGTGCTTATCAACATTTGGGCTTCATGGTGCAAGCCTTGTGAACAGGAAGCTCCTGAACTTGAACAAGCCTGGCAGTTATACAAAGACCAAGGGGATGTCGTTTTCATCGGTGTGGATTATGTGGACACGCCCGAAGGTGCGTTTGGCTATCTGAAAAAATTCGGGATTACGTTCCCCAATGCGCCAGACCTTCAATCGAACATCTCTAGCATTTTGAATCGTCAGATGGGCGTACCTGAAACGTATTTGATCGACCGCGACGGTGTGTTACGCCAGATCAAGATCGGTCCCTTTGCATCGGTCTCTGAAATTCAAGCATTCATCGCAAGTGCAGAGTAGGGGTTCTCATGGAATTAGGTTCTATCTTCCTCATCCTGGCGGTCCTTGTAGCAGCAGGAATGTATCTATATGCACCTTTCATGTATCGTTCGCGCAAGATCTCGAGCAATGAAATGCATGAAATCTCAGCCCTGAAAGCTGAACGCGACCGAGTCATCAACTCACTGCAAGAATTAGATTTCGATTTCAAACTCGGAAAAATTCCTGCTGAAGATTATCCTGAACAGCGCACTGAACTCTTGAAAAAAGGTTCCGATATCTTGCGCAAGCTCGACGAACTTGAGCCGATTCTCTCTTCTGCTCGCGATGCCGAATCGCGCATTGAAAAAGCCGCCGCCGCCAAACGCGCAGACTCTTCTTCCACGGCTTCTGAAATGAGCGACGAAGATATAGAAGCGATGATCTCTGCCCGCCGCAAACAACACAAAAGCAAATCTGCCGGTTTCTGTCCTTCCTGTGGGAAGCCGGTGCTTACCGCCGATAACTTCTGCCCTTCTTGTGGAAAGTCTTTGAAATAATCAGTGAAACATGTAGCGTGATTCACAGTCACGCTCATTCATCACCTCCCCCGAGGAATTCATGAAATTACGCCACCTCTTTCTTTTAGCAATAGGCACACTCCTGCTCTCTGCCTGCAATATGACTCTGGCTGCAGATGTCACCCCGCCTCCTGGATATGTATCCCCTACTCCTCCGCCTACATTGGGTCCGCTATATCCTGATAAAGCCCCCGATGTAGAAAATGGAAAAGCCATCTTCACTGAAAAATGCGCAGCTTGCCACGGAGAAACCGGTTTGGGCGATGGTGAACAAAGCAAAGATTTGCCTGTTGCCGTCATCCCAATTGGTTTGCCTGAGTTTGCGAACGAAGCCACGCTTTCCAGTTGGTATGCCGTGGTTACCCAAGGACGCATTGAACGCTTCATGCCGCCCTTCAACAGCCTCACCGACCAGGAACGTTGGGATGTGGTGGCGTATGCTCTCACACTTCATACCACAAACGAACAGCTCGAACTCGGCAAGAAACTCTTTGAAGAAAACTGTGCCGATTGTGGTGATGCATTCACCAATTTACAAATGATGTCGGCATTATCAGAAGATGACATCGTCAAATTCGTACGTGAAGGGAACGGAAACTTCCCGGCATTTGGAAGTAACTTCAGCGACGAAGAAGCTTACGCCGTTGCAGCGTACATCCATACATTGACGTTTGCGGTTCCTTCCGCGCCGGTAGCGGCTGCCGCCACCGAAACTCCCGCCGCCGCTGACAGCACTCCATCAACAGATGTCACACCTGCCGATGGCACCCCTCAAGCTGAAGGTACACCAGCAGCGACAGAAGCTGCAGTTGCCAGCATGGTTAAGGGTCTCATCATCAATAATTCAAGCGCAGACCTTCCTGCAGATCAGCAAATCACCTTGCGCGGATTCGACCACGGCAGCGACCCCAGTGCAGGTCCGACCGAGGTACTCAACGTGCAAGGCACGGTCAACCCCGATGGTTCATATTCCTTCGACGTAGAGTTACTTGAAGGGCAAATCTATCTCGCAGAATTGGATGTGGACGGCATCACCTATCAATCTGAATTCGCTGTTGTGCCTGCCGGCGCAACCGAGTTGGCGCTGCCCAACATCACCGTCTACGACACCACCACCGAATTGACCGACCTTGTGATCGATAGCATTGCAGTCCACTTTGATTACACCGACCCCGAAAGCATTAGCGCGTTTGTGGTCTATCTTTTGCGCAACACTGGCGATAAGAATATCAAAGTACAACTCGAAAACGACAATCAAGACATCCCGTTCATCAAAGCACCTGCCAATGCCAAACTACTTGGCTTCCAACAGACTCAAGATGGTGCGACCTTGCTCGCCACCAAAGAACAAGATGGCTTTTACATTCAACCCAGCGACCAGACCTATGGCTTGATTGCTTTCTCCAGCCTGCCACGCACAAACACGGTGGATTTCTCGCAAGAGTTCCTGCTCCCCGTCGGCAGCGGACAAATCTTCCTGCCCAATGGCGTGACCGCGAAAGGCGATCAACTCACAGATCAAGGCATGGTTCCGCTTCAAGACTCAAGCGGCAAGAACTATGAATATCAAACCTATTCATTCGCAAACATAAGCGCCAACTCCACATTAGACTTCACGCTCAAAGGCGATCCTTCTGAAACCTCTGCCACCGCAGACCTCACTCAAAATCAGTACGTATTGATCGGCGTGGGTGCATTTGGCATCACACTCATCCTTGCAGGCGTCTTCATGTACTTGCGTGACCGCAAGAAAGCCGCCGAAGAATCAGAAGAAGCTGAAGACGATGAAGAAGATGATGACCAATTCGATGACACCGAATCTATTATGGATGCCATCATCGTCCTCGACGACCTGCACCGCGCCGGAAAGATCAGCGATGAAGCCTATAAAAAGCGCCGTGCTGAATTAACAAGTTCGTTGAAAAAGAAAGGCTAAGACGCAAAAAGTGAAACGTGATTTCAATTCACGTTTCACTTTTCAATCATCACAGGTCTCTCATGATCGAAGTCAAAAAACTTGTCAAACGTTTTGGATTGAAGACCATTCTCAAAGGGCTGGATTTCTCCGTGCAGCCCGGTGAGTTCGTCGCATTGCTCGGACCCAATGGAGCCGGCAAAACCACCTTTCTGCGGATTCTCGCCTCACTCTCCCGCCCTAGCTTGGGCAATGTCAAAGTGGCTGGATACTCCCTGCCAAATGAATCTGCCAAAGTCCGCGCAAGATTAGGGGTTGTCTCCCACATGCCCCTGCTCTACCCAGACCTCACCGCCGAAGAAAATTTACAATTCTATGGTCGCATGTATGGGTTGATCAATTTAGAAGCACGCATCACCGAAGTATTGGGCATGGTCGGCTTAGAGCATCGCCGCCGTGATTTGGTCCGTACGTTTTCGCGCGGTATGCAGCAACGTCTTGCCATTGGGCGCGCCGTTCTACACGACCCCGAAGTCGTCCTCTTCGATGAACCGTACACCGGTCTCGACCAGGATGCCTCCGAAATGTTAGATGACGTACTCCGCTCTGTCGCGGCTAAGGGACGCACCGTGGTAATGACCTCCCACGACCTCGCCCGTGCCGAAGACCTCGCTACCCGCTTTGATGTTCTCACACGCGGTGTGATCGTTGCCTCTGGCACTCGTGATGATTTCGAAAATTCCAACCTGCTCGATTTTTACAAGAAAGCATTGGAAGCCTAACATGCAAACCTCTCCTTCTTTCTTCAAAGCCATGATGGCAATTGCGCGCAAAGACCTTGCCGCCGAATTTCGCTCTCGTGAATTGCTCTCTGCCATGTTGGTCTTTTCCATGCTTGTCATCCTTATCTTCAACTTCGCCCTCGAGTTGGATGTAAAAGTCCGCCAATCGGTGACGGCAGGTGTGTTGTGGACGACCTTCGCCTTCGCCGGAACACTCGGCTTGAATCGATCCATGGCAGTGGAAAAAGACCGCGGTTGTATGGACGGTCTCCTGCTCGCACCAGTAGACCGTGCTGCCATCTTTTTTGGCAAAGCCATTAGCAATTTGGTCTTCATGCTCGTTGTAGAAGCCATCGTCATTCCTTTGTATGCAATGCTATATAACGAGACGCGCATCTTCCAGCCGGAATTTCTAGGTGTGCTATTGCTCGGTTCAATTGGGTATATTGCCGTTGGAACTTTACTCTCGACCATGTCTGTGCAGACCCGCACGCGTGATGTTTTGCTTCCGATCTTGTTATTTCCAGTAGCGGTCCCTGTGTTGTTGGCGGCAGTCAAAGCCAGCGGCGGCATCGTGGAAGGACTTCCCTTCGAGGATATTCTTGCGCCTTTGAATTTGCTTATTGTGTACGACGTAGTTTTCATTGCAGCATCATTCATGATCTTTGACTACGTGGTTGAAGAGTAGATTCTGTAAATGGTTAGAACCAGACCCAAGTCCAGCAATGAGGCGTTGAGTCAAAATCTATAAAATCTACAATTTGTTTTTATTCATATTTTCATCACACATTTCATCTTTTATTTTTTAATCAAATAGTAGCAATCGTAAATTTATAAAGGAGATCTATCCTATGCAATCCAAACCAATTGCTCTCACCGTTCTCGATGTACTCTCCGTGATCGGAATCGGTGTTGCCACTTACTTCGCTCTGGTCTTCGCCCCCACAGAAGCCGTCATGGGCAACGTTCAACGTGTGTTTTACTTCCATGTCGGAACTGCCTGGGTCGGGCTGATCGGCTTCATCGTTGCAGCCGTGACCGGCATCATTTATCTCGTCACCAAAGATATGAAATGGGATCGGGTTGAAGTTGCCGCCGTAGAAGTGAGCACCATGTTCTTTTTCATTACCATCGTGCTGGGTTCCATTTGGGCACGCCCCGCCTGGAACACCTGGTGGACGTGGGACCCACGTCTCACAACCGCTGCTGTGACCGAACTCATTTATATTGCCTACTTCATGCTCCGCGCCGGGATGGAAGACCCTGAAAAGCGCGCGCGTTTCGGTGCCGTGTACGCACTCTTGGGCGGGTTGAGCGCACCGATCACCTTTATGGTTATTCGTCTCTTCCGCACCATTCACCCGGTTGTGGTCGGCAATCAAAGCGCGGCAGCTCAAGGCGGTTTCGATATGAGCGGCAACATGCTCACCGCAATGTTCGTAGCCCTTGGCGTATTCACCATCATTTTCATTGACCTGATGTGGCACCGCATTCGCATGGGCAATTTGGAAGAGCAAGTAGAACAACTTAAACTGAAAGTTTCCATGTAAAGGAGCCAACAATGGGACCCGCAAATACTGATAACTACATGATCGCTGGCTACGTGGTGTCGTATATCACCATGGGCATCTATCTGCTCAGCATGTATATTCGTAACCGCAACCTGAAACGCGACCTCGAAACCTATCAAGAGATGGATAGAGAGAAAAAATAAGTCTAAAGAAGAGCCCGTCGCATGACTACAAGGTATAATGTGACGGGCTCTTTTGATTATCATGCCAAGACGCCACTGGGCAAACCGTCTTCTCCTCGTGTTGATCGCAGTTTCAAACCTGACGGTCAGTTATGGAGCCGCGCCCGCCTCCAGCATCAGCCCTGCACCTGTCTCCGAATCCAATCCCCCACCCGGTCCCGACCGCTACTCGGTCATTGCAGTTGAATACCAATCGTACAACTGGGAGTTGCGCCAATGGAAAAACCGCAAGGTTGTCTGTAACCTCACCATCGACCATGATGGTATGCCTTCTCCAGATGAAGTATATAGAGACTGCGGCACGATAATCTATCGTAACTGGATGGCACAGCCCATGTGCAATGTTAATAATGTCGCAAACTGTGAGGGGTATTACGCAAAACTTATTGATACCGATACAAAAGAAAAAGAGATCGGCATGCAACTACCTGCCGCAAGCGCATGGATCTCTCTTGAAGATTGTGAACCAGTCTATAGTACATCCACCAATATTTGTGAAACCAAACCTACCCTTGTTATTACCGGGCAGGAACCTCTTCCAAATGAATCCATCGTCCGTGTAGAAGGGACGTATGATGAGCAAACCTTCTTTTGTGACGAGACTGATGTATGTAAATTCCGCATCCCTGAAACAGACGATGAAGGCGTAAAAGTTGAATTCTGGTCATACTCATCGTACGGGGATAGTAGCGTAATCTATGAAGCACAAGTACGCGTCAAACAAGTGGACGAAGGCGACCCAGACCAACTCTACTGGTATGTAGATGTTCTTTCGCCGCAATGGCAAGGCGAAGTCAGCGCAACCTGCGCCGAGACATGGGGGGTCTTTCCTCCCGTAGGCGGTGCACCTGAATGGCTCAGCACTCCTCCGCAAAGCGAAGACCTAAGCAGTGATATTCCTTACACATATCTTGCGGCGAATCTTATTCTTCAAGGCGTGGTTGATGCGCGCTCCTGCCCCGATGGTGGCTTATCACCCGGCAATGTTGCCAATCAATGCGGGCTTGAAAAATCGCGTGATGCTGTCAACGAATGGCAAAATCAGTTTGACAGTCTCATCCTCGAAACAGCTAAAACCACAAGCGTCCCCGCATTTTTATTGAAAAATCTCTTCGCACGTGAAAGCCAGTTTTGGCCCGGCATCTTCCAATCTGCTGGGGATATCGGTCTCGGTCAACTTACCGAGAACGGAGCGGATACGGCTCTCTTCTGGAATAAATCTTTCTACAATCAATTCTGTCCGCTGGTGATGGATTCAGAAACATGCGGCGAGGGATATGCTAACTTGGAGGAAGAGCAACAGGTCCAGCTAAGACGCGCACTCGTTGGCAACGTGGATGCGTCTTGTGAAGATTGTCCACTCGGGTTGGATCTCACCCAAGCAGATTTCTCGGTCGGTGTCTTTGCAAATACACTGATCGCCAATTGTGAACAGACTGCACAAGTTATTTACAACTACACAGGTTCGCAAACCAACGAAGCCGCATCCTATGAAGACCTGTGGAAATTCACCCTCGTCAATTACAACGCAGGCGGAGGCTGTTTGGCTGAAGCCATTAGTGGCGCAAACGGCACAAGCGGATTACCCCTTACATGGGAAACCGTCTCACCGAATCTAATTGGTACCTGCGCAAGTGCAGTGGATTACGTCAACGACATTAGCAAGGAGACAAATCCATAGTTGGGGGGATAAAGGGAAGAACGTCATAAGTGATTTTTGAGACAATCGAATAAAGTTGTGCTAAACTTTGTGCCATCTTTGAGTTCGCAGCACATTTCGGAGGCTCCATGCTCACGCTTGTTGAAAAAATCCTCTTTGCAGTTGCAGTCGTAGTTTCGTTATATTTCACCTACAAAGGTGTGATGAAAATCGTAGGTCACATCGGCAGCGGTCAAGGCAAAGTGGACTGGTCGCTATTGTGGAAACGCATCGGGGATCTGATCGTCAAAGTAGGTTTGTTCCAACCCGTTTTTCGCCTCCGTCTTGGACCCAGCATTTTTCACGCCCTCATCGGCTGGGGCTTCCTCTCTTTCCTCCTCATCAACCTTGCAGATTTGATTTATGCTTACACCGGTTGGCGTTTGCTTGAAAACACCGGTCTCTTTGGGGATGCCTATCGCCTGCTGGCAGATATAGCCAATGTCGCCATCATCGTCGGTATCATCGCGATGGTGATTCGTCGCTTCATTCTTCGACCGGCGACTCTGTCCACTCGTGAGACGACGTTACTCAACCCGAAAGCTCGCACCGGCATCTTACGAGACTCAGCGATCGTTGCTACATTCATCTTTGTCCACAATTCAATGCGTTTCTTGGGCGAGTCCTTTGGGCTTGCTCTTGAGAATAAAGTTGATGTTTGGCAGCCTAGCATCTCGGCTGTTTCAAAATTTTTCGTAGGCATGAGCCCTACAGCTTTAACAGTTGGTGAACATCTCGCTTTTTGGTTATCCATTGGCGCGGTAGTTGCCTTTTTACCTTATTTCCCCATCTCGAAACATATTCACCTATTCTTTGCGCCATTGAATTTTGCGCTCAAGCCTGAACGAAAATCGATTGGACAATTAAGTTATATCAACCTCGACGATCAATCCATTGAACAGTTCGGTGCGGCGAAGATGAAAGACCTCGGCTGGGAACAGATCATGGATAGCTTCGCTTGTATCCAATGTTTCCGCTGTCAGGAAGTATGCCCGGCATATAACACGGGCAAGTTGCTCTCCCCCGCCGCCTTGGAAATCAACAAACGCTATCACTTCAACAGCGGCGGCACAACCGATGTCGCTATGACCGATCTCATCAGCGAAGAGGCAGTATGGGCTTGTACAAGCTGCGGCGCCTGCGTGGACATTTGCCCGGTGGGCAATGAACCGATGCGCGATATTCTTGATATTCGCAGAAACTTGTCGATGATGGAAAGTGCCTTCCCAAAGCAATTGGAGACAGCCTTCAAAGGTATGGAACGCAACGCCAATCCGTGGAATGTTTCTCAGGGCGACCGCATGAAATGGGCAGAAGGCATGAACGTGCCAACCATTGAACAAAATGCCGAGCCTGAAATTCTTTGGTGGGTCGGCTGTGCGCCTGCGACGGATACCCGCGCACAGAAAACTGCACAAGCCTTTGCAAAAATTTTGAACACGGCGGGAGTGAACTATGCTGTGCTTGGCAAGAACGAAGCCTGCACCGGTGATTCCGCAAGACGCGCTGGACGTGAAGATATTTTCTTCGGCTTGGCTTCACAGAATGTTGAAATATTAAATGAGGTCGCGCCGAAACGAATTGTGACAACCTGCCCGCATTGTATGCATACGATCAAGAATGAATACCCCGCCTTCGGTGGAAATTATCAGGTCATTCACCATACGCAACTCATCAATGAATTGGTCGGCGCCGGGAAAATTTCGATGAACCTCGAAGGTGACAATATGAAGATCACCTTCCATGACCCGTGCTATTTGGGACGACATAACAAGGTCACTGATGCGCCGCGTGATGCACTGAAATCCGCTGGCATTGAAACCGTGGAAATGCCGCGCAACGGAGCCAAGTCCTTCTGTTGTGGTGCAGGTGGTGCGCAGATGTGGAAGGAAGAGGAAGAAGGCTCGGCACGAGTCAATGCGACGCGGTTTGCCGAAGCAAAATCCACCGGAGCCGATACAGTGGCGGTGGGATGTCCGTTCTGTTTGACGATGATGACGGATGCATCCAAAGGGGATGGTGGGACGATCGAAGTGAAAGATGTGGCTGAGATCGTAGCGGAACGATTGAAATAGCGCAACAAATCTGAAACACCTGATATATGTCTGAAGCGAACAACATAGGCATTGAAAGAAAAAAGGCTATCTCTATGTAGAATATGCAAAACCCTACAATATAGATGACCTTCTAAGTTTTTCAAAAGAAGCATTGGAAATATCAAAAGCTGAAGGTGCTAAAAAGTTATTTTTAGATATTTCCAAAATGCCTGGCAAGCTCAAACCCATGGATCGCTATGAGATTGGAGTAAAAGCAGCCACACTTTTTCGGTACAAGCTCAAAGTGGCGGTTTTATATAAGACCGAAGAGATCAACCACTTTGCAGAGACCGTTGCCTTTAACCGCGGAATGAATGTAAAGATATTCAATACAAAAGAAGAAGCCATTTCATGGCTTGAAGTTGAAGAATAGAAAAATATGGGCTAACAAAAAAGCGGATAGTTTTATCCGCTTTTTTGTTTTTTTTCACAATCAAAATCCGGCGAGAAACCTTTCCTCTCTTCCTTTGTTATAATCCTTGAACAATCAACTCAACTAGGAGAGATTCATGCCCAACAAAAAGAAGGGTACGATTGCACTTCCCCTTGAAAAAGATGAGATCATAAAAGATTACCGTCTTGCCTATCAAAGCAGGCAGGCATCCCTTATCGGTAGACGTGAAGTTCTTAGTGGCAAAGCAAAATTTGGTATTTTTGGCGATGGGAAAGAGATCGCTCAGCTCGCCATAGCCCGTGCCTTTCAAAAAGGCGATTGGCGTTCCGGTTATTATCGCGACCAAACATGGATGTTCATGCTCGGTATCATGAACATTCAAGAATTCTTTGCGCAGCTGTACGCACATGCCGATGCTCAACACGACCCAGCCAGTGGCGGCAGACAAATGAACGCTCATTTTGCCACACGTCACCTTCACCCCAATGGTGCCTGGCGCGCACAAACTCAACTCTATAACACCTCATCCGATGTCTCTTGCACAGCAGCTCAAATGCCCAGAGCTGTTGGGTTGGCATATGCATCGGTCCTATATCGCAACATCAAAGAATTGCATAATCTCAAAGACTTTTCGAACCACGGCAATGAAGTGACCTTTGCCACCATCGGCAATGCCTCTACAGCCGAAGGTCATTTTTGGGAGGCGGTCAACGCGATTGGGGTTCTCAAAGCGCCAGCCGTTATCACTATTTATGATGATGGATATGGAATCTCAGTACCAAATCAATTCCAAATGGTTAAAGAAAATATTGGTGCATTGCTCAAAGGCTTTGAACGTGACCCGCGCACACCACACAACAAAGTGCAGAATGGCTACGACCATTACACCGTCCGCGCTTGGGATTATTCAGCACTCATTGAAACGTATCAAACCGCCGCAGAGGTTGCGCGTGAATATCACATCCCTGCGCTAGTGCACGTTGTGGATGTCACACAGCCGCAGGGTCACTCCACCTCTGGCAGCCATGAAAGATATAAGACGCCTGAACGGCTCAAATGGGAAGAAGAATTTGACGGCTTAAAGAAGATGCGTGAGTGGATGATCACGAACCGCGTCATTTCCGCGCCCGAGCTGGATGCCCTAGAAAAAGCAGACTACGACACTGTAGAAGGATTCCGCAAAGCTGCCTGGGAAGCTTATCTGGCACCGCTGACCGAAGAGCGCAATCATGTGATAGATATCCTTGAAGAGATCGCCAGCTCAACCCCGAATCATGTTGCAGAGTTGCGAATGCTCAGAGATCGGCTGACAGCCCTCCCGTCGTTTTCGAGACGCGATATCCATTCCATTGCCCATGAGGCATTGCGTCTTCTTCGCAACGAGACTCATCCTTCGAAACAAGTCCTTATTCAATGGAAGCACGGAAATGACAAGCAGACCGAAGAGAGATATAGTTCGTATCTGTATTCCGGTACGGCGCTCAAAGTGGAAGAAATCAAGCCAGTTTATTCAGACAACTCCCCCACCATGTTTGGTTTCGAAGTAATCAATGCCGCCTTTGATGCGGCACTTGCCCGTGACTCAAAACTGATTGCGTTCGGTGAAGATGTGGGCAAGCTTGGTGATGTCAATCAGGGTTTTAAGGGCATGCAAGAAAAATATGGCGAATTCCGCGTGACTGATACCGGTATTCGTGAAGCCACTATTATGGGACAAGCCATTGGCATGGCAATGCGTGGATTGCGCCCCATTGCAGAGATCCAATATCTTGATTATGTGCTTTATGCGCTGCAAACTATGAGTGATGACCTTGCTTCATTACATTGGCGCACCGCTGGCGGACAGAAAGCGCCTGTTATTGTGCGCACTCGTGGGCATCGCCTCGAAGGTGTTTGGCATGCAGGTTCGCCCATGTCTGGTATTTTGAGTCTCACGCGCGGCATGTATGTTTTGGTTCCGCGTGATATGACTCGCGCCGCCGGTTTTTACAACACCCTCTTGAAATCAGATGAGCCTGCTATTGTGATCGAAGTGTTGAATGGCTATCGCGTCAAAGAGAAATTGCCAGATAACATTGGCGAAATTACATTACCGTTGGGCATTCCTGAAACGATTCGAGATGGAAAAGACATTACCATCGTCACCTATGGGGCATGCTGCCGTGTCGTGTTAGACGCGGCTGAGAAATTGAGTAAAGTGGGAATCGACGTAGAAGTGATCGACGTCCAATCGCTGATGCCCTTCGATATTCATGGGAAGATCGTGGAATCGTTAAAGAACACCAACCGCATTCTCTTCGTAGATGAAGATGTTCCCGGTGGGGCAACTGCCTACATGATGCAAGAAGTCATCGAGAAGCAAGGCGGTTATTTCCATTTAGACTCGCCCGCACGTACATTATCTGCCAAAGCGCATCGCCCATCCTATGGTTCAGATGGAGATTACTGGTCCAAGCCCAATGCTGAGACCGTGTTTGATGTGGTGTATGAGATGATGCATGAAGTGAATCCGACTGCATTTCCACTTTTTAGTTGATAGCACGACCAACTGGAGAAATTCATGGCAACAAAAGTTTATGTACCTCGGCTCGGCGAAGGCGTGGACGAAGTTACGGTCACCAAATGGCTCAAACAAGTTGGTGATTCTATTAATGAATTGGAACCGTTGCTCGAAGTAAACACAGACAAAGTAGACACGGAAATCCCTGCTCCTGCTACTGGGACGCTCTTACAAATCGTCGCACAGGAGGGTGTGCCCGCAAAAGTAGGTGAACTGCTAGCCATCATTGGGAAACCAGGGGAAACTGTGGACAGCGGACAAGCGCCAATAGAAAGTGTTGTTTCTTCACCAGTGTCTGTTACTCAACAATCTCCTGCTGTCATTCCACAAACCACCAACCGCGATCTTGGCTTCATCTCCCCCGTCGTCGCAAAAATCGCGGCAGAGCATGGCGTGGACTTGTCTCAGGTCAAAGGCACCGGGTTGAATGGACGCATTACGAAGAATGATGTGTTGAACTTTGTGGAAAGTGGAAAGTCGGCAGACCGTCGACCACAGACCGCCGCGGTCAACCGCCCATCGTCTGCGGTCGTGATGCCAAGTGAAGGTGACACTCTGATCAAACATTCAACCATGCGCAAGTCCATCGCACAGCACATGATTGAGTCCAAGCACACCTCTCCACATGTATTGACCGTGATGGAAGCGGATATGTCGCGGGTGGCGAAGCATCGTACCGCGAACAAAGCCGTTTTCGAGCGCGATGGAGTTAACCTCACCTTTACCGCCTATTTCATGATGGCAATCGTAGCGGGACTAAAAGCCTACCCGCAGACCAACTCCTCGTGGACAGATGAAGGCTTGTTGGTTCATAAGAATGTCAATCTTGGCATGGCAGTTTCACTCGGCGAAGATGGTTTGATCGTGCCGGTTATCAAGAAAGCAGAAGACCTGTCATTGCTAGCGATGGCACGCGCAGTTAACGATCTTGCGAACCGTGCCCGTACCAAGAAACTGCAACCAGATGATGTCAAAGGCGGCACATTCACATTGACCAACCATGGTGTGAGCGGATCGCTGTTTGCATTCCCGGTCATCAACCAGCCGCAGGCGGGCATCCTGGGTGTGGGAGCAATGCAAAAGCGAGTTGTCGTCATCGATGATGCAATTGCAATCCGCCCGATGGTATATATGTCTTTCGTCTTCGACCATCGCATTCTGGATGGCGCATCAGCAGATTGGTTCCTGGCGAAAGTCAAAGAGACATTGGAGAATTGGGCATGAGCAACCCACAAAAAGATAGTCCGGCAATTAATAAATATATTCACCCACCCGTTGTGGCGATGTTTCACATCATCGTGGCATTATTACTGGGATATCTCGTTCCAGCATTGGCGGGCATGTCACAAACCCTAAAAAATATCGGGCTGGGGTTAACCTTTATTGGTTTCCTTTTTGGTGTTGGTGCCTTCCTTGAATTTCGCAAAGCACGCACAACTCTCGACCCGCATGGCTCGGTCAAGACGGTGGTGACAGGTGGTATTTATCGTTTCTCGCGTAACCCGATCTATGTAGGGTTTCTCTTCATGGTGATCGGCTTTCCACTTGCGTATGGATCTTTATGGGGGCTGGTCATTTCACCCCTTTTCATATTCGCACTCACACGGCTTGTTATAGAGAAAGAAGAAGCCTACTTGGAGAAAAAATTCAAAGAGGGCTACACCAGTTATAAATCCAGAGTGAGGCGTTGGTTATAAATCTATAAATCCTAAAGGCGGCGAAAGTCGCCTTTTTCTTTTGCTTGCGAATTAGAACAAATGTACGTATAATCATTTTGAGGAGATTGCCATGCCGATTCAAACATCTGATATTCAATTGAACGTAAACGGGAAACAAGTCTATGCGTATCTTGCGGATGGGAAAGGTCCCGGCATTTTGTTATTGCATGCATGGTGGGGATTGAAGCCGTTCTTCAAACAAGTCTGTGACCGTATTGCAGAACAAGGCTTTACTGTGCTCGCTCCTGACTTGCGTGATGGACAAATTGCCAAGACCATCGACGAAGCCAAAGCCCTGATGGAAAAAAGCGATAGTCAATTGATCGGCGATACGGTCTTCACGGCAAAAGCACATTTGCAAACACTGGTAAAAGGAAAACTCGGGGTGATCGGTTTTTCGATGGGTGCGGCATGGTCGCTGATCGCCGCTGCCTACAAACCAGAGGACTTTGGCGCGGTTGTACTTTTCTACGGCAACGAAGGCGTGGACTATGGCAAGATCACCGCCAAGGTGATGGGTCATTTTTGCGAAGTGGACGAATGGGAGCCCACCGAATTTGTGGACAACACCTTTGCCGAGTTCGCCAAAGCCGGTGTGGATGCAACGCGTCACACCTACCCGGGAACTGCCCACTGGTTCGTGGAAGAGGATCGCCCCGAATACGACTCCGCTGCCGCGCAGTTGGCATGGAGCCGCACATACGACTTCTTGAAGAAGACTCTCTAAGAACGTCACAATTTGAAAATTGCTTATAAAACTCCAACACCTCCCGGCATGGGAGGTGTTTCTTTAGTAGTAAAATCAAGCCGTAATTTCACTTTCTTAAACGTAATGGAGTTTCTATGTCCGAAAATTTCGATGTTGTTGTGATCGGTGCGGGACCTGCAGGCTATGTGGCTGCCATCCGCGCTTCACAGTTGAACCAGAAAGTTGCCATTGTCGATAAGCAATGGATGGGCGGGGTTTGTTTGAATGTAGGTTGTATTCCTTCAAAATCCCTTTTGAAGAATGCTGAAGTGGCGCATACCTTGCGTCACCGCGCCAAGGATTTTGGTTTCTCGTTCGATAACCTCAAGCTGGATTATAGCGTGGCATTCAAGCGCTCACGCTCCAACTCAGACCGCCTTGTAAAAGGCATTGGCTTCCTCATGAAGAAGAACAATATTGCTGTCTTCATGGGCGCGGCACAATTCAAAGCCAAAGATACGCTTGCTGTAACCGATAAAGACGGCAAAGTGACCGAGCTCAAAGCGAAGAACATCATCGTTGCTACTGGCGCCAGTGCAGCCACCCTGCCCGGCGTGACCATCGACGGCAAGAAAATTGTCACCTACACCGAAGCCATTATGCAAGATACCCTCCCCCAGTCTGCGGTGATCGTGGGTGCGGGCGCCATCGGCGTGGAATTTGCCACCATCTGGAATTCCTACGGCGTGGATGTGACCATCGTGGAACTTCTCCCGCGTGTATTGCCGCGTGAAGATGAAGAGATCAGCAAGGAACTCACCAAAGAACTTACCAAGGCTGGCATCAAGATCAAGACCGGTATCAAGTTTGAGAGCATTGCCGTCAGCGGAGATAAAGTAAAAGTTGTGTTGCCCGATGGGACGCTGGAAGTGGATCAGGCGTTGATCGCAACCTCCTTCACGCCGAACAGCAAAGGGCTGGGGCTCGAAGCGGTCGGCGTCAAGATCAGCGAGCGCGGATTCATCGAGATCAATGAAAAGATGCAAACAAATATCCCCGGCATTTGGGCGATCGGCGATGTGACCGGCAAACTCATGCTGGCGCATGTCGGCTCGGCGATGGGAATCGTCGCTGCCGAACACATCGGCGGACACGAAACTATCACCCTCAATTACGAAATGATGCCACGCGCCACATACTGTCATCCGCAAGTTGCTTCATTTGGGCTTACCGAAGCACAAGCCAAAGAGCGCGGATACAACATCAAGGTTGGGCGCTTCCCCTTCCAGGCGAATGGCAAGGCACTTGGCTTGGGTGACTATGCTGGCTTCGTCAAGATCATCACCGACGAAAAATACGGCGAGATCCTCGGCGCTCACATGATGGGACCCGAAGTGACCGAACTGCTGCCCGAACTGACCCTCGCACAAATGATGGAGCTGACCCCGCACGAGATTGCTCGCAATGTCCATGCCCACCCGACGCTTTCCGAAACACTCATGGAAGCCGCACACGGTGCAAGCGGAACACCCATTCACATCTAAAATAAAAAACTCCGAAGCTTATAGCTTCGGAGTTTTTTATTCAACTACGGGGCAGAGATAAACTCACTTTCACAGGTCAAGCCCACGGGAGCAAGTAGAGGCGCATATGTATATTCATCCAAATACAAGGTTATGTTTAAACCATCGCCCGTCACACGATAAATATCCAAAATGGTGTCGCCACTATTGATAGAGCCTTCACGTTCATAAGATAAAGGCTCACCGTTCGGACCCAGCAAATTATCAAGATAGGCTCGTTCACGAGCAGGTCCGTCGATAAAATCGCCTCCGACCTTGATCGGGTTAGTCTCGGTATACCCGTAGCTTTTATCTGTGCTGACAGTACACTGCGCAGCAATTTGCACATCGACAAATTCCAGAGAGTCCAACAGACCCTGAAAGATCAATGAACCGGTGCTTTGCCATAAGGTCTCATCATTGATCAAGTTTGAGACTCCCATACCAAATAAAACTGAACCCTTATCAGGAGACACTGCAATAGCCCTGCCTTCAATTGGTCTTTCAAAAAGAGTGCCGCTTAATTCCACAGAAATACCCTCTGCCCCAGCCACCGTAATCGCAGTCGCTTCGCTTTGAGTGAACTTTCCGCCACCACGTGTCGAAATCTCTGCCAGATAATCATTGATGACACCTTCCAATGTATCGGTAGATTCGTCATATGGCACCCGGGTAAATGAGATGATTAGGGTGCCAGATTTATCACGAATCCCCACAACATTCCTTTGCATATCCACGTCCAAAGTATCGGGGACATCGAAGCGGAACCCATTACCCTCGTATGTGATCGCATCAGGCATGGGGCTGGCAGGAGGCTGCGTGGCGGTCGGAGCAGGTGTAGCTGTGAATGTAGCCGTTGGAGGCAATGGAGTTAGAGTCGCCGTCGGTTCGGGGGTCGCTGCACTGCAAGAAATTTGGAACAGAATCAACAAAACCACAGAAAGTTTTCGAACCATTTAGAATCCTCCTTTTTTGGTAAAGGGAAAGGTACAAGCCTTATCAAAATATAACCGAAATCTATAGAAATCTCCATATTTGTATATACATCTTGAAATTTTTAAGATTGTATGCTATTAACAACGCATACTAAAACAAACTGGTTTCGCCCCCAGAATGGGGTAATCGGAAAGCGAAACCCAGTTAGAAGGTAAAACTTATGCACCGCGAACGAGTTTCTGAAAACGTATTTTGGTTCCAAAGTGAAGTATACGCGCAGGTCACTGCGGGTGTCATTATCGGTCCGCAATGGGCAGTGGTCATCGACACCCTCGCCCTCCCCGAAGAGACCCTCTCCATGCGCGAATTTATTGAGCACGAATTGGGCGTACAGGTCCGCTATGTGATCAACACCCACTACCATGCCGATCACTGCTGGGGCAACTGTTTCTTCCCCGGCGCCGTTGTGATTGGTCATTCCAAATGCCGCCAATATCTTGTGGAAGATGGCGCCGAATCGCTGGAAAACGCACAAAAGCAAAACCCTAATTTACGGCAGGTCAAGATTGTGCCGCCACACATCACCTTTGAAACCGGCGAAATGACCCTACGCGTGGGCAAGAAAAATCTCATCATCTCCACCTCCCCCGGTCACAGTGACGATGGCATATCGGTTCTCGTCGAAGAAGATCGCGTGCTCTTCGCCGGTGATGCCTTCATGCCATTGCCTTTCATTGTAGATGGCGATGCCGATGATATGTTGAACTCCATCAAGAAGATCGGCAAGATGGGCTTGGAAAACATCATTCAAGGGCACGGGGATATCATCCTACGAGGTGAGATCGACGCAGCCGTACGTGAGAATGTCAACTACCTCAACAATATCAAAAAAGCGGTCAAGGCAGGCGGCAAACGCAAGAATGCCGATGAATATCTCGAAGAGATCGCCATTGAAGATTGCGGCAAGAGCCGCGTCTATCTTGGTGGGCTGGCAGAGACCCTGCACAGGCGTAACCTGCGAGCCTTACACCGCCAAATGTTTGAAGAGTAAACAAATCCATTGAGATGTTGCAGATGCAAGCCGGGTCTGCAACATCTTTGTTAGTGGCAAGATTCTTATACATGATTACAAGAGGATTAACAACATGAAATTTTTACTGGAACGTTCGCGCTACCTAACGTTGATCGGCATCATCTCTCTATTGATCGCTTCTTTCGCCGCCTTTGCCTGGGGCACTATCAAAACAGTGACAACCACGCTGTTAGTAATTGAAACTCTCGGCAAAGACAGTTCCATCACCATCGAGCTGATCGAACTAATCGACATTTTCCTGATCGCCACTACCATTCTGATCTTCTCTGCCAGTCTGTACGAACTCTTCATCGGCAAATTAGACATGCCCGAATGGATGTTGGCACATGACCTGTACGAACTCAAAGCCAAACTTAGCAGCATGATTGTACTGGTAATGGCAGTCAAGTATTTGCAAAAACTGATCGAAATCAAAGACGGAGCAGAACTTCTCCAACGCGGTATTGCCGTCGCCGTGGTATCTGCGGTACTAATCGCCTTCGGATACTTCGGCAAAAAGGACTGATGGCGCCATGAGAAGGTCAAGCCGCTTAATGACGGGACTCCCGCCCTTTCAACAAGGCGGCTTGGACTCACTTTGCGGCTTGTATAGCATTATCAACGCGGAACGCATCATCAACCACTCCACTGATGATGAATCGCAAGCCTTGTTCGACGAGTTGATCCGCTATCTTTCCAAGCGCGGGTTACTTGGAAAATTCCTAATCGGCGGAATCCTCCACCCACAGATGTTGCTGATCCTGAACAAGGTCGTAGGAAAGAAGCGTATCTCCAACGTAAATATCCCCTGGCGCGGGGTTCCCAACCCAGACCTCACCACATTCTGGAAGTCGATGCAATCCTTTTTAGATGGCACTCAAGGTCGTGCCATCATCCTTGGCATCATGGGGTATCATGAGCATTGGACTGTGATCGAAAAGATCACCAACCGCTCCATCCTGTTATACGACTCGGCGCTCATCAAACGCCTGCCGCGCAACTTCTGCACCACCGTCTACGCCACCGGGCAACGGAAGCACGTTCTATTACCAGCACAGACTTATTTTCTCTCCAATGAAGTTTTTGATATTACGCAATACGATACCTAGAGGCTTCTTGCTCTACTGAATTATTTGGAGGCACATATGACCCTAGACCTTGCTCCATTTGAAAAAGAAGAATACTGTTACCTCACCACAAAGGGACGAAAAACCGGAACGCCTCACGAGATCGAAATCTGGTTCACCATCCATGAGAACGCGGTCTACCTTCTCTCTGGCGGCATGGACAAATCGGATTGGGTCAAAAACTTGCTGCAAGAACCCAATGTTACGCTTCGCATTGCGGGTCAAATCTTCTCTGCCACCGCCAGCGTATTGGAAGATAAAGAGCTGGAACCCATGATCCGCATGGCAATGGCGATCAAGTATGATGAGTGGGAAGGGCAAGACCCCAGTGAATGGGCACGGACAGCATTGGTAGTGAAGTTCATTCCCCAAGGTTTATAAATAACATATTACGAGTAAATTACAGTACTTAAGAACACCTTTCTTAAATGAAAAGTCCAGTAAAATGGGGATAATTATCTGATTGGGGATATTTAATTTTGTCAATTTCATTCCATGTTCTTTGCCATGTGCCAGGCTCCGCACGGGTAAAGCCTTTTATAGCGACGGAGTGAAAGGGATGACTATTTGGCAAACATACAACTACTTCGATCGTAGGGAATTCCCATTTCGTACAGGAGCTGCTCCATGAACACTATTCGTAAGTCAGTATCTGTAATTTTCTCCTTTTTATGTATTGGTTTACTTATTGCTTGTATTCCATATACCCCTGCCCCCCCGCCCCCGCCGCCTGGAGTTGCGCTGACCCTAACAGTACAAGCCATTCAATTAGGCTTCTTCACACAAACCGCCCAGGCATTACAATCTCAACCCATTGTCATTGTAGTCACGGCTACGCCAGACCCAAATAATCAAGCCCCAACAACCGACCCCAATGTAGCACCAGCGGCTACCACATCCAGCGCGGTGACGATCACCGTCAGCCAGAATACCAACTGCCGTCTCGGTCCCAGCCAGGACTTTGACGAGATTGGCTCCTTGGGACCTGGTCAGGTCGCAGAGGTAGTCGGTAAGGATACATACGACAACTATTGGGTCATCAAACTTCCCAACAACCCTGCGATCACATGCTGGTTATGGGGACAATATGCCACAGTGACGGGTGATATCTCAACCGTTGCAGATAGCACCACGCCCACTGCTATTTCCAACGGTGCTCCCAATGCCCCGTCTCTTTTAGACGCCCAAGTGAAATGCACCAAACTGAGCGGTAAAGATTACCAATACAAGATCACCCTCAAATGGGCAGATAACTCTTCCGACGAAAATAAATTCGTAATCAATACGTCCAGCGGGAAAACCTTCTCAACACCGCCCAATAAAACGTCTTTCAGTTTTGAAGAAGGTCTTCCTTCAGAGACAAACCTTTCTGCCACAATCACTGCCGCCAATGAAAAGGGCGAATCTCAGCCTGTAGGAACCGGCGCCTTCAAATGCCCATAAACGGGCATCCCTAGCATCTGCCTTAGTCAAAAGAAAATTCACCACAGAGAAGATTTTATTTTCTTTGTGGTGAAAATCTATTAAGCAATTATCTCTGAACGAGGAGAATTAAGAATGAACGCCGCCCGAAAATCTCTTATCTTGCTAGTCGTCCTCATCCTATCCACGTTGGCTTGCGGACTGGAAAATATTCAAGTCGTTGAAGCGCCAAACCTGGAAGCAACCATCACCGCACAAGCTGCTTTGTTGCAACAAGGCGGGCAACCGGCTCAAGATCCTGCACAACAAGTCATCGTGGTTGTGACCGCCACTCCCGAAGGTGGAGTTGCCCCCACGGAACAGGTTCAAGCCGCTCAGGTACTGCCCCCCGCCACTGGGGATGTGACCGTCACCGTCAGTACCGCCACCAATTGCCGCACCGGTCCTGGGCAGAACTTTAAGATCGTCTATGGCATGCCGATCGGACAGGTGGCAAAGGTGGTTGCAAAAAATTCCTACTCTGGCTATTGGATCATTGAGATTCCCGGGCAAGCCGGGCAAACCTGTTGGTTATGGGGGCAGTATGCCACCATCAATGGTGATACTTCCACGTTGAAAGAAGTGGTCACGCCAACATCGCCCGCGCCGACAAAGACCAACACCCCCACCCCGACAGCCACGGCTACTGCCACCACCGGAGTGGTCTTCCCCAATGCACCCTCCGGCTTGACCGCTAGCATCAGTTGCGCTGCCGGACCCGGCGGTACCCAAACAACCGTCAGCGGAAACATAGCATGGGTAGATAACTCCACCAATGAGCAAGTCTTTGTTTCGAGTGTTAACGGCGTCTCCTCGCATACACTGGGAGCCAACTCGACCAGTGACAGTTTCAGCACCGCCATGGAGACAAGCGCCGTTCAGTCCGCCGCTCCAGGACAACAATTTACGGTCTCAGTCTATGCCTGCAGCGGCAACACAGCCGGGACTTGTGGAAACATTGTCACCATTACTGTGACTGGTGCTGGCTGCCCATAATAAACAGATAAGACTCAAAGTCCCTATTAATATACAGGGACTTTGAGTCTTTATGGCAAAGATACAATTATGAACAAAAGAAACCCATATTTTTTTCTCTTTTTGATATTGGCATTTTTATTATCCGCCTGTAACCTGCAACTGGTCGAAAGCCCGCAAGACCCGGAGACCGCTAACCTTGAGTTGACCGCCATCGTCCAGCAGATGTTGATCGACCAAGCAGCGCAACAAGGGAACGTGGTAGAGATCACTGCCACGCCCGAATTGGGTAGTGCCCCTCCGACTGAAGAAGCTGTCGTTCCCGCCGCTGTCTTGCCGCCCGCCACCGGCGATGTGACCGTCACCGTCAGCGTGGCGACCAACTGCCGACAGGGACCCGGAGCCGCATTCAAAAGTATTTATGGCATGCCGGTGGGTCAGGTGGCAAAAGTTGTCGCCAAGAATTCCTACTCGGGTTATTGGATCATTGAGATTCCTGGGCAGAACGGGCAGACCTGTTGGTTATGGGGGCAGTATGCCACCATCAACGGGGATACGGCTGGATTGAAGGATGTGGTCACGCCCACCTCAGTGGCAACTCTGAAACCAACGGCAACCGCAACAGCCACCAGCACCACATCTGCTGGTGTTCCAGCCGTGGCAGGTTGTACCAACTCAGCCGCAAGCAATTACAACTCTGCTGCCACCGTAGACGATGGTTCGTGTGTCTTTACTGCACAGGCAACCATTTTGGGCTGTACCGACCAAGGCGCAGCGAACTACAACCGTAACGCAACTGCCGATGATGGATCGTGTATATACGATGTGATCGTTACAAATACATCTGTATCTTGTGAAGATCAGTTGGATGGCAATTATAAATTCACCTACACCATCAACTGGATTAAGAATAATACCGTTAGCGGACTTGAATATTACATCAAATACCGGTGGGAAGAGGGAGATGAAACCCCCAGGTCGGAAAACGAGACAGTTCCCGTCTCTACCTCGCCTACCATAGTGACAGCCATCAAACCTAGGAATTTGAGGTTGAGCTTTTGGTTTATTGTTGTTAATCCATTAACCACAGTACGAACAACAACAAATCCGATTAGAATTAAATGTCCGTAAGCAGATGAGTTAATCAAAAAAGAGACGGTCGTCACCGTTACGTTTGAAAATTCAACTTCGGTTTCATTCACCAGTCCATAAGGAAAAAGCATGAAGACATACAAACTTTGGATCGGGTCCATCATTCTTGCACTCACCCTGCAAGCCTGCAACCTGAAACTTGTGGATGCAGGTAGTGACCCTAACGCCCCCGGCTACGAATTGACCATCACCGCCAATGCCGCCTTGATCGAAACCGCCATGGCAAGCGGAGCACAACCGCCAGCGGATGCAGGTCAGCCTGCTGGTGTGGACCAGCCCCCGGCGGCGGTTGATGCGCCTCCTCCTACGGAAGACCCGAATAATGTATCCTTGAACACCGCCACGCCGACAACGACTCCTGGCGGCACATCCGTCACGGTAAGCATTGCCACCAATTGCCGCACAGGACCCGGGCAAGCCTACCCCAGCATTTATGGGCTGCCGGTAGGTGTGGTTGGAAAAGTGGTTGGAAACAATCCGTCTGTATCCAATTATTGGGTGATCGAGATTCCCAACAGCGGCGGCGGGACCTGCTGGCTGTGGGGACAATATGCCACCGTGACAGGTGACACCAGCGGGCTAAAAGTTTTCGCTGTGCCTGCCACACCCACGCCGACCGCGTCTCCATCTCCCACGCCAACCGTGACACAAGCCATAGCGCCTACCGCACCGACCAATGCCAATGCTGTTCTCCTGACTTGTGTAACCAATAACTTTGTACAGAGTTTTACAGCCACATTTACATGGACAGATAATTCGAATAACGAGACCGGGTTCAATATCTATGTGAATGCGAACTTCGCAGACGGCAGTTCTAAAGATCAACTAGTAGGCTCGGTAGGACCGAATACAACCAGTTATACGGTTAGCACTACTGCTCTTAGTAAGCGGCCGCCTATCATCAAGGTAGAGGCGTTTAACAATGCGGGCAGTTCAACGAGAGTATCTGCCCAACCTCTGAGTCTTGCAACCTGCCCTTAGGCGAATCGTTAATTCAAAAAAGAGACGGTCATTTTGTGACCGTCTCTTTTTTATTTCGGCAATTTGAAAGACAAGACCAGTTGAATCAACAGCAAAACAATCACCCCCATGGCAGCGAACATCACCACCCCCATCAACCCTGCATTGAAGTGGATCGGCGTTTGCAAATTAGCGTACGTGGCGATCTCAAAACCAGCCAGAAGCGCAAGCAGGATCACGGCGAACATCATTGACCCGAAATCGCTCAAACGCCCGAGGGTTTCTTTTTTCCGTTCGGGAGCCAGCCAATAGTCGCGGTTGGGCATGTTGATCAAGTTGGGTGGTATGACCAGAAACAAAACTTGCAACGGCAAACTGACCAACACGACGACCAACAAGGTTTGCACCTGCCCCCAAAAGAATTCGGGCTTGGAGACGAAGCGGTCTGGCTCGCCCAAAGCGTTGAAATGTGCCGCCATCTGCAGCGGACTGATCGTCCACAAACGTGCTAGCTCGAAAAGGCAGATCACTAACACAACAATGAAAAACATTCGTCCGATACGCATAGATCACCTTAACCTTTGCCAATCGATTGCAAGTATAAGTCTTCCACTTTCTTTCTCGCCCACGGCGTTTGCCGCAAGAACTTGAGGCTCGATTTAATGCTCGGATCATTTGTAAAGCATTTAATCGGAATGCGCCTGCCCAACTCTGCCCAGCCGTATTGTGTTACCAGTTGAGTCACGATCGTTTCAAGCGTAATGCCATGTAAAGGGTTATTGGGTTGTGAAGTTTCTGTCATAGCAGGTACAGTGTATTCGCGTGCTACTTGTTAAACCATAACCCGCTGACCTGATGCGGTTCTGCTACACGGAAGACCACTCGCACCGTAACAGCCTCATCCTTTTCAAAAACGGCATCATACACCACCGTATAAAACTCACCACTTTGCACCACAGAGTTAACCGTACGCGAAACGTACAACCCCAACTTCGCATCGCGGTCTGCTTTCAAGGTCTCGAAAGCGCTTTGCGGAATGGCAGCCAACATCTCTTGGTCAAAGTCTTGCGAGAAGGCGGCATAATCACTGGCATTCATCCCTGCCAGCAGATTGTCCGTCTTGGCTTCGCTAAAGGCGAGGACGGCATCCCGTTCCGGTCCAGAGAGAGGCGTTTCTTTCGGTCCACACCCAACCAGCAAGGTGAGACCCACCAACAGGCACAATCCAAGCATCATTTTTGGTTTCATGGCAATTCATCATCCTTTTTTATAAAACCACTATCTTACGTTTTAAACAGACGGGCGAATGGGCGTGCCGCAAAAGCCACATTCGATGGTGTCTGCATCCGTCCAGCGGATATCCCTCTCACGCAGAGACGCCCCACAACTGGGACAATGACTAGGCAGGCGCTCTAGCTGAGTCGCATGCGCATCTTGCTCCGCCGGTTGCTGAATCTGCCCACCGAACTCTTTGGCAAACGCCTCAGCCGCAGGTTGCATTCCCCGCTTGGTGAATTCACGCATCAACTCCTTATAGAACGCGGACGCTTGCGCTTCGAGCTTGTATTGCAGCAACAACGCCATTGCTGCCCGAGCCTGCACTAGCGCGGACTCATTCCGACTGCGGGCAAAGGCAAGCGCGGCTTGAGAATGTAAATTCGCCGCGCGTTTGGGCTGCCCGGCAGAACGCAATACCTCTGCCAGTTTAGCAAAGATCGGCGCCGCCTGGGCGGGCTTGTTATTCTCAAAATAGAAATTGGCTTCTTCGAGCCGGCGTTGTTCAGAAGGTTGTAGGGCGCTATCGTGTGCTGTGGGGTCAGAAGGGTCGTATGGCATGCAGACATTCTCTCACGAAATCAAGTCACGGGTTATCCTACATTTTTCTCATCTCAACACTTTTTGTTAGCTTTCCCACTCGTATTGTTCCACCAGAATCCACTTAATATCAGTGCGCTGTTTGAGATACGCCTCAGCCTCTTTCATGCGCACTTGCTGCTCAGCATGAATCGGCTGCCGTCTGGCATCTGCCAGAAACGCTGCTTTGTACTCCTCATTCAAACGGACAAATTCTTCCTTGTTGAAAATACCGATCTGATCCAGATAGAGTGTACTATCTACGCTTTCGCGAAATACAGGGGCATTGCGCTCCCCACTTGCTTTCCCAATCCACTCGTCAACGGGCCACCAAAGCACATGGTCCACCACCCAGTTTGTATGGTCTTTTTGAACCGGTACTCCAATGATCCTGACTGTAAATGCCATGTGTAATCCTTCGTCTTTGTTGCGCCTAAGGTAGGCTTCAAAAATTATATCTCTATGATCCTTTAACCACCTTGGTGCGACCAAACAGCACTTGCCGCTTAAGAACATCTACCTTTGCCATCTTCCAACCCGCATTTGCCCACGCCCGTAAATTGACGTGGTTGCCTTCTTTCTCATGCAGCCACCAGCGCTCATCTTCATAGGCAGACGCAGGCAGTTTGAACTTCAATATCTCTTCGATCTTTTCGAAAGATAGTTTCACTTCTCTTTTGTATTTTGGAAGCGCTCGAAAGTAGGCTTCGAGTGGAGCGTATTTACCAGCCATATTGCTGTAAGGTTCTCCTTACTCTAAATGATCTTTGACAAGAAGTTGATCGCCACCGGAATGACCACTGAACTTGCCAAGCCACCGAGGCTGCCGATCGTATACGGCCAGTCTGGCACCTTTTCGATCCGTTCTCGGTGCGTCACCAGATCAGCGCTGGTTTCTGAATACGCGTGAGATTTCTCAAAGTCTTTGTCTCTGATCGCCGCGAGGATCTCTTGGTGCAGTTTGTGTAATTCCTGATTGATGATGCTGATCTCTTTTTCTTTATTATTCAGCATGTGTTGATGGGTGCTCCACATGCCTCCAAAGAAGATGAGTACGCCTAGAATACCGATCACGATATATGTAACCAAGTTAATGCTGCTCATCATGTCTTGTTGCAGGAAGAGCATGGCAATCGTTACGGCTCCCATAATGGAAATCTCCACCACCAAACACCAATGCGCAATCGGACGATACGGGGCGGAATCGAAAATATTGGCGGTCTTCACCTGTGAGATGAAGTGTGTGATTACGCCCACGCTGGCGAGCAAAGAGAAGACGATCCAGCCGAGCAGGCTATTTTCGATCAGCTGACTGAGGATGTACAGCCAGGTTGTGGGTTCGTTGAGTGAATTGCTCACGAGCGGATTTGTAGTGACGGCGATCACGGTCAGCACGCCGCCCACGCCCAGAATGTATTGCCACTCGCGGTGTGGAGTAGGTGTGATCTCTTGATAATTATCGATCAGCGGGTAGATGGCAGCCAAGGCTTGGGTCAAGAAAGAGCGGACCACTCCCATAGCGCCCAAGGCATAGGCTTCAATCACAACATCGTACACGGCAATGCCAACGAAGTTATCCACATCCGGGCGGAGGCTGTAAGAGGCTTCAATGGCGAACAAAAAGGCACATATCAAAAGGATGAAAAGAATCCAGGGAATATTTCGTTTTTTGAGGCTGGTCTCCAGCCAGTTGACCGGATATTTTTCGAGGGTGGCAATGTCCATGATGTTCTCCAAGAAGAGGCGTTTGTTTTTCTTTATTCAGAAATGCTGCGGATGTAGCCCAAGCCAAGCACTCTCCCCCATCTTCTCCAAAGCCCATTGTAGAAGCAAGTGCGACGGAAGTCAATTTTGGGCGCTACTAGATAGGGTTTTATTTATTTTAGCGATTATATAAACCTAGAATAGCTTATTGATCAAATCAAAAACCAGAGGCAAAAAGAAAGAGGAAGCCAAACCGTAAATATCGCCCACGGTGTAGGGCCATTCTGGCAATTTTTCAATTCGCCCTTTATGGGCGGTAAGGGTCTCACTTGCCTGAAGCAGGGACTGGGCACCATCCAGCTCTCGGTTTTTCATTTTGCCGAGCACCTCTTCATGCAGGGCTTGCAACTCATCGTTGACCCGCAGCAGTTCCTGCTCTTTTTGCTTCGCCATGAGCGCATGCGTGCTCCACATGCCAGCGAAGAACACCGCCACCCCCAGGATGGCAGCCAAAATATAAACCAGTAGGTTTTGTATCACCAGAAAATCGCCGCCCAACATCAGAACGGAGATTGAAAGCCCGAGCATGATCATGGCTGAAATGCTCAAGCACCAATTTGCCACAGGGCGGTACGGTGTGACATCGAAGATGCGTACCTTTGAGATCTTTGAAACAAAATGAGTCACCAACCGGGCACTTGTAAACACGGCATATACCACCCAGGCAATGACCGCATACACCATAAAACTACTGATAAAGAAAAGCCAGGGAGAGAGGCTGAGAAAATTCTCGGTATCGCTTATATCGAGCGCCGCCAGGAGCAGACCAAACAACACAGGGATGCGCCACTCATTTGCAGAAGAAGGAGGCGCCGTGACAGTAGGGTCTTCTTCAACCAGAGCCGCCAAGGAATTAAGACTTTTGGTCAGCAGCGCCTTTGAAATGGGCCACATCAAAAGAATATAAGCCGTAATGACGCTGTCATGGACGGAGTATTCAATCAATTTATCAACGCCTAATTCAAGGGAAGGTTTGACAGAGGTGATAAACACAAGCACTGCCATAGTAATCGTAAAAACCACCCATGGGATCTTAAGGCGGCGCAAAGCATTTTCAAGCCGTAAAGCGGGCAAGACTCGAATGGCATCTATATTCATAACAAAGCCTCTTTACCTGTTTTTTGCCAAGTATAAGAAATAATGGAATTAAATGACCCTACAGCTTTGTTTGGCATCTCCACTTGATAGCCCTCCTTTCCCTGCTCTTCTAAAAAGAGACAGTCACGGCACAGTGACTGTCTCTCGATTTTCCTTTTATTCTACAAGGATCGTATATTCCACTTGTGCGGTTTGCCCACTGACCATGGTGCCGAAGCAGGAGACAAAGACAGTGAAGGTGAAGCTGCCGGTTTCTTCTGGGGTGCCGCGGATGCTGAAGTGATCTTCATTATCGACAAAGACCAATTCCAGCCCGGCGGGCAATGCGCCTTTGGAAAGGATCACGCTGCTGATCGGGGTGACGTTGTCGCGGACGAGAATCTGCACCTCGTAGGCAGCACCCAGCTCTCCCTTTGGCAAAGAGCCGGGTTCGATCACAAGCGCAGTGGTCACCTCTGGGAAAACATAATCGGACGTGGGTGTGGCTGGTAGGTCTTGCGTCAACGTTTTGCAAGCAAGGGCTGCCAGCAAGAGGATAGCAAGCAGGATGGGCTTCTTATTTTTCATGAAGGCTATTGCTTAACCACAAGGCAGCCAATAGATAATGGTCGGATTCGGGCTTGCTCTTCTGCGCGGACAAGTCCGTTGCCAGCTGATCGAACTCGGGCGTATCTTCGCCAACCACAAAGCCATAGCGAGCTTGCTGCCAACTCCATGCCGCAGGGATAGGGATATTCGCCTCGCGTGCCGCCTGTGCAAGCGATTCGATCAGGGCGTGTTGTTTTTCAGCCCATAAGCAAATGACCGCCTCGGCAAGCAGTTCGTTGACCTTGAACTCTTTCACCACCTGGACCTTCGCCATATGCAACGGAATGCTTTGAAAAGACCGAAAGCCATTGACCTGAATGGTCTTCTTGAAAACATCCAAGGCGAATTTATTTAATTCAGGTGACGCCTTGGGGTAGTGACCGAGCGCCTCCGCCACCACCAGTTGACGATATTCATCGTCCATCATTTCGTTCACTTCCACCCACGGCAATATATTTGGTTCTGTCATTGTATGCTCCTCTTCATTCCAAAAAGCCCTCCAACCGCTCCTCCCCCTGTTTAGAAGAGGAGCGGCAAGGCTATGTATTCTTATTATACGTTGAACAAATGGCACCCCGCCAAGGATTGAATTATTTTTTCAGTTATGTATAATAGGCGGATGCCTTTACAGTGGATTGAACATAAAGGGGAAAAAATCCTCTTCATCGACGCCTCCAATTTGATGAATGACCATCTTGCATTAAATGCAACTCTGGAAGCTTTGATTGCCTTATTAAAAAAAGAACCGAAGAACTCTGTTTTGGCGCTTGCCGATTTGCGCAATACCTACCTAAACAACAATGCATTGATGACCCTCATGCGCCATGCTCCTTATGCCGCCCCCTATTTTTTCAAAAGTGCGCTGGTGATTGAGCCCAATTATGCGCGCGGCATCGTATTGGATTCGTTCAGCATGGTGATCAAACGCCTGCCCAAGCGCTTTCGAGACTTGGACACTGCCAAAGCCTGGCTGGTCGGCGATGGGCATCCCCAGCCCGTGGACGTGTACGCCGAAGTAGAAACGTCTCGCTAATAATCGCTTTGTATTTGGTCTTCGGCTGGCTTGTTTTGCAGCGCCTCGAAATGGTAAGCGGTGAAATCAAATATTCCCGTTCTCCCTAAACATCCCTCCCGCTAGTCGCAGCACGGACTAATCCTCTCTTCCCCTACCCAGCCATTCCCTCAACATCAACATTTGCTACCCATGCTATCCCCATACCCCAAGTGACAGTCACCTTAAAGATGACTGTCACTTGTTTTTCGCCCAACCGCTTGCGACCTTAGACCTCCGAGATCTGGATAGCCTCCATCCCTCAGCAGCGGACAAACCCACCTCTCCCCGACCCTCTCCTAACCCCCATTCGGGGCGAGCGGGGAGGGAGCCACACTTGCATGCAAGTCCCTTCCTCTCCCAAATCCGACAGCACTATCGTCGTATTTGGGGGAGGTGCCGAAGGCGGAGGGGGCTGTTCTCACACCTCTCCCATGGCGGACTATAACTCTCGCAGTGATTTCATCCCCTTGTGAGACGGCATCGGCGCGTCCGTTACTCTCTACTAAACAGGCATCCGGCATTTCACATAATGGCGACACCTAACAATTGCAATATAAATATCACTAAGGAAACAGATCCAAGAAATACAAACAAATAGTGAATAAGGGACTGAATTCGTATCCTGCTTACACCCTTGTTTGGCTTCGATGGGACGTCAGCATTTAACGTATGTAATTCAGGTGCATATACCTCAAGTATTTTGTGAGCCCGTGACTGATGCAATTGTATCCATCGACTATTATCGGAAATATAAAAAATAGCAGATACATTAGTAATGATGATGATGGATGGCAGGAATAACACCAAAATACGCCCAAATGCTTGTTGATTGTCATAGCCAAAAGTGATGATCAACGCGCTGACAGTCAGGACTATATTTGAAATAGTGAGGGCATGATCTTCAATGGCTTTGATCCGCTCATACTGAGTATGGTAATACATGCGGACAAATTCTGCATCCGTTGTTTTTTTCTTTGCTGGCATATCTTCTCCTTGTCATTTCCCTGCACACACATAAGTCTCAGCAGCGGACAAACCCACCTCTCCCCGACCCTCTCCTGAAGGAGAGGGAGTCAACCCCAACCAGCAGGCACCCCTTCCCATTTGGGAAGGGGACGGGGGATAGGTCGCTCTTCATAGTTCGCCCTTAAACGCCCTATCCAGCACGGACGGCAGCAATGCATCCAATTCCTCTTAACTTTGCGGCTGCAATATCACCCTCTTGTGGGCTCACGCAACACGTTGTTCTTCAACATCATGAACCACCTTTAGCCAAATAATCCTTTGCTGAAATGATTTCAGGCTCTTGTGCTTTAATGATTCTCAATTCTTGCCGTTTTTTCATCGCCGGATCAATAATCAAAGGTTTCAGAACTTTCATTAGGGTCACCTCTGAGTCATAACTTACGGTATTTAATACCCAATTGTATTTCTTCTGTAAATCAACCATCATCGCAAAGGGACTTTCACCTTCCTGAATGATCGGCACGAACGGAATTTGATAATCAGGGACAGTCGCCTGCAATTCCAGCGGAGACGATTTGGGATTCGTCACATCCGCAATCACAAAATAAGAAATGCCCGCCAGCGTTTTGATCGTTTCAGTGAAATCCTTATCAGCAGGGCGGTCAAAGTCAAAGACGATTGGCAGCAGGTTATATTCACGAAGTTTGCTTCTCAATGAATCTAATATCGCTTTACGTTCAGGGATCGCAAAACGCCCCAGGATTAAGACCGATTTGGATGTGAGTGTATTGATCACATCTCTAAGTTCCCTGTTTTCCAGAATCAGGTAAACGAATTGGGCTACTTTGACATTATCAACTGCGATCGGCGTCTCGTCTTCAGGGCTGATCACTAATTCTTTCTGTTCCTTGAATTCACCTTTCAGGTCCCAAACATTGATGCCATACACCCTGCTGTTAGAGATTAAGGCACCTGTAACAGTAGTACTCGATAAATTTGCATGGCTTAGGTCTGAACTGCTGAGATCGGTCCCGCTTAGATCAGCCCACATGAAATTGGCACCTCGTAGACGCGCACCCTGTAGCTTGGCGTTCCGGAGGACAGCTTCTCTTAGGTCGGTTTCATGGAGATCGGAATCAATGAAACTTGCCCCGGAAAGGTGTGCCATGGAAAAATCAACGCCCCCGAGAATGGATTTGCTCAGGTCAGCATTTTCAAGGTTGCTCTGTTGGAGCCTGGCTCTGGCAAGACGAGCTTTTCGCAACCTGGCTTCATGAAGATCGGCAGACCGCAGGTCAGCCCTGCTTAAGGCGGCCTCATCAAGGTTAGCTTTGGCAAATATTGCCCCGATCAAAAAGGAATCACTTAGATTTACCTTGTGCAGGTCAGCTTCGTGGAGATCGACCCCACTAAGGATGGCTTTGGCAAGATTAGCTTCGCTGAGGTCAATCTTCTCAGTTGGATTTTCATTTCGCCACTTATTCCAAAATTCAGCGCCTTGTTTTAATATCTCAAGTTGTTCTTTATTTGCCATTTCAATCTCACAACTCTCCTCTAAACGCCCTATTCAACACGGACGCCATCAGCGCGGACAACTCCTCCCCGCCCGTTGACTTCAACTCCCTCAACGCATTGACCTTCGCCTGCAAGTCTCTTCCTCCCCCAAATCCGACAGCACTATCGTCGTATTTGGGGGAGGTGCCGAAGGCGGAGGGGGCTGCTTTCATAACTCTCCTCTAAACGCCCTATCCAGCACGGACGGCATCAACGCGGACAATTCCTCCCCCGCAGCGGACTGTAACTCCCGCCGTGAAGCCATCTGCATTTCGTAATCAGAATTGATTATCTCTCGTTTCATTCAAACTCTCGATTCCCCTTCCCCTAAATCCGCACTTTGGATTTGGGGGAAGGACGGGATGGGGGTCACACCCCTCCCTTAAACACCCTATCCAACACGGACGGCATCAACGTCCGCCCAAAGAACGGGCGCAACTCCTCCCCGCTCTTTGACTGCAACTCCCGCAACGCATTGACCTTCGCCTGTCGAAGATCCCCGAAGCGGAGCGAAGGGGGCAACCCATCCAGATAAGCGACAATGCGCCGCTGTTCGTCGAGCGGGATATTTTCTTGAAAAACTTTTTTTGCAAATTGCGGCGATAGTTGGCATATAAATCAATTTTGCGTGTATTGGAGTTCGGGCTGTGGAAAAACACTATATTTTCAGGTCGGCACTTTTGCCGATCTCTTTCTCGATTGGCTCCATTTTTACCTTTAATGAACGAATAAGATCTTCATATTGACGGGTTAGTTTCTTAAATGTACCAAAAATTTCCAGGAGATTTTTTAATACTGAAGCATCTATTTTATCTAGTTTAGCCTTTTCTTTGAGATTATTGGTTTGTAAAAAAAGCAATATTGCGCCAGCCTCGGAACGCACTTTCCCAAAACCTTCCTCATCGTTCCAAAACAATTTAGTAGTTTCCTTGAAGAATTTGATCCATTCTTCACCCCAATCCCTCACATCTTTTTCCCGACTAAGCACCATTATGGCTTTTTTCTTTACGTCATCTAGGTTATCAACTACATCTTTAATTAGAATATCATCCCATTCCTCATGTTTTTCCAGATTATCGGTATAGTGCCTTAGGCAATGAACAGTTATCTGAAAAAAATTGACTAAAAGAATTTTTTCGCTCTCGTGGATTGCGCCAACTTTGAGATTTGTCCATTGAGTGAACTTTTCCTCGAGCAAAGGAAAACGTGGGCTATGTTTTTGATCTTGTTGGATATCTTCGCTCATAAAATACCAAGCCCTGCTTAAATCAAGTTTTACAGTAAACTCGAGATTTCATTTCGAAATCTTAGGAGTTTTTGAAGCACTTCAGGTGACTGCATAGCAAATTGTTTGACGCTTTCAGATGAATATTGTTTTTTGAGTAACCCTACCATTCCTGTTAGTGAAGTTACTAATTCCCTTTTTGTACGAAGAGTGCGAGAAAATAGATCGCGCGACGGTAAGTGATTGGTCTTAGGTATGTTAATTTCAAGATCATCAATTAATCTTTGAACTTTTTCCAGACTTGAACGCAATTCACTCGTTTCGGATTCCCAGTCAATTCTATCCCATACTTCCGACGGATATATGCTTCGACAAACTCTGGCACACTTATCGCAAGCCGCAATCACACTGCTAAAGAAATTAATGTCAACTTCTGGAGCCTCTGGCTCAACTAAAATCTGTTCTAGGAAATCCACAAAAGGCATTACGTCTTGATTTAAATACAACATTGGCACACTCCATAAAATATTATCGAATTTATTATAGTTTCTTAATTCTTCAACGGCTCGGCTAAAAGCGATTCTTATCGTTTTGTTTTCTCCAAAGGAAATATACAACCATTCGGTAAATTCAAGTACAGCACGATCTGTTATTTTTGCTGCCATGCCAATAGAACAAGGCATGCCTAGCTCAACCAATTGGCGTGGCAATCCAGGAGAGTATACATCATCATCCTGTGGGGCAGAAGAAGAACACACATTGAAAATAGCAAGCCCAACTGATTTGATTTCCAAGATATCTTTGATTAACGCTGAAAATGGTATAGGTTGATCATCGCTTTCGCGACTAAAAAACAGTTTACCTTTTTCTCCATGCAATGCCATATGCAAGACATGCGGGTTCCTATCTCGCAGGAAAGTATGAAACCTTTTATGTGTAATATCTGATTTAGGATATGTAATTAACTTGGCTTTTCCGTAATTGCTAATATTCTTCTCAATCACATCCTTTTCTGCTTCGGAATGGATAGCAGGGAACGCTAGCGGTTGTGACGTGATGTAAGAAATCAACACCTTTTCTTTCGCCTTAGGAATCTTTGGATTATTATGAGTAACCCCCCTTGAAACCGAAACTGACAAAAATTGGTGCTTCTTGATATATGTGTTATTAGGTTCGCCCAATAGCTCCCACGGGATAATATCTAACATTCCCGTTTGAAATATCACCGTTAGTAATACCGATTTATTTTGAGCTCGTGCCGCTAAATTTCCTAAAGCTTCGGCGATCTTCCCGATGAAAATCCCTTGCGAAAGTTGTTCGCCTGTCGTTCTCTGTAATTTCTGTCTAATTTCTTGCTGTTCTTCAGATTTTGGGTAAGCCTCTGCCCAACGACTGCTTTTATCGTAATATTTCAATCCAAGTACGTTAGATAAATTAATGCTTTCTTCATAAGGATCGCCGCCACACCAATGCATCGAAAAATTAAACATCCCATTATCTCCTGGCTTGATTTCCAAGGTGACTGAGATGTTTATATCGTCTTCGTAATCGAACGTGCGAACAGGCATGTAATTACTTTTTTGCGCGTTCTTCCAGAGTCTTCCATACGGCTTTTGCAACTATCCCGATGAAGACAGCAATGGCAAGTTTGTATTGAGACAAATCCACGCCTGCGGCAGATAGCTTTACCAAAACTTCTGAAGTGATCATACCGATGGTAGCTGACGCTAAATCCTGATTGCGGACAATTCCGTCCACAATCTTTGCTTTCATTTCGTCCCAAAAACTACTGCCTCGATGTGATGTTTTGATAACCCCTTTTTCCGCCTCTGCCAATTGTATTTGAAACTCTTCTTCTAATTCGGCTACGCTCATGTGCTCATATTGCTTTGTAAGCATTTCAAATTCTTTTGTATCCATTATTTTATCTCCTTTTGAATATGAAATTATCTAAGTTCCTCAGTAGACAGTTTCCCATCATAGTTCACCCTTGAACGCCCTATCCAGCACGGACGGCAGCAACGCGGACAATTCCTCCCCCGCAGCGGACTGTAACTCCCGCCGTGAAGCCATCCGCATTTCGTAATCAGAATTGATTATCTCTCGTTTCATTCAAACTCTCGATTCCCCTTCCCCTAAATCCGCACTTTGGATTTGGGGGAAGGACGGGATGGGGGTCACACCCCTCCCTTAAACACCACAAATGCTTTGTCAAAACATAAATCAATCCTGAATGATATCCATTATATTCTTACTCTTTACTTTTTACAGGTAATGACGAAGTTCTTTTAAAGGTTATATTTATTATTTCCGTGTATACTGGCGTATATGAATAGGACACAAACACAAATTACAAAAACTAATTTGGCATTGCAGAAAGAAAAAAAGAATAAAAAACTTACTTTTATTGACTTATTTGCAGGTATAGGAGGAATTCGACTTGCATTTGAAAATGCCGGGGCAGGAAGCATAAAGTGTGTATTACAGCATGTAATTTAAGAAGATTAATAAAATGTCTAAATATATCTATATCTTATCAACAGATAAAATATTTCAGAAGTTTGATAATTATGAAATTATGCCATGCGTTTTTCTTGGCGAACATGATTCAGGAAGTATGTACGAAAGTTGCGATGCAAAAGACTCAGATATTGCAATATGGTGTGTGTATGGTCATCTTAAGACAGGTGGGCTTGAATGTATAAGTGACCACCAAACATACAATGAAGCCAAACTGTTTATGGAAACTCTTCCCCAAATGCCCTTAGTGCCTTTAACGCCCTTTTGAGGACTTTATGCCTGTAAATTTCAATTCTCTTGAATTTGGTCAAAGTTATGAACGTCCATTTTTAGCAAAACTTTGGGGCTATCAAAGTTTTCACGCCATATCTAAAGGTGTCGTTACACCTGCCAACACAAAATATATTATTTTGTTCGTAACAAAAGACAAACAACAGGCTTTGACTCAATATAATGATTATATTGACGGAAACATGCTGTTTTGGGAAGGGGAAGAGAGACACAGTTCAGATAAAAGAGTAATTGAAGCAAACAAAGCCCAAGATGAGATTCATCTTTTCTACAGGGAAATACATCATTCCCCTTTCATTTATTTTGGAAGAATCACGCTAACCGATTTTCAATTGAAAGAAAATACTCCAAGTGAGTTTGTGTTTAGAATAGAAATGCTTTCGTCTGAGATAGACGCATTCAAAGAAGTGCGCGAACATGCGGGAGAATATAAAACTTTAGAAAAAACTGAGCAAGAACAAATAGTAGTTAGTAGGCTTGGACAGGGAAATTTCAGGCGAAATGTAATAAGGCTTTGGGGAAGTTGCTCTGTGACAGGATTACAAAATGTTACTTTATTGCGAGCCTCACATATAAAACCGTGGAAAGATAGCGATAATCAAGAAAGGTTAAATCCTTTTAACGGTCTTTTATTAATTCCCAATTACGATTTTTTGTTTGATAGAGGATATATAACTTTTAAGAATAATGGAAGTGTACTTATTTCGCAAAGATTAAGTCATTTCGCTTGCAAAGTTTTTGATGTAAGCAATTTTCTTCAATTAAGAAATGTTTTTCCTGAGAATAGAGAATTCTTAGAATTTCATCGCAGTGAAGTTTTTGAATAAAGGAATATGCTCTAAACAATCTGAGTGGGGAAATTTCCAATCACACTCTCCAAAACCTATACTCAAACAGACTTCGGAAGTCTAGTTAGCATCCCTACCTCTCCAACCCCTCCACATACTTCCGAAACTCCTCATCCACCTGCCGGTTACGAAGATAGTCCGCCACGAACTGCTTATACGCCTCCCCCGTCCCAAAATGCTCGGCAATAAATTCACGGTTCACCAACGTCCCATTCCGCAAACCCAGCCACTCCAAATAATTCGAAAAGTCCCACATCTCTGGCGCAGCCGCCAAGCCATCCTTCACCGGGTTCGCATGGATGTACGCGCACAAAGTCAGCAAATGGCTGTAGGTCGTCACCGGCTTGCCTTGGAACTGTCCCTGAAACAGCGCCCCCGTCCGCTCAAAGCGCTTGTTGATGGCTTTGGTGTAAGAGATCAAAAGCTTTTGCATTCCAAGAGATACCTGCTTCGAGGCTTCCGGTCTTGAGACTTCCGGTCTTGAGACTTCCGAAGTCTTAAAGACTTCGGAAGTCTGCTCATTAGCAAGTACCCTCACCAAAAGATGATAATGCGTCGGCATCAAGCAATACGCAATCACCTCCACCAATCCATGCAAATACCGCTTTACCCCCTTCAAAAAATAGACATAATTCTCCGCCTCAAAAAACACCGTCTGACGGTTATTCCCGCGATTGTAAAAGTGATAATACTGATCGGGCAAAAAGGGAACTTCTCTGCGTGGCATTTAGACCTCCGAGGTCTCCCAGACCTCGGAGGTCTGGGTATTCAAGGGGTCTCAACCTAGTTACCCCATCGTCGAAAAAAGTATAGCACACCCCTTGGCTACCCGAAAGAACCCCACCCGCTCATCCTCTATCCATCCTTCGTCCATCCTATATCCATCCTATATCCCCCTCATTTTCCTAGACATCCTTCGATCATCCTTCGATGATCCTTCGTACATCCTTCGATAATCCTATATCCTCTCTCATAATTGCCCCTCTTACTCTCGTCTTACCATCCTCTTACTACCCTCTTACTGCCCCAATCAAGCCCCAATGTGTCTCCACAGTGTGTCCACAGTGTTCCCAAATAATCCCCACATCGCCCCCGAAACCCAATTCCCCCATACCTGACACCTATCACTACCCCCCGCGCCCTGCCTTTGCTACAATTACCCCATGCACTCAGAACCCAACGACCGCGCCTTCCTCACCCGCTTTGCCTGGATCTCCATCGCCGCCGCCCTGCTCACCATCCTGCTCAAAACCATCGCCTACTTCCTCACCGGCTCTGTCGGTCTGCTTTCAGACGCGCTCGAATCCATCGTCAACCTGGTCGGCGCTCTCATGGCGCTCGCCATGCTCACCGTCGCCGCCCGCCCCGCCGACGACGACCACACCTACGGGCACAGCAAAGCCGAATACTTTTCCAGCGGCGTCGAAGGGACCCTGATCCTCATCGCCGCTGTCAGCATCATCTGGACCGCTGCGCCTCGTTTATGGGACCCGCAGCCGCTCGAACAAGTGGGCTTGGGTCTCGCCGTATCCGCGGGGGCTTCGGTCATCAACTTGCTGGCAGCCTACTTCATCCTACGAGCCGGGAAGAAGTACAAATCCATCACCCTCGAAGCCAACGCCCACCACCTCATGACCGACGTCTGGACCTCCGTCGGCGTGATCGCGGGCGTCGGTCTGGTTGCCCTCACCGGTTGGGAGCGGCTCGACCCCATCGTCGCCTTCATCGTTGCCGCCAATATCATTTGGTCTGGCACCCGCATCGTCCGCGCTTCGGTGCTTGGTCTCATGGATACCGCCCTGCCCGAAGAAGAACGCAGCACCATTACCAAGGTGCTCGAAACCTACACCGCCAAAGGCATTCAATTCCACGCCTTGCGCACCCGTCAATCGGGCGCACGCCGCTTCGTCTCCTTCCACGTCCTCGTCCCCGATACCTGGACCGTCCTCGAAGGGCATCAACTGCTCGAACACATCGAAGCCGACATCCGCCAAACCCTGCCCGAAATCACCGTCTTCACCCACCTCGAACCCCTCGGCGACCCCACCTCCTTCGACGACACCAAGCTCGACCGTTCATAAGCTCTCTGGTCCTTGCGAGTCTGTGGCTAATTAAACGTCCCCTTACCTATTACCCATCCCCCGTTAACTATTCCACATTACAATATTCTCCACCAACCCTCAAGGAGACCCCCATGGGCGTCATGATGCAAACCTTCTATTGGGACTGTCCCAAGGAAGAAGGCAAAGAATTCCAATGGTGGAACTATATCCACCGCGAGATCCCCGGTCTTGCCAAGGCAGGCTTTACTTCCCTTTGGCTGCCCCCCGTTCATAAAGCCGCCAACCTCTTCGGTCCTTCCATGGGCTACGACCCATACGATTACTACGACCTCGGCGAGTTCGACCAAAAGGGCAGCGTCCCAACCTGGTTCGGTACACGCTCAGAGTTGAATCAGCTTATTGAAAGCGCACACCAGCACGGCTTAAGTGTGATCGCCGATATGGTCCTCAATCACAACTCCGGTGCCGACGCAGAAGAAGTCAACCCGATCAATGGGCAAAAGCGTTGGACGGTCTTCAATCCCAAAAGCGGACGCTTCCCTCGTAACTGGGAGTCCTTTCACCCCAGCATGTACGAGTCTTGGGATGAGATGACCTTCGGCGATATGCCCGATCTCTCGCATCGCAATCCCTACGTCTATGGCGAGCTGCTCAAGTTCGCCCGCTGGCTCATCGAAGAAGTCGGCTTCGATGGCTTCCGTTACGACTTCGTCAAAGGCTTCGCCGCCAACACCGTCACTGCCATTCAAGAGTATCGTTACATGAAGAACGGTGCCTATCACAAGCCCTTCGGCGTTGCCGAATATTGGGACAATACCACCAACACCCTGCGCTGGGTCAGTGAAGCCAACGAAGCCAACACCAACCCAGTCGATGCTTTCGACTTCCCCCTGCGCGAACTGCTCAAAGGCTTATGTGATACCTATGGTTTCAGCCTCAAGAACTTGGTCAATGGCGAGTCGGTGCTCAAGTCGCAACCGCAAAGCGCCGTGACCTTCGTAGAGAATCACGACCTGCGCGATGAAGGTCGCCCCATCACCAACGACAAACTGCTTGCGTATTCCTACATCCTCACCCACGAAGGCTATCCCTGCGTCTTCTGGAAAGATTACTTCAACTACAACCTCGCCCTGCGCGATACCCGCAACGGCATCGATGCCCTGGTCGCCGTCCACGAGAAATATGCTGGTGGTGAAACCACCGTTCTGCATCTCTCCGATGATCTCTACATCATGCAGCGTGGCGGCTTCGGTGGTCAGCCCGGCTTGATCTACGTCCTCAACAATCGCGGCGACGACTGGCGCGGCGAATGGGTGCAGACGAAGTGGCACCGCGCCGCTTTCCGCCCTGTAGCTTGGTGGGGCAAAAACGACCTTTCCCGCCCCGAAGACCAACTCACCGCCTCAGACGGCTTCGGCAAATTCTATGCCCCCGCCCGCGGCTTCGCTGTCTACGCACTGAAATAATATCCATCACATTCCCCTGGTGTAGGAACACTGGGGGAATGTTTTTTCCTATCAAACCCCATACACTGATAATGTTCCTTCGTATTTACAAATAATTTGAATAACTTTAGAGGTGCATAATGGATACAAATCAAGCAAAGCCTATGGGTTGTTTTGGGCGTGGATGTCTTTTCCTCTCCTTACATCTCATCTGGATCATCCTGTTCGGCATTGGTCTGTTTTACAGCTTCAACAGCTTTCGTCTCGTAACCTCCGGCGTGGAAGTAGATGCCGTCATCGTCGACATGGATGCCAGCAATTCCGATGGCACCACCACCTACTCCCCGATCTATGAATATACCTATGAAGGTGAAACCTATCGCTACAATAGTGTTAATTCATCAAACATCGTCACCTATGACATCGGCGACCATTCCACCCTGCTCGTCGATCCATCCAACCCGAACAATGCCCGCCAGAAATCCTTCTGGGAGTTATGGCTGATGCCCGCCATTATGCTCCCTGCTGCAATAGGCATGGGTTTCATTATGATCTTGGTCAATGTACTGGCTGCCCGTCGCGGTCGGGTCACCAGTATGGGAAACGTTCAGATCAATATGTAAGTTGTTTTGACCGATTACATAAAACGGAAAGGTATATGTCTACATCCAAATCCTCCTCTCCCCTCTTGCGCGGACTTTTCAGTCTGCTGCTGTTATTACCCGCCTGTGGTCTTTGCACTGTCGATCAGCTCTGGTTGAGTCTCAGCACCCTGCTTGCCAGTTTCAAAAGCATTCGCATGAGCATGGAAGGCGATTTCGTCGGCTTCGAGAATTACATTGCCATGTTCACCAACCGTATCTTTCCTACGGCATTGGGCTACACCGCTGGGATGATCTTCATTCATGTTTTGGCGGCTGCCATCCTGCCGCCTTTACTTGCGCTTGCCGTCCATCGCTTCAGCCAACGCGCCCGCTTATGGTTTACCTTACCGTTGGCATATTTCGGTCCGGCACTAGCGATGTTCGGTCCTGCCTTCTTGCGTGACGTGTGGAAACCTACATCCCTGCACATCACCTATTTACTACTCGATAGCATCGCCACCCTTGCCGTAATGAGTGCAATTGGCTTGGTTGTTTATCTCGCCGTTTTACGCCCTCAAAAGGAAGCCAGTTCGCTACCAACCGGCACCCTGTTCACTACCTGGCTGGTCACCCAACTGGCGCTGGTCGCCTACGGTCTGCAATCCCTCAACCTGCTGGCATTCCTCGTCCCCGGCAGAGATGGGAAGTTCGTGCTCGGTCACATGCTTGCGCAAACCATCCGCAATGGATACTTTGGTCTCACCGCTTCGGTCTCTGTCTTCATGCTGGGGTTCGCTGCTTTCTTCGGCATTCTCGCCACCGTGATCTTGGTTGCAAGAAAGCTTCAGATTAGCCATCACACTGAAGAAACTGCTTCTTTTTCAAGCAATCCATCTATCCCAAGTTGGGTGGCGCTTACACTTGGTGCTGTAGCAGCATTCGTTGTGACTGTGGCTCCGCTTGCTATGAGTTTAGTGAAAGCATTTGGGAACTTCGCTAGTTTTGAATTCGGCATGTTCCTGCGGATCTCACTCAATACCGTTCTGCCTTCATTTTTGGCAGCACTCTTCATTCAACTCCCTGTTGCCTATCTTGGGGCACTCGGCATCAGTGTCGTGAGACCCTTCGGCAAGGGCAGCACCTGGCTCTTGCTTTTGTTCAGTCCATGGCTCTTCGTCACCTCCACTCCTCTGGCATTCGCCGCCTTTCAAAATCTCCGCTTGGCAGATTTGCTCGATTCTCCGCTGGCGCTCACACCGCCATTGTTGCTTAATGTCCCCATGCTCTTCCTGCTTACTCTTTTCTTCAAGGGGCAGTATCAAAGTTGGCAGGCATCTGGCAAAGACGGCTCCCCCAGCATGAAAGAAGTCTTTTCGCATTGGGTACGCCCTTCCCTGCCGCTGGCTTTATTCTTGATGGTAATCTCCGGTCTTTCCGCTGCGCAAGAGGTATTCACACCCTACCTCACCAGCTTCTCGCGTGAACAACAAACAATCGCAATTGCCATGGCGCAACTGGCAGGAAACTTCAACCCAGGCAGCATTGCTGCCATTCTTGCCGTGTTTGGCATCCCGTTCTTTATCATCACGTTTAGTGTGCTCGCCATTCTCCAAAACACCTACTTGAACAAGCTTGAGATCACGAACGGAGCATAGTCATAAAAAAACACCCCGCTGACTTTATATCAGCGGGGTATTTTATGCTCAATCAACAAACACCATTCCCATCATCTCGGATATAACAAGCATCACTTTGGAACAACTGCCAGTCATACATCAGGCGGGTCAACTCTTTGATGTAGGGCATAATCTCGTCCCCGCTCACGATCCGCTCGTTGTTCGTGATTACCGGCAAAACACGCCCTTCAAAAAGAGACTCTGCCTTGGCAGGCTCCACCACAACCAAATCATAGCCCAGCACCAGCTCCTTAAACTCCGCTTCGATCATATCCGCTGTGGAGCTTTGTTCTTCTCGATATAGCTTAATCATTCTTGCTCTCCTTCGTCATTCAGACGATTTTACCCAGTAATTTCTTCCAATCCCCACATCAACTATAATCCTCATATCAAAGGTGATTATGTACGAGCATCATAAACAACCGCTTGCCAAGAAATCTGTCTTTGCCAAACGCCTGGCTCGAAACGGCGTGCTTGGGTCTCTGTTGCTGCTCTTCTCTTTATTCATCGGCATGCTGGGCTATCACTTCCTCGAAGGTCTCTCCTGGTTAGACTCGCTGCTCAACGCCTCGATGATTCTCGGCGGCATGGGTCCGGTCAACCCGCTGCAGACCAATGCCGGGAAAGTTTTCGCCTCGTTATACGCTCTATATTCTGGCGTCGTACTTTTGGCAGCCGTCGGTATCCTTGCAGCACCGATCTTTCATCGCTTCATGCATCGCTTCCACCTCGCGGAAGAGTAACCTATGCCCGAGTATCTCCCCATCCACTTTTATGATGAGAGCATCGAAGTGATCTTCGAGAAGCCGCCGGTGTATGAGAAAGCGCCGCACTGCCCGAATGGCTTCATCTGGAACGGACAAACCTATCAAGTCATTACTGCCCTCTCCGAATGGACCGACTTCTCGCGTAAAGGCAAAATGGCAAAGAATATGCGTCCCGCTCATGCCCTCACCGCCGCCACCCGCGGCTCGTTGAATGTCGGTCGCTATTACTTCCGCGTGGAAGTGAACACCGGGCAGATCTTCGACATTTACTACGACCGCGCCATGAAAAGCGTGGACGACCGCAAAGGTCAATGGCTGATGTATAGAGAATTGGAAAAAACAAATGGATCAACACCCGCTAGACAATAACCCGAACCTTACACCGCCTCTTTCCACACCCAAGCCTGCCTCTTGGTCTTCAAACGACACCTGGCTCGGGCTGGCTCTTCTGCTCACTGTCGTTGCCGGGTATTTATTTGCTCTTTCTCGCATGGAACAGAATCAAAGCACCAACATCCTTTATGTTGCCACCTTTGAATTCCTCTTATTGATTCCCATCGTGGTCATCTTCTTATGGCGCAAGGTTTCATGGAAAGAATTGGGCTTCAAACGTTTCAATTCCAATCAATTGGCATTGGGTTGTGGGTTGTTAGCTGGTGCATATATGTTAGTCATCATCAACAATCTCGTGATGATCTCGCTCGGGGTCGCCACCCAAGCCGATGTCATTTCTGAGATTCTTGGCGAACTTAACGCCCCGTATCTCTTCGCCTTTACCACCGTCATTGTCGCGCCGATTACCGAAGAACTGTTCTTCCGTGGTTTTCTCTTCAAAGGGCTACGTGAGAAATACGGATGGTTCAATGCTTTGATGTTCAGTTCGATGATCTTCGCACTCTTTCATGGTCAGCTTGCTACCTTACTCCCGACCTTTTTACTCGGTGCCTTATTCTCGTACATGTATCAACGCACAGAGTCTGTTTACCCTGGCATGTTCTTGCATTTCACGGTCAACGCCATGGGGGCGCTAGTCTTGCTCTTCGCAAATCAAACTGGTGCTTTGTAAAGAAAGCTCCTCAGAGAAAATCTCTGAGGAGCTTTCTTTTATTCTCGTGTAATTAGCCGCACTTGATTGTCGTAGAAGAAATAATCCCACGCCCAGTTGAACATTACAATAATGCGGTTCCTGAAACCGATAATGCGATAAATGTGCAGGAAGACCCAGATCACCCAGGCGATGAATCCGCTGAAGGAGATGCCGAAAATGCGGGCGACGGCGGCATTACGTCCCACCGTGGCGAGCAGACCGGGGTCTTTGTAGTGGAATACTTTAGGTTCCTTTCCTTCCATCATGAGACGAATATTCTTCGCCGCGGCTTGACCTTGCTGAATCGCCACCGTTGATAGCATGGGTAGGGGTTGACCGTTACCGTTGTTTAAGAAAGAAGCGTCACCGATCACAAAGGCTTCAGGAAACTGAGGCAGGTTCAAGGTCGCCTGGATGCGGACGCGCCCCATGCTGGCTTTCTCGGCTGGTAATGCTTCAATGATCTCGGCAGCTTTCGCGCCCGCCGTCCAGATCAGCGTTTGACTCTCGATCACAGAACCGTCTCCCAAGGTCACACGCTGACCGTTGAAATCTTGCATCTTGGTGTTCAAGCGCACATCCACTTTTTTATCTTTCAAAAGCCGCAATGTTGCCTGACGTAACTCATCGGGGTATGGCGCGATCAAATGCGGACCTGCCTCCAATAAAATCACCTGCGCCTCGTTCAAATTCAAGCGCGGATAATCCTTGCGCATCACATGTGTGATGAGCTCTGCCAACGCCCCTGCCGTTTCCACGCCGGTGGGGCCTCCCCCGACGATGACGAAGGTGAGCATAGCTTTACGCTTTTCAGGGTCGGCTTCGTGGCTGGCTTGTTCAAACATCGAAAGCAAATGATTGCGCGTGGTGACGGCGGTCTCAAGGTCTTTGAGTTGCAAACCGTGTTTTTCGAGCATATCAAAACCGAAGAAGTTCGTGCGCGCTCCCGCAGCAATGACCAGATAATCATAGGCGATCGCCGAGCCATTCATCTTCACGAACTTTTCGTTCAAGTTGATCTCGGTCACTTCGCCCATTTGGAAGGCAAGGTTCTTTTGTTTGCGGAAGATCGTGCGCACAGGCTGAGCAATTTGCGATGGCAACAGACCAGCAATGGCTACCTGATACAGCAGCGGTTGGAACAGGTGATGGTTGTTCTTATCGATGAGGGTGATGCGTACGGGCGAGTTGGCAAGTCCGCGGGCGGTTTCGAGCCCGGCAAAGCCTGCACCAATGATAACGACATGGGGCTTTTGTTTTGTGTTCATGGTTTCCTCTGATCTGGCAGGTGATTATCACCTTTTATTTTATTTGTGAAATTTATCACCATTATTATAACTAAAACTGTCTTATTTGTAAATATTTTCACAATAGGATGTTAGTACTACCCCATTTAAAAGAAAAACCTCCCGCTTCGTTCCAACGGGAGGCTTGATACTAACCAGTAAGTTTTTATTCCGCTTTGAGCAATTCCAGCATCACTCGTTCAATATCATCGCGCACAGCGCGAAAATCATTCAGGTCATCGGTCAGCGCCGGGTCGGGGAAACTATGATGAACCTTCTTGCCCTTCCCCAACCAGACGGGACATTCCTCTGCCGCCGAATCACAGACGGTGACGACGAGGTCGAAGTCTACGCCTTGAAATTCGTCTGCACGCTTCGACCTACCCTCGTGCTGGATGCCAATTTCAGAAAGCGCTGCCAACGCCTTGGGGTGGATGTAACCCGCGGGCTTCGTCCCCGCGCTGACGGCATGCCATTCCGCGCCCATCCGCGCATTGACGATGGCTTCTGCCATTTGCGAACGGCAGGAATTTCCGGTGCAGAGGAATAAAACTTTTTTCATATGTTTCTCTCCTTGTTCATGATGTTTGTTCTTTTACCATGGCAAAGAGTTCCAAATGTTATCGTTCAGTTAAGGATTTGCTGTCTCCAATGCGCTGGCAATCCATGTGGTCACTTCCGCTGACGAAGGGATGCGCCCATATGAAACGACTTTTTCATTGATAACCAGCCCCGGCGTGGACATGATATCGTACGCCATGATGTCGGGATACTCGGTCACTTTGATGATCTCAGCTTTAACACCCAATTGGTCAACGACTTGATGAGCAATGGCTTCCACTTTTTTACAATTGGCACAGCCTGAACCTAGAACTTTGATGGTTAACATTTCATTTTCCTTTACAAGATCACATTGAATAAATAGCCAGTGAAAATGATCGCAATCGCGATGACAACGAAGAATGTCACCAAAAGCGGCATCTTCAAGACGCGTTTGAGAATCACCGCCTCGGGCAAACTCAAACCAATGACAGACATCATGAATGCCAAAGCTGTACCTACCGACGCGCCTTTCTCGATCAACGTGCCCACGATGGGAACGATCCCAGCCGCATTGGAATACAACGGGATGCCGATCAGCACCGCCAGCGGCACCGACCACCAAGCCTGCGCCCCCAAAATGGACGCCAAGGCATCTTCTGGCACATAACCGTGAATGCCCGCCCCCACAGCGATACCAATTACTACATACAACCAGACCTTGCCCACGATCTCTTTCACCGATTGCCAGGCACGTTCGATACGGTCAGACCAGGTCAGCTTTTCTTCGGTCACATTCACTTTGCGGTGAACCTTCCAAACAAAATCTGCCACGTATCTTTCCATTTTGAGTCTGCCGATAATGAAACCAGCCACAATGGCAACCACCAAACCCGAAGCGACGTATAGTCCTGCCACCTTCCAACCGAACAAGCCAAACAGCAAGATGATCGCCACCTCATTGATAGTTGGGGCGGCGATGAGGAAGGAGAAGGTCACGCCTAGAGGAATGCCCGCTTCGACAAATCCGATAAAAAGTGGAACCGCCGAACATGAACAGAACGGGGTGACAATTCCCAGCATGGCGGCGAAGATATTGCCTACGCCTTCGCGCTTACCGCCCAACAGCGCACGAGTCCGCTCGGGGCTGAAGAAAGTGCGGACAATCGAAATAAGGAAAACCATGCCTGAGAGCAGCAACAAGATTTTTGGCACATCGTAGAGAAAGAAAGCAATCGACTCGCCAAGCTGTGTTTCTGGAGAAAGCCTCAGCAAGTCGAACGAGATCCAATTTGCAAGAGGCTGTATGAGGTTATACGCGGCTACCCACAAGACAAGGACAATAGCCAAAGCAGCAAATATCTTTTTTTCAGAATGCGGAACAGATGGAGTAATAAGTGTGGTCATGGTTACAAACTCGCTATGGGAATTAAAGCAGGCACACAATGTGGGCATTCACAAGACGGATATACCTGCGTGTTGATGAGGGAGGAAACAGATTCGGCGGAGAGTCCGCTTAGGGTAGCAGCAGCAGTGATCAGGTCCAGCAGAGAGGCGTTTTTGATTTTGTAGAAAACATAACGTCCTTCGCGGCGATCCTGGAGGATATCCGCTTTGCGGAGCGCCATCAAATGCTGAGAGATGTAAGCTTGGCGCAATCCCAATGCGGTTTCAAGGTGACACACGCACGCCTCGCCTTTGCCAATGGCAAGCAAAATGGCAATGCGCTGTGGCGAGGACATGGCTGAAAGCGGGTCGGCAATTTTTTTGGAAACATCGAGTATGGGGTGTTTTTTCATATTCATAAACCTGAATATATTGTAAGCTCATATTCAAAATATTGAATGTGACGATTGTCATCGAAACATCACCTCTCCCCTAACAACAAAAAAGCCTCCCAATGTTGGGAGGCTTTGGAGTACAGGTTGTTTTAGCGCCAGAAATTTTGTGTGGCAGGAATGAGGCGAATTGCCACATCCAGCAAAAGTCCGAGCATGAAGAGTGAACCAAAAGCGCGGTTGTTGCGGAAACCAATAGGCGCGAAATAAAGGGGCCAGCCGCCCTGTCCTTCAGGGAAACCTTCGGGGCGAGTTTCTGGCTTGGGCTTGGTGAGAGGCGGAAGGCTTTCGCGTAAAGCAGGCAGCGCAAAGAGCACGATCAACATGACCGGCGTAAAGAACTTGGTGGCGATTAAATAGCCGGTGAAAAGATAAGGCAACACCATCATGGCAATAATCGTATAACGAGCGGCTTTTTCACCAATGACCACCGGCAAGGTGTAGATCTTCTTAGCTTGGTCCACTTTGATCTTGTCGATGTGTTTGCCGAAGATAACGGTCGTAACCCCAAGCACATACGGCAAGCTGGCAATGACGACAGACCAGTTCCAGTTGCCGGTGAGGACGTAGTATCCGCCACCGATCATGAGCGGACCCCAAACCATGAGCACGGCAACTTCGCCGAGAGCCAACCCTTTGAGAGGCCAGGTATAGAAGAGGACGAAGAATGAACCGAGCCCGAGCAAAATCCAAGTGGTGGTGTTGAACTCGGTTTGCCAGACGAGGTATAACCCCGCAACCATGGCAAGAATACCAGTGACCACAAAGTAGGTCAGGTGCTGACGTTTGGTCATCAAGCCAGAAGCGACAGGTTGAGCGCCATACATGGTGCGATAGTAATTATCCTTATCCACGCCACGGACGAAGTCGGTGTAATCGTTGAAGATGTTGTTGCTGGCATGCGCCATGATAAGCCCGAAGACCAACGCAAGCCAGGGGAGAAAACTAAATGAACCATCACGCCAGGCAAACAAACCCGCCAGGGCAGCAGAAATAAAGGTCATGATGAGCACAGCCGCACGGGTGGAAATGAGCCATTTGGAAATGATATCCAGACCGTCCCATTCTTCTTTTGAGACCTCAGGGATCACATTAAGTGCTTTCTTCCACATTGCAAAATTCATGACAATTGCTCTCCTTGTTTTTTTTCAAAATTATAACGAATTCAGACCATAATTATTAGAATAAAAGTCATCTGATTTATGACCGAATGACATAAAACCCTATTCTCTTCATATCCCTCAGCGTTACAAAGGCGAATGGGTATAGGCTTGAATGATCCGATCCCAGTTTTGCAGGGCATCTTCATCGATGGTCTGAAATTCAGGATGTGCCTCAAACCACGCCAACGAACGGCGAAACCCTTCACGCCATGTAACTTCACAATGGTAATCAGGCACAAATCGTTTGATCTTACTATTATCAAAAATCACACTATTGGATTTATCGCCGATCAGTGTTCCGGTCGCTTCGGGGTCGAAGCGGGCAATATAGTCTGATGGGATGTGAATCACGTTCGGGTCCGCGCCCAAGGCTTGATACATTTCGAAGTAAATTTGTTCCCAGCTGAGAGCTTCGTCTGACGTAATATGAAAAGCTTCACCAATTGCATTCTTATTCCCCAATAAGCCAAGAAAACCTTTGGCGAAATCGGCATTCCACGTTAACACCCATAGAGAGGTTCCATCACCGGGCATAATAACGGGTTGACCCTGTTTCATGCGGTGGATCAAAGTCCATTGATGACGCCAACTGCCATAACTGAACGGAATTTGTGAAGGTCCATATGTATGTGACGGGCGGATAATAGTCACAGGAAAGCCGTTCTTATGATATTCATCCATCAAAAGATTTTCAGCGGCGATCTTGTTGCGTGAGTATTCCCAGAAAGGATTCTCCAACGGCGTTTCTTCGGTGATGGGATATTTCCGTACCGGCTTTTGATAGGCGCTGGCAGAAGAAATAAATACGAATTGGTTTGTCTTCTCGCGGAATAAAGATAGATCACGTTGAATATCGTAGGGATGAAAAGCAATAAAGTCCACAACGGCGTCGAAGTGCTGACCCGCCAAGAGCGCAGAAAGATGCGTAGGGTCAGCGTAAATATCTGCCTGTAGAACAGTAGCTCCTTTCGGCGGCGGGTAAATCGTCGAGACAGAACGATTCAAAAGAAAAAGTTCGTGTCCACGTTCGATAGCGAGTTCAGAACATGCCGAACTGATCAACCCCGTACCGCCAATAAAAAGGAGTTTCATGGTTATTCGCCCAACTCAGGGATGGTTTGCGGCAGTTTACGATGGGCAAGAATATTCTCAAGCCCAAAAATGATAAGTGCCAGCCAAACGATTCCAAAGCCAATCAAACGGGTATTGTCGAAAGGTTCTTTGTATACAAACACACCGATGAGAAATTGAATCGTCGGTGCAAAATATTGCAATACCCCCACCATGTTGAGCGGAATCTCTTTTGCCGCAGAAGCAAACATCAAAAGCGGAATGGTGGTGACAATGCCACCGCCGATCAAAAGAATATCAACGAGAGCACCATCATGCAAGAAGCCAGCAGTGCCGTTCACTTGAACAAAAGCAAGGTAGATCAAGGCTACAGGGAAGACAATGCCTGTCTCGAGAGTTAACCCGAAGACCGAACCGAGCGGCGAAAGTTTCTTAACCAAACCATACAAGCCAAAGCTAACCGCCAGTGAAAGCGCGATCCAGGGTAAACGTCCATATGTGATGGTGAGATAGGTCACACCGATGGCTGCGATCACAACGGGCAGCCATTGCATAGGACGTAGCTTTTCGCGCAAGAAGATCACACCAAAGAGCACACTCAATAGCGGGTTGATGAAATACCCAAGACTGGTTTCCACAATGAAGCCAGCATTCACACCCCAGACGTAGATCAGCCAGTTTAGAGAAAGCAAAACGCCAGCTACGGCATAGATGCCAAGGGTTCTACGGTTGAATGCAACGGCACGGAATTCGTCCCATTGTTTGGTGATGAAAATGAATGCGAATAAGAGCAGGAATGACCAGGAAATACGATGCCCAAGCAATTGCAAAGCGGGAATATCATGTAACAATTTCCAATAGATAGGGAAGAAACCCCACATCGCATACGCTGCGATGCCGTACCAAATACCTTTTTTCATTTTTCTCCTAACCTAAAACAATATAGAGCCTTAACAGGCTCTTATAAAGAAAAAACACTTTATTTTGTTGTAGATGCGTTTGAAAGAAATTTCCCTACAATTTCCTCAAAAACCATTTTCCAGAGACAACTTCGTTCACATCACGAGCAAAGTCTCCAGCGGTGGCGTAACGATCTTTGGGGTCTTTTGCCATGGCTTTTGAAACCACTTCCTGCCATACAGCGGGAATATTTGATTTCACACTGCGAATATCAGGGATCGGTAGTTCGGCATGAGAATTGATCAAGCTGGTCGCTGAGTCACTGGAAAATGGCAACTGTCCAGTTAGGAGGCGATACAACGTCACACCTAATGCGTAGACATCCGAACGTCCATCCACGTGCCCACCTTTGGCTTGTTCAGGGCTCATATATGCAGGGGTGCCCACCAACCATTCTCCATCATCATCCTTGATGGATTTTGATGTTGCAATCCCAAAATCAGAGAGAAAGGCTTCTCCTGATGCATCGAACAAAATATTGGATGGTTTGATATCGCGATGGATAATGGACTTTGCATGTGCAGCATCAAGCGCATCTGCCACCCGCTTAAAGATGTGCGCCATTTCCGTCAGTTTGATTTCGCCTTTTTCAAGGTGGTCTTGTAAACTACCGCCCGCCATGTAACGCATCACGATATAAGGTTGTTGTCCATGCCAGCCAAAATCATAAATCGGCACAATGCAGGGATGTTCCAAGGCAGCAATGACTTCTGCTTCGTTCTGAAAAAAATCGCGGTAGACCGTATCCAAGGTGCGACTATACATCAACACTTTGACAACGACCTGTCTCTGAATGTATGGGTCTTTCGCAAGGATAATAACCCCCATACCACCTGTGGCTAATTCAGATTCGATCTCATAACGTCCAATTGTGGATGCACTCATCTCTTCTCTCCGGGATACAATGAATTTTTAGCGTTCGGATTATTCCCAATCAATCGGTTGACGCCCCGCAAACCCCGCCTCGATCTCGTGCCAAAACTGGATACTCCCCTCTCCATATTTCCAACACAGATAAACGACCGTGCCATCTCGCAACGCTGGAAAATCGATCAAGCCTGAAGCCAGGTCTTTCACCTCAATCTCCATATCCTGAAGGCGATGCAGGATCTCGTCAAGACGGTCAAAATCGGGCAGCATCTTGCTCAGCTCGGGGTTGCCGCCGTTCCCCGCAGATTTTTCAACCATCGCCCAAATCTCAGGTCCACGAGCGCGGACTCGTTCCCCGATCTGCATCAAATCTCCTACCATCGGTCGGACGATTTCCAACAGATTATTGGCTTCTTTGGGCGTGTAATACTTGGGCATGGGCGCGAGTATAACGGAAAGGGGTCAAAATGAAAACAAACAAAATCTTTAAATAAGTAGGCATGTGGAGTAGAAACGGGTTGCCCACATTTATTGCTCCACATGCCTTTATAAAACTGTATAAAAACAAGTTATGCAGCGACTGCGGTGTACCCCTTCTTTTTAATAGCGGTCACAATTTGCTCATCAGTTAGTTTGGTTTCATCATATTCGATGACCATTTCCAGTTTATGATAGCTGGCGTTGACCTCTTTCACGCCGTCGAGGTCATCTTCCAGAGACTCGATTTTCATGGCGCAGTTGGTGCAGCTCATATCAGGAATTTTGAAGGTTTTCTTAATCATCACAAGTATCTCCAAGGTGACAGGCACCTTATTTTATTCAAACACGATCTGCCCAGTATACATCCCCATTGAGCAGGTGAAGAAGAGGGTTGAACCGGCTTCCTGTGCAGGGATGCTGACTTGAACGGTCCCCGTATCTGGGAGTAATTCATAAAAATTCAGATCCGGGATGACAAAGTCACGGGCACAGGAATAGGTTTTATTGGTGACGAGACTTAACGTCAGGTCTTTGCCTGCCGGAGCTTTGAGAATAGCAGGGAAATACCCGTTGTTCTCTACGCTTAGGATAATTTCATCACTTGCGGCAGAGGGATGGGTGGACTCTGCAACAGGGTTGGATTCGGCTTGTGGGGCGAACCAGTTGCGGGTCAGGTTTTGAAGCGAAAGGGGCGAGCCCATCAAATTGAGTCCGCCATCCAAGGTCACGAGTCCCAAGATCAAGACGACAACAGCGACGAATCGCATGAAGAATTTTTCAAGCTTTGCACCGAGTTCGGTGGCAAGATATGCAACAACGAAAAATACCGGGCTGGTGCCGAGCGTGAAGGCGAACATCAATGCGGCGCCCATGAGTACGCTGCCTGTGCCAAGAGCGGTCGCCATCATGGCTTGGGTCACACCGCAGGGGATGAAGATCGTCAGCAAGCCGAGGAAGATCGGTGTGGCGGTATCGGTGCCTTTGGCGGTGCGGCGGATGTAACGCGTGATGAACTTCGGCGGCTCAATGGAGAAGTAGCGGAAGATGGGATGCACGTTGAACATGCGCAAGGCATTGCCGATCATGAAGATTCCGATGGCAACCATCAGAATGGCACGCGTGAGCGGACTTAATGTAAGGAAAGAACCAAGCCAGCCGAGCAATGCGCCCATCAAGGTATACGCGACCAGTTTCGCCAGGAGAAAAAGTGCAATCGGCATGGCGGAATTGGTGCGGGCTGCTTTTTTATTTTTGGCTTGAGCGCTGTAATCCTGCTCGATCTGATAGGCAAGTGAACTGGCGAGCAAACCGCCCTGCACAGCAAGGCAGCTCAAGCCGCCGGTAGTAATACCGGTGACGAATGCCACCACAAGCTGACTCATCACATTGGCATCGGCGGCAATGTTGATTGAATTCGTGTTGGGGGCAAAGACGATCATGGCAACAGCCACGGCAAGGAAAACGATGCCTAGCATCACAACAATAACAGGGTCTACCGAAGGTTTTCGATTCTTACTCATTCGACCTCAATAAAGTTTTTACACATTACGGCTTACGCATTAAGAATTTGCGTAAGCCGTAGATTCGTTTTTTATCGCTGACCGCCATCCCAAACGACGAAGGGCATATTGATGACTACACCGGGTTGTTCGATGATCAATTCACCGGCAGACTCTGCAGCGAGAACATCGGCAGCGGAGGTTAGTTCGCGGGCTTTGGTTTCATCTGTCCATGTCACAGCATTGAGGCGGCGAAGAGGAGTATATCCGTCAGTGCTGGGAGGGTTGTCAAAGACATCGGCTTGGAACCCGAATGGACCTGAACCCGCAATGCCATTGGTGAATACATAAACATTCGCCAAAGATTCATCGGGCACATTTGCCAGCGAAGGCACAAGAATGACGGGTGACTTCATCATGTTGGTGAGCTTTTCAGCCACACCGAGGTCTGAAGCTTCAGTATGGATGAAATAGATTTCCTTGCCGTCTGCCCAAGCTTTGCCAGCGGGCAATTCGGCTTTGGGCATTTCGGCAGCTTTGGGAGCACATGCAGTCAAAGTGACAAGCAATGCAGTAAACAGTAGTACAGCTATCTTTTTCATTTTAAGAGTTCCTTTTGTCAAATTTTGGATTCATCGACATCCTCAAGCGG